>JAJNBD010000013.1 GCA_021156105.1 Gammaproteobacteria bacterium | reverse complement strand
AGCGTGCTGGCAATAAATATAACGATAGCGATAAGAAAAGTGCGTTTAGGAAATGCAGGCATGGGGATATTCCTAGTTTTCATTTTTAGCTTATGTGTTTTTAGTCCATGGGTTAACCGCTCTGAGGCCGTGGTTTACCGTTTGATAAAAAAGAATAACGCTTAGCATTGAGACTTTTTTAAAAATTCAAGCAAGATAAGATAAATGTCTAAGGAATTTTTTTAAGAAGATGTTAAAACCTGGCCTGCTTTGCCCTCGCGGCACACGGTGACGGGAAAAAACCTACTGCCTCGTAACGAACGTGGTTTGAAACTGGCAAGTAAACACAGTGAACCCTACCCTATATCACGCCAATCACAAGGGTAAGGTTTTGCCAGCGATTGTTTTACTTTTGTTGCATTCATTAACCTGCTTGCTTATGCAATTCGGCAGTTTTTTCTTTGATCTCTTGACGCTTTTGACGCATTTCTTCCGATAAAACTCGGCGTAATTGTGCTCCTTGATAGCGACGTTTATCATGTTCAGTTTCAAGCGTTAGTGGTGGCACGGGGGTAGGCTTACCCTGTTCATCAACTGCAACCATTGTGAAATAACATGAGTTAGTATGTCGCACTTTACGGGTTTGAAGATTTTCTGCTGTTACTTTAATGCCAACCTCCATAGAAGTGCGGCCAACATAATTAACATTCGCATAGAATGTCACTAATTCACCTACAAAAATAGGTTCTTTGAAAACAATTTCATCAATTGCGGCAGTAACAACATAGCTTCCGCTATAACGCACTGCACAAGCATAGGCCACATTATCTAACAAGTAAGTGATATAGCCACCAAAAACATGACCAGAAAAATTGACTTTATCTGGTCGCATGATTTCAGCCATGAGTAATTCTTTTTTTGATCTATCCATATTTTTTCTCCTTAATTTTCTTAACGGTCCCTAAATTTTTTCGCGATGAATTGCGGGGATAAATTCTTTAATGGGTGATTCCGCTTTTTTATAAGATTTAATGGGTGTCACACAAGCAACTTTTTTGCGTGCCAAGATTGCATAACACGCACCTAATTGTGGCCAAAGCAAAGGGCCTAATACTTCTAAAAACTTTAACCGCTTGAGCGCTTCTGAAAACACGAGCGGAGGCCGAAAATAAAACGCATGTGATTCTTCAATAACAAAGCCATTTTCTTGCAACCAATGATTAGTTTCGTTTAATGAATAAAATTCACCACGCCACGGAAATTGTAATGGCTTATCGTGCATATTTTTTTGCATCCAACGCCACAAACCAAAAAAACTTCGTGAGTTAAAGCCTAAGATAAATAATGACCCTTCACCAATCAAACAACGCGCAGCTTCTTTAAGGACTTGTTCTGGCTGCACGGCAAAATTTAAAGTATAAGGTAATACAACAAGATCTAAACTTTGGTCTTTGAAAGGGAGGTCGGTAAAATCTGCAATTAAGCTTGAACGAGATTTAGAAGAAAATTCAGCAGAAATTTCAAATTTATTTTGAATTGTACATTGTTCCAGCTGCAAAGGGCCCAAAGGGCCCAAGCTAGCAGCATAATAGCCAAAAACTTTAGATAAGTATTGATCACACTGTTGCTGGGTTAAACTTAGTAGACGATGCCCTAAAGGCGTGTCAAACCATTTTAACAGTTCATTCAGTGTTGGCCAGGAATGCGTTGACTTTTTCATTGAGTAGATTATAACGATCCTCGTCTTCTGCGTCGACTACAATTGCCATTTCAAGCTCATCTCCCGTGAGATATTCTTGTTTTTGGCGTTGCATTTCTAACACTTCTACTGTTGCTTCCGATGCATCTCGCCTCATTGCTTGGCGTAATTCAATCCGCGCCCGCAGTGTTTTAATTGGCGCTGCACAAGCCAAAATTACCAATGGCACACCTAAAGAGTTGGCTAAATGAATAAAGCTTGCGCGCTGTGAGCGCAGTAAAAAAGCCGCATCAGCAACCACAGAAAAGCCATTTTCAATAATTGTTTTAGCGTAACTCTCTAAATATTGATACGTTTGATTTGTCGCATCGCTACTATAAATTTTCTCATTTACCCCAGAACCTGAATTCTCTAAATGATGTAAATCATGTATGCGTTTTCGGATAATATCAGAGCGTAAACGAATAACCGCTCGCTCACGCACCAAGGTTTGTGAAACCGTCGATTTGCCGGAACCTGCTAAACCATAAGTGAGGAATAATATTTTCTCGTGTGGCTTAGTTAATTTTTCTGCCAAGCTCATATAGTGCAAAAAACGGCCATATAAAGCTATTTTTTCTGCTTCAGTTTCTGCCTGTGCATAACGAAACAAGTTTACTTTAGCACGGACAATCGCCCGATATACTTGATAAAATGGCAGCACAGAAAGACCTTCATAATCACCACAATATTCTAGATAATAACTGAGTAATTGGTTAGATAACTCTGCACAATTATTATCCAAAAGATCGATGGTTAAAAATGCTATATCGGCCATCGTATCAGTCCAGCGCAAGGCATCATTAAATTCAATACAGTCAAAAATAACAGGCTTATTATTGATTAAAGTGATATTGCCAAGATGGATATCGCCATGGCACTCACGGATAAAACCTTCAGCTTTGCGCTTTGTAAATTGTGTTTGTAAACGCTGCCATTGCTGGTAGGACCATTTTTCCAAAGCATCGACCTGTACCGCATCATCTTTTTTGCTAGCGTCGAGTAATTCGCGAATTTGCTCAAAGTTTTGTTTAACCGGTTGATACACTTGCTCTGCTGTACCTAAAAAGTCATCAGGCACATTTTTGCTAGCTTTTTGATGAAAGCGCGCTAATAAAATAGCAATTTCATCAATTAAATCTGTTGTTAATTCACGGCGCTGTAATAAAGCCGTTAACAGATTTTCTTGGCTAAATTCACGCATTAAAATTGCGTAATCAATCGTTTCACCTTCACCAGAAAAACTAGGGTTTTCTGCTGTGCCCGTAATAGGCAATACCGCCAAATAAACTTCAGGCGAAAGCGCTTGGTTAGCACGCACTTCTTGATGGCAATAATAGCGACGCTTAGCTAAATCGCTAAAGTCCAAAAACTCCAGATTGACGGGTTTTTTAATTTTGTAAGCAAAGTGTCCGGTTAAAATCACCCAGGAAATATGCGTTTCAATAACACGAAAACTTTCCACGGGATGATCATATAAAGCTGGATTTTGCAGAGCTTGGATTAGCGCGGGGGACATCGGTTAATTCTCAATCGTTGCTTTTTCAATAATGACATCATTTAAAGGTACATCTTGGTGGCCTGCACGGCTACCAGTTTTTACTGCTTTAATTTTATCAACGATATCCATGCCCTCAACTACTTTAGCAAATACGCAATAACCCCAAGCATCGGGTGTTTTAGCACGGAAATCTAAAAAATTATTATCGACGACATTGATAAAAAATTGTGAGGTTGCAGAATGCGGATCGGAAGTACGCGCCATTGCAATGGAACCACGAACATTTTTTAAGCCATTATCTGCTTCATTCACAACACTTTCTTTTGTTGCTTTGCGCTGCATATCAGGTGTCAAACCACCACCTTGAATCATGAAATTACTAATAACACGGTGGAAAGTTGTGCCATCATAAAAACCATCTTTCACATAATTAATAAAATTTTCACAGGTTTTTGGTGCATGTTTTTCATCAAGCTCAATTTTAATGTCACCATAATTTGTGTGTAATACGATCATAATTTGCCGATACCTTTGTTTAATGTCCTAGAACATTATATACTATTTGTCTTATAAATTTTTGATCGCTCAATGGAATAGAAAGGCAAAACGGATATGAGTAAGCTATTAAATGTAGGAATTATCGGTGGCACGGGTTGGATGGGAAAAGCTATGGGCCATGCATTATTAAAGCACTTCGTTAATCTTAACGAACTTTGGGTTTGCAACTATTCTGGCAAAAATGATTATTCTGCCGCTATTCGCTTTACCACCAATGCTCAAACACTAGTTGATGCTTGCGATGTTGTTATTTTATCGGTGTTACCAAGTCAGTTTCCCAAAATTGAAATTGATGCATCACAAAAATTAGTGATTTCAATCATGGCCATGGTACCGGTAGCCCAAATTGAAGCAAGTACTTATGCCAAACGTATCATTCGTGCTATGCCAAATGCCGCGATCCCTGAAGGCGAAAGCTATACACCATGGTTTGCCAATGAGCATGTCTCGGTACAAGATAAAAAAACAGCGGAACAAATTTTTAATTGTTTTGGTTTACAAGATGAACTTGGCGCAGAAGACCAGCTGAGTTTTATGACCGCATTAACTGGCTCAAGCCATGGTTGGTTAGCCTATTTTGCTGAAAGTTTAATTGAATCAGGTATTTCCCATGGCTTGCCACTAGAGCTTGTAGAGCGAAGCGTTCGACAAGTCATGAAAGGGGTAGGCCGTCTAATCGCACACGAAGCTGCTTCACCACAACAAACGGTGAAAATCTTAACCGATTATAAAGGCACGACAGCTGCTGGATTAAATAGCTTTGCGGATTCTAATATTGCAGAATTAATTCGCGAAGGCATTGAAGCTTCTTATCAAAAAGCCAAGTCGCATTAAAACTTGGCTTTTTGCTTATTAAACAGGGCTAAGGGTTGGAACTAAAGCTTCCGTTTGTTTTAAAAAAGCCTCTGTTTCTTCAGCACGATTTACCACCGTGGTTGAAAAGAAATCAAAGCAAGCGCCTCTTTGTCTACGTATATCGTAAAGAGGGATCTCTTCTTCACTGTCGGCAGCTCGACAGCGTGCAATCATTGCTGTGATACCAAAATTTGCTAGTTCTCCTGCTAATCTTCCACCAAAAGTACAGGCCGTTGCCCCACCGGTATCAATCGTATCACTGGCAGAAAACCAACTTGTGAAATTATCAACGTTAAAACCCGCCGCTGCCGCACCTGAGCTAAGCGCTGAATCTTGTAAACCTAAAAAATAATTGGTTGCTAGCGTTGAAACAGCTGTGCCAATAAAAACGCTACTGCTAGAAGACAAGGCTGCCCATGGTGTATCCACCCGAGGATCGCCAGTTATTTTTTGAGTTAGCGCATTACCACCATCAACCAGGGGCTTCCAAAGAAAGCCATCGACAAAAGATTGCACAGCACGTTTAACAAAATTTTCTTTGACAGTCCCAACAAATGCTCGACTTAAAGAAATTTCTTTACCCAAGTATAACTTTATGGCAAGCGTATTGGTTAAAAAATTAACACTCGCATTGGCAACTGCGCCTGCAGATGCACTTGCTGTCATACGCGCTAAATACAATGGCCACCAAGTAACACCCGGGCCAAATTTATTGGATACTAATTCCCAGGCAAGCGCATCCGCAGAAGCGGATAATAAATCTATCGCTGTTCTTGCGACAGGCCACTTAGCCGCATCCCAAAAAGATTTGAGTTTTTCCCCTATACCCCAAGACATATTCTTACCTACTGAATTATTGGTTGCGCTAAAGTATATGCTACAATTCCTTAAGGTTTTGTGAATTTCTTTTATGTATACCCTAACTTTTGATATTGAAACTATTCCGGATGTTGAGGCAGGCCGTAAACTTTACCACTTTGAAGGTACTGATGCGGAAGTGGCCGAACAACTTTTTGCTAAGCGTCGGGAAGAAACCAATGGGAGTGATTTTTTACGCCTACATTTACAAAAAGTCGCTGCCATTTCTGCTGTTCTTGCCAAAGGCGAACAAGTTAAAGTTTGGTCTTTAGGCGATTTAAATAGCACAGAAGCTGATATCATTCAAAAGTTTTTTGAAATCCTTCAACAGCGTGTTCCTGTTTTAATTTCTTGGAATGGCGCAGGCTTTGACCTCCCCGTGTTACATTATCGCGCTTTATTAAATGGCATTGTTGCTGAACGTTATTGGGAAGCAGGTGAGCATGATCAACAATTTAAATGGAATAATTATTTAAATCGTTATCATTATCGCCACTTGGATTTAATGGATGTTTTAGCCGGTTATCAAGCCAAAGCCAATGCGCCATTAGATGAAATTGCTTCATTACTTGGCCTTCCTGGCAAGATGGGGATGTCGGGTGGAAAAGTTTGGGATTATTACTTAGACGGTCAACTAGAAGATATCCGTAACTATTGCGAAACCGATGTACTTAACACTTATCTGGTATATTTACACTTTGAACATATGCGCGGCATGATCAATAAAAACGAGCTAACCAGTAGGCAACAGGCGCTGCGCACTTATCTGCAACAAGAACAAAAATCTCATTTTAATGAATTTTTGAGCAAATGGCAGTAAAATAATAATATAATAATTTGTTAAATCTCTTATGCGTTTATTTTCTGCGCTGAGCCGCATGTTGCATGCAAGCGCCAATCAGTACCAAAAAACTTTTAGTCAAAATGCACATTTATTAGCCATTTTGCAAGATCTTTCTCATGAAAATTTTATTGCTGCTTATAAAAAACTTCATTCAGCAAGCTATCAGGATCATTTAAAAAATCAATATGGGGAACAAGTTCTTGACGTCCTTCAAGGCTTAGTGGATTCTTTTAAAAAGTATCCTTTGCTTCCTTTAGATTTAGTTTCTAATACTCATTCTGCTCGAACAGAAGCCTGTTTTGCAAAATCTATTTCATTGCAAAACATTTTACTGCATGAAGCGGCTGGTTATGCTGGCGCTTACTTATCAACTGAATTACAGTTATATTTTTTTGATCAATCACCTAATCCCGCAACCTATGCCGCATTAGCAGCGGCCTTAAAAAACATGCGGGCACGTGCCACAACGCCATTACAACGCCTGTATTACCATTATTTTAACGCCAAATTTTATTTTCTATTAGCTTTAAGTGCGCCCTTTCCGGAAAGATACTTTGCTGCAACGCATGAAGAATTTTTATCTGCTTTAAAAGAATATGCTCGCCTTGACAGCCAACAAGATGCTTCATTTGTTAAGCTAGGCATTAAACTCTTTGCTTTCTTTGAGCGCTTCACAAAAGAAAATGCTCAAAAACTTTACGAAGCTATCTTGCGTCAAAGCAACTTAAAGCATCTTTTTTTATTTCTTTACCTTCAACGTAGATCCTACAAAGCGCCAGAAAAATTCAAAGCACCGAGCATCTTTCCCATCTCTGCTAAATTAATTAAAAACCTGCTTGCAGATGCTTTAAGACCTTTGCTAGAAATCAATATAAAATCTAGCGAACCCGTCGTTCATGCCTTGTATTTTACCTGGCATTCTCAGCTTGTTCCCGGGGGCTTACATCCTGCCCAAGCAGAAATTTACCTTGAAGTTTTTACCAAAACTTTACTGGATCGCTATTTAGAAAAAAAAGAATTTAATAACAGCATCAAATTAATTCAGTGTTTAACAAAAGTTTATCAAACGCAAAATCATGCGAATGCATTAGCCATGCTTGAGCAATATGCTGAAAAAAATTTTACTGCCATTTATCTTGAGGCAGTTAAAAAAGATGACTTATTTTTCTTTGACTCGCATCAAGAATCACTTAGCACTTTGCGAGCCTTTTCCCGTTTGCAAAAAAACTTAACGGCAACCCATCAACAACTGCAACAAATTCATTGCCTAGTGGAGCAATATAAACAGGCTTTCTATGAGGTAGTACCGTCAATAGAAGTTAGTTCAGAAGCATTAAAAAAATATTTCCTACAAACGGATGCTTTTTACACTAAACTAGCGATTATTCGTTATTGGATTTACCAAGGTTTAACTGTTGAAGATGAACTTGCACAGCTTGATACGGATACGTCAGCAAAAGAAACCGCTGTTTTTTCTTTGCGAATAGAATATCTTTTTTATCAAAAAAAATATACGGAAATTTCCCATGGCGCTGAGAAAATAAGCCATACACAGAATACATTTTCACTAGCACTAACTTTGGTCAGTTTAGCAAAAATTGCCAATGCAAGAGCTTATGCAAACATTTTATTACTCACTACTGAATGGCAACGCATGAGGCATACGGGTTTGCCAAAAAAACTGTTACAAGATGTACTTGCTGCTCAACAAGAAGCACAATTATTTCGCATAGCAAATATCACCAAAGCAAAAAACCCCCTTTCTATTGAAACACCACATGATCTGGATGCTTTAATTACCCTTGCACCTAAAAACCCTATCTTGCATTTAATCAAAGCACGCGAACTTTTTCGGCAAGAAGAATATGATGCTGCTTATACCGAGTTGCATAATATCCCAGCAAGTACTTTACTAACTTTACGAAAAGAGCATAGTGATATTGATTTACTGGATATTCTTACCACCATAACCACCTCAAAAACGCTATTAGTACAGCACATTCAAATAAAGTTTAACGACCAAGACTTTAACGCTTACACTTGGTTGGGAGGAAAAAAATTTGCAGCCATCGCTCGCTTAGTCGATCGCTCTAAAGCGCTAGGAAAAAATCAAATTGCGATTGATTTACTGCTAAATACCTCGTTTCAAGAAGAACAACATGAAAATTGGCGCTTAGAAAAATTGGCCAAGCTATATGAATTAGAAAATAAATTTCTTGCCGCACTTCAAGTCATTCGTCAGTTACTAGCAAAGCCAGGCGCCACTCAGCATCACCGATCATGCTTTTTTAAACTATTACCTAGAATCCCTAAACATGAAGTAGCTATTGCAGAAGCTTTTCAACAAGCTGAAGCATTTGTTTCTGACGCCACAAGCGATTCCCAAAGAACACAAGCCGAAAGCATTAGCGAATTTATTTTTAGCTTTATTAATCAGCAAGTAGAAAAATATTCACCGCTCGAAATTATCAACACTATCCTAAGCATGGCAACGCTTTTGCGTAAACTTGGCAACGATAGTGGCAAAAAATTTAATTTTCAGCTACAAAATTTATTACATAAGATTTCGCCTGAAATTTTATCAAATACCCCTGAGCTTTATGAGAAATTAGAAACCACCCTATTAACACTACCTTGGTTTAGCTTTAAAACATTCAGCTATAATTTTGCCCTGTTTGCTTGGACGAAAAACCATCGGCAATACGCACAACAGATATTTAACATACGAGCCAAAACAAATGTTTTACAATCTTTAGATAAGATTTTAAGCTTTCTAAAATCACGTGAAAAAGCTATTGATCCTAGTGCATTAGAACAGTTTTTACTGGCTTTAAGTTCTCATATTCAACTGCCTTTAGAAAGAAATATCCTGTTGCAAGCAAAAGAATTATTTGCATTAACAAAAAGCACGCAACCAGAAATTATTGCCATACGAAAACTGATTAATGAAGCATTGCCCGAAAAAACCATACCTAGTGCACGGCATGCTTTTTGGCAAGATACAAAAACCTTATATCAGCGGCAAGTGTTATCCAATCTCTCTGAAGTTTTTCCAGATTTTGAACATACCGTAAGTTTATTAAAAAGAATCGCGGCTCTTGGCTTTAAAATTTTTATCGTTGGCAGCGCTGCTCGTCCCGGCATCCCACATGATATCGACATCGTTACTGATTTACCACTAGAAAAATGGCTAGCGCTTTTGCCAGAAATTAAACAAGAATTAGGTTTTGATTTTAAACAAAATTATGTTTCTGGTTTGCAAAATTTATTTACTATTCACTTCCCTCATAAAATTGATTTTTTATGCGGTCAAAACCTGCACTCCCTTGAACAAGATGCCAAATTACGAATTTTTAAAATTAATGCTATTTATATTGATGCGGACACAAATTTCATTGATCCTTTAAATGGCTTGGCTGACTTTCAAACCAAAACCATTCATTGTGTCAACTTCGATGCATTAGCTAAAAACTTATATTTACTTATCAAAATGTCTGTCTATGCTGAAACGCAAAAATTAAAGTATTCCCCAGAGGTTCATGCATTTTTATCAACGCTGACGGCAGAAAAAGATAGCGATAAGCTTCCGCTATCACAATGTATTATTCATCTTTCCAAATCACTTTGTTATGGCCATGCCGCACAGCATGCCGCTGCGCTCAACAAACATGGCATTTTGACCTTACTTTTTGGCATAAAAACTTTATTACCTGAAGACTTTGTGGCACTTGAAGCACTTGATCAATCCTTTGATGGCAAAGCACCCGTGGATATTTTTAAAATTTTAGCCGTTCTCTTTATGCGCAAGCTTTTTGAAACCACGAAGCAGCATTGCCAACTTGACCCCACGACACTAACCGAAAAACTTACTACACTAATCAGTCAGAGTTTCTTTAAAAAATTATTAGATGATGGAAGGTATACTATATTAAAAGCCTATTTTGTAGAGCTCTACCAAAGTAAGCCTCAAAGCCGCTTTAATGCTGACGCGCCAATTTATGCGCCATGCTAATAATTCTTATGACAAAAGAACAAGATAATGGTTATGAGGCAAAATACTATACTCCCAAAGGCTATAAAAACTTGCGAGAAGGCGGTGTAAGCACTTATTCTGTCTCAAGCTTTTTCAAAACTTCTCCCGATAAATTAGAAGCGCTCTCAAGCGAGCACGTAAGAGCGCTTATAAAATACAATCCGGATATTAGCTATGACAGTCTTTCTGAAATCTTTGATGAAGATCCAAAGTTATTTGACTATGTTGTACAAGATCGCCGTGATTTAATTTGTTGCGAAGATTTCGATACTGTCGTGGCACGCTATCGAAAAGCCTTGCATACACAGCATGAAAGAGAGAACTGCTCTTTTTACGACGGGAAAAGTTTTGATATTGAAGCAGAAGCAGACTACCTTAGTGAGAATGGTTTAAGCTATAACGAGGAAGAATCAGATGCTAACCAAGAAAGTTATTATAGCTACAGCTCTTATTAAACCACGCCTTTCAAAAATAATGAAAGGCGTGTTTATGTAAGATTTAACCGCCAAATAACTTGCCAAGCGCTTGGCCGACTTGTTGCCCTACTTGACCACCTAATTGCTGATCAAGTTGATCATTTAATTTGTTTACTAAACGATCTTTTTGTTTATTTACCACACCTGAAAGCGCTTGTTTAGCAATTGCATCCATATCAGGGCGAACGCTTGGATTATCAAAACTGCCGGTGATAATTAATGGGATAGCATCGCTATGTGCTTTACCTGTTGATTGGTTAGTTTTAGAAATCAATAAACGGTAGTTTAATGACTGGCGATTTAAATCGACAGTACCCTGACCTTTCACAATGGCAACAGGTCCTTGTAATAGCAAATCTTGATTGCTAATGACACCTTGGTTAATGTTTAAGCTCGCTGTAAGATTACCAAATGAAGTATCCCCACCGTGTGCTGGTGCAGGCAAGCTTTGCAAGGTTTGTATATTAGGACTTTGATAAAGCTGGCTAGCAATACTTAACCAATAGCCAACATTAACGCCATGTAATACGCCATTTTTTACTGCCACTTTTAAATTTCCGCTCAAAGTTTTTTCAATACTTGCTACATCTTTCCCTTGACCGCTTACCGTACCCTCAATATTTGCTAAACCGGTCAATTTAAATTTAGGCTCAACAACTTTTAAAACCTCTTCGATTTGTACACCTTGAATATGAGGGCTTAAATTAAATTTAGGTTCATCACCTTGTAGCATAATCACGCCTGGTGCATCGATTGACCCATGGAAAGCATTAGTATGCAGCTTGAGTAATTTAATGACTTGATTTTTGCCATCCACTTGTAACTCAATATTATTAAAAGTTTGATTCGTATAAGTTAGGTTTTGCAAGCGTATATTACTGCTGATAGCGCTCGCCGCCCAATTTTTATTTTCGCCTGGTGGTGGCAGTAAATTCAAAGATAACTGCAAACCTTTCATTAGCACGCCAGCCATATTTAAAGCAGGGCTTTGCAAGGAAGTACTGATTGCCATATTTTTTAAATCCGTACTTTTTACCGAGCCCGTGATGGTATTTTGATCTAACTGAATATTTAATGGTGATAAGCTTAGTTGATTATGACCATACTGATAATTGGTTTTTAAAGAAAATTTTGTTGGTGCTGTAGGATCTATTACCGCTGGTGGCAAATCAATAGATAACGTTTTTAAAAAGCTTCTTAAACTAGGCGTTTGTAAATTAAGATCGCCAGAAGCGGTAAGATTGCTAGCATAATCATTGAGGCTAATATTATCACTGACAAAATTAAGCTCGTTAAAACTACCAGAAAGTTTATTCACGCTCACCGCTTGTTTAGCAAAATCAACCGCTATTTTGCTGACGGTAGAATTAAGCGCGATTGGCAAACTGTTGCGCTGCTTGTTATCCATGCTTAAGGAAATATCATTCACATTAAGCACTTGTTTATCCATATCCCACAAAATATTTTCTGACTCTTTGATATTAGCAGAAATATTTTTTTCAGGGTAAACAAACGTAAAGCTGGTATTCAGTGGGAAGGAATGATTGATACGAATATCTTTCGCTTCTAAAGATAAATCCTTTATTGCCCAAGCAAGTTTGCCATCAGGCGCTAATTGAGAAATATTGGCATTTTCAAGGGAAAGCGCTTCTAAAGAAGCTGCAGAAATAGCAGCCATTGCTGTTGCGGGAGAAGCTGCGGCCGTGCTATTACTGGTTGAGTTTTTTTCAACGGTTTCTTTATCTGCCGGCAAGGTTAACTGCAAACCATCAATCATTAAAGCATCAATAACTGTTTTTTTATGTAATAAAGGCAGCAGCTGCAAACTAATTGATAAATTCTTTACGCTTGCATGCAAATCTTTCCCAGCAGGCGTTCCTACACTCATATCATTAATTTTAAAACCCAATGAAGGAAAAATTTTCCAATGAATATCGCCTTGAATAACAAAAGGCTGATGAATAGCATCACTTACCGCTTTACTAATTTGGTCGCGATAATCATTAGGATTAATGAAATTAACTAACAGAATAACTGCAGCAACTATTAAGATAAACAATCCAATAATAATGCCAATTAACCAACGTAAAATTTTCATAGCGAAAACCCTTATTTAACTGATTTATCTATTTGTCAATTTCTCGACAAAATTATTTTATTTCCAGCCCCCAGCTACTACGGTATAGTTAAAACCAAAGATTACAGCACGAGCCATCGTTTATAAATAGCTTAAATCAGCAACTTGGTTTAAAAATCTTGATAGCTGACCAAGCAAGCAAAGTCGGTTATGACGTAATGACAAATCATCAGTCATCACCATGACACCGTCAAAAAAATTATCAATTGGTTGTTTAAGTGCTGCTGTTTTTTGCAACACTGCCGTATAATTTTTCTTCATCAAATCATTGGTGGTTAAAGCTTTTAATTCAATTAAGGCATCGGCAAGCGCTTTTTCTTGTGGCGCTTGGAATAAAGCTGAATCAGCTTCATTTACTTCATTCACTAATAATTTTTCTTTTTGGAAAAGATTTGCCACACGTTTTTGCGCGGCGGCTAATGTTGCTGCCTCTGGCAACGTTTGGAACAAACCAACCGCATGAATACGATCATGGATATCGCGAATATCATCACCGCGCAAAGCCATAACCGCTTGAATAACATTAATATCCACGCCTTCTTCTAAGTATAAGTTTTTCAAACGCTCCATGATGAAATCAAATACTTTATCCACCACATCGCTAGCACTAAAGTTGGCATTTTCTTTTTCCCACAAAGCCTTTGCTTGGACTAACACAGGAATCAATTTTAGGTTTAAACATTTATCCAAAATAATACGACAAACACCAATGGCTGCGCGCCTCAGTGCAAAAGGATCTTTTTCGCCGGTTGGAATTTGACCAATACCAAAAATACCTACGAGGTTTAATAACCTATCTGCTAAAGCAATTACAATACCAGTCTCTGTTACCGGTAATTCATCTTGTGAAAAACGTGGTAAATATTGCTCGAACAAAGCATCTGCTACGGCTTTTGGCATGTTTTGTTTAGTCGCATAAATTTTACCCATCTCCCCTTGCAACTCAGGAAATTCACCTACCATTTGGGTACGTAAGTCACACTTGGCCAACAAGCCCGCCTGGTACGCTGGCTGCTCTGGAAAGCTTAAGGTTTGTGCTAGGTAAGTTGCCAGTTCTGCTAAGGCTTGAGATTTAGCATATACAGAACCTAGCTGTGCTTGGAATACAACGGTTTTTAAATCTTCTAAATAACTTTCCAATGACGCTTGCAAATCTTTTTGATAAAAGAATTCAGCATCGCTCAAACGTGCGCGCATAACACGTTCATTACCTGTTAATACTTTTTGTTCATCTTGGCTAATAATATTACTAACTGTTAAAAATTTTGCTAACAATTTTCCATTCGCATGACGCACTGCAAACGATTTTTGATGAAGCTCCATTGCAGCAATTAAAGCATTTTCAGGCACTTCTAAAAACCTTGGATCAAAGCTTGCCACTAAAGCCGTTGGCCATTCAACTAAGCCAGTGACTTCTGTTAAAAGCGCTGCATTTTCCACATATTCCCCACCAACTTTTTTTGCAGCAGCTTCCAATTGTTCTTGAATTTTTTGTTGGCGTTTTTCAAAATCAGCAATGACAAATCCTTGCGCTTCTAAAACAGCTTCATATTGGTTTGGTTCAGGAATTTGAATCATTTTATTTGCCATAAAGCGATGGCCACAACTCAAGTTTGAAGTGCTTTGTTCAAAAAACTCTGCAGGAATAACTTGTTTACCCAATAACATTAACACCCAACGAACCGGGCGTAAAAATGCTTCGCTATGACTACCCCAATGCATTGGTTTAGGGATAGGTAATTTTGCTAAAGCTTCACGAATAATACCTGGCAACAAAGCTTCAGTCGGTTTGCCTGCGATATGCTGCGTCGCAAATAAAAAAGTCCCTTGGGCTGTTTCGCGTTTTTCTAAAGCATCAATCGCACAAGCACAAGATTTAGCAAAACCTTCTAATGCTTTTGTTGGATTCCCTTGTGCATCAAATGCCGCTTGCACGCTAGGGCCTTTTTTTTCTAATGTTTGATCTGCTTGCTGTAGTTGTAATTTAGGGATAAAAACCGCTAAACGTCTTGGCGTAGCAAATAATTTTGCTTCACCAGAAAACTGTAAATTTGCTTTTTCTACTAATTCCAATACGTTTTTAAGAAAAGCTTTTCCTAAAGGTAACAACTGCTTTGAAGGCAATTCTTCAGTGCCAATTTCAAATAAAAAGTCTTGTGTATTCATTGCGTTTTCTCTTATTTCAAATCCTTTCTTTTCTGATGGAAGAAAAGATTGGGGTTTTGTGCTAGGCTTCGCCCCCTCATCCCCGCCCCTTCTCCCCGAGGGGGAGAAGGGAGTCATTTCTCTCCCCACCAGGGAGAGGACGAGGTGAGGGGTGAGTTTGGCTCAGCATTTTGAGATACTGTGCCGTGCTTCGCTCCCTCATCCCCAGCCCTTCTCCCCGAGGGGGAGAAGGGGGCATTCCTCTTCCCACCGGGGAGAGGGAGGATTATTTTTTACATAGGGGGAAACCTAGCGCTTCACGGCTGGCATAATAACTTGTTGCCACGGCTTTTGCTAAAGTTCTTACCCGCAAAATAAATCTTTGTCTTTCTGTGACAGAAATCACCCGGCGTGCATCTAATAAATTAAACGTATGCGAGGCTTTTAATACCATTTCATAAGCTGGCAAAGTTAAGTTTTTCTCTAATAATGCATTGCAAGCTGCTTCAGCCTCATCAAAACTCTTAAATAAAGTCGCTGTATTAGCATGTTCAAAGTTATAAGCAGACATTTCCACTTCGTTTTGGTGGAAAACATCGCCATAAGTTACTTTACCATTAGGCCCATCAGACCAGACCACATCAAAAATGCTTTCTACCCCTTGAATACTCATCGCTAAACGTTCTAAGCCATAAGTAATTTCGCCTGAAACCGGCTTGCAAGGCAAACCACCGATTTGCTGGAAATAAGTAAACTGGGTGACTTCCATACCATCACACCAAATTTCCCAGCCCAAGCCCCAGGCCCCTAATGTTGGCGATTCCCAGTTGTCTTCGACTAAACGGATATCATGCACCGCTGGATCGATTCCTAGTATTTTTAATGATTCTAAGTAAAGTTCGACAATATTATCCGGTGAAGGCTTTAAAATGACTTGAAACTGGTAATAGTATTGAACACGATTAGGATTATCGCCATAACGCCCATCTGTCGGGCGGCGACAAGGTTGAACAAAAGCTGTATGCCACGGTTCTGGCCCTACGGCTTTTAAAAAAGTAGCTGGGTGGAATGTCCCCGCCCCCACCTCGATATCTAAAGGCTGGAGTATCACACACCCTTGTTTAGACCAATATTCCTGCAGTTTTAAAATAATTTCTTGAAATGTCAGCATAATGAATTTAAATGTTATAATGCCCGCTATCCCCAATGCATTTCAAGTTTTAGGTCGGTGCAATTAAAATATGCCCACCCAAACTTGAAAGGTGTAGAGTATACATTATACCGTTAAAGTGAGCTGAGAACATGGCCTGGAGTGCACCTACTAACGATCCCTCGCAAAAAGATAAAGACCCCTGGACTGGCGAGCCTAAAAAACCTGCTGGAAATGACAAGGGACCGCCTTTATTAGAAGATCTTTTTAAAAATTTATTTAAAAAAAACTCTTCTGGTTCGTCCAAACCCCCATCTTTCTATAAAGATAAACTATCCGCTAACATTATTACCGCCACGGTTGCGGGTGCTTTAGTTCTCTTGTGGGCTGGCACAAGCGTTTATAAACTAGGTAGCAATCAAGAAGGCTTGGTCTTTCACTTAGGAATTTATCAAAAAAATATTGGTGCTGGCGTACACTGGTTGCCCTTTGGCATTGACCGTGTATTAGTTTATGACCGAGAAAAAGCTTTTGAAAACACCGTTTCAACAGAAGCGTTGAGCGCTGATAACAATCTTGTACATCTTAAGATGAAATTTAGTTATCATGTCAATGATCCTAAAAACTACTTCACGCATGCAGGCAATAACAGCACCATTATTGATGCTGTCGCAACCAGCGTATTACAACAAGCAGCCGCAAGTAATCGCCTTTCTGCTTTATTAGCTGACGATAATAATTCTGCTTTTCTAACGCAATTACAGCAAAACCTGACTAAAGCTTTAGATGCCGCACAATTAGGTGTCGTCATCAATCAGGTTGCGCTTACCCAAATAAGCGTGCCTGATGCCTTAAAAGATGCTTTTGATAAAATTGATGCTTTATTTAGTGAACAAGCTTTAGAAAAACAAAAAGCCGCCGACTATGAAAAGCAAATCATCCCCCCTGCCGAAGCAAAAGCTGATCAAATGATCGCCGATGCTAAAGCTTATGCTGCGCAAGCAACCTTTAAAGCCAAAACCGATGTTGCTGACTTTTTAGCAGAATTGCCTGTTTATCAAAAAGCACCTGCATTTACCCGTTATCAACTTTATAGCCAAACGATGCAAGGTATTTTATCAAAAGTAACGAAAGTGGTTGTTGACGATAAAGCACATGCCACCGTTGCTATTCCAAGTATACCAACCAATGAAAATATGAGCCCAGACAATACTACTAACACTTCTAACCTAGCAGCGGCTACCCCTAGCACTACAGCCGAACCTACAGAGGATGAAAGCACCAACCAAACTTCCATGTCTTCCTCTATTTACAGCGATATCAAGGGAGGATACTAATGAAACGTATATTTCCTCTCATCATTATTTTAGTTGGATTACTTTTTGACAGCATTTATGTTGTCCCGCAAGGAAGTTATGCGGTTATGCACGATAAAATCATTAACCCTGGCTTACATTTTAAATGGCCTTTTGTTGAACGTGCGCATTATGGAAGTACGCTACCTGTAACTCTCTTAGCAGATGGTTCAACAGAGTCACCTTTTTTAACCGTACAAACTTTTGATAAACATAATTTAGAAATAGGTTATCAATTAGTCTGGCAAATCACCGATCCAATAACTTATTACCATGCAACAAAGCAATCGACGCCTATAAACGACATCCGATCTAAATTAAATGATGAGCTGGGTTTACGCATTTCACAATTAACTTTAGCGCAGCTACAGCAAAATGATCAACAGCAAACTATGCTCAATCATGTCCTTGATGCTATTAATCCTATCGCTGCAAGCAAAGGTATTCAATTAACTTCTTTACTGATTACGTCAGTAAATGTTGCCAGCCAAGACAAAACCGCTTGGATTAATCAATTAAAAATTTCTCAGCAAGCAAATTTAGATCAGCTACGCCAAGAGACATCAACCTTAGCACAATCACTTAAAGCCAGTGCTGACCAAAAAGCTAATGACATTGTGGAAAAAGCTCAAGCACAAGCCGATCAAATTCGTACACAAGGTGATCTTGAAGCAACTAAAATTTATACTAGCGCTTACAATAAAGACCCTGCATTTTATGAATTTTTTCATAACTTGCAAATGTATAAACAGCTTTTAACTAATAAGCAAGACGTTCTGGTTTTCAGTACACATACGCCTTTTTTTAAATCAATGAGTATGGCAAGCCAACAAAATAATGATGGAAAAAGTGGTTAAAAAATAAGCCTAAAACATAAAGGTAAAGGGTATGCTTTGGAAAATTATTTTTAATGCAATTGCATTAATGTTAGTTCTTGAGGGGCTATGGCCATTTATTAATGCAAGAGCTTATAAACGGTTTTTGCTCATGATGCTGACACAAAGTGAAAAACAACTGCAAATTGTTGGGCTTGTTTTGATGCTGATAGGTTTAGTGATCACCATCATTGTACATAGCTTTGCATAATACAATATTAAGAGAAAATTTATATGGTTTTTAGCATGACGGGTTTTGCACGCACCACGCGTCAAGCTGAACTCGCACAATTTACAATTGAATTAAAATCCGTTAACCATCGATTCCTTGATGTACAAATCAACACGCCCGAAGCTTTTAACATGCTAGAATTTCCTTGGCGTAATCTTTTACGCGAGAATTTTAGCCGCGGCCGTATTGAATGCTTTTTACGGATACAGTGGTTTAGCGCACCTCAATCTGGCTTACCCATTGACGAAGCCTTGCTGAATCAACTGATTAAAACCGTTGAAAATATCGCACAGAAATCTGCTCAGATTCATCAAGCCTCCCCCATAGAAATTCTAAAATGGCCTGGGGTCATTAATCCTAATTTACTTAATTTAGATACCTTACAAAATAGTATTTTAGAAGCTTTTCAAGAAACCATCAGGGCTTTACAAAAAGTCCGTGCAGAAGAAGGCAAGCAAATTGCATTATTTATTGAAGAGCGATTAAATAAAATTTCTGCTTTGGCTGAAGAAGTTCGTTTGATGCTTCCTGAGCTTATTGAATTACAAAAGCAGCGCTTAATCAAAAAGTTTGAGGAAGCCAATATTAATTTAGATCCTGAACGTTTAGCGCAAGAAATGGTGTTATTTGCTCAGCGCGGCGACGTCGCAGAAGAACTTGGTCGCTTGGCTATTCATTTAAAAGCCGTAAAAAACCTTTTAACACAAGGCGGTAGCGTTGGACGCAAACTCGACTTTATGATGCAAGAGTTAAACCGTGAGGTAAATACTTTAGGTTCAAAATCCATGTCTGCTGACGTAACACAAAAGGTCGTTGCAATGAAAGTTTGCATCGAAGAAATGCGCGAGCAAATACAAAATATTGAATAACAGAACCAGGGCTTTGATACGCTGATATAGGTTCTGATAATACGAGGAGAATTTTTATGCTTGGCACGCTTTATATTATTTCTGCACCCTCTGGCTGTGGTAAAACCAGCCTCGTCAATGCTATGCTGCAGTCTGCAACAAATATGATGGTTTCAATTTCTTACACCACACGCGCGCCAAGGCCGGGTGAGCAAGATGGTGTTAATTACCATTTTGTCGATCAAGCAACTTTTGAAAAAATGATTGAACAAGAAGAGTTTTTAGAATATGCCAAAGTATTTGATAATTTTTATGGAACCTCTCGCACCAAAGTTACTGAGCAGTTAGAACAAGGCATCGATGTCGTGCTTGAAATTGACTGGCAAGGCGCAAGACAAATTTGTGAACGCTTTTCAAATACGCTTAGCATTTTTATCCTACCTCCTTCAAAAAGTACCCTCTTACAAAGATTGCAGTCACGCCGCCAAGATAATGAGCAAGTGATTAACCAACGTATGGCATTAGCGCATCAAGAATTATCGCATTACCATGAATACGATTATTTAATTTTTAATGATAATTTTGATTATGCTTTATCCGATTTAAATGCCATTGTACATGCTCGCCGCTTGCGTACAGAAAACCAACGCTTAAGATATAAAGATTTAATTAAAGACTTGTTAGCAGAATAGTAAACCTTGCAGGGGCAGACACAAGCCCACCCTCCAGTCACAAGGCCGGCGTAAAAAAGGAATATACGCTTAAATTTCTTCGAAAAAACGCAGCAACAGGTGTTTTCAAGGTCTTGTCGTGTAAAACAATAAGTCTTTGCTACTACTTGTTATTTTTTACGTGACACGAAAATGCTTGCGCTTTTGCGCTTGCCTTATTTAAATCGTCTAAAAAATGTTCAAGCCCTTCTTCTGGCACAGCGCCGATAAGATAGCTTTGCATATTATCTTTAAAAGTAATTGGCACGCCTTTATCTTTAATCTCCACATTACAGACAGGAGAGAAATCCTCATCAACTAAAGTATAAAACGTCCAATCTTTATATTTAATATTATTAGAGGTATTTTTATAGACAGGCAAAAATTGCTGAGAATATTTACACCAGGTAGCATAAGCTAATACAACCGTTTTGGGTTTGCTTAGTTGTGCACAGTTATTTAAAGGGTGAACTTCTGCATACGCTGTCGTGGTGGCCAAAGAGCATAATAAAGCAGCAGAGAAAAAAATATTACGTTTCATAGGATAGCGCCTCATAATTAATTGCTATTAGAGGCCTAGCAATTACTATACCACAACAAGGAACTAGCATTTATTTTATGCCAGCAAAAACAGGCAGTAAAAGCAGTGAAGTGTAGAGCAGATTGGTTGAGAATAGCAAAAAATTAGCAGACCTTTTAAACAAAATAAAACCTTGCTTGCGAAGAAACATTAGCCTTTCAATTTAACCGAAACTTCCGCTAAACGTTTACCTAAACTACGACATATTTTGATTTCATCTTCGCTTAAGTTAGGATCATTATTAGGGCCCGCAAAATGCGTTGGACCATAAAAGCTGCCACCGGTTTTAGTAGAAAGCGAAGCGGCTTCTGAAGCCGGAACGCCAACAATCAATAAACCATGATGCAACAATGGAATCATCATACTTAGTAAAGTACTTTCTTGACCGCTATGCATTGTGGCGGTTGACGTAAAAACGGCTGCCGGTTTACCAATTAAAGTGCCTGAAAACCAATCGTCGCCTGTGGTATCCCAAAAATATTTCATCGGCGCTGCCATATTACCAAAACGGGTTGGGCTGCCAACCGCAAGTCCATCGCAAATTTTTAAATCTTCTAAACTTGCATAGGGGTCTTTTTCTGCCGTGGTTTGATGCGCCTGTTTTTCGGTTATTGTTGCAACCGGTGGTACAGTTCGCAGCATCGCTTCGCAATCAGCTATACTTTCAATGCCCCGGGCAATTTCTTCTGCCATTTTGCGTACACTGCCACCACGTGAATAATACAATACTAGAATTTTTGTACTCATAGCATTAATTCCATATGATCTGGACCAAATGAATCTGGCAACAATTCCGACAATAATTTTGCCGTGTAATTTCCATCTCTATCGAACATATAGACCCAAAGATCTTCTTGAGAAAATTCCCGCAATCTTTGCCGACAAGCGCCGCATGGCGCGCATTTTAATGGACTTGAGCTGACGATAACAGCCGCCTTAATTGCTTGCTCACCTTGACTCACCATATTCGCAATCGCACAAGCTTCCGCGCATTGCACTAAGGAGTAACTCACATTTTCAATATTACAGCCATGATAATAATTTCCTTTGGCTGTTTTCAGACAGGCGCCAACTGTAAAATTTGAGTATGGTGCATAAGCTTTTTCTAGCATGCTTTTGGCTAGTTGAAGCATGTGATCTCTTTCAGTATCTTCTAGCATCTCTTGCTCGCTTGTTATGTTGGACTCAAGTTGGGTTGGTTAGAGTTTAGTGGGGTGAATACTATCTCCCCCTCATCCCCGGCCCTTCTCCCCATGGGGAGAAGGGAGCTTTTTTACTGGCTTCGCTTCTCATTCAGTTTCTCTACTGGCCTCGCCTCCTTGCGGCTCGGGTTTTTTACTGGCTTCGTTCCCCTTGCAGTTCGGGTTTTTTACTGGCTTCGCCCCCTCACCCGGCGCTTCGCGCCACCCTCTCCCCCTCGGGGAGAGGGTATTTTATGTTTTTTTCCATTTCACGCCTTGTGGCGTATCTTCTAAGCTAATTCCTAATGTTGTTAATTCATCCCGAATCTGGTCAGAGCTTGCCCAATCTTTGGCAGCTCGAGCAACTTGGCGTTTTTCAATTAAAGCTTCAATGCGTGCCACATCGATACCAGCTTGAAAATAAGCTTCTGGATCTTGTTGAGCAATGCCTAATACGCCGCATAGTTCATGTAGTAATTTGGCGTAAGCATTGGCTAATTTTGTATCTGATGTTTTTAAACGATTCACTTCTCGCACCAATTCAAAAATCACCGCAAATGCTTGTGGTGTATTGATATCATCAGCTAATGCATCAAAAAATTTTTGCGTAAACGGTTCATGCGCTGGTTTTTCTACCGCTTGAATATGGCAGTCACGTAAAGCCGTGTAAATCCGCTCAAGGCTTTGTGCGGCTTGAGTTAGCGATTCATCGGTATAATTAATAGGACTGCGATAATGAGAGCTAATTAAAAAATAGCGCAAAGCTTCTGCCGAATGATGTTTTAATACATCGCGAATAGTAAAAAAGTTGCCTAAAGATTTAGACATTTTTTCTTCATTCACTTGAATGAAACCATTATGCATCCAAACATTCGCAAATTGACATTGATAGCCACCGACGCTTTGCGCCACTTCATTTTCATGATGCGGGAATAATAAATCCATACCGCCACCATGAATATCAAAATGATGGCCTAATAATTGGCAAGACATAGCAGAACATTCGATATGCCAACCTGGACGGCCATTACCCCAAGGTGATGGCCAACTTGGCTCGCCTGGTTTTGCTGCTTTCCATAAGACAAAATCTAGCGCATCATTTTTTTCTTCTGCGACCGCAATGCGAGCACCAGCACGTAAGTTTTCTAAGTCTTGGCCACTTAATTGGCCATAGGTAGGAAATTCACTCACATCATAATACACATCACCATTAGGCGCTGCATAAGCTAAGCCCCGCTGAATTAATTTTTCAATTAACTCGATCATTTGTGGAATATATGCTGTTGCCCGTGGCTCTTGATCGGGAGGCAACATAGTTAATGCAGCAATATCTTCATGCATCGCACGAATGAAGCGCTCAGTTAATGCGTGGAAATCTTCATGATTTTCATTAGCGCGATTAATGATTTTGTCATCAATATCAGTAATATTACGCACATAAGTGACTTGATAATTCATCGCTCGCAACACGCGTACGATCACATCAAATGCAGCTAACATGCGAGCGTGACCAATATGGCAATAATCATAAACCGTCATACCACAGACATACATGTTGACGTGTCCAGGCGTAATAGGTTTAAAAATTTCCTTTTGCTTGGTCTTTGAGTTATATAAATATAGTGGCTGCATAAATTTTTAAAATGATCGTTTATAAAAGCACGCAACGAGATCGATGCGGATAAGCCTCTTCTTTTGGTTCTATTTTTTCGACGACGATTTGCGGCCCGGTGCCGATTTCTGGTGTCTGACCAGGCGGCAAATCCGCAGCCCCAACCGCAGGACTTTCAAAGCCTTTTATTTGTGCAAGGGCGTTATTAAATTCCCGACCATTTTCTGCCGCTAAAACATCTAAAAAGCCTGAGCCAAGCGTCTGAAATAAAGCTTGCGCTTGTGCAGCCGGCATTAATTTAATTCGATCAATAAATTGATTAAATTGATTAAGCAAAATTAAAAAATTTTGGTTCTTTTGCCCACCAAAAGAGGCAATTGCCATCATCTTTGCACTCATCATAGCTTTTACGGCATAAACGCCATTAAAACTTACCGTCGTTCCACCAATAATATCTTCCGATACCGCTGGTGGTAAAGGCAGCGTGGGGAAATCAGAACCTTGGCCTGGACCACAATAGCCATAAAGTTTACGGCTTGTAAAATCTGAGCGCGAAGCCCAAAAAGCCGCCCACCCGTAGATTAAAAAGTTTGATACTACACCGGGAACACCACCAAGCTTAGTTTGATTACTTAAAGAGCCATAGCGAACAATATTTGCTAAACCATCCATCACTTCTTGAGAGATAAAACGTCCCCCTTCAATGGAAAGGACGGATTGGAATAAATTACTAAAAATAGAGAACCCTAAGCTGCCTTCTCTTGAAATACCAGCATTTATTAACCCTATTTGTGAACTACAAAATAGTCCCATGTTACTGATAAACAATAAAAATGCTGCCGCAGCATTAACACTTCTTTCAACGGAGCGAGTTAATAACCATGGCACCCAGCCCCAGTCAGAACTATCCCATCTGGGTTTGGGAGCGTTTGCGGCAAGCTGCATGATAAGCTTCAAAGCTTCAGCGGGCCGCTGATCAGAACTGAATCTTTCAAGGAATGTAATATCTTCTAATAAGGGCGAATTTAAATCCGCGCGCTCAAATCTTTCTAACAATTTTTCTAAGTTATTTACCTGCCGCACTAATTTTTTTGCTTCTGCATTACCACGCGTTTTTGCATATAAACGATAAGCATTCCAATAGCTATCGCGGACAATTTGCGCAATTTGAGGAACCGCCATGATATTTAAGAAAACACCACCAATTTCCGTCATGCCTGGCGCAAAAATACGCCACCATAAAGGATCAGCAGGTTTAAGCTGGTTGATAGAGGCAATCATTTGCGCAGAGGCAGCCACTGCCCCTACGGTAACAACACCGGTGCCATAGAGAATTTTCAATAACTGCCATAACCGCCGGCGCTCACCTTGCGTCCCTCTAATATCAACCACGATATCAGTCATATAATCTAGCGTACTAATCCCTGCTAAAGTATTAATTTGAAAATTAACACCAATCGCACAAATCTTTTGCAGCAACGTTGCTAAAACAGTAGATTCAACATAAAAAGTAATTGAAGCAGCCGCAAACCCAGCAGAAACGCCTGCCTTGACCAAAGATCTCACTCTGACGGTGCAACATCCTGGTGCATGAACAACCGAAAGTGCATTATGAGGCTTGGCAGGGATTAAGCGCGTTGCTTCATTGGTCGCTTCCCCTTCTCTCGATGGGGAAACTTTCTCAACGGTAACAGAATGAATGTCTTGGTTTAAATTTTCATAATGATTAGTTCTTTTCATTTTATTAACTCTAAATTATATTTTAAGAATATTTTTTAAGATAAGAGATATGCTTTAATTTAATAATCTCGTCACTTTTAATACTGCAGGAAGATGTTGCAATCTATGAGCCAAATTCTCCAACATCGTGGTATTTGTAACCCATACCAATATTTGCACCGTAGAAAACACACCATCATCTTGAATTACACGGATATCTTGAATGCTGAGTTTTGCTTCGGCAACCGCACTGGTTAAACTTGCTAACACACCTTTTTTATTTTCAACATCCACTAACAAGCATGATTTAAATTCATTCTCTGTTGGTGCATGCCAATAGAGGGGCATGACATGCCCTACCGTCTGTTGCAACTTGAAACAGACGTCTCGATGAACCCATAATCCTTCATTAGGTACTAGCGCACCGCGGATTGCATCACCAGGAAGAGGATAACAACAATGCGCAAATTTCACAACCATCCCTTCTGTTCCTTTAATTGCCAAGGGCGTTTCTTGCACAGAAGCAAGCGGTATTTGGCCAAGCATGGTTTGTGCAACTTCAAGCGGTGATTGCGTTCCAAGCCCTATCGCTGAAAGAAGCTCTTCTATTTTTTCATAGGGATATTGCTTTAACAGTTTTTGCTGACGGTAGTCGTTTAAATTAGGATTCACTTCACCTAAAGAAAGTAAAGCATTTAGCAGCAGCTGCTTACCTAAAGCAATGCTCACATCATACTGATTCTCTTTTAAAAAATGTTTAATTGCGCTTCTTGCTCGACCTGTCACCACAAAGTTTAACCACTCAGCTTTTGGCGTTGCATCTTTATCCGTCACAATTTCTACCGTTTGGCCATTTGCCAGCCGTGAGCTTAGCGCAGCTGGTCGACGATTAATGCGCACACTTTCACAATGGTTACCAATATCTGTATGTACCGCATAAGCAAAATCAATTGGTGTGGCGCCACCAGGCAATTCTAAAATCTTGCCTTTTGGCGTAAAGACATAAACTTCATCAGGGAATAAATCAATTTTGACACTTTCAATAAATTCTTGTGAGTTGCCACTGGCTTGCTGCATTTCAATTAAATTTTTCAACCAAGAATTAATTTTCAATTGTGCTTGGCTAACACGTGCACCATCAGTTTTATATAACCAATGGGCTGCCACCCCATTTTCTGCAAAATAATCCATTTCCTTGGTGCGAATTTGAATTTCAATTGGCACGCCTTGCGGGCCAAATAAAATAGTATGCAGTGATTGATAGCCATTTGCTTTAGGAATCGCAATATAATCTTTAAATTTTCCCGGTACTGGTTTAAAAACATTATGCACCACGCCTAGAGCACGATAGCATTCATCAATACTATTGACGATAATGCGCAACCCATAAATATCCATGATCTCACCAAAAGAAACACCCCGATGCCTCATCTTTTGGTAAATACTAAATAAATGTTTTTGCCTGCTGTGAACGGAGTTTGCAGAAATACCAAAATGTTCCAACCGTTGCTGAATAGCCCGCTTAATCCCATGCAAAGCCTCTTGGTGATGCCCACGCGCTTTAAATACTGCATCATGAATAATTTTATAACGCAAAGGGTACATGGCTTGAAATGCTAATTCTTCAAGCTCAACCCGAATATTATGCATGCCTAATCGATTAGCAATGGGCGCATAGATTTCTAAAGTTTCTTTTGATACGCGGCGCTTTTTTTCAGGAGACAAAGTCAGCAGCGTACGCATATTATGCAAGCGGTCTGCAAGTTTGACGATAATGACACGGATATCATGCGTCATCGCTAATAACATTTTGCGATAATTTTCTGCTTGCGCTTCTGCCTTAGAAGAAAACTCCATCTGAGATAGTTTACTTACACCATCTACTAAATTAGCAATATCTTCACTAAATTCCGCGACAATGACTTTTTTGGGAGTAGGCGTATCTTCAATAACATCATGCAAAATTGCAGCACATAGCGTATCTGCGTCAAGGTGAATATTGGCAAGAATTTGCGCAACCGATAATGGATGAGTAATGTAAGGCTCACCTGTGCTGCGCTTTTGCGGAGCATGAGCTTCTTTAGCAACTTCAAAAGCTTTTTTTACGAGCGCTTGTTCAGATTCTTTAAGATAATTGATAGAGGCAGCAAAGTGCTGCCATTGTTCATTCAAAAGCTGATCATAATCAACCTTGGGAAGCGTAGTTTCTGCAAGCGGCATAGACGATTAATTAGGTTAAATTAACTCTATTATACTCAATCTTAGCCGCATTAGGTGTAAATCAAAAAGTTAAACCGTCATAGATTTCCGGCTTTAACTACACCTGATTTTTAAAGCTTGATCTGTATTTTCATTAACAAAATTTTCTACAGCTTCGGGTAAATTGGAAAGATAAAACTTTTCCTTCAATAATTTAATGACTTCTGCTGCTTGTGGTTTACTTGAAATATATGTTTTATTATAGCGAACGCAATTAAATTTTTCTTTTTCATCTAAATCCAGACTTTGCCAAACTTTTGGATTTATTGTAATGGTACAATTCCATTCGGGTGATCTTAAGTCACCATCATAACGATCATAGTGGTGGGGCGTAGAAAACTGAATTTTGATAATGTCATTTTGATAATTTTCACTCGTATAAGTTACATAGTGACTATACTCTAACATAGGGTGGCTTACGTCATCCTGATAGGTACTTTGAGAGTATGGCCATGTCTTATTATAATCCGCTACTTTTTGTTGGAAAAACCGGTTGGCGCGAGCTAAGTTATGTAAAGCCTTTCTAGGTAAAAAATCAAATATTCTAGTCAAGGCATCATTATCAATTTCGTTTAGTTTCATTTTATTGATTCCTGTTTATTATTTTTAACCAATGAATTATATAATAAAAAACATACATTAATCTAGCATTATAAAGCTCAATAAATTAATTTTATCGGGTCGGATGAGGATAAGAGAAAACCGCAAGCCAACATCCATTGTCAGCTTGCGTTATTATTATTTCATCATGCATCTTGCAACATCTAGCATGCGATTAGAAAAACCCCATTCATTGTCGTACCAAGCTAATACTTTGACTAAGTTTCCAATCACTTTAGTTTGTGTGGCATCAAAAATAGCAGAAGCTGGATTATGATTAAAA
>JAJNBD010000002.1 GCA_021156105.1 Gammaproteobacteria bacterium | reverse complement strand
ATGGTCAACGTGGCCAATAGTTCCCACGTTTACGTGTGGCTTTGTACGTGCAAATTTTTCCTTCGACATTTCTCATTACCTCAGGGTTAAAAATAAAAATTCTGTTTACAGAAACAAGTGGGTTAAAATCTTGCCCACTTGTTCATGCGCGCGGCTTTATTTATTTAGCCACGCATTGTTTCATTTATTGCTTATTCAGTTGGTTTATTTTTGCTAATAATTGCTTCAGCCACATTGTTTGGCGCTTCCATATATTTAGAAAACTCCATGGAGTAGCTTGCACGGCCTTGTGTTGCAGAACGCAAGTCTGTCGCATAACCAAACATTTCCGCCAATGGCACTTCAGCATTAACCAAACGTCCCGCTGGTGAATCATCCATACCTTGGATAATACCGCGACGACGATTTAAGTCACCGATAACATCACCCATGTAATCTTCAGGTGTTGTTACTTCTACTTTCATAATTGGCTCAAGTAACACTGGGCTAGCTTTTTTCGCACCTTCTTTAAAGCCCATGGAACCTGCGATTTTGAACGCCATTTCGTTAGAATCGACATCATGGTAAGAACCGTCGAACAAAGTAACTTTAACGTCAACCACTGGGTAACCAGCGATTACACCATTTTCCATTTGTTCTTTAATACCTTTTTCAACAGCAGGTACGTATTCTTTTGGTACCACACCACCAACGATGGCATTTTCAAATTCAAAACCTGTACCTGGCTCTTTAGGCTCAATCTTAAGCCATACGTGACCATACTGACCGCGACCACCAGACTGACGTACAAACTTACCTTCTTGTTCAACTGCTTTACGAATCGTTTCACGGTAAGCAACCTGTGGTTTACCAACGTTTGCTTCAACGCTAAATTCACGTTTCATACGGTCAACAATAATTTCTAAGTGTAATTCACCCATACCCGAAATAATGGTTTGGCCGGATTCTTCATCAGTGTGGACACGGAAAGAAGGATCTTCACCAGCTAATTTGCTTAATGCAATACCCATTTTTTCTTGGTCAGCTTTGGTTTTTGGTTCAACCGCAACTGAAATTACTGGCTCAGGGAATTCCATACGCTCTAAAATAACGACTTTATTGAGGTCAGATAAGGTGTCCCCGGTGGTTGCATTTTTCAAACCGATTAATGCAGCAATATCACCCGCGCGTACTTCTTTAATTTCTTGACGGGTATTTGCATGCATTTGCACCATACGACCAATACGTTCTTTTTGGCTTTTGACGGAATTGTAAACACCATCACCACTGCTCAATACGCCAGAATAAACACGAACGAAGGTTAAGGTTCCAACAAATGGATCGGTCATGATTTTAAACACAAGCGCAGAGAAAGGCTCATCATCTTTAGCAGCACGGGTTGTTGGTGTGTTGTCTGCGTCATCTAACATAGCTTTTACAGGTGGTACATCCGATGGTGAAGGTAAATAATAAATTACCGCATCTAACATCGCCTGCACGCCTTTATTTTTGAAAGCAGAACCACAAAGAACAGGAACAATTTCATTTTTTAATGTACGTGCGCGTAGACCTTGACGAATTTCTTCAATAGAAAGATCGCCTTCATTCAAATATTTTTCCATTAAGGCTTCAGAAGCTTCTGCTGCTGCTTCTAACATATGCTCGCGCCATTTTTTGCAATCTTCTACCATTGCTGCAGGGATTTCACGCGCTTCATAAGTTAAACCTTGGTCTTTTTCATTCCAGAAAATTGCTTGCATACGCACAAGGTCAACCACACCTTCAAAGTTATCTTCAGCACCGATAGGCAACTGAATTGGCACAGCAACAGCGCCTAAACGTTCTTTCATTTGTTTAACAACGTTTAAGAAATTTGCACCCGCACGATCCATTTTATTGACAAAAGCAATACGAGGAACAACATATTTGTTTGCTTGACGCCAAACAGTTTCAGACTGAGGCTGTACACCACCTACCGCACAAAACACCACACATACACCATCAAGTACGCGCAAAGAACGCTCTACTTCAATGGTAAAGTCTACGTGACCTGGGGTATCAATAATATTAATACGATGTTGAGGAAATTGCTTGTCCATACCTTGCCAGTAACAGGTTGTCGCTGCAGAAGTAATGGTAATACCGCGCTCTTGCTCTTGCTCCATCCAGTCCATGGTAGCTGCACCTTCATGCACCTCACCAATTTTATGGCTAACACCTGTATAAAACAAAATACGTTCAGTTGTCGTTGTCTTACCTGCGTCAATGTGCGCAGAAATACCTACGTTGCGATAAAGCTCGATTGGAGTTGTACGTGCCACAAAAAAACCTCTATATAATAATTTAAAATACTCTAAAAACCCGCTTTGACTTTACCGCTCCCTTACGGTGGCGGTTTTGCTTCACGGCTCTGATTTTGTCTAATACAAAAAAGGCCCCGAGCGAAATATGCGCGGGGCCCCAAGACAGATGACATCACTTTTTTAATGATGATTGCTTGAAGACCCCGAGGGGTCAAAGCGATTTTCAGCTTTACTGAAAATCATCCTGGTAATTTTAAACCAGGACTTTTACTACCCCTCAAACCAACGATAAATTTACTTCATCTCTGTGTTTGAGGACCCCGATATCCACCGGGCTATTATTATTTATCTTGCAAAATGCGCAAATGCTTGGTTTGCTTTTGCCATTGCATGAACAGTTTCACGTTTTTTCACTGCGCCGCCTTTATTTTCTAAAGCGTCAACAAGTTCACCAGCAAGCTTTAACACCATGCCTTTTTCGCCACGTGAAGAAGCAGATTCAATCACCCAGCGCATTGCAAGCGCGTCACGACGTTCTGCACGTACTTCTGTAGGAATTTGGTAAGTTGAACCACCTACACGGCGAGCTTTTACTTCCACCATTGGGCGGACGTTGGAAAGCGCTGCTTCTAACAAGTCAACAACGGAACCAAAATGGCGGCCGGAATCTTTACCCTCTTCATCTTTTTTCGTATGCGACTTGATGCGCTCTTGCGCTTTTGTCAAAGCACCATAAACAATTTTCTCAGCCACACTCTTTTTACCGCTTTTCATCACGCGGTTAATGAATTTAGCGATCAACATACTTCCAAACATTGGATCAGCAAGGATCTCACGTTTTGCAGCGACTTTTCTTCTAGGCATAAAAATTTCTCGTCATTTCCGCGGAGCGGGAATCTATTTTTTACAAAAAACTCAAACATGGATCCCGGATAATTGCTTGGCAATCTCCGGGATAATCTTCAACAAACTAAGCTTACTTCTTCTTAGCGCGTTTAGCACCGTATTTGGAACGGCCTTGCATACGTTTTGCAACACCAGCTGTATCCAATGCACCACGGACAATGTGATAACGCACACCAGGCAAGTCTTTTACACGACCGCCACGAATTAATACAACGGAGTGTTCTTGTAAGTTATGGCCTTCACCGCCGATGTAAGCAGTTACTTCAAAACCATTGGTTAAACGAACACGCGCAACTTTACGTAACGCAGAGTTAGGCTTTTTAGGCGTGGTTGTATAAACGCGGGTACAAACGCCACGACGCTGTGGACAACCTTCTAAAGCCGGGCTTTTACTTTTCCACACTGGGCTCACGCGGCCTTTGCGGACTAATTGGTTAACTGTTACCATTCATGAATCTCATTTAAATTTTTAATACAACTCTTATCCCCAAACCCTTATGAGGAGCTGATTTCAGCAAAAAGAGAGATTTTATTCTTGCTCTGCTTTAGGCAGAAAGGCTGAAGATTTTACAGGGAAAATATGCGAAAGTCAAATGCCTAGATGTGATCTGCAAGAGAGCAAAGCAAGCTTCAAATCAAGGGCTTGATTAGCTTTCAGCCACTTTCTTCAATGTTATAATTAAAGATATTACCACATATAAACTTTTTGCCGCTATGCCAACGAACACTTCGCTTCCCAATTGGTTAACCAAAGCCATCCAAACTCAAGCCGATCAATCCTGGCATGCTATTTTATATAGAGCGTGTGAAACACTTCCTGAAGAATACTTAGCTTTTTTAGAAACCCATGCATGGTTACCCGGCAAAGACAAAGTCTTTAATGCCTTCCAACTTCCTTTAGCCAAAACCCAATATATTTTATATGGCGAATCCCCCTATCCTCGTGCTGCCTCGGCGCAAGGTTTTGCTTTTTGGGATGCTGCCGTGAAAGAAATTTGGTCCGAGAAAGGCTTGAGCAAGCCTGTCAATCGCGCAACTTCTTTAAGAAATTTAATTAAAATGCTCATGAGCATCTCACGCACTGAAAATTACGACCGAGTAAACACGCTAGACGAACTTTTTAGGAATCTATTACGGCATGGCTTTTTGCTTCTAAACTTTAATCTTTCTTTAAGTGAAATACCCAAAACTAAAGAAGCTAAATACTGGTTTTTATTCCATAGCTATCTATTAGAAGAAATTTCCCAGCATTGCCAACCCACCCTGGTACTCTTTGGCAAAATTGCAGAGCTAGTATTGAAAATTCCAGCCAGCAAAAAATTTAAAACTTTCATCTCTGAGCACCCTTACAATTTGAGCTTCATTACCAACCCAAGGGTACTAGACTTTTTTAAACCGCTTGAATTACTTATTGCAAAATAATAAAACCACTTACCAGCATAAACAGGTTAAAAGCTTCATCATGTAGTCCAAATCTGCATTCTCTTGGTTTTTAACTGCTTTTTGAATTTTACCAAGCAAGATGTTATACTTTAAACGTAGGAGAAACCGTTAACAAGCAAGTTTCATTAAGTTGATAAAGATAAGTTGAAATATAATCAAAATTCGTTATTTTTAATGAAAATATTTCATTTATGCACTACAAAAAAGTCAGTAACAAGTTGTAAATTAATAACAAAAACAATAATTATCGTACCAGGCGTATGTGTATATTACCCACAAAACTGAATGAGAATGCAACATGATAAAGTTCTTTGCCGAGCTTAAGGGCGCTACAATAAAAACTAGCGAAGGCCCTCGAAATTTTTTATTACCTATCTGTATAGGGAAACCTCATGACTCACAAAAAGGAGACCTCCTTAAAACAACTTTTGAGACTTTATCCGCAAAAGCACCAGGTATCATTTATGTCATCATTGTTGACTCCTTATATCGTTTTCTACCTTCTCACCCAGAGGAATCTGAAGATACAACCCTTAGTAGGTTTGAGGCAGCTGGTGCTCAATGGCTAAGAGAAAATGTCTCCATCATTAATGAATTTAACCAGAAACATAGACAAAAAGTATCTGAAGACGAAGACACTGATAATTTAGCTTTTCCTACTATCACACAGGTTGATGATAGAGCAATTGAGCAGGGCCCTATTGTAGTAATCAAGTGGGACACCTTTCTTCAGCATCCAGAATATAGACGTTGTGAAGCTATTATTAAAGAAGCTTTTGAAAAAAATGCGCAAGACAACTCATTTGCTAAAGAGGTTCTATTTGAGGCATTACCCCATACTGGAGAAAGAATAAAAAGCTGGAGCCGTAGTTCTTATAGCCTTGAACATGAACACAAACGAGATGTCACTTATCTATTGGAAGAAGCTGCCGTTTGGCTTACATGGTCTTTGCCACAATCTAACATTCATCATGTTGTACACTTTCAGAAAGGATTAAGTCAAACACTTAGCGCAACCAACAAGTACATTTTATCTTCTGACCGAAGCTTTCATGCCCCTGAGTATTTACAGATAAAACCCAAGCAACAAGTAAATCATCAACTTTCAAAAGGAAAAATCAGCCCCACAAAAGCCCAAACAAAAACAAGTATGCATATACACCCAGCAACTCCAGATACCAGTTTATCTCCGGCAGAGCTTCAAGCATTAACCGAGCAGCACCATCAAGTATTAACAGCACTTCTTACTTACGGTGGTCTTGATTCCGTATTAGCCATTCGTATCACTGGTGAGCTATTAACAAAGACCCTAGAAACAATCAGAAGAAAGAGCCCACCACCAGCACCAATTGCGGCTGCCGCCGAACCAGCACCAGCGTCAGAAAAAGAAAAAGTTTTACCTAGAAAACAAATATGACTACAATAACCATGTGTGAATAACTTCAACCTTTACTCTTTTCATGCTAATTAATCTTCTTACCCAACTGCTTGCAACACTACCAGGCCACGTATACTGGAAAGACTTGGAAGGCCGGTATTTAGGCTGCAACCAAAAATTTGTAGAAATCCTAGGGCTAAACAGCCCTCAAGATATTATTGGCAAAACTGATTTTGACTTTCTAAGTTATGAGAAAGCAAAATTAATCCAAGAAAATGATCTACAAGTTATTACAGCAAAGCAAGAGTTATCCTTCGAAGAAGAAGGCATTGGCCAGCAAGGTGACCCAGCATTTTATTTGACTCATAAAGCTCCTCTTTATGATGAAAAAGACCATATCGTTGGCATACTTGGCGTAACCGTAAACATCACGGTGCGTAAAGAGGCAGAAAAGCAATTAAAATTCGCCAAAGAAAAAGCCGAACTTGCTAATAAAGCCAAATCTGACTTCCTTGCTGTCGTTAGCCATGAATTACGCACACCTTTGACAGCTATCATTGGCTTGGCAGAAATGCTAAAAGCCCCAAGTTTTTCAGCAGAAAAAAAACTAGAGTTTACCAATCATCTTATAAATTCTTCACAGCACTTGCTTGGCATTGTTAATGACATCTTAGACTTTGCACAATTAGAAGAAAATAAATTCCAACTTATTCCCTGTGCCTTTAATTTGCAAGAATTGATCAAAAGAGTTATTGGCATGCTTTACACTCAAGCCATGCAAAAAGGGCTATCGCTTTCCTTATTGCATTACCCCAGTAATCTCCCTAAACATTTAAAAGCTGACGTAAAAGCATTATCACAAATTTTAATTAATCTCATTGGTAATGCTATTAAATTTACGAATACAGGAAGTATTGATCTCATCGTACAACTACATTCAACAACCCCTAAGCATGCAGCAATTCAAATAATTGTAGCAGATACAGGCATTGGCATTCCCGCTAATAAGTTAGATAAAATTTTTGAACGCTTTGAACAAGTTAATCAACCTCAAACTAGAACAGTTGGTGGCACGGGGCTTGGCCTTGCGGTTACTAAAAAATTGGTAGAAATGATGGGTGGGACAATTAACGTCGAAAGCGTCTTTAGCCGTGGAACACGTTTTACTGTCAACTTACTACTTGAAATTGCTTAAGCATTCCCAACCTGTTTTAACTCAAAAACCTTCACCTCATAAAACGCAAAAATTTATGCTATTATGCGCGCATGAAAAATTTTGACTTCCAAAAACACAAACATCTCCATGTTTACTTTCGTTTATTGCTATTTTCTAAGCAATATTGGTTTGCACTTATCTTGGGGCTTGGCGGGAATATTTTAGCAGCAGCAGCAAATGCTTCCTTTACTGGCATGCTTAAGCCCGTACTAGATAAAGGCTTCATCGCTCGAGATATGCACTTTATTAAATGGCTGCCTTTAATTGTCTTTGGCGCATTCCTCATTCGTGGCGTAGCCAATTTTATCGGTGATTACTACATGGCCTGGGTTGGTAGACAGGTTGTCATGCGCTTTCGCCAAGAAATTTTTTATCATTTGTTAAAATTACCAGCGGATTTTTACGACCAAACCAGCTCAGGTAAGTTATTGTCGACCATTATCTATAACGTTGACCAATTGGCAAAAGCAAGTACGGATGCTGTTGTTACTGTCGTACAAGAATCTTGCTTTGTCATCGGTTTAATTGTGGTTATGTTTATCAATAGCTGGCAGCTTTCCTTAATTTATATCGTTGCTGTTCCCATTATTGCACTTACCGCACGCTATGCTAGCAAGCGCATGCGTCGATTAAGCAAAAATTTACAAGCTTCAATGGGAGAAACCACGCACATTGCTCAAGAAGCTATTGATGGTTATCAAGTGATTCGCATTTTTGGTGGACAAACTTATGAATACGAAAAATTTAAAAAAGTCACTGAACAAAATCGCTCAAGAGAAGTAAAAGTTACCGCAACCAACTCTATTGCGGGTGGCCTTGTACAACAAGTCGCTGGCATTGCCATTGCTGTGATCGTTTCAGTTGCAACATTAAGCACTTCGCATATTACTGCAGGTGGATTTGCCGCCATGCTTGCAGCCATGTTAGCGATTTTAAAGCCCATGAAAAACCTGACTAACGTGAGCAGTACGATCCAAAAAGGAATTGCAGCTGCTGAAAGTATTTTTGATCTTTTAGACACCCCCACAGAAACAGATACTAGTCAAAAAGTTATCCATAATCCCCGTGGCGAGCTCGTATTTGAACAGGTTAGCTTTCAATATCCTAATAGTCATAAGAAAATTCTTAGTGATCTTAGCTTTACTATCCCAGCAGGCAAGATTACTGCCATTGTTGGCCGCTCGGGTGCTGGAAAATCAACATTAGTCAAATTGATCCCTCACTTTTATAGCCAGTATGAAGGCAAAATTTTACTTGATGGGACAGAGCTTCAAGCCATATCGCTCGCAAGTTTACGCGAGCAAATCGCGCTTGTCTCGCAAAACATTACCCTGTTTAATGACACAATCGCTAATAATATTGCTTACGGAAGCATGTCAAAAGCTTCCAGAGAAGATATAGAACGCGCCGCCAAAGCTGCTTTTGCAGATGATTTCATTCAACATCTGCCACAAAAATATGACACCCTTATCGGAGACGATGGGATTCTGCTTTCTGGTGGGCAAAGACAACGTCTTGCGATCGCAAGAGCCATCTTGAAAAATGCACCCATTTTAATTTTAGATGAAGCAACTTCTGCATTAGATTCTGAATCCGAGTATTTTATTCAAGAAGCATTAGCAGACCTTACTAAAAACCGAACAACGATTGTCATTGCCCATCGACTGTCGACCATTGAAAATGCCGACCAAATTTTGGTATTAGATCATGGCACGCTTGTAGAATGCGGCGTTCATGAAGAGCTGCTTGCTCATGGAAGCTATTACACCAAACTGCATCGCATGCAGTTTAAGCAAGAATAGTTTTTCCTGGTTTTATCCTTTAATGCCGTGTCGAGCACAAGCGATTATGCAGGGTTTTCTTTAAGCATCTTAGAATCGCGCTTTGTGCTCACAATGGCAATTCTTTTTAAGCTTTACCCCTGATAAGCCGCTTTACTCTAATTCAGCCCTCTACTCCCCTCAAATAAAACTTATCCACGACACCCAGGTATTTCAATTAAAAACTCAATGGGTTAGTTTTCTAAATCATTAGCATAGACATAGGTAAACGCGCACCCGATTGACTGATCGTTTAATCATCAATTATTATCAAACAGGTTTTTAAAAAAAAGGGATTCCACATGATCAAGCACTTTGCCTTTACCAGCTTTCTTGCACTAAGCATTTCCTTTGGTAATGCGTCTGCAACAAGTTATTCTGATTTTTATTTTTTTGGTGACAGCCTTACAGACGTTGGTAATAACTCTTGTCAAACCAATAGAGATGCCAATAGCGGCCAATGCATGACCTGGGCGAATGACCTTTATACTGCTGCTTTTCATACTAATATTAAACCCTCAAACCAAGGCGGAACAGATTATGCCGTTAGCGGGTCTGTGAGCAATGATGCACTTAACCAAGTTAACCAGTATCTTAGTACACATCAAAATCAAGCGGATCCGAATGCCTATTATTTCATGTTAACCGGTGGCAATGACGTCATGAACCTTGCGCTGAATGCCAGCGCAGATGTTAAAGCCAAAATAGACCACTTAGAACCTTTTCAAGCCTTAGGCAATATCGCATCGACAATTGGCAGATTTAACTATAATTTAGAAGGACAAGACGGTAGTGCCGGTATCATTACCCATGAAATCAGCGCTATTAAAGCTTTAGAAAACGCTGGCGCCAAACACATCATGGTGATTGATCTACCTAATATCAGCATCGCGCCTACCGTACAAAATGCAAGCAATGCCATCATTGCTTCTTGTCAAAAATCAATTTTAGTTCCAAGCCATGACAAACCAATTTGTCTAAGCATTGGCCAAAGCATTGATGAAATGGGTGAAATTTTTATCCGCGATTATAATGATGTGTTGACAAGAAATGTCAGAAATCTTTTAGACCCGACGATTGTCAAAACATTTTCCATGTTTGATCTGACCCAGAACATGATCAAAAATAATGTGTTAAATCCTAATGGCGTATGCAGCCAAAACGCCCAAGACTGTGGAAAATACCTTTTCTATAATGGTGTGCATCCAAGTGCAGCCGCCCATCTCATTATGGCAAACAAAATTGCCCAAGCATTGTAACAAGACTGAGCATGGTGGAGTTCCAGTTTATAGCATCATCGAATAAACGAAACCATACACCGCTCACGACCTGATATACTAGCCCCTTGCCTTTCCTGTTATCTAAGCAAGGGGCAAAGCTTAAGCCTAACTAATGATAGAACGTTCAAAATACCTTGAGGGTAGCCTGCAATTATGCTAAATTGTATCCAAAGTTTGAGAGTTAATTAATTATGCCTCCCGCCCAACCGCAGCAAGGATCTGATGAAAACGCGGCTTTATGGATATCCGTGCTAACTATTGTTGCAATAGTAATCATTTGGTTTACGTTGCACCAATGGATTGCTTTTTTCTTTTTAAAGCTCAAACTCTTTGAAGTTGATTTACTTTTGCCGTTTACTAGTCAATTTAAGCCATTAGCTGAACAATTACGTGCGCTTACGCCTCAACAAGCTGGAAATATTACCATCTCAGAGCTTGCCACTATTGGCAATCAAGTTGGAAATATTTTACGTTATCCGGTAATTGCAATACTTGTCATCTGCGGTATCGCCATTTATTTTGGCAACACCGCAAGTCATTTCCGCGCCAGTTATAACATGAAACGCTTAGCCGCTGCAGAAAAAAGCAACTGGCCACAAATTAGCCCTGTTGTTCCTATTAATCTGGTTGAAACCCCCATTGATCAAGGCCCCTGGGCAATGGCGTTAAACCCCATGCTGTTTGCCAAAAAACATCATTTACTGATTACCGAAAAGCAATTCTCTGAATCCAATGAATTATCAAGCGCGGTGAAAATCAAGGTTTCTTTGAGACGCCTAGAAGCTAAACAAATTTTTTTAATGCAATTAGGCAGTTATTGGCATGGCGTTAATGGCCTTCCTATCCATGTTAAAGCATTATTTGCAATGTTTGCGGCAAAAGCTCATGGTAATGCTAAAGCAGTAGATGCACTTAACGCTCAAATTGCCAAAAGTGCCGCAGACTCCCAGTTTAAAAACCTTAATTTTCAAGGTGTCGATGCTTTACTTGCCAAATATGCCAATGAAAAACTCGTACAACAAATAACAAACCGTCATGCTTTCGTTTATACCGTCATGGCGTCTATGCTGCAACTGGCAAGGTTAGATGGGGTTTATGCTTCTGCTGACTTTTTATGGCTAAAACCGATTGATCGCCGACTTTGGTATACGTTAAATTGCGTTGGACGAAAAACACCGTTTGTTGAAGTTGCGGGCATTTTCTCGCATCTTAATGCAGAGCTTCTTTTTAATAAACCTATTTTTGTCCCAATGGTCGATGAAGCTGTCGATGCGCTCGAAGTTGCCATCACTGAAATTCTTTTTAAACCGACAGAGGAACTTAATCCATGATTCGCGGTTTAGAAAAACATCACGAACAAGATTCGCAACGGCTTTTACGAGATACTCGCACGCTGGGCCAGCGCTTTTATGATTTCTTTGATAACAGCGAACATGTGGCCATGTTGCTGACTTGTACAGCCGTCGTAACCTACTTTGCGAGCATTGCGGCAGACCTCTTATTGCTTATTGGGCTTTTCTTTTTCTCACTGGGCTACTTCAGGCATTCCAAATTACCCTTCCGTATGCCCATGCGTGCCCATACGCTCGATTATAATGATCCTTTACCAGGCTCAAATAAGCCACGTCAAGCTCGTGGGATTTATTATTTTGGGAATGATCTACGCAGCAATGATGAGCTATGGTTCAGCAATGACGACATGCGTACCCACGTTTTAATGTTTGGTTCAACCGGTGCAGGTAAAACAGAAGCCTTAATTGCGCTTTCGTATAATGCCCTTGTGCAAGCCAGTGGATTTATTTACGTCGACGGTAAAGGTGACAACAGCCTTTTTACCAAAATCTTTTCCATGTGCCGTAGCATGGGACGCGAAGATGATTTATTACTCATTAACTTTATGACGGGTGCTCGTGATATCGTTGGCCCACAAGAGCGACGCTTATCCAATACGATGAACCCTTTTGCTCATGGTTCTTCCAGTATGTTAAGCCAGTTGATTGTGAGCTTAATGGATTCAGGCTCGAGCGGTGGCTCAGACGCGGATATGTGGAAAGGCCGTGCGATCACTTTCGTAGAAGCCTTAATGAAAGTATTAGTTTATATGCGTGATCAAGGTCATTTATTACTTGATGCTAATACTATTCGTAATTATTTCGTGTTGCCTCGAATTGAATCCATGGTTCTTGATAAACTTTTTGTTCGCGACAACCTTGAACCTGTTAATATCAGCGATATCCCTGATATTATTATTGAGCCTATTAAAAACTACTTAATTAACTTGCCTGGCTACGACATGAATCGCAAAGGCAAGCAAGTATCGCAAGTACTTGAGCAACATGGCTTTATTACCATGCAGCTAACCCGCGTATTTGGCTCGCTTGCCGATGTTTATGGCCACATTATTCGTACCAACGTTCCTGAAGTTGACATGAAAGACGTGGTATTAAACCGTCGCGTTCTTGTTGTGCTCTTACCGGCTTTGGAAAAATCACCTGATGAATTAGCGAACTTAGGTAAAATTATTGTCGCATCCTTGCGGGCTATGATGGCAGCTGGTTTGGGTGAAGAAGTGGAAGGTACTTATCACGAGGTCATCTTACGCAAACCGACCAATGCACCAACGCCTTATTTATGCATCCTGGATGAATATGGTTATTATGCGGTAAAAGGCTTTGCGGTTGTACCTGCGCAGGCTCGCTCCCTAGGCTTCTCTACGGTCTTTGCAGGCCAAGACTTACCAGCCTTCCAAAAAGCCTCTAAAGAAGAAGCTGCATCCATTGGCGCGAACACCAACATCAAAATTTGTATGAAGCTTGAAGATCCATTAGAAACTTGGGACTTCTTTAATAAAACTGCGGGTGAAAGCTTTGTGACTAAAGTGGATTCTTTCCAAACACGCGCAGACACTATCACCAATACTTATGCTGATGCGCGCAGCGCTTCGTCAGAAAAGCGTCAGCGTATTGATTTACTCGATCTAAAAGAACAGCGCGAAGGGGAAGCGCACATTTTCTTCAAATCAAAAATTGTGCGCATGAAGTTTTTTTATGCCAGCCCACAACCTGTGAAAGAAATCCGCCTTAACCATTTCTTAAAAGTAGAACCCCCAGCTATCCGCAAGTTAGTTGAGATTGAGAAAGGCGCGATTAAACTCCAGCAGCTTGCGGAACTAGATACGGTATATACGCAACCGCCTAGCGAAAATGAAGAAGTCAATGTTATTGCAAATATCCTCCAGCAATCTGCACAAGATGCACCGCTTAGCTATGCCGCAAAAACAGTGCTTCAAGAATTGCAAAGCAAACAAACAGCGACGCAAAGCATCGCTTTTGATGTGACTAAAGCTTTCAAAGAACCCCTCAATATTTTCTTGGCCTTCAGCAAAGATACCTTTACAGACCCATTACTAGTTAACAATGTTGAAGAATTTAGCCGTCCCCTGTTAAACTACAATAAGTCTGTTGAATCATTAGAACTTACAGAGCGATTGACTGGTAAATCTGCACGCAATGCTAATGCCATTAGCAATGAACTCATGAAAGATTTGCGACTAAATACGCAGTATCCTCCTAGAGATTATCCGGCTCAAGATGGCTTTACTGTAATAAATATGATCGAAGAATTTTGTAGCCGAATACAAGATATACGCCAAGAAAAATCTATGCCCACCGGCATAGGGTAAACTAATTTTGGCATAGTGGCAGCTGATAGGCACTAACGAAATCACTTTAAAGATAAATGTAGCAAAGGGAATTACTGAATGAAGAAAATATTTACCCTGTTAACTTTAAGCCTGTTAAGTGCTTGTTTAAGCGCATGCACAGGGTTTAATAATGATCGCGCAACGCAATTTCAATCCCTAACCTCTACACAGCAAGCCGCATACTGGCAAGAGCGCAACATCACGCACTTAATGCATCAGCTGCAACAGCAAGGTGCGACAGTTTACCATTATGGTGATGCTTATCAAATTATTATTCCCACCAGTAAGCTATTTAATGGCGAAGCAACTTTGGTTAGCAACAATGCCGATAGTTTAATCAAAGCTCTCGTCAACTTTATTAATGTTCGGCCTACCGCCGGGGTACGCGTCTTAGCTTACACAAATCTTGGCACCTCAAAAGAAGCAAATTTTGCTTTAACACAAAGCTGGAGCGAAGCACTTATTAATAAACTCCGCGCAAGTGGGTTAACTGCTGGTGTTTTATCTGCCCAAGGCCACGGGGAATGTGATAATATAGGCAAAGATAACTCTTTCACCAATCGCGTTGAAATACATTATCGAATAGAGCATGAATATTAACCAAGAAAATGCAAAACTTGCTGACGAATTTGGTATCCCTCGCTTGCGCAGAAATCAACAGCAAAAGGGTTATAACGAAATCCATTTTAGACGCTGTGTTAGGCTAGTATGGGCTATCATGATCATTAACGTCCTGCTAATTTTTGCCCTACTTTACTTCTTTTTTAGCCAAGCGCCAGAGCGCTATTTTGCCACGTCATTTGCAGGTGAAGTTACACCATTAGTCCCTTATTCATTAGTTACTGCTAATGCCATTACGCAACAGAATAAATCGCAAGAGAATGCCTCATGACCGACACCCCAAACCCAAATAGCCCCAAACAAGATGAAGTTCTAGTTGCCGTCAACGCACGCAACGAATTTTATCGCGATAGTTACCGTAAAGTACTCGTTGCGCTTAATCTTGCTATCTTATGTTTGATCATTCTAGTTGGCGCAGTTATTTATGTCATGAGCCATCCGCCTCAACCAAAATATTTTGCAACTTATGCCGACGGCAAGCTTGTTCCCCTTATTCCCTTGAATCAGCCAAATGTTTCGCAAGCGGCGCTTCTCCAATGGGCAAATACTGCTGTCATCGCGGTTAACACTTATGACTTTTTCAATTATCGTGAGCAATTGCAAAAAGCCTCTGAATATTTCACGCCAGATGGCTGGCAAGCCTATCTTAACGAGTTAAAAGCTTCGCGTAACTTAAATGCTGTTTTAGAGAAAAAGTTAGTGGTCTCTGCTGTTGCGACTCGCGCTCCAACCATCCTACGTGAAGCAATACTTGATGGCGTATACACTTGGGTAGTCAATATACCTATTTTAGTCACTTATCAAAGTGCCAGCGAATATAGCCAACAATCACTCATTGTTACTTTGATGATTAAGCGAATTTCTACGCTAACCAATCCAAACGGTATTGGCATTACCAATTACATTGCCGCTGAAGGCTATCCAGACCAAGAAACCGGACAAAACATTAATCAAGCTGCACAAGGTTAAACAAACTATTTATTACGAGCAAATTATGAAAAAGTCTTTAATTAAAATCTTATTTTGTGTTTTAACCATTAGTTTAAGCACAGCACAAGCACAACAAACCTCCACAACACCAGCTGCTAAGCCAACAGCAACTAGCAGTACCGCTACACCTGCACCAACCACCAAACCCAATTACGAAACACTTTCTTCGAACCTTGTACCGGCCAACTTAAAAACACTGCCGCATCAAATTCTAGTGTTAGATTTTTTTAGCTTCGGTTGCCCTCATTGTTACAAACTGCATTCTTATATTGACCAATGGGTTGCAGCAAATACCAAGAAAATTCTGCCACCTTTTGGAAGCCCTGATAAAAAAGCAAAACCTTATATCACTTTTCAGCCTGTTCCTGTGGCATTTGAATCAGGCTGGGATGTATTAAGCAAAGCCTATCATATTTCTCATGCATTAAAGTTAGACAAAACTTTAAATGGCAAAATTTTTGATATTGCTCAAAACCCATTGCTTGGCTTAAATAGCGATGAACAATTACGCAGCTTTTTCTTAAACAATGGTGTTAAAGCTGAAGACTATGACAAAGTTGCCAACAGCGCAGAACTTCAAGCCGATCTCAAAAACGATCAAGCGTTAATGCAAGCATTTAAAATCATGGAAATCCCAACAGTCATCGTGATAAAAGATGGCAAAGTTTATTATATTAGTAACCGCACAGTGGCTAATGCTGACCCAAGTTTGTTTATTACAACATTAACTCAGCTTACTCAAAACACTTAATAGCCTTAAAATCCTCTCTTACACAAGCAAGAGAGGATTGATTTATATTTTCCTTCCGGCTGCTGTAATAATAATTCTAGTCATTTGATTTGGCATATAAAAGAAAGGCAATAAACGCTTTTCAATAATCCTAACTGTCTTAGGATCGACGCCTTGCGCAATTGCTTTAGCCATTGCTTGCTGCTCTAGCGCTTGTAAAGTACTTTCTTTATCATGCATTAATGGCTGAACAACATCAACCGTACAAGCTACTTCCGCTAATGCCGCCCCATAGGCATTAGCAACCTGATAAAAATGAGGTCGGTAAAAATCTTTGTCCAAGTATGCTTCTGGAATATTTTGCACTCCACCGCCAACAAGGATAACGGGTAGCTTAGTTTTAGCAGGAATAGAATGAGCTAAAGCCTTAATACGAGCACAAACTTCTTGCATTAATTTTTCAGCCAATTCGCAGCTTACACCATCAATAGCTTTACCATGATTCAAAATATTACCGATATCAAATAGTGTCAAATATGCGCCCCCGGCTGATTTGCATTCTTGAAAAACTTTTGCACCTAAGCTCACCGGTTGAATTTGATATTCGCCATTAAGCTTTTCAATAATGCTACCGCCACCAAGCGGTAACACATGCACATCTGGTAGCATAAAATTGGTCGCAATCCCCGCAATTACAGCTCCCGCTGAAGAATAACGAGGAAAGGCATTTTCAATAATACCAATATCTGTTGAAGTCCCGCCGATATCTACAATAATCGCATCGCTAAGGCCTGCTAACTTGCAAGCACCAACTAATGAATTTGTTGGACCAGAAGAAAGCGTCTTAATCGGAAAACGTATTGCTTCATCAAGGTGCAGCAAAGTGCCATTATTTTGTGTGATATAACATTCACATGAAAAACCTAATTCGTGCAATTCTTTTTGCAAGAATGAAAAATTTTCTCTCATTACTTGTTTTAAACTGGCATTTATTAAAACATTGTTCTCACGCTCAATAAATCCTAAACCACCAACCTCATGTGATAATGTTAAAGGAATTTCAGCACCAAACTCATTTAAAATAATCTCTGCTGCTTTTAACTCCTCATCTGTATAGAGCGGTGAAAATACACTTACAATACCAAGCGATTGAGCACCAGCATCTAATAGCTTTTTAACAGCAAGCTTCAGCGCTTGCACATCAAAACGGGTAATAGATTTATTATTAAATTCTTTACCGCCATTAATAGTTTCATAACCTGCTAAAATTGCTGCGCGCTGAGCCACCGACCACTGATAAGCTGGCAACAGATCAGGCTGATGACCTGCAACTCTAATCAAGCCCACTCGAGATACATTCTGCAACGCTAACAAGCTATTGACCCCAATCGTTGTACCAAGATGTACGGATGAGCAGTCTTGCGGTAAAAAGTTTTGCTCTCGCATCAATTTACCAATACCATTCAATATGGTTTTTTCCGCTGAATTGCCAATAACTTCTTTATGGTAAGCATAGATTTTTTGCTGCTGGTCTACGATGACAAAGTCAACATGCGTGCCACCAACATCAATACCTAAAATATATTTTTTCATAGGAGCTCCTTAGCACAAATATTTTTATAATCTACATGAGGTTTAGCAGTCTCCGTAAGCCAAAAATCAGGAGCAGGAATGCATATAACTAGCACAGTTATTCCATAAGTCAAAGCTTCTGCCGTAATAAGCAAACCCGTCTTTGCATCAATTAAAGTGATAATATTCGGGCTACCAGCCAATACCTTATCGCCCTGCTTTACCAGTAAAAATTCATTTTGATAAAAAACTTTTACTATTCCTTCAAGCGTAGAAACGGTGACATAGCCTTCTACAAAACCCTGGCTTAAATCATAGAACACATCGTTAATCATGCCTGTCGCAAGAAGCTTTGTGTTTGTTATCTCAAAAAAATTCAGCGGTGTTTTTTGATTGGATGACCAAGCCTCGCCAAGCTTTAACGCTAAGGAAATACTTCCTTCAATAACTTGGCTCTTTGCCTGCTCACCACTGCAAATAAACGTTGCAATACCCGCGCTCAAACCAAGGCTTGGGATAACATTTCTTACAATTTCTTCAATTTTGTTAGGCTCGGTTAAATGTAATATCACCAAATTTCCTGCCGTGTCGGCAAGAATAGTTGGATCATTGCTACAATTTAATACCATTGGTTTACACATATTAATTTCAGGAAAAGCCCTACCGATAATATCTGCGTCTAAAACAGGCAACTGATATTTCCCTGCAATCAAAAGCGGTGTTAAAGCATTGCAGCCACCGATCTCTGTAGGCATCAATACTATTTGCCTTGCTGGAAAAAGCTTTTGTAGTTGCGCAAAAATCTTATCAAAAATTTTTATATTAGGTATTTTTTCTAAGCTCACGAGCGGTGCGCCCACAAAAGCTAGCGGCACAACAATTTGATCAGGCTTTATTTCATCAATTGATAAAATATTAACTGCACCATATTTTTGTAATTGATAATGTACAAGATCATATAAAATTTTAGGGTTTCCCCCGCCTCCAGATCCAAGCATAGTAGCGCCAATAGCTAAAGCTGGTAATTTATCTTCAGTTAATTTAAACATATCTTTTCTCCCTTTCTATTTGAGAACTCAACGGGTCATCTGCCACAACATCTAGTACTGCCGGTGGTGAAAATATACCAAGCCTGGCAGCTGCTTCCCCTGCCGTTGAAAGATGAACATGGTTCACCTGAATCGGCGGCACTGGATTTATACTCGATGCCTCTAAACCAAAAACTGTATATTTTTTCGCTGTCAATAAAAATTTAGTAAATTCTAATTTTGAGCATTGGTGAATATTATTATCCACCCGCATTAAACTTTCCCCATCGCCTTCTTGAAGCATATTAAAATCCTGGTTTAGCTCTTGAAGAGATCCTTGCGCCGCATCTGGCACTTGGATATGCCCTACAGCACACATTAAAATTATCTTAGCAATATCTAATTGCTTAAAATCTTGAAAAAAGATACTGCTATCTACTTGATCAAAACATTTTTCAACACCATGCGACAACGCTGGCAAGCAGCTATACATATTTATTTTTAAACCTGGTGCATTATCAGCAATAGTGCTTTTATCTTGCACCACGAATTTCTGTAATGTGTCATCATAGCAATAATATATAACTGCTTCACCCAGCAATTTTCTCTCGAAAACATCTGCGGCAGCAGCTAGCCTTTTGATATGCACAATAAGCAAAAGTTTTTCACGCGCCAAAATATCTAGCATAATTTTACAACTTAAATAGAAAGGCAAAATAGGCGTGTGCACCTTCTTAGAGCTAAGATATAAAAAATCTTCTTGCAGTAGATACCTGGATAAATTATCCGTGAAAAAATCTTTGATACTTTGATAATAGCTTTTTACAAAGCCTAAAGTTTCTGTTGCAACCTTTTGCCGTGCTTCAGCAATTAGAGCATCTTTCTTAGTCCGACTGAGTTTTGACAGCTCTGGAATCTCAGTGTTAGTTTTTTGACCAATTAATAAGCCCGTCGGATCAAGCTTTGAGGTTTGTGCCTTCGTCAACAATAAGCTTGCTTCAAGAAAATCCTTTTTCACAAGCAAATCAATTTCCTCCTGCTCTGAAGCTACTGCTTGAATTTGCTTTTGGATATGATGATAAAGGAATAATAAATGAATAGCACGTAAATGACATGCAGTGTCCCCTACCAAAGGGTCACAATGTAAAAGGATGGTTAATAACTTTTTTGCTTCAGTAGGCGCTGACTTCGTTTCTTTCGACATAACGGTTCTCCTAATAGTTTTTTTTGTAAAATCGAGTTCATTTTTTTGCAATTAGAAAATCGCCAGGTAAATCGTATAAAAATAGCGCGCAGCATAATAACTCCTATGAGATTAGTAAGGATTAATGATAAAAATGAATTTAAAACGTGAATTTTTTGTTGAGGATCAACAAGAACCGGAGAGTAAATCTTTTGAGATATTTTGTTGTTTAACATTTTGTACTAACCTTTTTAACTGATAACCAAAACCTTTAAATAAATAACGCATAAAATGCCAAGCGTTAAAGCTAGTTTTATCGCTAAATTTAAAGTTGTTAAAGTTAAAAAGTTTCATCATACAAATTGTAAATAAAAAATATTTTTTTGAGTTTCAGTGTAATCTTAACATTAAAAGCTTAAAAAAAACTTAAAAAAGTACAATCTTTCTCTGTGGCTAGGAAATTTATTGTAGGGTGAGCAAAGCGCTATGCAGGCTGCCTTTACCATTGCGTTGATGGAAACGTCGCTAGCGCGACTTTGCCCTCTACAACGCGTATCCACCATTTTTATACCCTACAAAGACAGCCGCCATTTACCCCTCTTTTTAATAATTAGAATTTAGAATTTGAACAGATAAGTATATGATAGCTACCATTAAGGCTTTACTAAAAAGTGTTATAATATTTATAACTCTCATTTCTTTCTCCATAAAACCCTATGCTTAATTTTCAACTCGAAAATATTTCTCAATTACCTGAAAAATTAAAAAAATTAACTGATGAACAGCGCCAAACACTAGAACATTTTTTAGCAGAAAACGCTCAACCTAATTACCATGAGCTTATCAGCTTGCTAGAAGCGCAAGATGATGCCTTGCATAAATTTTGGACACCAATTGCTCATTTAAATGCCGTAATGAATGAAGAGTCTTTGCGTAAAGCCTATGAGGCTTGTTTACCCATTCTTAGCAGCCACCATACCTATATCGCGCACCACCAAAAGCTGTTTGCTGCTTTTGAGCATATTGCCCATCGCAATGAATTTCACCAACTCTCCTGCGCTGAGCAAAAATATATTTTAGATGGGATTCGTGATTTTAAATTGGCGGGTGTCGATCTGCCGCCAGAAAAGAAAAAAACATTTGCCGAACTCTCAATTAAGCTCAGTGAACTCGCCAATACATTTCAACTCCATTTGCTTGACGCGACTGATGCCTGGTCACTAACCTTTGAATCCACCGAGGCTTTACGCGGAATCCCAGAAAATCTGCAAGCCATGTTTAAACAGTTTGCAGCAGAAGCAAACAAAACTGGTTATTTAATTAATCTACAAGCGCCTTCTTACCAAGCCGTTTTAACCTATGCAGAAGACCGTGAATTGCGTAAAAAAGTTTATGAAGCTTACCAGACGCGCGCCTCTGAAATTGGTCCTAATGCTGGAAAATTTGATAACACGCCCGTCATGTATGAAATTTTATCCTTACGCCATCAACTGGCTCAACTTGTTGGCTTTCCAGATTATGCAAGTTATTCCCTAACAACAAAAATGGCTAAGTCACCTGAGAAAGTTAATGACTTTCTGCAAACCTTAGTCAAGCTTGCCAAACCTTTTGCGGAAAAAGAATTCGCCACTTTAGTCGAATTTGCAAAGACCCTTGGGATTAAAACCGTAGAACCTTGGGATGTAACTTTCTTAAGTGAAAAGCTAAAACAAAAAAACCTGCAATTTGATGATGAAACTTTACGTCCTTATTTCCCATTATCTATCGTTCTACAAGGCTTATTTAGCATTGCAGAAAAATTATATTCTATCCGTTTTAAACCAGCCGCGTTACCCCAATGGCATCCCGATGTAAAATCCTTTGAGGTACAAGATCTGCATGGTAACACTATTGCCCACTTTTATTGCGATCTTTACGCACGCAGCAAAAAACAAGGTGGCGCCTGGATGGATGATGCGCAAAGCTTTTGGAAAGCACGTGATCAAAAGCCAATTGCATTTTTAGTTTGTAACTTTACCCCACCGGTGCAAGGTGAAGCCCTACTTACACACGATGAAGTAGTAACCTTATTCCATGAATTTGGCCATGGCCTACATCATATGCTAACCCAGGTAGAAGTCCGCGGCTTAAGTGGCACCCATGTTGAATGGGATGCTGTAGAATTGCCCAGCCAAATTATGGAAAACTGGTGTTGGCAAGCAGAAGCTTTAAATCTTCTTAGTCAGCATTTTCAAACGCAAGAAAAATTGCCAGCTGTGCTTTTAGAGCAATTGTTAAAAAGCAAAAATTTCCTATCCGGTTTATTCCTTGTTCGACAATTAGAGTTTGCTTTATTTGATTTAGGTTTGCATTGGAAATTTGATCCAAACCAAGGCCCCGAGCAAATTCAGCAAACTTTAGATTACGTTCGCCAAGAAGTCACCGTTGTTCCGGTTAGTCCATTTAATCGCTTTCAACATAGCTTTGCACATATCTTTGCTGGTGGTTATGCTTCAGGTTACTACAGCTATCTTTGGGCAGAGGTGCTATCTGCTGATGCCTTTTCTTTATTCGAAGAGAAAGGTATATTTTCTAATGAGATTGGTAGGCAATTTAGAACCCACGTCTTAGAAAAAGGTGGCGCAGAAAACGCGGATGTCTTATTTAAGAATTTCCGTGGCCGCGAGCCTGATTTGCAAGCGTTATTAAAAAGTTATGGCTTAATGTAAGGCATATACCGCAGCGCAGCCTGCTGGCAAGTTTATAGTGATTTCAAGGAAGTAATGATGACAACCGAGATTTTAATTTTCATCCTGAGCGGCATTGCTATTGGCATGTGCGCAGGTTTATTTGGCGGTGGCACAGGCGTATTTAGCGTACCGGCAATGCTATTCATTATTGAGCATTATTCAAATCTACCTTCTTACACGCATATGCATTTCGCCATTGGCTCTTCCATCGCTGTTTCTGCAATTTGTTTTTTGGGGGCGTTTTATCGCGAATTAAAAAACAAAACTGCGATTCCTAAAAAAATTCTCTGGATTAATAATTTTTCCGGTATCATATTTGTCGTACCCGCGATGATGTTAGCTGCGATTTTTTCTGGCAACACACTTAAGCTTGTATTTGCTAGCGTGCTCTTATTAACAGCATTAACGTTATATTTGCCACCTGCTTCTGAAAAAAACGTTGCCTTCTTGAATCGCACACCCATTTTTTTTATCTTTTCTGGCATTGCTAATATGCTTGGAACGCTGACAGGCGTTGGTGGCGGTGCATTTGTTTTACCGATATTACAAAGAATGGGTATCAACTTAAATACAGGCGTTTCCCTTATTATCCGCAGTGGTGCATTTGTTTTGCCATTTATGGCATTAGGCTTTGTTGTACTTGGGGCAAAACAAGGATTCTTTGCTATAAAGACCTGGGGATTTATTGACGTCATCCCCAGTTTTACACTTGGCTTCATCAGCCTCTGCGTTTCAATGTTTGCTGTTAAGTTACGGCAAAAATTGCCAGCTGCTTTATTGAAAAACCTCTTTTGCCTTTTGCTAATAAGCCTAGCCATTTACATGGCCGGTAAAGTTTATTTTTAATGACACTTTACCGCTGGTAGCAAAAGTCTCAGCGGTTTAAATATTTTCTTGCTCTTCAGGCACTTCAGATGAAGAAAGAAAATCCATAATCGCGTAACACAAGCTTTGGGTGCCCTCGCCTTTTAAGGCAGAAATATAAAACACAGGACCATCCCAATCTAAACCTTTGATAATCTCCGCACAGCGCTCTTCAACTTCATCCTCAAGCACTTGGTCAATTTTATTTAAAACCAACCAGCGAGGTTTTTGTGCTAATGTTTCGCTATATTTTTCTAATTCACGCACAATAATTTTCGCAGAATCAACAGGATCACTCCCATCTAATGGCGATACATCCACAAGATGCAATAATAATCGGGTACGCTCAAGGTGTTTTAAAAATTGTATGCCAAGGCCTGCGCCTTCGGCAGCACCTTCAATTAAGCCAGGAATATCAGCAATAACAAAACTACGCAATTCGCCTACTCTCACTACGCCTAAATTTGGATGCAATGTTGTGAAAGGATAATCAGCCACTTTAGGTTTTGCAGCAGAAACAGAGCGGATCAAAGTAGATTTTCCTGCATTAGGCAAGCCTAATAAACCTACATCAGCTAATAATTTAAGCTCTAATCGTAGCTCTCGTTCTTCACCGAAGGTACCCGGTGTTGTTTGACGTGGCGCACGGTTAGTAGAACTTTTGAAACGTGTATTGCCTAAACCATGAAAACCACCTTTTGCCACTAACAAGCGTTGACCTGGCGCTGTTAAATCACCTAATAACTCATCCGTATCAACGTTATAAACCAAAGTTCCGACAGGCACTTGAACAACCAGATCTTCGCCGCTTTTCCCTGTGCAGTCAGACCCCATGCCTGACTGGCCATTTTGTGCTGTAAAATGACGTTTATAGCGGAAATCAACCAAGGTATTCATTCCTAGATCCGCTTCTAAATAAACACTGCCACCATCCCCACCATCACCACCATTTGGACCACCAAAAGGGATAAATTTTTCACGGCGAAAGCTCACACAGCCATCGCCCCCCTTGCCACCTTTAACACTTACTTTTACTTCATCGACGAATTTCATAAAAAATTAGCTTGTTTTTACTGTAGAGTTGACTGGCCTTGATGCATGGTTAACAGGCGCAGCTTTTATATTAGGTTGGTTAGCAAGAGGACTGTTTGTTGCAGATGCCTTAATCTTATCTGCTAACGCTTGCTGGTTTACTATCGTCGCTGACGATGATGTCGTTGTTCCATTAGTTAACCACTTATTAATTGCAGCAACATCCAGATTCGTTAAATTTCCTGCTAATTGTTTTAACGTCAGCGTGTTCATTAAGTAACTATATTCATCGGTTACTAATGCTTGTTGAGCATTATATAAATTGGTTACTGCTGTTAACACATCGACAATCGTCATTGTCCCTGCTTGATAAGCCGCTTGGTTACTCGCAAGCGCGCTATTCGCAGATTTAATGGCCGCGCGATCCGCATTAATTTTGCTTATACCAGCTAAAATACTGGTATACGTTTGGTAAACCTGTGCAATAACGGTACGGTGTTGTAACTCCAAGCTTGTTTGTGCTTGCACATATTGTGCTTGCGCTTGACGGGTCTGGGAAAGCACGCTTCCGCCAGAAAACAATGGGACGTTGACTTGCAAACCAACGCTGGATGTTGTCGTTGTTGATTGCTGACCAGGGCTAAAACCATTAACACTCGTCTGAGCATATTGATAAGTGTCTACTGCACTTAAAGAAGGCAAATGCCCAGATTGTGCAACTTTGATGGCTGCTAGCTGGGATGTTGCTGTGTAGCGCAATGAGAGCAAGGAAAAGTTGCGGTCTTCCGCAGCCTTTTCCCAAGCTGAAATATTGTTAGGGTTTGGCGTTAACAAAGGTAAATCATCAACCAAACGAGATAAATGATCAATCGGCTTGCCTGTAATAACATTTAAATTTTGATAAGCGGTAAACAACGAATTAGCATTAGCAATCTCAGTGGCAACAGCGGCATCATACTGTGCTTGTACGTTATAAACACTGGTTAACGCGTCGACACCAACTTCATAGCGAGCTTTAGATTGAGCCAATTGTTTCGCCAACAACTCTTTTTGTGAGCGTGCAAAATAGAGATTTTGTTCGGCTTGCAGTACATTAAAATAAGCTTGCGAAGTCCGTATAATCAAGCTTTGTGCAGCGTCTGCATATGTCGCATCTGCAGCTTTAACACTAGATTTTGCCTGGCTGATGCCATACCAATTAGTAAAATCAATCAAAGGCATGGACAGGTTTAATGTGTAACCATGACTATTATATTTCTGTAGACCAGCCTGTACTACTGCAGAAGCCCCTTCAGTATCAGTACGATTCATTGTTGTGTTTGCCAGCCCACTAATTTGCGGAAATAACACAGACATTGCCTGAGGTAGCGCTTCCGCCGCGGCTTGGCGCGTAGCTGTCGCGTTTTGAAAAGTTTGGTCATTCTTAATTGCAAGCTGATAAACATCTTCTAGATTTTCAGCTAGCGCTGAATTTGCCAAGCAATATAACGCTAAATATAAAATTTTCTTTTTCATAAGTTTTACTAAAATTTAAAATTTTCCAATGGCTGGGCATTTACCAAATAAGGCGTTACTGTTTCAAACAAACGTTTTTGCAGTAAGCCCGCCCCTGTTTTTGTGTAAAGCATAGCATCCATTACTTCAGGTTGACCGATAATTGCCACTAGACGGCCGCCAGGGTTAAGCGCCTCTAAATAAGCGGGCGGCAGAAAATATAAACCGCCTGAAATAAAAATAATATCGTAAGTTGCTGAGACTTTAAGCGGTCCCTTAGATGCATCACCACACATCCAATTAATACCTCGGTATTGGGTCAATAACGGGTTGCTTCGTGCAGCATCAATAAAGCTTTGACAAATATCCACTGACGTGACAGCTCCGCCCAGCTGCGCAAGCAGTGCTGTAAAATAACCACTACCAGTACCGATTTCTAAAATCTGGTCCGTTGACTGTATTGAAAGAGCTTGCAAAATTAATGCTTCATCTTCTGGATAAAACATTTCTTGCCCATTAGCCAAAGGAATACGAAAATCAGCATAAGCGAAGGAACGATAAGCTGGCGGAACGAAAGCTTCTCGTGGGGTTTCATTAACCACTCTCAATACAGCAGGATCTGTCACTCCTCCCGTACGAAGCTGCTGACGAATCATTGTTTCACGTGCTTGTTGATTAAGCATAGGCTAGAAAGTAAATTTTTTTAAAACCTTATTTTATCATAGAATGAGTAAAGCAGGCCGCTTAGGTTTTTGACGAATCCCTCAAACAGTATCACCCCTTCGTAATAAAATAGACCTCTAAAAAGAAAGCAATATTCAGGACAACGATAGCAAGGAGTAGCGCAACAAGACTAATTTGGATTAGGTTCGTACTTAGCTTTGTATAAAAAATCATTTTCATTCTTGCATAATCTCTAATAGAGGCTGCCGCTTCTTCTGCCTGTCTTGATGCGATAGATAAGTTAATCAGCTGCTGCTCTTCTGAGTTCAATAGATTTGAATTAGTTACAGCATCTTCAAATCTAACTCCTTGAATGATTCTTTCATAGATTTTTAAAGCATTTTTCCTAAAATAATCTTTCCCGAGTGCTTGCCCCGCAATCAAAAAGGCCTCTTGAAGTGTAAGATGGTTACGCAATCCAAGTGCAAAAGCTGAGAAAAAGCTATAAACCTCTCCTATTCTTATTATTTCACGGAAGTAAGGCAAAAATCTCATATAAACCTTTTTAAATATTTTTGAAAGAAAAAATACAATCACCGCTGTCAAAGACAGTATGATCAAAATATTTAAAAATTCCAGCCCAAAAACAAGGTTATACAGCTGCATTGTTGCAGTTAATTCATAGTTATTTAAGCGACCATCATTAATTAAATGAGGAATAGTATTAACCGCCACATGATGTGAAGCAAAGAATATTACAAAAATTAACCCTAGCAGCAAATAAACAGAAGAAACTACTGCAAAACGTGTTTTAATCCTTTCTTCCTTTTCATCTGCTATCGAGAGAAACAATTGCTCAATGTGGGGCAGATTTTCTGAAGCCGTAATTAACGACAAGTCCCTTCGGGAAATAAAACTTTCTGGTAACTCCGCAAAAGCCTGTGACAGTTTATGCCCCTGATTTATCCTTACCCAAAGAATATAAGTTATTTTTTTTAAAGGAATGCAACGTGTATTCTTCAACAAATAAAAAATAGCCTCGCTTGGGGGAAAGCCTGCCTGTAACAACTCACCTAAATAACGATAAAAAAAAGCTTGCATTTTGGGCGTAATATGGTAAATAGAAGAAAACCAAAAAAGGCAGCTTTTGAGAAAATACCAAATATGCGAAGCTTCTTGAACAGAAACCAAAGTTAAGTTTTGCTTTGAAAGAAAAAAATAAACTTCTGAGGCATGACAAGCAAACAGGTAACCCTCAATCTTTTTTTGAGCGGCATTCACTGCAATAAATCTAAAAAGCTTGAGTTTTTTTAACATTAAGCAAGTGATCCAGTATATGAAATTTTGAACACTTCTTTCAAACTAATCTTTCCTTCTAATGCAAGCCCCAGCGCTTTATCTAACAAGGTTTTACCTTGGAGTTTCTTATCAGCAATCTCAGCAAACTTATGCCTCTCTTGCGATAGAATGCTATTAGCCAACTCCTGATCCATTTCTAACAACTCAAAAATCGCCAAAGGCCCGCTGTAGCCTGTAAAACTACACTGCACACAGCCTGAGCAAGTATAGAAAGATTGCAGGCGATATTTAGGATCTAAAGCATCTAACACTTGCAACTCTGTCTCCGTGAGCGGAGTAACTACCCTGCAGTGATCACACAGTAATAAAACCAACCGTTGTGATACCATCAGATTAATCCCCATAGCGATCATCGCCGCCTCCACGCCCAAATCTAATAATCGCAATACAATAGCAGAAGTATTCTTAGTATGGATCGTTGCCATTACCATGATACCTGTTACCGCCGCTCGTAGAGACATTGATGCAGATACTTGATCACGAATTTCCCCCACCATCAACACATCAGGATTTTGACGCAAACAGGAGCGAATTACATCTGAAAAATCAAGCCCAATCGCAGGATTAATCTCAACTTGGTTTACCCCCGGAATTTCACTTTCAACGGGATCCTCCATGGTAATAATTTTTGTGGAAGCATTGTTAACATAGGATAAAGCACTATAGATAGTTGTTGTTTTACCACTCGACGTTGGGCCAGAAATCAACAACATTCCACTTCTGCCATTTAAAAACTTCTCTAAGGATTGATAAACCGTGTCTTCATAAATGAAATTTCTAAGTGATTGGTAAAAACTTGAACCTTTTAATAACCTCAATACAACCGTATAACCTGTCGAAGTAAATAAAAAAGATGCCCGCACGCCATATTTTTTTTCTCGATAAATATAATCAAAGCTTGTATCTTGGGGCAAACGCAGTTCAGTAATATCACCTTTTGAGATAATCAACAAACGTCGCAAAAGAATATCTGCTGTATTCCTAGGGAGGCTTGCTTGCTCAACTAATACAGTGGCGATACGGTATCTTACGTGCAAAGTTTGGTTTTCATATTCAATATGAATATCGCTAGCATTTTGCTCAATTGCATCATTCAATATTGTATTAAGCAATTGGCTAACTTGACTATCATCTTCAACAGTTGCCACTTCATAATCAGAAACCTTCTTAACATTTTCTTCTATCGCCAGAACATTGAGCTGCTCAGCTAAATCCTGCATTTCTTCTACATGTTGAAATGCGCTTTGAAGCGCATACTCTAAATCTTCTTCCTTCGCTATCGCTGGAATTACTTTGAAGTTCCGCACAGCTTGCACCACAGCAGCAACTGCCTCAACTTTCAAAGGGTTTGCAAATGCAATAATGAGCTCTTCATTATCGAGCTTAACAGGTAAAGCAAGATAACGCCTAGCGATCTCTTCTGGAATATATTTAGTTAAACCTAAATCTACTTTTTCTATTTTATATTGAGGGATTGCTAACCAACAATCATAATATAGCCTTAATTCATCAAGCCGAAAATTCTTTTCATTATATAACCACTCAATTGCATTTTTCCCATCAGGTAAAGCGGAAATCCCATCCAAAGGATAAGTAGACACCTGCCTTAAAAAAGTTAAAAAATCTAACGGTTTTCCAAGAACCTCAGTCATTGAGTAAGTTGCCTCATTTGTTGCGCTACATAAGCTGCCGCAGACCAGTCAGGTGGGGCATTACTGAGAGCTGCTTGATATGCTTTTAATGCTCCATCTTTATCATTTTGCATTTGATAACAGATACCTAATCCTAGCCAGTAACGTGCGTCATAGGGATCTTGCTCGGCCAACTTGCGATAAATACTGCCTGCCTGAGAGAAATTTGCATTTTTTAGATACGCTGTCGCCAACACTGAATAGTAACCAGCATTGTTAGTAAAATCAGGCATTTCAGTTTCTAATAATTTTATTGCCTGAGTAGGCTGGTTGTACTCTGTTAAAGTTGACGCAAATAATTGCTTCGCAAAAACGCTTGAGTTATCTGCAAAATAAACATCTCTTGCAAAGCGAATGACAACCTCAGGGCGGTTAGCCATTTTAAGACTTGTAATAACTTTTGTGACAACTTCATTAAAGTTATCTTGCTGACTATAACTGGTCAAAGCTGTTTGTAGTTCATCTTCGTGACCTGACATTGCCAAACCTAATAGTTTCTTCAAAGCAACATCTGCTGGAACAGTAACCACGTCACTTGGTGGCGTATTCATCGCAGAATACGTATCATTAAAAGAATTATCTGTTGGCGGCGGTGGCGGGGGTATTTTTTTATCAAAATTTTTTAATGCTTTTTGCACCGAAGAGTCATGCGGCGACAACACATAAGGTGTGTTATGCGACGCACCACTATTTATTTCACTTAAAACATTGACAGGAACAGGCACTTGCAGTGACTTGTTTTCTGCTGCATTTGAATCAGTTTTTTGTTGTGACATAATCTTGGCTGCTTCTGCTTTCTGCGAGTGTTTCGTTAAAGAAAAATGCCCAGAAAGGCTATAAATCAAGTATCCAGCGACCCCGAGCAGTATAAGAATGCAGACAACTAACCCACTAATCAAAAAAAACTTATTTTTTCCTGATCCTTGAGGCACATAAGCGGCACTGGTTAACTGCTCATCGCCACTCTCATCGCTTTGATTTTGAGGGTGGCGTGTCTTTTCTATCTTTCTCAAAACATCTAAAACGATGCTCATATAATTCCCAATAGCATGATGCTAATGATTAAAATAATAACAAAACACAGTAAACCTATTACCCAAAGTAAGATATACAAACTTTTGGACCTAGGTTTGGTCTTAGCCTGATGTATTCCCATTAAAGGCACTTGGCTTTCTGCTAAGGCAAGGCGAACGTCTTTTTTGCTAATTTCATTTTTTTCTCTTGCAAAAGCACTTAACATAGCTTTATAAGATAAAATATTAATTACCCTCGGAACACCTTTGCTTTTTTTCCAAATAAGTTTTACCGCATCATTAGCAAATATCGTTCGGCGAGGGCAATTAGCTTTCATTAATTTTTTTCTTAAATAAGCTGCTGTATCCTCTAAAGATAAAGGCTTCAACCCACATACCTGGACGACTCTTTGCGCTAATGGGCGAAGTTTCTTTTGTGCCAAACGTTCTTGGATTTCTGGCTGAGCAAAAAGAACCACTTGAAGAAGCTTTTCTGACTCCGTTTCAAGATTAGTTAAGAGCCTGATTGTTTCTAGCGATTTATCGGGAATCGTTTGTGCTTCATCAACCACTAAGATAGTTTTCTTATTGTGTGCCGCACTTTCCAGCAAATGTGCATTTATTAAAGGATACGGATCTTGCAATGGCGGAACATCAATGCCTAACTCAGCTGCGATTGCATTCAGCAATGATCTTTCCGACATATTGGGTTGCGGAATAAAAATTGTCTGGAAATTTTCATCAAGAAAAATTAAAAGCTTGCGGCAAAGCATTGTCTTACCTAAACCAACCTCACCACTAACTAAGACAATGCTATTTCCTTCTATTAAACTAAATAGAATAGTTTCGATGGTTTCTTCATAAATTGGCAAATTGCAATAAAGCCTGGTATCTGGCGTCAGACAAAATGGGTCTGTTCTCAATTTAAAATATTTTAAAACAGCTTCAGCCATAGTTTGCTTTACCCTTAGCCAACATCTAATCCATTCAATGACTTCATATCAGCATTAGCTTTACTTAACTGATCTATCCAAGAATTATCCTTTACCGTAGAGGCCTGGAGCAGGATAACAAGTTCAGTGGTCGTACCAGTATCGTTCTTAGAAGTAAAAATACCCGCATCTGCTAAGCCTGGAATACCTTTACCACTAGCACTTGCCGCACTTTCCATTAATCCCCCAATTACCACTACTTCTCCGCTACGTGCACGTACAACTTCATCAGCTTCCCGCACAGAATCCTGTGCCATTGGTAATTCTAATGTTTGAGTATCTGACAGTTTAATCGTTCTTTGATCATCCTGCACCCGACTAATCATCGGATGAATGTGCAAAGTAATAAATTCGTCATCACTAATTTGTGGCAATACATCAAGCGCAATACCTGAAAAGAAAGGATTTAAATTCACGTTTTGATTCTGCTGCGCTGTGGTACCAATCGGCGTGGTGCTCGTTTCTACACCTGTCACATAGTAACGATCGCCACCAATCTTAATTAAGGCTTGCTGATTATTCATCGTTGTCACTTTAGGGCTTGAAAGCACTGTCACTTTTCCTTGCTGAGATAAAAGTGTGATAACACGAGTCAGTGGATTATTGATCGTTGAATTCCAAGTAAATTTACCTACTCCACCGTCAAAGGTCACGTGGGCAGTTTGCCAATTAATTCCAGTGCTATAGCTTTTATTCAGCTGCACTTCTAAAACTTTTGCTTCAATAACAACTTGTCTATTACCAATTTGCTGAATTTTTTGAATATATTTAGCCACCTGTGTTTGCAAACTTGTATAGGTTTTGACAATCAGCGTCCCTGTCTCAGGCGTTGCCTCTATCTTGCTATTAGGGTCATCAGCCGTAATAAGTTTGATCGCATTGACAAGATTTTTCCAAAAATCTTTGTCGCTTGAACTGGTATCAATTGTCGAAGAACCACTACCACTACCTCCTGAAGCCTGAGCATTAGCACCAGTGCCAGCACCAGCACCAGCACCAGCGTTAGAACTTCCGCCGGTAATACTCACACCAGTCACATTCATTGAGTTCCTAGCATTACGCGTAATTGCAAGGCGGTTTAAATGATAAGTTTCAATCGTTGATTGGCGCAAAGAGACATAATAACCAAAGCTAGTCTTCACAAAATCAAAATTATAAAGCTTGGTTAAGGCATCGAAAATTTGTGATAAAGTGACAGAATACAAAGACAAGCTAATATCTTGCTTAATATCCGGCGAAGGTAAAATGCTTATTTTAAGCTGCTGACTAATACGCGCAAAAAAATCTTTTGCTGGAACCTTATCTACACTAATGCTAATATGCTTTTCAAATGCTTTATTCTCAGGCTTATTGATGTTTGGCAATAAATCAGTCAACACCGAATTGTAATTTGGCCTACTTATTTCTGCTTGCGCTTTATCTTTGATAGCCTGATTGCTTAGTAACGCTTGGTTAATAGTACTATTAATATCTTGCTGGTTCTTCTGATTCATTTTATCAACAGGAGAACATGCCACCAACATTGACACAATAATAGCTAGATATGCTGTGGTAACTTTTTTCATTATCCTGCGGTCTCCGTAATTTGCATATCACCTGAAATATCCTCTGTAACTGGGATGTCAAAACTAAGCACCCCATTCCATAAAGTAACACTAAAATTTTTAATATCCATGATTTGGTTTGAGCCAAAATAATCACCAACCTTATAAACTTTTCCATCGCTCACAAAAAAGCTATCCTTTTTATCTGGCGCCAACATAAGCATATCGATTTTTAAATCAGTTCCTTGAAAAACACTATAGGCATTATTTTTTGCTGCGCTTTGCATGTTCGCAGGACGCGAAAATGGGTCATAAAAAACATCAGCCAACCCTGAATTTATCAATGCTAGCAAAGCAAAGCAGATAATATTCCTCATGCACGGTCCATAATATAAAAATCTAAACTTGCCACAAGTTTTGGGTAATTTGCAATCTCCAAATCTAATTTTTCCCAAAAAGTGCTTGGCCCCAAAGCATAGACATCTTTTAAAAAACTACAAATAGCTTGGTAAGTCCCTGCAACTTGCATATGGTAATGTGTTATTTTAACTTCAGAGATATGCTGATGGCTATAGGCTGTTAAATCCGCGCCTAATGCCTTTTCAACTGGCATTTTGGTCGGCTCTGAAACAGACATTGTTAATAATACAACATTCAGGTGACGCTTAGTTATTTGGTAAAGCTTCTCATTAAGTGTAGAAGAAGAAATAAATTGGTTAGCAAAGAATATATTTGCCTCATTTCTATCGAATGAAAGAATTTTATTGGTTTTATCTTCAATAGCCTCAATTGCCTTTTTCTGTGTATCTACTTCAGCGTATAAAGGCAAAAATATATTTTTTAGCCAAAAAAATATAATCACTAAAAAAATAGCTAATATCACACTAATATTCAATAAAAGAGACTTATATTTAAAATCCATTTGCACGACTCCTTGCATCTGGATCTCCCTCACCTCTTTTCTTTTTAATTTCTTTTTCTGGAAGGTTAGAAATAGTAAAATCAGTTACTGGATTTATTAAAAAATTATCTACCGGTAAGCCTTGGCTTTTCTGTCGCTCTATTGTTTGTTTTTCTTTTTGGCTCAAAGCTTTTTTGACATCATTAATTTCAATAATTCGCAAATCTAAGCGAGAAAATACAGGAAGAGCCAAAAGCTTTGCGTAATACAACTGCACCAAACTTGAATCAAGCGCTTGACCATAAATACTAACTGAAAGTGGTGAACCTTTAAGATTTAACGTGTTCAACCAAAGTTGCTCATAATGCAAGGTTGCTAAACCTTGTAAAATTTGACCGAACCCTCTAAGTTCCATTTTCTGTTTATCGCCCAAGATGGCAACAACATCATTCTTGTACATACCCGCCAAGGTTTTTTCAGCATTCGTTTCAGTTATTTTTAATTGCGAAACCTCTTTTTCTAATAAATAAACTTTTCCCCACAATAATAAACTAATTAGACCAAGAAACACTATCAAGCTAAACGCAAAACTTAAAACCAGTTTTACTCGGAACAAACGAGCAAAAGAAATTTTATCTTGCACAAAATTGACATCAAATAGGCAGTGAGAATTGACTTTATTCATAGAGCCCCTCCTACCGAAACTACTAACTCCACCCATTCTGCTGCCTTAATTACCTCAACATTTTGCAGCACTAAAGGCTCACACTTTTCTTCTTGCAATGCTGGTGCTAGCAACTCTTGGCTATTTTTAGAGATACTAAGAAAATACTTATTCACTTTCGTCTGGGTAGACTCTACTGATTCTATGCTATTACGAATCTGTGATAACCAAACAGACTTCACAGCTTCAGACGCGCTCGGTATTAAACTAACTTTCTCAAGCCGTCCTGATTGTGCAAATATCAGCATAAAAAAGTTTGAAAACTCATGGATAAGTCCAAAGCGCCCCTTCTCTGAATTTGTTAGAGCATTCAACAAGTTTAGTAAAGCGAATTCTGGAGGAGCAATAAGCTCTAGTTTGAAATTCGGAAAAGAAAGTGCCAGTTGCTTATATTGATTTAAAATATCATTTGAAACCAGATATACCCAAAGCATCTGCTGCTCCATAACGGGCTGATAAGTTTGCAGCGAATAATTCTCTAAACTTTGATGTAATTCTTTGGTCAATTTCCAATGGATTGCTTCTTGAAGATAACGATCAGCCACTGCAGGTTTTTCTATTACCACGCATCGGTAGTCTGCAGGATCTAATATCATCCTTAGGGAAATATTTCTTTGACTTTTTGGAAGCATTGCTGTCAAGGCTGTGCAAATTTTTTCAAAATCTGCAACATTCGCAAAAATCAACTCTTTTTTACCATAATTATTTTGATAAGCAATTGTACAGCCGAATTTGTCCTGAGCTTTTGCTAAACTGATATGGTAAGAATCATTAATCCCTTCTTTTTTGATTCGCATAAATGTTAATTAAGTAATGGCTACATTGTAAGTTGCATCAGACAATGGATAAGGCAAGTAATCTAGCACGCCATATTTTTTCCCATTTGCATGCATGTACTGAATATCTGTTACACAAGTCCAACTTAAGATCGTATCATATAACCCGTCTTGTCGCGTGCTTGCTAGGTTAGGCGTACATTTAATGGTACGATTATCAATTGCGCTTAAACCAACTTTTTCATTGAGGTAAATATAAATAACACCATTAACGATATCTATCGCACTAAATGTTGCGCCATTGGTAAAGATATCATTATGATTGATGCCATTTAAATTACTTGCAGGCGTCGCAGTTAATTGAGCTGCAATATGGCTTGTTAAAAAAGACATATAGCCTGACAATTCACCGAGCTGATTGATAGCAACCTGGATATAATTATTAATGTTTACATTAGCAAAGCTATTTGTAAATAGAAAAGTGAGCGATAAAATGAAGCTTAACAGAACCTTCCTTGTTTTACGCATATTTATCCCTTGTGTTTACTTATACTTATACAACAATTGTCGTATTAGAGCAATATTTGCTTAATGCATTTTCCAGCTCAGGATCAAGCACTTGAGATTGAACAAAAACATTGTAAATACGCCCTAATGTACGATAAATAGAAAAATCTGCACCAGCGGAAGCATTATTAATTGTGCAACTCCAAGTCTCTATTTTGTGTGAACCATCGCCGTTTGTACGGTTAAAAGCATGGTAACTTTGATCATCCGCTGAATAATATTTTGGGGTAAGGCTAATCGTTAAACCTCGAATAGCGCGTGAAACTGCGGGACGGTCTGCCGCAACAACCAGATCAATTTTGCCTGTTACATTATCGATCGTAAGAGAACTTAAGAGTAAACTCTGTGAAGCAATATTTAAATTTGAAAAATTAGCTAAATTATATCCATCCGTTGCATTATTAACTTCAACAAATTTAACTGCTTTAGAAATAGAAGTCGAAATAAGATTAATTTCATTTTGTAATTGTGATACAGCATAGGCGGGCTGTGATAAAAGTAAACTCACCAGCAGTAAAAACAGAAGAGGAAACTTCCGACAAAAGAAAAAAGACATCCTTTTCACACCTTATCTTATTCTCTTAACAAAAAAGGAGGTATTGGAATACCTCCTCAAGCACAACTATTTTCAAATACTTAAAGAAGTATCTTAACCAGCTGAAGTTGTAACAGTAACGTTAGCACAGGTTTGGCCTGCGATATTTGTTAAAGATTGACCATTAACGCCTGTAGCAGTCACTTTACTTTCTGCCCAAACGTTAGCGGTTTTACCACCAACCACATAAGTCATGAATGCTGCATTACCAACAGTTGTGTTATCTAATGCACAGGTCCATGTGTCTACACGTTTAGCAGCATCTGTTGCACGAGATGAGAAACCTGTTGCGCTTGCGCCGCCTTCGGTGAAGGTTTTAGGCGTCAACGTCATAACCAAGCCTCTAATACCTTGGTTAACAGCGTTTCCTGAGCCATAAGTAATCGTAATTGCTTCACTTGTATTAGAAATACTACCGCTAGCAATCACACCCGCATATCTATTAACAATTGCAGTTACACCAGCATCGCTTGAAAACGAGTGGGTTGGGTCACTATGCCAAATTCCTTGGTAAGCGGCTAATTCTGCAGCTAAGTTTGCACCAATATTGATTTGGTCCTGCAATTGATTTGCTGATGCAAGCACAGGTGCTGTCATTACAGCTGCTGTTGCAGCAATCGCCAACAATTTCTTCTTCAACATAATTAAACTCCTTTTAAAATAAATAAACTTTACCTAAGCAAATAGACTTAAGTAAAACCACTTCAGTTTTATTAAAGCACGAAATATACTGAATGTAAACAGGTATAGCTTTTCATAAAAGATCCGCTACAATTAACTTTATATTACTATACAGAAGCTATTATGACTTTCTACACCGCCGTCTTCACGCTATTTTTAGTCATGGATCCATTAGGAAACATTCCAGGCTTTTTAGCGTTACTTAAAAATGTTGAATCAAAACGCAGGCAATATGTCATTCTACGGGAGTGTATCATTGCATTTTTTGTATTAGTCTTTTTTTTACTTGCCGGCAAAGATGTATTAGCCGCTTTAGGCATTAGCCAAGCAGCGCTAGGTATTTCTGGGGGGATTATCCTCTTCTTAATTGCGTTGAAAATGATGTTTCCAGATGAAAGCACGCCGCAACGAGAGTCCCAAGGCCAAGAACCATTTATTGTCCCGCTTGCTGTCCCTCTTGTTGCTGGCCCCTCATCAATGGCTGTCGTCATGTTGCTAACCAATCAGCATCCAGAAAAATGGCCGCTTTGGCTTGGTGCTTTAGCGGTTGCATCTGTGGTTAGCACACTCATTCTTTTATTTTCCGACTATATTCTAAAAATTTTAGGAAAGAAACTATTACACGCCATAGAAAGATTAATGGGAATGTTGTTAGCCACCATGGCTGTACAGATGCTATTGACGGGAATCCAGTCTTATTTTAATTTATAAACCAAACTCAGTGCCTGGCACCTCAGTTGATTTAAAGGAACGTTATGCAAAACTTTACCACAATTAAAACTTTGCTTGCTGATGATGGCATTTTTGAAATTACTTTATCACGCCCCGATAAACTAAATGCCTTAAACGATACCATGTTGCAAGAATTATTCTGTGCATTTTCTTATGCCAAAGAAACATCCAGCGTTACGGGTGTTTTTATTAGCGGAGAAGGCAAAGCTTTTTGTGCTGGCGCCGATATTAATCGCTTAGCAAAAGCCGATGCTTTAGACGGTTTAGCCTTTGCCCGCCAAGGCCAGCATGTCTTTCGCGCGCTAGAAACTTTAGGCAAGCCTTCGTTGGCCGCAATTAATGGTTATGCTTTTGGTGGCGGCTGTGAACTTGCCATGTCTGCCAGCATCAGAACCGCTTCTGATAAAGCACAGTTTGGTCAGCCAGAAGTCAAGCTTGGCGTGATCCCAGGTTATGGCGGCACACAACGATTAGCGCGCTTAGTTGGCAAAGGCCGTGCAATCGATTTATGTATTACTGGCAGATTTATTGATGGAAAAACGGCCTATGATTGGGGGCTCGTTACCCTTTTAACCCCAGGAGAAGACTTATTAATGAAAAGCCGCGAACACTTACTCATGGCAACACAACAAGCACCTCTTGCGGTAGCATCTTGCTTACAAGTCATTGATGAAGGCTTTAACTTACCACTGCCACAAGCACTCGAGCTTGAAGCTTTGCACTTTGCTACTGCTTGTGCTACAAAAGATAAAACAGAAGGCACCAGTGCTTTCCTTGAAAAACGCAAAGCGGTTTTTAAAGGGAAATAAATTTTCCCTTAAGGATTAAAATGCTCGAAACATTTGGGGAATATAAGAAAATCCTAGAAACTTTAATCAATGCTAAGCTTTTTTTCTACCAAACAAATACGCTTTTATTTCAAGAATGGGCAGAGCTTTGCGACCGTGGATTATATACATTACAAATTGCGACAATCTTTCAAAGAATTGCCCAAAGACATCACTTAAGTGAAAGACACACACTACAAAATTTATTATTAGCCTTTTTAGAAACAGCAACAACACCTTTCGAGCTTTATACAAGCTTATGTAATCACCCTCAAAAAACAATCTTAATTCCCTTGATTGAAGCACTGAACCGGTCCGAAAATCATTCAGCTTTAATCAGAATGCAAACACAATTTCAATCTTTTGCGGCAAGCCAAACAGCTTACGAACAAAGAGTTGCCACAGTAGGTGAGCAAAAAATATTTCCAGCAAAAGCACCTCCTCCAGCTAGCATTGCCCACACGAAACAAACGCTCACAAGCCAAATGTTACCAGCTTTAACTGTATCCACAAAAGAAAAGCCTAAAGAATTAGCCTCCCTAGAAAGTGAAATACCAAAACTTCCAAAGCTTGTTAAACCGCTAAAACCTAGTGACATCGCACAAACTGAACCTGCAGCAACAAAAATAGAGCATGCGAAATCACCAAAACCTTTAGCCAAAAAAGATTCGCCCACCCCATCTTCGCCAGCTAAAATTAAATTAGGAGAAGCTCAGCGTTCCCCTCCACTGCGTGCTAAGCACCTTCCCCCTAGCACCAAGGCTCAAGTTAGTCGCATGAGCTTTTTATTAGCTGCTCAAGAAGCAGCCCAAAAAGATCGAGAGATGCTCGCGGCAGGACAAAAAGTGCTAAGCCGCTATATTGCAGCGCAGCGAGGCCCACTAGCTCAGCAGCAGCATAGCCCTCCACCACCAATAACTTCAAGAACAAAGGAAATTGAGCTCCCTCTCTTGTCTTTACTTTGTATCAGAAAAATTTCGCGCTAACTTTTAATGACATAACCACTCCAGTCGTGGTCAATTAACCCTTGAAATCTTAATTGCATTAAACAGATTTGCAATTTTTCACTAGGCCAAGCTAATTGGGCAAGCAGATCTTCAAATTCTCGAGGCATTTCGCTTAACAGCTTAAGCACGTGATGTTCATCTGTAGTAAGATTTGGAAAAATTTTATTTTGCTTAACTTCAGTAGCTGGCATTACTATCTCATAAGATAAGGCTTCGAGCACATCAGCAACCTTCTCAACACACACAGCGCCTTGCTTAATCAAAGCGTGACAGCCTTGCGAAAGCGTTTGAAAAATTGAACCTGGCACGGCGAACACCTCTCTTCCCTGCTCTAACGCATAACGCGCTGTAATTAGAGAGCCGCTTTTAACCGTTGCTTCTGCAACCAATACTCCTAAGCTTAAACCACTGATAATACGATTGCGCCTTGGGAAATTTTCTGCAACTGGCTTAGTGCCAACGCCAAACTCACCCACCAAAGCACCTCCATGCTGCAAAATATTTTCTGCTAGGGTTTGATGCCGCTTGGGATAGACTTGGTCTAATCCCACCGCCAATACTGCAATAGTTTTTCCTGGCACTTTCAAAACAGCTTCATGCGCAATCGCATCAATACCTAGCGCTAAACCACTCGCCACGGCTAGTCCAGCAGTAGCAAATCCATGGGCAAATAACTGCGTGATTTTAATACCATAATGCGTAGGGTTACGGCTACCCACAATCGCAACTTGCTTTTGGTTTAATATTGCCACATCGCCTCTAACAAAAAGGAATGGCGGCGGATTCGATATTTCGGCTAGCACCTTAGGATAGTTTTTTTCACCTAAGATAACCAAATGATGCCCTGGCTCATTTAACCATTGGAAGTCTTTTTCAGCACCTCGCCAATCTGCTTTTTGTATTAGCGTCTGCAACGGGGCAGGCAATTCTTTCAGCTGCTCAAACAAAAGTTGAATACTACCAAAATATTTAAGACATTCTGCCATCAGCGCAGGCCCCACTCCAGAAACACGCCAAAAAGCAAATCTAGCCAGCAGCTCTTCAGAAGAAATTTGATCGTTCATTGCTTTTTATTCTCAATTAATTGGTAGACACGCTGCGCTTTGCCCACTCTACAACATGGGACTCCGTAAGACCGTAGGGTGGGCAAAGCGCAGCGTGCCCACCAAACCTTTATTCATATAAAATATCCGCTATACTTTCAGGCTCTCGATAGGCACCCCAATTTCTATCGTAAAATCCTCTTGCAACTTCTCTCTGAAAGGAGCTATGTAACCAATCTCTAGGGGCTTTAACGTAGCCATGCTTTACTGGGTTGTAATAAATGCCTTTTAAGATCTTTTTCATCCCTAAGAACATGCTCCCAAAATCTTCTTTGCCAAATGTTTTTTTCACGTCTATGATTGCTAAAAGCGCTGGATCCTATCGAAAAATAGCGCTTAATCTTATTCCAGCGCGCTGAAAAATTAGAGTCGCCATCTGGAAGCTGCCAAATGCAATGTAAATGATCTGGCAATATCACAATGGCATGCGTTTTAAAGGGGTGATCTTTCTGCGTATATTTAAACGCTTGCTTTAGTCTTTGCAATGCTTTTTCCTCACACAGAATAGGCTGGCGTTGATACGTTACTACTGTAAAAAAATACCAACCGCCTGAAAGATATATTCTTCGATAATTGCCCATATTTCTCCTGTGTTTGGTGGGCACGCTACGCTTTGCCCACCCTACAGTGTTGCGTAGTCCTATGCTGTAGGGTGGGCAAAGCGTAACGTGCCCATCAAAACCTTATTCTTCAGTTATTTTGTTCACCGAACATCATAAGGTACAATACCGTGCATTCATCACAATGATTTAAAAAATCTTTAGACAATCCATGATTAAAATTATTTTTGCTGGAACACCAGAGTTTGCTGCTATTAGCTTAGAAGCGTTAATTCATGATAAGCGCTTTGAAATTGTTGCCGTATTAACTCAACCTGACCGACCTGCCGGCCGAGGACAAAAACTTCAAGCAAGTCCGGTTAAAACTTTAGCCTTGCAACATCAGTTATTAGTTTTACAGCCTGAAACCCTGAAAACCACAGAGATACAAGAAACGCTGAAAAGCTTTCAAGCCGATGTCATGATCGTTGCAGCCTATGGTTTATTATTACCAGAAGCCGTGTTATCTATTCCTAAGCACGGTTGCATTAATATTCATGGTTCATTATTGCCACGCTGGCGCGGCGCCGCACCTGTACAGCGCGCAATCGAAACAGGTGATCAGGAAACTGGTGTGACTATTATGCAAATGGAAAAAGGTTTAGATACGGGCGGCATGTTTTATAAAAAAACCTGTCCTATTACCACTGAAGATACCAGCGCAAGCTTAATGCAAAAAATAGCGTATTTGGGCGCTGAAGCGTTAATTGAATCCTTGCCTAAAATTATCAGCGGTGAATTAAACGCAGAAAAACAAAATGAAGCAGAAGCCAATTATGCAAAAAAATTAGAAAAAGCTGAAAGTATTTTGAACTGGCAAGAAATAGCTGAAGTATTAGAGCGTCGCATTCGAGCTTTTTCACCTTGGCCTGGTTGTGCATTTGAGCAAAATGGACAAATGATAAAAGTTGGCAAAGCACATGTGGTAAAAAATATTTCTCATGCCTTACCAGGCGAAGTACTTTCCTGTGGTGCCGACGGCCTTGTTATTGCCTGTGGCAAAGATGCGCTTTGCATTACCCAAGTTCAGATACCTGGTGGCAAAATGCAGCCTGTTGCGCAATTAATCATTTCTCCAAAATTCATTAGTTTATTTGAATAAAAGATTATTATATTTAGTAGTGGGCACGTTGCTATGCTCCTCTGCCCACCCTACATTAGCCCTTTTAAAACGAAAAATTATTATTTTTTTGGGCGCAACCAAGCTTTAACCAAACCATAACAACTTAGCAGAAACCATGTCCCCTCCATCACAAAAGAAGAAAGATTCCACTTAAAGATCAGCGAGAAAATAATCATGGCTGCACCCAGTGCATTGAGAAAAGAGTAAGCTATTTGCTCTGCTTGCATCCTACCTACTTGCAGGTAAAAGTAAGCGACGATAATAATCAATACCCCTAATAAACCAATAATATCCGGATAACTCATAAAATCCCCATCAAAATAAATAAAACAAAGTACGATATGCTACAAATCAATAATACCTGATTCATCCAAGCTGCAACAGGCTGCAAACCAAAATAAGTTAATAACCCCCAACTAAATACCCAGGCGCCGACTAGACACTTATGCAACAAATGCACGCGTGCTTTAGTCAAGCGGTCTAACCATGGCATTAATAGCCACATCAACATACTCAACATTAAAAATAAGATACCGCCTAATTTACTGGGCACAGCGCGCAACAAGCTATAAAAAGATGCTAGATACCAAAGCGGTTTAATTTCTTGCGGCGTTTGCATTGAATCCGCAGGAATTAAATTAATGGGATCTTGAAAGAGATGTGGCACAAAGAAAACAACGGCGCAAAATAAAATAAGAAAAATAATAATTGCTAGCAAATCTTTCAATGCTTGATAAGGAAAAAAAGCCATACAATCTTTGGGAACTTTTCCATCAACACTGCGCGTATCAATAGGCAATAATTGCGGATTACCAGAACCAACATAGTGTAATGCTTTAATATGCCATTGCATCACAAAAATTAACATGACAGGTAAAGCAATCACATGCAAAGCATAAAAGCGCGTTAAAGTCACGCCCGAAACTTGGTAGTCTCCTCGTAGCCAAGTCGCAAAATCGTCACCATGCGGCAGAACAGTCAGCAGATTAGTTACAACCGTTGCCCCCCAGTAAGACATCTGCCCCCAAGGTAACAAATAACCTAAAAAAGATTCTGCCATTACCAACCAAAATAATATAACGCCAAAAAACCAAACTAATTCTCGCGGCGTACGATAAGAGCGATAAATCAAGCCACGAATCATATGTAGATATAATAAAATAAAAATGGCAGAAGCGCCCGCTGCATGCAAAGAGTGAATTAACCACCCATAAGGCACTTCACGCATGAGGTATTGTATTGAAGCAAAGGCTTGCGTGGCAGAGGGTTGGTAAAACATCGCTAACCATAACCCGCTAATAAATTGTATGACAAAAGCAAATAAGAGTAACGCGCCAAATACGTACCAAAAATTAAGATTCTTGGGCACAAAATGGCGTGGACCTAGAATAATCTCTAGTAAAGTTTTCATGCCCCAATCACCAAAGTATGTTCATCAATGAAATGATAAGGTGGTACTAATAAATTCAAAGGTGCTGGCATATTTTTAAAGACTCGCCCAGACAAATCATAGCGCGAACCATGACACGGGCAAACAAAACCACCTTCCCATTTTGGCGTAATACTACCAGCATTTGGAAAAAAGTTAGGAATACAGCCAAGATGAGTACAAACCCCAACTAGGACTAAAATATCTGGCCTCAAAGAACGATATGGATTACGTGCAAAAGCCGGTTGTTGATCAGACGTCGAATTAGGGTCTAACAAATCTGCATTTGGTTTAACCAGCTCTGCAATTTCTGCCGCCGTACGGCGAATAATCCAGACAGGCTTTCCCCGCCATTGAATAGCGAGCTGTTCATTTTCGTGTAAATTACTAATATCAACCGTCACCGGGGCATTTTTTGCCTCCGTACTTTCCGTAGGTCCTAGTGCTTTCACAAAAGGATAACTTGCCGCCACCACTGCAGCTCCGCCTAATACACAAGCGCCAACTTTTAAAAATTTGCGGCGTTGTTCGTCGATATCATCATTTTGGTCAGTCATGGGTAACGTCAAAAATTTACAAAGAACCTATTGTAACCGATATCATTAGATAACATCACAAAAAATACCAGGCACAAATTATATATTTAGCCTATCCTACTATCTTATAAAAGTTGATGCACCGCCTTTAACCATCCAGCATACACGCTATTTCGCTCTTCCGCTGAAAAAGAAGGTAGGAATTTTCGCACAGCTCGCCAATGCTGCGTTGCCGATTTCAAATTAGGAAAGCATCCTGCACCAATAGCCGCTAAAATACTTGCACCATAGCAGCTAGCTTCCTGTGTTGCCGTCAATAACACAGGTGTATTTAGCAAGTTAGCAATAAACTGTAATAACCAGGCACTTGCCGTTAAGCCACCATCAACCCGAATTTCTTTAATACCATCGACCACATCTTTATTCATCGCATCCAATACATCTCGTAATTGGTAAGCGATCGATTCTAAAGCCGCACGTACAATATGTGCCTTGGTGGTGCCACGCGTAATACCCGATAAATTGCCACGCACATCAGGATTCCAATAAGGTGCACCGAGGCCAGTAAAAGCAGGCACCAAGTAAACACCGTCATTGCCTGATAAAGATTGCGCCAGCGCTTCTGTCTCTTTGACATTTTGCACTAATTGCAATTCATCGCGTAGCCATTTCAGCACCGCGCCTGCACTGAAAATACTTCCTTCCAATACATAAGCGATATCGCCTTTTACATCATAACCCATGGTGGTTAACAATTGATGCGAAGAGTAAATTAATTGTTTACCGGTATTCAAGGTTAAAAATGCCCCCGTCCCTAACGTTGTTTTTAACATACCTGATTCAATACACGCCTGCCCAACTAAAGCCGCTTGTTGATCACCTGCCATGCCAGTGATTGGAATCGCGATACCCAAAAGCCCGGTATCTGTTTCACCTACTTTTTCTGCATTACTGACAATCTCAGGCAAAAGCGCTCGTGGCACTTTAAATAAATCTAGCAATTCTTGATCCCACTGACGCGTGGAAATATTCATCAATAATGTTCTTGAAGCATTCGTCACATCAGTAACATGAACTTTCCCTGCTGTTAATTTCCAAACCAAAAAACTTTCGATGGTACCAAAAGCTAATTCACCATTATCAGCTTTCTGTTGCGCCCCAGGAAGATGATCTAACATCCAACGGATTTTTGTCGCCGAAAAGTAAGGATCTAACAATAAACCTGTCTTTTGCTGAATCCAATGCGTAAGATTTTCAGCTTTTAATTTTTCACATTGTTCTGCGGTTCGACGATCTTGCCAAACAATCGCTCGACCCAACACTTTACCTGTCGATTTTTCCCATAAAATTGAAGTTTCACGCTGGTTAGAAATTCCTAAGCCAACAATTAACTTTGGATCCACGTGCGATTTTGCAATAGCATTTTGGCAAGTAGTCAAAACCGTTTGCCAAATTTCTTCAGCATCATGCTCCACCCAACCTGGTTGAGGAAAATATTGCGTAAACTCTTGTTGATCTAAAGCAATGATGTGATGATCTTGGTCAAATAAAATAGCACGTGTAGAAGTCGTACCTTGATCAATCGCTAATATATAATAAGCAGACATATCTAAATATCCTTTTTTATTCCTCGTTGCAATAACAAACCCATCAGCAAAAATAAAAACACACAAAAGAAAAATAAAGCTTTAGCACTCAAGTATTCATAAAATACGCCGCCTACCATAGGCGCCAAACCCACGCCTATCATGCTCAGCGCCAGCGCCCCATAATAACTACCCATCATATTCGTTGGCGCAAGTTTATAGACTAACAAATCAACCAGAGGACTCAAAATAACTTCACCAAATACCACCAACAAAGAGGCAAATAATAAAGCAGAGATATGCGACACCAAGGGGATAATCAGAAAACCCAACATATAAAAGATCGTCCCAGCTATTATCTGTAATTTTTCAGAAAACCTTGCCATAAACCTTGCCATGGGGATTTGCAACAAGATACAACCCATCGTATTAACCACAAAAGTCCAGGTCAGGATTTCAAGTCCATTAGAAAAATTTTGGTTTAAATAAATCCCAAACATGGAATCTAGCTGGACATAACAGAGCCACATTAAAGTCGCCCCAACCACAATGCAGAATAATTTCATATCATTTAGCATTGTCTTAAAAACCTGCAGAATACTTGGAGGAGCAAGCGTTTCAGAAAAATCATCCACTTGCTTCATATAAAAGAGAATAATTAACGAAAGAAAAACAAATAGGGAACCATTAATGACAAATAAAATATCAGCATTTTTTTGAATAAAAAACATACCAACAACAGGCCCTAAACCTGCTGCAGCGTTATTGACAACAAAGCGCACGCTAAACCAAACACGCCTTAGCTCTAAATCCATGCTATGAATTTTGTAACTTCGTGCAGCTGTATCAAAAGCTGAGCGCGTGACACCTACTAGCATATTCATACAAAAATAATAAGTGAGTGTGCGCTCAACATTGAAAAATATAAAAACTAATCCTGCAAAAAATACACTGGTAATAATAACGCGGCGGCGGCCAAATTTATCAATTAAATATCCATTAAATGGCCCAAGTAAACCATAGACTAATGAACCAATGCCAACAACCACGCCAACAACATCCACTGGCGCATGCGTTGTTCTAGTGAGATATAAAGCAAGGTAAGGCAAAAGCATAAACTGCCCTGCTTTCATAAAAAACACAAGCAACAGCATAAGCCAGCAATCTGGCGTAAATCGTTTTACTAAAATATAAAAAGAAGGTTTCACTTCTTGCATATTAATAACCTGCTGCTGGAAGCGACCATTTACGATGCAAGCTAATAATCCGAATAGCAAAAGTTACGCCAGCACCAATCAATAGCGCTGAGTCAGGAGAGTAAGGATAAAGAAGATAAAATACTGCAGCGCCTGCGGCTGCGGCAGTTGCATAAATTTCACCCGGTAAAAAGATAACTGGCACTTCATTACTTAGCAAGTCACGAATTAAGCCACCACCTGCACCACTGAGCGCGCCTAAAAATGTAACACCTAACAAGTGAAAATGTACACTAATACCAACCTGGGCACCAAGCACGCTAAATAGTGCCAACCCCATCGCATCACAGTAAATTAAAAGAAGTTCAAACTTTTTTAACCCTTCTGAAAAATACATGGTTAATGAACTAACAATAATGATTCCCCATAGCAAGGCTTCATTTTGAAATACCATGGGAATATGACTCACGATAATATCACGCGTGGCACCGCCCCCTACAGCCGTTACTGCGCCAAGCACAATAATCCCTAACAAATCAAAGCGTTTTTTTACTCCAACAAACGCGCCTGAAATTGCAAATGCTAAAGTGCCAATCCAATTAATAATGGTAATCAGGTTCATAGGGTATTATTAAAATTTACACTTTGCTTGGTAGCGTCATCAAGCGTTTTTAATACTTCTAATAACTCACGCATTTGTCCTAATGGCCAAGCGTTAGGACCATCGCTCAAGGCTTTGTCTGGATCTGGATGAGTTTCCATAAATAAACCCGAAATGCCTGCAGCAACAGCTGCACGCGCTAATACTGGAATAAATTCACGCTGGCCACCGGTTGCATGACCAAGGCCGCCTGGCAATTGCACAGAATGTGTTGCATCAAAAACCACAGGGCATGCCGTTTGGCGCATAATCGCTAGAGAGCGCATGTCCACTACTAGATTGTTATAACCAAAGCTAACACCACGTTCACAAACCATAACTTGCTCATTTCCCGAGCTTCGTGCTTTTTCCACCACATTCATCATATCAATGGGGGCTAAAAACTGGCCTTTTTTGATATTCACAGGCAAGCCTTGTTTCATGACGTTTAAAATAAAATTTGTTTGGCGGCATAAAAAAGCCGGTGTTTGCAGGACATCCGCCACCGCAGCCACTTCTGCTAATGGAGAATCTTCATGCACATCGGTAAGTATTGGCACACCGATTTGCTCTTTCACCTTTTGCAAAATCCGCAAACCTTCTTCTATGCCAAGCCCGCGAAAGCTTTTCAAAGAAGAGCGATTAGCCTTGTCATAAGAAGACTTGTAAATAAATGGAATATTTAGCTCTTTGGTAATTTCTTTTAACTGTCCGGCAGAATCAATAGCCAATTGTTCGCTTTCCACAACACAAGGCCCGGCGATTAAAAAAAGAGGTTGATTTAAACCGATCTTAAAATTGAGTAGTTGCATGCAGAATCTCAAAAAAGTTATTTAGATTAAAGTATAGCAAATGTTCAGTGTAAAAATCTGATAATCGATCAAACACAGTAGAAAAAAGTATGGACAAAAGCTTTGGCATTGAAATTGCAAATAGCTTTTCCCACATGGCATATTTTTATTTCTGCTGTTTTAATATATATTATAAAAAAACTTGAGGAATTCTGATGAATCTCAATGATAACAATGCAATTTTGTGTTTCTTTATTTTAGCTGTTGGCATTATCTTAGCGGGCGCCTATGTCGGCCGAAACATCTATCACTCACGTGTTGATGGCAATTTCGTAACCGTTAAAGGCTTGGCAGAACGTGATGTTACAGCCGATCTTGCGGTTTGGAATATCAATTATACTGCTACCGGTGATGTTCTCGCCGATGTTAATAATGAAATTTCTCGAGATAAAAGTCTTGCTTTGCTTTTTCTGAAAAACAACAAAGTTGGACCTGATGAAATTGAAATCCAGCCCATCAAAGTCACCGATTTATCAGCGAATCCTTACCAAAACTCTCAACCAGCGCACCGCTTTTTAATTAAAGGCGGCGTTAAAGTACGCTCAACTAATGTGCAGCATATTCGACAAATCAGCCAACTGACCAGTAGCTTAATAGAACAAGGCGTTGTGCTAAGTCCTGGCGATGATAGCGCCAGCCCCAACCCAATTTATTTCTATACCCAATTAAATAATATTCGACCTGTAATGTTGGCAGAAGCCACTAAGAGCGCACGGGAAGTTGCTAAACAATTTGCACTTGATTCTAACAGCAAACTTGGCCTCATCCACTCAGCGAATCAAGGGATATTTGAAATTACCAGCCAAGATGATGCTGGTGTCACCAGCCCAGGCAATGACTGGCAAGCGGCTCAGAATGAAAAAGCCTCCATTAATAAAAAAGTCCGGCTTGTCACGACAGTTCAGTATAAGCTAAGCTCTTAAGTGCTTTGAATAGTTAAATGTCTATCACAAGGAATATTTTATGCTTGACCATATTGGCATTAAAGTCAGTGATTATAAAAAAGCAAAGACCTTTTACCAAAGCGTTTTGGCGCCTTTAGGCTATGAATTACTTGTTGAAGTCCATGGCTTTGCAGGTTTTGGTTTAAAAAATCAGCCTCAAGGACCCATCGCAAGCTTTTGGATACACCAAAGCGAAGAACCCACTTCCCTTCATCTCGCGTTTACAGCCTCAAGTCGTGAAGCAGTCGAGCAATTTTATCAAGCAGCACTAGCGGCCGGCGGCAAAGATAATGGCAAGCCCGGCGTTCGTGAAATGTATCATCCAAATTATTATGGCGCCTTTGTGATTGATTTCGACGGGCGAAACATTGAAGCGGTTTGCCATAAATAATGGTATATATAGCCAACCTTAAACCCCATTAACTTATTGTTATTTTTAACCAATAAGCGTTTGCCCACCTTAGACAACCCCTGATGAATTTTACTGAAGATATCGGCTTAATAGTTGCAGCTTTTTAAAAAACCTGATATTATTTCGAGTCTTTTTAGTCAGAAGTTCGGAGCAAAATCCATGTACGCAGTCATTGTGACCGGTGGCAAACAATACAAAGTCGCCGAAGGTGATACCTTAAGAATCGAAAAATTACCTGCTGAAGTTGGCGCTAAAGTCAATTTTGACAAAGTTCTCATGTTAGTTGATGGCGATACAGTTTCTGTTGGCGCACCATTAGTGAAAGCAACAGTTTCTGGTGAAGTGACCGCGCAAGACCGTCTTGATAAAGTAAAAATTATCAAATTCCGTCGCCGCAAGCACTACCGCAAGCAGCAAGGTCATCGTCAATATTATACTCAAGTTAAAATTACCAGCATTAAAGCTGGCTAAGGAGTTCTCTCATGGCACATAAGAAAGCCGGTGGTAGTACGAAAAACGGCCGCGATTCGCAGTCAAAACGCTTAGGCATTAAAAAGTTTGGTGATGAAGCAGTACTTGCTGGCAACATTCTTGTTCGTCAACGTGGTACTAAATATCGCGCTGGCAAAAATGTGGGCATAGGTAAAGACCACACTTTATTTGCTTTAGTGGATGGCGTGGTTAAATTTGCTTTAAAAGGCAAACCAGTTCGTCAAACCGTTAGCATTGAAGAAGTTGTTGCTTAATCGCTGTTTAAGATATAAAAAAACCCGCCATCTGGCGGGTTTTTTATTATTAAGTCGCTTGTTTTAAGCCTTATCACGGAAAGTAATGCGACCTTTTGTCAAATCATAAGGTGTCATTTCAACTTTTACACGATCACCTTCTAAAATTCGAATGTAGTTCTTGCGCATTTTGCCTGACATATGGCAGAGAATAATGTGACCATTATCTAATTTGACGCGAAACATGGTATTAGGCAGCGCCTCCGTCACAACGCCTTCCATTTCAATGACATCTTCTTTAGCCATTCAAACCTCTAAAATTATTAAGAAAGACCCATTCTAAGCGAATTAGCATTGACAAGCAAGCAAATTCCCAGTACTCTTACGCGTTCAGATTAAAGCATGACATATTCATGCAAATCGCAGAAAGCAAAAATTGAGCCGCAGGATGCGGCGAATAATGGTTGAAGGCCCAGATGTTATTCTGTGCCATACAGTGTAGTTGCGGAGAGATGTCCGCCAAAATCGCCAGGAGCGATTTTGAACGTTTGCAAAGCAAACGGCCCTGAGCGTAGCGAAGGGTGAGCCGCAGGATGCGGCGAATAATGGTTGAAGGCCCAGATGTTATTCTGTGCCATACAGTGTAGTTGCGGAGAGATGTCCGAGTGGTTGAAGGAGCACGACTGGAACTCGTGTATACGGGAATCCCCCGTATCGAGGGTTCGAATCCCTCTCTCTCCGCCAGTTTATAAAAAAGGGGCCCATAAGGCCCTTTTTTTATAAACTGCAGCAGCTATTTCGTCGAACCCTCGATCCTAAAACAATCGGTTCGACAAATCGGCAGGATTGCCGATTTGGACGCGCGAAGCGCGGGCAACGCCCGAGGCGCAGGATGCGCCGAGTCACATCCCTCTCTCTCCGCCAGTTTATAAAAAAGGGGCCCATAAGGCCCTTTTTTTATAAACTGCAGCAGCTATTTCATCGAACCCTCGATCCTAAAACAATCGGTTCGACAAAGCGGCAGGATTGCCGATTTGGACGCGCGCAGCGCGGGCAACGCCCGAGGCGCAGGATGCGCCGAGTCACACCCCTCTCTCTCCGCCGCTTTACTAAAAATGATCGACGATCATTTTTAGTAAAGTGCGCAATTCTAAAATGCGAACGTGCCCTTTTTAAAATTTATCGCTATTTGGACAAACGCAAGGCGGGTTGCCTCTTGTTTAAATTCTTTTGTGGCTTTGTAAGCCATTTAACACCTCCTTTGATCTTTAAGCCTATCAAATTCAGCGCCTACTAAAACCAGGTCGGCTCATGGCAGTCATTTCAAATAAGATAGTAACTCTGAAATTTAGCTCTACCCTATTCCCTTTTTGAATTTAGTATAGAGGCTTTAACGCCAAAATTAGGCCATACGTAAGATGTTTTTTTATTTTGTTTCAGGGAGCACCGTTTGAAGAATAAGCTCTCGCAACCAGCGATGTCCCAAATCATTGTTAGATCGCTGGTGCCAAGCAAGATAAAATTCTACTTCTGGCACTGAAAAAGGTAAGGACTTAATCAAAAATTGTTTATCATTTCGATATAAATTTGCAATAGATTTGGTCACGGTTCCTAGCAGTGTGGTAGATTTTTCAATTAATTTGAATATAGGCATAATAAAAGGCAGTGAAAATTTAACATTTCTAGCAATACCTAACTGCGCTAAAGCTTGTTCAACAATTGAGACAGTTAAAGGTAGATTATCAGCGCAAACTGCAATATGTTCCGCTTGAATATAATCTTCTAAGGAAAGTTTTTTCTTGTTCGCTAAAGTATGTTTGGGATTCAAAATACATACTAACGAATCTTTAAGTAAAAGCGTTGTTTGTACAGAGGGTGAGTGCGTGAATAATTTTCCAATTGCTAAATCATAATCACCTTTTTCAAAGGGCTCAGACTCTCCTAAATACTGGATAGAAGTCAATACAATTTTAATACCTGGGGCGCGTTTATGTAGATAAGTTAAAAGCTTTGGCATGATGAGCGGCGCCATATAATCCGGCACGCCAATTTTAAAAACGCGCTCAGATTTTTCTGGACAGAAACGTTGCCCACTGACAATTAATGTTCTTACTTCTTCAATGATTTGTTGAAGCTTAGGGTGTAATTCGCGCGCATAAGGTGTTAATAGCATGTGATGCTTTTCACGCACTAATAGTGCATCCGAAAAAAGCTCTCTTAACTGTTGCAGATTGTTGCTCATCGCAGCTTGTGTGATAGAAAGTTTTTCCGCGGCTTTGGTAACGCTTTTTTCGGTTAACAGTTGATCAAGTGCGATCAGTAAATTTAAATTAATTCGATAAAGATCCATACCACCCCCTTTGTATTAGTTTAACTTATTTTAAGTATAACTTCTATAGATTTGTATTATACGTATAGCAATGCCATAATTTTTATGGAAATAATAAAGAGGACAAATTTTATGTTCTATGTAGTGATTTTATTGGCAGTGATGAGTTTAATGGGAACCGATTTATTCGCACCATCGTTACCAGCGATTGCAAACTTTTTTGGTCAATCTGTGGCACATACGCAATTAACCATTAGTTTATTCTTATTGGGATTTGCGATTTCACAATTGTTTTATGGACCGCTATCTGATAGCTATGGGCGAAAACCTTTATTAATGCTAGGCACAGCGTTTTTTGTGTTAGGGTCTGCAATTTGTCTTTTTTCTGCGTCATTTGAAGGAATTTGTCTTGGGCGAATTATTCAAGGTATAGGCGTAGGGGGCGGGTTATCTTTATCGCGTGTGATATTGCGAGATCTTTATCATGGGCCATTATTGGCGCAGCGATCTTCGCAGATAGCTTTTTTTATTTCGGCAACACCAGCAGTTGCACCGTTTGTAGGAGGGCTCTTGCAACAGTATTTTGGCTTTAGAGCAAGTTTTGTTTTTATGTTGCTTTATGGTGTTATGCTATTCATTTTACTGTTGAGTGTTTTTCAAGAAACATTAGCTGAAAAGAAAAGCGCATTTAGTTTACGAGAAACTTTTTTACACTATAGAAAAATTTTAAGTCATCGCTTATTTATGTGTTATGTAACTATAGCTGGATTTAGCTTCTCGGCGATTATTCTATGCGCCAACATCATGCCTTTTATTATTCAAAATACCTTAAAGTTATCAGCGATGCAAAATGGCGAAATCTTATTAATTGCAGCATTGGGCCTTTCTTTTGGTGCTTTTTTAAGTGGCAGAATGGTGAAGGAAATAAGTCCTGAAAAATTAGTGAGTAGTGGCGTAATCCTTTTGGCTATAGGCGGCATTTTGCTGATGCTAACATATACTTTATTTGGAACACGACTTTTTTTCTTGATCCCGCTTATTTTTGTGAATATGACAGCTTGTGGAATTTTATTTCCTAATGCCTTAGCGGTAGCATTTTCAAGTGTACATGAAAAAATTGGCACCGCCGGCGCAGTTTATGGCGCCAGCCAAATTGCTATCTCCACAGGAATAAATTTTCTGTTAAATTCTATTCCTCACCAAAATCAATTTTTATTAGGAGTTTTTTATTTCGCTTTAGGATCCGTAGGCCTGCTGTTAATGGTGAAAATTTCCCTAGTAATGCGATGCAATCGGACCAATACTTGCCAAGCCCTAAGATAAGGCACTCCGGGATCAGAGATTCATTAGGCTTGCAATACTGAAGGCATCACGAGGCGGTTCTTGGCGTTTAGCTGCAGACGAGTCACCAGGTTCATCGTCGTGGGTTCTTTTAGAACCACATAATGGGCCTGTTGCCGGCTGAAATACTGAACCTGCATGCACACGAGAAAACGCTGATCCTTTGGCGGGGGCTATCCTTTGATCAGAAGTGTCACCAAACGTTGAACTGTCTCTTGGGGCAGATAAGGGTAGCCATGGCGCTCCATAAAAAGGGGCCGCTCGTTGATAAGTAACTGTGACTTCAGATTTTTTTAATTCATCAGAAAAATCTTTAATGTTCTTTCTTAGAGCAGCGTCTAAGGATTCATCTACTATTAAGATTTCGAAGAGCGCTATGGCAGGCCCAAGCAAGTTAACTCTGCTTAAGCAAATTGCCATGCCGTAAATGGCGTAGGCGCGTAATTGATTACCAAGCCCCAATTCTTCTGTCGCTGCGACAGAGTAACGAAGACAAGCATAACTTTCAGCTAAAGAGGATGTTAACTGCTGGGGTGCAAATAGTTTCTGCAAAATCGTATCAAGCATAGCTTGGTAAAATTTTTTTAGCCTGTTGATAAGATTTATGGCGAATTCATTAATGGGGTAGCTATTTGAATTTTTTTCGGCTGGATATTTTGCAGCTTCGGCTTGAACTTTTTTAAGGATTGAAGCATGTAGCGATGAACTCCTCAATTCTTTGAGGCGCGCCCAGGTTATTTTTTCCAATAAACTATTTCCATCAGATAATTGATGAATAGCATTAGCTAGATGTTTGTATAGATCAGGGGCATCGCTAGAATGCGCTTGGCCTTCATTGTCTTTCGTCTGCGTTAAACGCGCTATTAAAAAGTCTGTGATGACGTGCTGCTTGACTTTGCAAAATTTGCTAAGAATTAAATGTAATTCTTGATATTTGGGTTGGGCTAAGCTAATAGGCATCCCTTGTAAAATAACTTTTTGCTTTTCACTAAGTAAGACATCTGCTTGCGAAATAAGAAACTTCTTTGGTCTTGTTGCTTCTAAGACATCTAAATTATGCTTTTCTAATAATTCTTTTATTGACCGAGGGAGCGTTTGGCCCCATGGAGTTGGGAGGTCTTTGGAAAAACATCTCTCAGCTAAAGCAATTTCCCGGAGCAAGCCTGTGTTGGTTACAAAAAAAAGCCCGGATAGCCTATCAATCGTTGCTGCACTCCAAGGACGCCAGTTGCATTGGAACATGAAAAACATGAGGCATTCTTTTTGTTGTTGATTCATAAATTTTCCTAATAGGATTAGTTTATTATTGTTTATGTTATATGGTAATACATATTTTGGGAAATGTTTAAAGCGTTATAGTATATGATATTTATGGTTAACATTTTATTAATGAGGTCATTTTGGGCTGGCCTCAGCGTTTACTAAACATGAAGCTATCCCAGTAAAAACTTTACTGGAAACCGATCTTAAGTGGCGCATTAATAGCAACAGCTTTGTGAGAGGCTTCTATTTGAGATAAGCTAATATATGGCACACAACCTAATTTTTTAATAGAAATATTCTGATCAACAGATGTGAACCATATCTTTCTAAAAAATACTTTAAAAGCGATGAGCCACCCCAAGATTAGTAGGCACTATATAATTAAAAGCCAACGCCTTTTAATACTCATAGGTTTATAACTTACCTCTCCATAATCATAATTCGCAAACCGCTCAATATTTTTATTATAAGTAAAATATATCATTAGGATATAAAAAATATATTTTACTTATCGATACCAGCATTCTACAATGAACCCAATTTAAACAACTTGGAGAAAAATTATGTTAACCATTGGTAACGCTTTACCAAAATTTGAGTTAAAGGCGGTTGTAAGCAATGATATTGAAAAAGGCATTGTAAATATCAACAACCAGACTTTTTCAGGCAAATGGCTTGTATTATTTTCTTGGCCAAAAGATTTCACTTTTGTTTGCCCAACTGAAATCACAGCCTTTGCTAAATTAAATCCGGATTTCTTAGACCGAGATGCTCAAATTTTAGGCTTAAGCACTGACTCAGAATTCGTTCATCACGCATGGCGAAAGCACCACCAAGATTTAAATGATTTACCATTCCCAATGCTTTCAGATATTAAGCGTGAACTTTCTAGCGCTTTGGGCATCTTAGATCCACAAGAAGGTGTTGCTCAACGCGCAACGTTAATTATTGACCCTGAAGGCGTCATTCGTTTTGTCATGGTCACTGATTTAAACGTGGGCCGTAATCCTAATGAAGTCTTGCGCGTTCTAGATGCTTTACAGACTGATGAGCTTTGCCCTTGCAACTGGCAAAAAGGACAGCAAACCCTTGATGTGAAAACCCTTGAAAATAATGCTTAAGGAGCTACTATGAACTTTGATACATTAAAAAATAAACTACCTGATTTTGCTAAAGATACAAAATTAAATCTAAGCAGCTTATTAAATCAGCAAGATATCGATGGCTTAAGCGCAAAGCAAATCGCAGGTATCGCGCTGGCCAGCGCTTATAGCACAAAACAAGCAGAGCTTATTAACGCTATATTTGATTACGCCAATGCAATGCTAACAGAAACCGATATTCAAGGAATTAAAATTGCCACAAGTTTAATGGCCATGAACAATATTTATTATCGCTTTATTCACTTAGCCAGTGATAAAAGTTTTGCTAGCATGCCTGCTAAATTACGCATGAATGGCATGGCAAATCCCGGCATTGATAAAGTTGATTTTGAATTATATGCCTTAGCTGTTTCCGCGATTAATGGCTGCGGCATGTGCATGGACTCTCATGTGAAATCTTTAGTACAGCACCAAGTTTCACATGAAGCCATTCAAACTTGCATAAGAGTATCCGCTGTTGTTAATGCAGTTGCTCAAACGCTTAACATACCCTAAAACTTTCACTGCAGCAGCAAGGGTTTTACGCTATAATTAATGATTCATTTTTATTATGGAGATATTAAATGAGCGTAAAACCCATCCCTGAAGGATTTCATACCATCACACCTTTTCTGGTAGTAGAGAATGCACAAGGTTTTTTAAAATTCTTACAAGAAGGCCTTGGCGCTAAAATTCAAGACTGCTTTGAGCTAGATAACACGATTAAGCATGCTTGTGCACAAGTAGGCGACTCAATGCTTATGTTTGCAGATGCCAGCGAGCATCATCCAGCCGCACCAGGCGGAATGTTTTATCTTTATGTGGAAGATTGCGATGCATGGTACCACCGTGCGCTTAAAGCAGGCGCCACTTCAACAATGGAACCTGCCGATCAATTTTATGGCGATAGGCATAGTGGCGTAAAAGATGCTTGGGGAAATTCCTGGTGGTTTGCAACCCATATCGAAGACGTGAGCGATGAAGAGATGGAAAAGCGCGTAGCGCAGTACAAGTGTCAATAATATCAAACATGGCATAGGCTTTTTAAGCGCCTATGCCATCTCCACCCAACCAAGAAATTACCATAAATAGCGAGCAGGCTTTGCGCCTGTCTCCTCTAAATTTTTTTTAACTTCTGCCATCATTTGTGTATTCTTGATACGCGCGATTTCCTCTTGAGAATCCGCGGCAAGAGGCAAACGGTTCAAGGCTTTCATTAAATAATCAGTAATCGTGAGCAATGCGGGATATAAATCGCTGGCGCTACCCTCCATTTCTAAATAGCCTCTACGCAGTTCAGCTATTGATGCCATGACGGCTATTAATAAAGCATAGAACATATACTTTCCTTTGATTTCCTTAAAAGGTGTAGGGCTCGTGAAAAAAACACAGAAAGTTTTTGCAATATATTGAAAATTTTTTTCAACCAGCTTGTCATGTTCTTTTGCTCTGATCTTTGCTTCTGCAATACCACTATCGCTGCGAAACTTTTGAGCAAGCTCTATCAGTTGCGTTACCTTGTCAACCCCCTCACAAGCTAATCGAGAAGATATCTCCGCTTGTATCAGCACACGCCTAACTTGTGTTTGGCTATCCTTAGAAAACCCTATATCTGCAAAGGGCATCGTTTTCGGTGAACCCTCTATATCCGCCGCTGATGGTCTCCGCCAATCCCAGCCCCAACTCTCGCGCGCCACGCGTATTGCCCGATAAAACTGACCTCGATCTAACTTATCCCACTTCTTCTTTAACATCGTGCTAAACGCAGTCGGCATCTGCCATAACGTCATTTTCCGCCTAAGTTCTACATCAGTATAAAAAGATGTGCCGACTCCTTCTAAAAAATCTTCTAAAGCACCCCAGACAAGCTCTTTTCTTTTTGGCATATTTGGTTCCTTATTTTGTTTATTAGGACAACCACATCATTGACAGCTTAACTTTTTGATACAATTTTCGCAATAACCGCTCAAGCCATAAGCTAATACCAAGAATCGCATAGATACACAACTAAGCTCGAACTGGTATATGATTTGCTTAGTCTAAATATAGCTAATAATTTCAGAGTTAGCAAAATATGCCAAAAACATTTTTCTTTGCTGCGATCTTGGCAGCCTGCCTCGTAAACTCATCTCAAGCCTGCACTGTTTGGGGCACGCTTACACCAAACGAGCTCTTAATTGCAAAAAACCGTGACTTTTATCCGGGCAATCAAAAATTTTTAACCATACAACATAAAAATAAATATAAATTTTTTGGCCTGTATGGAGATAAGCAGTACGATAATCAATATAGCATCAAGATGGGGGTTAACGAGACAGGCTTAGCCGCATTTATGACATTCGCAAGCACGATCCCTTTAAAGCAACGCGCAGCAAAGATCTCTTATGAAAAAGTCATGGAAAATATCCTTGAAAATTATCACAAAGTTGATGATATAAAAAAAAACAGTAAGCTTTTATTTTCCAATAGCACCCCAATAAATTATATCTTTGCGGATAGAAGCAAAGCTATGTTATGCGAAATTGCACTTAATAATCAGTATCAGTGTAAAATTTTTTCAAGAAATTCCAATGGGGAAACCGTAATTTTTGCTCAAACTAATCATTATATTTTGGAGAACCTAACGCAATACAACCTTACACCCGTTATCGATCAGCAAACATCTTATCTAAGACTAAACAAAATTACTGCACTCATGGTGCATCATTTATCAGAATTAAACTTAGATCAGTTTATCCGCTTTAGTTTTAACACCGAAGCTGCAAATGATAACCCCTTAGCTAAATTTGATAAAGGTTATGATAATACTTATCAAGATAATAGTATTTTCAGGACTTTTAACAGCCACCCTGATAGAAAAAACAAACAATATCCTAATAGCGACCAAGCCGTTTCAAGCATGATTATAAAATTGCCTAAAAACGATAAAGCACCCATAGAGCTTTATTTAAGGCTAATAGATAACATAACCGATTTAAACGACAAAAATCATACGCAACATATCCACTACACCTTCGCCAGGACGACACTCGATCAAGCCATTCATGACCCCAGCTCAATTAACTATCAGCAAGGATTTTGCAAAAGAGATGTAAGCACTAAAATATGCGCATAACAGCAAGAAGCCCTACGCTTCTTCTCCTATGTGTCGCTTTACACGATAAAAACAAAATTGCATTCTCTAGCCTCTCAAATTATAATAAGCGCTCTAATAATACTTATGAGTAAAAATATGCTTAATCCAGGCCAACAACAAGAAACTGATCAACTATTACCTACAGCAGAAAGCTCACCGAATAGTAAATACAAATGCGGTGCAGCCGTGTTTTGTATATTAGCCTTAGGGCTAACCGGCGCCAGTGCATTTACGCTTTACAAATCTATTCAAGAAGGCGATATGGCAGGCATAGTCCTAGGCTCAGCTGGCACTGCTGTCAGTGTAGGCCTAGCGTCTCTATCTGTCTTTTTTGGCTGTAAAAAATGCTCGATTCCTGCTGATAACGATATTGAAAATCCCTTACCAACGCCTCGCTCTACTGGGTAAGTCATTATTATGAGCTTCCCAGAACCCTCAACGATTGCGCAGGCTCATAGTTTAAAACTACAGCAACAGATAAAAACTGCCATGACTCAACATCATGGCAAAATTTCTTTTCACAATTATATGCAGCTTGCGCTTTATGCGCCTGGTTTAGGCTATTACAGCGCTGGTGCGCATAAATTTGGAGAGTCTGGCGATTTTATTACCGCGCCTGAAATCTCGCCATTATTTGGCATGACTATCGCAAGCGCTCTAAAACCTTATATCGCTGCAATGTCACAACCTGACTGGTTAGAACTTGGCGCTGGCACAGGCAGGCTTGCTGAAAGCATCTTAGATTATTTAGCCAAAGAAAAAAATTTACCCCAACATTATTTTATTTTAGAAGTCAGTGCAGATTTAAAACAACGTCAACAAGATTATTTACAAGCAAAATTAAGCGGCGAAATATTCAAGCGTATCATTTGGCTCGACCGCTTACCCAACAGTTTTTCAGGCATTATTATTGCTAACGAAGTACTTGATGCTTTACCTGTGCACCGTTTCAAGATTACTGAGAATGGCGCAAAGGAAATTTATGTAGTAGAGGCAAATAGCGACTCAACTGCGCTAAATAATTTTCATGAAATACTAGATAATCCAAGCTCTGCTTATTTAGAGCAACGACTTAATGCGCTCATGCTACCCAAAGAACAAGGGGGAATGGGCTTGACCGCAGGCTATGAGAGCGAAATCAATTTACAACAAGAAGCATTATTAAAATCTTTGACTGCTATTTTGACACAAGGGATTCTGCTTTTTATCGACTATGGGTTCCCAGCACGTGAGTATTATCATCCAGACCGGGACACAGGCACGTTAATGTGTCATTATCAACATCATGCACATCCAAATCCTTATTTTTGGCCAGGGCTACAAGACATTACCTCCCATGTTGATTTTACTGCTCTCGCCAAATGCGGTATTGAAAATGGTTTAACTTTAGAAACCTTCATGACACAGGGCGCACTACTCATGCATGGTGGCATAATGGAATTAGCTCAGGCATTTCTAACACAGGAAAAAAGTTCACTACTGACCGCAAATGCTGTTCGAAAATTAGTCTCACCAGAAGAAATGGGTGAATTATTTAAGGCGATCTTATTTTCAAAGAATCTTCACATCGCTTTGCCGCAGCAGCTGGAGGACGCTGACTGTCGCCACCGACTTTGAGTGACGCAAAAAGCCCTTTGACATCATCAATAAGCGCAGAAAGCGAACTTCTGCGAACCGAAGGCTGTCGCCCCTCCACGCAGTATCTTTCTCTAATCATATGTTGCAAGATAGGATTTAATCGATCAGCCGAATTGATTTCCTCACGATTAAAACAAGTGCTATCAACAGAAGATCCCTGCTCAATAACAGTTGCAATACATAATAAAAGTATTTGCAATTTATGATGCATTTCAGATTGAATAGGCATCGCCTCAAAACAACTTCGCTCAGGAATAAGACTACTCATTCTTTCTTGCAATAAAACTCCTGGGCTTATTTCACGAAATTTTTTGATTAAATCCCGCTGACCTTGCCCCCAATGCACAACACCAACACGCTTTTGTTTTACAAAAGCATCAAGCTCGTCTTCTACACCCGTTAGCTCTAAGATATCTGTATTAGAACCAACTGAGAAAAATTTTTCATGATAAGTTATTTTATCGCTGTTAGCTGCCATATTACTGACGTCCCTGCTGCTGTGAAGTATTTTTAGGTAAGTAGAGAGGCCCGCTTTGGCCACAAGCCGTAAGTATGAAAGAAAGTAGTATTAAAAGTAAAATCTTTTTCGTCATGTTTCTTACTATCGAGATCTAGTTTTATCGGTTATCCAACTCTAACGGGAAAATTTAGAGAGGGTTTATTTAACAACTGCTTCAACCCTGCTGCTCCACGAGACACTATCCCTGCCCGCGGCGTGAATTATTTTCTTGCACGATCTGAAAATATTCTTCATTTTGTTTAATCATACCAAGCTCATTACGTGCTCGCTCTTCAGGCGCATCAACCCCTGATTTTAAATCTTTAACTTCTGCTCGTAATTGGTCATTTTGCCGCGCTAAAGCTTCATTTTCTTTTTTCTGATTTTCAACTTCTTCATGCAAGCGTGCAACTTGGCGCACGCCGCCATCTTCAAACCAAAGCTTGTATTGCAAGCCAAGAAATAAAATAACCAGCGCAACGATAACCACACGGCCCATAAAAGTTTATGTCCTCAAAACAGCAATATGTTGGTCACGAATGGTTTTACCCGCATACAACAAATCAGGCCTTGCGTTTTCAATACGTAATAGCTGATTATATTTTGCCATACGATCTGTTCGGCATAAAGAACCCGTTTTGATTTGTTGAGCATTTAAACCTACCGCTAAATCTGCAATGGAAGTATCTTCCGTTTCACCAGAACGATGCGAGATAACAGTGCCATAAGAAGCTTCTTTTGCTAGCTTAATTGCCCTTAAGGTTTCAGTTACCGTACCAATTTGGTTAGGTTTAATTAAAATAGCATTAGCAACTTTATCCGCAATACCTTTTTCTAAACGAGCAGGATTTGTCACAAATAAATCATCACCCACCAATTGAATACGCTCACCCAACCTTTGAGTTAATAACTGCCAACCACCCCAATCTTCTTCAGCCATACCATCTTCAATACTAATGATAGGATACTTATCAACGAGCTTAGCAAGATAATCCACCATACCTTCAGCATCAAGCACTAAATTTTCATTTTTTAAACAATATTTTTGATCACGATAAAATTCAGAGCTAGCCACATCTAAAGCAAGAAACACTTGCTCGCCCGCCTTATAACCTGCGGTTTCAATTGCTAACATAATTAAGTCTAATGCCGCTTGATGGCTAGGCAAACGCGGTGCAAAACCGCCTTCATCGCCCACACTAGTGCTTAAATTTTTATTGGTAAGGATATTTTTCAAGGTGTGAAAAATTTCTGTGCCACAACGCAAAGCATCTTTAAAATGATCAAACCCCAAAGGCATGATCATAAACTCTTGGATACTTAAACCATTATCAGCATGCGCACCACCATTAATAATATTCATCATAGGTGCAGGCAAAGTTTGCAGACCATCAGCAGCCCAATAATCATGTAAAGACAAACCATTGGCCAAAGCACCTGCTTTAGCAATGGCTAATGAAACTGCTAACATCGCATTGGCACCAAGTCTTTCTTTATTAGGCGTGTTATCAAGCGCTAACATCAAATCATCCAACACCGCTTGTTGCGTTGGATCACGCCCAAGTATAGCTGGCGCAATCATATTATTAATATTATCCACTGCCTTTAAAACGCCTTTTCCATTAAAACGTTTTTTATCTTGATCACGCAACTCTAAGGCTTCATGTATGCCAGTTGAAGCACCGGATGGCACTGAGGCTGTTACACTTTGGCCATTATTTATAGTTAAGGTAACTTCGACAGTCGGATTACCGCGTGAATCTAAAATCTCAATTGCTTTGATGCTAGAAATAAGCTTAGCCATGATGTAAGTAGTACCAAGGTTGAATGATCAAAAAATTAACACATAATATTAAATAAAACAAGCCAACAAACCAAGCCAAGACATAGTTTGCCTTGACGCTTCCCATAAATTTCTGTTGCCATAATTGTGCAAACCAAAGCATAACAAAAGGTACAGCTGGAAGAATGTAATAACTTCTCCTAGAACCACTCAATGATAAAAAGATAAAAATACTTAGCACAGCCCAGCAGAAACTGCCCTCTCCATATAGGAAATTTTTATTTTCGCTACTAGGTTTCCGCCGTTTCATTAAAAAAACTAAGCTTAATAATATCCATGGTGCGCAATAAGCCGGCAGATAAGCAAAATATGTCCACCAAGGACCTTCATGATCAAATGGCTCAAAAAAACGTAAAACGTTTTCCCGAAATACCTCTACCAAACCATTTTCTTGATAATTAGTCGAAGTTGCGGAAGAAATAAAAAAGGGTAACAGATAAAAACCTATTGCAACCATTAATGCTGCTATAGATTTAAAATTAAAAAACCTTTGCCAAAGTTGATTGCGCCATAAAGTAGGGATTAAAACAAGAAAAACAAGCACCGGTCCAATTAAACCTTTTAATAAAGCACTAAAAGCTAATAAAAGGAAAAATATTAAATCACGCCAAAACACTCTTTTTACTGATAGACCTGCATAAAAAAACCAAACTAAACAAAGTAAAACACTCGCCACATTCCACATATCTGCGCTAGCAGTTCTGGCAAAAAAAACAAAGTAAAATGTTGTCAGCAAAAACCAAGTCGCTAACAAAGCAACTTTGCGATCGCCAAAATTTTTGCCTAGAAAATAAGTACATGCCAATGTTATCAAGCCAGCAAAGACAGATGGCAAACGTAGTAATGTCTTCGTTAAAACCCCATAATTTAATTTTGCCAACGCTACAATAAACCAATAAGTCATTAAAGGTTTATCATAATAAGGCCGGCCATCTAAATAAGGATGCCAATAATCCTTACTAGAAAGCATGTGAAGCACAATTTGTTGCCAGCGGTATTCTTGCGTCCAAATCGCATGGCCATTCAACATCCCCCCTAACAATAGCAATGCAGCAAAAAAGAGTAAGATTTCTGGAAAAAAACGTTTTACCATAAATAACGCATCTAAAAAGATGCGTTATTTTAACATTAAACCTGGTTATCGGTGATGAGAAATTAACGATGTCTCTGGGACTGGCTGAGCAGTTTCCATAGGCGGTAGCTGATAAGCTTGTACACTTTGTTTCATCTGTTCATTTAAGCTGATTAATAGTGTTTTATCCCTGGAAACACGAGGACTAGCTATCAACCGCTCAGCTATTTTTGACAAAACCTCATAAATCTTACATACACTAAAAATTTCTTGCATTGAATGAGCTTTCATCCTGCTTACTAGCTCTTGATGCTCTACATAAAGAGGAAATTTTTCGAGCTCCTCTATAAATTTCATTAATGTTTCTTGAGAATTTTTTTCATAAAAACACAATCTTACTTTAATAGTCTCCTCGAACGATCCAAAAGCTAAGCCACCAGCAACAAAAAGCATTGCAGTGAGCCCTTCTTCTACGTCACGGTAACGAATTGACTCGACTGAATTATTTGCATCATAAAATCTATACCACCCTCCACGCAAAGCAGCTCCTATCACATGACGCCCCCCTCCCCCCTCCTTATAAATCTCTATTTCTAGCAAATTTTTTTCAGAAAGGAGCGCCTTTGCGCAGATAATCAATTGTTGTCGCACCTTCACCTCACCCACATTGCCAAAATCAATTCCGAGATGCAAATCAAACCCTATGGATTTCAACCACTGATAACCTTCTTTTGTGACTTGAGCCTCTACAACTTGCTTCAAAAATCTCTTTCCTAACGTGTAAAATGGACTTATTTCTGAAGATGAATGACTTAACCTAATTCTATCCAAAATAAACAACAACTTAAGATTTGCATAAAAAAGTGTATCATCACCATCATTGATATAACTAAACCATATAACCATTAGACCAAAGCAAACCCCTCTTTCAAATCTATCACCCTCAAAACCAAGTTTTTTGGCAGGGCTGATTAAGTACTTTTGTGAAAAAAGAAAAGTAAATGAATCTCGATGATTTTTTGGCATATTAAAAATATATGATTATTATATTAATTAACATTTTATCAAAGAAAGCTTAAGCCTAACTGAAGGAAATTAAAGCGCTAAAAATATTTAGGACGGTATGATTTTTTATAACACATCAGAGCTGTGATCAGTAGGGAGCGGACGCCCTCACTCGTTTCCGCCCCTGGCTGTGATTTTTAAACAGAATTCAAAAGCAAAATTACTTAACCGTTGGGCAAGCAATTCGCCTTTACCAAGGTAATTAAAAGAACAAAATATTAATGCTGCAATAAAGTGAGAGCAACTCGATTAGGGTCAATAGGATGTTGAATCATTTCAAAAACTGTTTCAACAATTGGCATATGAACATTCATTCTTTTTGCCAGTGTTTTTACTTCTTGTACATTTGCGTAACCTTCGACGACTTGGCCAATTATTTTTAATGCTTCATCTGCTGATTTTCCTTGACCAAGCAATAAACCAAAACGACGATTGCGAGATTTATCATCTGTACAGGTTAAAATTAAATCCCCAACACCAGCCAAACCCATAATGGTTTCTTCTTTAGCACCTAAGGCTTTACCAAGGCATAGCATTTCCTCTAGACCACGCGTCATAAGTGCCGCACGGGCGTTAGCACCCAGCTTTAAGCCATCACAGATACCAACGGCAATGGCAATAACATTTTTTACGACGCCACCAACCTCTGCCCCTGTCATATCGTCAGAACCATCGATTTGCATTAAATCTGACTCAAATACTTGGCATAATGCTGGCAATGCATCTTGATGGCAACAAGCTAAAGTGCTGGCTGCTGGCAAGCCTTGCGCAACTTCAACTGCAAAATTAGGCCCCGATAATACGCCTAAAATTGCCTCTTGACCAAAAATTTCTTCAGCAACACCATCCATTAATTGACCAGACTCGGCATCAACCCCTTTGGTTGCCCAAATAATTGGCTGATGCTTTTTGACATAAGGTTTGATTTGATTAAGCACGGAACGAAAAACTTTACTGGGAACAACAATTAATAATAAATCTGCTTTTTCAACAGCTTCTTGCAAGCTGTCTACGCAAACCAGACTAGGGGGAAATTCAATCCCCGGCATGAAGACTTCATTTTGCCGAACTTCATTCATGCGCGCAACATCTTGAGGCACATTATGCCAAAGCATCACGCTATAGGCTTTACGCGCTAAATAAATAGCTAATGCCGTCCCCCAAGAACCTGCGCCAAAAACACTAATGGTTTTGATGTTGCCGGCTGAAACTGATGGGTTCGACATAAGCAATCCTTTAAAGTAAGTTAATAAAGAATTTTAGCTGGCTACGCTTGTTTAAGCAATATTTCTCAAATATCGCCACATTTATGTACTAAACAAACAAATATCTAATCCAACTATAATACTCGCCTTGACTCCTCTTGGCAGTTTTTGATTACTTGCAATGCCCTAAACGACTATTTGAGTAATCATTCACTAACACGCTACAATATTAGTTCACCGAGGGGAAAAAAGATGAATAGTAAATTATGGGCGATCGAATTAAATCGAATTTATATGGATTTTATCGAAACCATTATCCTTCCCTCTTTACCCGCTATCGCCTTATACTTCATGGCCCCTAACTTTTTTGCACAGCTAATGGTCCCCGCTTATTTAGGGGGAAAATTATTGGCAAAACTTACGGTGCTTACGGATGTGGCTGAAAAATATGGCAAGAAAAGAGTGTTAATTTGCTTTCTTTTTATTTCATTATTAGGTTCATTAATTGCATTAACACCCAACCTAAAGCTGATGTTAATAGGCCGTGTGATTCAAGGTGCTGGCGTAGGGTGCATTACAAGCATTTCCACCGCTCTCGTTAAAGAAATCTGCCCAACAGATTTTATCACCGCTTGGAGCAAAATAGGACTAATTAATGTTTGGACGCCTTTAACAGCTACCTTTATTGGCGGCTGTATCCAATCTTATTTTGGTTGGCAGTATAGTTTTGTTTTTCTCTTTTTATTTGGCGTATTCATTATTTGGCTAACCATAAAATTTGTCCCAACTTCACAACCTTTGCCAAAAGATGTACAGAAGCAAGAAAAACTTTCCTACCATGCTTTTTTAAATTTCTCCACGTTATGCGAAATTATTGCTTATAGCCTAATCTATGCAGGACAAGCCGTTATTTACACTATCACGCCATTACTATTCATTCAAATATACCAATGGCCAGCGCACTATTATTGGATTATCATTTTATGTTTTGTCTCGGGATTATTCTTAGGGAAGTTATTGGTTAAGCCCATCGCAGCGCATATTGGCGGTTTTGCTGCCAGACTAGCCGCTACCGGCCTCGCAATCCTAGCCTGCTTAACGCTAAGTTACACAGAGCAACTGCAGCATAACATCGCGCCTATGGTACTAGCACTGATTGCCGTATATGGTTTTGTACAATCAACGTTAGAAGTCTTATCACGCAATAATGTTCAAGAAAAATTTCCTGGGCACGTTAGCACAGGCACCGCTTTTATGGGAACACTTCAAGCCATTTTAGCTATCTCACTTTCTTTTATGACCGCTAAATATTTTCATCATGAGCCAAAAGATATGGGCCTAGTGTTGCTCGGCATCAGCATAGCCGCGTTTATTTTCTCATTAAGCAGCTATCGCAAATCAGCCAAGGCAGAATGACCTTAAGTAAACGCCTTCTTGAAACGCGCCACAGTCTCTTGTAATGCGCTCATACTGGTTGCAAATGAAATGCGAATGAAGCCAGGGGTACCACAAGTACTACCTGGTAATACAGCCAAACCCAATTCACTTAACAAGTAATCACAGAATTCCATATCATCCTTTAAACTTAACTTATCGATCAAAGGCTGGACATAGGGATAAAGATAAAAGGCACCTTCCGCTTCTGGGATGGTCACACCTGGAATTAACGACAGTTCTTTTTTTAAGAAAGTATAGCGCGCATGAAAAGCTTTTGCCATTTCTTGCACACAATCTTGCGATCCCTGGAGCGCCACAACTCCAGCTTTTTGGGTAAAAGAATTTGCCGATGAAGTGCTTTGTGATTGAATCATATCCATGGCTTTAATCACTTCGATTGGGCCAGCCGCATAACCTAAGCGCCAACCCGTCATTGAATAGGTTTTAGAAAAACCATTCAAGATAATCGCCCGATCTTTCAACTCTGGCGCCACATTCAAAATATTCACGAATGGCTCGTGGCTCCAATAGGTTTTTTCATACATGTCATCGCTTGCAATGATAATTTGAGGATGTGCTTTCAACACTTCAGCAATGGCTTGCAAATCTTGTTTACCATAAACCACGCCACTCGGATTCGAAGGGCTATTTAAAATAATCATGCGGGTTTTTGGGGTAATTGCCGCGGCTAAATCTTTTGCATTAATACGCAAATTATTTTCTAATTTTGCGGTAACGATGACTGGCGTTGCTTCAGCGATCAAGACCATTTCAGGATAAGAAACCCAATATGGCGCAGGGATAATCACTTCATCCCCCTTGTTTAACACAGCTAACATTAAATTAAATAAAGACTGTTTTAAACCCGTGGAAACAATGATTTGCGCAGGATCATAATCCAATTGGTTATCGCGTTTTAACTTTTCACTAATGGCTTGGCGCAATTCTAAAATACCATTTACCGCTGTGTATTTTGTAAAACTAGCTTCAAGCGCTGCAATGGCCGCGTCTTTGATAAATTGTGGGGTATCAAAATCCGGTTCACCTACGACCAAATTAATAATATCTTTGCCTTGGGCTTTTAATTGGTTTGCTTTAGCATTTAACGCTAAAGTAGCAGAAGGTTTAACGCTCGCAAGGCGAGCAGCAAGAGCAATCGTCATAAATATTCCATTTTTTTCTTTGCACATGATACCTTAGGAAAAAGAGGCTGGGAATAGTCAAAAGCTTACCAACAAAAAAAAACGCGCCGTAGCGCGTCTTTTAATAAAAAACAAGCATTAAAATGCTGGTCGTGGAGCAGGCTCTCTTAAGACGTTATATTCTGACTTCGTTTGTTCATAAGCCCTTCCTGTCTGTGCGGTACGCAATGCCGCGGCAGCGCCATCAGCAACCGTGCCAGCAATTTGAAGGCTTGCTTCTATCAATTGATGAGCCGTTGCACCCGAAAATTGCAAACCCGCAGCAGCTTCGGCATTAATATAAGCATTAATTCCTTTGACAACAGCATCCAAAGTAACAAAGCCAGCACGCACGCTATCAGGCACACAAGTCAAATTAGCCGCAACCGTTCCTAAAGTAGAAACCCCTAATTCAACACCATGACTAATTGCCGCAGGTGTATTACCCGCAACAATCGCGACACCAACTTGGCCAGCTTTAAACAATAAACCGCCGACACCTGCTATCGTCGCCGCAATTCCTAAATTTCTTGCATGATTACTCATTATTAATCTCCAATTTTTATTTTTAAAAAAAACAAGCTCTCTATTTTAGCTTGATTTTGATAAGATTACCAACTTTAGGCAAGCTGAGCCACTCATGCTGGTGGCAGTAAAGCCATACCGACCGTCATGACTTTAACGCTTGGATTTTGCAAAGAATAGTAATCTTGGGGCGCAAGTAGGATAAGATTAGGAAAACGCTGTTTCCATTCCGCAGGCATACCATCTTTCATATCCCAAACAAATAATGCCCCTGCCTGTTTTACGGCTTCGGGCTTTATCCAGGTGCTTACATTAAGGTCCGCATCAATATAGACCGTCGGGTGATCTGGTGAAAAAAAAGCAATGTTTCCCGCTAATTCTCTCGCACCGACCACATAACGCAAGGGCTGATGGTAATGCTGGCGCCACGTTGTGGTCAACTGTTGTGCAATTTTTTCAGCAGGAAAATTAGCGCTTGAATGCGCACCTGATTTTGTTAATGAAATGACATATCCTGCTACCATGAGCAACATTAGACTAAAAATTAAAGAAATAAAAACAGCTAAATTCTTTTTGGTAAGGTCTACTCGCACCCAAGCTGTCCACATGATACCCGCCAGGGATAACAACGACATTCCCCATAGCACACGCAAAGTAAAGCCAGTTAATAAAGAAAGGCTAATCGTTATGACCAAAGGCAAAATGCCTAGATAAAAAAGAAAAGCGCGGTCAAAGTGCGTCAAGTTAAATTGCTTACTTTCCACAATTCTCCCTTGATCTTTACCAATGCAAAGAGACATAAACAATACGATAGCAGGTAAAAATACTAACAATTGCGCCCAAATAAAATGCAGGGGTTGCACAATATGGCTCACCCACATAGATTGCTCATCCATACGACCAAATACATAATGCACCGTTAACCATTGATGCTGCATAAGCCAAAATAAATGTGGCAAACTAGGAAGGATTAAAAACAACAAACCCACATAAAAATGACGCTGTAAAAATATTTGCCGCCTTTGACTATCTACGATTAGAAAAATTAATAGGGATAGCAAGAAAATGCCAGCATAATAACGCGTCATTAACATTAAACCCGCGCATAAGCCAGCCAATATCCAGTGTAATACTTTATTAAACCTTAATGCCTGATAAAAACTTAATAAAGTTAATGACCACATTGTCATTTGTAAAACATTATCATCAAAATCTATCGCTGCAATATTGTAATATTGCACTAACTCTAACATCATGACAGCCACCAAGGCATGCCAAGCAGGCAACATTTGGCTAGCCAAACGCCAAATCGCCCATAAGGCAACACCAACCATACACTGCCCAAAAAAGTACATTCCCCACATGGCATGCTGGCTCAACGCTAGAGCAAGTTTTGCACAAAACGCATAAAAGTAAGGATCCCGATCATAGCCCCACTGCAAGTGATTTGCCCAAATCGTTGACTCATTAGAATCAATTGGCAGCGTATGGCGCACCAAGCTTGGTGCCAATGTCCAACATAAAATATGAATAATTAAAAAAATATAAAACCAGCGAGTCGTCGTCATGAAAGCATCGTTATTAAAGTTTCACCAAAAGCAAAGCATGAGGAATAATCACTCACCCTACTCATTTTCAATTGCAGTATAATACAAGAAAATTTAAGAAGCATGCTAATGGATATTTTACGTAAACTTGAACCTTGGATCATTTTTTTCGGCAGCCTAGCATTATTCCTCTATGGAATATTTGGGCGAGAGCTTGTTGGTTTTGAAACACATAGCGCTGTTTTTGCGCAAGAAATACTCAGAAATGGCTTCAGCTTTTTCCCCACACCTTATGGCACGCCTTATCCCGCGACTGTCAGTGGACTTGCGCTTCTTAATAGTTTGTTTGCTTTAGCTTTCGGCAAGTTTACGACCTTTTCTGCTATCTTTGCTGGCGCTTTAGCGTCTTCACTGACCTTAGTTTTAATTTACAAGATTGCTTTACCATTCAACCGTGAATGGGGTCGTATTGCTGTTCTCTTATCGCTTTTTACTTATGAATTTTTTGATGCCGCTCGCAGCTTAACCCCTGAGCCTTTTATCTTGCTTGCTTGTACTTGGGCGCTCTATCTATTAATACGTCAATCTGCAAAAACTTGGTTATTCTTACCATTACTTTTCGGCTTCTTTATTGATGGGCCAGCAGGATTTGTTTTACCTGCATTAACTTGCCTATCGTTTTATACAGCTCACCGAAATTGGCTCATGTTAAGGCAGTTTAGCCTTCAGGCGGGATTATTTTTTCTAGCATTATGTATTTTTCTTTTAGCCGCAGCAAAGTTGCAAAGTAACACTTTATTCGCTATCGAAGTTTTCAAAGTACAGATTTTTAACCCTGTTTTGCATCCAAAAAGTTTTTCTTTGCTTGCTGTGTTACAAGATGCACTGACCAGCTTTGCAATTGCCTTTGAACTTGCGGTTATCGGTATTGTTTTAGGATTTTATACAAAACAGCCTTTAAACATTATTCCTCGCCCCTTAATTAATACTTTTGCTATATTCACCACACTTACCCTTCTATGCATTTATCTTGCAGGCTCACATAAGATTCGCTACGCGCTGCCAATGATGCCAGCCATCTCACTCCTTGGCGCTTCTCTATGGTTAATGAATACGCAAACCGCAAAAATTATTCGTCAAATTTTTTCTATCATTTGTTTAGCACTGCCTTTTATTTTGATTTTGCTTTGTATTGCAACCATTGTGGTTATACACTTAAAAAGTTTAGAGGTTAATGCACATTATGTTTCTGCTTTTTGCACATTAATTCTTTTTGCGCTAGCAAGCCTCTATGTTTTATTTCATCACCCAATGGAATACGCCAGCCGAAATCCCAAAAAAATTATTGGCATTGGCTTGGCAAGTTTTTTAGCCGCCATTATTTTTGTGGTAAAACCCATTGAAATTAGCTTGAATCGTGTGAGGCCTTTTGTTAATCATGTCATGCAAAATTTACCTGCCAATAGCACGGTTACTTTTTATAAAGTCCACCCCGATGCCGAGCCAATCGAATTTTTATCAAGCTTACGACAACCCGTGACTATTGATTTTACTGAGGCACTCAATAATCCAAAAACTTTATATATTACAGAAGCAAAAACATTTGATGATCTGCCAAATGAGCAAAAACAAAATTTAAAACTTATTTTGCGAGAAAAATTAGGGCATAAAGAGATGGTCGTGTTTAGCCTAGATTCCTAAGTAGATATTTTGGTAAAAGGGGCTAACCCACTAACGCCCCACGCCAGGCTCATGCCAACATCTTCAAAAATTGCTCCTCATCTACCACAGGCACCCCCAGACTTTCCGCCTTCGCGAGCTTACTGCCTGCTTCCGCACCTGCAATCACATAGTCAGTTTTTTTCGAAACACTACCAACAACTTTAGCACCTAATTTTTGTAATAAAGCGGTTGCTTCGTCCCGAGAAAATTTTTGCAATGTTCCTGTTAGCACAACTGTTTTATCTTTAAAAGGATTGTCGTTAATAATTTCCACTTCTATACTTAGCCAATGCAAGCCTGCTTGAATTAAATCTTGTACAACTTTTTTATTCTCAGGCACATGGAAAAACTCTGCAATAGATTGCGCAGCTACTGGACCAATATCACGAATTGCCATCAGCGTATCAACATCAGCAGCTTGCAAAGCTTCTAGCGAGCCAAAATGGTTCGCCAAAGATAACGCGGTTGCCTCACCCACTTCGCGAATACCTAAAGCATAAATAAATCTTGCTAAAGTGGTTAACTTTGCAGCTTCGATATGTGCTAATAATTTTATAGCAGATTTTTCCCCCATACGATCTAAATCAACAATTGAGGATAATTTTAAATAATAAAGATCTGCTGGATTATGCACTAGGCCTTCATCCACTAACTGATCAATGAGCTTATCACCCAAACCATCAATTGCCATCGCTTTACGACTAACAAAATGCTTTAATGCTTCCTTCCGCTGCGCAGGGCAACTTAACCCCGCCGTACAACGTGCCGCTACTTCTCCTTCTAGCTTAAATACTTCCGCGCCACAAACCGGGCAAGTTTTTGGCAAGTGAACAATTTGGGCGTTTGGCGGTCGTCGATCAATAATCACGCTCATCACTTCAGGAATGACATCACCTGCACGTCGCACCACAACTGTATCACCAATGCGCACATCTTTGCGGTGCACCTCTTCAATATTATGCAGTGTCGCATTACTTACCATTGCCCCACCCACACAAACCGTCGCTAAACGTGCAACTGGCGTTAGCACCCCTGTGCGACCAACTTGAAACTCAATATCTTCAACAGTGGTTAACTGTTCTTCTGCGGGGAATTTATGCGCTAAAGCCCATCTTGGTGCCCGTGCTACGAAGCCAAGTAAATTTTGATATTTAATTTCATCGACTTTATAAACTACACCATCAATATCATAAGGTAGGCCAGCACGCTTGGCTAAAACTTCTTGATAAAACGCTAAGCAACCTTGAACACCTTCAACCGCACGATCTAGTTCTGGCACAGGAAAACCAAAGTCTTTTAACCAAGCTAAAATCTTGCTATGACGATCTGGCAAAATTGCCTCTTCTAAAACACCTACACCATAAGCAAAAAACATTAAAGGTCTTGTCGCCGTAATACCTGAATCCAATTGACGCAAGCTTCCTGCAGCAGCATTGCGAGGATTAGCAAATATTTTTTGCCCAAGTTTTTTTTGCGCTGTATTTAATTTTTCAAAACCTGCTTTTGACATGTAAACTTCGCCGCGGACTTCTAATCGTTTTGGCGCCTGTCCTTTTAAACGTAAAGGAATCGCTCGAATCGTGCGAATATTTTCTGTTACTTCTTCTCCGGTAAATCCATCTCCGCGTGTGGATGCGCGCATCAAAAGACCATTTTCATAAACCAAACTAACTGCTAAACCATCAAGTTTTGGCTCGCAAGAGAACATTAAGGGTGAAGGTGGTTGAACATCTAAAGATTTAAAACGATCGAGGATGCGTTTACCAAAGTTAATCACTTCCTCTGTCGTAAACGCATTATCCAAAGACAACATAGGCAAAGCATGTTTAACACTAGCAAAACTCTCTAAGCGTTTACCACCAACACGCTGCGTTGGAGAATCGGGCATAAGCAATTCTGGATGCTTTTGCTCTAACGCTTGCAGCTCACGAAATATGCGGTCGTATTCGCTATCAGGAACTAAAGGCGCATCATGTTCGTAATAAGCCTCATTGTATCTTTCGATAAGCTCACGCAATTGCTCTACTTTTAAAACTAATGATTCAGCATTCATAGAAGCTCTTAATCTTTTCTTAAGGAAAACTTTTATAGAATAGATGAACTGATTATTTTATAATCAGTAACTAGATTGACTTAATTATACTAATAACTATCACAACAATAATAAAAAAGGTACTAATATGAAAAGTCCCAGCACCCCCTTTAGACATACGCATGTTACAGAAGCTTATAAAGTTGCGACAACGTACTGGCGCCCAGGCCCCTTCCAAAGCCCCTCTAAAGTAGCGATCGCACCCTTATCCCCGCTATCTCAAGGAAAAAATAGTGAAGCGAGTAAAGAAAATCAAGCCCCTTCTTTTGACGTACAAAGCGATGTGGATTTCCCTCGCTTAGGACGCTAGGCATTAGTGCTATAAAAAAGGTAAGTTAGGTTTAACCTAACTTACCTTAGAATTAATATTTTGCCCTCAGCACGCGGCAAAGCTTATCTTCCAGCGCTCGATAAGGATATAAACCGCCCACAAAGTCATTGACAATAATCGAGAAAACTAATACCTCACCGCTTTGAGTTTCAACATAGCCTGACAGAGAAGAAACACCATGCATACTACCGGTTTTTGCTTTCACTTTGCCAATAATATCTTTTGTTCCTAAGCGATTTTTCAATGTTCCATTCAAACCACCAACTGGTAACGCTTTAAGATAGACAGGAGCAATATTCGGATCCTTTTGGGCAGCAATTAATACATCCGAAAGCTGGTCTGGTGTCACTCGGTTATCCCGTGACAAACCTGAACCATCAATAATGACCATGCCATCCGTATTGACACCATTTTGTTTTAAAATCGCTTTAACGGCAGCACCACTATTTTGCCAAGTTGCTGATTGGCGGTTATAAAGCGCCCCAACACTTTTAAACAAAGTATTTGCAATCAAATTGTCTGATTTTTTCATCATTTGTAAAACAAGGTCAGACAACGGCATAGACTCTCGTTGCTGAACTAGTTTTAATTGTGATTCTGAATACGTTGGCAACTCGCTACCAATAACTTTAATGCCATTCCGGCTGAGCAATTTTGAGGCCGCCACTTCACCGTAACCACAATCAGACGGAATTGGAATAGTAACGCTGACTGCTTGACGCTTTGCAGATACACAACCATCCAACACATATCTTCCATCGCCCGGCTGTTTAAAAGAAATACCACAAACCCCTTTAGCGCTTGTCACAACAGAATTAACAAAAGGAACGCTCACATCATAAGGAAAAGCAATTTTTGCCGGCGCCCCAACTGGCCCTGGTAAAAGTTTTATTGTTACACAGTTACGATTCAAAATAGATGCTGTTACTGGCGCACCATAACAGTACGCGCGATCAGTATCTTCTGTGCCTGGTGATACACCTTGTTTATCATAGCGCGAAGTATCCACATATAAATTACCTTTAATCGCTTTAACACCACTATCGGCTAATTGATGAAACAATTGATTTAGACCATCTAAAGTTAATGTCGGATCACCATCATATTTCACATAAAGATTACCTTGTAAAACGCCATTAGCATTAGGAATAATGGTTGGCGCATCTGTCATTAAACGTGTGCGATAAACAAAATTAGGCCCAAGAAATTTTAATGCGGCATAAGCGGTAATCACTTTCATATTACTCGCAGGCGAAAATAATTGACTGGCATCTTTTTGATAAAGTGCTTTGCCATTTTGCAAGGAGCGCACAATAATACCGGCGGTAGCTTTACGATTCATATCCGCCACTACCTGTTCTAAACTAAACGCATTAGCAAATGGCGTAGTATTTTTAGGAAGCCGATTTTGGTAATGCTTTTTTACAGGTTTTTTAACAGGCTTTTGTGCAAAACTAGCGCAAGGCAAAACAAGCACAACAGACAATAATATTTTTAATAATCCCGAAATTTTCATGATCTTAATAGAATAAGTTTTAGTCGCCGGTATTTTACCCGAAAACTACTTATCAAGGAACAAATCTTGAAATAAAGGTGCCCCAGGATTAATTGCATATTGATCAAAGTCTTCTACTCCCTTTTGACGCAGCACTTCTTCATCAATAAAAAAGTTTCCTGTCACATCTCGGCTATTGCTCGTTAAGATTGCATAAGCCGCATCAGCCATAATGGCAGGTTTTCTTGCTGCTTGCATCAATTCAGGAGGGAAATTAAATTCAATAGCTGCTGTTGCAATCACGGTTTTTGGCCATAAAGAATTGACTGCAATGCCATGAGGCTTGAACTCTTCCGCCATGCCTAGCGTACACATACTCATGCCATATTTTGACATGGTATAAGCTAAATGTGGCGCAAACCACTTAGGATTTAAATTTAAGGGCGGAGATAACGTTAAAATATGAGGGTTTTCTGCTTGTGCTAAATGCGGTAAGCAAGCTTGTGAGCAAGCAAAAGTACCACGCGTATTTACGCCCATCATCAGGTCAAAACGCCTCATGGACGTTTGCGCCGTATCTGTTAAACTGATAGCACTTGCGTTATTCACTAAAATATCAATACCGCCAAAATGCTTAACGGCTGCTTTAACGACGTCTTGAATATTATCTTCATCGCGCACATCTAGTTTTAACGCTAATGCTTTCCCACCAAGCTTTTCGATTTCTTCTGCCACCGTATAAATTGTGCCCGCAAGTTTAGGATGTGGCGTATCCGATTTTGCTGCAATCACGATATTAGCGCCATCTTTTGCGCAACGCAAAGCAATTTCTCGCCCAATGCCACGGCTAGCCCCGGTGATAAAGATAGTTTTATTTTGCAGCATTATTCGTCTCCTCTAAAGTATTTCCTGTTACAATAACTAAAAATGTTTGAGTTGACAATCATGGCAAAATATTACGGAATTATAGCCGCTGCCGGTATTGGCGAGCGCTTTGGCAGCAACAAGCCAAAACAATACGAAAAACTTGGCAATCAAACTATTTTAGAATTGAGCATTGGCTGTCTATTAGCCTGTGACGCCATCGAACAAATTATTGTGGTATTGCGCCCGGATGACCTTTATTGGCAAGAACTAGCTATTGCTAACCACCCTAAAATTCAAACCACAATAGGCGGTAAAAACCGCAGCGACTCCGTCATCAATGGCTTAATGGCGCTTATGAGCCAGGCGCTGCCTGATGATTTTGTATTCATCCATGATGCTGCACGCCCCTTTGTACCCAAGCACGATATCATTACGCTGCTTGAAGCCGTAAAAAATCATGATGTAGGTGGAATTCTAGCTACTCCTGTTGCCGATACGTTGAAATATTCCGCTGATGGAAAAACTATTGAAAAAACCGTAGAACGAAATTGTTTATACCGCGCGTTAACACCGCAATGTTTCCGCTATGCAAAACTGCTTAATGCACTGATGCAATTAACAACCCCTGTCACCGACGAGTCCATGGCATTAGAGCTTACTGGGTTTTCACCCCTATTAATTATGGGCGACCCGAAAAATATCAAAATTACTTATCCAGGGGATTTGCAGCCAACGAGGGACCAAACAGCGAGCCCAATATCTTGAACGACCGTTCAAACTTCAGCTAAAATTAAGCCTTTGTTGCTATAATAAGACAAAAGGAAAAACCATCTTCCCTTATGACAACTGCTCACATTGCTACTGATATAGGTCTTTTTTCGCGACGCAATCCTCTCTCAGCGTTGAGCATGCTTGCGCGTCAAACCGGGGAAGAGATTAGCTCAGCCAGCTCTCAATCTGCTACTGATTTTTCTGGCAGCTCACAAACAGAAAGCGTGTCAAAGCGCGCCGAACAATATTTTGGCCGTCTACCCAACACCATAGAACTTCAGCTTTATCAATTTGCTGAGAAACGCTTAAGAGAGCAACGCCAGCCCGAACTAATTTTAAAAGAAGTTCATGCCTTGCTAGAAAATCATCCAGAGCATGCTTTAACGATTCTTAACAACATCCTCAAACAACTCGATGAACGCGCAGCTAAAAACACACCTCGCGAAGACGAGCGCTTATTAAGAGATGCATTAGAAAACCTTAAAAAACAGCATTCGCCATCCGCCCCGACGCCCGCCTCATTTAATACCTCTTTAAAAATTTCTTAGCGCCAAGCTTAAGAGAAACATTCACACAGCTGCTTAAATGCTATTGCACATATCGCCTATCTCTTTCATGCTTCCATACCACGCATCAAAAACTTCACCCTAAAGCCTGCTTCGGCAATAAAATAAAAACAATTCTCTTTCCTTTGAATTTTCTTCTATCTTCTCTGTGGGGTATAAAATTTTTGCCCGGACGCATAAAACACTAGATAAGACTTTCTTTTTTTGCCTTCAGGTGGGCACGTTGCTTTCGCTCCTTTGCTCAACCTAAAGCGCGCATACCACATTTTCATACTCCACAGCACTTTATTCTTTATAACGCAAGCGTACTTAATAAAACCTTAAGCCTTTTTTCCTTAAACTGAATTTGCTTGCATCAATCCTCCACCCTGAACAATATTTGTTTCCCCCAGTGGCGGAAGCACAGCAGAAAGCATAGCCCACGCAATGAAAACGATTACAATTTTTTCAGTACGAGGCTATCCCTAAAGAATCTGTGCCATATTTAAGGAGACTCTATGTATTTAAAGAAACTTGAAGAATTAATTCTGAAAAATTCCCCTACCCTTTTTGACGAAATATCTTGTCTTTTGCGAGAAAAAGAAGAAGCACAGGATAAAGAAGATATTTCTCCTATTTTGTTATTAGCAGCTTCCCGCTTTGCCAAACCTAGCAACAGATTTTCTGCTGCTGCAGCAGCAAGCGACGCCACTGTTGACGATCACTTAAAAGTTTTACAATGCTTAATTACTGAGGGGCATGCGAATGTCAATGTCCGCAATATTAACGGTTTAACCCCACTACATATTGCAGCAACAAAGAATGACACTGCCATGGGAGAATTATTAATACAAAACCAGGCAGATATAGATGCATTAGCTCAGCAACAATTTGCCCCCTTACATCTTGCCGCACGCTATGGCTCGCAACAATTTATAGAATTATTACTGCTTCATGGCGCAACAATAGATGGTCCAGACTTAACTTTAAGAACTCCTTTGCATTTAGCCCTTAAGAATAAGCAAATTGCTTGTGCTAAAACCTTAATTAATAAGGGGGCAAAACAAATCGAGAATAATCTAGCCAAATACCCTCTTTCTATGGCATTAGAAAGCTTTGAAGCAACAAAAGAAAAGGGTTACCTTGAAATCATCGGCTTATTATTACCTAAATATCTGATGAGCGAAAATTTTAGCAAATTGGTTAAGCTTGACACTAAAACCTCATCGCGTCTAATAACAACAGCTATCGCTTTAAATACCTTACTGATCTACTTGCAAGAAAAAGTTAAAGACAAAGACCAATATGCAGATAAACGGGTCAAAACTGTTTTAAGTCATTTTTCTGAAACATCCCCGGAAAACCTTAGCCAAAAGATTAAACAAACGCTTCATGCGGATTATTATAAAGGAAGACATTTTGCAGAATATTATAAAAATTTTGCAGAAACATACGATATATTATCCCCTGAAGATAAAGCTTGTATAACAGAATGTATCAACAGTACGTTACCAAGAAAAGATTTTGCTTCTCTTCAACCTGAAATTTACAATACCACACAAAAAAATGATGACTTCTTCTTTTTTGACGAACAGCTTTATTCAGGGCACATAACGTCTATCATACAAAAGTTTACCGATGGACATAATATAAAATTAGTCGCATTCTTTTATCAGTTTGTTATTCATACCCTACAAAAGCTTATACCAAAGCATGAACCACGTTTGTTGTGTGATACCTATGAAAAGCAAGGTTACAAATTTAAAGACGGATTAGGCTTATCTTTAAAAGTAGCTTTTTTTACATTAGATCGTTCTCATGCCCCATTCATTCAACACGAGTATTTTTCACAATTACTCACCGCACTTGAAAAGCACAAGCGCTTTGAAGCTAGGATTAAACCTGTGAAAACTTCACAGTTTAGCTTATTTTATCCAGCTATAATTAATCATACCGCCTCTGAAGCACCTTCTGTAGCACCAACCCTGAAACCGCCTCAAAAAGAGCAAATTGAAAGAGAGCATGAAGAAAACCTAGGCTTGTAACTAGCCAAACTTATTACAATGCATCTTGAAACAATAAATTTTTAAGATGCATTGCGCCATAAGCTTTTTATTTTCACCTTAATGCGTATAATAATATATTAAAGCTTTGTTTTTAAAAATAACTCTATTGTTTGATGGGCACATTCCTTTCGCTCTTTTGCCCACCAAAGCAATGAAAAAGGCATCTGGCATAGTACTTTTCTCACCCTACAATAAATTTCATACCCTCACAGAGGAAAAAATTAACCGGCTAGCCTTAATCATTTCTTAAGCTAAATCCCTGTATAATGAAGATACTAATAAAAAGGAAAGAGGTGCTATATGGCCGTTACCGATAAGACAAGATTTTTTACTGCAAGCCCAGTTCTTTCTGTTAAAGATCCGGCAGAAGCAGATTTAAGCAAGTTAGCGCATCAGTTAAAAGAAGTTATTGCAGAAGTTAATAAAACGTTACATAGCCTTTCTTTTAAACGTGAGGTTAATTTGACCCAGTTTTGGCAATTGCAATTAATGTACGTTAAGAAAGTGGTTGATCAACTTTCTGAAGATATTAACAAAAATATTTCCGCCGCCTCTGCTACTTATGGCATAGAGCCTGTAAAAGTTGCGAAAGCGATTCGAAATGGCTTGTTCGCCGCTGCAGATACAGACCGAGAGATTGCCGCGCCTATGCTTGAATTAGCTACGCGAATTGACGCAAAGTATGGCGTTGATGCGTCTGAAGTAAACAACAGCATTTCCTGCGCAGCTTAATATCCCCTGCCAGCTTAAAAATAGCTATCAAAAAGCCCCAATGTTAAGTTGGGGCTTTTTATTTAGAAACTGTGTCGCTTTTTTATTAACCACTCCCTTACGATCGTAGCTCTGCTATAACCGCGACAGCGCCTTTAAATGTCAAAAGCTTTGCATTTTTTCTTAGCTAAGGTTTTTTTCAATTTCACATATTTTGGCAAACCTTGCTGATAAGGTGGATATGCCTCGCCTTGAATCAAGGGAAATAGATAATCACGGCAAGCTTTGGTAATACCAAAACCTTCTTTATCAATAAAATGGCGCGGCATAAACTTTTCTTGATTAGCAACTTTTGCTAAGGGAGCCGTATCAATCGTCCAGCGATATTTTGCACCTTTTACTCGCTTAATGATTGGCATCACATCCGTTACACCTTTTACTGCCAAATTCACTGCAGCTTCACCCAAAGCAAATGCTTGATCTACGTCGGTCTGAGAAGCAATATGCCGTGCTGCTCTTTGTAAATAATCAGCAATCGCATAATGGTATTTATATTTTAATTTATCGCGAATCAAATTAGCTAATACTGGTGCTACACCACCTAATTGTGCATGGCCAAAGGCATCACGCAAACCTGATTCGGATAGAAACTTGCCTGATTGGTCGCGCACCCCTTCAGATACCACGATAGAACAAAAACCATATTTTTTTACGCATTCATCGACTTTGCGCAAAAATTTTTCTTCTTCAAAAGGAATTTCTGGAAATAAAATAATATGTGGTGCATCGCCTTTATTTTGCGCGGCCAGCCCACCTGCAGCGGCAATCCAGCCGGCATGACGCCCCATCACTTCCAGGATAAACACTTTTGTTGAGCTTGATGCCATTGAAGCCACATCAAGTGAAGCTTCTAAAATGGATACTGCCACATATTTTGCCACAGAACCAAAACCTGGGCAGTTATCCGTAAATGGCAGATCATTATCAACCGTTTTAGGAATACCAATACAGGTTAAGGGATAACCCATTTCTTTACTAATTTGTGACATCTTATGCGTAGTATCTTGTGAATCACCACCACCATTGTAGAAAAAATAACCAATATCATGCGCTTTAAATACTTCAATTAAACGCTCATATTCCCGGCGGTTTTGTTCAATAGATTTTAATTTGTAACGGCAAGAGCCAAATGCACCTGATGGTGTATGAATTAAACCTTTTAAAGTTTCAGCGCTTTCTTTGCTAACATCAATTAATTCTTCACGCAAAGCGCCAATAATACCGTCTTTCCCCGCATAAACGTTAGCAATTTTGCTTTTATGTTTTTTTGCTGCGCTGATCACCCCTGCTGCAGAAGCATTGATAACCGCTGTCACACCGCCAGATTGCGCATAAAATGCATTACGTGGTTTTTGTTTTGGCATATAAAACTCCTGTCCTTCCCGCTTATGCAGGAATTGATTTAATTAAAATTAAACTGAAAAGCTAGGTTTGCGTTTTTCTAGAAAAGCTTTTAAACCTTCTTGCCCTTCTTCTGAAACTCGAATATTCGCGATTGCCTCAACTGTTATCTGTGTAAGCGCTGCTGGTTTTTGGCAATCTTCAATATCTTGCAATAATTTTTTCATCGCCCGAATTGCCGCAGGGCTGGCGGTTAAAAGCATTTGTAAAAAAGTTTCTAAACATGCCTCAAGCTGCATAGCCGGCACACATTCGTCCACCAAACTATGTTCTTTAGCAGCAATAGCATCAAAAACCTCGGCCGTAAAAGCATAACGGCGAAAAGATTTCTGCCCCATCCGTGAGAGTAAAAAAGGAGAAATAACGGCAGGAATTAAACCTAATTTAACTTCTGACAAGCAGAACTTTGCGCTTTCTTCGGCAATCACTAGATCACAGCAAGCGGCTAAACCCACGCCGCCGCCATAAGCTGCGCCTTGGATAACCGCTACGGTTGGATGAGGCATACTTGCTAACGTACGCATTAATGCTGCAAGCTGGTTTGCATCGTCCACATTCTCCGCATAAGAATAATTGACCATCCGCTGCATCCACTGCAAGTCAGCACCAGCACAAAAAACAGCGCCATTACCACGCAGAACAATAGCACGCACCTGAGGATCAATCGCTGCATTTTTTAATGCGCTTAATAGATTTGCAATTAGCATATCATCAAATGCATTGCGGACTTTAGGGCGATTGAGCGTCAGTGTTAAAACACCACGCTCATCTTGATTAATTAATAGTGCATCCTTATCACTCATTGCGCATCCTTACTAAGAGTTTGCTGTGTTTGCCTGGCTAACTGCAGAAGGCGTTACAAGGGGCGTATCAGAAGTTGACGCTCCTGCTGGCGCTGTTGCTGATTCAGGCGTTTGTGACGCCGTTACGGCAACAGGTTTATCTTTTGTCACAGGTACAGGCGATGGTGCCGCTTCAACAGGCACATTACCATTTGCTGCACCGCCATCATCATTATTAATTTGCACTAAATTTACGACACGGTTCACACCCGCGCTATTACGAATCACGTCAAGGGCAATATTAGTTTGCTCGCGGCTAGCATAGCCCATCAAGTAAACCACTTTATTGACAGTGACATATTTAAAGTTATTGGAGTTTAAATTGTTAGTGACTGTCATGCGTGCTTTGATGTTAGTTGAGATACTAGCATCATTCATTTCTTGAATCATACCAACTTTAGGCGCCACTTTAAGCATGTTATAAACACGTTGCACGCGGGGAATCGCTTGAACAATAGACTCAGCTTTAGCTCGAGCTGCATCACTTGGCACTTGGCCAGTTAATAACACCACATAGTTGAAAGATGTTACGCTAATATTTGAAGCCTGGAATAAAGTTTGGTCTGCCCTTAACTTTTGCATCGCTTCAAATTCGATATTCGTATCGTCACTAACCGTTTGCAATGAACGGCTATCACGCGCCAATGACGCACCAGCAACTGCGCCTGCGCCAACCAGCGCGACAGGCGCAAGGCAGCCTGTGGTCAAACCAGACAGCAAAACAATCGTAATCAGTGTTTTTTTCATATTAAATTCCTCAAAAGGTAGAAATTTTAGTTGCCACATCTTAGCATAAGTCAATGCGAATTGGAGAATATTATCTCAGCATTCCGCCCATCCGCAATGCATAAAAATTTCTCTCTTGCGTATCTTTTCCAAGAGGTCTATTTCTTTGCACTTCTTCCCAAATATTTTTAAAATCTATCTTTAATATCTGCATCGCTTGAGCTAAAGTCATTTCGTGTACCGAAGTGCCATATGTTTGTGCTTTTAAAGCGTTTTTAAATAAACAATGTTCAAAAACTTCAATCAGACCATGTCGCTGCACTTCTTTATCTAACAATAAAACCAATGTCCCAAGCTGATTTGTTTCTATTGCCGTTTGCCCAAGCAATTTGGTAATAGCTTTAATAAGGCTGACAATTTGCCCTTTACTCATGCATTGAAAAATTGACGATCTACTAAATAAACAGCTGGAAATTTCTGCTATGCCAGCTTCTTCAGCAAAGCGATCAAGCCTTGCGATAATGCTTTGTTTTGCAGTTTCCCTATCTAATCTTTCTGCTTCTCTTCTTTCGATTTCTGCTTGTTCTTTAGCCGCTAGTTTTAACTTTTCTTGCTGTAATCTTTCTCGAGAATCCTCAAGCGACGCGGATTCTCTTGCGCGCTTAATGATTGCATCAACTTTTTTTATTGCACTTGCCGCCGCGGCATGACGCGCCTGCATGATTCTACTCGGGAAAGAAACTTGATTTTCTTCTTGAGCATTTTCGTCAACTAGCTGTCGAAAGATCTCCAGCTCTCTTTCTGCCGTTTCTACCAATGGGTCTAGCTTCTCTAAAATACTTGTTAATGCCGCTGCTAACCTTGCATGGTCTCCAGCATGTTGCGCATCGCCCGTTGTTTGCATCAAGCCACAAAACCCTGCAACTAATATTTCAAGTTGCTCTTTTAACACCTTTCTATCTTGTTTTATCTTTGCCCAGTCAATATCAAGCTGACCAAGAAATGCCTGCATTTCTGATTGCTGCCGTCTAACATCTTCTTGCTGCCTCGCATCTATTTGCTGCTGTACTTGCACTAGAGCTTCACGGGATTCTGTCAGCTCTGTCATATGCGCGGCTTTTAAGCTAGTTAACTCTTTTTGTACTTCATCTAAACTTCCCTGCACTTGCTCAAGCTCTCTTAATTGCCTTGCTAACCCCTGCTCACTTTCAACGGCTTGCGCAGCAACATGTTCCTGTAAAGTAACCATAGAAGCATAAAAAGCATTTGACTGTTCTTGAACCTCAGCCAACTGAAAAGTTAGTGATAAATTTTCAGCTTCTTTTTGTTGTAAAGCAGCAGCGTGCTCATTTTGCAAGACTAAGATTTTACCTTCGTGCGCTTGCTGTAATATCTGAAGTTTTGCCGCATGCTCAGCAGCTGCCGACGCCATCTGCATTTCTAATGCCGTTATCCTGTCTGTCGCTGCCGCTTTTTCTGTTGCTGATTGAGCCGCCTGGGTTTCAAGCGCTAGCCGCAACTGCGCTAAATGCTGCTCATGCGCTGTTTGTAATGCAGTTATTTCTAAACCCAACGCTTCCATTGCTTGGTTTGCTCTTAAAACAGCTTCTTCAGAAGTACGCAAACTTTGAATTAAAAAGCTAGCTAACGTTTGCTCAATTGAAAATACTTTTTCATGATATTCTGTCGCCTCGATGAAAGTAGGATGCCCTCCTTTTCCTCTTGGAAGCGCCACCGCAAGTAATACCGTAAAACGCAAAACTTCTTGAATATTTTTTCCTGCCACCAAAGGGAATTGCGCATAAAACTTTTGTAAAACTTCCTCTTCCTCTGGCCTAAGCGCTTCATTTTTAGCTTGTAATAATTGCAAAACTGACTTATTACCAAGCAAAGCTTCAATTTTCTGGTAATGCTCATTTAAAAGTCGACGAAATTTTTCTTGCGATTCTTCTCGAGGGCTTTTTTCAGTTTTGTATAAAAACATTGAACCTCCACTTCTTCTAGAAGCGGGGGATGGCCTTGGAGTTCTTTGCTGACGGGGAGAGATCGTCGCTTGAGCCACGCCTAAACCAGGTTCTGCTGCAGCGGGTTCAGACTCACTTAATACTACACTCCTATCCGCACTTATTGGCGAAATTGGCAAAGGCGTACTAGCCTTTGATGCAATGCCTTGCGCCTCTTGTTGCTGAGCGTGCTCTTGGGATAACGATGCAGGTATAGCATCAGCTAAAATTGAGGGTTCTTGTAGGCAAGCCTCTTCTCTTGCTGCCGCTGCTTTTGCAGGCTGTTTTGCTTTTGTGGGGAGCCCTCGCAGGGGAGATGCTGGAACCCTATCTTCCTTTTTTAAAAACCCTTCTTCTACACACCTACTTAGGAGATCGCGTTTATTCCATCCTCTAGTAGACTGTTGGTCGGGAGTACTTGCAGCACTGAACTTTTTCATTACCAAAATCTCACTTAATTAAAATTATTATTTTGTTATTTTGATAAAAAATGCGATGCTTTTAATCTATCAATTTTTTATCACCTTAAACTCTCTGAATGAGATTATTGCTTGCTCTCAAATCAAATGTTAACAATTTGCCATAGATTAAGCTTGGACGCAACAACTAGCTTTCTGGTATCATAGCTCCCCTGCAAATATGACAATAAAATAAAAAGGTGATAACTTCATGAATAGTCCAACCTCAGAATCAGAAATTACAATTTCTTTACCTCCTACACCTGAGACGCCTTTAATGCAAGGGCAAGATATTCCGCAGACCACACCAGCCAAATTAACCGCGAGTACTGTTATAGCGCAAACGGCTGCAGGCGCAGTCTCAGCGGCTAGTGGTATTGGCAACACTTATGTTGCTGCGGCATTAGAAACCACCGATTGGCCACTTTGGCAACAGTTATTAATTGTTGGCGCAGTAGGTGCTTTTGCCTATATTTTAAGCACGCTAACCAATAAAGGCTTAAACCGTTGCTTAAGCAAAAAGCCAGCACTTGCGGTTAATAAACAAGTAGAAACAAGTCCTGCACAAAGAGTAGGCCAAATAGCAACCCACACGGTTGGCGCTGTTTTAAATGGTGGCGCACAAATTGGCGCAAAGTTTGTGCTAGATGCAACCGCCACAAACGGAATTCCCTTGCCAATTATTTTCCTTATTATTGCTGGATGTGGGCTAGCAGGCTATGCTGTTAGCGCAACAGCCCAAGCGGGGCTTGATAAATGCTTAGCACCTGCCACAACAGATGAGCAAACATCACAGACTGAGACAGCTGACCATTGTGTAACACCAATACCTGAAAAACGTACACAGAAAATACCAGGCACGCCTTGGTCTCAGCGCAGAGTAGCGTCAGCTCGACGCTTTGGCAGCCAAGTTTTTGACGCTCAAATAGGCACACCAGACTCTCAAGGATTTGCCGAAGTACTGTTCACACCCGAAATCAAAGCTGAAGATCCACCAGCAACGCCTCAGCTTACGCCAAGCGATGAGCATCAGCAACCTGAAAGAAGCTGCTGCTTACTATAAATGCTAATGACGATGGCCAGCTTACAAACTGGCCATATCTCGCTTGCAACGGCTGCAATCTTAAAGCAAATTGGTATAGCCTCTTAACCTGGCAGTTCAATTAAGAAAAACTAAGGCGTGGTTGTCTGAGTGTAATAATATTGTCTATTTTTATCGTTAGCATTGAAAATAACACCCCTGTTCTTTCTTCTCTTAACCAATCTTCTAACGCTTGTGTTTTTTCAGGTACGGTTCTTACACCATGTCTAATTGCCACAAAAAGGCATTCACATTTATTAGCCAGTTCCTGTATGAGATCTAATCTTGTTGAAGAATTTAATTTAGTCTGCAAAACATCCAAAGAAAGCAGCAGTTCTTGTCGCAAGCGCTCAAGCTCGCCCCATAGTTGCATATCCTGCTCATATTCTTCTCGCCCAAACACCGGTGACTCAGGCCTAATCCCAATAAAGTTTCCAAGAAAGTATTTAATATCATCAACGGCCTCAGCCTTAAGCAAACTTATCGCTGCTTGCTGATCCTCAGGCGATAATAGTGGCGTGGCTCTTGCGGGTGGCGTCTTCGCTGAGGATAATTCTTTTTTCGCACCAGAAGGAGAGGCAGTGCGTGAAACATCCGGGCTAATGGCATACATCCTTCTAGGTTTCATAAAAAAAGGCGAGCTAACCGCTTCAGGCACCGCAAGTATTGGCGATTCTTGCGAGGCAGAAGAAAGCAAAGGCAGCGACTCTTGAGAATCCTGCGCTATGTGACTGCGTCTAGCTTTTCTTTTTTCGCGCTTCCGCTGCAAAGAACTCTTAGTCTCTTGCGCATAATGCGGAGATCCAGGAGAATCAGGCGCTCTGCTTTTATGAAACATAATGGCCCCTTTAAATTTTAGTTGTTATTTTTTTAACATTCAGGAAAAATAGCTTAATAATTTAAATCGTTTTTGTTTTAAGCAATAACTCTGCCACTTTTTGCTGATGTTCAACACTATGGTGCAAATGGCCTTGCACTTTTGCTGCTGCTTGTAAACTTTCTGCCAAGCTTTGCCGTTCACTTTGTTGTAATAGTTGCTTCATTTGACGCACCGCTTTAATGGGATGGTCAGCAATTCTTTCGGCAATGTTTAATACGTTTGTCAGCAAAGTGTCTACGTCACACACATCGTTGACTAGACCAATTTGTAATGCTTTTTCAGCACTCATCATGTCACTGGTAAACGTTAGATAAGCGGCATTGGCATAACCAACTAGGCGTGGCAATAACCAAGCATCGCCATCACCAGCAATTAAGCCAATACGGGTAAAACTTTCAGCAAGTTTGGCTTGTTTAACCGCAATACGCATATCGCAAGCCAGTGCTAAACCTAGACCTGCGCCTACGGCTGCGCCGTTAATCGCAGCAATGGTTGGCATTGGTAAGTGATACAGTTCATTAATGACACGCTGAATACCTTGCTGATATTTTTGTTCAATTTCTTCAGGAGTGCCGCCGAACATACCCGCTTGCAGATTTTGCATGGCACGCAAATCTCCCCCCGTGCAAAAATACTTTTCGCTCCCTGTAAGGATAAGTGCAGCAAGTTTTTCATCCGTTTTAATTTTTTCAAAAAGACTTAATAGATCAGCAACCACACGCTCAGAAAAAGTATATTTTTCTTCGGCATTCATCAAACGCACAATTAAGATATTGCTTTGGGGATATTCAACAGAGAGAGTTTGAAAAGACAAGCAACACCTCGCGGCTGGATTTTTAAAATAAGGCTATTGATGGAATAAACCTGCCTGGCTTATTCCACCCCTATTGAGATTTATTAAAAATTACTGCCAAACCAAGCTTTCATACGCGCCAATAAAGCTTTTACACCAGCACCAGAAAATTCTTCAGGCAACGGCGCATTTTGTTCTTGCAAAGCATAAAGCAATAGACCAACGCCAGTTGCATAAGAAGGGTTATGAATAATTTCAGGTAAACCAGAAACGCCCATCGGCACCCCTAAACGCACAGGCAATTTAAAAATGGATTCAGCAAGCACCAAGCCTCCTTCAACACTAGAAGCGCCACCCGTTAACACAATACCGGCAGAAATACGACGTTCAAAACCACTGCGCTTAAGCTCTGCTTTCACCAAATTAAATAATTCTTCATAGCGTGCCTCAACCACTTCAGCCAAGTGCTTGCGTGAAATGGTACGACCTGGACGCTCACCAACCCCATCCACTTCAATAGTTTCATCGCCTGGAATATCTTCCGCCAAAGCAGAAGCATATTTCATTTTAATCGCTTCAGCACTAGCCGTTGGCGTTCTCAAAGCAACGGCAATATCGCTTGTCACTTGATCACCAGCAATAGGAATGACCGCCGTATGACGAATTGCACCATCCACAAACACAGCAATATCTGTCGTACCCGCCCCAATGTCCACTAAGCATACACCTAATTCTTTTTCATCTTCAGACAGCACAGCATAACTTGACGCTAATTGCTCTAATATCACGTCGGCCACTTCAAGGCCACAACGTTTAATACATTTGACAATATTTTGTGCGGCACTAACCGAGCCCGTCACCATATGTACATTGGCTTCTAAGCGCACACCTGACATACCTATTGGCTCGCGAATGCCGCCTTGATTATCAATAATATACTCTTGCGGTAATACATGAAGAATTTTTTGATCCGCTGGAATCGCAACAGCACGAGCTGCATCTAAAACACGATCAACATCAGCTTGTGTCACTTCTTGGTCACGGATTGCCACAATCCCGTGCGAGTTAAAACTTTTAACATGGCTACCCGAAATACCCGTATAAGCGGAATGAATCTGGCATTCAGCAGTATTTTCAGCCATTTCAACAGAACTTTGGATGGAGGCTACGGTGGAGTCAATATTGACAACAACACCACGTTTTAAGCCTTTTGAAGGATGAGAGCCAATACTAATTAAATTGATTTTACCATCAAGATCAACTTCGCCAACTAAAGTCACAACTTTTGAAGTTCCAATATCTAAGCCAACTAATAAATTTTTTTCAATTTTTTTGGTTAATTTTTTTCGCATAAGGCAGCGCCCTTTCCCTATAGACAAATGTTTGCTAGCAGCGCCATTTATAGCATAAATCTTGAGATTTTAAAATGGTTACTGCCTTGCCAAACGGATTTTTGGCGCAGTCATTGGCACTGAACTACGGATTGGATTAATATCTAAACCACCACGGCGGGTATAGCGCGCATAAACACTTAGCATTTTTGGCGCACAAGCACGCCAGATGTCAGTAAAAATGCGCTCGACACACTGTTCATGGAATTCATTATGCAAACGAAAACTCACTAAATATTGCAGCAACGCTTGGCGGTCAATTTTTGCCCCAGTATATGCAATTTGCACACTGCCCCAATCTGGCTGACCGGTTACCAAGCAATTCGATTTTAATAAATCAGAATAAAGCACTTCATGCACTTGCTCTTCTGATTCCGTTCTTAACAAATTAATACTGTTCTCATACGTTTGGATGGCCACGTTTTGCTGATCCAAACATACCCCATCAAACTTAGTCAGTGGGCGCTTTTCAAAATATTCATCCAAAGAAAATAACTGAACGCTTACTACTCTCCCTGCGGCTTCACTTAAATCTTTACTAATAGTGGCAGCAACGCTTGGACAGTCGTTAAATACCGTTTGGTTAAAAGAATTTAAATATAGCTTGATCGATTTAGATTCTATCAAGTAAGGGGAATCTGCTGGAATAGTCCATTCCGCAATAGCGACTTCTGGTTTTCCACTGGGTGATAACCAAGAAACCTCATAGGCTGTCCAAAGATCTTCACCATAAAACGGCCAGGCACCTGTAATACCAAGCTCCTGCCGCTTCTCTAGCCGAGGAATAGCAAAAAGTAAACCAGCCTCATACTGATCTTGATAGGAAGAGATTTTTCCAAGCGGCGAATCTTTTAAGTGATCTGTCATAATGAATTTTTTAAGCAATTAATGCGGCTATCTTATCAAAGTCTTCTTGCGTATCAACACCTGGCGGGCAATACGCTTTAGCTCGTTCAACATGAATTTTATAACCATAATAAAGCGCGCGTAGCTGTTCAAGCTTTTCAAGGTTTTCTATCGCCACTGGCGTCAAGCTTTGATAAGCTCGTAAAAAACTTACCCGATAAGCATATAATCCTAAATGACGAAAATATTCTGCCAGCACTAAGCGTTCATCAACATTATCTCTATCGAAAGGGATTGGCGCACGTGAAAAATATAAAGCATAGCCATGCTTATCAAAGATTACTTTTGTCACCGCTTTATTCAATAATTCTTCTCGATGCAAAATAGGCTCAGCAATGGTTGCAATAGCAGCGGCTGGATGTTTAGCCAAATTATGTGCTACTTGCGTTAATAATGTCGCAGGCATTAATGGTTCATCGCCTTGAAGATTTACCACAATCGAATCATCGGCTAAACCTAATAAATCTACCGCTTCAGCAATACGGTCCGTGCCATTTTCATGGCCTGGTTTAGTCATCAAAACCTTAGCACCACAATCTTGCATAGCTTTGGCAATGTCTTCATGATCTGTCGCAATCGTGACGGAAGCCGCCCCAGCCTCAAGCGCTCGCTCGTAAGTATGTTGCAGCAAAGGCTTGTTCGCTAAAGGCTTCAGGAGCTTTCCCGGCAAGCGTGTAGAGGCATAGCGTGCTGGAATCACAATGTGAAAATCTAGCATTGCTCCACTTCCTCTAAGCTTAGCTTCCTTGCTTCATCTTCCAGCATCACAGGAATCTCGTCTTTAATAGGAAATGCCAAACGATCAAATTTACAAATCAGCTCTGTTTTTTCTTCATTAAAAACCAACTTGCCTTTGCAAATAGGGCAAACTAAAATTTCAAGTAATTTATTATTCATACACTATTTTATCCTCGTAGGTCAGCAATACTAATCCTGATCAACAACATCTGGTTTAACCTTTGGCACTGGCTCCATTTTTAACCATTTAATACCTAAAAAATTTCCTGCAGGATAAGAGAAAAGATAAGCGATATCTGCCACTGCAACCGTTTGGCAAGCCATGCATGGTGGCACATTAATCATCTGCGGAAAGATTAATTGCATCTTATCTGACTCCCCTTTTTTATTGCCAAGCGCTGTGGGCATTACGACTTGAGGAACTTCACTGGCTTTGCCAGAAATAGCTGGTAGCATACCAGCGCCAGGGTTAATTTTTTGTACCGTTAAAAAATTAGTATTTTGAGAAATGACTGGATTTTGATCATCTGCTAAACCAATTAAATTTCCGTTTTGGTCGATCATATGAAAGCTTTCTTGCCCATCACCAATATGCAGCAAGGTAAATACGATAACAGGACCAAATGCTTGGACCTTATTAGGCAGCATGCCATATTTTTGATAGAGCAATTGCGTCTGCGCACATAGCGCATCATTGGCTTGTAAAAGCTGTTGGGTGCAGAGATCTTTTTGCTCCCAGGTTGGTAAAGCATCGCAATTAGCATGAATCTTCGCCACGCACTGTTGCACACTTGGCACATTAATGCCGCCCGCCAAGCCAGGCAAAGTCCCTTCGATTAAGGCTTGCCCAGGCAAACTAATAGACGATGGTGTTGCATCTTGAGGCAGCACCATATTTTGTGATGTCGCTACCTCTTGGGCAAAAGCAACATCTGCCACACCAAAAACCAATAACAAAAAATATCTGCCTAGCATATTTCTTTTCTCACTAATCATACAGTCAAAAAATTATTCCATTTGAAAGCGTGTAACCGCCAACCGATATAATGGCCGCCACATAACATGGTTCAAGATAAACACAAATAAGCACATTGCGCCCACCCCTAACACAGTATGGGCAAAATCACCGGTAAAATGCGTAATATAAGCTCCCAACCCTTGCGCTTCAAGGCTTGTTTTCCCCCAAGTAATCACTTCTGCCACGATACTTGTATTCCATGCGCCACCAGCTGCGGTAATGGCGCCGGTAATATAATACGGGAAAATAGCGGGCAAAATTAGCTTGCGCCACCATAGCCAGCCTTTAACGCCTAAATTTTCTGTTGCTTGTTTTAAATCTTTGGGGATTGCTGCTGTACCTGCAATCACGTTAAAAAGAATATACCACTGTGCCCCTAATATCATTAATGGCGTCGTCCAAATATTAACATTTAAACCAAAACGGACGATTAAAGCAACAACAATGGGGAATAATAAATAAGCTGGGAACGCACATAAAAACTGAGCAACTGGCTGAACATAACCCGCAAGCTTTGGCCTTAAGCCCACCCACACAGCAATTGGCACCCAAATTAATGAGCTAATAATGACAGTTGCTAACACCCGCAACCAAGTATAAAACCCTAGCACAACCACATGCAGCATCTCTGCAACACTGACTTGTTGACGCACGAAACGCCATAAGACAAGCACTGCACAAATTACAAATATGGTTAATACTGCATTCCAAAACCAATCAATACCGCGATAATATTTCCCTGCCAAAGTATCATAGGCACGAGGACGGCCACGAAATATTTTTATATTAATAAGTTTTTCAACTTGCGCACCAAACCAAGCACCAAATTTTTGTAATAGCGCTGTGCGTGCCCAAGCTGTCATTACCCATGAACTGCTCGATTTTTCAGAGGAGGTTTGCTCAATTTTAAATTTTTCCGCCCATTTGACTAAAGGCCGAAACATAAGTTGATCATATAAAAGAATGACTAATAGCATGGTGATAATGGCATAAAAAATCGCATGACCATTTGCTTGCTTGAGCGCAAATCCAATGTAAGAGCCAATGCCCGGGATGGCAATCATTTGATCAGACACTTGAATCGCTTCTGATGCCACCAGCGCAAACCAACTTTGCGACATAGAGAGCATCATATTCCATAACAAAGCAGGTGTAGCAAAAGGTACTTCGATACGCCAAAAGCGCTGCCAAGCTGATAAACCAAATACATCTGCCGCTTCAATATAGTCTCTTGGCACCGTCTTTAAACTTTGATAAAAGCTTAGCGCCATATTCCAAGCCTGCGCTGTAAAGATCGCAAAAATTACTGCACTTTCTGGCCCCATTAAACTATTCGGAAATAATTTAATAAAGCCAACGATCGTTAAGGATAAAAAAGCTAACACTGGAACGGACTGTAGAATATCAATAGAAGGAATAATAAACTTTTCTGCTTGACGGCTTTTTGCCGCCCATGTTGCAAAGATAAAAGTAAAAAGCACTGAGCCGCATAAGGCAATTAACAAACGCAGAACTGTTTGCAAAGCATAACCAGGCAGTGCCCCAGGGCTTAAAGAAATTTGTACTGGCTGGCCAAGCTTGAAAGGAAGCTCAAACTGTTTTGTGGCGCCAGCGATAAGCACGATCAAGCCTAAAATAGCGACCATAATCCCTAGGTCCCAAAAATTCAATTTGAATTTGACCTTGAGCTGACTGGGAAAATAAAAATCAAGATTTTTCATAATATTTCTTTTGGATTTTACTGCTTACTAACGTTCGCGCTCCGTAAGCCAGGATTTATTTACTTTGCTTTTTCTAAGTCTGCAATAAATGTCCCTAAAAACCTTGTTGCTTCACCACCTGTAATGGCACGGTGGTCAAAAGTTAATGATAGCGGCATAACTCGGTGAATTTCTGCGCCACCATCAACCACAATAACCTGCTCTTGAATTCTGCCACAACCTAAAATTGCTACCAAGGGCGGTACAATAATAGGCGTTGCATAACGACCTGCAAACATACCAAAGTTGGACAACATAATGGTCGCACCTTGCAGATTTTCTTTAGGAATACTGCGATCGCCGACTTGTTTCTTATATTGATCAATAATTTCACGGATTTTTTTCGGCGTCGCTTTTGCTGCATTTTTAATCACTGGGACAAATAAACCATCTGGAGAATCCAACGCAACACCAAGATTAACCTCTGCAAATAATTTGCGGCTCATTGAGCTTGTATCAAAATGCGCATTTAGCGCCGGTTCTGCTGCACAAGCTTTACACAGCGCCCGAACGACACGCGCAGTAATATCTTGCTTTGTGCGCCACTGATATAATTTTGCATCATCAATAATGGTTACCGGCACAACCTCACGGTGCGATTGTGCCATTGCTTGAGCCATCGCTCGACGCACACCACGCAGGCTTTCATAGCCTTCTGGTGCTGTACTTGATTTTGGCGCACTAGAAAGCACTTCCCCCACTGCTGCCTTTTTTACATCATCAAGTGTAATATTGCCACCAATACCACTACCTTTGACTTGGGTTAAATCCACCCCTAACTGCCGCGCCATATTTCGCACAGCGGGCAATACTTTAATTCCATCAGCTCGTTTAACTTTATGACTGACAATGCCTAGTGGATTTTCTTCGATCACAGCATCACCAACCTGCACACGACCAGCCACGCTTCCCTTATCATGAGATTTAGGCATCTCTTTGCTTACTATTGGAGCATCACTTGCTTCAAATTCAACTAATGGACCACCGGTCGCAATAATATCACCGACATTGCCATAAAGTTTTTTAATTTTACCTGCACAAGGTGAGGGAACATCAACAACAGCTTTTGCCGTTTCTACTGACACTAATAATTGGTCAACTTTTACGCTATCACCTACTTTAACATGCCAAGCATGAATTTCCGCATCGGGCAAACCTTCGCCTAAGTCAGGTAATTTAAAAATAGTCATGATTACTCCTGTTTTCCGCTCTCATTTAAGTTCGCTGATTTAGCTGCACAGAATTTCTTCTGCCACTTACGCACTGTTTTCGCTTGTTCTAACCGCTGGCTAACTTTCGTGGCCAATAGGTTTATTCATGTAACCAACGATCAGCACGCCTTTTCGCAAATACACCATTCCCTACAACACCGGGAATCATGCTAAGCGTCTGCTCTAAAGCCAATGGGTCTATACAATCTAAATAATAGCAATCTAAAATCGCATTGCCATTATCAGTTTTTACCCCAATACGGTATTCTGGCTGGCCGCCTAATTTTACAATTTCACGTGCCACAAAACTTCTTGCCATTGGGATTACTTCAACAGGTACCGGCGCTTTTTTAGCCAATAGATCAACATGCTTACTTTTTTCAGCAATGCAAATAAATTGCTGGCTTGCTGCCGCAAGAATTTTTTCTCGCGTCATGGCGGCACCGCCACCTTTAATCATCTGCAAATGATCATTAATTTCATCTGCACCATCAACATATAAATCAATTTTACCAACCTCATTAAGCTCTACCAATGGCATCTTCAACGCTTTTAACTTTTCTGCTGTTGCAATTGAGCTTGCCACGACAGCTTCAAGGCGGTTTCGCCAAGGCTCAAGTAAGGCAATAAATGCTTCTGTGGTTGAACCAGTTCCAACGCCGAGCACCATACCATCTTTAAGATAATCTAAGGCTTTTTCCGCACATTGTTGCTTAGGAGAAGTCATAATTTTGCCAACCTCGATTTTTATGTGATTATATAGTATCCTGCTAAAAAATGCTGTTTTCTATTTAAAATTTTAAAGGGCTTTTTATGAAACGTTTAGCAATTTGCTTGCTTGGAACCACCGCATTATTAACCGCTGTCAGTTGTTATGCGAGCAAAATCACTGAAGCTGCTGCAGCGCGAAAGCACCTCCCAGAATTTAATGTTGTTTGCGGAGATGGTTTTGCAAGCCATGACTACAAGCAACTTGACGCTCACCTCCTTAAACTTGTAAAAAAAGCACCAATTACAACTACCCCTGCTGAAAACAATCAACTTAACTGCTTATTTGGGAATAATGTTTTCGTTCAAATCCAGCAAGCATCGTTAGGCACCTGCAAATATTATGCACAAAGCAAACAAAAAAGTTTATGTTTAAATATAACAACTGCCATCTCAAGTATTAATTCTCAAGGGACTTTAGCTTATACAGCAGTTATTAACGACAGTATGGCTGTAGCATAATAATTTTTTGTTTGATGATTACTAAGGGTTTCATAATATGCAAATTAAAGACCAAGTTACTCTTGTTGTGGGTGCGGCGTCTGGAATTGGCGCTGAAACTGCGCGCCATTTTTCTTCCCTCGACGCAAAATTGATATTATTCGATAAAAACGGCAAAGATTGTAAAGCACTTGCTAAAGAGCTTAAGGCAACTAGCTACGAAGTAGATATCACCGTTGAAGCACAAATTAAAAACGCCCTAGATGAGCTTACGCAAAGCTATGGAGCACCGCGTATATTAATTAATTGCGCAGGTATTGCGCCAGCAAGACGTATCGTTGGGAACAAAGGCGTGATGCCTCAAGCTGAGTTTGAACAAGTCATCGATACTAATCTGCTTGGCTGTTTTGACGTTATGCGTCAAATAGCAGGGCTCATGAGCAAATTAGACCCCCTGGACGAATACCAACAACGTGGCGTTATTATTAACACAGCATCTATTGCAGCCTTTGACGGTCAAGCTGGGCAGGCTGCTTATGCTGCCTCAAAGTCTGCTATTGCCGGTTTAACACTTCCCGCCGCTCGCGACCTTGCCAAATATGGCATACGTGTTATGGCAATTGCACCAGGCGTCATGAATACCCCAATGTTAGCAGCCATGCCCGAAGATGTACGTAAAAAACTTGAAATTGTTGTGCCTTTTCCAAAACGCCTTGGGGTTCCGCGCGAGTTTGCAACGCTTGCCCAACATATTGTTGAAAATGATTATTTAAATGGTGAAGTAATTCGTTTGGATGGTGCACTTAGAATGCCACACGAGGTTTAATTTTTATGCAATTTCCCGTTACACGTTTACGCCGCTTGAGAGGCAATCCTGTTATCCGTGATTTAGTACAAGAAACACATTTAAGACTCGATGATTGCGTTTTACCATTATTCATCCGCCATGGCGAGAAAAGTTTTGATATTGGCAGCATGCCAGGCCATCGTCAGCTTTGTTTAAAAGACCTTAGTCAAGAAATTTCCACCCTGACACAACTAGGAATTCGCGCCGTTATTTTATTTGGCATTCCTGAAAACAAAGATGCCATCGGTTCTGATTCCTATCTAGACGATGGCATTATTCAGCAAGCAATCAAAGTCATTAAAACGCAAAACCCTGCCATGTATGTGATTACAGATGTTTGCTTTTGCGAATACACGGATCATGGCCACTGCGGTTTTATTTGCGAGAACCACCCAACGCAAGATGTGGATAATGATAAAACCCTTGAATTAATCGCAAAACAAGCCTTGAGTCATGCTAAAGCAGGCGCAGACATGGTTGCCCCCAGTGGTAATATGGATGGCATGGTGGGTGCAATTCGCACTTATTTAGACCAGCATGGTTTCTCGCATACTCCCATCTTAAGCTATGCCGTTAAGTACGCTTCTTCCTTTTATGGCCCTTTCCGCGAAGCTGCTGAAGGTGCACCACAATTTGGTGATCGCAAAACTTATCAGATGAATCCTGCTAATAGCAATGAAGCATTGCGTGAAGCAGCCTTAGATGTAGAAGAAGGGGCTGACATTTTAATGGTAAAACCGGGCGGCCCTTATTTAGATATTATCTATCGCATCAAACAAGCCTTCCCTCAAGTGCCATTATGTGCCTACCAGGTCAGCGGTGAATTTTCCATGATTAAAGCAGCTGCAGAGAAAGGCTGGATTGATGAAAAGAAAGTTGCTTTAGAGTCTTTAATTTCGATAAAACGTGCTGGCGCGGATTTTATTATCACTTATTTTGCAAGAGAGATTGCAAAATGGTTAAATGATTAATGCCCATGTTGGGGCAGCCGCAAGCTGTTCCAACAAAAACCATAACTCAGTTCACAGCTACCGGCTAACTTGCTTTAAACCGCCCTCTTTACCGAAGTCTGCTTACCGTCTTCTAAACATCGCGCTGTCAAAGCATTTCCCCATACACAACCTGTATCAAGTGCAAAAACATTAGGCTTATTGGTAACGCCTTGCAGCGCAGCCCAATGACCAAAGACAATTTTTACTGCTGCATAGTCAGGTAACAGTTTTTCAAACCAAGGTGCACAACCTGATGGCAAGTCAGCAAGGCTGCTATCAAATGCCAAATTTAAACTATTATCAGCATTAAGTGCGCGCATACGAGTAAAAGCATTAATAATAAAACGCAAACGAGACCAGCCTGTTAAGTTTTCTTGCCATTGCCCAGGAACGTTGCCATACATATTTTGCAATAATTCATCGAGATTGTTTTGCAGTTGCTGCTCAACTTCTTGCGCATAAGCTTTGGCTTGCGACAAAGTCCACAAGGGATAAATACCTGCATGCACCATTATGGTATTTAAAGACTTATCATAATGTAATAATGGCCGCTGCTGTAACCAAGCCAGTAACTCATCACAATCAGGGGCTTGTAAGATTTGGTCCATCGTATCAGAAGGGCTTTGTTTACGCACGCCTTTTGCTGTTGCCAATAAATGTAAATCATGGTTGCCTAATACTGCATGCAACTGACCTTGAAAATTTTTACAAAAGCGCAAAACTTCCAACGATTTTGGACCTCGATTCACCAAATCCCCTACCAACCATAAGGTATCTTTCGCTTCATCAAAATGAATTTTTTCTAATAATTGCTGAAACTCGTCATAACACCCTTGGAGGTCACCGATAGCATAGGTAGGCATATTATTTCTCAGAAAATACAAACTACTTAACAGTCGTTAAAAATTGTAAAAATTAATGCAAGGCACCTGGGACTGCTAATCTAAAAGGTTTAATTTCGGCCATAAACAACGTGCCATCATCAGCAAGCATTTCATAGGTGCCATACATGCTACCTACTGGCGTATTAATAATGGCATAGCTAGTATATTCAAAGCTTTCACCAGGTTGAAGATAAGGCTGTTCGCCAACAACCCCAACGCCTTGTACTTCTTCCGCTTGACCACTACCATCCACAATGAACCAATGACGGCTTAAAAGCTTTGCGGGCATAGATCCTTTATTAATGATTTGAATGTCATAAGCAAAATAGAATTTTTTTTCTATTAACGTTGACTGTTCAGGCACAAAATGCGCTTCTGCAATAACTTCAATATAATACTTAGTAGATTCACCCATAATGGCTTTCCCTTTTTTGGCAGTTTTTGTTTATTTTAACAGATTTACCAGATCCTGTATCTAAAAAAAAGCAAATTTTTCATAGTTAAAGCACATTCTTGATAAATTACAGCACAAAATCAAACGCTTCAATTGTATTAAAAGCTTAATAAACAAACGACATATTCACAGCAAGCTAAAGGCAGGTTATGATAAGCACTTTTAATGGATAAAAAATTGCAATGAAGCCTCTTTTTGTTGATTTGGATGGCACTTTATTATTTAATGATAGTTTACAAGAAGTTTTTTGGCGTCTGCTCCTAAAACATCCTTGGTATGCAATAAATGCAGTATTTCTATTATTAACTCAAGGCCGCGCTGCCTTTAAAGCCTTTATTGCCAATCATGTCCCGCTTCAGTCTATCCAATGGGCAATTAATCCTGCTGTCGTACAATTACTCAAAGCAGAAAAAAGCCGTGGACGAAAAATCATTTTACTTACTGCCAGTAATGAAAAAATTGCTCGTCATATTGTCGAGCCACTTAATCTTTTTGACCACATAGAAGCAAGTAGTGAAAACCGAAATTTTAAAGGTGGGGAAAAACTTTCTTGGATCCGTACCCGTTATCCCGGTGAAGAATTTTTATACGCGGGCAATAGTCAAGATGACTTGATCCTTTGGCGCCATGCGCATGAATCCATTATCGTTAATCCTTCTAACTCAGTACTCAAAGAAGCTAAAAAGGTTAGTAAAGAAGTACGTTTGATTCAAAATTGCCCTAATTTTTTTCAGCGTTGGAAAAAAACACTACGCATTCATCAATACAGCAAAAACTTTTTAATTTTTATCCCTTTATTATTAAGTGGGAAATTCTTGCATCCCACACTTTTTCTTAACAGTTTACTTGCTTTTATCGCTTTCTGCGCCATGGCCTCTGGAAGCTATATTCTAAACGATTTAGTAGATATTGATCATGATCGCATGCATGCAACCAAAAAAAACCGCCCATTTGCTGCTGGCATAATGGAATGCATCAGCGGCCTTGGCTGCGCGCTTAGCTTAATCGTTATTGCCCTAGTCATTAGCGCTTTTTTACCTATCAGTTTTCTACTTACACTTATTTGTTATCTCATCTTGACCGTTAGCTATTCTTTTTATTTAAAACGCCTAGCTATTATCGATGTTTTTACTTTATCCATTTTATATTTAATACGAATTTTAGCAGGCAGTGCGGCAACTGGCATCGTGATTAGTAATTGGTTATTTGCTTTTGGCTTATTTTTCTTCCTCAGCTTGGCTTATTTAAAACGCTTTATCGAAATCGACCGCTTGGACGAAAACTATGTCAAAGGCCGCAATTATAAAAAACAAGATTTGTTGTTGGTTAAAATTTATGGCATTTGCTTAGGTTTAATTTCGACTTTAATTTTTACTTTATATTTAAATGCTAATGCGACAGCAGGCATTTATAAACACCCACAAGGTTTATGGCTTATTGCTTTATTTTTACTTTATTGGATCAACCATGTTTGGCATGCAGCAGTACATCACAACATCCATGATGATCCCGTAGAATTTGCTTTAAAAGACAAGCCAAGCTTAATTGTTGGCTGCTGCATTATTATTATTGTGATTCTTTGCCAAGGGTGGATCTTATGATTAAAACTGTGCTCATTATTGGTGCCAATTCTGACATTGCTTATGAATGTGTATTAGCAATGGCAAAATATTTTTCACCACAAAACTTTTTATTAGCGTCCAAAAATTTTGAAACTTTAAAACAAACGGCGCAAGATTTACAACTACGCACCCACATTCCCTGCCAAAGCCTTGCATTAAACGTTGAAGATTTAAATGCTTGCCAAAGTTTTTATCAAAATCTGCCGCTCAAGCCTGATTGCGTTATTTATACCGCTGGATATTTAGGTGATGAAATCAAAGCAGAAAATGATGTGAGTGAAGCACTTAAAATTCTCAACATTAACTACACAGGGGCAATGATTTTGCTGGAAAGTGCTGCTGCTGATATGGCCGCAAAAAAACAAGGGATTATTGTTGGTGTCAGCTCAGTTGCTGGCCTGCGTGGACGCAAGAAAATTTATCATTATGGCGCAGCAAAAGCTGCTTTTGCTACTTTTTTAAGCGGCTTAAGAAATCGTTTGTGCTCTCAAGGAGTGCATGTCATGACGGTTTTGCCAGGGTTTGTTGATACTAAAATGACTAAGCACTTAACCTTGCCTAAAGCTTTAACGGCTTCACCACAAAAAGTTGCTGAAAGTATCGTACAGGGCATTAAGAAATCACGCGATGTTATTTATGCCAAGCCTGTCTGGCGCCATGTCATGCTTATTATCCGCCATATTCCAGAGAAGATTTTTAAACGTTTAGATTTGTAATCTTTAAATTTCCAATCGCTTTGATTGAAGCGATTGGAGCTTATGTTTTGGATCAAGCTTTTCTCTAATCGCGAGGAATTCTTCAACCTGTGGGTACATTACACGGAAATTTTCTGCGCTTAACCGACAATCTTTCGTTAAGTAAACTCGCCCACCAGCTTGTATAACTAGTTTATCTAATTCATCCAGAAAGCGCCAAAGCTTTGGTGTAATTTTAAAGTCTAATGCTAAAGTTAAACCTTCCATAGGGAAGGATAAGTAATTTGGATTTTCTGCACCAAAAATTTTTAACACAGATAAAAACGAAGCGGCACCATAGTCACGGATAGCTGCCAAAATTTTATGCATAGCACTCGTTTGATCTAAGGGAATGACAAACTGATACTGTGTAAACCCAGCTTGGCCATAAAGCTGATTCCAATTCTTCAGGCTATCAAGCGGATAAAAATATTTGTCGAGGAAAATAAACGATTCTGCTTGGCGTGGCAAAAAATAATAAAGTTGATTAAACGCCTTGATAGATAACGGATTTAAAAAAGGCGAAAATGCTTTCATTAAAGGATTATTTTCTTGCCCCAAAGCAAAGGAAGTTTTATCTAATAGCGGCCAATACTTTCGTGGTAAATCGAGAGAATAAGCCGCATCATGAGCATGTTCACCTAACAGCACTAAAGATCGACCTAAAGCATTTTTTGGCGCCAAGCAATCCAACCAAGCAACAGAGTAAGTTGTCTGTTTATTTGCTTGCAACACCTCTATTGTTTCTGCCAAATCTCGCGTGCGTATTGTTTGCTGGCAGATCCAAGCAGAAGCTACTTTTTGCAAACGAATTTTTGCGCTTAAAATTAAACCCGTTAAACCCATACCACCACAGGTTGCCCGAAAAACCTCCCGGTTTTGCTTAGGAGAGCAAATTAAACGCTCGCCTTCAGCCGTTAATAACTCAAGCTCTTCCACAAACTCACTAAAGCAACCAACATGATGATGGTTTTTACCATGGACATCGCTTGCAATAGCGCCGCCGACCGTGACAAATTTAGTGCCCGGAGTCACTGGTAAAAACCATCCGCGTGGCAAAAAAGCCTCGATAATTTCTGCTAAGCTAACACCACTTTGACAATGTAAAACACCAGATAATTCATCGAAAGCAAGAAAATATTTTAAATGCATCGTTGCTACCACGGCTTCTGCCACGGCGCTGTCACCATAACTGCGACCAAGCCCTCGTGGGATCCAACTATTTAACTCCGTCAGAGAGGAAAACTCATTTGCAGAGGGTGCAAAATAGCGAGATAAAATCTTAGGGAAGTTGCCCCAACTGGTAATAAGCTTTTGCATGATTTAGTCTTAGCCAAACATCACTGGTTTTACAATTACCATAATGATGATGACAAATAAAAATATTGTTGGAATCTCATTAAAAAAACGGTAAAACTTATGGCCATGGCAATTTCGCTCTTGTTTAAACTGCCACCAGTAATAACCACAACAAGCATGAAATATAACCAGGCATAAAACTGAAAAAAGCTTTAACCACATCCAAGCTTGATGTAGGTAATAGCTAGGATTAAGCAGATATAACCAAACACCAAAAAAAATGGTTAAAACAGCGCCTGGCGTCATAATACCAAAAAATAATTTTCGCTCCATGGTTTTAAAGGTATGGCTGGTTTGTGGATCATTTGTCATCGCATGGTAAACGTACAAGCGTGGCAAATAAAACAAACCCGCAAACCAAGTTACCATAGAGATAATATGAAACGCCATAATCCAAAGCATAATAATTATTTACACCCAATGTTATAAAGCTTAAGCACGAGAAAATAGTTAATTACAATACATTCCACCATTCACATGGAGCGTCTGACCTGTAATATACGAAGCTTGGTCCGATGCTAGAAATAAAACCGCATGCGCAATGTCTGCTGGTAAACCAATTCTATTAGCAGGAATCTGGTCAATTAATGCCGCACGCTGTAATTCAGTAAACTGTGCCGTCATATCGGTGTCAATAAAACCTGGCGCAACGACATTAACGGTAATATTTCGGCTCGCAATCTCTTGCGCTAAGGATTTTGAAAAGCCAATCATGCCGGCTTTAGCTGCAGCGTAATTTGCTTGCCCCGGGTTACCCGTTGCTGCAACCACAGAGCTGATATTGATAATACGACCAAAGCGTGCTTTAAGCATTGGCTTTACCGCTAATTTGCTTAAATGAAATATGGCGTCAAGATTGGTAGCAATTACACTATCCCACTCGTCTTCTTTCATCCGTAAAAATAAATTATCGCGCGTAATACCTGCATTATTCACTAGAATTTGTGGCGCTCCATAGCTTGCTTCAATTTTAGCAAACGTCTCTTGGCACTTCATTTTATCGGTTACATCTAAAACCAAGCCTTCGCCTTGACCGATTTGTTGGAGATAATTTTGAATTTGTTCGGCGCCTTTATCTGATGTCGCTGTCCCAATAACAATAGCGCCTTGCTTAGCAAACGCTTCTGCAATCCCGCGGCCAATACCACGGCTAGCACCGGTCACCAATACAATTTTATCTTTAAACATTTTGCGATATCTCCTCTTGATTGACTCGCCTAATTCGTCCTACCGCATTAATCACTAGCATGGGTTTGCCTGACAGCAAAAAAGTACCATGGTAACTATGTGGCATACCATCACTTTCAAAACGCACATACTGATGTTTTAACCATCCAGAAAATTGGATAGGTTGATGATAGACAGCTGTTTCACGCCATAGAACCTGCCCTTCATTAGCAAGTTGCCCACGATTATCAGCATCTAAAAATATCAACCAACCTTGCGACCAGTCACGCCCACAAGTCATATCAGTTTCCCGGGGACAAATACTGACTTGCTCACGCTTGGCAATTGCAGCCTGTCTGGCAAAGTTTAAGGCTTGCTCAAGCTTAGCAGTAATAGCTTTACGCTGCTGGTCTTGATGTAGCTGCGCCCAAGCTCTTACCCCACCAAAAAGCATCATTGCTAATAATGCTAAGCATAAGACAAGCTCAAGCAGGGTAAAGGCTTTAATAGTTTGAAGCGGGGGTTTCTTTTTCATCACGAAGCTTTCCAATCCGCTGAAATTTCTTTACTTCATCTTGCTGGGTATCTGAAAGCTCTGCCTTTTTTTGGTCAAAAGCCAATAAAAACTTATCAATTTCACTAATAAAATCAGAATCAATTTCAAAACAAGTTAACATGTGATGTTACCTTTAAACAATTTTGATCATTATAATATATAATAAACCCATTGCCTAACGCTGCTTACACCATGAAAAATTTACGTTTATTGCTTATTAGCTTTTTCTTTTTTTGGGGATTTTCTGCTACTGCTTTTGCAAATTCAGATAATGAAGATATTCTTTCTTCAAAAATGATCGACTTTACTGCAAAAGCAACTGAAATTGATTTACAAAATGCTGAACTTTCTTTGGCCCAAGTCAACCAAAGCATTAAAAATATCAGACAAAATTTACGCGACTATCATGAGCAAATGGCTGCCTTAAAAATTGCACCGCCCGATAGCTCCCTGCAATCACGCATAACCTTGCTCAGCAGTAAAATTCAAAACCAGCAAGCTTTCTTACGCCTTGCACAGCTGCGCCAAACTACCCTTAAAAAAACTATCGAAACATTACAAAGCCAACTAGAGACTGAACAAAAGAGGCTTAAAACCATTGCTGATGAAGAGCAACGTCAAGCCCGCATTGCTCGTGAGAAACTTGTTCAAGGAAATATTCAACAGCTTGCTAACGAACAAAATTATTGGCTTAACAAAATTAGCTCGTTAAACCAATTACTCAACACTAATGCGCAAGACAAAAGAAATTACACAGATATTTTGCAACAAATTTTTGTCGCAGAAGAAAGCAGCAACCTTACACAATTTAAGATCAGCCTCTTACATATCAACAATAATATACAAAATATTGCGGGCAGCATTAATGAATTAGCTTCAGCAGCAGAATTAAACGAACAAAAGCAAGCGCTATCAGACAATGTTAATGACCTTGAACAAACACAAGATATCTTACAAAGAAAAATCGGCTTATTACAGCAACGCGAAGAGCTGCTTAAACGCCACCATGATACCAATTCTGCCGATTTAAATACGATAAACCAAGTACAGCAGTTTCTTTCAGAGTACCAAGAATTACTCAATGATGTAACCAATTTAATCTCACAAGCAGCACACCAAGAAGAAAAAGCAACCACCTTACTAGCCAAAGCATTAGCGCGCCGTCAAGGGCTCCCCGGCTTTAACTTACAAGATTGGACAAGTCTTGGCCAGGGTCTTGCACAAACCATTATTCTTACCTATCAAATTTCCATTGCGAGTCTGCGTGATATTTTTTACAATTCTGAACAGATGGATCTCTTCAAAAAAATTCAAGTTGGCATTCTCATCGTGCTCAGCGTTATTGCTTACACCCTGATAAGAATAGGCTGCCAAGTCATACGAAAAAAGCTATCCTCTACGCCAACCAACATTTTGTATCAATTTATTGATGGCGCGATAAGAATATTTTCCGCACACCTGTGGTACATCATCTCTTTTGCTGCCGCCATTATTTTTCTTAACATTATCAACATCGCCAACCAAGTGACCGATATTATCTTTCACGCAGGCAGTACAGTACTTGTTTATAGCATTGCCCTGATGGTTACGCGTATTTCTTTGTATCAAAATGCCGCTAACCACACAGGTGATGATGTTAAACTTTATTATCGTTTATGCTGGCTCTTTTCTTTTGGCTTTATTATTGCTTTCTTCATGATGCTATCGAAAAGTTTGAATAATTCTTTTGTGGCACAAGATTTATTTGAACGTCTTTTCATGCTGTTTATTTTTATTACGTCAATCTTATTACTTAAAGCATGGAAAGTCGTACCAGAAATCATCATTCCATTTATCCACCCGCAAAAGAGCTATTTGATTCGAGTAACACGCTTGCTTGGCATGCTGTTTCCATTAATTATCTTATCCAACGCAGTAATTGGCTTAATTGGCTTTGTTGACTTAGCCTGGACGATTAGCAAATATGAAGGGCTATTTTTATTAGTCGTCGTTATGTATTTAATTTTTCGCGGCTTAATGAATGATGGTTTAAATTATTTAGTTGCCAACGTCATCCGCTTGCGATCTGGCTGGATCATCAGCCAAGCATTTTTAAAACCAATTTCTATTTGGCTACATATTTTTTTATTTATCGCGGGTGTATATTTTTTACTTTGCCTTTATGACCTAAATCACCAAGCTTTTATCATAAACTTTTTTTATAAGGCATTATATTTTCCGCTTATCAAACTTTCTAAGCATAACCTTTCCATTTTTCTTATCATCAAAGCAACTATTGTTGCCAGTATTTTTATTTGGGCAACAAAATGGGCACGCGAATTTAGCTATCGCAAGCTTTATAAAAACATTGCCGATAAGGGCGCCCGAAACAGCCTTGCAATCTTCACTCAGTATGGCGTATGTACTTTAGGCATTGTTGCTACACTTGAAACAATTCAAATTGATTTAACGACCATTGTCTATGTCATCAGTGCTTTAGCCGTCGGTATCGGTTTCGGGTTACGTGATCTTGCTAATAACTTTGTCAGCGGCTTATTAATATTAATTGAAAGACCAATGCGTCGCGGAGATACCGTTACGATTGGCGAATATGAAGGATCAGTTTTAAACATTGGGATGCGCGCCATTACGATCCTTTCTAGCGATAATCGAGAGATCGTGGTACCTAACGCAGAAGTCTTTAGTAAAATATTTATTAACTGGACTCACCGCGACGATATTATTCGCTGCGAAACAAGTATTAAAATCCGCTGGCAAGAAGATCCTCATAAGCTTAAGCATGAAATTGAACAAGTCATGCTTAACACCCAGGGCGTTTTACCAAAACCAATACCTGAGGCTATTTTAAAAGGCATGAGTGAAGGCTTGCTTGAGTTCGAGCTGCGTTTTTACATTGATTACCGCATTACAGATTCTCGCATGGTCATGAAATCTAATGTGCTATTTAACATCTGGGATAAATTTTCGGAACTTGGCATCCATCCGCCCTACCCAGCACATCGAGTACTGCTAAATGATGCCTAGCAAATACTTTGTGGAATTCATCTCGAATGATGAAGAAAAAAATCAAGCTGGCTTTGATGTTTGCTTAAGTATTGCTTCATTAGATTTACCGCTTTGTATTATTTGCCAAAAGCTTAATCCGCAGCTTCAAAGCTTAAAAGATTTTGACATGGCGGAAGTATATGAACGCAGTATGCTCAGTGAAGCCAAGTATCAAACGTTAAAACAGACAGGAAAATTTTTTTTACACTTTTAATCTTGCTTCAATCTTGATGAACTTGAACATATATCACCTTGAAAAAATAATCTTATGATTAATAGCAATACAGATACCATTACTGCAATAGCCACAGCGGAAGGTCAAGGTGGCGTTGGTATTATTCGGGTGTCTGGCCCAAAGACACGTAAAATCGCTGAAGCATTACTTGGAAAAACACCTGAGCCTCGCATAGCTACTTTTGCAAAATTTAAAAACATCGACGGTGAACTTTTAGACCATGGAGTAGCTCTGCTATTCCAAGCACCTCATTCTTTTACCGGTGAAGATGTTCTTGAGCTTCAAGGACATGGCGGCCCTGTTATCTTAGATCGCGTATTAAAAGCCACCCTACAAGCTGGCGCGCGCCTTGCAGAACCCGGAGAATTTTCCAAGCGTGCTTTTTTAAATGACAAAATTGATCTTGCTCAAGCAGAAGCTATCGCTGATCTCATTGCCAGCCAAAGCATTGACGCAGCGAAAGCAGCCATGCGTTCACTCGAAGGGGATTTTTCCAAGGAAATTCAAGACATTGTAAATGCATTAATTCAATTACGCATGTATGTTGAAGCCGCTATTGATTTTCCCGAAGAGGAAATTGATTTTTTAAACGATGGACATATTTTATCTCAACTCAATAATATTATTGAACGAATAAATATTCTTCAGCAAAAATCTAAACAAGGCGCGGTATTGCGTGATGGTATTACTTTAGTGATCACTGGCGAACCAAATGCAGGAAAATCAAGTTTACTGAATGCACTATCTGGCGAAGATTCTGCCATTGTCACTGATATTCCAGGGACAACACGGGATGTTTTAAAGGAAAAAATTATTCTTGATGGCATTCCTATTCATATTCTTGATACAGCTGGCATTCGTGAAAGCCACGACCCTGTTGAGCAAGAGGGGATTAAGCGTGCAAAAGCTGCCATTCAAAAAGCTCAAGGCGTTTTACTAGTTATCGATGCCGCAAAAACAACAAGCATTAATATACAATCACAATTAGACGCTTTAACCAGCTTAATTAGGGCAGAAACGCCTGTTATCATAGTTTTTAATAAAGTTGATCTAATAGAAAACATCCAAAAGCCAGAGCTATCATTACCTTGCTTAAAAATTTCTGCCAAAACACATGCTGGATTAGAAGATTTGAAAAAACGTTTAAAAGCGCTTGCAGGTATGGAGCAATCTTTGGAGGGTGTCTTTTTAGCAAGGCGCCGTCACCTAGAGGCTATTGAAAAAGCGCATGACTTTGTCTTATTAGCCAAAGTTCAACTGGAAGAATTTCGCGCAGGAGAACTGCTAGCAGAAGAACTTCGCCAAGCCCAACGTTATTTATCAGAAATTACCGGTGAATTTACTTCAGATGATTTGCTTGGCAAAATCTTTAGTAGCTTTTGCATCGGCAAATAATATTTTAGGAAAATTTATGAAAGTTATTTCACTTAACGTAAATGGCATACGTAGCGGGATCAAAAAAGGTTTAATCCCGTGGCTATTAGCCGAAAAAGCTGATGTGATCTGCTTGCAAGAAATTAAATGTGATACAGAACAATTTATTGAAGCAGCAAAAGCTTTAAAAGATTACCACCTCGCCAGCTATTGTGCAGTAAAAAAAGGCTATTCAGGCGTAGCTATTTTCAGTTTAAAAAAACCAGATCAAATCCATACGGGTTTAGGCTGGGAACCTTGCGATGAAGAAGGACGCTATTTGCAAGCCGATTTTGCAGACCTTTCGATTGCGTCGATTTATTTACCTTCTGGCTCTGCAGGCCCACACCGGCAAGAAAAAAAGTTCAGCTTTATGGAAAAATTTGCGGAAGATTTAGCGCGCATGCAAAAAGATGGCAGGCGTTATATCTTGTGTGGCGATTGGAATATTGTGCGCTCAGAATTAGATATTAAAAATTGGAAAAGCAATCAAAAAAATTCAGGCTGCTTACCCGAAGAGCGTATTTGGATGAATGCCGTGTTTGACCGTTTTAATTTTATTGACGTCTATCGCGAACTACATCCTAATAAAGTTGCTTATTCTTGGTGGTCACAACGAGGCCAAGCATTTGCTAACGATGTTGGTTGGCGGATCGATTACCAAATCACCAGCCATAATTTAAAAAATAAACTATGCACTTTAGACATGCTTCGCGAGCCAAAATTTTCTGACCACGCACCTTTAATTGCAACTTATGATTTATAAATAAATCAAAAATCTAGCACCATGTTGCTAATTTGTTATTTTTGTTCTTTTTTCTTCTTATTCTCGTCACATGGGCTAGATTTATGGTAGATATTTTACCAGACTAACCTTAGGGAAATATTAAGTTTTCGGCTTATAAGTTATCGCAAATTTGTGAGGTATGAGACTCAGAGTTATTCCGGCCCGCCGGGGGATAAACTGTTTCCAGTTTGAGCAAATTGCCCTTCCCCCACGCTCCGTTCGAGACTACAATCACAAGCTTTCGCCTGCAGCTACGAAGAGATAATTTATCAAAGTATGCGGCCTATAATTTTTTAGCTATTTAAAGGCAAAGACCAACATGATTTACTTCTGTTTGCTCCGTAGCAGGCGCTTTGTTATATAAAGCACTTACCGCTATCATTGCTTGAGCAACACTTGGCACTGATAGTGACATCATCCTATCGGAAAGTAACTTTTTTAATGGAGAAAATTTTTCGTCAGCAAACTTAACATGCGAAAAATATCTCATGGCGTCTTTCAAAACCCCTTGAGGAATTTTAGCAAGAATAATGGGAAGTTCTCTTTGACGATTGCAATGGATTGCCGCCTCAAAAATAGCACAGCTCACATAGGCGTTAACGACACTCTCACCTTTAGCTAAAGCAGCTTCGAATAAAACAATTGCTATCTCATAAAAATTTAACTCGCCTGCCAGTTTTTGTATTAACTTTGAAATGCCATAGCAATTTAGCGCTGCGCCAGAAGCATGATGATCATTAACACAATCAAAAATTGCGCTTAGCGTTAACTCTGGCAATCTATTAAGCATCAGAAGTAAATTTCTATTTGCTTCCGCATGCAATAGTACATTCGTATCAATATTTAACTGTTTAATTAAGACAATAAAGTCTTGTATGATTGTTTCTAGCTTTTTTTTGTGAAACGCTTCTGCAGCAACAAGCGGCAATATTTCAGGCTCAGGAACAGCTTGTTTAAGCACTGGCATCACAGAGCCTGACAAGTCAGATGCATCAGAAACATGCTGAACAGGCGCTTCTAGCACAGGTGGCAATGTAGTAATAGTGGTATCAGCTTTACGCTTTTGTTTTGCGGCCTGACGTTTTTCTAATGCAACTTGTTTTTTAAGCTTTTTGCGCGCAGCCTTAGCTTCTTGCCGCGCTTTTGCCTCAAGCTCTTGCTGACGTTTTGCTTCCGCCTCCGCAGCAAGCTTAGCTTGACGCGCCATTTCTTCTTCTTTTGCCCTGCGCGCCGCCTCTTCTTGCTCACGCATCACTTGTAACTCATCAGCTTCTTTTACGCTTTCTAGCACTTCTTTTTGTTTTGGTTTTATTATTTTCTTTTTTAACTTGCTAAGCGACACTACCTGTTTTTCAGGCATAGTCGCATGCTGCGCGGCAGGCATCGCCTCTGCTTGGTGTTGAAGCTTTTGCACAGAAGCTTTTGCCTCAGCTTCTTCCATCTGACGTTTTGCTTCTGCCACACGACAAGAAATTTCGGCACGTTTTAATTCAAACAACCTTTGTTCTTCTTCAAAAAGTTTCCTCCTTTCTTCCCGTTGTTTTTGCCTAATAACAAACGCGTTTTCAAAGATACTCGCTTGAGCATCCTGACCAGCAGCACGCGCTGCCTGGAGAAGAAAAAAGAGGTTTTCATAAGATACTGTGCGTGCCAAAGCAACCGCAATAGACTCCTGCACAACAGCAACATCCGGGTCATCAGTCAAAAGAAACGCCCCTACTTGAAGTAATTTATTAATTAAAGCACTATGTTTATCTTCTAGAGGCGAAACAAAGTAACAAAAACCATGTAAAAATTCCCTTGCATCTCCTGGATCCATCTGACAACCATGGTTTAAAACATATAACAGTTTTTGCCCCAGTAGCTCTAAAGACGCAACGCCAGAAGACATATAAATACTTTCTTTTTGCTGATTGAATACCCCCGCCACAGTCAGATGCCTGCGCTCAACCGTACCATCCACCAGCATTTGCTCTAGCTTAGATAGCGCATTAATATTTGCACCATTTTGCAATAATATATCGCAGCGTTTAATTGCATTAGCATCAAAATTCTTCACACCATCGAGATATTCTATGAACGCTTGAGAAGCCCCAACAAGTCGTGTAAAAATTTTATCTAAAACTAATGAATTTCCTAGGCGTACGGCAAGAAGACTAATAGGAATCTCACCAGCTTTTTCTTCATTAGGGTTAGCGCCGGCGTCTAATAGCCTTTGACACTCTTTAGGAGAAAGCGTCTTTTTTATCAGCTTTTTACGTAGTTCGTCAGTAGGCGTTCTGCCTAGCGGCACTGCTTTTTTTGGTAGCATGTCATTCTCTTTTATTATTGACGTTAAAACATGAATTTTAAATTATCTAGTATCAGACAACAAGCGGCAATTAGCTCATATCTACTCCTGATCTTTTTAATACCCGAGGGCTTTAAGTTAAACAATATCTATTGAGAATGAATCACAATAAGAAAATTTTATATTTTAACATTGTACGATCCATCCATAGCTGTGTTAAAATTTGTTTTTTTACTATTATCTTAAACCACTATGAAAATCGGCGTCCCTAAAGAAATTAAAATCCATGAATATCGCGTTGGTCTTGTCCCCTCTTCTGTACAAGAGCTACGCCTGCACGGACATGAAGTTTATGTACAAAGCAATGCGGGCGAAGGCGTGAGCATTTCTGATGAAGCTTATATTGCTGCTGGCGCAAAAATTCTTAGCACGGCAGAAGAAATCTATCAGCAAGCTGAATTAATCGTTAAAGTGAAAGAACCTCAGCACAATGAATGCAAAATGTTGCGCCCTGGCCAGACACTTTTCACTTATCTTCACTTAGCTGCAGATCGCAAACAAACCGAGTTACTCTTAGAATCAGGCTGTACTGCTATTGCCTATGAAACAGTTACTGATGAATTTGGAGGCTTACCATTACTTGCGCCCATGAGTGAAGTTGCTGGCCGCATGTCTATTCAAGCAGGCGCACATTGCTTAGAAAAAGCTCAAGGTGGACGCGGCGTTTTATTAGGCGGGGTACCTGGTGTAGAAGCCGCACGTGTTGTTGTTATTGGCGGTGGTGTCGTTGGGACGAATGCCGTACGTATTGCGATGGGAATGGAAGCTCAAGTGACCGTATTAGATAAATCTTTACGTCGCTTAAAAGATCTCGATTTACAATTTGGCTGTCGATTAAACACTGTATATGCAACTTATGCCAATATTGAGCGTTATGTGGCTGATGCTGACTTAGTTGTTGGCGCAGTGTTGATTCCTGGTGCAGCAGCACCTAAACTTGTTACAGAAGCAATGGTGAAAAAAATGCGCCCAGGTTCTGTATTAGTTGACGTTGCAATTGACCAAGGTGGATGTTTTGAAACCAGCCGCCCCACAACACATGCAGAACCAACTTATGTAGAACACGGCGTTATTCATTATTGTGTTACTAATATGCCTGGCGCTGTTCCTCGCACCTCTACCTTTGCTTTAAACAATGCAACCTTACCTTTTGTGCTTATGCTTGCAGGTCATGGGCCATTTGCAGCAATGCGTGCAAATAAACACTTGGCACAAGGTTTAAACTTACATGAAGGCAAATTATTGCATAAAGGTGTTGCTGAAGGTTTATCGATGGCGTATCACGAAGGCAATATCTTGAATTAACCCCAGCCTAGGTTTTATACTGTAATCTAGGCTATATATAAAATTTAGGGTGAATAAAGCAAAATGGGCGCTCACACGCAGCAAACTTGTTTTTGGCTTCAAATACCCAAGAACGGGAGTCCAGATCGTACAATTGCGCTTAGCATTACGACTTGGGCTCCCATGCCCGAAGCCTTGCAGCTATTGATTCAAAAATATTACCCCCCCATAAATGACGACTTCCCCCAATTCCCAGAACTTCAAGACCTATTAACAAAAAAGCTTGAAAATCAAATTTTTGGTAATATTGAAAAAGATGGGCCAAAAAGTATTTTTGAAAAACTAACCCTTTGGTTAAGAAAACAATGGGATATCCTATTCAAAAGAAAACTTCCTTTAGAACTAGGCCTAATGTTGCTTGCTGCTCATTTTCCTATTGTTTATCAACTATTAGATTATCTCTCCGACCCCAAAACAACGTCGTCCCCTTGCTCTCATTTTGAAGCTGAAATCCGTAGCATGCTGCAGAAAACGTTTCAAGGACGCAAGTTTCCCACTAATTATTCTCCCATTAACCTGTGGCTTACTAATATTGTTGTCACGGCAATTGTTGAAAACATCAAACAGAAACCAATTACTAGCTTAGACGATGCTCGCTTAGCTGACCTCAAGACACTAGGAGATTACGGCAGCTTGCGATGCTTAAGCCTATTAACAACCGTTTTTATTGCTTTTATGGGGAGAGCCTCTTCAGCGGATCATCTGATAAATCTCTATCAGCAATATGAAAGCTTATTTCCTCTTGAACTACAAAATACTTTCAAAGCGCCAGTTGAGCATGAAGTGTTTCGAATAAGATTTGCCTATTTTAAGAAAATAATGAGAATCACTTCCCAGCAACTTAACTTAGTCTTCCGCCCTGAATTCCAGCACTTGATACTTCACGATAATGATACTCAAGAAATATCACAATACTTTAAAAAACACCTAGCACCATTAGCGCTAGCTTTTAGACAGATGATTAAAATGCTATACGCTGAAAAAACACCTGGAGAACATTTTATTCCTGTTCATATTTATAAAAATTTTCTAGAGACTGCTGCAAAATGTTTCAACCTTTCTAAAGATATCTCTCAAAGCTATCCACACCCTGAAGAATTTGAAGCGCTATTCAGCAAAGAAATCACTATTATCCTTGAAACGTTTCCAAGAAACATTCAAAAAATATTACATAAAGCCATTGCTGATTTACCAAGCATCCTGACTCGGGAAGAGTTACCTCGAAATTCACTTTCTAATTAATTTACTTCTATGCCACATATTTATCGCGAAAAGTCTGTCCCTTATTCTGCTAAACAAATGTATGAGTTAGTCAATAATGTTGAGGACTATCCTAAATTTTTACCCTTCTGCAAAAATGCCGTTGTTAGCAAACGAAATTCAAATAGTTTAACAGCAACCTTACTCCTTGCTAAAGGAGGCATTCATAAAACTTTTACAACTAAAAACACTCTCACCCCTTATGAACGTATAGATATTGATTTAGTTAACGGGCCATTTAAACATTTAACCGGCCATTGGAAATTCGTTGAAAAACCTAATGGCTGCCTGGTGTGTATTGATCTAGAATTTGAATTTTCCAGCATAATCTTAGAGATGCTTTTTGGCCCTGTATTTAATGAAATGGTACACACCTTGATTAATTCCTTCACCAAAGAGGCGAAGAAACGCTTCGCTAAAAGTTAACGGCTTAAATTTTTATGCTAGACGTCGAAATTGTTTATGGAACTGCTGAAAAACAAACTGTCTTAAAAATTTTTATGCCTTCACCTAGCTCAGTATTAGAAGCGATTCAGCAAAGCAAAATATTAGAATATTTTCCAGAAATTGACCTTATCCATAAAAATAAAGTCGGCATCTTTGGACGAATAGTAGACCTAACCACCCAGGTAAAAAATCATGATCGGATAGAAATCTATCGGCCATTAGTTATCGATCCTAAACAAGCACGAAAGTTGAGAGCCAATCCCAAAAATAAACCGATTAAACACGAGCGCCAGGTCTAGGGCGTGTTCCTAAAGTTTAAATTTAGCTTCAAACAAAACTTCAGAAAGACACCCTAGCCTCGCGTATCTTTTATGCTGTCACGCGGATTGCAGGGCTAACCCTTCCTGAAACTGGTGAAGTTTTTTGCTGAGCAGCTGCACTTTGGCTCCAAAAGTCAGCGGTCAAAAATAAAGTTGTTCTTGCTCGCCCGGATAAATCTATCCTAGACTGCAATAATGGCGAGAGAAAACCTGGTTGTACAGGATAAGTACTGGCAAATTCAGAAACCGATTGAAATTTTAGATCAAGAAAATCTTGCGCAAGGCTTGACCCACATTGGGCAACCTCCACTAATTTTTCTTTAACTATGTGTGCATTCTTTTTTAACGCTTTCCCTTCGGCATCTGCAGGCAAACCACAGAATTTAAATACTAAGTACTGGCGTCCATGAATAGGCGCATGAGTTCTAGATTCACGTAAAAAATCTATTGCTTTTTGGAAACTCAGTACTTCTCTTTTCTGCTCACAAGCATTGGTTAAAAATTTATCTAAATTAAAGGTGGCGCTGCTTGATATATGAAAAATAACATAATGCTGCAAACTATCTTGATAAAGTTTTTTAAACGATAAAGTATTTAACGCTTCCAAGGCTTCAAGACCAAAACCCATTTTAGCTAATTCCTGGGTGATGACGATTCTTTCAGTAAGAGGATCCTCTGTTTCTGCAGCTAAGCTCTTACATGTTGATCTCATTGTAATAAAATCTTTTACTGGCAACTGGCAGAGGATGAGCTGCAAAATATCTGAGGGTAAATCTGTTAACTTCATATTATTCCTTAAATGATAATGAGTAATTACCTTCAGCATAAAGTTACCTACTGAAAGCCTTAAAAACTTCATCAGCGTTTTAAAAGAATATAAATCATAATATGTGAGAAATCAAACTTCTCCATATCGAGTACCTTCGCCAATCCAACGTTGGATTATTGCCTGCACTTGTTCAGCATGAAGTAGAAACCAATCTTGTGACAATATTTGAATACGTGTAATCCAAGCTTGATCACGCGTTAAGTCTGCTACGCGAAACTGCATTAAGCCGGTTTGTTTAGTGCCTAAAATTTCACCAGGCCCACGAATTTCTAAATCTTTTTTAGCGATCTCAAAACCATCTTGCGTTTCACGCATCGTATCTAAACGTAACCTTGCAAGCTGTGACAACGGCGATTGATACATCAACAAACAATAACTTTGTTTTGCACCTCGACCCACACGACCACGCAATTGGTGCAACTGAGCAAGCCCCAATCTTTCTGCATTTTCAATAATCATATAACTTGCATTTGGCACATCAACACCAACCTCAATAACAGTTGTTGCGACAAGGATATCTAATCGATGGGCTTTAAAATCATCCATTACCCTATCTTTTTCACTTGCTTTTAATCGGCCATGCACCAAGCCAATATGTAGTTGTGGTAGCTTTTCAGTTAAGGACTGATAACAAATTTCTGCTGCTTGGCATTGCAGCACTTCGGATTCTTCAATCAAAGGGCAAACCCAATAAACTTGATGCCCTTCATCACAGACTTGAGCAATCCTTGTAATTAACTCTTCACGCTTAGTATTATTTAATACACGCGTTTCTATTGCTTTGCGGCCCGGCGGTAATTCATCAATAACTGAGTAATCTAAATCCGCATACGCTGTCATGGCTAACGTCCGCGGAATGGGTGTTGCCGTCATAATTAATTGATGTGTTAAACCTTTATTACGCAAAGCTAAGCGCTGGTGTACTCCAAAGCGATGCTGTTCATCAATGATTGCTAAAGCCAAATTAGCAAACTCAACATTTTCTTGAAATAATGCATGTGTACCGACAACGACCAATGGATCATTTTGTTTCAAACGTTCAAGATGCTTCTTTTTTTGCGCAGCAGAAGTTTTACTCATTAAGCTAATCACCTCAACGCCTAAAGGCGATAACCAATTCGTAAAACTTAAAAAATGTTGCTGGGCAAGTAATTCTGTGGGTGCCATAAAAGCAGCTTGGTAACCATTTTCTATTGCTGTTAGCGCTGCTAGCGCTGCAACAATAGTTTTTCCTGAACCCACATCGCCCTGTACCAAACGCTGCATGGGATGCGACCTGGCAAGATCTTGTTTGATTTCACTTAGCACACGTTGCTGCGCTGCTGTTAGCTGGTATGGCAAAGACATCATTAACTTTTTAGATAATTCACCTTTATCATACAAGCTGGGCGCTATAAAACGTTTAGCATGCTCACGAAGCTTTCTTAAACTTGCATGATGCGCTAGTAATTCTTCTGACGCTAAACGCTGTTGTGCTAGGTGTGTTCCTGATAGCAAAGCGCTAATATCTGCATCAGGCGAAGGTCTATGCACAATCTCTAAGGCTTCAACCAGGCTTGGCAGCTGATACTGCTGCATCCAGCCTTCTGGTAATAAGTCCGCCAATGTCTGTGGATGTTTTTTAACCAAAGCTAATGCCTGCTCAGTAATTTGCAGAAGAATTTTTTGGCTAACACCTTCAGTAGTAGAATAAATTGGCGTCAAACTTTCTTGCATGTGTTGGTGACTTAACGCCTTGGGGTTAATAGATTCAGGATGAACCATGCTTAAAGCATAAGCAAAGCCTTTCACCTGACCAAAAAAGCGAAAAACTCCACCTTGAGAAAAACGTTCTTTTTGCGTAGCCGTAAAATGAAAAAATTTTATCTGTAACGTCCCTGTCCCATCGCTTAGCAAGATTTGTAAAATTTTTTGCCGTCGCTGGATAACCTCGACATTAACCACCTCACCTTCTACAACAGCATAGTCATCCGCCCGCAAAGCAGCAATTGGGGTAATCTGTGTCCGGTCTTGGTAACGATAAGGTAAATGAAAAAGTACATCTTGAACGGTATATAAGCCAAGTTTTGCAAGCTTTTGTGCTAATGCTGGACCGACGCCAGTAAGCTTGGTAACAGGCAAGGCTTCGATAAAAATCGTCATAGCAAAATTTTCATGGCTTGATTAATGCTTTTAAACCCGCCTAAGTCACGCTTGTTGTTTTTGCCAAGGGTTTAAGTTTAACAAGCGTAACCCCAACCTATAACCATTTATTCTACTGTAACAGATTTCGCTAAGTTTCTTGGCTGATCCACATCTGTTCCTTTCAAAACAGCGACATGATAAGCAAATAGCTGCAAAGGAATCGTATAAACAATTGGCTCAAGTATTTCAGGTACTGATGGCATATGGACAGCTGTCCCTAAAGATTCGTATGCTGCCGGATCATTTGTCAAAATAAATAATTGCCCGTCTCGACTTTTTACTTCTTGAGCATTGGAATAAAGTTTATCGTGCAAGTTATTTTTAGGTGCAATAAAAATAATCGGCATTTCATGATCAACGAGCGCCAAAGGTCCATGTTTCAGCTCGCCCGCAGGATAGGCTTCAGCATGGATATAAGAAAGCTCTTTTAACTTTAACGCACCTTCCAATGCCACAGGGAAATTAACACCGCGACCTAAAAACAAGGCGTGGTTTTTTTGAATAAATTGATGCGCCAGTTGACGCACAGCTTCATCGATATTTAACACCTCTGTAAGCAAAACTGGCAAGGTTAAGAGCGCTTGTTTATATAAAACAACTTCTTCGCCGCGTAGACGCGCAAGGCTCAAAACACATAATAAAAAAGTAATCAGCTGCGCTGTAAAAGCTTTTGTGGAAGCAACACCGATTTCAGGACCTGCGTAAGTTAAAATGGTTGCATCAGATTCCCGAGATAAAGAACTTTCTGCCACATTACAAATTGCTAAACAACCTGAAAAATTCATTTTTTTTGCCAATCGCAATGCGGCAAGCGTATCGGCTGTTTCACCTGATTGGGATACGGTAACAAATAAGGTATCAGGCATTGCAACCGGTGAGCGGTAACGGAATTCACTGGCTATTTCCACCTGGCAAGGAATTTTGGCAATGCTTTCAAACCAGTATTTTGCTACCATTCCTGCATGATAACTGGTCCCGCAAGCAATAATTAAAATTTGTTTGGCACTGTTGAATAGTTTTTGCACCTCTTCGCCAAAAGGTTCTGGTCTCAATCGATTGCCATCAAAAACACGCATTAAAATATTTTGGGCCACCTCTGGCTGCTCAAAAATTTCTTTCATCATAAAGTGACGATATTCACCTTTAGAAACATGATCTGCCGTCAAGGAAGACTCTGAAACTGCCCGCTCAACTGGCTTACCTTCAGCATCCCAAATAGCAATATGATTTTTTCTAACTCGTGCAACATCACCTTCTTCTAGCAAAATAAATTTTTGGGTAACCGGTAGCAAGGCTAACTTATCGGAGGCAATAAAGTTCTCTTCAATACCCACCCCTATTACTAACGGACAGCCTTTACGTACTAACCAAAGCTCATCTGGTTGATCTTTACAAATGATGGCTATTGCATAAGCACCATGTAACGCCTTAGCAGTTACCTCTAATGCCTGATGAAAATCTTTAAGTAGCGCATATTGTTGATGAAGATAATGAACAAAAACTTCAGTATCCGTTTTAGAAGTAAACTTATAACCTTCTGCAATAAGCTTTGCGCGCATTTCCTCACAATTTTCAATAATGCCATTATGCACTAAAGCAAGCGTATCATTTGAAACATGAGGGTGAGCATTTAACTCATCTGGTGCGCCGTGCGTCGCCCATCTTGTATGAGCGATACCAGTCGTGCCATGCACGGGCTTCTCTTCAAGCAATTTAACCAGGTTATTAACTTTACCAAAAACCCGACGACGCTCGATATGATGTTTAGCATCTAGCAACGCTAAACCAGCAGAATCATACCCTCGATACTCCAATCGCTTTAGCCCTTCAATCAAGACAGGAACCACATTCCGCTCTGCTACTGCTCCAACAATTCCACACATATTTTCTTTTTACCTTGAAAAAAAATTTAATCGTTATGCAAGAAAGATTTTAAAATACTTTCTTATCATTTTTTAATGATTTTAATGCTCAGCGCATGGATAGGATAAGGAATTAAATCCATCACATTTTGATAAACAAGCCGATGACAAGCAATCGTTGTTAATCCTTCAAAATGCGCACTGGCAATATGTAATTCTAAATGCGCGCCACCTCTTATATTTGTCGCATGGCCTGCATGGGCAGCGCTATTATCAAGCAATTTAAGCTCAGTTGGCTCAAGCACGGCGAGTCGAGTTTGCAATAGTTCAAAAATCATAGCCACCTCATCTTTATTCAAAGCAGAGAATTTTAAAAAGCTGATTCTCTGCGACCCGCCACTTTCATACCAAGTGCGTATACTTTGCTAGGCCCCTCAAAAATCAGTCCTTTCTAGTCTAGCAAATTGTAAAAATATCTTATTCTTTTACATATTTTGAAATATAAAACGCTTGCCAAAGCACAAACACAACTGTAAACCCCAGCATACCAAACAGCTTAAAGTTTACCCAAATATTCGTATCAAAGTGATAAATGACGTAAATATTTAGCGCCCCCATTAATCCAAAAAAAGCCACCCAGCTAAAATTTAACCGTATCCATAATTCTGGCGGTAACTGGAGATTGCTTTCCATCAAGCGCTGGGTCAAGGTCTTTTCACCAAACCACTGGCTTAATAGAAATACTATTGCAAAAGCCCATTCAATAGCGGTGGGTTTCCATTTAATAAACAACTCATTATGGAAAACTAAAGTTGCGCCACCTAAAACAACGATAATTGCCAAAGTAACCCATTGCATGCTATCCACTTTTTTTGCCTTGAAATAGCTATAAGCCACTTGTAAGACTGATGCCACGATTGCTGCAGCCGTTGCTGCATAAATACCGGCAAATTTATAAACGATAAAAAACAAGATAATTGGAAACAAGTCAGCAAAGAATTTCATAGACTAGATATGTGAAATAAAATAAAATTCTATTATACTACAGCAAACCAGATAATATACTGAATACAGACTGTGCCCTTCGCTTTTTAAGCTCAGGAGATATCAACTGTCTTTAATTTTTTTCATTTGCCCTTAAAATAGTGGAGCAAAATGCATTTATGGTAAACAGCTTACTTAAGATTCACCCAGAAACGCCTCAAAGACATATGCTACGCCAAACTGTAGAAGCTTTAATGGACGGTGGCGTCATTGTTTACCCTACTGACTCTGGCTATGCACTAGGCTGCCGCATTGGCGCAAAAAATGGTGTTGAGCGTATTCGGCAAATCCGTCGCTTAGATGAAAAGCACCACATGACCTTAATGTGCCGGGACCTCTCCGAACTTTCACATTTTGCTAAAGTACCAGATCATATTTACAAATTGCTCCGCCTTCACACCCCCGGCCCTTATACTTTCCTATTAAATGCCACTAAAGAAGTCCCCAAACGCTTACAGCATCCTAATCGCAAAACCATTGGTATTCGTGTTCCTGAGCATAAAATCTCGCAAGCCCTGCTGGAAGCACATGGCGAGCCTTTACTGACAAGCTCTTTAATTTTGCCTGATTATGACGGCATCTTAATCGAACCAGCCGTTATTTATGATTTAGTCGGCCGTCGCGTTGACCTCGTGCTAGACGCAGGGTTTTGTGGCCGTGAACCAACATCTATGATTGATTTAACAGGCGATAAACCCGTAGTAATCCGAGCTGGCAAAGGCGATGTAACGCCGTTTCAATAAAATTTTCTCTTTTATTATTACGCAAGGTTTATAGATAGTATACAAAAATTAACTTTCTAGGCATGATTTTCGCCTTGCCTGTTATCTCCACTCATAAAATACCGAGTGCTGTTATACTATTCGATAAGGCACTTGCTTATAGCACATAAAACTTAAAGAATAACCTATGACAACTTTGCGAAAAACTTTTTTACTATTAATTCTTGATGGCTTTGGCGTACGTGAAGATAAAACTTACAATGCCATTGCGGCTGCCAAAATGCCTACTTGGTCACAACTTTGGAATACTTACCCACACGCTTTGCTTGATGCATCTGGCTTATCAGTTGGGTTGCCTGATGGCCAAATTGGCAATTCTGAAGTTGGTCATATGACCATCAGCGCAGGACGTACTGTTTTCCAAGATCTAACGCGCATCGATCAAGCAATTGCTAATGGTGAACTTAGCCATAATCCTGTTATCCAAGAAACAATCGACTTGAGTAAACAGCATCCTGTACACTTAATGGGGCTACTTTCCCCTGGTGGCGTTCATAGCCATGAGGAGCATTTCTTCGAAGTGATTCGGATTTTTGCTAAAGCAAATTGCCCTAATATTTATTTACATCTTTTTTTAGATGGTCGTGACGTTGCCCCTCAAATCGCCAAAAGTTCTTGCGAAAAACTCTTATCTATTTGTGAAACTTATCCGCAAGTTAAAATTGCTAGTATCATGGGGCGTTATTATGCAATGGATAGAGATCAACGCTGGGAACGCACACAACAAGCCTATGATGCTTTGACGACCGGTCAAACAGAATTTCATGCCAATGACCTTTTACAAGCCCTTGGTATGGCATATGGCCGCAATGAAACCGATGAATTTGTCAAACCAACATGGATCAACCATGCGCCGCCGATACAAAATGGCGATGTAGTCTTTTTTATTAATTTTCGCTCGGATCGAGCACGACAGTTATCACGTGCATTTTTATCAGAATCCTTTTCTGGTTTTCAGCGCAGCAAGCAGCCCAAGCTATCTGCCTTTATCTCTATGACTGAATATGCCAAAGACATTCCTTCTCGCAGCGTATTTCCACCGCAACACTTGCATAATAGCTTAGGCGAGTATTTAGCACACTTAAAGAAAACCCAACTACGCATTGCTGAAACAGAAAAATACGCGCATGTTACTTTTTTCTTTAATGGCGGCAAAGAAACTGTCTTTGAAGGAGAGGAACGCATATTAATCCCCTCACCTAAGGTTGCCACTTATGACCTACAACCAGAGATGAGCGCTCCTGCGCTAACAGAAAAGCTTGTTGCCGCCATTTTAAGTAGCAAATTCGACTTGATCGTATGTAATTTTGCCAATCCTGATATGGTAGGGCACACAGGAAACTTTGATGCCACCGTTAAAGCGCTAGAGTCGATTGATACTTGCTTAGCACAAATCAAAAGCGCTTTAGACCAAGTAAAAGGCGAAATGCTCATTACTGCCGATCATGGTAATGCTGACTGCATGTATGATGAAACTGTGCACCAACCTCATACAGCACATACCACATCCTGGGTACCATTGCTTTATGTTGGTAAGCCTGCAGACGTATTGCACGCAACAGGGACGCTAGCCGATATTGCACCAAGCTTGCTATCATTAATGCAATTACCCATTCCAGCAGAAATGACCGGCAAAGTAGTTTTTAATAAACAAGCTTAACATTAACATTGAATTTAAGCAGTATATGAGCAAACAAATCATGATGAAAAAACCTATTATTTTTTCGGTTATTGCATTTATCACTGTTGGTTTACTTTACCTACTTAAACCCATTTTATTACCCTTCCTTGCAGGCGCGTTTCTAGCTTACCTTGGTGATCCTTTAGTTATTAAGCTACAACGTTTAAAACTTTCTCGTACACTTGCAGCTGTTATTGTTTTTGCCTTTATTTTAATTTTGATTGGCTTATTCATTACCGGCCTTATTCCATTACTACAAAATCAAGCCAGCACCTTAATAGAAAAAATACCTGCCATGATTAGCGCTTTGCAAAATACGGTTATCCCCTGGGTTAATCGCCAAGCCAACGTACTCCATCTTCCCACGTCTATTGACTCATCCAGCGTGCAACAATTAGTTAGCAGCCACTGGCAGCAAACAGGCCACGTATTAAATAGCATGTGGCAAGCCATTTCCAAATCCAGTGGCGCGATCTTTGAATGGCTAATAAACTTACTATTAATTCCAGTTGTCACTTTTTATTTACTTCGCGATTGGCCAGCTTTATTATCACATATTGAAGGATTGTTACCTCGCAACAGCGCTCCTCAAACACTTAAACTCGTCAAAGAATGTGACGAAGTTCTAAGCGCATTCTTCCGTGGACAATTAATGGTTATGCTGGCGCTTGCCGCCGTTTATGCATTAGGATTAAGCATTATAGGTTTACAAGTTGCTATACTTATTGGTCTTATTGCAGGTTTATTAAGTATTGTCCCTTATTTAGGCTTTTTTGTAGGATTGATTAGCGCTCTGTTAGCGGCATTAGTGCAGTTTCATGATGGCATGCATTTAGTGTACGTGCTTATTGTCTTTTTGATTGGTAATGCTATTGAGGGCATGGTGCTTACCCCCTGGTTAATTGGTGACAAAATTGGCTTGCATCCTGTTGCTGTTATTTTTGCGATTCTTGCTGGCGGCCATTTATTTGGCTTCCTCGGGGTTTTATTAGCCCTACCCGTGGCAGCTGTACTCATGGTATTCTTGCGTCATATTCAAACCCGTTATAAATCAAGTACGCTTTATCAATGAAACAGCAGACCATTTCATTTAAATTGCCACAAGAAAAAAATTTTGAGAATTTTTTCACGGAACGCAATCAAGAGCTCGTTCATGCTTTGCAGTCTTTAGAAACAGTTAGTCTGTATCTGTGGGGAAAATCTCAAGCAGGCTGCTCACACTTATTGCAAGCCGCCTGTTTATATTGGCAACAGCAAGGTTGGTATACGCTATATATCGATTTAAATCAAAAAATCGACTTAGATTTACTATTAGCAGGCGCATTAGAAGGCGTGCAACTGATTGCCATCGATCACTTAGAGCAAATCACTGGCCAAAAACAACTTGAAGAAAAATTGTTCCACTTATTCAATCGTGGCTTGCAAACACCCTTTAAAATGCTTTGGGGTGCACATCACCCACCTAAAAAATTAAAATGTGCTTTAGCCGATTTGCAATCGCGCCTTGCCTCTTCCATTATTTTCCACGTTGAAGCACCCAGTGAAGCAGATCTTAAAAGGGCTTTAGAGTATTATGCCAAACAAAGAGGGCTAATGCTTAACAAAGAAGCCGCACAGTTTTTACTTAACCGCATTCCACGACAGTTAGATAAAGTATTAAGCGTGCTCGACAAGCTTGACCAAACAAGCTTAGCAGAACACCGCCGTTTGACGATTCCTTTCTTAAAACGCTTTGTCGACCATCATATTTAATACTTGCACGCAAGCTTAGAAAACCATAAATTCCATGCCACTATGCTAGTAGCAGCATGGAAGACTACAAACTACCCAGGATATGCTTGCATAATTGTTTCATCTTGTATTGCATCCTCTGACACAACCACAGCTTTCGCAGCAGCTTCTGCAACAGAAGGCGATTGTTTGCCCCCAAAAAAATGAGTAAGAACCCGTTGGCCATCAACAGGAATCAACAGCAAAGGCGTATTACTTTCGCTTTCGGCACTTGCTAACCCATCAAGATGTTTTGTAACGGTATCAGCACAAGGGCTATTAACAGGTTGTAATAACAATGGCGTATCTGATTTCATATCAAGTGATTCCTCAACACCCGATACAGGACGGCTATCAAAAATAATAGCTTCGTTTGGGCAAGGATCTCCCACTCTTCTATAACGCGCCATTAGTATGGCATCACGTTCCGTTAGGGAAGAAGCAGAGTCCGCAAACTCTGGCGTTATCATCTCTTTCCAGGTTTGGCCAAATTGATTTTCCAACATACTATTTGCACCTGCCGCAATTAATAATCGAATAGCTTCTTTTCCCTCTTTGCTCGCCCCACAATATGCTGCAGAATGCAAAGGAGTATTACCCAGATCGCTTTTTGCATTAATATCTGCCCCTATTGCAAGTAGGATTTTGATACATTCCACTTGGCCTGTTTCTGCTGCATAATGCAGTGCTGTTTTGCCATAAGCATCTTTGAAATTTACCATTTGATAAATTGCATCTTGGCTACCAATTAAAGTTAAAGCTAAATATAAGGCCTTTAAGCTATAAGGATTACTTGCTTCAACAGAAAAATGCAGCAAAGTTTTTTTATTTTCATCAATCACACGATGAAGGTTACATCGCATTTCATTTAACAGCAAACCAGCACAGTGCTCATGCCCAGTAAGAATCGCCAAATGGAGTGCGGTTCTACCATCGGCATCTTTCAATAGATAGTCAGCATTTTGTTGCAGTAAAAACTCGATATATTCAGCGTTACCGCTACGACCAGCTAAATGCAATGGGCTTTCACCTAACGCCGTTAATGCGTTTACCTCTGCACCAAGCATGCATAATAAATTGAGGAAGCCTAGCTTAGATCCATAAATATCAGGGTTAAGTGAAGCCGCATGATGCAACAGTGTCCAACCTTTTTCATCAGTTAAATTCACATAGTAGCGGCAATGCGCTTGTTCAAGGTAACCTTTCGCCTGTAAAAGATCTAGAGACATCAGCTTTAAACAAAAGGCTTGTAACTCGCTAGAATTCATATTGCTAGCTTGCGCAGGTCCAGCCACAGCCAAACTACCAAATGGCGCTTTCGATTTAGGCGGCGCCTCCAGATGAAAATCAGGAACTTGTGTGAATTCTTCTTTACAAATACCATTTTTTTCTGCTATTTTTTTTGCGGTTTGCCCATCACAATCCGGCAGAGAAAAATCCGCTCCTTTCGCTAACAGATAACGTACACACGTAACTTTGTTTTTTAAAACAGCTAAATGGAGAGGCGTTTCTCCCGTGCGTGCCCGCGCATTAATGTTTGCGCCCGCTTCACATAATAACTTAACAAGCTCAATAGCAAGAGGATGGTCGCTCAGAACAGCAAAGTGTAATAACTGCCAGTCATTTACTGAATCAATTTGCGTTAAGCAACTTTTATCTGAATCAATTAAGCTAGCCGCAATTTGGATATCTTTTTCAGATTGAGTGTCTTGACTATCTTTTTGGATGATCGTCATTAACTGAGGAAAAGCTTTAGGCGATTGTAGGCTAGAAAACATAAAACTGGCTCCAAATTATTATTAAAGTGAGAAGCAGAGATTCATAATACAACAAAAACATTAGCAAAATCTTAAGCAAACAATACAGCTTAAGCTTCTTTATAAACTGGACAAAAAACTACAGCAGGGCGAACAAAACGCACTATCTATGCATTTTCTAGCGTGTTGCTGGGCATGTCGCTCGCGCTCTTTTGCCACCCAAGAGCACGATCATGCTATGCAATCTTTAAAAACAGTTGGTCTGTATAGGAGGAGAATCTCAAGCAAGCAGCTCACACTTGTGGCGAGCCGCTTGTTTATATTAGCAACAACATGAATATCTAAGTTATACGGAATACACTTGTACAATGGGAGAATACCCATCCTCACCCTCTTTTGGCGTTGTCTTAGTTTGAGCTTGAGCCTGACCCGAATCTACTGGCTCACAGGGAGATTGTTTATTATCAAAAAACTTAGTGATCACCTGTTGACCACTAACAGAATGTAATGCCATCACGTTATCTGCCTGATTGCCGCCAACCTCTAGAGAGGCCTCAGGGTTTGTCGCAATAAGCGGCATATCATCGTGAGGGCAAGGGTCTCCCTCTTTTTTATAACGTGCTCTAAAAATCCTATCCCACATTTGTTGCACGTCTTCCAGTTTACTTGGTGATTCTCGAACAGCTTTAGCCATCACCATGAGGTCAAGCCAAGTTTCACCAGATTTATTACCTCTATTGTGATCTGCGCCTCCCTGAAGTAATAATCGAACGACATCATCTTCATCGGTATTCATAAAATGATAAACTGCACAATGCAAAGGGGTATTGCCTAAACTATCTTGAACGTTAATGTCAGCGCCTATATCAATAAGTGCTTTGACGCATTCTAGCCGTCCTGCCTTTGCCGCAAAATGCAGTGCAGTTTGCCCATTATGATCTTTAAAATTCACAGCGTTATTAAGCTCCTCTTGGCTATATTTGCCACTTTTCGAAATCAAGCTTAATAAAGTATTTAAGCTATCAAGATTATTCATCTCAACAGAAAAATGTAGTAATGTTTGCTGATTAGCGTCAGCAATATGGGTAAGAAGATGATAATCTTGCATCGAATCAAGTAGCAGGTCAAAACACGCTTTATTTTGAGTCATAATTGCTGCATAAAGTGCTGTTCTGCCAGCGCTATCCGTCAGTAAGACATTGGATTTATATTGAAGCAGAAGACTAATATAATTTATATTTCCGCTACGAGTAGCCAAATATAGTGGGCTTTCACCAAGAAAATTCAAACCATTTACATTAGCACCAAACTCACATAAAAGCGCAATAAATGCTTCTTGCGATTTATAAATAGCAGAGTTAAACGAAACTGCATAATGCAACAATGTCCAGCCTTTCTCATCAAAAAATTTTAGGCAGTCTTTTTCTCTCTCAAGAAAATCTCTGACATCCTTAAGTTCCATTAAAACTAATTGTGAACATAAATCTTCTACCGACATACCACGAGGCGGAATTTTCATTACATGCTTTAGCTCTTCTAAACAAAAGCCTTTCTTTTCTGCCACATCTTTTGCTGTTTGTCCCTCATCATTTCTCAAAGTAGGATCTGCGCCGTTAGCTAACAAATAGCGCACACATCCTACTTTATTTTTTAAAATCGCCAAATGGAGAGGGGTATCTTTCTGCCGCGCCTGAGCATTAATATTTGCACCAGACTCGCACAATAATTGAACAAGCTCGATAGCAAGAGGATGATCGCTAAGAACAGCAAAATGCAGTAACTGCCAATCATTTAATGAGTCAGTTTGAGCAAGGCACCTTTTATCAGACTCAATTAGAGTGGCAGCGGTTTGCATATCTTTTTCAGGTTGATTTTCCTTATCATCTTTTTGCAGGATTGTCATGAATTGATCAAAAACGCTAGGCGATTGCGAATGATGAAACATAAGATTTAGCTCCAAATTATTATTAAAAAAGCAACAAGACCTTGATACCACCTTAGAATACTAACAAAAACTTAATCAAACAACGCTAGACAAATCTCCCCACTACCCCAAAATACTCTACAGCAAAAAGCAATAATTAAATAATAGACTTCGGCTATGTTATTCTGCAGAAAGCCCAGTTTGCACATGTTTTTTTCACATTCGATATGTTACACTTAATGGCGCAACAGCAAGGATGCAGCTAACATCAACGGATTACCTCTATTTTTTACTTATACGGTACTTTAAATATGGCGACATCCAATAAAAATAACTTAACTCTCCAAGAGCATACTTTTCGCACACTTATCATTGAAGATCATGCGCTTGTTCGCTCTGCCGTTAAAGCTATATTAAAAGAATATCCTGAATTTATTATCATCAGTGAAGCTGCTAATGGTAAAGACGGGATCGATATGGCTCGTAAGCTCAAGCCAGATATCATCTTGCTTGATATTGAATTACCAGACATTAGTGGTTTGCAAGTTGCCAAACGCATCTTACAAGCCATCCCTGTCAAAATCATTGCGCTAACCAGCCAAATGGACGAAGTCTACTTGAGCCAGTTAACCAAATTAGGCGTGGCAGGCTATCTGACAAAAACATGTTCACCACAAGAATTAGTTGAAGCAATGCGTAGCGTGCAAAGCAAATTGCCTTATATCCCGCTACAAGTTGCCGAACACATTTCTAATTCTTTTTTAACTCAGCCGCAGAAGTCACCGCTAATGGTGCTAACGCAACGTGAATTAGAAATTTTAATCATGATTTGTCATGGGGAAAAAACAGCACAAATCGCAGCTAAACTCTTTTTAAGCCCAAAAACAATTAATAAACATCGGCAAAATATTTTGAAAAAACTTGGCGTTAAAAATGAAATTGAATTAGCAAAACTTGCGCTTGCGCTTGGTTTGCTCAAGTCATAAGTATTTCGGTGCTTTTCTGAGGCTACTTGCTTAGCACTGCCTTTGGTAGCCTCGCTCTCCCAGAAGTTACATCCTCATTTGCGGAGAAGAAACGCTGGCTTCAGCAACAAAATCCTCGCAAATAGCAGCAGCGCAGTCAAGCAATAACTTAAACTGCTCACTCGTTGCTTGAACAGGAGAAATAGATAATGCGTCAGCCTGCCTAATAAATTCATCAAGACTCAAAGCCTTCTGCATTAAATAATCATGAGACAGCGGATCAGTCGCTGTTTTTTCTACATACTTGTATCGGCTTAGATCAGTATTTAGAAGATTAAGTTCTTGTATTTCTGCTTGTACTTGCGCGATCATTTCTTTATCACCCAAAGCCACAAGTAATTCAATATTCGCCAAATACAAAACTAACTTCTCTTCATTGGTTAAATATGGATTAAAGGCTTGAAAATATTCAAAACAACCTAAGGCATCTTTTTTAAGACCATCCCGTAAGTTCTCAATAGTTTCTTCATCTTGCCCAAGATCAATTACCCTTATATGGCAAATAGCCAAGCTTAAATGAAGCTGCAGCATAAATTCAATCCTGCCAGATCTCTCAGGTTTATTCATAGGGGAATAATCAATTAGATCATCAATTAATCTGAGCAAATTTAGCGCTTGCCTCAGCATTTCAAGATTATCTATTTTAATAAGCTTATCAACTTGTTTTAAGCATTTATCCAGCAAGGAAATTCTACTTTCCTCGTTTAAAAATCTAGGTAATTGGCTTAAAATAGTATGTAGTAACGCAACAGCTTTATTCTGATCTTCCCCAGTAAGAAAAATAGGTTGCGCATTAAGCTGAACAAGAGATTGCTCAATTAATAAAACAGCTTGATGAACCTGGTCATTATCTAACGGACTCAATCGTGATAAATTTTCGTCTAGTCTTTGAGCCACAAAGTCAAGCTGGCCACAAAGTGAAGTAATATCTGCAGGGGATGAGGTAAATATTGTTCTTTGCATATTATTCTTACAATAAATTCTATTATGAATATGTATTCTAAGAGTTGTTTGGCAAACTCGCAAGCTCAAAGCTGCTATTGCAAAAAATCTATTGAAAAAATGCTAATTTAATGGCATTATATCAAGCATTATTTTACCTCAACCTTAGGAATCCCTATGGACATCGACTTTAATAATCTGATGAAGCAAGCGCAAGAAATGCAAAAACGCATGCAAGATGTACAACGTGAAATTGCTGCACTCGAAGTAAAAGGCTTAGCTGGTGCTGGCTTAGTTGAAGTAGTTCTTACCGGTCGTTACGAATGCAAACGCGTTAAAATTGACGCAGGGCTTTTATCGGAAAGCAAAGAAGTATTAGAAGATTTAATTGCTGCAGCAATTAATGACGCTGTACACAAAGTTGATGAAGGCACACGCGGTAAAATGGCCAGTTTAACCGCCGGCTTAGATCTCCCTAAAGATTTCCAATTACCTGAAGGTAACGGCTAATTACTAGTAATAGCTAGGTTAGCCTCACCAAAACCCAGTATTAAACTTACTGGGTTTATGTTTTGCACCAACCCAACCTAGACCGCGCAAAGGCTATGAGCTTTTCTCCACTCTTATCTGACCTCATTCAAGCATTACGTTGCTTACCTGGCGTAGGTCAAAAATCTGCACAGCGCATGGCTTTGCATTTATTAGAGCGGCAGCGTGATGCAGGTCAAAAGCTCGGCAATGTCTTACTTGAAGCTTTAGAAAAAATCCAACATTGTAGTGTTTGCCGAAACTTTTCTGAAACTCCGCTATGTTCTATTTGTGAAGACACCAAACGCTATTCACATACGCTTTGCATTGTAGAAACGCCAGCCGACGTTTTAGCTATTGAGCAAACTGGCACGTATCGTGGACAATATTTTCTTTTATTAGGGCGTTTATCACCGTTAGATGGTATTGGCCCCAAAGCCTTAGGCCTAGACCAATTACTTGATCGCTGCCAACACCCTCAATTAGAAGAAGTTATTTTAGCAACAAATTTAACTGTAGAGGGTGAGGCTACCGCCCATTACATCACCAATCTCTTACAACCTCTGCCAATTAAAATTAGTCGTATTGCTTATGGAGTCCCCATGGGGGGAGAATTAGAGTATGTTGATGGTAGCACTTTATCGCGCGCTTTAGCCGCAAGGTTACCTATTGAGAAGGGTTGTGAGTCATGAAGAAATGGGTCATTAGCTTTCTCTTGGCGGCGCCGTGCACTTACGCTTTACCAACCGATCGCGATCAACCTTTAAATGCAACAAGCAATCAAGCCTCTTTTGATCAAAATAACCTTATTGCTGTATACCAAGGCAATGTTCATGCAACACAAGGTACAACATCACTTTCATCAAATACCTTAACATTAAAGTTAAATAATGCGCGGCAATTACAAAGCGCTATTGCTGAAGGAAGCCCTGCAATATACACAACTACCCTTAAACCTAAGGAAGTGCCTTTAGTTGCAAAAGCACAACATTTAGAATATTTACCACAACAACATCAAATTATTTTACGTGGTGATGGCTTTGTCACCCATGGTGATGATAGCTATCGCTCGTCCTTGATTTATTATGACACGGATTCTCAGACGGTATTGTCACCCAAACTACCTGGTAACCGCGTGAGAATTGTTATACAACCGCAAGAAAAACACTCATGAAAAAAGTTACTGCAAAAAATCTCGCTAAATACTATCAAAAACGCGCTGTCGTTCAAGACGTATCCCTTGAAGTTGCTTCTGGCGAAATCGTTGGCTTATTAGGCCCCAATGGCGCCGGAAAAACCACAAGTTTTTATATGATTGTCGGATTAATACAAGCAGATCATGGCGAAGTTTTTTGTAATGGACATAATATCACCGCACTTCCCATGTACGAACGTGCGCGCTTAGGCATTGGCTATTTACCTCAAGAGCCCTCTATTTTTCGCAAACTTTCTGTCGCAGATAATATTCTAGCAATCTTAGAATTACGCCAAGATCTAAATAAAGACGCCAAATATCACGCACTAGAACAACTTTTATTAGAATTTCATTTAACCCATGTGCGCGACACACTTGGCATTAGCTTATCCGGCGGGGAACGGCGCCGTGTTGAAATTGCACGAGCACTCGCTTTTAACCCTGCTTTTATTTTATTAGACGAGCCCTTTGCTGGCATTGACCCTATTTCAGTAATTGACATTAAGCGCTTAATCCTGCACTTAAAGAACCGAGACATTGGCGTATTGATTACAGATCATAACGTACGCGAGACTTTAGATATTTGTGAAAGAGCCTATATCGTAAATGAAGGGCGCATTCTTTGTCATGGCACACCTAAAGAAATCTTGCAAAATAAAAGGGTTCGTGAAGTATACTTAGGCGAAGATTTTTATTTATAACTAGCGCTGCAAGGTGGGCAAAGGAGCGCAAATTTAAGATCGTGCAATCAAGATTATTCTACGACCTTTTCTCCCGATAGTTTTTGTACTTCTTTTTGCAAGGTATAATTCAAGAAAGTTCGAATAACTACCAATAAGCCCAAAACACCTAAAGAAGAAAAATCTGGCGCAATCGTCGTCTCAATCACATCACTTGCGACAAAAAATTCCAGCCCCAAAATAATCGTACTAGCAAGATCTAAACGAATTCCATCAATGCTAATTTTTTCATTAGAAAAAAATCGATAGCGTATATAACGAACTACAGCTAGGAGCGCTCCCACTAAAATAGCCAGTGCGCCAAAAACAGCAATTAACGTTTTTATGCTCGCAAAAAATTGGTTAACATAACTAACCGTTTCTAGCATTTTTGGATTCCCTTGCACTAACTGTGTTACCGTGGTAATAATGGTCACGTCCTCTCTCCTTGTACAAATTTCCAATTATATAATAGATGATTATCCGTAAAAAAACCATTCAAACCTAGCGACACTAACCGCTGCGCCTCATCCGGATCATTTATCGTGTAAGAAAAAACCTTCAAATTATTTTGCTGCGCTTGCGCAATAAAATTATTATCCATTTGATCACGCAAAAGCATTACACTGGGATTCACGCCGACACAAGAAAATTTTTGGCACATCACAAAAAGTGGCGGCGCAATTTTATCTATCAGCAACGCCACTGAGTGAGGCCAATCGCCTGCCTCATCAGCCAATGCTTGCATTATCTCCACATCAAAACTTGAAAAAAGGATTTGTTCTGCCGGACAAGACAAGCTCTTTAAAAGTGTTAGCACATTATTCACTAACCGTTTTGCCCCAAGCATATTAAGTTTTAGCTCAATATTTAAATAAAGACCTAATGGAATAAACGTTTTTAACACTTGAGCCAAACTAGGCAAAGCTTCTTGAGAAAATTCCGGCGAAAACCATGAACCCGCATCTAACTTTTTTAGCTCAGCAAAGTCATGTTCTGCAACTAAACCATGGCCATTGGTAGTACGCTCAAGGGTTTCATCATGAATAACAACTGGAACAAAGTCTTTGGAAAGTTGCACATCAAATTCTAACGCCTTTGCCCCTAATTCAACCGCCTTATGGAAGGCTGCCATCGTGTTTTCAGGCGCCAAGCGATTTGCACCACGATGGGCAAAAATGATGGGGGAACTCATTGTGCTACAGCCTTTTCAATCCATTCACACAAAGTATGACCAAGAAAGCCATGCATTTCTTGAATACGAGGTGTATTATTTGATGGCACAATTAAACAATCATCCACCATATCTTTTAGCGCCCCACCATCTTTACCTGTCAATCCCACAATATAAGCACCTTTTTGTCTTGCGACTTCTGCTGCCTTTAAAATATTAGGACTGTGGCCAGAGGTAGAAATCAATACCACGATATCCTTATCCTGGCAGTGGGCTTCTAACTGACGGGCAAAAATAACATCGTAATGGTAATCATTTGAAAGGCAGGTTAAGATCGAACTATCAACCGCTAAAGCCATCGCAGGAATGGCACGGCGCTCAAGGTAAAAACGGCCAATTAACTCTGCCGCAAAGTGCTGAGCATCCGCAGCGCTACCGCCATTCCCACAAAACAAAACCTTACCGCCCTGTTGCACACGACTAGCTGCCTGTTCACAGATTTTTTTTAATTTATCAAGCAGTTCCCTTGTTTTATTTGCAACATCGATATGCTCTTGCAACAAAGCAGGTAAATCTAAAACAGAATCATTCATGGGGTAAGTCTTTTAATAAAGTATGAAAATCATACAATACTTATGCTAGTGGCTCAACCTAGTGCCACGCGTTGCAGATAAGCAATTATCTTTGTTGGATCAGCATCGCCTGTTTCATATTATCGCCACCAGTAAAAACGGGCTTTAAGTTCATGAGTTCCCTTTAGATATAGTATAATGCACACTTATTTATTGATAGCATATCAAAGGAACACAATGATTGGCGTCATTCTTGCTGCTGGTTTAGGCTCACGGTTAATCCCTATCACTTATACAAAGCCAAAATGCTTGACTAAAATTAATGGGAAAACCATTTTAGACTGGCAAATTGACGCGTACCTAGAAGCTGGCATCGACGAACTCATCATCATTGTTGGCTATAAATCAGAAGAGATTATTCAGCATATTCGTTTCCATTCAAATATTAAGAATTACAAAATTATTAATAATACGGACTTTGAATCGACGAATAACATGTACTCATTGTATTTAGCCAAACCATTTATTGATGGCAAAGCATTTATTCTAAGCAATGCTGATGTTGTAATCGACCCAGGCATTGTTCAAGCCCTTGCTGATTCCCCCAAGCAAAATCTTATTGCTGCGGATTCTTCTTCTTACTTTGAAGAATCGATGAAAGTTGTTGTTGATAACAAAGGCCATTGCATTGATATTAGCAAAAAAATTCCTCAAGAAATTGCATTTGGCAACTCTATTGATTTCTATAAATTTTCCACCTCCCTATCTACACAGTTATTTAAGCTGATTACTACCTACATTAAAAAAGAGAAGCGTCTCAAAGACTGGACAGAGGTCGCTATTCAACAGTTATTACAAAAATATCCTGACAAAGTTAATGTTCTTGATATTGCTAAAAAACCCTGGGTTGAAGTCGACGATTTTAATGATCTAGCTTTGGCAGATAAACGCTTTAATCCGTATTTACCAAACCTTTCACAAAAGAAAATTTATTTTATTGATTTAGATGGAACTATCTACTTAGGCAACAAACTGATTGATGGCGCTGTGGAGTTTTTTGATACTCTAAAACGTAAAAAGATCCCATTTTATTTAGTTACAAATAACAGCTCAACAACACCTAAAAAATATAAACAGAAACTGAGTAAATTTGGCATTCATGTCCGTGAAGATCAAATTTTGAATCCTATTGCCAGTATTGTTAATTTTCTAAAGCGCCATAAAATTCATGACATTTATTTGCTAGCGAATAAAGAAGTTCAAGAAGAAATTGCAAAGAATGCCAAAGTTAATGCAAATTCGCACAAACCAGAATATGTTGTCGTCTGCTATGATACGCATTTAACTTTCGAAAAGTTAAGAGTTGCGGCTTTGCATTTAAACAAAGGCGCGGGCTTACTTGCCAGCCATATCGACATTGTTTGTCCAACACCTGATGGCCCTATTCCAGATGTAGGCGCATTTTTAAAACTCATTAATGCAACCACTCAAGCTGAACCCATTTGTTATTTTGGTAAGCCTAATGCACAAATGGTTGAGACCACTTTGAAACAACACAAAATATCGGGCAAAGACGCAGTTGTGATTGGTGATCGACTTTATACAGATATGCAATTAGCTAAGAACATCGGCGCACTCTCCGTGTTAGTGCTTTCAGGAGAAACAAGCCGTGCACAACTTGAAGAAACTTCTCAAGTGCCAGATGTGGTCGTTAATAACTTATATAACCTTTGCGAATACCTTTAATTAAACAACTATTTTATGAGCGCATCTCAATTATTCACACGCCAAGGCCTTGAGCTTATCAAGCAAATGACTGTTCGAGAAATTCAAGGTCGTTACCGTGGTTCATTTATAGGACTATTTTGGTCATTCCTTATCCCCATCATTATGCTACTGGTGTATACATTTGTATTTAGCGTGGTATTTAAAGCTCGCTGGGGTGTTGGCGGCGATGTAGGGCATGGTAAATTTGCGATAAACTTGTTTGCCGGCATGATGGTTTATAACTTTTTTTCTGAAGTTATTTCTCGCTCTCCAATGCTCATTTTAAACAACCGCAATTTTGTAAAAAAAATGGTTTTCCCTTTAGAAATTTTTTCTATCGCAACCACATTTAATGCGCTTTTCCATTTTTTTATTAGCTTATTTATATTTGCTGTTTTTTTCCTTTTTTTAAATCATTACCTTTGCTGGACTATTATTTTCATTCCACTTATCATCTTACCATTTTTTTGTTTGACGCTAGGCATTTCTTGCCTATTAGCGGGTGCGGGTTTGTTGTTACGTGATATCAATTACATTATCAATGTAATATTAACCATCCTAATGTTTTTTGCCCCGATTTTTTATCCCGTCAGCATGCTCCCCGCCGCTCTGCAACACCTAGTTTACTTAAACCCTTTAACACTTATTGTAGAAGAGGCGCGCCAAGTTCTCGTACTTGGCGTCATGCCTGATTGGAAATTGTGGATAATCAACACTATCATTAGCGTTGCCGTTCTTATCTGCAGCTACTTATTATTTGAAAAAATGAGACGAGTTTTTGCCGATGTCATCTAATCAAGAAGAAGTTATCAGTGTCAATAATGTAAGCAAATGTTTTCATATTTATGACAAGCCTCTCGACCGTCTAAAACAAATAGTTGGGGACTGCTTTGGCCGTCGGTATTATAAAGAATTCTGGGCATTAAAGGACGTTTCTTTTAACATTAAGCGCGGCGAAGTTGTCGGAATTCTAGGCCAAAATGGCGCCGGCAAGTCTACGCTTTTACAATTAATTTGCGGAATATTAACACCGACCAGCGGCAGTATTAGCAAAAGCGGCCGAATTGCGGCTCTCTTAGAACTCGGCACTGGGTTTAATCCTGAATTTACTGGCGAAGAAAATGTTTTCCTTTATGCCTCGATCCTTGGCCTTAGTCAAAAAGAAATTCAGAGCAAGTATCAAACCATTATCGATTTTGCTGATATTGGTGATTTTATTAAGCAACCAGTGAAAACCTATTCCAGCGGAATGTATGTCCGCCTTGCCTTTTCCGTCGCTGTTCATATTGATCCAGAAATTTTAATTGTTGATGAAGCCTTAGCAGTTGGCGATATGTTCTTCCAAGCAAAGTGCATGGAAAAAATGAAGAGCCTTAGGGGAAAAGCCTCTATTTTATTTGTCTCGCATTCATTAGCTTCTATTAAGCAATTTTGTCAACGCGCTATTTTACTGGAGCATGGCAAAGTCGTTATGGATGGTGATGTAAAATCAGTTACCGAATATTATGAGACTAAAGCGCACCAGCAGTTCTCTCATGCTGCAATCATCAGTGATGAAATTATTGCAGAAAGAGTCAAAGCCCAAAGAGTTAAACATGAAGTAATCAAAGAAAATGCTGCCTTCCAAAAACAAGCCGCATTATTTCGCTCTGGAACAGGAGAAGCTCGTTTTATTAACCTTGAGCTTTATGGCAATGGCGAATTAAAAAACAGTATCAAGCTAGGTGAAAAAATTAAACTCGTGCTCACGGCAGCCTTTTACCATGACATCCCTGAGGGTGGGCTAATTGGCTATAACATTCGCAACAAACATGGTGTAGATATTATTGGCTGCAATATCTTCAACAAAGGTCAAACTTTACCCGCGATGAAAGCAGGCGAAGTCTTAGAATTTGAATTTAATTTTTTAAATATTCTCGCGCCAGGTGAATACACTATTTCCATTGGCTTGAAACCCGCGGCACACCAACCACTTTTTTTTGATGTGGTCAAAATTGCCCGCGTATTTTCTGTGCCCGATTTAATCAATAATTATGTTCCTGGCGTTGTTAGCGTAGAAAATGAAATCACTTACAAGGTACATGAAGCGTGAGTATGCTAATAGAAAAACAAGTTGCAATTTGCCTACACAACCTTATCTTACATGACACATTAGCGCCTCTTATCCGGCGCTTAATTGAGTTAAATATTTCTTTTGATATTTGCGTGCCAGATAACATAGTCTCTGAAGATAAAGCGATGGAAGAGCGTTGGCAGGAAATGTTCCAAGATACTATTAATACACTGAAGAATAAAAATTTACCGATCATCAGCCAGACTGAAGCAGCCAAAAAGAAATATAAAATTGCTTTTTATCCTTATCTGCCTTATCTTGTTGATGTTAAAGCGGAATTTAATTTTAAATATTTATATGGTTTTGCTAAACCAGAATTTACCTTTGGTGGTGGAGCAGTTTTATTTGATCTTATCTTTTGCGCAAGCACTTACGATCAAGCTTTTTTTGAAACCTTTGCAAAAACGAAACTTATTGGTCCACTTAAGTTTTGTGGTTATAAAAAAGAAACAAAATCTTCTGAAAAAATTCGTGTTCTTTATCTGCCCACTTATGGCTCGCATGCTTCAATCGAGCATTGCCTTCCAGAATTAAGCGCTTTGCCGTCCGATAAGTTTGAAATTACTGTTAAATTACACCATGGAACAAGTTTTCTAGAACCAGAAAGAGTCAAACTTGTTAAAGATAACTTCAACAATGTGTTTGATCACAAGAAAAACCTTTTAGAATTATTAAATAATGCGGATGTGGTTTTATCAGATACTTCTGGTGCTATTTTTGATGCGCTTTATGCCCAGGTCCCTGTTCTTTTATTGGCAAAGCCTGAAACAGAAAACTCGCTCGAATGGCGACTAGCACAAGAAGGCATTGTGCTGGTACACCAAAAAGATAATTTATCATTAAAAACACTTATAGAAGCGCTTCATGAGAACCCCAAATATCGAGAAGCTATTAAAGCCTCAATGGATAATCTCTATCCAGTCAAACCAGAAAAAGGGCTCGAAGAAATCATCAATTGCATTATGAATTTTTCAAATAGCATTAACCCAGAATATATATTTGCCAAAAATAATATCAAAATATTTTTTTCTCAAAAAGCAGCGGAAATAAAAAACTTAGAAGCCTGCCTACAAGAAGCCCGCAAAAAATTAGCCGTAGGAAAAGATATTTCTTTGCGAGAAGCAATTCCTTATATCTTTCGTCAACTGATAAAAAGTTGTGTAAAAAAATTCAGGAAGTAATAAATGTCCGCATCCAATATAACAAGCCAGTTAAAACCCTTAGTAAAAAAAGCCATCAAAAAAACGCTTCGCATGCTGCCACAATCATTTAAAACCAAAATGATTTATGCGTTAGAAGGCGTTACTGCGCCGTCAAAAACTCAAAACATGCACGAGGCTATTAACCTCCAATCAACAGATGGCAAACAAAAAAATATAATTGTTTTTGGCGTCATAGACTGGCATTTCCGCTACCAGCGTCCCCAACAGCTAGCTGCTAATTTTGCCGCCCAAGGCTATAACACTTTTTATGTATCCAGCGAAATAGGTTTTTCGCTAAAACCCAATTTTAACCTGGAAAAACTTTCTAATAATCATGTTTTATACCAGTTAAAACTAAGCATTCCAAATAAAATTAGTATTTATAAGGCACCACCCAGTAAAAAAACCTTACTCGAATTGCGTACAGCACTTGCTAAATTTTTAGGGCACATAAACTTTAAAGAAGAAGTAAATATTGTTATTGACCATCCCTTTTGGTATCCCCTTGCTAATCTGATTCCTAATACAAAAATTATTTATGACTGCATGGATTACCACGAAGGTTTTTCAGATCAGGTGTATCCTTTCTCTAAGCTAGAAGATGAAATGATTCATCGCGCAGATCTTGTGGTATCAACTTCAGCCAAACTCTATGACATCAATCAAAAATTAACCACCAAAAATGCTCTTATCCGCAATGCCTGTGAATATAAACACTTTGCAACTACACCTCAAGAAATTTATCAAGACGAACTTGGTAGAGATATTCTTGGTTATTTTGGCGCCATTGCAGAATGGTTTGATGTTAACTTAGTAAGAGAAGTCGCTAAAGCATTTCCAGATAAATTAATTCTATTAATTGGTAATGATACTGCCAATGTCAAAAATCAATTAAAAGATCTTGCAAATGTTAAATTTACGGGCGAAGTAAGTTATCAGCAAATCCCTTATTATCTTTATGCTTTTACAGTTGCCATCATTCCTTTTAAAGTTGTACCTTTGACGCTTGCTACTAACCCTGTTAAAGCTTATGAATATTTAGCCGCTGGCAAACCCGTAGTTTCTATTGATTTACCTGAATTAAAAGATTTCGACAATTTAGTTCACCTAGCTACTGATGCTTCAAGTTTTATTGCAAGCATTAATTTAGCACTTACAGAAGCTCATAACCTAAAACTTTGCGAGGCAAGAAAGTCTTATGCCCAACAACAAACTTGGCAAAACCGCGTTAAGCAATTTGAAACTGCTTTAGAAAACATTCCAGCTCCTCTCGTAAGTATTATTATTTTAACTTATAACAATTTAAGCTTTACCAAAGCTTGCTTACAAAGCATTGAGCAAAACACTGATTATTCCAACTATGAGGTTATTCTTGTTGATAACGCGTCGACAGATGACACACCAGACTACTTAAAAGAATATTGTGCTTCAAGACCTAACTATCATTTAATTCTTAATACCATAAATAAAGGCTTTGCTGGCGGCAATAACGATGGATTAAAAGCCGCCAAAGGCGAATACTTAGTCATTCTTAATAACGATACTTTCGTCTCTCCAGGCTGGCTTAGAACATTAGTCTCTCATTTTATTAAAAATCCATCTTTAGGCATGCTTGGCCCAGTAACTAACAATATTGGCAATGAAGCAAATATTTTCTTAACCTACCAGACCATGGATGACATGATTGAGAAAAGCCGTACCTATATTTATAATCACATGGGCGACACACTCAAACTACAAGTTGCAGCTTTGTTTTGCGCTATAATTTCCCGTAAAGCTTTTGAAAAAGTTGGTCTCTTAGACGAAGCATTTGGTCTCGGGTTTTTTGAAGACGATGATTATTCCATGCGGATTAAAAATACCGGCTTTGAAGTGGCTTGCGCTGAAGATGTGTTTGTTCACCATCATTTATCCGCTAGCTTTGACAAAATAGGCGCAGAGCGCAAAAAAGCCTTGTTTGAAAAGAATAAAGCAATTTTTGAAAAAAAATGGGGACCCTGGGTACCCCATAAAGCACGTCGGGGGTTTTCATTAAAACGTTTTTTGAAACAAATACTACTAAATAATCCGAGCAAACCATGAATCAAAGTTTAAAACGCGCCTTATTAAACTTCACTGGATTTTTCTTAATTTGCTTACCGAGCCTTTTGGTTTATCTATGGGCTGTAAGTAAATTATGGCCTTATACTGTTGATGATAGTTATATTACTTTTCGTTATGCGCAAAACTTTGCTACAACAGGCATCATCAGTTGGAATGTTGGTCAAGCTCCAATTGAAGGCTATACCAGCTTTTTACACATGCTATTAATGGCGCTTGGCTTCCACCTCAACCTATCACCAATTATCTACACCAAAGTCTTAGGCATAACTGCTGCTGTGTTAATGCTAGTGATAGGCGGCACTACTGTTATAATCCAGCGTAATGCTTTTTATACTATCTGCACTGCCTTATTTTTCTCATTTTTTTTCGCCGAGGTTGACACTGCCGTTCATTCAATTTCTGGCCTTGAAACAAATTTATTTTTACTTTGCTTTTTTTTACTCCTGACGAACTTCATCTACCTTATACGCAAAGAAAACATTCTCAATTGGAAAAAACTATTTCTCTTTGGACTAATCGCATTATGCTTAAGCCTACTTAGGCCTGAAGGCTATATTTTTACGGCAATTATTTTTCTTGCCTTACTATGGGAAAAAAGACAACAATATAAGCTTATTATTACTACACTTTGCTTAGCTTATCTACTGCCGGTATTAGCCTATCAAGCTTGGCATTATTTTTACTTTCACCAACTATTTCCTCTCTCATTTTATGTCAAAATGTTGCAAAACGATGTTTATAAAAATAAATCTTTACTACCCGGCTTTCCCTCAATTGTAGATTTTGTTCAGGATCATCATTATCTTATTCTTGCCTCAGCCATTGCGTTTATTCTTACCTTGAGGCAAAAAAAGATTGTTGCCTTGACACTTTTCTTGTTAGCTGCAGTTATTTTCATGATGGTCGCCAAGACTAAACCTATCATGAATTTTAATGATCGTTATATTTACCCTATTTGGGCTATATTGCTAGTTTTACCGCTAACTTTTCAGCTATGGCAACAAAAAGCTAAAATAATTTTTTGTGGTTTTTTATTTCTTTGCCTTTTACTACAAGCACATCAAATTAGAGCAGAACATCGGTTTCAAAATTATATTCATGGCACAGCCATGTATGCCAATGGCTTAAGCAATGCGCATATCCAGCTTGGGAAATTATTAGCTCAAATGCCACATCAAGGCAAAGCAATTGCAACAGGTGATAGTGGCGCCATACCTTTTTATAGCGGCTGGAACGACATTGATGTTGTTGGTTTAAATGAGCGCACTATAGCAACCACCCGCATGACCACAGCAGAAGTTGCACAATATGTGGTTAAGCAAGCACCACAATACATCATCTTAGTGACACTCAAAGAAAAAGAAATGTCGCAAGAAAGTCCTGCTAGGCTAGCTTTATACCAAGCAGCTATTCAAGCAGGCTATCGGCACGTAAAAACTTATACCTTTGATCCATCCCATTATTACTTATGGGTTTTAGAAAAGTCTCAAAACTAGTATGAAAAAATTACTTTACTTCTCACCTGTATTCTGGTCTTCCTACAAGCAAAGGCCACACTTTGTTATTGAGAAATTTTTACAGCAAGGCTATGAAGTATTATGGGTTGAACCTTACCCTGTGCGCTTACCACGACTTGAAGATTTTTTTCGCTCAGGAAAAATTCATCAGCAAGGAACGCCAGTCGCAGAAAATGTTAGCTTAATAAAATTACCCGCATTACCTATTGAGCCTTTGCCGGGTATAAATATTTTAAATCAAATTTTATTACGTGGACCACTAAAAAAATTAAATACTTGGTTACAAGAAGGCGCAATTCTTGGTATTGGCAAGCCTTGTAAACTTGCGCTGCATCTTTTACAGCAACACCAAGGCATTTCTTTTTATGATGCCATGGATGACTTTCCAGAATTTCATCGAGGAATTTCGCGCTGGCATATTCAACAAGTTGAAAGCAAAATTGCCAAAAAAGTTTCACAACTTATTGTCTCTTCAACTTTTTTAGCGAATAAGTTTTCTAAGGCAAATAAAAATCTTGCAAAAATTTTTAACGCCGCTGAATTTTCAGTGTTGCCACCACCTTTAATGCAGCCTAACAAGCCAACAGTGTTTGGTTATATTGGCACTCTCGGTGCTTGGTTTGACTGGGATTTAGTTTGCCAGATGGCGAACAAATTCCCCCAATTTACTTTTCGTTTAATTGGCCCTTGTTTTACCAAAACCACAGAAAACTTACCAAAGAATATTGAAATATTACCGCCTTGCCCACATCAAGAGATCGGCAAATATTTATGCGACTTCTCGGCAGGCCTGATTCCTTTCAAGTTAAATGCACTAACAATTGGCGTTGACCCAATTAAATACTATGAATATGCTGCAATGGGCTTACCCATTCTTTCCACGGATTTTGGCGAAATGCATTATCGCAGTAAAATACCTGGTGTATTTGTTGTGAATCAATCGAATATTGAAGAAACGCTATCAAGTGCCATGAACTATCAACCCTTGTTAGATTCTGTGGTAATTTTTAGAAAAGAGAATAGCTGGGATGCACGCTTAGAAAATTTTGTAACAACAATTGAAAATTTAGCATAACAGCGTAAAAACTGTTAATAAACACTTTTATTAAAGCAAATTTTTTAGAAGGTAAAAGATGACGAAAAAAATTCTTTGTGTCTTTGGAACACGCCCTGAAGCCATTAAAATGGCCCCTATTGTTTTAGCTTTGCAAAAAGATCCGGCTTTTACTGTTAAAGTTTGTGTCACAGCTCAGCATCGTTCTATGCTTGACCAAGTATTAAACTTATTTGAAATCAAACCAGACTATGATCTTAATATCATGCGGCCTAATCAAAGCCTTGCGGATATTACCTCTGAAATCATCCTTCAAATGCCAGGCATTTTTGCAGACTGCCAGCCTGACCGCATTCTTGTGCAAGGTGATACGACAACTACTTTTGCTACTTCGTTAGCAGCGTTTTATCACAAAATTCCTGTTGGTCATTTAGAAGCTGGCTTACGCACTGGCAATATTTATTCACCCTGGCCTGAAGAAATGAACCGCAAGCTGACTAGCGTTATTGCTGATTTGCACTTCCCCCCAACAGAGGAAGCCGCAAAAAATTTACGTCATGAAGGTATTGCTGAAAAAAATATTTTTATCACCGGTAACACTGTTATTGATGCGCTATTATTAACCGTTGAAAAAATCAACAACTCTAAATCCTTGCAAGATCAGTTCAATAATCAATTTGCATTTTTAAACACCAAGAAAAAACTTATCCTTGTCACCGGACATCGGCGTGAGAATTTTGGCGAAGGCTTCCAGCATATTTGCCGAGCGCTACGACATCTAGCAGAAAAATATCAAGATAACATTGAAATTATTTACCCAGTGCATTTAAATCCAAATGTACAAGTACCTGTTAAAGAAATTCTGACTGGCGTTTCAAATGTGCATTTAATTGCCCCATTGGATTACTTACCATTTGTTTATTTGATTAACCGCTGTCATTTTATTTTGACAGATTCTGGCGGTGTACAAGAAGAAGCTCCATCTTTAGGCAAGCCTGTTTTAGTTATGCGAGACACAACTGAGCGTCCAGAGGGCGTTGCAGCAGGGACCGCTCGACTGGTGGGGACAGATCAAGAAAAGATTGTGCTTGAAGCTTCACGTCTGCTAGAAGATCAAGCAATGTATCAAGCGATGAGCCATGCGCATAACCCATATGGTGATGGCAAAGCAGCAGAAAAAACGATCATGCATTTAAAATAGTGGCTATAATGAAAAATTATTTATTATCCATCAGCATTGTTGTCTATCGCTTAGAACTCGCCGTATTAGAGAAAACTTTGGAGCATCTTAGCGCTGCGGCAAAAGTGCTCAATAACAATGTTCAGCTATTTTTGGTTGATAATAACAGCAGCCAAGAAAACGCGGCTTCACTACAAGCGCTAGCAGAAAAATTCTCTTTGTTACACCCCAGCATTATTCAGAATACTAAAAATCTTGGCTATGGCATTGCGAATAATCAAGCAATTAACCAAACACAAGCAAAATATCATCTTATTTTAAATCCCGATGCTTATCTTGACCAACAAGCACTGCTAGAAGCTGTTCAATACCTGGAAACGCACCCAAATGTTGGCTTACTTTGCCCGGCGGTATTTGGTGAAGATGGCCAGCGACATTATGTTCACCGCCTCGACCCCACTTTATGGGATTTATTTTTACGTGGCATGGCCCCTTCTTTCATAAAGAAAATATTCCAAAAACGCATGGATGCTTTTGAGCTGCGACATATTGATTGGGATGTAGAGCAAGATATCTTATCACCCAGTGGGTGTTGCCTTTTTTTCAGGACATCTCTCTTAAAAAAAATCTCGGGTTTTGATCCGGATTATTTTTTATATTATGAAGATTCAGATATCGGGCGACGCGTTCGTCAGCATGCCAAAGTAAAATACTTACCCTCTTTTAAAGTAACTCATGTCTGGGCACGTGAAGGCCATAAATCTTTAAAAATGAAGTTACATTTAATAAAATCAGGATTAATTTATTTTTCCAAATGGCGCGGGCTGTTCTAAAAAGCTTAGACAAACTCTGGTATTTGTTTTGCCGACTTAAACACCCAAAATTTTTGACCAATAAAGTTGAGCACTGTACTAGTCCCTGTTGCAATGACAAATGAAAAAATCAATATTTCTGATTTTGTTAACCACGCAATAGAAATCTTTTGTGTTAAGAGTGCAATGCTGCTGCTATTTACGGCAACGTTTACTAACATGGTTAAAACATACAGTATGACAAAGCGAAGCATTTGACCAGCCTGGTGTTTTTCTTGCTTGAAAGTAAAATGCTTATTCAAAAAATATGCTAAGCAACTACCACAAATAAAGGAAAAAGTTTTTGCCATTGCATATGGCAGGTTTAGCCATCGGTGGCCGATAGAATATAAGGAAAAATCAAAAAGCGTGGCAATAATACCAATTATAATAAAGCGTGAAAGCTCATGATGTAATTGTGCTCGTGCGGATTTAACTTGCATAAAAATTTTAATTTGTGGGTAGTAGTATTTTTTTCAAACAATCCAGCTTCATTTGGCGATAAATATTTTTTAATGCTTTTCCTGCATTCGCCAAAGCTGGTTTTGTTTCTTTTAATTTTTCCCGAAGGTCAGATAATGTTTTTAATAGAAATTCGGAGTGATCTGGATACTGGTGCGTAATAAAACATGCTTCACAAGCAAGCAAGATATTTTCAAAACGCTCAGGGCGTCGTAGCGCATCACACGTATCAAGAAAATCTAAAATAGTTTCTGGGGTCACTGCTGTATTCCATTGAGGATGGTAGTGCGCCACAACTAAAGCCAACTCTTTCACATGCCGTGGGATTTTATAGCGCTCAGCTAATGCATTAAGTGGTTCTTCCGTATGTTCTTCATAGCCCGTGTGCTCTGGCCAAGCGATTGGAAGCTTCAGCGCTTTTCCCAATGCATGCGTTAAAGCGGCAAAACGTACTTCAGGTAGAGGGCTTAAGCTTGCAGCATTGCTCAATGCTAATAAGGCATGCGTTCCGCTATCCATAAAATGCTTATCTTGAACCAAGGTAGGAATGCCAAATAATGCTTCTAATTCTGGAAATAAAACCGGAAGCGCACCGCATTTACGTAGCACTTTAAAGTATTCGACCGGATCATTTTCACTCAAGGCTTTCCAAGTTTCTTGCCAAACTCTTTCAGGGACGAGCGCATCGAGCTCACCCGCACGGCGCAATGCTTCAGCTAAAGCCAATGTCTCTGGGGCAATCGTAAACCCCAACTTCCTAAAGCGCGCAGCAAAACGTGCCAATCGAAGAACACGGATAGGATCTTCCACAAACGCAGGCGAAACATGGCGCAAAACACGATTTTCAAGGTCTGCCAAACCGCCATAAGGGTCAATTAATGTCCCATCTGACGTTAGCGCCATGGCATTAATGGTTAAATCTCGCCTCGCAAGATCTTCTTCAAGAGACACTTCTTTTGATGTATCAAAAGTAAAGCCATGATAACCTAGGGCAACTTTACGCTCCTTCCGTGCCAAAGCATATTCTTCTTTAGTACGAGGATGTAAGAAAACAGGAAAATCTTTTCCAACAGGACGGAAACCACGCGCAAGCATATCTTGTGGAGTAGCACCAACAACCACATAATCTTTATCGACAACTGGTAGCCCCAATAGAGTGTCTCGCACCGAACCGCCGACTTGATAAACCTCTAATTCCATAGAATGACTTTTTCCTCAAGTTCATAACGCTTAGCATTTTTTACTTAGAAATTTTGCCTAATAGCACTGAGTACAATGAGCATGAACTAAAATTTCAATACGTCGATTTGCTGCATTAGCAAGCACATCATTTGGATCCGCAACTAATTGCTTGCCACCAAGACCAACAGAATATAAATGCTCTGCATCAAGACCTTGTGACCATAAATAAGCCAATACAGCTTGAGCACGCCCAAAGCTGAGATTTTTATTGTCTTCTTGATTACCAATAGTGTCTGTGTAACCCATGACTTTTACACTGGCATTACCATAGCCTTTCAAGAGTTGAGCGATATTAGCCAGCACCACTTTTTTGTTATCTTTTAACGTGACTAAATTGGTCTTAAAAAATTTATCTGTTGGTAAGATGATCCTTAATGTATCGCCTTTAGGCATTACAGTCACCCCTTGTGCAGCAAAGTCATTAAGCTGCTCTTGAGTAACGCTAGGGGTATCCTGTGGGGAACAACAATCAAGTGAAGAAAACGGCTGCTTGGCGCAAGCGCTAATTAAGTTTGTTAAAAAAAACAAACTCATAATGACGAAAATCTTTTTCATTCCCTATCCTTTAAAATTTTGTTAACTTAATATTACCACATACAGCTTTAGCATCACGAGATACTAAATATTTATTACCCTATTCAAAATGATAGATGGTTTCAACTCAATGATGTAAAGTTTTTTCGGCTTCTAGCAAGCATTGATCAAGCTCTTCAATACTCATTTGTAAGATAGCTGATACTTTATGTTTATCACCCAGCTTCATGACAAGCTCTCTAATAATCTTAGCCTTGCCCTGCTGCAAGCCTTCCTGAATGCCTTGCTGCCTACCCTTATCAACTAATTGCTGCGCTAAACTTGTCATTTTTCCCTCCAACTCTTTAGAGGCATGCTTATGAAATAATTCTATAATTTCGCCAACATTGCCCTTCTGTGTTTGATTTAAAGTATAGTATAACATGCTGGTAATATAGTCATCTGCCTGGGCTGGCAATAGTATAGGCTCAATAAAGGTTTTAAGAATTTCTTCCACTAAAACCAATACATCTCTGACTTTAGCATGTTTCATAACCATTTCCATTAAACCTACCCACTGATGACGCTTAATTTCGTCATCAGGGACCTTAGCCAAATTAATCAAGGTATAAGGCCCTAATAAACAGCTTTGAGCAATATCTCGGTTTTTCCCAAATAATGAAAATAAATCTGTAGAGTACAGATAAGGTTTTTCCCCATTATAAAAAATTAAAGGAAACACCAGGGGCAACCCTTTGGCACGAGGATATTGCTTGCAGTGGTTTTCTAAAATTTGGCAAATATAATTGCCACTCCAAAAGCATGGTCATGGGGCATAAAAAGCGTATCGTTATCTTGCAAAACCGTATTCCACACAGTGAGATTGCCCATACTAGTCATAAGCATTGCGATTTTTGGCAAATTTTTTGCAATTTTGCCGTATAGTCCATATAATTTTAAAAAACCTTATCAATACTCGATATGTCTCCTCTTGCCGCTCGGCTTCGCCCTCAAAACCTTGATGAATTCATTGGCCAAAAGCATTTGCTAGGATCCGGAAAAGCCTTACGTCAATCGATCGAACAAGGTACTTTACACTCCATGGTTTTTTGGGGGCCTCCTGGTGTAGGGAAAACGACACTTGCTAAGTTATTTGCCAATCTTACGGAAGCAGACTTTATAACACTCTCCGCTGTTACAGCAGGCGTGAAAGAAATCCGCCAAGTGGTTGAAGTTGCGAAGCAAAACCTTGCCGCTAGCAAAAAAACCATCGTTTTTATTGATGAAATTCATCGTTTCAATAAATCTCAGCAAGATGCTTTACTGCCTGATGTCGAAAGCGGAACCTTTATTTTAATTGGCGCCACAACTGAAAATCCTTCGTTTGAATTAAATAATGCTTTAATGTCACGACTGCGTCTTTATGTATTAAAAGCATTATCAACTGAAGATTTAATCACAGTCATTAATCGCGCTTTACAAGATCCACGTGGATTAGCTCATAAACAATTTATTTTTCCTGATGATTTGAAAAAACATTTGGCAACCGCTGCAGATGGCGATGCTCGCAAGCTTTTAAACTTATTGGAAATGCTCAGCGATCTCGTTGCTGAAGGCGAAACTGTCACTCCTGAATTATTAAAAGAAGTTATCAGCACACCAACGTTTCGCTTTGATAAACAAGGCGAATATTTTTATGATTTAATTTCCGCATTGCATAAATCGATTAGAGGTTCTGATCCTGACGCTGCCTTATATTGGTTCTGCCGCATGGTCGAAGGCGGGTGCGACCCTCGCTATATCGCTCGTCGCATCATACGTGCAGCTTCTGAAGATATTGGCAATGCCGATCCTCGTGCTTTAACTCTGGCGTTAAATGCAGCTGATGTTTATGAACGCTTAGGCTCGCCTGAAGGAGAGTTAGCGCTTGCGCAAGCCGTCGTTTATTTAGCTTGTGCTGCGAAAAGTAATGCTGTTTACATGGCTTATAAAGCGGCTTTGCAAGACTTGCCTAAATATGGCAGCGCCGAAGTTCCTTTATACTTGCGTAACGCACCAACAAAGCTTATGAAAAATTTAGGCTATGGTAAGGAATATCGCTACGCGCATGATGAGCCACATGCTTATGCCGCGGGAGAAAAATATTTTCCTGAAAATATGCCCGAACGCAAATATTACCAACCAACAGATCGTGGCTTAGAAAAACAAATTCAAGAAAAACTAAAATTTTTAAAAGAACTTGATCAAAAATCTTAGTAATGCTTTTTGTTTAAACTCTTTGGCGAAAAACTTCCAATGCTTGCTGGATTAATGCTTGAGGAAGTGATGCCGCATCTAAACGAATCACGCGCTGAGGCTCAGCACTAGCAAGATTTCGATATACTTCTCTTGCTCGCTCAAAAAAATCTTTTGTTTCCTGCTCTATGCGATCTGCTTCAGAACGATTTTTGGCGCGGCCTAATGCTTCATCGACCGGCAAATCTAACCAAAAGCTAATATCAGGCGTCAAACCACAATGCGTCATTTCAATTAACTGCTCTAGCCAAGCATCGGGCAAGCCCCGACCACCACATTGATAAGCGCGCGTCGTGTCAGTAAAACGATCACACAGCACAACCTTCCCTGCCGCCAATGCTGGCTTAATGCATTCTTCAACGTGTTGCGCACGTGCTGCAAACATAATCAATAGCTCTGCCACAGGTGCGACCGCCCCTTGTTCTTTAGATAAAATGGCAGCGCGTAATTTTTCACCTAGTTTTGTTCCGCCTGGCTCACGGGTTAACAGAACGCTATAGCCTTGCGCCTCTAATGCTTCAGCTAAGCCTTTTTGTAAAGTCGATTTACCAACTCCTTCAATCCCTTCAAAAGTAATAAAAATTCCGCTCATTTTTTTTTCACTTAGTTAATTAAATATTTTTGAGCCAATGCGAACAATCGTGGCTCCTGCTTTAATAGCTACTTCGTAATCGTCACTCATTCCCATCGACAGCGTTGGCAGTTCTATTGCCAAACTTTGCTCTATCTCATTACGCAATTTTGCTAGTTGTATAAAATCTTTTGTCTCACCTGGCTTTGGCAGGACCATCAAGCCTCGCAAATTTAATGAAGGATATTTCAATACTTCTTTAGCGAGCATCAAAACATCTTCAGGCAATACGCCATATTTTCTAGTATCATGACTAAAATTTACTTGCAAACAAATTTGCAATGGCGGTAAATTTTCTCTTGCTTTTGCTAGTAACGCAACATGTTTTGTTTTTGCCACACTATGCACCCAGCTAAAATACTGGGCAATCTCCATACATTTATTGCTCTGCAAGCTACCAATAAAATGCCATACCAGTGGCAAATCTGCCAACATTTGCATTTTGGCTTTAGCTGACTGCCAATAGTTTTCACCAAAATCTTTTTGCCCTGCTGCCGCAATTTCACGAACCGCTTCGACAGAAGCATATTTACTGACAGCAAGGATTTTTACTGGTTCGCGCACAGGTGATTGAACGGATAACTCGGCTATATGGCAACATAGTTTTTGATAATTATCTTTTAGCATAGGTGATATTTAATTTGCTACTATGCGTGTGGCGTAGATTTAGCTTTATGATGTTTTTCAACTTTACGATATTGTGCAACAGCACGGTTTTGTCCACTCAGCGTTGCGGAAAAAACATGCCCACCATGTCCGTCTGCCACATAAAATAAATCTTTGCTAATGATAGGATGCATAGCTGCATTAATGGAAGCTAAGCCTGGCATTGCAATTGGCGTTGGCGGCAAACCTTTCTCTAGATATGTATTATAAGGTGAAGGAATTTTAAGTTGAGAAATTTTTAATTTTCCATCATACGCATCTTTCAAACCATAAATAACAGAAGCATCAATTTGTAACGGCATACCCAACGATAAGCGCTTCAAAATGACACCAGCAATTCTGGGGCGATCAGAAGGTAGCGCTGCTTCTTTCTCAACTAAAGATGCCACAATCAAAGCCTCGTAACTGCTTTTATAAGGCAATCCTGATTCGCGACTTACCCAGGCATTATTTAAATGTTTTTGCATTGCTTCTGAAGCTTGGCGCAAAATAAGTGTATCAGGAATACCACCTGTAAAACGATAAGTATCAGGAAAAAATAAACCTTCTAAATTTTTACTAGGTATTTTTAATAGCTTTGCTAACTGTGCCTCAGTTAATCCTTTAGTCTTATGCTCAAGATAAATATTATTATCTAATGCATCACGTAATTGTTTTAATGTCCAACCTTCGACAAATAAAAAATCTCGCCAAATCACACGGCCTGCCACCATATCTTGTAACAATACAATAGGTGTTTCACCGGGTGCAATTTCATATTCGCCCGCATGAAGATGATCAGAGGCACGCATAATAGTCCCTAACAACAACACATAACCACGCGGATAATGAATCAAATCAAGTGCATGCAATTGGTTAGACAAATGCACAATTGAACTTCCCATTGGGAAAATAAAACGCACTGGTTTGGCATCTTCATCAACCAGTGGTGTGCGTAGAAAAGCTAAAAAAGTGCCCACAAAAATTAAAAAGCCAAAAACACATACACTAATGGCAATAATTTGCGCTCGACGTAAAACTTCGCGGTATGCGTTTAACATGAGCTACGAACCCTGTCATATAAAAGCGCTATGGCATTATATTTTGCTGGAACTGCCCAAATAGAGCCAACAAATAATGTCACAACCGAAAAAATCGAAAGGCATAAAAGCCAAATGGCAACCAGAAGACAGAACAGAATATTTTTGAAGAAAAATTGCCATGCATTAATGAAAGCTGTGAAAGCGCTTTCATTTTTATCCAGCACTTCAAGAATGGCAAAAGCTAAAATCATATGCAGTATGGTAAACAAGCATGCAACAATTAAAGTACATTGATCACAAGCAAAGCCGCTTTTCAAAAAGCGATAAATAAATCCATAGATAGCAGCAAACAAAAACCAGTTGATAAAAAGCGACCATTTGTGAACAAGCGCTTTCCTTGCAGCTAGTGAAAAAGTTAAAGGGTCGTTGCGCAAATAACGCAGGCTTAAATAAGGAATCGCCGCAAACAAAAACATACTATATAAAATACCAATAATAGTAATTACTGTCAGCAGGGTTATTGTTAAAACTGCATTTGAAAACCCACTAAATAAAGGCTGCGAAAAAGAAAAATTAAAATAAATTAATAAAGCTGCGATAGGTAATAAAACAGCAACAGAAAACACGAAGGCAGCTAATCCATAACCTTGCCAAAGCAATGCTTTTTCGCCATGAGTTTTTTGCCAAGACTCTCGTACCAAGGTAAAATATTCATCTAACATATTGATCTCTCCTTGTAAGTCAGCGTCATGGGGCAAGTCGTAAACGCATTAGCTAGTTTCGTCTGCCCTAGGAAATTTGGCTTCAAATTTTTTGAAACACAAGCGCTCCATTTGTTCCACCAAAACCAAATGAATTTGAAAGTGTCGCGTTCACGATGCCTTCTTTTGCTTGATGTGGTACAAAATCTAAATCACAGTCATCACCTGGCTGATCAAGATTAATCGTTGGTGGCATAATTTGGTCACGCAACGCCAAGACACTAAACACGGCTTCGATCGCACCTGCTGCGCCTAATAGATGACCTGTCATCGATTTAGTAGAGCTTACAGATAATTGATAAGCGTGTTCGCGGAAAGTGTTCTTAATTGCCAGCACTTCCACTGCATCACCTGCAGGCGTTGAAGTTGCATGCGCATTAATATAATTTATTTTTTCTGGTGCCAAATTTGCATCTTTTAAAGCATGCTGCATTGCCAACGTTGCCCCCAAAGCTTCAGGATGCGGCAAAGTTAAATGATGCGCGTCAGAACTCATACCAAAGCCGCTTAATTCAGCATAAATTTTTGCCCCGCGTGCTTTTGCGTGCTCATATTCTTCTAAAATGATCACACCCGCACCTTCGCCCATGACAAAACCATCGCGATCTTTATCCCAAGGGCGGCTTGCTTTTGTGGGTTCATTATTACGTTGCGATAACGCACGGCAAGCCGCAAAGCCTGCCATTGCAGATGGACACATAGTCATTTCTGCACCTCCCGCAACCATCACATCAGCATCGCCATATTGAATCATACGCATCGCTTGGCCAATTGAGTGTGCGCCTGTTGCACAAGCAGAAACAATTCCAAAATTAGGGCCTAAAAAGCCATATTGCATGGACACATAACCAGACAGCGTATTAATAATGGCACTAGGAATGAAAAAGGGTGAAACTCTTCGCGGACCGTTTTCAGCCATATTGCGAACAGTTTTTTCAATGATAGGTAGACCGCCAATCCCAGAACCAATGAGCACGCCAATACGTGCCATATCCAATTTATCCGCTTGAACCAACAAGCCGGAATCTGTGAGCGCTTCTTTAGCCGCAACCGCGCCATATTGGATAAATATATCTAACTTTTTAACATCTTTAGGAGGGATAGCTACTTCAGGATTGAAAGCTTTTACTACTGCACCGATTTTAGTAGAGAAAGCTTCATGATTAAATTCAGGTAAAAGTTCAACGCCACTTTGACCTTGCAATAATGCTTGCCAAGTGGTGTTGACATCTAAACCTAGAGGGGTAACAAGCCCAAGGCCTGTTACCACAATTCGACGTTTTGTCACAAAAATACCTTGAGAATTATAAGGCGCAGTTAATCTTCTTTAGAGTGCGCTTTAACATAATCAATTGCTTCTTTTACTGTTGTAATTTTTTCAGCATCAGTATCAGGAATTTCAGTATTAAATTCTTCTTCTAACGCCATTACTAATTCAACTGTATCTAAAGAATCAGCGCCAAGATCATTTACAAAAGAAGCATTATCAGTCACTTGGTCTTCTTTTACACCAAGCTGTTCTACGATAATTTTCTTAACGCGTTCATCAATCGTTGCCATGTTTAAGTTCCTTAAATTAAATTCTGTTAGTGAGATTCTAGCGACTTAGCACAAAAAAGGCAAAGGTTCTGGAAAATTTCAATTTAAATCAAAGAGAAAGGAATCTCGGGCCCGAAAACTTATTTTAAGTAAGCTTTTATATATCTATCGTATTTGGAAACCCTAGGCTTGCAAAGAAGCCAAAGGCACTCCCTGCCTTTGGTTATTTATCTATGGAACTCGTGCTTGTGGCAAATCGTTGCTATTATCTGTGCAAAAATTATTATCAACAGCTGCACCCCATCCACTTGAACAGGCCCATAATCCTGCCCAACCAGTCATACAAGCTATCAAAGGAGGGCTTGAAAGAACTGCAGCTGCACTCGCACAGGGAACAGCTGCGCCTGCCGCCATTGCTGCAGTTGCTTCCCCGCAAGCCACTGAGCCTGCCACAAGCCCGCCACATACAACGCCATAACTAACACCAACGGCTGCCCCTTTAGCCGCTCTTTTAGCTATTTGCCCCGCTGTTGGGTAAGGAGCTGGTTCATTAGAAGTTTGTTGTAATGGGGTATGTTCTTCATTTGTATTTGTTGTTTGCATATTTTCTCCAAAATTTATTTAATATTTTTATTGATTACTTCATTAAGCTTTAACTATTATACTTTCAAAATGTTAAGGCTTTATTAAAAGTGTTTTAACGATCAATACATCTTACTCTGCAGGAGACAATTTCTTGTAGGTAATAAAAAACTCGCTGATTTTAGAATATATATAGAACTTTTTTCGGCAAAAAAAGGAGGCTATATATGATTCAAATCAGCACATTAAAGACTATTAAAAGCAAATATTTTGCCTGGAACAAGGCAAGGCTTGAGTGCTTTACCCAAATGCCAACAGCATTTTTTATCGTCAAAACGGTAAACTTAAGAGAGCTTGCGATTGCTTTTAGCAGCAAGGCAGCTATTGCATGCTGGGTTTTTAGTTTATTTTTTGTTAAAGCAAAGTCTGTTTATGCGACGATTGACCGTGCCAATTGGTTTTAAGGGAAGGCAAAAATCAACCTATTGATACCAGGTGTTGTTTATGAAGGAATCGCTATCCCCTTATTTTGGAAGCTACCCAATAAAGCAGGTAATGCCCGGACTAAAGAGCATATTGCGATGACAGAGTGCTTTATGGAATTATTTGGCCAAGCCAGAATCGCTGGTATTTAGCGAATCGAGAATTTGGCAGCGGAGAATCATTTGCTTGACTCAATGATCAGCGTCTGCCTTTTTATATTCAATTGTGGCTAAATTAAAAAATTGTCCCCTGCAGAGTTCTAAGTGTTAAAAATCGCAATTAAATTCTATTAATCATGATATTTTTTATGCTAAAATTAAATTGTTAAATAAAAACAATGAGCAATGGCATATGATAAAAAATCATAGTTGGTCCAAACCACGATCTAAAAACGAGGAAATTACCGCCGCTTCCAGAAAGCGAAATGCAGCTATATGGTTTGCTCGGAGAAGCGAGCCCAGGACTGCAGGTGTAGTCATCGACACCGGCGCTTATGGCAAATGTGTACAAGTCAAAAATGCAGACGTAGAAAAGTTTAATGAAGATGCTTTTGCCCAGATGTTCAACCAACTAGGGCTAACTGGTACAGACTCAGCAGAAGAGCTCGAAGGTGAAAAACCAACCTCTGGGCCTGCAATTTGAATCAATTTTTCATTAGAGCCCATTGTTTTTCGTCATGATTAATGGAGTATAAAAACGTCAAGCTTTTACCATAGTGCTTAAGTAATTTTTTAAAATTTTAAGAATTTTTTATTAATTTGTAGTATAATAAGCACATAATCAACGTTTGAATTCTTACCTCTTGAAACGGGGGCGACCTGGTTTCGACGTGGGTATTGAGATTTTAAGCGCATGCCGAGGAGGTAGATTCCCTCGTAAAATAGGCTACAAAACTATAGACGCAAACAAAAAGCGCACTGCTGCAAACGCTTCTTCTTTCAACCGCGTAGCTTTAGCTGCCTAGTTGAAATGAAGCGCGCCGCCTAAGAAACGGCAAGCACCATTGTTTCTGCTGTGCTCATGCGGCGGAAAACAATGGTCATTCTACATGAGACCGTCTCTAACAGTGTTTACCTGTTAAAGATTAAACAATAGTAAACTAAGCACGGCATTGCCTGCCCATTGGCTGTGACGTGACGAAAACCAAAAATGTGCTACGCATGTAGACCTTGAAATTGATAGCTTGCGGACGCGGGTTCAATTCCCGCCGCCTCCACCAACTACCCCATTGATTTAATACATCAAATATTTTTACTTTGCTTTTTGTGGGATCACCAGGGGATCATTTTCATTAAAAAAATGATTATTCAAACCATCAAAGACAATCACAGACAACCAAAAAATTTCTTTCATAAACAGGTTATTTAGAAATTTCCCGCGGCCTCTTTTTTACCAACATTACGCAAACTAATTTTTGCAGATTGAATTTATTCTTACTTTTGCCAGTTGTTGTTTTGCAACTACCTTAACTACAAATTAACAAGTAGAATTTATCTATCACATAATGAATATGTAATGCTAACCAATTCCAGAATTTTAAAATTATCGAAACTGAGAGAATGCCTAATAAAATTTTCCCCACTACCTTCCAGCCCAACTCACTTAACTGTTTTAACCACCAACTTTTTCGCGCGTTTTCGCCTTTCCAATTTTCATGCGCTTTTTCTAATGACACTCCCATCTCTTGAAAATTATAAAAACATTTCTTATGGGGCACTGTTAACATTTTATAAAGGGCAGCTCCCTGAAGGTTGTCGCTTTCCTTCCAATGACCTAGATAACAAAATGCAGTAGGAGATAAATCTGTTTGATAAGTTATTGGCCAAGTTGCTTGGTTATCACTAATCCTTTTTCTTACCTGTTTGCTTATTATCTGCGATTGATAGCCGAGAGTAGGGTGCGTTTGCTCCGAGCAAAGAAAATGGCAATTGAGGCAATTTTTAATCTCTTTTAATTTACACATAGAAAATCAATATTGAAAGCGTATATAATATCATTTATTGAAATTATTTGCGATTTAAATATAACATATGGTATATTTAAATCACAATAAATATCAGGAATAGATGTTATATGCGCTTAAAATACATCAAAAGCCAGGATGGTGTTAGTCAACTAGAACGACAAATTATCGATACTATGATCCGCATGGGAAAGCTCGCCGTACGAGCCACAGATCTAGAAAAAGAATTTGGTTACAGCAGAACTAATGCAAACCTCGCTCTCTCTCGCCTTTGCAAAAAAGGATGGTTACAACGTTTAAAATCCGGCGTATACAAAATTGTTCCTCTAGGTTCCGATAACGCAAACCCAATACCTGAAGACGCATGGGCAATTGCGATGGAATTATTTTCTCCTTGCTATATCTCTGGCTGGCCAGCTGCTGAACACTGGGACCTTACCGAACAGATTTTCAATTCAACCGTTATCTTCACTGCACAAAAACAACGCAAGCGCGAGCAATCCATTGCCGGCCTCACTTACATTACAAAATTTATTTCAGAAGAAAATATTTTTGGCACCAAAAAAATTTGGTCGAGTAACAAACCTGTTTTGATCGCAGATATACATAGAACGATCATCGATGTTTTGGATAATCCAGAAATTGGTGGCGGTGGTCGTCATACAATTGAAATTGTCCAAGCTTATTTCCAAAAAAAGGAAGCAGATCCAGAAATTTTATGGCAATATGCTGAAAGGCTAAATCATGGCGCGGTATTCAGACGCCTTGGATTCGTCGCAGAAAAAATTATGCATATGCCAGATTCATGGCTAGAAAAATTACAAGCTAAAATAAAAACTGGGATTATTAACTTAGACCCCAATGGGCCAGATTCCGGACCAATCATAACCAAATGGGGAATTCGCATTAATATTCCCCTGGAAGATTTTTCATGATTACAAAAGAAGAAATCCTTTCAGTCGCTAGCGCAACACACTTACTGCATTCTACAGTCGAGAAAGATTATGTTTTGAGTTGGGTGCTACATGGGATTGCAAATCATCCAAAACTATCTCAATGGTTATTCAAAGGCGGCACATGCTTAAAGAAATGTTACTTTGAAACCTATCGATTTTCTGAAGATTTAGATTTCACTGCACGAAGCAACTCAATCTATAGCAAAGAAGAAATAAAAAATGCATTGAATGATGTAGCAGAAATTGTTTATGAACAAACAGGAATTAATTTAAAAACTCGAGAAATAGAAATAGAGGAAAGCATCAACAAAAAGAACCACATCACCTACGTAGCAAAATTTACCTACCTTGGCCCATTAAATCTTCCGGCCCGCCAACACCAACGCATAAAGTTTGATATCACCGATGATGAGATTATTGTTGACGCATCTGACCACCGAGAAGTTTTTCACTTTTACAGCGATGCACCAAGCACACCCGCAAAAGTTAACTGTTATTCCATTAATGAAATCTTAGCTGAAAAAACTCGCGCAATTTATGAAAGGCAAGGAAGAGCAAGAGATATCTATGATGTCGTCAACATCAGTAGAAATTTTAGAGATCATGTAAGCATTGAAAAAGCCAGAGCCAGCTTAAAAGAAAAATTCAAATTCAAATCTCTGCCAGAACCTTCTGTTGATACTATATTTTCTCGTATTGATTTTGAACAATTAAAATCTAACTGGGATCATCAGCTCAGGCACCAGCTTCAGCTATTGCCACCTGTAGAAAGTTTTTATGCGGATCTAGAACACGCATTGTCATGGTGGATAAATGACCAACCAACAGAAATCATTCTACCAACCATTTCGAACAACACAGCAGAAAAAACTTTACCTCGTATTCACTTCCCCGAAGAACCCGTACAAAGGCGGACACTTGGAATTGGACACCGAGTCAATGTTGCTTCCAATTATTATTTAAATCAAATTCGTTATGCGGCAAGAAATAGATTATGTGTTGAAATTGTATATAATGGTACCACACGGTTAGTTGAGCCATATTCGCTGCGTCAACCAAAAACAGAGAATTTATTACTGTACGTTTATGAGTTAAAAAAAGGACACATTAAAACAGAAAGTATCAAAGCATATAAAATCTCTGAAATTATGGGGGTTAATTTAACGCATCAAGTTTTTCATCCAAGATATAGCATCGAATTATAATTTTTAAATTACAGAGGTCGCAAGCGTTCGCAGTTCGCGAACAAAGAACGACTTGCCTCTGGCTAATTTAGCACTAAAAGGAAAAATTTGCGGGATCACCAGGGGATCATCCGTAGCCAATTTGAGACAATGAAAGACAATTTGAATACTTTCGCAGAGACCAGCTAATTACTTGATTTACATTGTCTTTTATTGTCTTTCACCGCTTTTCATGAGAGGCATTAAAATCCTTGTTTCGTGTTCAATTCCCGCCGCCTCCACCAGCCTTCGCGCTTTGCGCTACTACGGCTCAGCTATCCATGATGGCATAAAAGTATATTTAAGACACAGCACCGCGAAATACACTCGTTCCAATAGGTACGTTTACATCCTTAAAACTCAATCCAACTCCATTCATTATTACACCGGCAGCACATCCAATCTCAAAAAAAGATTACAAGATCATAACGAAGGAAAATCCTTACACACTGCGAAACATCGTCTCATGGTCAGTAAAAAATGTCTTTTGGTTTGATGAGGTAGAAAAAGCTTTTGCACTTGAAAAATATCTAAAGAGTGCATCAGAAAGAGCTTTTGCGAAAAAACATTTTTGAATTACTTAGAGAAATCTATTTCTTAAATTTATATCCGTACAATCTTCATGCTTTCTCCATTTTTTTGAGCAACAAAAAATCGCTGTTCACGCATCTCACAACTAAAAACAATTTCTTTAATTGCTAATCTAGCATTCGGACCACAGCACTGACCTTTTTTGTAAAACATTCATCATTCTCACTCGCATACAGGCTGCCACAGGCTAAATTTTGTTGTGAATACCCGCCCCAGCCATCTGGAGTTGCGTTGATTTCAAAAGGTTCAGAAACATAACTCTATGGGCTTCAAGAGAACTTCCCTTTTTTATTTATGAAATCTACAGGCCAGGATAGTGATTCGGTAACATAGCCAGCTAGGTAATAATATGATTAATGCATAGCAATTTCAAAAAAGCTCTTTATGAAAACAGGAAAAATTATTTTCGGCTACTGTTTGTGCTTATACTTGTTTTGGGGAATTGCAAATGTTTGTTTTGCTGACTTTATTGCACCAGGTAAAATTGTTGATAATCAGTATATTTATAGTCAGCTTGGGTTAACTATTAATATTCCTGCAGGATGGCAAGTTTTATCTCAGCAGAAATTAGAGGAGGCAGTCCAAAAAGAAATCTCTAGCTCTTGAGCTACGGCAATAAGATAATTACTTCAGAACATCGCATAAGCACACTTACAGAAACAAAGAGACACCATTTGATTTATAGCGGAGCTTTTGCATTTTTCTTTCAATTCAGAAATAGGGTTTATATCTGTCCTAGAAAGTGCTAGGCTACATCTTTATTTGGTCACTCGACGAGCACTACACCGACATGAAGCTTACTGAATCCAGCAGCACCGCAACTGAATCATCCTTTTCAACTTTAGCCTTGCGAGAAGCGTTAATCAATAACCTTACTTCCTTAGGCTATAACACAATGACGCCTATTCAAGCAGAAAGTCTACCTATGATGCTAAAGGGTGATGATGTAATTGCTCAAGCTAAAACAGGCAGCGGTAAAACCGCAGCGTTTGGACTTGCTTTATTAAATCGTTTAAGGGTAGAAAATCATGCCGTACAAGCATTAGTCTTATGCCCTACGCGAGAGTTAGCAGAACAAGTTAGCCAAGCATTGCGCCAGTTAGCTCGTCTCATGCCTAATGTTAAAGTGCTTAATTTATCAGGCGGCATGCCGATGAAATTTCAATTAGATTCTCTAAAGCACGACGCGCACATTATTGTGGGCACGCCAGGCCGCGTACAAAAACATTTGGACAAACAAACTTTATCACTTAATAAGCTACAAATTTTGGTTTTAGATGAAGCAGACCGCATGCTAGACATGGGATTTTTTGACGCGATCAGTGACATCATTAAGCTTTGCCCCAAACAACGGCAAACGCTTTTGTTTTCTGCCACTTATCCTGCCGGCATCAAAAAACTCGCGAGTGAGTTTATGCAAAATCCTCAAAGAGTAATTGCAGAAGAAACACATACAGAATTAAATATTGAGCAAATTTTTTATAAAGTAAACCGGCAAGCAGATAAATTGCCTTTATTAAAATCCTTATTAAGACATTACCAGCCTACTTCAACACTTATTTTTTGTAACACTAAAGAACAAACCACACAACTAGCTGCTCTGCTAGCAAAAGATGGCTTTAGCGCCACAGCATTAAATGGTGATATGGAACAAATTGAACGTGATGCTGCGATCATCCGTTTTAAAAATCAAAGCTGTGCTATTTTAGTTGCCACAGATGTTGCAGCACGTGGCTTAGATATTAAAGAACTACCCGCAGTGATTAATTTTGATTTGGCATTTGAGCACGACGTACATATTCATCGCATCGGTCGCACTGGACGCGCTGGCAGTAAGGGCTTGGCACTCAGCTTAACCACAGGCGCAGATGGACAAAGACTTTGCGCGATTGAAGAAGGTCTAGGACATGCCATTAACTGGGGAAAACCCAGCGACTTGAATGCAACACACAACCCTGCTTTATCTCCAGAAATGATCACGTTATGGTTAAATGCTGGACGAAAAGATAAAATCCGGCCAAGTGATATATTAGGCGCGCTCACTAAAGATGCCAAATTAGCCGGAGAAATGGTTGGGAAAATTGATATCGCCGCGCTTTGCTCTTATGTTGCCGTGCACCGAAGCCAAGCAGAAATAGCTTTTAATTATTTTAAAAATGGCAAGCTAAAAGGTCGCAAAGTTAATGTAAAAAAATTAAGCTAAACCTCTAATCATTAAAACTTAAGCCTAAGTTAAAATGAATTTGCTTAGAATCAACATACGCAAAGTTTTTTAATTGTTTTTGATATGCGTTTCAAACTAAAAAATAATAACCCTTGTTACTCAGGAACTTCTACTCTATAATCAAAAGCTGGCTATTGCTTTGCCGTAATCAACCATTCAAATCTGATTCATTACTTCCAAGCTCTCGTCCTGAATCCTTTAAAAAAGGAACTCAGTCTTTACTTACTCTAACGTTATCCCTTACGCCTACGGAGAGGCTCCCATGATTAAAAAATCAACTATATGTATCGCACTGTGCTTAACCACTTTTCCACTATTTACATTTGCCGAAAGTGCAGAATCTTCCGCTGACTCTAACCTACTGAAATCAGGCTTTTTTGTTGGTTTAGGTGGGGGTTACAACTCTGTTAACTTTGATCAAACGCTTGACCTTACAGGAACCTCAAATGTCTATAGTGGTCCAACATTAGTTTCTTATGGGGAAGCAACCGGTCCTGCCGATCCTTTTAATACCACACAAAATACCTTTGCACCTAACGTGCAACTGGGTTACTATAAATTTCTTACCAATAGCAATACTTTATGGGGCGTTAAATTTATTTACCAACATTTAGATGCAACGGTAACCGATCCAAATCTTGTTGTTCCACAATTTGGCACACTAACAAATGTGAGTGGCAGCGATACTTTTACCGGACATGCCACCATTGGATCAACTCAAACCAGCATTAACCATGAGCTGGCTTTAATGCCTTTGATTGGACATGGATTTAAAAATAGTTATATTTATTTTGGCGCGGGTCCTGCCTTATTCGAGACAAAGACTAATATTTATGATGTTACAGGTTATGCTGATGTTAATGGCGTACACTATGATATTTCAGGAACACCACAGAATTTTTCTAGCTCAAAATGGATGTGGGGTGGCGCAGCACAAATCGGTATGAGTTATTATATCGATCCCACTTGGTTTTTAGATATGGATTATACCTACACCATAACTAAACATTATACAACTAACTATACCTCATCTTATGCTAGTGCTTTTAGTACTTATACAGATACGGGTATGCTCTATGGCAGCGCCAATCAGCGCATTATTTCCCAAGGCGTTACATTATCAATCAATAAAGCATTTGTAATGTAAATATTGGGTTAAGCCGTTGAAAATGTTGAGGTGATTGTTTTAGTGACAGCCATATACTACCGCAAAAAGTATATGGCCCTTCCGTAAACCCACCTCAATCCAAGCTTCTGTTACAATGAAGCAACTCTTATTTTAAATCAACCTTAACAAGGATATGTTATGCATAAACTATTCAATAAAACTTTAGCCGTAGGAATTGCCTTTACCATCGTTATCGCAGGCTGTACATCAACGAAAAGCCAAACCGCCGCACCGCAGTCAACGTTTTTGCCGAACTATAGCTTGTTAAAAGAAGTTTCCAGTCCTGAAGGAACGAAGATTTATACTTATAAAAATCCTAACTTTAGCCGTAGCGACTATAGCGCCGCTATCGTTGACCCTGTATTGCTAGCTCAAACAGCTTCTAAAGGTAGCGTTTCTGATCAACAAATTGAAAAAGCCCGCAATGTTATTAATACGGGACTTCAACAAATTGTGAGCCAAAAACTTAAAATCACCAATGAGCCAGGCCCAGGCGTGCTACGTCTTCAAACTGCCATTACGGGCGCTAGCCTTGAATCAGAAGGTTTCAAACCGCGCAATCTTATACCCATCTCTGCTGCCATTAAATTAGCTTCCATGGCAACTGGCAATGAAAGTAAGAAGCCTGCATTAGTCGTTGAATTAAAATTCACTGACAGCCAAACAGGTGTACTGTTAAAAGAAGTCGTCACTACGATTGACGGGGAAAAATTAAGTAAACAAGCGGATATTTCTGATTCCTTTGGCCAATTAGCCACAACCTGGGTTCAAGAAGCTTTAAAATACTCTCATTAATGATAGAAAAAAGTGGGATCAGCGCTGATCCCACTAATTTTTTATCTTGAGAACTTGTAAAAAAAACGCACTATATTTTATCAGAAAACATCCTTGATTCTTAGGGAGATAATCATGAAATTTTACACCAGCTTTGCAACAGCAGCCTTGCTTGGTTCAGCAATATTAGTGAATACCAGCTTTGCACAAACAGATAACTTAACTACAGCACCACATACCGTTACTATCCAAGATTTTGCTTTTATCCCAGAAACCACTAATGTTGCTGTGGGTAACACTGTCACTTGGGCCAATGGCGATAGCGTAACTCATAATGTAGAATTTACCGCAAAGGCGCCCGCAAAATTTAAGTCAAAAGACATAGAGCAAAATGGTTCTGCAAGTTATACATTTACAAAAGCCGGCACTTATCACTACAGATGCTCTTATCATCCAAATATGACAGGCACTATAAAAGTAACAGACAACGCTTCTTCTGCAAATAAGAATTAAAGCTTTTCCACCCAAGGTTAAGCAATGCCTTAACCTTGGGCTATCGCCTCTCATAACACTACAAAAGCCGCATTATTTTCAGGCTTGCAATTTGGTTCCTCTTTACCCATTCCTAGATCTTACCTCATCTTAAAGCTAACACAAGCTGATAATGAGATTACTATCATGGCGTAAAAATTGCTTTACGTTAATCAAATAGGATTAATGATATGCCCAATCTGCAAAGACCCAAAGTATCAATATATATCGCAACCAGCATCGATGGCTTTATTGCAAAAAAAGATCATAGTCTTGACTGGTTAGAAAGATTTAAACCTCCACCTGACAATCAAAATGAAGACTACGGATATCAGAAATTTATGGCGAGCGTTGATACGCTGGTCATGGGAAAAAATACCTATAAAATTGCATCTAGCGTAGATGAATGGCCTTACCAAGGAAAACGAGTTATTGTGCTTAGCTCTACACTCAGATCTGTCTGTAAACAAGCAGAATTATTTGCAGGAGATATCGTTCATTTGATTAAAAAACTCCATACTGAGAATGTAAAACATATTTATGCAGATGGTGGTATTACTATTAGTCAATTTTTCAATGCAGGCTTCATCGATAGCATGACTATTTCCCGCATACCTGTTATCCTCGGATCTGGCATACCACTTTTTAGCAATCTCCTTCATGAGTCATGGTGTCAACTAGTATCCTCTAACATTTACATCAATGGATTAGCACAATTAACTTATGAATTACGGCATTCATCACTTTAGGAAATTAATCATTAAGTGGGTGAAATGACATCACCGATATCAACGGTGTGATCGATTTGAGGCAGTAGCGCTTGTAAAAATGCATGGCGTAGAATATTAGCGATGGCAGATAACAAACTCACGTTTGGATCTTCTACATCACCGGCCACTTCTATTTTAGTTGCAACAGTTTTTGTCGAAGGATTTTCCAAAATTTTAGTAACAACTTTTACAGCACCTTTATACAAAGCCTCAACGGGATTGTCACTTTTAGGCTCAACAATAGATAAATTTTTAAAAATGGGTTTTGCATAACCTTTCACTTTACCGTTCGCCGCTGCTGCTTCAACAAACAAACTAAACCTTCCTTGCTGTACTTTGATTTTAGTATAGTGCTGCAAAAAATTATTGGTGTCTTTAATCGACATTTTTTCTAAACTTGCATTTAGTTTAAAGGTGGGCTGCTTAGCAAAAGGATCAAAATAAATTTCCAGCTTCACTGGCGCACCATCCATCGTATTGGCATTAGCCAGCAGCGATGAGGACAATCCTTCTTTCTGGCTCCTTGACCTATCTTCTAAATTCGTGACAGTCGCCTCAATATTTTTTAAAAATAAATCAAACGGTGGCGAGCTTGTAAAACTTTGAAAATGCAAACTACCATGATGAATAATAATTTCATTAAAATTAAGTGGAAACAATGCTTTTACTGCATTTTGCCATTCTTGGTCAATAGTTAACTGCTCAGCTTTTCCCTTAGGATCAATCACAAAATTAACTTGAGGCTCATCAAATTGTATCTCTGCCACAAATAGTCCATGCAACAAAGCCTTCCATTGTATTTTAAGCAAAATAGATTTCGCTGAAAAAAACGGCACAGGAATATGCTGAGAAACTTTATTTAGCGTAATATTTTTTATCCGATAGCTACCGCTTAATATACCCACATCAACATCTTTAATACTAGCGTGATATTCAGGGATTTTATTAATCCGATATTCTGCATAATGCAGAATTGCATATGGCAAAAGCAAACGGAGAATAATTAAAAATAAAAAAATAATAAAAATAAAATAGCGTGTTTTCATAATACTTATAAATGAAGCAATTGTTATACCAAAGCCACTGGCATCAAACGTGCATCTTTAAAAGTATTCGCTTTAAGGAGAAAGTTATGTTACATACGATCTTATTAATTATTCTCATCTTGCTATTATTAGGTGTTGTTCCAACCTGGCCCTATAGCCGCACTTGGGGTTATTGGCCAAGTGGCGGCGTAGGCTTGCTATTGATCATCCTTTTAATTTTGAGCTTAACGGGCAGGATATAAAGCTTATATGCGGCATGCCTCTTGCGCTTGAACAATCACCGCCGGCTCTATTTGATCAAGCGCTATTTTTGTTTGTTCAATCACCTCTTTTAATGAAGGCAGCTTATAACCAGCCAAGGTTTGTTCTTCTTGAAGCTGTTCTTTTTGAGGTTTTTTCCAAAAAACAGAAGCAATGGCACTTACAGCTCCGCCCATTACTTTAAAAGTGGATTGCACAACCGTCGAATGTGAAGCTTCAATTTCATTATTAATCTGATTTAACTCATGTAAAGCACGATTAATTTGCTCAAACCACCATTCAGCTGGAGCTGGATGTTCTTTGGCTTGAAGATTATGTTCAATAATTTTTAATATCGCTTGTTTTTTTAATTCAAATTTTTCTCCATTATCGCCTAACATTCGATTTAAAGTTTTATAAACAACACTACTCTCATGGCTAAGCAGTTCATGGGGAAATAAATAAATTCGACAAAGATAATCAATCATTAAAAACAGCGGGTGTTGTTGAACTTCTTCTGCTGTTTTATCAAGAAGACTTTGTAAAAAATTTTCTCTTGCATTACCACGGATGAAACCAAAAATTTGTACGACAAGATTAGAAAAGAATGCGCCAAATTCTCCCAGGCCTGCTTGGCTTTTATTACTCGCTCTAACCGCTTCAGTCATAGAGCTACTATTTAATTTTTGCAGTTCCGTTAAATACCACTCCAAGTCTGGCACATCCATTGTATTTGCCTTTTGCACAAAGTCATAAGCAATGGCTAATTTTGTTCTGCGTAAGTCTGGGTCTAATTTAGGCACATAACTTTGATCATAAAGTTGATAGCCAATATGTAAAAGATAAACGGTGAGATATTGCAAGTAAGGCAGTTTCAAATTTAACTTAAAAAGTGGCGGCTCTTCTTGAAAAGGAGTAAGCCTGGGAGAAAGCTTTGGCGCGGGTTCTGCAAGCTGTTCATCTAGCCTTGCCTCTTCAAGTGATGGCACTGTAGATATGAATACTTCTCTTTCCCAAGGAACTAGATCTGTAGCAACCGCACTTGGCTGTTGCGTCTTTTCTAATGCAGCAGGCGCAACTATCGGCGGCTCTTTTGCAACAACTGGTTCTATAACAGTTTCGGCACGTGGCTGACTTTTTTCTGCATGACTATTAAAACCTTTAGCACGTTTTGGCGGCATAATCACTTCTCGCTTTTATATTATTAAGGGACTCAGATTCATAAGCATAAATCATGCCGAGAATCTTGTGTTTGATTTATCTTCCAAAGAGAATTGTAAAATTAGCAATGAATTGTATGACCGCTCTTTATTGCTGGCATTTTATACAAAAATAGGTACTCCGTTGACCTTGACGCGTTTGAGCAATGCGCTGCTGACAAATATAGCAAGGCAAGCCCTCTCGTCCATAAACTTTTAATTGTTGCGCAAAATACCCAGGCTTGCCATCGGCGCTTAAAAAATCCTTTAAGGTTGTTCCCCCAACTTTAATTGCTTGCCGCAGAACTTTTTTAATGTTCGCCACCAATGCACCAGCTTCTTTTTGTGTCAAAGAATTTGCTGGCCTTTCAGGCAAAAGATGGGAAAGAAATAAAGCTTCGTTAGCATAAATATTCCCCACGCCAACAACTATTTTGGCATCCATGATAAGCTGCTTAATCGCAACTTTTTTGCCACGCGTCATACGGTATAAGTAACTTGATGTAAAACCATTTAGCAAAGGCTCAACGCCTAAATTTACTAAAAGAGGATGCTGTAGTGGATCATCTTCTGTCCACAAAATAGCGCCAAATCGACGGGGGTCATTAAAGCGCAAGACTACACCATTGGCAAAAATAATATCGCAGTGATCATGTTTACTAGGAGCTACCGCCTGCGACAAAACACGCAGCTTTCCTGACATACCTAAATGCAGAATCAAGCAACCACAAGAAAAATATAACAACAAGTATTTCCCACGGCGCTGAATATCTTGCAGCGCTTCGCCTTTAAGAATTTTACTTAACCGTTCTGGCACAGGCCAGCGCAAGCTTGGCTGACGAACAATAACACGCGTTACTGTCTGCTTAAGCAAGTGCGGCAAAATTCCTTGGCGCGTTGTTTCAACTTCTGGTAATTTTGGCATAATTTATTGGCAAGCAAACTTGCAAGTTGATTGAAAAGCTGTTTTATGAAATGATCCTTTTATACCTTTTTTAAGGTAATCTTTAAAACAATTTTATAAGGAATATAACTTATGTGCAAAACAGTTCTCAAAGGTGGAATCTTAGGCGGCATTATTTCTTTTCTTTGGTATAGCCTTTCATGGATGCTATTACCATGGCACACGACAACACTCTTGTCCTTTAAAAATGAAAGCGCCATTGCGCAAGCCATTACCGCTAATGCTCCTACTTCTGGCGTGTATCTCATGCCGATGCAGCAGACCACTACCAACCAAACAGTGCCCCAAATTTTTGCTGCCATTCATTTAGAGAGCATGCCTACCAACATGACATCCGCTATTATTACGGGGCTTATTGTTCAAATTGTAACCGCATTTCTCGTCACTTGGTTACTTTGCAAAACCAAGGGATTAACTTACTGGGGACGCGTAAGATTCACCTTGGTTTTTGCGCTAGCAGCAGCAATTTTAAGCGAAATTCCTTACTGGAATTGGTTTGGGTTTTCTTTAAGTTTTACCTTGGTACAGATCGCAGATGTGATCATTGCTTGGTTTTTCGCCGCATTAGCCATGGCTAAAGTTGTTGAGAACTCCTAAAACAAGATTTTTCTGGCGCGCGATCTCTTAAAGAAAGCGCGCCGCGTTATTTGTCTGGTAGCCATAAAAATCGCCATAAATATTCCTTACAATGCTGAGCATAATCAATACCAATTCTTGGCGTGGCGGTAATCGCTGAAGAAGGAATGGTTGGCGCATCTTCTAACCATAAACGCTGGCTTTTCGATAGATCCTCTCCATTAAAACTTTTATCCAACTGTAAAAATTTTCCCACTCGACCTGGCCCCGAAACCTCTTCAAGACCACGAATGAGAATGGCTTGTGGATGCTCTTTGGGCCCAGTCACAATATTTAGCATCCAATACATACCATAAATTAAATAAACATACACCAAACCTCCTGGTGCATACATAACTTCAGTACGTAGTGTGCGTCCCTTGCTTGCATGGCAAGCCAAATCCTCTTCCCCATAATAGACTTCAAGCTCGGTAACTTTTTGTCGTAGGATTTTTCCATCGCTAAAAGCGCGGACTAAAACCTTACCTAGCAATTGTGGCGCAAGCGCAAGCGCTTCTTGCTGAAAGAATTTTGCTGGTAGACGCAGGCTTGACTCAGAATTTAATTCAACGTTAATATGCCGCTTCATAATTTTTATGAGAATAACAAGGACTCAAACTATGCTTAAAAAAATAACTATGTTAACCCTGGCTTATATTAGCATCAGCAGTGCACTTGCCGATACCATCACCACCTGCCCTAATCCAGCCACTATTACATTAAATACCACAACCCATCATTTTGTTTCTAGTGTTAATTGGCAATCATTAGACCCTGCTGAAAGCAAACCAGCTACCACCCCAGTTTTTCAAGGGGCAGTAGGATTATGGTCTTCCCCAACCAAGTCTCTATTAACGGCTTGTAACTATCGTTATTTAGATAAAAATCACCTTAATCATGAAATTAATTTAGGGCAAGTTGATGGCATGCCACCTAATTACTATGTAGATCTCAGCAATAAAAATTGGCATCAGCAATTGCCTGGGTTAAAATGCACCAGCACAGCTCATAATCTTAAAGACTGCCCAATTGTGAGTTCAAATAATTAAGTTTACTTATAGTAAGGCTCAACGGATCTTGAGCCTTACTGCTTATTTTTGTAATAATGAATCTAATTTTCCTTCCCGCTCTAATGCATATAAGTCATCACAGCCCCCTACGTGTGTGTCACCGATAAAAATTTGTGGCACGGTTCGTCGATTAGCACGTGTCATCATCTCTTCTCTTTTATCAGGATCCAAATCAACGCGAATTTCCTCATAAGCTACGCCCTTTTGGTCTAATAACTTTTTAGCATTCACACAATAAGGACAAGTTGCTGTTGTATAAACAATGATTTGCTGCATAATATTTCCTCTTTATGAATTATAACTTTTAGCATTCAAAAACCATGCCTAATATAAAAACATTCTAACGCTACAAACTGAAATATAATAGTAAAACCACATCGCTTGAGAAAAGTAATTTTAGATAAGCTATTTTTGTCAAGTAGCATGGGGCTCTTGCCAGAATACAAGGAATAATTCCCCTAAAAACTTTAGTGTCTCTTTTCAGCCCAGATTTTTCGGGCTTATTCGGCGCAAAATGATTGACTCCGCGCCATAATCTCGATAATATTCAAAATGCCTGAAAAAAAGGCACAGTTTATTTTCATCATCAATAAAAGGTATTTTTATGAACAAACAAGAGTTAATTAATTACGTTGCTGAAGCTGCTGACTTAACGAAAGCTGGCGCTGCAGCTGCTTTAGATGCTGTCGTTGACGGCGTTACTAAAGCCCTCAAAAAAGGTGAAGAAGTTGTATTAGTTGGCTTTGGTACATTCAAAGTTCGCTCACGCGCTGCTCGCACAGGCCGTAACCCACAAACAGGTGAAACCATCAAGATCAAAGCAAGCAAAGTTGCTGCGTTCAAAGCTGGTAAAGGCTTAAAAGACGCTGTTGCTGGCAAAAGCAGCAAGAAAAAATAATTTTTCTTGTTTATAAGGTACTGCGGCCTATATGCCGCGGTACCTTTAACTAAAAGTTATTCTTCTGATGAAACTTCAACTTTCTTTCCTTTTTTGCTTAAGTCTTTTTTTTCACGAAGCATTCTCATTAAAATTTCCCTTGCCTGAAACTGGCAATGATCTTGTGGGGGAATTACAAGTTGTCACCGCACAAAAAGGCGATACGCTTTCTTCGCTTGGCATGCACTATAATATTGGCTATTATGAAATGACTGAAGCCAATCAAGGCCTCCCAAAAGTTGGCCGCCTAAAACCTGGCACCGAAGTTTTAATCCCTTCACGCTTTATTTTGCCATCAGTTCGTAAAGGCTTAGTTATTAACCTAGCTGAATTACGTGTTTATTTTTTCCCAAAAGATGAAGCGTCTGTTTACACTTTTCCGATTGGTGCAGGTCGCGAAGGCTGGAATACACCACAAATGACGACTCGTATCCGCGACAAAAAGAAAGACCCAACCTGGATAGTCCCAGACTCCATCATGGCTGAGAGCCTTAGCCAAGGCAAAGCCCTAAAGAAATTCTACCCCCCGGGGCCTGAGAATCCACTTGGCAAATATGCCTTATATTTTGACGCACCTGGCATTCGTATTCATGGAACCAATATTCCAGCCTCTGTAGGCAAACGGGTCTCCCATGGCTGCATTCGATTATTACCCGATGATATAGAATCCCTCTACGAAAACGTGCCCATTGGCACAAAAGTGACTATTACACATGAACAGAATAAGGCGGGCTGGGACAACCATACCTTATACCTCGAGTCTGAAGTCCCCTTTAGCGAGTACCATGATAGTGAAAGCGCTTTACAGGCCATTAACCGTGCTACCAAAAACCACCCGGCTACTATTGACTGGGCACGCGCTGAAGCCACCCAACAAGATGAAGATGGTGTTCCAACAGCGATTGGCTACGATGAGCACTTAACAAGCCTGCCGCCTGATGAAGGGGAAGACGAACTGCCCTCACCTGAGAATATCGGTTGATCTTTTTACCACCATGAGAAAACGATATAATATTCTCTAACGTCCCTATAACCTGTAGACGAAAGATACTTTATGGAAGCTTTACTAGTTTTAACAACCTGCCCACATGATGTTGCAACTGAATTAGCAAGAAACCTTGTCCACCAAAAACTAGCCGCTTGTGTGAACATCCTCCCCGCTGTCCAAGCGATTTATCGCTGGCATGATGCTGTTGAAGAAAACAAAGAAACACTGCTGCTCATAAAAACCACAACTTCCTGCTACGAATCATTAGAAAAAGAAATTTTAAAATTACATCCTTATGAAACACCAGAAATTTTGGCAATTCCAACCTCACACACCTCTTCAACTTATCTAAGCTGGATCGTATCTAGCTGCTCCGAATAAATTTATGCGCATACTTAGCTACCTTTTCCTTATCATAATTAATTTGATAGGTTTACAAGCCCTTGCTGATTCAACAAAATTTCTCCCTGCTGATGAGGCATTTCAAGTAAGCGCTCAATCAATCGACCAGCAAGATGGTATAGTCAAATGGAAAATTGCACCGGGTTACCATCTTTATAGTGACTCTCTTGATATTAAACCCACAAAACCCAACAATATAAAACTTGCTCCCCTACAACTTCCACAAGGCAAAGCCGGTAGCGATCCTTCTCGCGGAAATTATATGGAGTATTATCGCCAACTGGAAGTTCCTATTCATGTCGTTCAAGGATCCACCACAAACCTCGAGTTGAAAGTTTCTTATCAAGGTTGTGCAGATGCTGGTATTTGTTATCCCCCAAAAACAAAAGTACTACAGCTTTCCTCAGGCAACAACAATAACTTTGACCAACTATTGCAAGAAAGTTCTGATGTCCACAGCATTAATCACTTATTTGAAAACCAAAGTGCTTCTTTAGTTTTATTCAGCTTTTTTGTTTTTGGCCTATTGCTTGCGCTCACACCCTGTGTGTTCCCTATGTTGCCGATTCTCTCCAGCATCTTAGCGAATCAAGGCGAGCATATCACGTCCATGCGAGCATTTTTAATTTCATTAGCTTATGTGCTTTCCTCTGCGCTAACTTACGCGATTGCTGGTATCTTTGCAGGGCTTGCCGGTGAACACGTCCAAGTATTATTACAAAACCCTTGGGTCATTATCGTCTCAGGCCTTTTATTTATCTTATTGTCTTTATCATTATTTGGTTTATATGAATTACAATTGCCAAGCTGGCTTCAATCTAAGCTCACCCATTTAAGCCATCAAAAGAAGCATGGCCCCTTAGTCAGCGCTGCTTTGATGGGTATTTTTTCAACCCTGATCGTATCTCCTTGCGTTAGTGCCCCTCTCGTTGGAGCTCTAGCCTATATCGGTGGCACTGGCAGTGCTTGGCTAGGTGGTAGCGCATTATTCATGCTAGGTTTAGGCATGGGTCTACCGCTGTTAATTATTGGCTCTTCAGCAGGAAAAATACTTCCCAAAGCTGGCGCTTGGATGGGGGGAGTAAAAAACTTTTTCGGTTTTATCCTCATTGCTATGGCCATTTGGCTGTGGTCAAGAATTATCCCCGGTTCAGTTGCTATGGGACTTTGGGGTGCTTTAGCTATCTTTTATGCTGTTTTTTTAGGCGCACTTGACCGTACAGAAATTGGCTGGCCACGCTTTTGGAAAGCACTAGGAATCATCATTGGTGTTTATGGCTTATCCCTGCTTGTTGGTGCGATTGCTGGTGGTAGCGACTTGCGTAACCCTTTTGAAAAATTTTCTTCTGCTTCTGCCGCTTGCCTTGCAAATGATACAACCTCATCAAAAACATTTACCAAGATAAGCACGCTTGCTGAAATAGATTTATTGCGGCAAAAACATCAGCCCATGTTGATTGATTTTTATGCGGGTTGGTGCGTCGCTTGCCATGAAATGGAACGCGAAGTTTTTGACTCTCCTCAGTTTAAAGAAGCTACTATGCACTATAATTTACAGCTGGTGAAAGTTGATTTGACTGATGAAACTGCAGATAACAAAGCAATTTTGGCACGCTATCACTTGTTTGCGCCACCTGTTATTTTATTATTTAATGCCAAAGGCGAATTGCAAGAAAATCTTTCGATGATCGGCGCACAATCACTAGACACTGTATTAAAGAATATTCAACAAATTAAATAGTGGTGAGATCGAGCTAATGAGAGTCTCGCCTAACTAATAGGATACAAAAAAGCATGAAGACTTTCTTATTTATAGGTTCTCGCAGAGGTTATGCGATTTTAAAAAAAATGATCGCACTTAACGCGAATATTTGTGGCATCTTATGCTTAATTGAAGATCCTCATGAAGATCAATATCATCCGCGCATTACAGAAATTGCGCTCGAACATCAAATTCCTATCTTTTATTCTGATGTTGTTAAACCTGGACAATATGCAGAAGTCGTTGAAAAATGTGCGCCTGATATTGCTTTTGCGATTGGCTGGCGTTTTTTGATTAATAAAAAAACTTACTCACTTCCTCCCAAAGGAACACTCATTATCCACGATTCTTTATTGCCAAAATATCGCGGCTTTGCCCCTACCAACTGGGCGATCATTAATGGTGAAACTGAAACCGGAGTAACTTTATTTCATATTGCTGATGATGTAGACTCTGGCCCCATTATTGATCAACTCAAAACCGATATCAGCTTAACGGATACCATCCGCAGCGTTGATGAAAAAGTCACCGCGCTTTATGAAGAGATTATTGAAAAAAATCTCACTGCCTTAACGAATGGTACAGCAAAAGCAAAACCACAAAATGAAGCAGAAGCAACTTTTACTTGTAAACGCATTCCGGCCGATGGACGCATCAACTGGCAACAACCAGCAGATAAAATTTATAATTTAATTCGCGCCACAAGCGAGCCATTTCCAGGCGCTTTTGCTTATCTGAATGAGAAAAAAATTACCCTTTGGGAAGCGGCTTTACCCTCTAAAAAATTAAATTATGTTGGAAGCATCCCAGGCCGTATTTTAGGCAAGCGGGATGGTTTAATTGAAGTATTGACTGGTGATGGTATTTTGCAAATCAAACGCTTGCAAATTGAAGGTGAAGCTATGCTAAACGCAAAAGATTTCCCTATCAGCGTGAAAGATACTTTTTGCTAAAAGTAGGCCATCTGTCTTTTGAAGTTTAAATATTTATATAGGAATTTATGAATCAAATCAACTCAGATGAAAAACTTCCTTTGGGGGTTTTATTTTCATTACTATCATTTTTTTCTTTAGCGATCATGGGTGCACTTGGCAAAGCTGTCGCCCCTCATAGCTCCACAGCGGTAATCGTATTTATTCAAAACTTAGTTAGCGTTATTTTGATTTTACCTTTTGTGGCACGTAACGGACTAGCCCAACTCAAAACGCAACGACTAGGCATGCATTTTTTTCGCGCCATCACTGGCTCAGCGGCTTGGTACTGTTTATTCCTTGCGATTCCTGTTATCTCGTTAACGAATGCAACCCTATTGCTCTATAGCGCACCTTTATGGATGCCGATTTTAGGCGTTTTATTTTTCAAAGAGAGCGTTGGTCCTCGCGTCTGGCTTGGGGTCCTCATAGGCTTCGTTGGAATTATTTTAGTGCTTCAGCCTGGCAAACACTTTTTGCAAGCTGAAGATTTTGTAGCTTTATTTGGTGCAATTTTAATGTCGCTTGCGCTTTTTTCAGTCCGTTGGCTGCGATCCACTGAATCCGTCATAAGAATTTTATTTTATTATTTTTCATTATCAAGCATTATATTTTTACCACTTGCGTTGATGTATTGGAGATTACCAAGCACATTGCCTGACTGGGGATGTTTAGTTGGTATCGGTATTTTTATGGCGCTATCGCAGTTATTTATTACGCTGGCTTATCAATATGCCTCAGCTGTTAAACTGAGCCCTTATATTTATTCTGTCATTCTTTTTAGCGTTTTACTAAACTGGCTAGTCTGGGGAGAAATTCCGAATTATTTAGAATATGCAGGAATCGCATTGGTTATTGTCGGCGGCATTGTTGCTATGCTGAGCAGTGCTCGTAAACCAAGCCCGCAAAAATAGCAAGACGCCAGCAAAAAGCTGGCGTCTTTTTTCCTTAAAAATTATTTAAGCATTTAATAAACTAAATAAATTTTTTACGTCTTGAATATCATTTGGCACAAGATTCACACGTTTACCAATAGCGTGCTGCGCTGCTAAGTCATAGACTAAGCGTAGTACGCTAAAATCTTCTAATGCAAAGCCCACATCGTCAAACAAAGTCAATTCTTGATCATTAACACGGCCTGGCTTTTTGCCAGAGAAAATTTCCCAAAGCTCAGCATAAACTTTATCTTTAGCCTGATCGCCAAGATTTTGGATTTCACCTTCATGGAAAGTTTGCGGAAAATACTCAATTGCAATTTTACTATGCTGCAAAATTTCTGGGTCTAATTCCGTCTTATCAGGTGAGTCGCCACCCACACCAGAAATATGTTGACCTGGTGTTAACCAAGAATATTCAAGAATTTTATTTTTCCCAGGTGCTGCCGTTGCAGTAATAATAATGTCCGCGCCTTGAATCATTTCTTTAGCACTTGAACCTGGCACCAAAGCAAAATGACTCCCTTTCAAATTATCCGCAAAGCGCTGCATTGCCTTTTCATCTAAATCGAAATAACGAACTTCTTTTAAATCAAATAAAGCATCATGGGCAAGCACTTGAAATTCGCTTTGCGCGCCACAGCCAATGATCGCTAAAGTTTTGCTATTCTTTCGAGCCAAATGTTTAGAGGCAAGCGCAGAAATTGCAGCCGTCCGAATAGCAGTTAATAAAGTCATTTCGCTAATCATTAGCGGATATCCTGAATCCACATCTGACAGCATCCCTACAGCAACCACAGTTAATTTATTTCTCGTCGGATTAAGCGGATGGCCATTAACATATTTAAAGCTATAGTGCTTTTTCCCGCCAACAGGCATTAACTCAATAACACCATTTTCCACATAAACCGCATGCCGCGCAGACTTTTGAAAATCTTCCCATGCAGAAAAATCTTCTGTTAAATTTTCACATAGTTTAATAAAGAAATTTTTCAAGCCAATTTGTTGGATCAAACGGCGCACATCAGCAATTTCAAGCAATAACATAATATAACCTTAATGAAATAAAACGAGCTAAAACATTATACTTTATGTGACGTAAAGTTCTCTTTCTTGCCACGTAAAATTTAATTGCTATTCTGTAATAACGGGTTCAAAACCCAGCTGTTTACTTTTGTTTCTTTGATAAAAATAAAACGGCACGATTGGTAATAAACAGATCATAATACCTAACCAAAAATGTAGCTGATATTTTTCTGGTGAACCAATATTAATATTCGTTGGCGGAAAGGCACCAATAATAAGAGTCACAATGCAACCAATCACACCTAAAGCATAGGTAAAAACCAGCACTGGCCGATGTTGTAATAATGCGTAAAGGCGTTCTTTAGTAGGAAACTTATATTCTACGATAATTGCACTAACAAATAGCAATAAATATACCACCATATAAATTTCAACGCTTAAATTTGTCAAAAACCAATAAGCGCCATTGACATTAGGCATAAATAAAAAGATTAAACAAACAAAACTGACAATGACGCCTTGTAAGATCAATAAGTTCCTCTCGGCACCAAAGCGATTACGTTCGTGTAGTAATTCTGGCAAATAGCCATATTCAGAAGCTTGATATAAACCTCGTGCAGGCGCTGACATCCAGTTAATCATTTCGCCAAAATTTCCTAAGGTCATTAAAATAATTAGCACTGGCAATAGATGCTTAATATGATAAGCTGCCATAAAATTATCAAAACCTTGTGCCACCCCACTTACCAACATAATATTATCTTTTGGCACAATCATCGCAATTGCTAATGAACCCATCACCATCGTAAATAAAATGATTACGACAGAGATCATCATCGCACGTGGGTAATTTTTTTTAGGGTTATGGATATCTTTCATATGCACGGCAACCAGCTCAAAACCTTCAAAGCTTGTCATAATTGCCACTAGTGAAAACCAATCATCTTTAGAATGAAAATTTGGCAACCAATGAGAACCACCAAAATAAACATGGCTAGGTTTACCCATGACCAGCCAAGCAATGGCTAATACAATAATAAAACCCATCGGTAACAGTAAACCAAAAAAAGAACAAAAACTTGCAATACGGCCTGAGATGCGAAAGCCAAAAAAAGACAGAGCAGTTAAGCCCCAAAATAACACCAGCGTTGAAAGGGCAAGGTAGTGAGGATCATCCGCTAATGATGGCTTAATCATATAAGCTAAAGAACCTGCAACAAAAGACAAAATCGTTGGCAACCAAACAAGCGTGTTGATCCACTGACCCCAGACGGCCAAAAATCCTAAGCGTCCCCCTAAACCTAGGCGGACCCAATGGAAAATCCCGCCTCTCTCAGGCCAAGCATGAGCAAACTCAGAAGCAGCAATTGAACCTGGAATCAGCATAAAAACCGCTGAGATCAAATATAAGAAAACCAGCGGAGCACCAAATAAAGCGGTAGAGGGAAGGTTTCGGACGCTATCAATAGAAACGCAGATTAATAAGATAAGGCTAATAAAACCTATTCGTTGAGCTTGGTGCATGTCCCGCCTTAAATATTTTAAAATCGTATTATTTACACGCCAAGCATTTAGTCCTCGTGTTTTTACACAGATCTTAAATACTAACCGCGCAGCATTATATGTGGAGCATAAAGCGGATTATTGCAGCAGTCAAGTTGTTTAATCAAAATTACAAAATCCCATTAAAACGCGCCGCTGGACTTATCTCTGCACTTAAGCCAGGGGCTGATGCCGCAGCTGACGATGCGCTAACATAAGATTTTAAAAATGTTTCGATTGCTGTTTTTTCTTCATCGTTTATAGCGCACTCGAGGCTTGGCCGAAGAACACGAAGTTCAACGCTATTAACCTTTGCCTCAGCATAAATATAACTTTTAAGATAGCGGTTTAATTCTTCAGCAATCGTACCTGTGTCCGTAACGTCTCTGATGGTTATTAAGGGGGGTAAGGTATGTGAAAGCATTACCCGGCTAGGAGGAATATCATAACCTACAATCCGGCTAGCTAATAAATTAATTGCCTGTGTAACCGTTATCCCTTTCTCTTCTTTAAGCTTTGCTAAGTGCCTAACAAGCTCCGATCCTTTATGACTAAAATAAGAACTCCACATACAATACCTCTTTTTTTTTCTTAAGCTTCATCCTAACAGTTCAAGCTTAAGAAAACATTAACCAATAACAGTATCTCTCAACTTCAACTCTGCAGGAAGCAAAAATCACGCTATCACTGCTGGAGCGAGGATCTTTCAAAAGGACTGCGTTTGCGATCAGAGCCGCGACTGTGAGGGAGCGGTTGATTAAATTATCCGCGCAGCGGCAAACTGACGTTCATCAACCGTTGGGTTTATCGCTTTTACATAGCAAGGCTGTTTCATTAATCGCTCTCCCACGGTCGTGGCTCTGATATTAATATTCAATAGAACAATTTGGTAAACATGAAACAATTTTGCCCCTGCAAAGCAACTTCAATTCTGTGAGGCCAAAATTTATTACCCACAAAAGCTTAGGACTGGCTTGCCAAAATTCTATTCATAGCATTTTAGCAAAGAAGGCGATTTTTGAATCGCGTACTAAAAAATTTAAAAGCGTCTCAAAGCTTGGGTCGCATAATTGACGCATTCAAGCATACTCAGCTATACTAATATTTATATTATTATAAAAAAATAAGATATTAGATAAAGAATTTAAAACTATCTTCATTCTAGCTTCCTTACAGCGTAAGAATAAAAATTAGCATTTTAGTGTTTAACAATATCTTTAAAAAAAAGGCGCTTATGCTTAGAAAAATTGGAGTATTCTCTATTGATCATGATGGCTGTTTAAATAATCGAAGGGAGAGCGATGAGCCAAAGATGATTTTAGCTAAAAGAGAAAAATTAATTAGCTATTTAATTGAACGAATTGAAAAGAATGGTTATTCTGAAGTTGTCCTGATGGTTGGCTCTAATCGGCAAGACATTATCCTTGACCGCATGAATTGTGAAAATAATTTCAACATTTCTTGTTTTCCTTTGATATCTGCGTTAAAAGATCTCTTACAAACCCAACTTTCTGAGGAACTAAAAGTAACCCTTGATCCATTATTACTCGCCGATGTTTTTTCTAATAAAGCATCGGGCTATGCTTTTAATTTAGCAACAAAAGAGAGTGGTACAGGAAAAAGCTGCTGTGGAATCTTTGCTAAAAAAGTTAAACATCCTTCTACTGTTTTAGACCCCATAAAAACTAATATTTTATTTGCACAAATGCATCATATAGCTTTGACGTATTCAACGCCACCGGCAATCATTGACTATCATTTTATTGACGATGAGCATTCCAAAATCTTAGAACCTCTTAATAAAATATTTAACCCATTGATAATACCTACTGGCGTAACTCTAAATTTGCATCATTATGCCTGTAGTGAAGTTGGTGGCCCTAAATTACTGTTTGCCCCCCAAAAAGGTCTTGGACACATAGATCACGGTTATGCCGCCACCTTAAGGAGATTTTGTTCAGAACAAATACCCTTTGTAAAAAATGCGGTATCTGTTAGCGGAGAAGCATACTACTTTCATAAACCTTTGCTGGAATTTTATCAGGCTCAGCAGGCCGATGCAGCTCCACAAAGTGAAGAGTCCTCAGCTCAAGAACACAGCCCTTTATTAGCACAGTAAACCTAAAGAGACATCAGTAACGCGCTATCCTTGTAAATATTTTTGTCTTTTTAGAATTAGTCGTAAAATTAGTATTTTTTAATAGATTGATGGATTTTTACCATCAATCTATTTTTTCATTAATTTTTCTTGATGCATCCGACCCCATATACTCCATTTCAAATAGCGATCCTGGTGGCGGGTTTTCTTGGAAATAATGGGTAATACCAAACGCCAAGGCTTTTGCAATTCGCGCCTGATAGTCTGGATCTGTCAATAGTTTTTCTTCTCGAGGATTAGAGATAAATCCTGTCTCGACTAAGACAGAAGGAATATCCGGCGATTTCAGCACCACAAATCCTGCTTGCTCAACTTTATTGGAATGTAAATTCGTTAAACTTTTTAGCGAACTGAGCACTGACGTTCCTAAACGCAAACTATCTTCAATGGTTGCCGTTTGAGACATATCTAACAAGACAGATTTTAATTCTCGATCTTTTGTTTTAATATTAATCCCCGAAAGCTCCGAAGTATTTTCGCGATCAGCCAACCAGCGCGCCATTTCGCTACTCGCTCCATGCTCTGATAAAGCAAATACGGATGCACCTGTTGCTGTTTCATTAAAGGCATCCGCATGAATCGCCATAAACATACTGGCATTATCACGCCGCGCAAGATTAATCCGCTGTCTTAGCGTTAAAAAATAATCCCCTTTACGGGTTAAGCGTGGATCAATACCAGGCACTTCCATTAAATCTGCTTGCAGTTTTTTACTAATCGCTAATACCACCATTTTTTCCATATCACGATCAGGCCCAATCGCGCCAGAGTCTTTCCCGCCATGGCCTGGATCAATTTCAATTACAACTTTCTTTAAAGGCGAGTTTTTAATAGAAGCATATTGATTTTGATTTAAAGGCTGAATTAAATCCGCTTGCCCCGTCGCTAATGGCGCAATTTTTTGGGTTGCTTGTCGCGTTTTGCTTGCTTGGATTTCTTGCTCAAGCTCATCCATATCTAAACTTTCATGATAAGCGAGTTTTGCTTCTGGTTTTTTAACAGGCTCGATTTCGCCCACCTTAGTCAAAATCACAGTAACCATTTCTTGATGCGTTTTTGGATTTTGATCAATTAAAAAAACATAATCTGACTTTGCTGCAAGATCAAGCACTAAGCGCAAGTTTCCCGAGCCATCAGGCCCCTTGCCTAAACGTATATGTTTAATTAATCCATTAGTATGAATTTCTTTTGGAAGCGTGCTACTAGGCTTAGCTTGTGGAAAATCAATCACTAATCGATCAGGATTTTCCAAGGAAAACATTTTAGGTTCAGAAGCATTTTTTAAAGTAAAAATTAATGTGGTTTGCTGCTGCCTTTGTTTAATTTCCAGCAGCTGAAGAATTGCAGATTTAGGCGGTGTAGAAATAGTATCAGACCAGAGTGAAAACGGGAGACAGAAGCCAGTTAACAAGAAAAATATTTTTAACAGCGTTCTGATCATAGAAATAATTTCTGCTACATCTTCTCGAATAAAAATTCAAAACCGACATTACTTTTGTATAAAATATTATTCATCTATTATGAACTTTTGACAAATTTCAAATCTCGCCCTTCGCCATCATAGCTCAATTCTATTATGCAGTCAGCTTTGGGTAAATAACCTTCTGCGCGCTCAGGCCATTCAATTAAACAAATACTCTCTGGCGAAAAATATTCCTCAACACCCATAAACCCCAATTCCGCAGGATCTTTCAAACGATAAAGATCAAAATGGTATACCGTAAACTGGGAAAACTCATAAGGTTCAACCAGCGTATAGGTGGGACTTTTCACCGCGCCATGGTAACCCCACGCCCGTAGCAAGCCTTGAACAAAAGAAGTTTTGCCTGCGCCTAGTTCGCCATGCAGATAAACCACTTGACCAGCATGAATCGTTTCTGCAATTTCTTGAGCTGCTTTTAGTGTTGATTGGAGATCAGGTAAGAACATAGACGTTTGGATTAAGATGTAAGTTTAATTTATCTCATCGTAGGCGGCAAATGTGCCGCCTACGATCATTTATTTAACTTGAACAATTCTCAGCGTATTGGTACCACCTGCTTGACCAGCTAAATCGCCATGGGTAATGAGGACATAGTCAGCTTTTTTTGCCACATGGTGGCTTTTTAAGACTTCACAAGCAAAAGTATCATCTTTGGCAATTTGATCAAATTCTTTCGCGCAGTTCATTGGATAAACTCCCCGGTAAATCGCCATTTTTCTTTCAGTTGCAATATTACGGGTTAGCGCAAAAATTGGAATGCCTGAGCGAATACGTGACATCAAAAGCGGCGTAATACCTGATTCCGTTAAAGCAATAATGCCGCGAATAGAAAATCGATTCGCAGCGTACATTGCTGACATGGCAATCACCTCTTCAACACCTTCAAACCGACATTCAACGCGGTGACCAGACGTTAAAGAACCACGATGCTTTTCAGCGCCTACACAAACACGAGCCATCGCTTCAACCACTTTAGCTGGGTGCTTACCTGAAGCTGTTTCTGCCGAAAGCATTACAGCGTCTGTTCCATCTAAGACTGCATTTGCCACGTCAAAAACTTCTGCACGCGTAGGAATTGAGCTATCAATCATGCTTTCCATCATTTGCGTTGCCGTAATCACAGGTTTATTTAAGGTGCGGCATCGTTGGATTAAATACTTTTGTGCTTGAGGTAATTCAGAGTCACCAATTTCAACCCCTAAATCTCCACGCGCAACCATTAAAGCATCAGAGGCATAAATGATTTCATCAATCACATCAAGTGCTTCAGCCCGTTCGATTTTAGCAATGACGCCGCATTTTCCTCCTGCCGCTTGGATTAATGCTTTTGCTTCTTGCATATCCTGCGCTGAACGAGGAAAAGAAATTGCCACATAATCTGCACCTAATGCGACCGCCGTTTTTAAATCTTCTTTATCTTTATCCGTTAAAGCTGGCGCAGTTAACCCACCACCTTGACGATTAATTCCTTTATTATTGGAAAGCTTGCCGCCGACAATAACGTTCGTAAAAATTTGTGCCCCTTTAACTTCTATTACTTCTAATACTAAACGGCCATCATCCAGCAATAAATAATCTTTTGCCTTAACATCTTCATGAAGGTTTGGATAATCCACACCGACAATTGTTTCATCACCTGCATCTTTGGGGTGCTGCACATCTAAAATAAAAGTTTCACCTTCTTTTAAATAAATAGCACCTTCTTTAAAGCGTGAAACACGAATTTTTGGTCCTTGTAAATCCGCAATAATTGCTACTTCTTTATTTAAATTAGCTGAAACTTGGCGAATCTTTTTGGCACGCGCAATATGATCATCTGCTTTGCCATGAGAGAAGTTTAATCGACAAGCATCCACACCTGCGCGCAATAATTTTTCTAACTCATCATCAGCGTCTGTTGCAGGCCCAAGCGTCGCAACAATTTTTGTGCGACGTAGCGAGATATAATCACTCATTGCAGATGGCATAACTTATTCCTCCTGTTGATTAGCCGCAGGCGCTGCGTCAACGCTAGCATTATCAGAAGTTTTATCATTGCGAGGAAAACCTTTTTGCCGTGGATTATTACGCCGTCCTTTCCCATGGAAGCGCGAACCACGATGTTTAAACTTGCCAGAAGGTTTTTTCTCTTGCCCTGTTTCACCTGTTGTCAGCGCGTTTTCTGCTGCTGGTGCTGCCATATCATGCGGCGCACCATTTACCCCTTCAGTATTAGGGTTATCTAAGTTCAACCCTTGCTGTACGTTATGTTTGGTATTATCCATTGCATTGAGGGTTGTTTCTAAGTTTCTGGCTTTTTTAACTTCTTCTCCTGCAGCAGACTCTAGCACAGCGGGTTTCGCTTCTAGCGTTTGTGAGGCAAGCATTCTTTGTGCCTTAGCAAAGATATCCTCTCCCGAAGCAGCTGCGGCAGGTTCTTTTGTTTGCTGTACAGGTTTTGAAGATTCCGCAATAGGCTGAACTACCCCTACCGCATGAGTTGGTTCAACTGCTTGCGCAGCCACAATCGTTTTTACAGCCTCTACTGGTTGAACAGACGTGGTTGAAACAGCAACACCAATCATTGGCTTCTCAACTTTTTCTACCTCAGGTTTTGCACTTTGCCCTTGAGAAGGAATTTTCACCACTACTCTTTCACCAACATTTTCAGCTGGGCGTGAAATTGGCTTACGCTCACGACGCATGTTTTCTTTTTCTGCCACATTCGTCGGGTTAGCATTCTTGGTGTTTTTCAACTCTCGATCTTGACGCTCTTTTGGCTCCATCTGTGCACGTTTAACAACGTCTTTTACTGACATGCCTTGTGTGTTGTTACGGCGGGATGCGCCACGCTGGTTAGAAGACGGGCCGCGCGCGGGTTTCTGGGGTCGAGTAGCACGCTGCTCTGTTTTAGGTGATACGGGAACTTTTACCACTGGCTCTTCTTTGCCAAGAAGTTTTTCCCATAAGTTTGTCAGAAAACCTTTTTTTGCTGCAGAAGCGACAGGCTTTTTCACGGGCATGTCTGGCATCTTCATAACATCTAAGGTTTTGATTGCTGGCTGTTCCGTTTCTTGGGTCTTTTCACGAACCTCATAAGGAACTTCTACATCAATCGCTGAAGTAATCTGATAACTGGGTACGGCTTCTACCATGTCATCTTGGCGAATACGTTCAATTTTAAATTGTGGTGTTACATAATTTTGACTAGGGATAATAATAATGTGTGCTGAATGACGCTGTTCCATTTTAGTAATAGCATCACGTTTTTCATTAAGTAAATAGGTTGCTACCTCAACAGGCACATGCACATGCAGGCGACGCGTCTTCTCTTTCATAGCGTTTTCTTCTACCAAACGCAAGATAGATAATGCCAAAGATTCAATGCCTCGAATGACACCACTACCATGGCAACGTGGACAAGCTAATAAGCTTGCTTCACCCAGCGAAGGACGTAAACGTTGGCGCGACATTTCGAGTAAACCAAAGCGCGATAAACGGCCAATTTGAATACGCGCGCGGTCCATTTTGGTTGCTTCGCGCAAACGATTTTCTACTTCGCGTTGGTTACGCACTGGCCCCATATCAATAAAGTCAATGACCACTAAACCACCAATATCACGTAAACGTAATTGACGAGCGATCTCATCTGCTGCTTCAAGGTTAGTTTGTAAAGCGGTTTCTTCAATATCACCGCCCCGTGTTGCACGTGCAGAGTTAATATCAATTGCTACTAACGCTTCTGTATGATCAATAACAATAGCGCCGCCAGAAGGTAAGCGGACTTCACGTTGATAGGCAGATTCAATCTGGCTTTCAATGTGGAAGCGAGTAAATAATGGGACATGATCGGTATAGAGTTTTACACAATGCGCAAAATCTGGGCGGACAAGTTCGATGTGCTGCTTTGCCCTTTCATAAATAACCGGGTCATCGATTAAGATTTCACTAATATCTTGACGTAAATAATCACGGATAGAACGCATGACAACATCACTTTCTTGATGAATCAAGTAAGCGCCTTGTCGTGTTTTATAAATATTTTGAATGGCATCCCAAAGGCGTAATTGAACATCGAGGTCCCATTGCAGTTCTTCAACACTGCGTCCAACCCCTGCGGTACGAATGATAACGCCCATACCTTCTGGCAATCTTAGTTGAGCAAGCGCGTCTTTCATTTCATGGCGATCTTCACCATCAATACGACGAGAAATGCCACCTGCACCAGGATTATTTGGCATTAAGACTAAGTAGCAACCTGCTAAACTTAAGAAGGTGGTTAAAGCAGCGCCTTTGTTACCCCGCTCTTCTTTTTCTACTTGAACCAGTACTTGTTGGCCTTCACGTAAAACATCTCGTACACCTAAGCGCTCACCACGGGCAATTGCCGCTTGCTGTTCAGGCGTAAGTACAATTTCTTTGAAAGGTAAAAAACCATGACGTTCAGCACCATAGTCAACAAAAGCAGCATCTAAGCTTGTTTCCAGATGACGGATGGTACCACTATAGATATTAGCTTTTCTTTGTTCACGACCTTCACGGTCAACATTGAGATTATATAATTTTTGACCACTGACAAGTGCTACCCGAAGCTCTTCCGCTTGGGTACCATTAATTAACATACGATCCATTTCATTCTCCTATTTTAGGAAAACGCAACGAACGCAAAGCTGCAGAGGCTGTCAGGTTGAGCTGGCCTTATGCATAGCATAGCAAGGCCTCGCATCCAGCAAGGCAGGAGCGATTTACATTAACTGCTCGGCTAAAAAAATAAAAAATTCAACGCTTTTAAACTCTCGTTTAAACAAGTAGGTACTAGCGTTATTATAGCCTGCGTGGTTAATCATCATCTCTTTTAATCCTTGGAAACGACAGTCATAAACTTTATTGTATTCATTTTATTAATGAATATTCAATTACTACTCACGAGAGCATCAATACCTTTCTGATCATTGATGATCGTGGCTGCTAAAAACTTTGCTCCCCTATGTGCATGATCAAATATACATTTGCACTTTGTTTTAACCTTGCGTCACCGTTTTATTCATCAACCTGCTACAGGCCCGGGGCAAGTGGGGGTGTTGCATTTACCACATTTTACATATTAATCGCTTCACGCGATCGCCTAAATTTCATCCGCAATAGGCGGATTGATGTTGTCATTCTAGCATAATCCCTTTACCATTAACATATTTTAAGCTAAGCTAAGTTTTAAGTGCCTCGGTTTTGCAAAACAGATAGCTGAAATTAACGGATTCTTCAGCCATATCTAAGCAAATAGCCTGCCTTATGCCTTAACCCCAAGGATTTGTAAAGATGGTATTTTTACCCTTTCCCACCCAATTTGCCTCTATAGATGGTTTAAAGACCCGCTATTGTATTGTAGGAGAAGGCAAACCTCTGGTGTTGGTGCATGGGCTAGCCGCCATGCTGGAATATTGGTTTGCTAATATCCCTGAATTATCAAAGCATTATCAAGTTATTGCTTTTGATTTACCTGGCTTTGGGCAAAGCGATTCCCCCAATGAATATACGATAGATTTTTATACAGATTTTATCAATCATCTGCTTGATTTTTTAGATATTAAATCCACTTACTTGGTAGGACACTCTTTAGGTGGCGCTTTAGCTTTACGCTATGCCATGTTAAGCACAGAGCGCGTTAAAAAATTGATTTTATTAAATAATGTTGGATTTGCCACGCAATTAGGCTGGCAATTTCGGTTATTAACCCTTCCAGGCATCGATAAACTCGTGCGATGCAACTTTACCCAGGAACAATATGGCGTCATGCTGCGCTCACATGCCTTTGACCCAAACAGTATCCCTGATGCATTTATTGAAGCAACCTTTCCTATTACTTCAAACCAAACTAATCTCAATAGCTTTTTGAGAGTATTAAAAGAAAACGCTTGGATTGGTGGGATCAAGGAAAGGTCTTTGCATGAAATTCGTAATCATTTCAACTTGGTGCAATCTATCCCCACCCAGATTTACTGGGGGGAAGGAGATTCTGTCTTACCTTATAAGCCTCATGTGAAAGCCGCAAAAAAATGGATGCCTTGGGCGCCGATTATTAGCCTAAAGCAATGTGGTCACTTATCACAAATTGAACATAGTCAGTTGATTAACGACTCAATTATTGAATTTTTAGGTTAAGCGGGCCAATAATGATCTTAAATCTATCGATTCTTCCTCCCTGGCTTTTAATGCTTACGCTCATTTTAGTTAGCGCTTGCATTGGCAGCTTTCTTAATGTCGTCATCTATCGACTCCCTTTAATGTTAGATAATGAAAATATTTCCTTATCTCGCCCCCGCTCAGCTTGCCCAAATTGCAAGCATATGATTGCTTGGTATGACAATATTCCCATTATCAGTTATTTTTTATTGCATGCCGCTTGTCGCCATTGCCAGCAAAAAATTTCTTGGCGCTATCCACTGATTGAATTTATTACCATTTTCTTGAGCTTGGCCGTATATTTTATTTTAGGCTTTAATAATCAAATGCTTGCAGGTTTAGTATTTACCTGGTGGCTTATCGCCATGACAGTGATTGACCTTGAGCATTTCCTTCTACCCGATCAACTTACCTTAAGCCTATTATGGCTTGGTTTATTAATTAATATTCAACATTTATTTACAGCATTAAGCGATGCCGTCATAGGGGCGGCTTTAGGTTATAGCTTGCTTTGGCTCATTAACAACCTCTATAAGTGGGTCCGAAAAAAAGACGGCCTAGGGCAAGGCGATTGGAAATTATTAGCCGCTTTTGGCGCTTGGTTTGGCTGGATGCCTCTTTTTTATATTTTAACCACGGCCTCTTTTATTGGCGCTATTGTCGGCTTGATGGCAATCATTAATAAAAAAGCTAAACTTGAAACAGCTTTACCATTTGGCCCATTCTTATGCATTGGCGCCTGGCTTTGGCTTTTAACTAGCCCAACATTTTTATGAACCTTCGCGATCTAAAATACCTCGTTTCTCTTGCTGAACTTAAACATTTTGGCAAGGCGGCTGACGCTTGCTTTATCAGCCAACCCGCCTTAAGCATTCAAATTAAAAAACTTGAAAAGTACTTAGGCGTACAATTACTTGAGCGTAATAATAAATCTGTCTTATTAACCGACATAGGTCAAACAATTGCTGAACAAGCAATTCTCGTTTTACAAGAAGCTGACAAAATTCGAGAATTAGCAAAAGTTGCTAAAGACCCGTTTGCCGGTGAATTAAAATTGGGCATTATTCCAACGTTAAGCCCTTATTTGTTGCCTCATATCATGCCAAAGTTATCCCAGTCATTCCCTAAACTTTCTTTTTATTTAGTCGAAGAACAAACACAGGTATTAGAAGAAAAGTTGCGCCAAGGTAAAATTGATGCGGCGATTCTTGCCACGGCCATGCAGGAAACCAATATTTCACAGCATTTTTTATTTGAAGAAAAATTTTTATTAGCTGTACCAAGTGCACACCCGCTAGCCAAGCAAAAAAAAGCCAAACTAGAAAACATTCAACAAACAGGTTTACTCCTATTAGAAGATGGTCATTGCTTACGCGATCAAGTATTAAGCTTTTGCCAATATTCAACAGATATTGAAAAACAAAATTTTCGCGCTACCAGCTTAGAAACACTACGTCATATGGTTATTGCTGGCACCGGCTTAACCTTAATGCCTGAACTTGCCTGTTACCCTCACAAAAAAATTACTTATATTCCTTTGGGTGCACCACAACCCAGCCGGCAAATTTCTTTATATTGGCGCACAAGCTCCGCCAAAAATATTTTACTACAGGCACTTGCCCAGCAACTTGAAAAGCTTAGCAAAGCGATTTAACTTAGCTTTTGTAATTTAATGATCCTTGAAACGCCTCTGGCGCATGACTAGTATCCAAAGGTCTCGTTTCTCTATATCTTAAAGCAACCAAGCAACTTGCAGTACTTTTTTCATTCCAACGGAATAGGTCTGAACGCCGTGCTGGCATAGAAAAACCACAAGCAAGTAGCATTTCAGCTATGCCATCTTTCAAACACAGCGCATAATCCATCGCGGTAAAATATCTACTTTCCCAAACCATTTCTTCCGCTGCCCAAGGTTCTCCTTGATCAATGTTTTCATGCAGGACTGAAGCCGCTTCTACATCTTGGCTTGCCTTAGCAAGTTCAAAAGCAAATTGATTCTGCGCAAAAAGCAATGAATAAACTAGGGGTGTAAGCATCCAATAATATTCTTCTGCCACCATCCATCGAATTGACGTGGGAGGAGCATTTTTCACTTTATAAAGGCTATTTATTTGTTGCATCATCATGAGACATGCACGACTTTTATACTCAAAAGCTTTTGCCAAAGGTAATTTCCATTTATGCACAATTGCTGCCATAATAAAAGCAAAATCATCCTGTTTATACGCTTTAATGATGGCTTGGTTTTTAAAAAGATGGACTTGTTTTATCCTTTTCATTGATTGCTTGACGCGCACAAGAAATTCAAACCAAGTCTCAATTCCAGTTAGCTCTTTAATTTTCACAAGATTAGAAAAGCGGTTTTCATTTTCGCTATTCCAATTTTCTAGCTGTCGCTGAAATAACCTTTCATAGCTGCTTAATCTTGTCAAAAAAATCACCCATAAATTTTTGTCAACACGAGCCAACCGCCCAGCACTTTGATAATCTTGGACACGAATTAAATTTAAAAAAAATTATTTCCCATAATTCATCAGGTAATTCAAGCTTATTTTTGGGCATATTATTCTCCTCTTGCTTTTTGAGTAAGAATACAAAGATTTTTTTAATAAGTAAAATATATTGTTTTTATAATAACGATATGCAAAACATATCATACAAAATGTTTTAAAATAGAATCATTCATTGCTTAAAAGAACATTTACTCATGCCACATATTCATATTCTTCCGCCACTACTTGCCAACCAAATCGCCGCCGGTGAAGTTGTTGAGCGGCCTGCTTCTGTCGTCAAAGAATTATTAGAAAACGCCATTGATGCTGGCGCAACTAAAATCGATATCGTCATTGAAAAAGGCGGCATACAAAAAATCGGCATCATGGATAATGGCTGTGGGATTAACAAAGAAGACCTACCGCTAGCGTTAGCGCGGCATGCCACCAGCAAAATCCAAACGCTGGAAGACTTAATGAACATTATGAGTTTAGGCTTTCGCGGTGAAGCTTTAGCAAGTATTAGCTCTGTTGCAAAATTACTATTAACTTCAAAAACATCAGAACAAGATACCGCTTGGCAATTGATCGCCAGCTTTAATGAGAAAGCACCAGAACTTAAGCCTAGCGCTCATCCCACTGGCACAACCATTGAAGTACAAGATTTATTTTTTAATACTCCTGCTCGTCGAAAGTTTTTAAAAAGTGAAAACACTGAATTTAACCATCTAGAAGAAGTCGTACGTAGAATTGCTTTAAGCCATTTCAATATTGCCTTTAGTTTAAAACATAATGGAAAATTGTTATGGCAAGTGCCTGTTGCAAATAACACGCTTGCTCAAGAACAACGCTTGAAAACTTTATTAGGTGATAATTTTTTAAATCATTGTCTTGCGATCGATTTTGAACGGCATGATTTAAAATTGCATGGCTGGATTGGTTTACCAACGCACTCCCGCAGCCAACGCGATCAACAATACTTTTATATTAATGGCCGCGTGGTACGTGATAAAGTCGTCAACCATGCGATTGCTCAAGCTTACCAAGATGTGATGTATGGCCAGCGCCATCCTGTTTTTGTGTTATTTTTTGAATGTAATCCAGAGCTTGTTGATGTTAACGTTCACCCGACTAAACATGAAGTTCGCTTTCGCGAATCACAATTTGTGCATGATTTTATTTTTCATGCCATTCACCAAGCAATCGCCCAAGGAAGCCAAGACACTGCAGAAACCCTGCAGCCAAAGCCAGCAGAAGCTTTTTCTTTACCTAAAACCGAATATACAACTTCATCAAAATCAGAAGTATTATCCCAATCGGAAAAAGGCCTGGGCTTTCGCTTTCAGGGAAATCCACCTCCCAAACAACAGACCTTACAAGTCCGGGAAACTATTGCAGCTTATCAACACCTCCACCCACGTGAGGAAACTTTTGCCTCACTCGAGAAAGAGCCTCCTCTCGGTTATGCCATCGGCCAGTTACATAATACTTTTATTTTGGCACAAAATTCTGAAGGCTTATTGATAGTAGATATGCATGCTGCCCATGAACGCATTATTTATGAACAAATGAAACAAAATATTGAGCAACAACAAATTACTCAACAAAAACTTTTAGTCCCACTGGTCATCAAAGTTTCGCCCCTAGAAGCAGAACTGGCTGAACAAAATCAAACCGCATTCCAAGTAATGGGATTTGATCTTGATCGTTTAAGTCACGATAGCCTTCGCGTTTCCAGCATTCCAACTGCGTTAATGAATTTTAATGTTGAAATATTGTTGCAAGATATTTTAGCGGATATCAACGCGCATGGTTTAAAAAACCACCGCTTACAGAATATCTTAATGGAACGGTTAGGTAATGTTGCTTGTAAGCGTGCCATTAAAACTAATCACCAGTTAACGATCCCAGAAATGAATAATTTATTGCGTACTATGGAAAAAACACCACGCTATGCGCAGTGCAACCACGGGCGCCCTACGGTACATTCTTTATCGCTAGCTGAAATTGATAAATTATTTTTACGCGGTCGCTAAGCATTCATAATTCTTGGCCCCATTTTTGCATGTTATTAGCTACTGCAAAATAGCCAAAGGTTTATGTTAATTAAAATAATAATGTTGTTTATTGCGATTATTGCGATAATATTAATGCCCACTGTCACGAGTGCAATATTTTTTAATGGCATTTACCAACTTCCTATCTCACTAGGTCTGCCTGAACCCGCTTGGTTAAGGCTGGTCTGTGCCTGCATCGCAGCTGCAACAGCTTTTACTGCTACCGCCACTCAAGCAACAAGATTTATCTGGCGAGAACTTGACCATACGGCCCAATCAATCAATAACTTTCTTAGCGAAAAAGTAACCGGAGAAAAATATTTCCTTGATAGGGCGGAAGAAGATTATAAAAAAATTGAACAACATATCCGTGCTTTAGATCATGCCCATACTGAAATTGATAAGAAAATTCATTACAAACGAAATTTTGATCTTCAAAAACTTGAACGAATAAAAAATGATAAATTTCCTGAGGGTAAAAGTCGGTTAACCGATGCTCGGGAATTACTCGATACAATCCAAAAATCTCTCGAAGTTAATTTAGCAAGTGACAGCATTAATCGCCAAAGACAAGACAAACTTGCTCGTCGAATTGTTAAATTAGAAGAGCGCTTAAATGCCATCAGCAGCCGCTTGCAGAAACTAGAGCGACGCATCATGAAAATTCTTTGCCCAGAAGTGACGCAGCGAGAAATTTATCAATCGCGAACCTTACCGCGCCCCGACAGACCAGAAACATTAATTATTCCGACAGCCGACATGACCGCGCCCCCGCCTCCTTCAATGCAAAAACCACCCGTTTCTGCGCCATCTACAACACAAACATTTTCATCCCTTTTCTCTCCTCAAGCTAACCATCCTCAAAGCCAAGCAACAGTTGGGGCTTTCCCTACTGAAGCAGCTCCCTTATTACCTAAACCTAACGAAGATCAAAAACCTAGCTCACGGCGTTTTCCTTAGTCTTTACCACTTTCCAGCTACCACCCGCCTTTTTTAAAATATTGTGATATAATTAAGCACTTAAAAATAAACACCTGTTAAAACATGCGAAATATTCTGAGATCTTTTATATTATTATTGGCCTTATGCTTAACAGCTTGTCAATTGCAAAAACCCCATATCCCTCATGTCGTCGATAATGTTCCTGACCGCGCTAAAGTAATTGCTGCACAAACGCAATATTTATCTCCCAAAGTTGCTGCCTTAGCGCTCTATGCGTATAACAACGCACAAAAAGCTGGGTATGGAGAAAAACATATCTTAACGATTATTGATTACTCTCGCCCTTCTGACTGTAATCGTTTCTGGGTCATTGATTTAGATCATAACAAAGTATTATTTAAGGAATTAGTTGCGCACGGCATTAATAGCGGTGATTTATACGCGACAAACTTCTCTGACAGCATTAATAGCCGTGCTTCTAGCGTCGGGATGTATATGACAGCGCCTCAGGCATATTTTGGCCGCCATGGTTACTCTTTGCGCCTCGAAGGTTTAGAGCCTGGCTTTAACGGTAATGCTTGGTCACGCTCTATTGTGATTCACCCAGCCCCTTATGTGTGCAAAGAATTTATTGCACAACATGGTATTGTTGGCCGCAGCTGGGGCTGCCCTGCACTAAACCCTAAAGATGTTAAAAAAATTATTGGCACCATTAAAGGCGGCACCCTTATTTTCGCCTACGCGAATGATCCCAAATGGTTACAGCAGTCCAAATTCTTGCACTAATCTTGCCCTCCATTCCTTAGCTTCAGTGCATTTGCACTGAAGCTAATTTCGGTAAGTAATCGCCTACCTAATTGATCTATGTTAAAATATTTTTCTTTTATGTAAGATTCCACGCTATGTCTTTTGATATCCCGAAAGTTGCTTACCTTGCCAGAATTGCAATGTCTGAAGAAGAAATTGCCGCTGTCAAACCTAAACTTGAAAATGTCATGGCAATGATCGATGACTTAGTCAAAATTGATACCACAAATGTAGCACCGCTAGCCAGTCCTTTAGAACAATATCAAACGCTACGTGAAGATGTTGTCACTGAAACAGACCAGCATGTTACTTATCAAAAACTTGCACCGAAAGTTGCAGCTGACCTTTATCTTGTTCCACAGGTTATTGAATAATGTTTACTTACTCCATTAAAGAATTAGCTCACGCCTTGGCAGCAGGAAAAATTTCCAGCCAAGAATTAACTCAGCTTTATCTTGACCGCATTGCGGCGCTTGATCCAAAACTCAATTCATTTATTACCGTAACAGCAGAACATGCGCTAGCCCAAGCAAAAGCAGCGGATAAAAAATTATCTACTGGGGAAGCAGGCCCATTAACCGGCATCCCCATGGCACACAAAGATATCTTTTGCACCAATGGTATTAAAACCAGTTGCGCCTCTAAAATGTTGGATAATTTTATTGCACCTTATGATGCAACCGTTGTCAGCAAGCTCAACGATGCTGGCATGGTGATGCTTGGTAAAACGAATATGGATGAATTTGCCATGGGTTCATCAAATGAAAACAGTTTCTATGGCAACGTTAAAAATCCTTGGAACATTGATTACGTTCCTGGCGGATCTTCAGGCGGTTCTGCTGCTGCTGTTGCGGCGCGCCTTGCACCAATGGCCACTGCAACTGACACAGGCGGCTCTATTCGCCAACCAGCTGCCCTTTGCGGCATTAGCGGTTTAAAACCAACTTATGGTCGTGTTTCTCGCTGGGGAATGATTGCCTTTGCTTCCAGCTTAGATCAAGGCGGCATTATGGCACAAACAGCGGAAGATATTGCGTTAGTCATGAATGCTATGGCTGGTCATGACGAAAAAGATTCCACCAGCATTGATCTCCCCGTGCCTGATTACACCACAAAATTACAAGACTCGCTAAAAGGTTTAAAAATTGGTTTACCTAAAGAATACTTTGAGGGTTTAGACCCTAAAATGGCCGAGTTAATTCATACGGCTGCAAAAGCTTTAGAAGCACAAGGCGCGACTTTGCAAGAAATCAGCTTACCAAACGTTAAACATTCGTTGCCCGTTTATTACGTGATTGCACCAGCAGAATGTTCTGCTAATCTTGCGCGGTATGATGGCGTGCGCTATGGACACCGCTGTGATAATCCAAAAGATTTATTAGACCTTTATCAACGGAGCCGAGCGGAAGGTTTTGGCGCCGAAGTTAAACGTCGAATTTTAGTTGGTACCTATGTATTATCTGCGGGTTACTATGATGCTTATTATTTACAAGCGCAAAAAGTACGCCGTTTAATTGCCAATGATTTTCATGCAGCTTTTGAAAAGGTGGATATGATTTTAGGGCCTGTGACACCAAACGCTGCTTTCAAATCAGGCGAAAAAGCTCAAGACCCTGTCAGCATGTACTTGTCAGACATTTATACGCTTGCAACGAACCTTGTTGGTTCGCCTGGGCTATCTATTCCCGCAGGATTTATCGACGGTTTACCAGTCGGCTTGCAATTGATTGGCAAGCACTTTGATGAAGCGCGTTTACTTAATGTTGCGCACCAATATCAACAAATAACCGATTGGCATAAACAAATGCCATCAATCTAACACTCCCTTTCCCCTGCGGGGAAAGGGCCTAGGATGAGGGAGTGAATTAACCACCTCGTTCAATATGCAATGCTTTCCTCTCCCCAAAGGGAAGAGGGACCAAAGGTGAAGAGGCAAAGGCACGCAGCTATAGATATATAACACTTGGCGACATTCTGCCAAATTTGCCCCTCACCCGGCGCTTTGCGCCACCCCCTCCCCGGTGGGGAGAGGGAATTTGATTAAAGAGAGTATTTATATGCAATGGGAAGTTATTATTGGTTTAGAAGTGCATACGCAACTTTTAACAAAATCTAAAATTTTTTCTGGCGCTTCTACCGCTTATGGGGCTACACCTAACAGTCAAGCTTGCTTAGTTGATTTGGCTTTTCCTGGTGTATTACCTGTGTTAAATAAAACAGCAGTAGAAATGGCATTAAAATTTGGCCTTGCCGTTCATGCTGAAATTAATCCTTATTCCACATTTGAACGCAAACAATATTTTTATCCAGATTTACCTAAAGGCTATCAAATTAGCCAATACCAAACACCGATTGTTGGCAAAGGTTATTTAGACATTGAACTTGATAACGGCCAAACCAAACGCGTTGGTATCACCCGGGCACACTTAGAAGAAGATGCCGGTAAATCTTTGCACGATGCGATCCCCCACATGTCAGGCATTGATTTAAACCGTGCTGGCACACCACTCTTAGAGATCGTTTCAGAACCCGATTTACGCTCTGCCGAAGAAGCCGTGGCTTATTTAAAAACGCTACATGCTTTAGTCACTTACTTAGGTATTTGTGATGGCAATATGCAGGAAGGTTCTTTTCGTTGCGATGCTAACGTTTCAATCCGCCCTGTCGGACAAAAAGAATTTGGCACACGCGCAGAAATTAAAAATGTAAACTCTTTCCGCTATGTAGAAAAAGCCATTAATTATGAAATTGAGCGCCAAAAAGAAGTTTTAGAAAGTGGCGGAATTATTGTTCAAGAAACGCGCTTATATGATGCTAGCACTAATACAACACGTAGTATGCGTAGCAAAGAAGCCGCTAATGATTATCGTTATTTCCCCGACCCTGATTTATTAACGCTCTACGTTAGCGAAAGCATGATGGCTGCCGCAAGCCAAAGTATGCCTGAGCTTCCCTGGGAAAAAGCCGCGCGCTTCCAAAGCGATTACCAATTAAGCGCTTATGATGCTAAAGTCTTAACAGCAGAACGTGGACTAGCCGATTACTTTGAAACGGTTGTTAAACTCTCTCAGGCGGCACCAAAACTTGTCGCAAACTGGGTGATGGGTGACCTTGCTGCATTTTTAAATAAAAACAATTTATCGATTGAAGCAAGCCCAATTTCTGGTGAACGCTTAGCAGGCTTAATCGCGCGCATTCAGGATAATACGATCTCTGGAAAAATGGCTAAAACTGTCTTTGAAGCAATGTGTGAAAGCAATGATACGGCCGATCATATCATTGAAGCTCGCGGTTTGAAGCAAATGACCGATTCTAGCGCCTTAGAAAAAGTTATTGAAGAAGTGATGACGGCTAATCCACAACAGCTTAATGACTATCGCGCCGGCAAAGACAAACTATTTGCATTCTTCGTTGGACAAGTTATGAAAGCAACTAAAGGCCAAGCCAACCCACAACAACTTAATGAATTATTATTAGCAAAATTAAAGTCTAATAACTAATTTTCTGCCCTTACGCCGCGCTGCTCCACCGAGCAACGCGGCGTAATCATATGTATTTATATTAAAAAAACTCATCAAACATCAAGCCTTATTGTTTCTCTAACAAAAATACGCTATAAATAGAGAAAAGATAAAAACAATAAGGAAACATTTATGTCAGAAAATATTTATACAATTATTGTTAATCAAAAATTTATTCTTGAAATACCCATTGCAGATGGGCAAAAGAAGACGTTAATTGAAGATATTCATAGCAGATTACAAAGCCTAGGCCAACACCATGCTAGCTGCCAAACATTTATCGCACTTTATGGCAAAACCCCTAAGTTGCGCGAGGAGGAAATAAAAATTTTTGTAGAAGCCAGAGAGTTATTACAGGCTTTACACCACTCTTTTTGTGCAGTTTTAAGCATTAGCACGGACGTTCTCTCACTGAATTTTAAAGACGCTTTCCCCTGGGATATAATCACTTTTAATAATGGCACTCAAGAAACTGTTGTTAGCTGCCTTTTTACCCAGATCGTCGATGAAAAACAAGAGCTTTTTAAAAAAATAAAAAAGAAGCAAAAAGAATTAAATGTTTATTTACACACCCCAAACGAACGGCCCACCGGACTTTTGGAAACACCTATATCACCAGCTTTAATTGAGTTCTTACATGCATTTCCTCATATGCCGCCCCATATTCTTGCAGGGCAATTTCGTGACGAAATAGTTTCGATAGTAAGGAAACATACTTTTCCACAGCTTGCAGTTGAACAAGCTTCCCCTATTCCTCAAACCGCGGCAGAAGCGCATCTGTCACCCTCGGCGCAGTACTATGCCGCAACGCGTAGCATACTTGATAGCATACGTTTAACCCCCTTAATTGAAGAGCTAAAAAGCAAAGCCTCGATTTCGCAAGGGGCTGCGGCAGCATCACCCATGTGGGCTAGACCCGCTTTAGCTGTCCGCCCAGCAATAATCGCGGATGTCATTGAAACTGTTAATAGCCGCCCTCAACCTTAGCTTTAAAATAAAAAACAAAAGGAGACGCGCATGCCGATAAGATTTATTGTAGTCATTAACCAAAACAGTTTGTTAGAACTACCGCTTGAAGCCATTCATAATCAAGCAATACTTCAGCTTCATGACGATATTCATTCCTCAGTTAAACAGATTAAAGCAAGCATCAAAAAAAATGAAGATTTAAAACGTGAAACAGCTTTAGCGTCTCCAATTCGGGAAGAAATTTGCCAGCAAATTAAACATTTTACCAGCCATACCCAAACATTATTAAAATATTATTACGCTTTCATTGTTAAGAATTTTGGCTTAGAAAGCTTAAAACCTAATGAACTTAATATTGATAAACACAAAGAATTTCCACTTGAGATTATAAGCCTTGACAATGGTCATCTTAGCTTTTTTTATCTAAGTTGCACCAACCCGGAGCTAATCGCACTTGCGAAACAATCTCAGCAAGCAATTAAGCGCTGCGCATTAACAGCTACAGATTCACCAAGCCAAGACGATTTATTAATAGCGTATTTAAAGCTATTGCCTGAATTTTCGCCTATCTATACTGTCTGCCAAGCAACTTCTGACATAAAGTTAGCGATACAAAAACCCTTGCGAGCACTTAGCGTAAGCTACAGCACCCCTGTCTTTTCCCCCCTTAAACCTCAGCAAACCATATCAACCACTCCACTACTTAGAGAAGCCCAGGAAATTATTCGGCACCTTGATCAAGAAATGGCAGAATTACAATCTCAGTTTGCAGACTTAGGAGCAGCAAAAGATGATACATCTCTTAATGATGCTATCGACGTATCAACTTGTGGTGCCACAAGAAAAGTAACCCTGTAAAAAATAGCATCTGCTTTAAAACTTTAAACAAGCCTCAGGCGAAATTAGCTGATGAATTGGTAGATCATGTGCTTCATGAGGAATCTTTTCTGCTAAGGGTAAAAAATAATTAATCCCTATACGCTGCATGGATGCAGCACAACCAGCTAACAATTGATCATAATAGCCTTTGCCATAACCCAAACGGAACCCTTGCTCATCACAAGCAAGCAAAGGCAAAATCATTAAATCAATTTGTTGAGGATTTATTTTTTCCGTATTTTCGACAGGTTCAAAAATCTCAAAGGCGCTTTTTTCTAATACTGTTTTGCCATTAATCTTATGGCAATCAATTTGTTTCGCCACAATATTCATGCGATTTGTCACGGTTGTAATATGTTTTTGCGCTGACCATAAATAGTCTAACAAAGGCCAAGTATTAATCTCTTTACGCTTTTCACAACTTAAATAAACATGCACACAAGTAAATTTTTTCCAGTCTATCTCTTCTATTACACGCTGAATTATTTGCACACCAAGCGTTTCAACCTGGGAAGCTGTTAAATTTTGGCGTTGTTGCAACGCTTGTTGGCGAAGGATTTTTTTGCTGAGCATCATAAGATTATTGCTAAAATAATTTGCCGTACGAGAAATTTATTTATCACGCCTAACGGTCACGGCTCTGGCGCTTGCTTAAGGCGCTAATTTTCAATTATTGAACTCAGAGGTATTTAACGCTTTAGCCACAGCTTTGACAAGGCTTGCTAAAGGAATAGCAAAAAATACGCCCCAAAATCCAAGCAAGCCACCAAAAACTAAAATGGCTAAGATAATTGAAACTGGGTGCAAATCAACTACTTCAGAAAAAATTAAGGGCACCAAGACATTTGCATCAAGCGTAATTAAAATACCGTAACCGATGACAAAATAACCAGTTGTTGCTGTTAATCCCCACTGCACAAAAGCAATAATCAGCAAAGGGATCGTCACCAAGACAGCACCGACATAAGGAATTATTACGGATAATCCCACCAGTACTGCCATCAATGAAGCATATTGTAAATCCATCCAGTGGAAAAATATCGCGCAAACAATCGCCATAATAGCTGCTTCTAAAACCTTGCCTCGCACATAGTGACCAATTTGATCATATACTTCCACCCAAACCGTGGTTAATATCTTACGACGCTTAGGAAGATAAACTTGAAATCCTCTCACCAACTGTGCTTTATCCATTAAGAAAAAATAAACTAGCAGCGGCACTAAAATAAAATAAATACTAATCAAAACCAAACTTGAAATGGAAGATAAAGAGAAAGACAACAGCTTCTGACCATAGCTCAAGGCTTGAGAGCGCATGCTATCAAAAATCTGATCAAGATTATCGGGCGCGGCAATAATGGGATAGCGTGCAGAAACTTCTTTAATACTATGTTGCGTATTGGCAATCATCGTGGGTAGTTGCGAAAAGAAATTTGCGCTTTGATGGACTAACAAAGGCAGCAAACCTAATATTGCCGCAATGATGGCACCTAAAAATATAAAGTAGACTAAAAGTACCGCAATTTTATGCGGCATTTTCCAAGCCTCTAACTTTGCGATTGGCCATTGCAAAAGATAAGCAATGACGATGCTGACAAAAACTGGCGCAAGCATGTTACTAAAAAAGACAAAGACCAAAGAAGCAGCAATTAAGACCGCAATCAGTGCTAATATTTCAGGGCGCCCAAAGTAACGATTCAGCCATTTTAAAATAGGATGTCTTAGCATAACTTAACTCAAAATTTATCAAAGAAAAAACTCTAACCACATTCTCGCACATTTACTCACAAAAGCATCAATCTCTCTCATGATATAATAAATATAATAAATTATAAAAGGCAGATATTTCTATGTTCTTTCCCAAAGCGATCAAGCAAGCGGCTAACTGGGCCTATCAACACCCTGCACAAGCAGCAGCTGCTATTGGCGGCTCAATTGCTATCATTAGTTTGTCTATTGCTTATGCTAATTATCTTTCTAATATATCCCAAAATCTGCAAGAGACATCTGCCATTACCTCTGGTCGTTGCTATCAATATTATATCGATTGGGTTTGTAAAATGACTAACGAGCAACAAGGGCTCTATACCATAGACTTCCGAAATGCGCTAAAAAATAAGGATGCGCTTATACAGCTGACAGAACATGTCTGTGCATTTGCGGCAAAAACGATAGAAAGCATGCCAAAAGTTGCCAAAGAAACTTGTAAAGAATGGCTTAGGACACAAGATATTGCTTTTGGGATGTCATAATATTTTTTGTGTTCATGAGGAAAAACCTCATGACCTTAGCGTCTGCAAGCTGCTTGCTGCAATATAACCCAACAATACGATAGTGCTCACCCAAAAACTTAATGGCCAATTTGTTGCGGCAGACAAAGCTAACGCCAGCCAAATTGCAATTAAATTAAATAAAATACTTAAAAAGATACCACTCCAAAAACTTTGGCTACAGCGCACAGCAACAGCAGGCGGCCCTATTAGCAAGGTAAAGATCATTAAAATCCCGACTGCTTGGCTTGTTAATGTAATAGCCACTGCTAATAAAGCAAAAAAAGTATATTGCAAAATACGCACTGGCAAACCTCGCGCTAAAGCTAATTCGGGTAGTAGCGCGCTAAACCAAAGTGGGCGAGCAATCAGAGCAATAATTAAAATACACAGTAGGCTTAATATTTCCATTTGATGCAAGCTTTGTGTGGTGACACTTAGTAAATCACCAAATAAAATGCGGCTTGCGCTGCCTGCATAATGATCATAAGAATATAAAAATAAACTTCCCAACCCCAGCGAAAACGCTAAAATAATACCAATCGCCGCATCATTTTTTTGTACACGATCACCGAAAAACGCCATTAAAAGTGCAGCAATCAAGGTTAGCAGCAGTTGACCTGACATTAAGGAAAGCCCTAATAAACCAGCACCACAAGCGCCTGCAAAACCAATATGGCTTAACGCATGCGAGGTAAAACCCAATTGCTTTAATACAACAAAATAGCCAATGACCCCTGCCAAAACCGCAATAACTGTGCCTGCCATGAAGGCATTTTGCATAAAACTGTATTGAGTTAATTCAAACATGCTCGCAACAAACATTTTCTATCTGTCCTGTTTCTTTATGTACCACAAAAAAGCGATGTTGATGCTGCACCACTTCCATAGGCGTTTGGTATAGCTCGCTTAATTTTTCTGAAGTAAAAATTTTGGCAAAATCGCCTAAGATTCCTTTACCTTTTGCAAGATAAATCACCCGTGTCATCGCATTAGCCACCAAATTAATATCATGCGTCGTCATTAAAATTGTCACGCTTTGGTCGCGGGATAGCCTAGTCAAAATTTCAATAAACTTTTCTTGATGGCGAAAATCTAAATTAGCCAAAGGTTCGTCTAATAACAATATTTTCGGCTGGCCCAGCAAGGCTTGCGCCAGCATGATACGCCGCTGCTGGCCACCTGAGCATTCACCAAAAGCTTTATCGGCAAAATCAGTGGCTTCCACTTTTGCTAAAGCTAATTTTATTTCTGATTCTTGTTCTGCGTTTAAATAAGGCAAACCCCATTGATGTGCCTGGATAGTTGCTCCCAATAGGGTACGTCCAGTTAAATGCAACAATTCTGGGCGCAAGATCTGTTGAGGCATATAACCAATGCCAATACAGTCTTGATGCGGAAGATGATTAAGTAATTTCAAACTACCTTGCAATGGCGCTAAAGCACCTAGGAAAGTTTTAAGCAGCGTCGTTTTACCCGCACCATTAGGGCCTAAAATAGCAATAAATTCGCCAGGATAAATTTGCGCTGTAAGATTTTCAATTAGAGCTTGTTTTTTGGAATAGCCAATACTTAAGTTTTGAGCATTAATGATAGGAAGTTTGTCCATAGATACCTTTTTCTCGCTAAAATATAGTCTATGCTTTGCAAATTAACGTTACAACGTGCAAACCAAGACAATTTATCCTTTGGATTTTGATTCCGTTTCTTCCTCGAGACACAAATGATTTTTTTCAGCAAATTCAAGGATGGATTCGTATAAAGAAGGGTTCGTATCCTTTAGTTCAGGGTCCATCAGCACGCAAGCATAGCCGTCTTGTACCGTGGGTTGTAATAGGGGTGAATAGGTAATCCGGCGGTTTTTAAAAGTACAAAGGCTACCGCTCATACGCTCCGCCCAATCACTCGGGCGAAACTTTTCACCGCTTTCGGTCACACCCTTAATGAGGATTTTCTTCTGGCTCACGTTTAAGGTCTAAAATGTTATAATGCGCTATATTATATCATCGAATGCTTAAACAAAGCTTATGACACAAGAAAATACTTCTTTACCGCCTAAAAAAAACCATCCTTTTGTGGATGAATTAGTAGAACAAGACCAACAAAAGCCTGCTATTGGTATTTATATTCTCCCCAACCTTTTCACCACAGCAGCTTTGTTTGGTGGATTTTATGCCATCATCGCCTCCATCCGGGGGTTATTTGAAATCGCTGCTATTGTGATCTTTATTGCAATGATTTTGGACAGCCTGGATGGGCGAATTGCGCGTTTAACCAATACCCAAAGCGCATTTGGCGCAGAATATGACAGCTTATCAGATATGGTCGCATTTGCCGTTGCGCCATCTGTCTTGGTTTACGAATGGTCTTTACAATATTTAGGCAAAATTGGCTGGGTTGGCGCTTTTATCTTTGTGGCCTCCGTTGCTTTACGCTTAGCGCGCTTTAACTCGCAACAAGAAAACCAAGATAAACGTTATTTTACGGGCCTACCTTGCCCAGCTGGCGCTGGTGTTATTGCAAGCTTAGTTTGGGTCGGCGCTAGCTTGCGCGCGGGTGATTTACTTCCCAGTATTTTAATTGGGCTTCTCACCATTGGTGTTGGTATTGCCATGATTAGCAATATGAAGTATCGCAGCTTCAAAGATTTCGATTTAAAAAACCGCGTTCCTTTTGTTAATATTCTCTTTGTTATCTTAGTTTTTGTTTGCCTTGCCTTAAAACCTGATATCGTCTTATTTATTGTATTTTTTGGTTATGCGATTTCTGGTTTTTATACCTGGATAAAAGAACGCTTTAGCAAATCCGAAGATACCCCAAACCAAGAGCCTCCTTCAGATATCAATTCCTAATCTCACAGCGACAGCTTGCATGAGCTGTCGCTTTTTAAGCCGGTTATCAACTTAAACATTTATGCATAAAAGCAGCTATCGCTTGAATTTCTGGCAAGCAAATAGAATGCTCAATAGGATAACTCTGCCATTCTGTGGAAAATCCTAACGCTTTAAGTTTTTGCTCTGTGCGTAGCCCCCAAGCATAAGGGACCACAGGATCTTGTGTGCCATGAGCAATAAAAATCGGCATTTGCTTACTCGCCAAGCTAAGGTTCGCTTCAACATTGTTAGCACAAGGAAAATATGCTGACAGCACAATCAAGCCTGCTAAAGGCTCCGCTTGCTGCAAACCGGTAAAAAGCGTTAAAGCCCCACCTTGAGAAAAACCACCTAACATAATTTTTTGTGCTGGAATACCTTGCGCAATTTGTTGTTGAATAATTTTCTCAATCATTTCTCGCGATTGGTTTAACCCAACCAAATCTTCACGACTTGCTTCCGTTAAACCCGTAATATCATACCAACCTGGCATGACATAGCCATTGTTTAAGGTAATGGGGCGACTTGGCGCATGTGGAAAAATAAAACGTATACGATGGTTTTGTGGCAATTGCAAATAAGGCACTAGATCCATTAAATCATGGCCTGTAGCGCCTAAGCCATGGAGCAAAACCACGCATGCTTCAGCAGTACCTTTAGGTTCAATTGTTTCATAATTTAGCATAATGAATACTCAACATTTGACATTTATTTACCTTCCCACAACAATACAAGTATTGCCAATTAAAATCTTTTATAATACTTTTAAAAATAGTACTGGATATTTCTCGATAAAACAAGGAAACTAGAATGGCTACCGCAATAAAATTTAATCTTTCTCAGATTTTCGCTTTACTGGGCGCAATGCAAAATGTTGCAACCGCTAAAGGTTCGCTTTCCTTGAGCGATATTCAAAAAAGTTCACTAAAAGCCGCATATCAGTACGTATTCACACATCAAGATGAGTTAGATCTATCTGAAATCCCTAGTATTTCTGTAAAAGACTTTGCACATTTTTTTCCTCAACCTGCTGAAGCAGAATATGCGCTACGTTTTTTAGTGGTAACCGCTTTGTTTGACGGTGAAATTAATCAAGCGCGGTTAGATACAACTTTTGAGTTTGCAAAAGCAGTAGGCATTGAGACAGGCTATCTTTTACAATTAAAGAAAACCCTAGAACAAGATTTTGATTGGTTAATTTACGATATCACTCGCAAAAATTTAGAAAGCTTTGGCTTTTTTCCTGAGTTAAGCACCAAAGAAGAAATTGATAATTGGATTTTCCCCTATCGTGGAGATAAACAAGATCCTGCTTTAGTCAAAAAATATGAAATGCTTGGCCAGCTTCCAAAGGAAAGTTTTGGGTATCATATCTGGCAACAATTTAAAAAAAATAACTATAAATTTCCAGGTGATGCTGAAGGAGCCAATTACCAATTTATTATGCCTCACGATTCTGTCCATCTTTTAAGCGGTTATGACACCTCCCCCTATGGAGAAGTGTTAGTTTCAGTTTTTACCGCTAATATGGTTGAAAAAAATGCGATTGAAGGCCATATCCTTCCTGTTTTATATTCATTCTACTTAGGCATTAAGATCAATAATCTTGCAGGTTCCACGCGAATTAAAATCAATCCTAAATCTTTCTGGGATGCTTGGTATCGCGGTTCGCAAGCGCAAGTAAATTTATTTGCCGAAGGTTGGGATATGTGGGATGTGGCAGAAGTCACGTTAGAGCAACTATGTAAAAAATATCATATTTTACCTATTGCATCATAGAAGTCACTTTCATTGAAAAGGTTAAGTTATAATATCGCCATGAACTCACAGCAATCTATTGGCATTTTCGATAGCGGCATCGGCGGCTTAACCGTTGCACATGCAATTACTGAAAAATTACCTCACGAAAATATTATTTATTTTGGGGATACAGCACATTTACCCTATGGCGATAAATCTGCTGAAACCATTCAACGTTATTGCTTGTCGATTATTGATTTCCTCTTAGCTCAGCATTGCAAAGTGATTGTCGTGGCTTGTAATTCTGCCACGGCTTCTGCTTATGAAGCGATGCAAGATTATTTACAAAACCGCATACCCTTAATCGGCGTGATTGATCCCGTGATAAACGAATGCATTAAAAAATTTCCACAAAAAAATCTGGGCTTAATTGGCACAAAGCGCACTGTCGAATCTAAAGTTTTTGAAAAAAAAATTCAGGCATTGGCAAAAGATATTAAACTAAAAGCCTTAGCAACTCCGCTGTTAGTTCCCATTATTGAAGAAAATTTTCATTCGCATGAAAAGCTTGTTGATGAAGCATTAAAACTTTATCTGTCCCAAGCAAGCTTGCAAAATATAGATGGGTTAATTTTAGCTTGCACGCATTATCCAATATTGAAATCACGCATTGCGGCTTTTTATGAACATAAAATTCCTCTATTAGATGCTGGTGAAATTACCGCGAATGCTTTAGCAAAACAACTCGAAGAAAATGGCCTACTCAATCCACAAGTAATTCAAGGGCAGCGTGATTTTTTTGTCTCGGACTTAACGCCTGCTTTTGCGCAAATGGCTAATGAATTTTTTGGAGAAAAGATTGTTTTAACAGTGACGAATCTAACAGGGAATTAACTTCATTGTTATCTAATCATCAGCACCGCGGCCATTTACTGGCCGCGGGATGACAAGCATTAACGATTAATCTTCTAGCTGTGTTGTTGCTGCAGATTTTTTCAACAATTTTTCGCGCAGTTTGCTTTCAATATCTTTAGCCATTTCAGAATGTTCTCTAAGATATTGTTTAGCATTATCTCGGCCTTGACCAATACGCTCTCCATTACAAGAGTACCAAGCACCAGATTTTTCAATAAAATTATGTTCAACACCAAGATCCACAACTTCACCTAAACGAGAAATACCTTCACCGTAAAGAATTTCAAAATGCGCTTCTTTGAAGGGAGGCGCTACTTTATTTTTAACTACTTTCACTTTGGTTTCGCTACCGATCACTTCATCGCCTTTCTTAATGGCGCCCGTACGGCGAATATCTAAACGAACCGAAGCATAGAATTTCAACGCATTACCACCGGTTGTTGTTTCAGGGTTACCAAACATCACACCAATTTTCATACGAATTTGGTTAATAAAAATTACTAAAGTGTTTGAACGTTTGATATTAGCAGTTAGTTTACGCAAAGCTTGCGACATTAAACGCGCTTGTAAACCCATATGGGAATCACCCATTTCACCTTCAATTTCTGCCTTAGGCGTTAATGCAGCAACTGAGTCGATCACCACAATATCAACGCCGCCAGAACGCACTAACATATCGCAAATTTCTAGCGCTTGTTCGCCTGTATCTGGCTGAGAAACTAATAAATTTTTAACATCAACGCCTAATGCTTCTGCATAAACAGGGTCTAAGGCATGTTCAGCATCGATAAAAGCAGCCGTCCCACCCTTCTTTTGGCATTCAGCAATAACTTGTAAAGTTAGTGTGGTTTTACCAGAGGATTCAGGACCGTAAATTTCAACAATACGTCCGCGTGGCAAACCGCCAATACCTAGCGCAACATCCAAGGCTAAAGAACCTGTGGACACCGCTTCAATAGGCTCAGCTGCGCCGTCACCAAGGCGCATCACAGAACCTTTACCGAAGGTTTTCTCAATCATACTTAATGCGGCAGATAATGCTTTGGTGCGGTCTTCAGACATAGAGGGCTCTCGTAAAAGTAATATTTAATATTATCGCATTTTATGAGAGGAACATAAAGCTATTTGCTAGGGATGTCTAAGGATTCTTGGTTTCAAAAATGATGTTAAAATAAACAAATATGATTAACTTGTTTATATTTCTAAGCAAACCTTACCATGAAAAAAATTTTTGATCGTATTGAAAAAGCCCTTATCAATGGTGAATGGATAAGTGCCAAAAGCCATCTGGATGTTATTAATCCCGCCTCACGAGAGAAAATTGGCATCATCCCAAACCTTGGCCCCCAAGAAACAATTCAGGCGATTAACGCAGCTTCAGCAGCATTTCCTGCTTGGGCAAAGACACCTCCCATCGAGCGCGCAAACCTTCTCTGGCGCTGGCATGACTTAATTTTAAAGAATAAAACCGAACTGGCATCACTCATTTCGTTAGAGAATGGTAAATCACTCTCAGAAGCGCAAGGGGAAATTGAGTACAGCGCTAGTTTTGTGCGCTGGTTTGCAGAACAAGCGCGCCGTGTTGATGGTGATACTATACAGCTTGACCAAGCGGAAAAACGTGTCTTTACGATTAAGCAACCCGTTGGTGTGGTCGGCGCAATTACCCCTTGGAATTTCCCCAGCGCTATGATTACGCGCAAATGTGCACCTGCTTTTGCCGCTGGCTGTACTGTGGTATTAAAACCTTCTGATCTCACACCCTTTTCTGCTTTAGCTTTAGCAAAGCTTGCAGAAGAAGCGGGTTTTCCGAAAGGTGTCTTCAATGTTATTACCGGCGATGCGCAGCCTATCGGCTTAACGCTTTGCGAAGATGCTCGCGTCCGAAAGATTTCTTTTACAGGCTCAACACGTGTAGGCCAGTGGTTAATGGCGCATAGTGCCGATACCGTTAAGCGTTTATCTTTAGAACTTGGCGGCAATGCACCCTTTATTATTTTTGAGGATGCTGATCTTGATAACGCTTTAGCAGGCTTAATGGCATCAAAATTCCGCAATAGTGGCCAAACTTGTGTTTGCGCTAATCGCGTTTTGGTCCATGAAAAAGTTTATGCGTCATTCGTCGAAAAACTAATACCTGCCGTAAACAACTTGACCGTTGGTAGTGCATTATTAGAAGAAAAAACTCAAGTTGGCCCACTAATTAACCAGGCTGGATTAGATAAAGTAAACCGCCTTGTACAAGATGCAATAAATAAAGGCGCTTCTTGCGTTGCAGGTGGGAAAGTTTTAAATGAATTCAGTGGCTTTTTTTATAGCCCAACCATCTTAGTTGATGTCACTGCTGAAATGGTTATCTTCCAAGAAGAAATTTTTGGTCCAGTCGTTGCATTATACCGCTTTAAAGAAGAAGCCGAAGCGATTGAGCTTGCAAATAATACGTCTGTTGGCCTTGCGGCGTATTTTTACAGCCAAAATCCAGCGCGTATTTTCCGCGTTGCAGAAAGCTTACAAAGCGGCATGATTGGTATTAATACGGGTATCGTGTCAAGCGTTAGTGCACCTTTTGGCGGCATTAAAAATTCTGGCCTAGGCAAAGAAGGTTCAAAATATGGAATTGAAGAATATCTACAAATAAAAACTTTATGCTGGGATATTAGTTAGCGTTTTGATAAAAAAGCTAAGGGCGATGTATCAATCGCCCTTACAAAGCAATAGCTTTAAGCTAAAAAGGCTAAGCGCGTTTTTCTTTTAAGCGTTTTGCTTTAGTAATTTTCCCATTCACCAGCGTGCGTTTGACCGGCTTCAAATGATCAATATAAAGCTTACCATTTAAGTGATCAATTTCATGCATAAAATTTTTAGCTAAATATCCAGAACGAATATATTCCACAGGCTTGCCATGGCGATCCATAGCACGCATATGTGTGATGGCTGGCCGTGTTACTTTAGCTTGGATATAGTCAGGATAAACCGACATGCAACCTTCTTCTTCGAATACTTCCCCTTCTATATGCACGATTTCAGGGTTTACCACGCAAGTTGGTACCGCAGGTGTACCTTCACTTTCGATGAAGTCATAAAACACAAAAATACGCTTTGGATTTTTGATATCCAATTGCGTTGCCGCTAAACCACCACAGTTGGGTGTATTTTCCAACGTTTCCAGCATATCACTAATCATTTGCTGAACTTCAGGATCATTAATATCCACCACGGCTTCTGCAACGGTTTTTAACCGTGGATCTGGATAATCTAAAATGCGAAGAATAGTCATTTTATGAAATTGCTCCGTGACATTGTTTATATTTTTTACCCGAACCACACGGGCAAGAGTCATTGCGACCGACTTTTTGACCATTAGGCACAAAGGTTTTTTTTGCCAATGGGTTTTCTGATTCGGCAGGAATAAATTGGTTTTCGGCAAACTCATTTAAACTATCATGCTGTAAGTTAAAATTGTGTGGCGCGGTTTCACGGCGCTGTGCTTCTAACTCTTCGACTTCTGAAGCGGATTGTACGCGCACATGGCTTAATAAGCGCACCACTTCTTCTTTGATGCTATCAATCATAGAAGAGAACAGCAAGAAAGATTCACGTTTATATTCTTGTTTTGGATTCTTTTGAGCATAACCTCGCCAATGGATACCTTGACGTAAATGATCCATCGCCGCAAGATGTTCACGCCAATGATTATCCAACACTTGCAACAAGATAGATTTTTCTAATTGGCGTAAGACCTCTGGACTAATTTCATTTACTTTACTTGCATAAGCCTGATCTAATTCTGCAGCAATACGCTTACGCACACCTTCTTCATCTAAATGAGTTTCTTGATCCAGCCATTGCTGAATTGGCAATTGCACCGCAAAAGTTTCCGTTAACGCTTGCTCTAATGCTGGAATTTGCCACTGCTCCTCTAAGCTATTAGGGGGAAGATATTGATTAACAATAGTTTCCATGACGGCATGACGGAAATCTTTAATAATATCATTCACGTCATCTTTAGCCATAAACTCCGCACGTTTCGCATAAATTACACGGCGTTGGTCATTGGCCACATCGTCAAACTCTAACAATTGTTTACGGATATCAAAGTTTCTGCCTTCCACTTTACGCTGCGCTTTTTCAATCGCGCGAGAAACCATGCCATGTTCAATGGACTCGCCTTCTTTCATGCCAAGTTTTTGCATTGCGGCTTTTAACCATTCACCGGCAAAAATGCGCATGAGATTATCTTCTAGCGCTAAATAAAACTGTGTTTGACCTGGATCGCCTTGACGGCCAGCGCGCCCACGCAATTGGTTATCAATACGGCGCGACTCGTGACGCTCAGTACCAATAATATGCAAACCACCGGCAGTAATCACATCATCATGGCGTTTTTTCCAAGCCGCTTTAATCGCTTGGATTTGTTCTTCACTTGGATTTTCTAACGCTTTAATTTCGGCATCAGGGTTTCCGCCTAACACGATATCTGTACCACGACCTGCCATATTGGTGGCAATAGTGACGGCGCCAGGGCGACCTGCTTCAGCAATAATTTGCGCTTCTTTTTCGTGAAATTTTGCATTTAACACTTGATGCAGAATATTCTCTTTGCTTAACAAATGAGACAATAACTCCGAACTTTCAATCGATGCCGTACCGACTAACACAGGAACATTTTTTGCGCGGTAAGCTTTGATTTCTTCAATGATCGCTGCATATTTTTCACGCTGAGAAAGATAAATTTTATCTGCCAAATCTTTTCGGACCAATGGTTTATTGGTTGGAATGACAATAACCTCTAAACCATAAATTTGTTGGAACTCATAAGCTTCTGTATCAGCCGTTCCTGTCATGCCAGCAAGTTTGTTATAAAGTCTAAAATAGTTTTGAAAAGTAATTGACGCTAAAGTTTGGTTTTCATTTTGAATCGGTAAATTTTCTTTAGCTTCTACCGCTTGATGCAAGCCTTCCGACCAACGACGACCAGGCATGGTGCGGCCAGTATGTTCGTCAACAATCACAATTTCATTGTTCTGTACGATGTAATCGACATCACGCTGAAAGAAATTATGAGCACGAAGCGCAGCATAAATATGATGCATAAAGCGAATATTGCTTGGCGCGTATAAACTTTCTTCGGCGTCTAATAAACCTACTTCAACTAAAAGCTTCTCAACTTTTTCATGGCCTACTTCTGTCAAAGAAATTTGCCGCGTTTTTTCATCCATAGAAAAATCGCCAGGACCATCTTTTTCTACTTGGCGAATAAGTTTCGGAATCAATTTATCAATTTTGATATAAAGTTCTGAGCTATCTTCTGCGGCACCAGAAATAATTAACGGTGTACGTGCTTCATCAATTAAAATTGAGTCAACTTCGTCGACAATTGCAAAATTTAATTCGCGCTGCACACGGTCTGCTAAGCTAAAGGCCATATTGTCGCGCAAATAATCAAAACCAAATTCATTATTGGTACCATAGGTAATATCAGCAGCATATGCCTTTTGTTTTTCAGCATGCGGCATTTGAGAAAGATTAATACCAACCGTCATCCCTAAGAAATGATAAACGGGCGCCATCCACTCGGCATCACGTTTTGCCAAATAATCATTGACCGTAACCACATGAACGCCCTTGCCCGTTAGCGCATTAAGATAAACTGGCAAAGTTGACATTAAGGTTTTACCTTCACCGGTACGCATTTCTGCAATCTTGCCACGATGCAAAACCATACCACCAATCAACTGCACGTCAAAATGGCGCATACCTAGCGTACGTCGGCTGGCTTCTCGCACCACTGCAAATGCTTCTGGCAGTAAATGGTCTAACGTTTCACCTTTAGCTAAACGCGCCTTGAATTCTGCTGTTTTTGCTTGTAGCGCTTCATCAGAGAGTTTTTGTAATTCAGGTTCTAAGGCATTAATTTTCGCAACAATCTTGCGTAGCTCGCGCAATACGCGCTCATTCCGTGAACCAAAGATTTTTCGAACAAATTTAAGTGGCATAGCGTCTTTAACTTAACAAAACAAACGAGCATTATAGCATAAGCAAATGTATCGCTAAGAGTCAGCCACCCCTACAACGATGGCTATCGATCGCGCCAGCTTGTAAAGAAAAACGACAGAAACAAAGCTCAGCAACATGTTATAATTTTTAAAGATATCTTAAGAGGTAAGCCGCATGAAATATAAGCACTTCTTTTTTGCAATAATTTTTCCTTTTTCGGTAGCCGCTGCTGAAACACAAGACTTGACTGATCTTGCTAAACCTTTAAATATTAGTCCAGAGCAAAATGCCTTTACGCTAAAGCTAAAATCAAATCGAACAACAGGCTATGAATGGCTGATTAAAGATTATGACCCTCAGCTTTTAACTTTAATTAGCCATCACTATGACGTCACAAATAAAAACAAACAGCTTGTGGGGGCGCCAGGGATAGAAGAGTGGACATTTCGCGTTAACCAAAATGCACGTATTGCGCCGCGCATGACAGAAATTTCATTAGTTTATGCTCGTCCATGGGAGCTAAACTCGCTTCAACAAACCCCAACAACGATTAGCGTGGTACTGAATTAAAGTGTGGCAAAAAAGCTATGCGCTGCCAAGAAAAAGATAAATAAACTAATAGCTGTAAAATATTTATCTTTTTCATAAATAAACAAAAAGGAAGTCAATAAAATTCGTGCTAATTGCCCTAGCACAACGCTGATGACCCCAAGCTGAATAATATGCAAAGGATCACCTTGTAAACTGCCATAAAATATATCTTTAATATCATTAAGGCTATGAGGCTCTGGCGTAAAAGCATTAAACTGAGCTATATCATGACTATGCTGCATAAAATATAGCACTCCCCCATAAATTAATAGCGCAAATGAGAAAAAAAGGCACAACAGCAAGACTCTTCCAATCCACAAAACAAACTTATCCATGCCATACTCCAAGTGCTTTAAGTAACATTTGTAATGCTAAAAGGAATACCAGCAAACTAAATAATCTTCGCAAATGTTTGATAGGCAAGTGGCTCATCAATTTTGAACCTAAAAATGCCCCTATAAATACACCCAAAATAACAGGCAACACCACAATTGGCTCAATAAAACCCTGCTGAAAAAACACCCCCGCACCTACTGCAGCTGTAATTCCAAGAATAAAATTACTTGTACTGGTAGAAACACGATAAGGCAAAGCCATTGCTTGATCCATTGCTAATACTTTAACCACACCAGAACCAATTCCCAAAAGGCCAGATAAAATACCAGCAACCCCCATAATTGAGAAGCCTGTCCAAACACGTTGCACAAAATATGGCCGTACAACTCCCTGTTCATCAGGGCATTGGCCATCTAAGTGCAGCATCTTTGCGGTTGCATTTTGATGGGTAGGCCAGGCATGCCCTTCATGACGACGCCAACTTAAAATGGCTAGTCCAAAAAAAATTATGCCAAATAAGAATTGTACGATATCACCCGGTAAACGTACGGCAATATGCGCTCCCAATAATGCACCTACTGCCGCCGCAATTTCTAAAAACATCCCTAGGCGAATATTCGTATATCCTTGCTTTAAGAAAGAAAGCGCTGCACCTGAGGAAGTAGTCATAACAGCCAGTAGACCTGCTCCCATCGCATAGTGAATATTAATATGCAAAAATAACACGAGAAAAGGAATTAAGATTAAACCACCACCAAGGCCAGTTAATGCACCAATAATCCCCGCAAAAAAAGAAAAAAGGAAAATTAAAGAAAAAAATAAAGGTAACAGCATAAACTCAAGGTTCCTTTTTCTCTATTGTTTTTTAGCAAAATCCTTCCTGGAAATAAGCCTATTATCGCCACGTATAAGTTTTAACGTAAGTTGAAAAAGCACTGTAATTCATTAGGTTGTTAATTGATGTTTATTAACGTGAACACAATTAATGTTCATAAGGAGATAGCGATGCTTACAGAAGAGTTTATCACTGAAGTATTTTGTTGGATAGAGGAGCCGCTTCAAAAGCTATCTTGTGGCAAACGGATCAGTAGTCGACGCCCAGATGCCAGGCTGTGCGATAGCGCAGTTATTTGTATGGAAATTGTTGGAGAATTTTTAGGCTACCATGAAGGTAAAACAATAAAGCGGGATACCAACAATGACACATCAAAAAAAATGGATTGACGTTTACCTACATCAATCCATGCTGAAGGGCTTAAGCGTTATTATGAAATAGGACATGCAGGGTCGTTTAGTACGAGCTTGCAATTGTTGTAATCAGGTGTTCCACCTTGTTTATAAGGCCCACATTTAATGCAATAGTTTGCTTTGGAAGGCAAAGTGGTATCAGACGTACCTGCATTTAAATCATTCACTTCTATGCTTAGCGCAGGGACAACATACTTCCCCCATAAATCAACGGCAGATGAGTTGCTAATTAATAATGCACAACTTGCAGTCATCAGGGTATAACATTGATTATTTTGGCAGTTATTTTCAGTAGCAGTGGCTGTTGCGGTGCGCTGAAAATATTCCGCCATATTCAGGTAGGCTTTACCTTGTGGCGTTGTCATTCCAGCCTGTATGCCAGCATCTTCAGCTCGACTCATATAATTATTAGAGCCACTATCCAAAGCGTTTTCGCAATCTCCAAAAGAAGCAAAATTGAGGTTGTCAGCATAAGCATTAATAAAAAAACAACTTATGGTACTTAAACATAGAGTAAAAATTTTTTTCATGGATTTCCCCTAATGGTTAGTTCTAAAAACACGGGTTAGAAAATCCATTTAATCTTATACTTGGCATCCTATTAAAAATAGTATAACACAAGCTTTTTTTGAACGCTTATTCAGCCTCCATTGACATCTTGCTTTATAACTTCTAGGATAGTTTTATGAATTATCTTTAATTTTTAGGATGCACGTTATGGCTGTCCCACAAACTGCGCGTGATCGTTTAGCAAATTTTCAACCGCCGCTATCAAACAACAATGAAGATATCAAAAAATTTATTGAGGAATACCAACAACAACTAGCAGACGCGAAAGACGAAGCCACACTTGATGCTTTATTCAAAGCAAGACAAGCTGAAATGCAAAATCTAGAAATTAGGATTCAAGCGCTTGAAGCTCAGCTAGCGGCAGATCCGAATAATGAAGCTTTATTATCACAGCTAAGGGGCTTAATTCTTCAACACGATGTTACTGCTCAAAATGCTAGTGAAATTAATAAAGCTCAAGCAGCACTTGCAGCTGCAGAGCAAAAGCGCCGAGAAGAAGACGAAAAACAACGCAAAGCTGTTGAAGAGGCAGAAAATCAAAAAAACCAAGTGGAAGAGCGGAAAAAGCGTGCAGAAGATCCAGCGATTAAAGAAATATCTAGCAAAATTTTAAAGGATCCTGCCTTTGCTAAACGCGTTGGCGAAAATACCGAGCAACTTCAGCAAACCATTGATGCCCTATCAACAGAAGAAAAAGCTGAAGCTTTAAAGAAACTTCAAGCCAAACATGTGCTTTATGAAATTGAAATAGATTTGCTCTATCAGCAAATATTGGCACAAAAAGCCGATGCGCCAAAAAGCGAGCAAGAAGCCGCCGATTTATATAATAAACTTTTAGAACACATGGCCTTGCAAAATGCTCAAGCAAGTCAGATCGAAAGTTTAGAAAAAGTGGTTGCACCAAAACCTGATAATCATGCGATTACCACTGAAAGCGAGAAAAAACCTTCTGGTGAAAATTTTGTGGCAGGTGGTACACTCGCAGAGCGTGAAGCAAATAAAGCTATTATTAAAGCTGAAGCTAAAAATTACTTAGAAAAGCATAAAGAAGAATATGCTAAAGCTCATCCAGGTGAGAAATTACCTGACTGGTTAGACAAAGCTCGCTATGTTGAAACTTCGGTTAGCAACCTGAAAGACTTAGAAAAGTTGCCTAAAGCTGTACAAGAAAAGATGAAGGCTGAAAATCAAAAACCGCCTCTTAAAGTTATGTATTTTTCAGCAGGCTCAACCCCCGATGGGAAAGAAATAGAAATTCCCGCCGAATTTCGCAATAACTTCCTTAAACACATTAAAGAACATCCTAAAGGTTTATTAAACGGTTCTCCAGCTAAAGAGCCAACTTTGACAGTTAACACAAACGCGGGTGCTTTCCGTTTTAATTTGAATGCTAGTGCACGTCCCTTACAAGAGACACTCAAAGATGTTGATACCGCTTTCAAAGCGTTTAAAAACAATCTACCTCAAGAAGCGCAAAACTTAAAAGAAGCTAAGCTAGAAATTTCCGATGGCAAACACATTCATCTGAGTACTACCGCTAATAAGCCTTTAACTCAAGTCGAACAAGAACAACTCAACAAGTTTGTGCAAGAATTAGCTGGCAAAGATCTGGTTGTTGATAGCGCTGCTCAACGGCAAAAACTAACAGCGCCAACCTGCTCGCCTGCCGTCGCCACAGCACGTCAAGCAACAGAAGAAGAGCGCGCTCAAAAAGCCGCCGAGAAGCGTCAAATGCCAGAACCGCAAGCAACTGCATATACAACGCCTAAGCCTAGCCCACCTTAACACCGTTAGGCATAGCCGGTATTAAAGCTGCTAACCAAGCGGGGATAATCACTTCGCTTTGAGTTGGAAAGTATAAACGTACTAGTTGTGCAAACCTTCCACTTGAAGCCAGCGCTGCAAGCGCTTGATTTAATTGGCCTTGCAGCGCAAGATTGCCTTTTTGCACCCCAATACCAAACCCTAAATCAAAAGGAATTTGAAAAGAACTACCAATCATTTTTAACTGACCATTGCTTTGCCCAACCCAATAATTACCCACGGCCGCATCTAATAAAATTAAATCAATTTTGCCTTTGTTTAAGTCGACTAATAAATCGCCATAGCTTTCACGTGTTTCAACCTGAGAACTTAATGTTGAAGCAGACGCCAAAAAAGTATTAAAGGTACTACTGGCAATAACACCTATTTTTAAATTATCTAAACTCTGCGGATAAACTCTTTGACTTAAACCTAAAAAACCCACAGAACCTATTAAATAAGGCTTAGTAAAACTCATCGTTTTTTGCCGTTCGGGTGTAATAGATAATCCGCTTAAAATCATATCAAGTTGATTATTTCGTAAAGCTTCCAGCATTTCTTTAAGAGACATGCTATAAAAAGAACACTGTGCCTGCATTTGCTGACATAATGCATTGGCTAAATCGGTATCAAAACCTACGCTATAGTTATATATAAAAGGTGGATAAAAATGCCCAATGCCCACTCGAAGCGTCTGACGTGCATTTTGTGCAAAACCCAAGGATGTTAAAAAAATTAAACTTATAAAGCTACCCAACATCAAGATTTTTTTTAACATATTTAAATATTATCCTTAAAATATATTACAAGCATTTTTGCAAAATGCTCCCCTCAGTAAGTTACCAATCAACCCATCACAATTGTATGTCAAATTTAGCTTGAGTGCGAGTAATGAGCAAGTTCAAAAACAGATCGCCAGGCACGATTTACGCCTTTTTCGTTTATATAGAAATATTTGCCTTTTTTAACAAACTTAGTATAAACTAGAAAGCTGTTTCTGGCCTTACATGAAGTTTGACAGAGCTCACCTTTTACAGATGTTTCCAATAAATTACCTTTAACGGATACATTAAAAACCTTAAGAGACTTTGCTATGAAAAAATTTAAAACAAAATCTGTTATATCTGCAATTAGCGTTGCCGCATTATCTTTGTTGGCCGCTAACGCTTTTGCGCAAGACACCGCTCCAGCGAGTGCAGGCACTGACAATGCAGCAATGATAGATAAAATTAATAAAGAATTAACCGCCCAAGAACAAGTGATCAAAAGCCTTCGCTCTGAAATTAGTGCGTTAAAAAAACAAACAGCAACAGCAAATGCAACTGCACAAAAAGCCGCAACACAAGCAGCAGAAGCACATAAAACGACGGATAAGTCTTCTAAATTACACCAAATGTTATTAGAGTCGGGCGCTTCTCCTGTTATTACCGCTCCTTACCTTGGCGTTCCTGCACGTTTTGATGCTTCTGATTTGATTGTTAACTTCCCAACTTTCAATGAAGATGTTCTATTAATGCAAAGGGATGCAGCCATTGACCAAGCGCTTAGATCTAAAGGCTTCCAGCCACCACAAAATCCTATTTTAGAACTTAGTGGTAAAGTAGAAGCCCAAGCTTGGGATACACGCCCACTCTCTGGCCCAACCCAAAGCAGCATCGACCTTTCTGGCGCAGAAGTTGACTTTGCTGTTCACGTCACTGACTGGGTTAATGGTTTAGCTGCGCTTGCCTATGACAACGCACCGCCTAATTCAAATGGCAGCACAAACGCTCAACTGATTTCTAACTCTCGTGTTTTCCTCAAACAAGGTTTCATTACCCTTGGTAATTTAGATAAATCTCCATGGTATGGCACCATTGGCCAACGTACCGTACCATTTGGCCATGGTGGCACAAATTTAATCAGCGATACCTATCCAATGGTCATGTATAAAACACGTGAAAGATCCGTTTTATTTGGTTACCACCCCATGTCCAACCAGTTAGGCCCTTATGCAACGGCTTATGCATTCCATGGTGATGCGAAAGCTGGTGCTAACAGCAGCAACATCGACAACTATGGTACTGATTTAGGTTATCTGTTCTGTCATGGCTTAGTAACAGGTGATTTTGGTTTTGGTGGTATCGCAAACGTTGCCGATTCTCTTGGCATGCAAACTAACGGCCTTGGTAGTGGATTCCGTGGTTTTGGTTATTCCCCCAATGCAAACATTTCTTCTGAAACTTTAGTAAGAAAAGTTCCAGGAGCAACAGCTCACGGCACAGTAAACGTAGGTAACTTCACCTTCTCTGCTGAAGGCAGCACAGCAACTTCAGCTTTTGCATCTCAAGATCTAAGCTTTAATAACCATGGCGCAAAACCTGCTGCTGCACACGGTGAAATTGACTACAGCTTTAATATTGGCCAATACCCAAGCAATGTTGGTGTTGCGTATGATCACAGCTGGCAAGGTCTTGCATTAGCGATTCCTCAAGCTCGCTATGCAGCAGCATTTAACACTTCATTCTTCAAAGACACCATTGAAAGCTTAGAAGTGAAACGTGAAACCAACTATCCTGCGAGTGACACAGCCAGCGGTCAAACGCAACCTGTTGTGATTTCCGGGCATTATTCCAATACTGTCACAGCACAAATTGGTTACTATTTCTAACCAATTCTTTTCTTAAAAAACCTCCCTCTTGCACACGCAAGAGGGAATCCCACAAAAATATTATGTTAAAACTTGTTCCAGTCGTTATTGGCATCCTTAAAAAGGACGATAGTTTCTTAATTGCTAAACGCCCGCCACAAGTTGTTATGTCTGGTTACTGGGAATTTCCCGGCGGCAAAATTGAAATTGGTGAATCACAACAAGCTGCACTGGTACGTGAATTTCAAGAAGAAATTGGCATAAATATTTTGAATGCTCAATTTTTAACCCAATTTAGCTGTCCTTTTCCTAACCGTATTATTGAGCTTAATGTTTGGCAAATCCTTACCCACCAAGGTATACCACAAGGCAAAGAAGGCCAAGAAATCAGCTGGGCGACAATTGCGCAATTTAAAAATTTTAATTTCCTTCCCAGCAATCGAGAGCTATTAGATTTTTTAGAAAATACCCCACAGATATAAACCTCGAACGATAATATCCGAACCCGCCTTTTAACAAGCCTGGTTTTTATGCGGTCGTTGTGAAATATTTTAAACTTTGCCCGGTACAGTGGTAGCGTCTCTTTCTGGGGTACGAAATTTATGGCAGGATGAGAAAAACGCTAGGTAAGATGTTGTTTTCGTGCTTGTTGATGGGCACGTCGCTAGCGCTCCTTTACCCACCCTACAGCAGACTGGTACGATATCATCTTTGTTTTTAATATTTTCTTAAGCATTTTCCTCTAAGATACAATTCTGAAAAATTTTAATAATTGCAACTACCATGACTTTATTATTTGATCGAGATCGCGATGGATTACATGAACCAACCTGGGGAGACCGAGCATCCGCTGCAAAATATATTGCAAGAACCTTAATACAAAGAAAAGTAACTCATGACATTAAAGAAGTTCATGGTTTTGCTAAAGCAGAGGAAAGTTTTTTACAGCTTGTCTTTGGTAATGCACAAACAGCCAAAGATTTCTTCGATCGCCATAAAGGATTGCTTAATCCTTCTTGCCTCAAAAACCAAACTATTGAATTGAGCTTAAGCCAAACCAGAGCACTTCTTCAACAATACGGCATTTCCAAATGTGGCCAAGTTACTACCGAGCAAGCGCTAGTCAAAGAAATTGAAGACATGACAGCACCTCAAGCACCCGACACCGAGAGAAACCCACTTACGCCAGCAAGTGCATTATTTGCAAAAGCAACTTATGGTACTAGCTGTGATAAACCTGCGCTTGAAACATCAGGGGCATCTTCTGCTTTACCAGCGCCTTATGATAAAGTAGAGGCGGAAACCATTCCCCCTCCCTCTAACAGCTGTTGTTGCTTGTTATAAGCAGCATTTTTCTTATCAAACAGGCTTTAACACTATAAATTAATTTTGAAAAATTTATTCTGCTGGAGCCATACTTCATTTTTCCCTCGTGATTTAATACAATGATAGGCTACCAATTTTAATAATAGGAACTTCTATGTATCTCGTCGACTTATACTTTGAACAAGAAGGACATACACCCGATGCAAGATTACCCTCTACACAAGCGGCATATGCATTAACTACACAGGGCTTTAAGGTAACCGGCATTGCTTATGTTTCAACGGAATATGAGAATTTAGTTCGCATTACTTTTGAGAATCTTGAAATAGCAGAAAAATTCAAAGAAAAACATTCTTCAGCAGAATGGCAATGGCCACCCTCTCCTACTTACTACCTAGAATATAGGTATTTAGAAGCGACAGAAATCTTATATCGTTATCTTTCAAGTGAGGAAGATCGATCCACATTCCGTAGCAGGTTTTTAACAGAAATCAAAAGCAAAAAAGCAGCAGGTGTTGCAAGTCCTGCTTTAACCGATACCTCGACCCCACCTCTAGGATCGGTAGACAATGCCACCCAAGGCCAAGAGCAGGCATCACCTGCGTCTCCAACACGCAAAAGTTCTGTATTTTTTGCTAGTATTGCTACCCCAGCGCTCCAAGTACCGCAAGAAGCTGCCAAGTCTCAACTTGATGAAAATACCCCATTAACAGCCACATCTAAAATCGAGCAGACAGAATTCAAACACTGCTGCGTCATGCTCTAGGCAAATAAAATCTTAAAAACCATTATCCTCTGCATAAGCGGAGGATAATTTTCAATCAGCGCAGCATTAAACTCCTCTGCCAGCAACTTTAAAAAGCCTTCCCAAAAGCATCGTTCTATATTAAGCTTAGCGTATTAATAAAATAAAATGTTAATATAAAACTAACGATAAAAAGGCCATTTTATGACGCTCTTATATAGCCAAGCCCGTGATGGCTTAAACAAAGCCCCTAAAGAAAGCGCTGCAAAATATGTTGCTAGGATGTTGCATGAAAGGGAAGTAGCTTCTCTTTCTTCGATTTATTATCTGCTCAACTCACAGCAACGACCTTATTTACGCCTAGAATTTGCTAATTCATGGGAAGCAACAGATTTTTCTCAGAAACATTTTGCCCAAGGTTTTGTTTATTCGCACCTGGAAAATAAAGTTGTACACTATCCTTACGCTATTGCTATTAATTTATTCAAGCGCTATGACCTTACCTATTGCGGGCAGCATACTATTGAAGAAGCATTGACATTTGATGCTCGACAAATGATAGCAGGATCAATGCAAAGCTCAGGCAATTTTAATACTAGAATATATGCTAGCGCACCCGCTACTCTTCCCACATCGCCCTCTTCCCCTTACGTAACACAAACGCCTTCAAGCGGTCGACGACGTACGCTTCCTGACATGCCATCGGTGCAAACCAGCAGCCCTGTATCAGTAGATAGCCCAGCAGCTGCTGCCCCCCGACCGGACACCGACATAGCGGCAACAGCTTATTATGCAAATATTTTTTCTGCACAAGCTGCACCTATCAATGTTAGCCATGTTCCGTCAGTGCAAACTCAGCCAATATGGCAACCGCCTCCCACAGGCCAACGCCACAATACCTCTTTAGGGGCGCAATCGATGTTTGCAAAATACTACCAAACCTTTCCGCGCCAAAGCGATAGTGCGCTTGATGAGCCAGCAGCATCAAAAAATTGCTGCGCGCTGCTGTAAGTTTTAAGTTTGGCTATTCTGCTGCTTTTCTACAACAATCAAGCTTGCTAGGATAGCCAAACTTAAACGCCTCTTGCCGAAAATGCCAAGACATGGAATACTAGCTATATGGCATTCCCACTTCAAAAAACAAGGAGAACCTCATGGCTTTTTACCGTCATATTATTCTAGGGCTTGATCTTCACCCAGATTGCGACTTAACTGTTGCACGCAAAGCACAAGAATTAGCAAAAAACTTTGGTGCTAAGTTAACCGTTGTTCACGCCGTAGAACATTTAAACAGCTATGGCATTGGCCAAGCTTACCCAGGCGTGTTAGATGTTGAAGAAGAATTAGTTAAAGCTGCCACAGCAGAGTTAGCAAAAGCTTGTGAAGATCTTGGCATTCCTAAGGAAAATCAAGTCGTGGATGTTGGCTCACCTAAAATGGTTATCTTTGATTTAGTCGAAGAACTCAATGCAGATTTAGTGGTTGTGGGTAGTCATGGCCGTCACGGCTTAGAATTATTATTAGGTTCTACTGCAAATTCTGTATTACACAATGCATCATGCGATGTATTAGCCATTCGCATTAAAGAAGATGATGTTATTAAATAAGTCGCCAGTAAATTTTCAGCGCCAGCTCTAAAGGCCTGGCGCTGAAAAACAATCTTATTGAAGTTTCACCAATTCTTCAAACTTTTCCCCACGCTGCTCATAATTTTTAAACATATCTAAGCTTGCACAAGCGGGTGACAACAGAACAGCATCGCCGGGTTGCGCGCAGGCTTTGGCAACTTGTACCGCTTCTTCTAAATTCTTTACCCGCAAACATTGAAAAACCGTTGGCTTTAACGTTTGTTCTAATTGATCTGCATCTTGGCCAAATAAAATTAATGTTTTGACATACTGTTTGCACAAAGTTTGTAACGGTGAAAAATCTTGACCCTTGCCCTGTCCGCCAGCAATTAAAATAATCCTGCCCGTTAACGTTGGTCCAAGCCCAGCTAATGCGGCTTGTGTGGCACCAACATTGGTACCCTTGGAATCGTTATACCATTTCACGCCATGAATGGTTTCAACTAAAACACAGCGATGTTTTAAGCCGCGAAAATTTTTTAAACCTTCGCGAATTGCCTCTAAAGAAATACCCACCGCTGTCGTTAAAGCAGCGGCTGCCAAAGCATTTAACCAATTATGCACTCCCGCAACAAGCAATTCTTCTGCAGATAAAATAGTCTGCTTGTTAAACATCAAATTTTTATTATCAATGCTAAAACAATACGCTGGATTAAATCTCACGGATACATGCGAACCAAATGCATAGATACAGCCCTTTGTCTCTGCTGGCCAAGTTGCCTCATCGTCAGCATTCACCACCATGGATTTTGCATTGTGATAAATCCGTTGTTTCGCTGCAAGATAATTTTCCATGGTTGCGTGATAATCCAAATGATCAGACGTGACATTTAGAATTGTTGCAGCCGCGGCTTGCAAAGAAAACGTGCTTTCTAATTGATAGCTTGATAATTCCAACACATAAAAATCAGGGATCGGTTTTGCTAATAAATCTAAGGCGGGAATTCCGTAATTGCCACCAATACAAACTTCTTTACCAGCAGCTTTTAAAATACTTTCGACCATCGTGGTGACCGTGCCTTTAGCATTGGTACCGGTAATCGCAATAATCGGGGCTTTTGCTTGTTGAACGAATAATTCAATATCACCAATAACAGGAATATTATGCTTAATCGCTTTTTGTATCACAAGCGTGGCTCGCGACAGGCCAGGGGATAAAACAATTTTTTCTGCTTGCAATAATTTTTCTTCCGGCAATGCGCCAAGAAAAATTTCTACCGCTGGAAAAAGCGCTTTAAAGCCTGCAAGCCCAGGTGGGCTTTCACGCGTATCACAAACAAAAAAATGGACATTTTGCTTGTATAAAAATTGCGCGATAGATAACCCTGTCTGCCCCAGGCCAATAATAGCGTACATAAATTTTTTATTTACCCTGCTTCAAAATCTCATACACCGTTCTTAACCCCATCGCTTCACCACCTTCTGGTTTGCCGGGCTTAGTTTTAAGATTTGATCCCATAATATCAAAATGCACCCAAGGTTGGTTTTGAGGTATAAACGCTTGTAAAAATAATGCGGCCGTAATAGCACCGGCATAGCCGCCTAAAGAACAATTGATCATATCCGCTATTGAGCTATCTAATAACGCGCGATAAGGGGCATATAATGGCAATGGCCAGCATGGATCTTGCACCTCATTACCGACAGACATCAATTTTTGCATTAAATTTTCATCCGCGGTAAAAAATGCCGCAAGCTCTGTGCCCACAGCCACCTTAGCAGCCCCTGTTAAAGTTGCAAAATCAATAATCCATTCGGGATTTTCTTCAGCGGCTGCCGCTAAAGCATCGCATAAAATTAAACGACCTTCCGCATCGGTGTTGGTAATTTCTATTGTTTTACCCGTACGGCTAGTTAAAATATCACCTGGCTTATAAGCTTCACCAGACACAGCATTTTCCACCGCAGGAATTAATACCTGCAATTGAATTGGCAGCGCTTGTGCCATGATCAGTTGTGCAAGTGCTAACACATGGGCCGCGCCGCCCATATCTTTTTTCATCATGAGCATGCCAGCATCATTTTTTAAATTTAAACCACCTGTATCAAAACAAACACCTTTACCAACCAAAGTAATTTTACGGTGCTCTGGCTTACCCCAGCGTAATTCAATTAGACGCGGCTTATGCACACTTGCTTTGCCCACATGATAAACACAAGGAAATTGTTCTTTTAATGCGTCGCCTGTCACTTCATGAAAATTCGCCTGAAAGTTTTGTGCGATATCTTTTGCTACCTTTGCTAAAACTTCAGGATGCATATCTTCTGCTGGCGTATTCACTAAATCACGCACCAGATAAACTGCCGTAAGAATATCGCTAACTTCTTTTTGATCAACCTCTGTTGGCCAAAGCAATTGTGCTGCAACACGCTTAGCTTTTTTATAGCGGGTAAATTGATACGCACCCATTCCCCAGGCTAAACAAGCATTTTTAGCTAAGTTGCTATCTAACGAGGCAAATTGATAATCACCTTCCGGTAATTGCATGGGTAAACTACCTAGGCTCATCCAATCACGGCTATCTTTAATGATGACCGCAGCCTGTGCTAAAGAGCCATCTTCTTTAGGCAGCAAAAGGAATTTCTTTTCACGAAAATTATTCGCACTTACCCAAGCTTTGGTTACGCTATTTTGCGCATCAAACCAAGCCTCAAATTCTTTTTCAAAAACAACCTGAATAGAAGTTGCTGATTTTTTTTCAAAAAAACAATTTAGCGCCGTGTTATACGTCATATAATTAACTCTCAATTAAAAGTCAACAATCGGGGTCAGGCCCCTTTTGTTGACTTATTTTTTAAAGACCTTTGCCATTGCGTCGATGACGCGCTGTTGTTCGCTTTCTGTCATTTGAGGGAATAATGGCAAGCTGACAATATGGTCACCCACATATTCTGCGCGTGGAAAGCTGCCACGATCATAACCATATTTTTCGCGGTAATAGCTGTACAAATGTGCGGCTTCATAATGCAAGCCGGTACCAATATCATATTCTTTCATTTTTTGCATAAATTCTTCCCGCGCCATACCAGCCACTTCGGTATTAATTAATGGCGCAAACATGTAATACGTCGTTTCGAATTCATAATTAGGTGCTTTTGGCAAAATTAATTCTGGCCAATCCTTAAACGCCTCCATATAACGCTCAGCTAATACTTTGCGTTTTGCTTTAAACTCTTCTAAGCGCTGAACTTGATGAATACCAATTGCAGCTTGAATATCAAGCATATTGTATTTAAAACCAGGCTGCTTCACATCATAAGTTTGGCTGCCAGATTTACTGAAACGGTTAAAAGCATCGCGATCAATACCATGAAAACGCAAAACTTTAATTTCTTGCGCCATGGCATCATCGCGCGTAGTGATTAAGCCACCCTCACCGCTTGTGATAATTTTATTCGGATGAAAGCTAAACATTTGCGTATCACCAAAGCTACCAATTCTGCGGCCTTTATAGCTTGAACCAATCGCATGAGCCGCATCTTCAATCACACGTAGATTATGTTTTTTCGCTAAATCATAAATAGGATCCAAATCCACAGGCACCCCGGTAAAATGAACTGGAACAATCGCTCTCGTTTTTGGTGTAATGGCTTTAGCAATATTATCAACATCAATGTTATAGGTATCTTTTTCAATATCTACCATTACCGTTCTGCCACCCGTTAATTCAATCATGTTAAGGGTTGCAATAAATGTCATGGGTGTCGTGATAACTTCATCACCCGGTTGAAGTTTTAAATGCATCAAAGCAAGATGTAAGCCCGCTGTGCCCGAAGTTAGCGCCAATGAATGTGGTGCTTGGGTATATTCTTGCAACATATCTTCGAATTTTTTTGTGCGAGGACCTGTGGCAATCCAACCTGAATTTAAACAATCAATAACTTCATCTAACGTCGCTTGATCAAAACAAGGTTTGGCAAAAGGGAGAAATTCGGACATTGAGCGCTCCTGAATAAGATTTTGAAGCTTGTTATTATGACACAACTTAGCCTTTATGAGGTATAAAGCGACGCCGCATAACCAAATTAACTTGGTATTGAAGGAACCGTTTAAATACTTCATACTTAATCAACAAGAACATTCATCTTAAACTTTATGAGTCATTTTTTGAACCAAATTGAAATGCCTGTTCGCTGGGCTGATATCGATGCTTACCAGCATGTTGGTAATCAACATTATTTTCAATACATGATGGAAGCCCGTGCGCAATTTCTACAAAAGCATATGGGCAAAGGTATAGCAGATTATTTATTTATTTTAGTTGACACTCGCTGCAATTATAAAAAATCCTTCTATTATGGCGAGACGGTGTTAGTCCGGCAATTTTTATTAAATCTAGGTAATAGCAGTTTTGAACTGCAATACTTACTTTCCACCCCAGAAGAACCCGATATCATTCGAGCGGAAGGCTATGCCAAAATGGTATGCGTTGATGCTAAAACCCAACGCGCTGTGCGCGTACCTGAAACAGTGAGGCAAACACTACTTGCAAATACGATGCAAGCATAGCAGTAATGACAGCTTCCAGAGAAGGGTGTAAAATTTCGCTAATCAACTTTATTAAGATACTATCTCATGCCAACACAACACCATCGTTTAATTATTTTAGGCTCTGGCCCCGCAGGCTATACTGCCGCGGTTTATTCTGCTCGCGCAAATTTAAAACCCTTTTTGATTACGGGTATGCAACAAGGCGGGCAGTTAATGACGACGACAGAAGTTGATAACTGGCCAGGTGATGTTGAAGGCTTAATGGGCCCTGACTTAATGCAACGTATGTTAAAACATGCGGAACGCTTTGATACCAAAGTTGAGTTTGATCACATTCACACAGTAAAACTTCAACAAAAACCTTTTGTTTTAATCGGTGATAATGGTGAATATACGTGCGATGCTTTAATTATCGCAACCGGTGCCAGTGCAAAATATTTGGGCTTAGAATCCGAACAAGCTTTTATGGGCAAAGGTGTTTCTGCTTGCGCAACTTGTGATGGCTTTTTTTACCGCGGGCAAGATGTTGCGGTGATCGGAGGTGGCAACACAGCCGTAGAAGAAGCTTTATATTTATCTAATATTGCGCGTAAAGTCTATGTCATTCATCGCCGCGATAAATTTAAATCAGAAAAAATCCTAGCTGATAAGTTAATGGCAAAAGCCAAAGATGGCAATGTGGAAATTATTTGGCATCATCAATTAGATGAAGTGCTCGGCGATGACAAAGGCGTTACCGGCATGCGCATTACATCTAATAACGGCGAAACCCGTGAAATTCCATTGCAAGGTGTTTTTATCGCGATTGGCCACCAACCTAATACCCAAATCTTTGAAGGTCAGTTAGAAATGAATAATGGTTATATTATTGTCAAAAGCGGTACGGAAGGTAATGCTACGATGACGAGCATTCCCGGGGTATTTGCAGCCGGCGATGTGGCGGACCATATTTATCGCCAAGCGATTACTTCAGCTGGTACAGGCTGTATGGCGGCATTGGATGCAGAACGTTACCTTGATACCCACTAAAACTTAGGGCGGGCGCACGTAGCAAATACTCGACAAGCTAAAATCTATTTTATGGACACACCAATCACTCTCCATTGGCAAGCTCTCCAACAAAAGCTTCCCAAGCGTGCGCCCAGCTCGCACAAAGGCGATTATGGCCATGTACTGGTAATTGGCGGCGCACCAGGCTATAGTGGCGCCGCACGTTTAGCCGCCGAATCAGCGCTGCGCGTGGGCGCTGGCTTAGTAAGCGTAGCCACTCACTCTGACCATGCCCATGTATTAAATATTGGTCGCCCTGAATTGATGTGTCATGCTGTAGAAACTGAAAAAGCTTTATTAAGCTTGATTGAAAAAGCTAGCGTAATTTTAATTGGCCCAGGACTTGGGCAAGATGCATGGGGCCGCACGCTTTTTAATACTACCCTTCAAACAGATAAACCGCTTGTTATTGATGCCGATGGCTTAAACCTTTTAGCCAAATTACCTAAACGAAAACATCACTGGATTTTGACCCCCCATCCTGGCGAAGCGGCTCGCTTACTGAATCACCTGAATACACATGATATTCAAAACAATCGTCTTGCAGCCGTTAAAGCTTTACAAGCAGATTATGGTGGCGTAATTGTCTTGAAAGGCGCCCAAACTTTAATTGCTAATGCGCAAAATGTTTTTTTAAATAAGATGAGTAATCCTGCCATGGCTAGCGGTGGCATGGGAGACGTGTTAGCCGGCATGGTCGCAGGTCTGCTCGCTCAACATATTCCTGCCCTTGATGCTGCCAATATTGCTGTTATGACCCACTCGCTTGCGGCGGAAAAATTTAATGTTTCCCGAGGAGTACTGGCCAGTGATTTATGGCAGCATTTCCCAGAACTTTTAACCTTTTAATCAATGGATCTGATCTTACATGCTTATCTTTAGTCAGCAAAAAAAACTTTACCTAGGAAGTTCCTTTTTATTGTGTCTTATATTTGTTTGGCACGCCTGGTTTTTTTATCCTAATTTATTTTTTTTTGATGATCCTTATATTGTTCTGCATAGCGTGCAGGTATTGCACCTTGGCTATGACCCTAATTATCTTGGCAGCCCTGCGTTAACAGGGAACAGCAGCCCGGTTCATTTAGCGCTCACCTATCTTTTATCATTTGTTCTTTCACCGCTTAACGCCATACTTGTCACAAATTGGATTGCTACCCTTACTTATGCCTGGGGAATCATTTATCTTGCGCAACTTTATCGAGCCACAACTATTCAAATTATTTTACTGCTGATTTGTGGGCTACTTTCTCATTACGGCATCATGCATCTGCTTAATGGCTTAGAAACATCGTTAGCTTTATCCGCCATAGTTTGGACACTGATCCTGGCTTCATTACCCATAACCACGACTCGTCGCATTAGCTTTGCCTTAGTTTTAGGGACTTTACCCTTCATACGCCCTGAACTTGCTGCACTTTCAGGCTCGCTCTATCTCTACCAACTTTATCGTTATCATGAAACCGAGCAATTCTCATGGAAATGGTTAATTCAAGATTGCAGCTATGTCTTGCTTGCTGCGCTGCCTTGGTTAATATGGACTTGGCTTGATATGCATCAATTGTATGCCTCAACCATTTCTGCTAAAAATGCTTTTTTTGCAGACAATTATCCTACACTAGGCAGTCGTTTATATGCCACTGGCAAAATACTGCTGTCTTTTTTTGCGAATCCTCCTTTCTTATTTTTTCCGGGTTTAATTTTGCTTTGTTTTACTCGCTTAGGCTTAGCGCTGTTACTTTTTATCTTAATTCTCATAACCAGCTATACTCTTATTGCACCTCACATGCTGAATCAAAATGAGTTTCGCTATTTAACTATCTTGGTCCCTTTATTTCTTTTTGGCTATTTGTCAAACTTTAAGCGAGTGTCGATATATTCTCGTTATGCGGTTAATGGCTTATTAATTTATCTCAGCGTGTTAATTTTAACTTTTCTGCCTGTTCAGCTTAAATGCTATGAACTATATCTCTTAACTTTCGGAAATAACTTTCCTGTTTATACAAAATGGTGTCTCGAACATATCCCGCCTCAAGAAACCCTTATTATTCAAGATGCTGGCTATATCGCCTATGCAACACCGTTTCATTTAATTGATTTTGTTGGTCTCAAAACACCTAGTAATATTCCTATTCATCAAAAGTTAACGCTGCCAAGTCATGGCAAATTAAGAAATGAAGCCATTTCACAAATTATCCAGCAAAACCATGCGCATTATTTAATTATGACCGCGGATTGGACTTTAACTTTCCATACTATCGAAGCATTAAAAGCATTAGGTTGGCATGTGAAGCTATTGAAAGACTTTAGTTGGAAAAGTCTAACCTCTTACCAAATTTTTTATGTTTGGCGCAATTAACCTTATCTTTGCGCCAAACAAAATCGCCTAACACCATCCTTAGCTCTTTTGGAGATAGCGCTTTAAATTTGCTACACTATGACAAAGTTTAATTACGGATTGCTTTATGCTGCTTTGGCTTGCTAATTTTTTAGAACATTATGTCCACGGTTTTCGTGTTTTCCAATATCTTACCCTTCGCGCAATTCTAAGTATTTTAACAGCGTTAATTTTATCGCTTTGGATTGGGCCTGCCATGATTGAACGCTTGTCGCGTTATAAAATTGGCCAAGTAGTGCGCGATGACGGCCCTAAAACTCACTTTAGCAAAGCTGGCACACCAACCATGGGCGGCGCCTTAATTTTATTAACCATTACTATTACCACTTTACTTTGGGGTGATTTAGAAAATCGTTACCTATGGGTTACTTTGCTCGTGACGCTTGGATGTGGCGCGATTGGCTGGGTTGATGATTATCGCAAATTAATTAAGAAAAACCCCAAAGGTTTAGCAGGTAAATGGAAATTATTTTGGCAATCCCTGATTGCCTTAGCATGTGCCTTTTATCTCTACCATACTGCAACTATCCCAACAGAAACGGCTTTAATTATTCCTTTTGTAAAATCGATGAGCATTCCACTGGGCGGCTTTTTCATCCTGCTTACTTACTTAGTGATCGTAGGTAGCAGTAATGCTGTTAACCTAACGGATGGCTTAGACGGTTTAGCGATCGTACCTTGCCTGCTTGTTGGCGGTGCTTTAGGCATTTTTGCTTATGTTTCTGGTAACTTCGACTTTGCAAAATATTTAGTTATTCCTCATGTTCCAGGCACAGGTGAATTATTAATTTTTACCAGCGCTTTAATTGGTGCTAGCCTTGGCTTTTTATGGTTTAACACTTATCCCGCATTAGTGTTTATGGGTGATGTGGGTTCCTTAGGCTTAGGTGCTGCGCTTGGCGTACTAGCGGTGCTGGTCCGTCAAGAAATCGTCTTTTTTATTATGAGCGGTGTTTTTGTGGTCGAAGCCATGTCTGTCATGCTGCAAGTTGCTTCTTTTAAGCTAACAGGCAAGCGGATTTTCCGCATGGCACCTTTACATCATCATTTCGAATTAAAAGGCTGGCCTGAGCCTCGGGTTATTGTACGTTTTTGGATTATTACTGTCGTTTTAGTATTAATTGGTTTAGCCAGCTTAAAGTTAAGATAAAGTATTGGACTCACAACACATGTGATACAATAATTAAAGACGAATAAGGAAAACCTATGCGTAAACTTTTATTTCTTGGTTTGTTATCTTTCATTGCACCCGCATTAGCTGACACAGCGCCTGCCACTGCAAATGCTAACACCAGCCCCGTGGTCCTCAAAACCTTAAAAATTGGCGTAGTTGATGTCCGTACCGTTGTGCAAAAATCACCACAGCTTCAAGCCATTAACGCGCAGTTAACCCAAAAATTCAAGCCGCGTGAAAAAAATATTATTGACTCGCAAGCTAAGTTTAAAGCAGAGCAAGAAAAGTACAATAAAGACGCCCAAAACATGAAACCAGAAGATCGCGCAAAACTTGAACATCAACTCATCACGGACCGCGCGAATTTGCAAGCCGAAATTACGGCCTTTCAACAAGATTTAGATAATGAACAAAACGCCGCAATGCAACAATTGCTTAGCCAAACCGCAAGCATTGTGAATGATATTGCAAAAACTCAAGGTTATGACTTGATTTTACAAGGCGATAATGTCCCTTATGTGTCAGATTCATTGAATCTCACCAACTTAGTTTTACAAAAATTAAGCGCGAAATAAGAGATTACTTAAACCCGCCCCCTCACCCCCTGCCCCTCTCCCCGTAGGGGGAAGGGGGTTTAGATTTGATATTCTATGAGCCATTCAAAATCTTATACCCTTGCTGAAATTGCTGAAAAACTTGGCGTTAAAGTTCATGGTAACCCTGATCATGAAATTCAAGGCATTGCGGCCTTAAACGAAGCAGCTTTGCATCAAATTAGCTTTTTAGATAATCCTAAATATCAGCCCCAGCTGTTAAACACTAAAGCTGGCGCAGTAATTTTGGCAGAGAAATATTTACCGGATTGCCCAAATAACGCGTTAATCTCTGAGCATCCTTATGTGACTTATGCCAAAGCAGCCCAGCTTTTTTGGCATAAACCTGAGCCTTATACCGGTATCCACCCCAGCGCGATTATTGATGAAACTGCTTTTATTGGCAAAGATGTCAGCATTGGACCATTCGCGGTCATTGGCCGCCGCACAAAAATTTTAGATGGTGCTATTATTGGCGCCCATTGCGTTGTGAGTGATGATTGTGAAATTGGCGCAGAAACAGAATTAATGCCACGTGTCACTTTATATCACGAAGTTAGTGTTGGCGCCCAATGCGTGATTCATTCTGGTGTCGTTCTTGGCAGTGATGGCTTTGGCTTCGCTCCCGGCAAAGACGGTTATGAAAAAATCCCACAATTAGGCGGGGTTAAAATTGGCGATAACGTTGAAATTGGCGCAAATACCACGATTGACCGTGGCGCTCTAAACGATACCGTCATTGCCAAAGGCGTTAAACTAGATAACCAAATTCAAATTGGCCATAATGTGAAAATTGGTGAAAATACTGTTATTGCAGGTTGTACAGGCATTGCTGGCAGTACTGAAATTGGCAGCAATTGCATGATTGGTGGCGGCTCATGCATCAATGGTCATATTAAAATTACTGACCAAGTTATGCTCTTGGGTATGACGGGCGTTATTAATTCCATTAACACATCTGGCGTTTATGGTTCAGCAACCCCTCTATTACCACGCACAGAATGGCAAAAAGTTGCGGTGCGCATTCGTCAACTTAACGATTTAGCAAAAACTGTTCAAACGTTAAAAAAAGATCAAACCAATACGGATTAAACCGCTTAAAAAAGGACCAAAGCAGCATGCTTAATATCCAACAAATTTTAAATTCTTTGCCTCATCGCTACCCTTTTCTCTTGGTTGATCGCATTATTGAAGTCAATAAAGAAGAAAAGTTTTTAAAAGCTTTAAAAAATGTCACGATTAACGAAGCTTTTTTTAATGGCCATTTTCCTTCTCGCCCAATTATGCCGGGCGTATTAATCGTTGAAGCATTGGCGCAAAGCTGTGCCCTGCTTGCAACCCAGCTTAGCCCAGAAGATGCTCGTTCAAAATTATTTTTACTCGCCGGCGTGGGCGAAACCAAATTTAAGCGCATGGTAGAACCAGGAGATCAACTTATGCTGGAAGCGCGCGTTATCAGCGACCGTCATAAACTTTTAAAATGTTCCGCAACCGCCACCGTTAATGGCGAATTAGTTTGCACCACCGTATTAAGCAGCATGAGCCGAGAGGTAGAAGTATGATTGATCCACGTGCAGAAATTCATTTAGGTGCTAATATCGCAGACAACGTCACCATTGGCCCATGGAGCATTATTGAAAAAGATGTCACCATTGGCGAAGGCACTGTGATCGGCCCCCACGTGGTGATTCAAGGCCCAACCAAAATAGGTAAAGACAATCATATTTTTCAATTTGCTTCTATTGGTGCAGCCCCCCAAGATAAAAAATATGCCAATGAAGCCACTGTGTTAGAAATTGGCGATCGCAATATCATCCGTGAATTTGCTACTTTAAACCGCGGCACCGTACAAGGCGGCGGCATTACAAAAGTTGGCAACGATAACCTGTTTATGTCTTATACTCATGTCGCGCACGATTGCATCGTTGGCAATAATGTTATTTTTGCTAACTATGCCGGTCTTGCTGGTCATGTGATCATTGAAGATTGGGTAACGCTTGCCGGCTATGCTGCAGTACACCAATTTTGTACGATTGGTATGCATTCTTTCATTGGCGGCTCAAAAGTCAAACAAGATGTTTTACCCTTTTTAATGATTGCCGGTGAAGAAAACCCTAAACCTTACGGCTTAAATACCGTCGGTTTACGCCGCCGTGGCTTTAGCGATGAAACTATCAGCAAGCTTAAAAAAGCCTATCGCTTCATTTTCCGGGATGAATTAAGCACCGAAGAAATGCTCAGCGAACTAAAAGCCCTAGTACCGAGCTGCCCAGAAGTGCAGCTTTTCCTGACCGCCATAGAAAAATCCACCCGAGGATTTTTAAGATAGTTGTAATTTTTTCTTATAGATAGATCCATCATCAAGCGCTCCACCTTTGCAAGGAGCGCTTGCAATAAAGCCAGACTTCAACACCCGGGTGGCTTTTCCACCCCACCCCACTCGCAGTCGCAATGGCAGCTTTTATAATTTTTATGATTCTTATAGAATAGTTTTTAAAATTTCCGCAAACTTCAGGTTTTCTTAAGGTAAAATATGGTATTGTGGGGTTAACGAAAGCTTAGAATAAAAGGAGCATCCTATGGTCAAGCCTACTTACGAAATTAAAAAGCCAGATGGTAGCATAAAAGCCATTGCACTAGATTTTGATGGACCAGTTGCTCCTAAGGGTGCAGCTCCAGAGAGCGTTGATCCTACCTCTATTGATTATACAGCCGCTCAATTAAAAAAAAGAATAGGGCCAAAATCTTATTTTGATCCAAAACATGCTTTTGCTATCGGCCCAGAATTTGAACCGCTTCGGGAAGATGAGAATCTTGATGAACTTCCTAAAGACACTATTCATAAAACAGACTCTCAAACTGAACTAAAAGTTTCTCCATTTGATTTATTTTTACGTAGCGATGAGAAAAATGCTGGATATTATTTGCCATTTTATTGCGCTGATATCCCAAATCATCAACAAATTACTTTTCTATTAAATTTAATAGAAAAAGCTGAGGTCTCTGTTTATTGTGGTTCGCAACGTAGTATTGCCGGCGACAGTCCTAAGCGCTGTGAAAGAGCTGCTTATAAAGTATTGCTTGAAATGATCTCTTCATTAGGCAGAAATGAAGGAGAATTAGGAGCAAAAATGCTGCAGCGGAGGGACGCTGTTCAGCTAGCTTTAGGAAGCACAGAAACAAGTTCTAAAGTTGCTGAAATAAAAGCCTATCTAATAAAAAAGATTGATCAAAAAATCGTTTCATTTATTCAAGAACACCATAAAGATGATGATACACAAGAACATAGACCTTTAACCCCTGAAGAATTTATCGAAGAATCCAGATTACTTTCAGAGGTAAAAGAACTTAGCGCTGAAAAAAGCAACAAGCTAGAAGCCATCCGAACAGCAAGACACCAAAGTCAAGATACTAGCCTGCTTATAGCAGAAAAAGAAGCTATTGAACAAGAGCTTAGCGCTAAAGAGCAAAGATTAAATGAGCTTTGTAATATACAGATAAACCCAGAAAAAATATCTTACCAACAGCGCTCTAGTTTTGAAAAGCTAAAAACATTAAAACGTGATCTATTAACGCAAGAAGATTTAGTCGTAATTATTGATGAAAATAAAGCCTTGCTTCTAGCAGCAATTGCAGATACCGAACATACAACATTAGACAAAATTCTACATATTGATGATGCAAAACGCTATCAAGCCCACACCCGTGATATCGGCGCAAAATTCTTTTTGTTCAGTGATCGACGCTCATTCGATTTGCTTACTGATAACAACGAGTTATTACATATCTTATTAAATAAACCTAGCGACGAAAACGCTGGTTTAGGATGGCCCGCAGAATATGTTTATACCATGAGCGAGACCTCTGCAAGCCCTACAGACATCAAGCGTCAATTCCTTTTCCACCCACTATTATTAAACAAACTTTATCAAGAAACTTATGTAGGCCATTTAGAAAACGGCGCTAAATTTGATGAAAATTTCGCTAGCATCAAAGAACAATCGCCTGCATTAGCGGCAACTTTGTGCTTGATGCATGGCATTAAATTGCGCGAAGCTCACCGTTATGAAAAAGCACAGGAATATTTTGCGCAATTCAAACAATGGGCTACAACACAATGCATGCCAGAAGATATTCAAGACCAATTAATTCGTGATTTGAAATCTCCTTTTAACGAAATGACATCTGCGAAATACACAAAACTTTGCGAAGCTAAAATTGAAAGCCTTGGTTCAGAACAAGTACTAAAAATTTGGTATGCTTTGGAAGACCAGTTTTCTGATCCAGCTTTACGTCAAGAGAAATTGCTACAAGCACTGCAGCAATTCCCTGTCGCACAACAAAAAGCATTCTATGATGCAGTCAATAAAATTCGCGCTGAAATTGTTGACGCTAACGACACTGCACAATTATTTATTGAAGTTGCAGATGAATTAAAACAAAAATTCTCTATGCCAGGCACCGCTGACGCTGCATTAGCAGCTGAAGCTGTTGATGCTTCAGTAGTTCCTGATATTAGCGAACAAGTACGTATTGCTGTTTTGACACCGCATGTAAAATTCAACGCACAAGGAAAAGTTTTACAAGAACTTCAAGCTGATCCTATTGGAACAAATGCCAAAGTAGAAAACTTCCTTACCCCTGATGCCCTAGCTAGTAGAATAGCGGCATCTGAAGTTATAGGTCTTACGGAAAACCTGGCATTTTACTTAACGAATGTTAATGCTAATAGCGATAAAAACAATGCCGCCAAAACAATTGAGGATCTTACCCGTATGTTGGCTGAAAAGGTTGATCCCCTTCAGCTAGTAATTGATGGAGAAATTTTTAAAATTACGCCACTGCCTCAAGGCGTAAAGATCTTAGATTCAGCTCCAGATACAGATACAAATACAGATGTTCAAACAGTTGTTGATACTGATATACCAAGTATTGAAGTGATTTCTGCTGAAGAGCTAGAAAAACATTTTTCAATCCCAAAGACATTGTTAGAAAGCACGAAACTCTCAGAAACACAATTAGCAGAGCTTGATAAAATATTTTTAAAACTTGATGAATTAAAGCTATCACCAGCAGTTAGCGCTGTTCTAAAAGGGGCCCTAAACCAAAACGCTATTTTATACATCCTGAGTACTTTTATAAATGAAAGTATGCCTGGTGAAAGGGTATCAGATGTAACTTTAAAAAAGAAACTATATAGTCTTCAACAACGCATCAATATAACTCCTCTTTCTAACAAAGAAGGCGCTATAGTTAAAATCATCCTTGGAGATGGTGAGAAAAATGTTGCCGCTTGTGAATTAAGAATAATCTCTCATGGGGATAACCAAGCTAAAATATTTTTAGACTCTATATCATGTGAGGTTTCTGCTAATACTGTAAAAGCTGAAATGTTAGAAGATGATCAAGTAATGAACCTATGTAGAATTGGCACTAATAGCTCCTCTAAGGCTTTATCTACAGAAGAAGCGCAATTATTAAAACAAGAAAAAGCTGAACAGCTTATCACTAACACTTGGCTGGAGTTGAAACAAGAAGCCTTTAAATTTACGGATCACAACAGCAGTAAGCCTATGGAGCCAGCACACATCACTGCCCTAATGCTCGAGCTAGAAAAACGCTTGATTGCAAATGGTATTGCAGAAGATCAAGTTGGCAGCTTTATTAAGCCTTTAGCAAAAAAATTAGAGCGATTGCTCCATCCTGAAAAAAATCAGGCTGAATTGAAAAAAATTATTCGTGAACAGTTAGAGCCGATTTGCAGCAGCGAAAATATTTTATCAGCACAAACAGTTATTCCATTGTTAAGGAACTTTTCCTTAGCGCAAATTTCCCAGCTAAATAATTACGCCAGCATCCAGAATATTGTTGATCCACTGCAAAAATTTGGCAAAAATAGCCTTGATGAATCATTAGCTTACTTTGACCACTTTACCTATCAACTAAGCCATACAATTCGACCAATTTCAGTAACTCCTGGGTTTGAGTCTAATCGTACGACAGCCTTGGCGATAGCTTTGCGTTATGTCAATGAAGTTTTCCATAACCGCGCAGGCTCAGGCTTTCCAAACTTTGCTGACCATGAACTTGCCGCATTATTGCAAGCTTATGAAGAAATAAAATCTTTATTGGTAGGCTATCCTGAGGGTGAAGCAATCATTCTTGGTATGTCTGCCTTTGAAAATATGCTCGGCGCTGAAAAAGTAGAAAATGCAAAACATAAAGACTTAGATAAAAAAGATCAGGAAAGCAAAGCGCGATTTGTTGAGCAATTTAAATTAACAGCCTTTACACCTCGCGCGCGCTTTGATCAAGAAGGCAAAATTATTCCAATGATGGTATTGGATCCTTTCAAGTTGAAGCAAGAGATAGAAAAAACGGAAAGAGAAGCTAAAGATCACCCAAAACTTGATGCAGCAACAATTATCTCACAGAGAGATCGTCTACCACCGGATGCATACCATCTTGCTGTCTATGACTTTACCATGCCAGCTTATGCTGAAGACAGTTTAAAAAAAGCACCAGAGCTACGTGATTTTAGCGTTGCTCGAGGCAGCAAAATCTTCCTCAATGGAAAAGAAATTCGTTCTCAAAAAGAGGGTGATTTTGCGAGCGTATCAAATATTCTTATGCAAGATCTACAGGAACAGGTAGATAACTCAATTATTGAATATCTTGAAGCGTGGCAGAGCGCTGTAGGAGGAGGGGTTTTAACCTCTTTGTTTCAAAATTATAAAAAAGAAATTTGTAAATTACCTGAGTTTTCTAAATTTGCCCCTGGCGCGCTAGAAACCATCCTGCTTGAAAAATCATTAAACCACTCACAAGATGGTGCAACAATTCAGTGGAACTTCATTCCCGTCTCTAGAGATGAGCTTATTATTAGGGGGATTTCTGATCGTGAAAGAGTATGCTTAAACCTTAAGAAGATACACAATAAGGTTGAAATAACCCCTGTCAATTATAGTTATGAACTTTCTGAAAGCCCACTGAGAGGTGGAGAAAGATATACATCTACTACAGGAAAGGAATATAAACCCGAGCCTGGAAAACCTATTCCACAAAATATAATTCGTGCCTACGACTACTGGAATAACGTATGGAAAGCTTTACCTAAAAAAATTGAAGGTCATGAATATGGCGGTGGTCCAGAAGGACAACATGATGATTATAGCTATGACGACATTACCGCACTATTAATTCAGCTTCAAGATGCGCTAGTACCAGGCACATACGACCAAGCGTTTACTTCTGAAGATAGAAAAGACATTATTGACCATTGGGCGCATGAACTTTATGCATTAGTTGAACCAAAAGAAAACCAAGTGCTATTAAGAAGATGTTTACGGGCTTTGTATAATATTATTACCACAGAGCGTGATCCGCAAGCACGAATTAAAAGAATTATTGGTCTTTATCATAAATTAGACAAAGAAGCTTCTTTTAGCGACCATATATCTCATATCGCTACCAAAGAAGAGTATACCCCAAGCTACGAACTTGTTAGAAACCTTGCTTCTGCAGTAAAAGTTGCCGATGCTAAACAGGCAAAAGTTTCTCCTATCGCTAAAGAGAACCTTTACCATGCACTTAATGAAGCCAAAAACCTGCTGGTACCTTCACTTAAAAACTCGCAAGAACCAATTGACCTTTATAACCTATTAGAAACAACGGGTGTAACAGGTGAAGTTCACACAGGCTTAAAAGATCAACCTATCATTGATCTATCAGCAACTTGCCTTGAAAGCCTGACACAAAATTATTCATCGCTTCCTAATTCATCACAAACCGAATTACGTCAAGCATTTGCGAAAACAGGTTCGTCTGATTCTGACCACCCTGTCGCTAGAGAGATCGCAAATCAAACGATTATGCGTCGACCTGATATAGCAGTTAATTTCGCACGTCAGCAGCTTAACGCCGATGAAACAATAAACCTTGTTAAAGGGATGCAAAGTCTTGCAATTCCTGCGACTAAGCAATCAAAAACTGCAGCTCAAGCAGCAGCCATAGTTGCTAAAGCCGAACTTGCGCGTAGCACTGCAGAACAAACTCGCTTGTTTGGTGATGTCATTGGCGGCAAAGTTTCATTTAAAGCATGGTGGGCCGGCGCGCCATTTAATCCGTTTAAGAAACCTAAATATACTGTTGAGCAATTAAAAGATTTAATCCTTGCTGACCCAAGCTCGCTGGAACAAGTGTTTTCAGTGAAGGCTCATCGGGAATTGTTTGCTAACACCTCAGCCTTTCGTGAGCTGCTAAATACATGGCTTATCTCATTAGACGATAGCAAAACAGTAAATACTATTTTTAATATTATTTCACAATATCCAGATTTACAAATTTCACCCATTAGAATACGTGATTTAATTGTAAAAGAATGCTTCCAAAAAGCTCAAGAGTCTCACTTGCACGACTTAACAGACTTCTTAAAGGGTTACTGCAGGATTCTTAATGCATTTGACAATGAGAAATGTTATGACAACCTCGTAGAAGTTAGAAATATTATCATGTCAGGTTTAGAAGACCGCTTTATTGCTGCAAGAAAGCCTGGGCTAACAGAAGTGGGGGTAACTGGACATAGCAAAGATAGATATGAAAGTCGTATAAAAGAGTTCTTAGACGTTCAGCAGCGATTAGCAATAGAAACAGAAGACAGCATCAATCGAGAGGCAATAATATTTGGCATTCTCGATAAATTAAAAGCTTTAATTGACTCAGCTGTGCAGTCAAATCAAAGTAAAGCTGACAAAAAACCTACCGAATCAGCCTTAAAAACCGGCTTGATTACTGTAGATGGCGTGCCTACTGCAGAGGGCATTGCCAATGCTATTGAGATTGGCCAGTTGTGCATATTATTAGCTAGTAATGTTACGCACCAGCAGGATAATGCTGATGACGCCACACCAAAAATTGTAGATACTATTAGAAAATGGCAACGCAGTAAAAATTCAACATTTCTTACCTTTGATCAAGTTATCACATCTGACATGCAGAATAATTTAGAGCAATATATTAACGAAAGTGAAGCTAAATATTGGATGACACAGGTAATCACATCTGGATTGTATGCGAAGGATGTTCCAGATTCTCCACAACTTAGCGTTAACACTAAAGAACCAGTAACTGCCACTGCGGCTGCTATACCTCCTACTACTCCAACAGTACAAAGAAGGCTAGGAACGCCTCAAAGCTTAGGTTATGACGTTCTTGATGCTCAGATGTCTGGTACTGCTGCTTCAGCAGCAGGGGTTTATGACCAGCATCAAGGTAAAAGATTTGCCGATCTTTTGACCGCTCCTCATGTAAGCTTAGACGCGAAAAGAGAGGGGGCTGATCAACAAGCAGCAGACATAGAAACTCAACCAAGCCAACAACCTATTGCTCCTGGCACAGCAAGCTTAGTAACAAAATTCGATCCACAAATGTTCCCTCCTCGTGAATCCATTGCAGACGAAGTTTTAGCTGGTGACACTACTAGAAGATCACCCAGTCCAAGAAAGGGTCAGTCTGAAGAAGTTTAAAGCTTTTTCGCCAAGCTAACCGCTTTTATCATCGGTTAGCTTGGTGCTATTCTTCATTGACCCTTCACTATCACAAAAAATCAAAAGTTAAATTGAATAGCAGCCTTATAACTTCTCGCCAAAATAAAGCCAATATAAACCTCGAACCTTTAAGAACCCAGAAAAGCCTTTACTAAACTTTTTTTGCTTAATTCAAAGAGTGTTTATTTGTCGCGAGGGAAAGCGTAAGCTTTTGTTATCTTTGCGGCTATTGGATTGTGCCTGGTTCTTCCTGGCAGATTGTAAGTTAGTTTAAAGGTGTAAACTGTACCGTTGATGACCTTTATGTATGAGAAGAGGAAGGATAAGGTATTGCAGCTTCAAAGCGTACTATTATTCATACACTGTAGTAGTTATCCAAAGCCGCACAAGGTTTAACAGCCTGGCGGCACGATAGCAGGTTCTGGCACTGCTTCTACAGGAGGAGTATCTACTGATTGCGCATCTAACCTAAGTGGCTCAAAAACTCCATCTTCTTGTGCAACTAATTTTGTCGTTGGTCTTCCTTGAACAACATCAACTGTAACTGCGTATGGCATTAGCGGTGCTATTTTTGTAATGTAATGATGATACTCTTTTGTATCTTTTATTAAATCTCGATCCATTGCTTGCGTAAAAAAGCGTTTAAACCCTTCTCGTTCATTTTTGACATCAGGCTCTTTTAAAATTGCTTGACGTTTTTCAGACGCTTGAGTAACTTCACAATCTGGATCAATTTCTCGTTCTATTTTTTCACTCGTGCCCCCATAGATTTTGCTTTGTAGCCTTTCTTGAACCAAATTATAAACTTTTTCTTGGTAAAAAAATAACCAATGCAAAAATCTTTTCTCGTAATTTTTAGCATCATCCTCACTAACTAGTTTTCCTGGCTGACTAAAATCAAGCTTCGCTTTTGTATCTTCTGCATAGAGTTGAGATAACAATCTATCAAATTCTAATTCTAATTCCTGTCTGCGGTCCAGTATATTGTCATGAAACTTTTTAATTAGGCTGGTTAATATTTCTATATCTTGCCTCAAATCTTGTGGCAACTTCTCTTTCTCCTGAGTAAGACAACCTGATTGTACAAGCTCTCGTGTTAAGTGATGAAAAATAATCGATTGCAAAATGAGCATAGTACGCACATGGGTATGCAGGAACATAAAATATTCAACGTGTGCAAGAAGCCCAAAATTTTCTTCCGCTTTCATTTCGCGATACCAGTTTTTAACCTCATGTTTAAACTGGCGCATCTCACCAATACTTTGAAAACTTGTCGAATGAATAAACCGCGCAACGCCCTTAAATGCCATTAACGATCCGAAACTTGCTAATTGGCGCAAGACAGCTTGATCGTTAGAATGAGGATGTGCTTTTTCTACTAAGATACGGGCAATATCTGTTGCCAACACATAGTTCACCGTACGAGGCTCTACTATAACAACATCAAGCTTAGACTCTTGTTTTATATGTTCAAGCACACGTGTTTCAAAATGGGTTAAAGAACAAGTGGGTTTAAGTAAAGAATGAAGATACTGATAAAGCTCAGGCACACTGCAACTTACATATAGCAAATAAAACTTTGGGGCCTCATATGCCGGCCATAACTCTTCCACCCACTGACGCATCGTTTCAAAAGAAACACCTTCTTTTTTGCCGGCTAGTTTGGCGCGTAATTGAGTTCTGAATTTGATTAATGCCTGGCTTGTTGGTTCTTCAAGCGAATCCAATAGCACATCACCATAATCACTGAAGACTTTAGGCAACGAAGCAATGCGTTGCGCAACAAGAACTGGCGATTCACCACCACCCGATGGATGATGACTAGTTTTGAGATTGAACAAACGCCCCCAAGGCGAAGGATCTGTGCTTTTTCTTGGCATAAACAATCCCTCCATTTCCATGTTTATTTTCTATTGTTTGATTATATAATAGCATTATCTTTTAAAAATGGAATACCCCATGCCCAAACTCAATCCTGATATTCACTCCATTGACCTTTTAGACTTGTGCGATGAAGCATTAAAGGGCAATCTGCCTCTGCGTCAACAAATCAATCAAGCTGCTTTAAAAAGCAGCATCGAGCCTGAGCGCTTATTATCCCACTTAAAAGAAGCATTAGATAATTACCGCCAAGCCCTCCCTAAAAAAATGAGCAAAATTCATGCCAAGAGCTTAGCATGGGCAAGTGAAGTACAAACAACAATAGAATTACAGCAAAAGCTGAGCTTGTTATTAGAACAAGCTTTAATCCACGATAATGCTAACGCTCAATTAGAAGTGACTGAGTTAGCAAAAGAAGAAAAAAATGCAGAAAGTATTATTGCCCGTATTGTGAAAAAACGCCACATAAATTTAGATCATCCTGGCAGCGCTTGGCTATTAGAATGTTATCTCCAGCAATTTCCCAAATGCACACAGCAGGTATACGCTGAATTCACGGACAAACTTATTGATAAAGCTATTTTTAAAGATGAAGTCGTGAGGGAAAATTTGCAAGACCTAGCTTTACAATTACCTATTGTTGCACAAACGCTCTCTAATCGTATTCATGCTATTTATTTTAAATCTTCTGTTGCAGACTGTGATCGACCTTTAACACTCATGTCGACTGATGGACAACTCTGGTTATTAACGCTATTACAAGAAAAAGCAATCAAAACTCATTTTCAAGAAAAAGAATTAGCAGGGTTAGAAGAGGTGACAGAAAAACTCCAGAGAGAAAAACTTATTACGCTTGCCCAATCAGAACCAGGATCACCAAGAGAGCATTTAAGCGACACAGAGTTAACCTTATTACTCCAGTCGCCAGCGCCCTCTGAAAGCATCAGAAAAAAACTTTATCGCGATAACGCGCCCTCTCCTGATCGGCTTGCAGCAAGGCAATTAGCTAATACAACTTCCGGCAGGAAACTTGCTTTTTTAGGCAGGCCTGCTTTATCAGTTGATATTATCTTAGAGCCTGCGCCATTACAAACCTTTGGAATTTCAGCACGCTAACGATTGATAAGCTTTGTAGGGGGCGGTCAACAAGCGCCCCTTACAAATAACCCGCAGCACAAACGACGGTTTTCTTTAGCGAGGGAAAAAGCTTCTTGCAATGTCCGCACAGCTTTGACCACGCTGGATTTCTTCTTGTACATTTGCCAAAGCACGCGCTAGCGCTTCTTTCTTTTGCCAACCGCAAGCTTGCATTAAATCCACTAATAAATTTTCCGACGTTGCATCAGACTTTCTGCAAGCATTTTTAATCGAGGGCGCGCAACGGGCTTCTTCTTCACCACATTTTTTCAACCACGTAATAATCTTTTTTAAAAGCACTAAGGCATCATCTCGATGCCCCATTTTCAACTCCACCGCCATAAAGTGTAACCAAGCTAAGATCTGTAAACCTAAGCCTGCTATCGCATAGTAACTTGTTGCAACCAGGCAGATATAGCCTAAACGCTTAATTAATGCTCGCCTAGTAGAATCATCTTCATAGGGTAAATTAACGTAATCTTGTAACGCATATAAACATAGGGTTTTATAAGCACGAAAATTATGATATTGCTCAGCAATGAGTTCACACCAAGCACTGATTTGCTTTTTATCTTCCTCACAAACTTGTTTGAGATGCTCAAATAAGAACGCCCCTGCAAATAATGAAAAATTCGATATAGTTTCCTGTTCACACTGGACACCATAAGCTTTTGCACAATTCAGCCAATGTTCCTTAAGTTCGGCATCTTCACAGATTTTGCGAAATTCTTCCTTTAATGTTTTAACTTTAGCATTACTCATCTCTGTGGAGAAAAGCGTAGCAAAATAAATAGGTTTTCCATTGGTTGCCACATCGCCACTGCCCCATTGCTTAATTTTTTTAATCACACCTGAGCGCGTGGCTGAGTTTTTATAAAATTGCACGAGTCTTTCTAAATATAATTCTTCTTCAGGAGCTAAAGCATTTTCTTCCAGAGCCGGGCTAAGTGGCATAAAAATCTTCCTGATGCGATAATTAAAAACCGATAGTAAATTTAATCATTGCCATGGTCAAGACACCCACTTTTTTTCTAACCGCTTGCGAACCTTCAGGAGACCGTTTAGGCGCTGCCATTATTCAAGCGATTAAAGCCAAATGCCCTCAAGCAAATTTTGTTGGCGTAGCAGGCCCTTTAATGCGCCAGGCAGGATGTGAAGCGTTATTCATGCAAGAATCCTTAGCTGTGATGGGGATTACCGAAGTACTAAAACAATTACCAAGGCTATTGAAAGCACGTAAAAATGTGGTGGAAACTGTTTTAAACATGAATACCCATGTGCTGGGAAGCGATAGTAGCTCAATAATTTATATTGGGATTGATGCGCCAGATTTTAATTTATATGTTGAAGAAAAGCTCAAAGCTCATGGCATTAAAACCGTTCACGTTAATAGTCCAACCGTTTGGGCATGGCGCGCCGGTAGAATAAAAAAAATAAAGCATGCCGTTGATTTGATGCTCGTCTTATTTCCTTTTGAAACAAAAATTTATCAAGAGAATCATATTGCTGTGAAATATATTGGCCATCCATTAGCCGATGAGTTACCGCTAGAGCCCGCTAAAACAGCCGCTCGTGCCGCTTTAGGCATTGCAGACAATGAAAAAGTTCTGTGCTTAATGCCAGGCAGTCGTGGTGCTGAAATCAAATACCTTGGCCCAATATTTTTACAAGCGGCGGCTTTATGCGCAGAAAAAATTCCTGGCTTAAAAATCTTAGCACCGATGATTAATGAAAAGCGCGCAGCACAATTTAAAAGTATACTACCCACTGCGCACAGCTCAACAGAACAAAAATGGCGTGAAGCGGTAAATGCAGCCATCTCTATCGGCAATGCCCATCAAGTATTACAAGCAGCAGATGCAGTATTAATTACTTCTGGTACGGCAACCTTAGAAGCCATGCTGTGCAAGACCCCCATGGTAATTGCTTATAAAACGGATTTACTGACTTACCTCATCGCACGCGCCATGATAAAAATTCCTCATGTCGGTTTACCCAATATTTTAGCTGGCAAAGGAATTGTGCCAGAGATATTACAAGCAGAAGCAACACCTAAGAATTTAGCCCAAGCTTGTTTAACGTTATTGGAACAGAAAGAAAATATGAGGCAACAAGAAGACTTTGCGGAATTACATCGGCTATTAAAGAAAAATGCCGCTCAAGAAGCGGCAGATGCGATATTAAATCTAGCAAACTAAAAGCTTTTGTCGCCTCAACAGAAGTAAGAGTCTAGCAAAGCTTTGTAACCCTAATAAATTCCCGCTTTCGCGGGAATGGCGCAGCCTTATTTAGTTAGAGGCTAACGGATTCATCTTGGCTTGCTTGGTAATAACTTTTTGCGCTTGCAATGCTGCTGGCCAATTTTGTTCAGCGGCTTTATTAATCCAAATTTCGCCTAGGTTTTTATCCATCGGCACGCCTTTGCCATAATAATACATATAACCTACGGCATATTCTGCTGCGGGCTCACCTTTTTCTGCTAATGGCATGAGCTTTTCTAACGCCGCAGGATAATCACCTTTATGGAAATCTTGACCACTTTGTTTTAAAACTTGGCCTGTGCAGGCGGTCAGAAGTAATGCGGATAAAAGAATAAAAAGTTTTTTCATAAAATGCCTCATTTGTTTTTTACTTTTTTAATAAGGAGTGGGATATGTTCTGGCTTTGAAAAGCGTTTTGTCTTCTTGCCGGCGTCTAGACGCTTCGCCCCCACCGTTTCCTCAACTCATCTGGCGCTTCGCCTCCTCACCTCATCTGGTGCTTCGCCTCCTCACCTCATCTGGTGCTTCGCCCCCTCACCCCCAGCCCCTCTCCCCGGAGGGGAGAGGGGGGCGCGAAGCGCCGGGTGAGGGGGTGGAGAGCGCGCCGGTGAGGGGGCGGAGAGCGGCCCCACCGGGTGAGGGGGCGAAGCGCCCCCCAAAACCAAACAAAGGAGCAAATCAAGCCCAAAAACCTACTCCCCTTGAATAGCCAACGTCCCCGATCTTCCTGGCAAAGTACCTTGTACAAATTCACAAACCGGAATCTTTGCACGGTCTGCTAATGCTTCTCGCGCAACGCTTTCCATTGTCACAAATTCAATGCCTTGATCTAATGCTGTCCGGCAAAAATCTTTAAACCAATTTAAATACACCATGCCTTCTAGTTCAGCATGTGTTGTTAAAATATTCACTTGATCCGTTTTTAATTGCGACAAGTAAAAAGATTTTAACGAAGACAAAGGATATTCTGGCAAACCTAAGAGTTCGTCTAAAGTTGGTAACGCTGAAGGAATTTGCAGTGTCTCAAAAACTTTTTCACCAATTTTTGGGAAAAAAGGACAATGCCCACGTGAATCACTACCATACAATAAATGCGCTTGATCATAAGCAGTTAATGAATGCGCATTCGCTTGCCAACCTGCCGTCCCTGCAGCTTTTGCCTCGCAGTCAAAAACATTTTTAAATTCATCTAAAGCTTTTTGAAACTCTTTTTGCACTTCCTCTGCAGACATTTTTTGCACACCATCTTGCCAGCGAATATGATCATAACAATGAATACCAACTTCATGACCCAATGCTTTTGTGAGCTGCATGATTGCTTTGTTACGTTTAGCGATATGAGGTCCAGGCCAAAGTACCCCATTTAATAATGTGCCAAGGCCATAAGTGCCAACAACATTAGTACGTCTAACTTTTTTTAAAAATCCTGGCCGAAAAATACGCTTAATCGCACGCCCAGTATTATCAGGCCCTAAAGAAAATAAAAAAGTAGCCGGGATCTTTAATTCTGCAAACAAGGTAAGCATTTGGGGTACCCCAATGCGCGTACCCCGCTCCGTATCCACATCAATTTTTATGGCAATTTGCATAAAATTTATTCTAAGGTTTCACGAACCACATACAATGGTCTTGGGCGCACATCTTGATAGATACGGCCAACATATTCACCCACGATGCCCAGCCCCATTAATAAAATACCAATCAATAAATACATAATGGCAAATAAAGTAAATACACCTTCGACTTCAGGGCCAATAAATATGCGGCGTAAAATCAACACCACAACTAACAACACGCTCAATACTGAAACCCCCATGCCTACCATGGTAAAGATTTGCAATGGCATGGTTGAAAAGCCTGTCATCAAATCAAAGTTAAGGCGTAATAATTTAAAGAGCGTATATTTTGACTCACCAACTTCACGTGCACTGTGATGCACAGGGATGGAAATGGGATTAATTGAAAAGCTATATGCCAACGCTGGGATATACGTTGATGGCTCGTTGCTTTGCACCATCAGCTCTACGATACGTTTAGAGTAAGCACGCAACATTGAGCCTTGATCTTCTAAACGCACTTTCGTTAAAAAGTGACGGATTTTATTGTTGAGCCTTGAAGCATAACGCCGAAAAGAAGTGTCTTGGCGGTTTTGGCGCACACCTTCAACATAATCATGACCTTGCTCGAACGCCGCAAGTAAATTAGGAATTTCTTCGGGTGGGTTTTGTAAATCGGCATCTAAAGTAATAGCGACTTCACCACGCATTTTTGAAAAACCTGCCATGATCGCCATATGTTGACCAAAGTTACCATTGAAATCAATCACACGGATTTGCGTTGGCCTTTGATCATAAAAAGATTTTAAAATTTTAAAAGAATCATCTTTGCTACCATCATTCGTGAAGATGACTTCAAAAGGTTTACCTAAACCATCCAACACAGGCATTAAACGATCATAGAGTTTATATAAATTTCCTGCTTCATTGTAGACAGGAATTACAACGGTAAGATATGGCATCGTCATGAGCTATTTACATGAAAATTTAAGAGGCTCTACTATAAACGAAAACCACTAAAAATGGAATCTTGAAAATTAGGCAGACTACTTCAAAAATAAGGTAGGCAAAGTGCCGTAGGCTTATGCCCACCTTATACGACAATACTACTTTTTTCATCCCTTTAAAAAATCTTATAGCCTAAAGGAAGGAACATCTTCATCTTGCGTTCTATTGGATTGACACACTTCTAGGCAAGACTCTTGTTCTGCACAAAACGGTCGAGATCTCTCTGCTTCAATTTTTAACAGATCAATGGAGACTATAACACTATCTAGCAGCTTGCAAAGTCGCTCAGGAGAATGTCTAGAAACATCCCATTGGTTTATAAAATAATTAACTGAGGCAACCACTGAAGCCAAACTGCCTTGCAATTGCGTTAAATAAGGGTCGGTAAACCCCATCGCAAGCAGCTTTTCAGCAGTAGGCTGATACTCTCTTTCATAAGTTTTCACTTTATCTTCAAAGCGCTGCCAAAAAGTAATTGTCGGTGCTCTTTCTGATTCACTATCAGTAGGACACGCTGGACCAGCATCATCTGCAAAAGCCATATAGTTTTTCCTATTTTTTATTATAGTTAAGGCACCTATTATAGCTTGTAATTTAAAGCAGCGCTAGACAAATATTAATGAATAACGCTGCTATTAAAGTTATTTTTCATCATCCCAGGATAGTGTTCCACCAGCTTGATATTCAATCACTCGGGTTTCAAAAAAGTTTTTCTCTTTTTTGAGGTCAATCATTTCGCTCATCCAAGGGAATGGATTGCTTGCACCAGGATATTGTTCTGGCAAGCCAATTTGCGCTAAACGACGGTTGGCAATATATTCCAAATATTCACGAAACATATTGGCATTTAAGCCTAAAATGCCTCGTGGCATGGTTTCTACCGCATATAAATATTCTAATTCCACGCCTTCTTTGACTAGATTAATCATTTGTTGCTGGAATTCCGCCGTCCAAAGGTGAGGATTTTCAATTTTAATTTGATTGATGACGTCAATACCAAAATTCATATGCATCGATTCATCACGCATAATGTATTGGAATTGCTCAGAAGTGCCCACCATTTTATTGCGGCGGCCCATCGATAAAATTTGCGTAAAACCAACGTAGAAAAAGATACCTTCAAAAACCACATAAAAAGCAATTAAATCACGTAGTAAGCGTTGGTCAGCTTCAGGCGTACCGGTGCGGAAGGTTGGATCACCTAAACTTTGGGTAAAAGGTAATGCCCACTCTGCTTTGCGCGCAACGGAAGGCACTTCGCGATACATATTAAACACTTCTGCTTCATCTAGGCCTAAGCTTTCAATAACATATTGATAAGCATGCGTATGCAAAGCTTCTTCAAATGCTTGGCGCAATAAATATTGGCGGCATTCTGGGTTAGTAATATGACGATAAACCGCTAATACCAGGTTATTTGCAACTAACGAATCTGCTGTCGAGAAAAAACCTAGGTTACGTTTAATAATGGTGCGCTCATCTTCCGTCAAACCATCTAAACTTTTCCACAAAGCCACGTCAGCTGACATATTGATTTCATTCGGCATCCAGTGGTTTGCACAAGCATCAAGGTATTTTTTCCAAGCCCATTCATATTTAAAAGGCACTAGCTGATTTAAATCCGCACGGCAGTTAATAATTTGCTTATCGTCGACACGAATGCGTGCCGCACCCATTTCAATTTTTTCTAAGCCAGTTGCCCCACCCTCATTCGGTTCGTTATTCATAGATTGACCGCCTAGGCTCTGAGCCTGTATTTCGGCAAGCGTTTGCTGCACGACTTGTGGCTGAACATTGGATTTTTCAGCAGATTCAGTATAATCGTCCCAAGAAAGACTTGCTGTCATAAAAGCTCCCGTTTGTGATATCATTTAGTTATTATTTCATTATAACGAAACCCTGTTTTAAACACAATATATAGTGTTCATTTAAGCAAATAACACTATATATAGTAGGCCTAACTCATAAACCAGGCCTATTCAGAACCACCGATAGCGCTTTTTTCCTACAGAAGCACACTTTAAGCAACGAACAAACTGACCCATGAACGATCATACTTTATTAGCTCACTTAAACGATCCTCAACGCCAAGCCGTTAGCGCCCCTCCTGGCCACTTATTGGTTTTAGCGGGCGCCGGTAGTGGAAAGACCCGCGTACTAACTCATCGCATTGCTTGGCTGATCACCACTGAAAATGTTTCGCCCCATGGCATCCTTTCCGTTACCTTTACCAATAAAGCTGCTGCAGAAATGCGAGGACGCATTGAGTCTTTGCTTGGCACACCTGCTAGCGGTATGTGGATTGGTACATTCCATAGCCTTGCGCACCGCCTATTACGCCAACATTGGAAAGAAGCAGGTCTTAAACAAAATTTTCAAATTTTAGATAGCGATGATCAACTGCGCTTAATTAAACGAATTATTATTTCCATGGGGCTTGATGAAAAACAATGGGTACCACGTCAAGTACAAGGATTCATCAATGGTAAAAAAGAAGATGGCATTCGTGCAAGGCATCTTGAAGGCCAAGCGCATGATTTCACCCATAATACGCTGATTAAAATTTATCAAGCTTATGAAACGGCCTGTGAGCAAAGCGGCTTAGTTGATTTTGCAGAATTATTATTGCGCGCCCATGAATTATGGCAGCAAGCACCTGAAGTGTTAGAACATTATCAACGTCGCTTTCAACATATCCTTGTCGATGAGTTTCAAGATACCAATAAAATCCAATATCAGTGGCTGCGCATCCTTGCAGGCCAAACAGGTTATATGATGATCGTCGGCGATGATGATCAATCCATTTATGGTTGGCGTGGCGCAAAGATTGAAAACATTCAAAAATTCACTAAAGATTTTCCTTACACCACTACTATTCGCCTGGAACAAAATTATCGCTCAACTGGCCACATTCTTGCTGCCGCTAATGCTTTAATCGCCAACAATCAAGGCCGTTTGGGTAAAAGCCTTTGGACACAAGGCAACCAAGGTGACGCTATTTCTGTGTATATGGCTTTTAACGATTACGATGAAGCAAGATTTATTGTGGATCAAATTAAAAAATGGGTTAACGAAGGCGGCAAGCGCAGTGAAGTTGCTATTCTTTATCGTTCTAACGCCCAATCACGCGTACTTGAAGAATGTTTAATTCAAGCAAGTATGCCTTATCGCATTTATGGTGGCTTACGCTTCTTTGACCGCCAAGAAATTCGTGATGCTTTAGCTTATTTGCGTTTAATCTCTAATCGTGATGATGATACCGCTTTTGAACGCGTGGTAAATACACCAACGCGTGGTATTGGCGAAACCACTTTAGCCCAAATGCGTCAGTATGCTAAAGAGCAACAATGTTCTTTGTGGCAAGCCGCACAAGCGATGGTTGAACAAAAATTATTAACCACGCGCGCCATGACTTCGCTGAATGCCTTTTTAACTTTAATTGATTCTATGGATCAAGTGACTCGCTCTTTACCTTTAGGCGAAACCACAGAGCATGTAATCCAAGTCAGTGGCTTACTTGCGCATTATCAACAAGAGCGTGGCGAAAAAGCTCAAGCACGCGTAGAAAACTTAGCAGAATTAATTACAGCCACCAGCGATTACGTTCCTGAAAGCAATGAAGAAGAAAATCTCACTCCACTGCAAGCCTTCCTTGCACATGCGGCATTAGAAGCTGGCGAAACGCAAGCAGATGCACATGCCGATGCGGTGCAATTAATGACTTTACATACGGCAAAAGGTTTGGAATTTCCTTTAGTATTTTTATCAGGCATGGAGGAAGGTTTATTTCCTCACCAAATGTCAATTGAAGATCCCGCCCGCCTTGAAGAAGAACGCCGTCTCTGTTATGTTGGAATAACACGTGCGATGAAAAAACTTTTCCTTACTTATGCAGAAGTTCGACGCATTCATGGTAATGAAGTGTATCATCGAGCTTCACGTTTCTTACAAGAAATTCCCGAAGAAAATCTCGAAGCTGTTCGCTTAAAATCCTTTGTGAAAAAACCTTTTGGCGCCCCCTCTGTTACGGCAGCCGCACCTAAATCAAGCTTTGCTGCCGCAGAGCCACAAGTTGGTGGATTTAAAATTGGTCAGCAAGTTTTACATCCTACTTTTGGTGAAGGCACGATTCTCAATTTTGAAGGCGCGGGCGAACATGCGCGGGTGCAAGTCCGTTTCCCACGTGCCGGTACAAAATGGTTGGTCGCAGCTTATGCAAGACTACAACCGGTATAAACGTTTTTTATGAAAAAAATTTATCTTGCAACGCATAATAAAGGCAAGCAAAAAGAACTGGGCGCTTTACTAAAAGACTCTGGTTTTGTTTGTGTCTTTCCCGAGCAGGATGACGCGCCGGATGAAACAGCAAGCACGTTTGTAGAAAATGCTTTAATCAAAGCACGCCATGGCTGTTTACAATCAGGACTAGCAACGCTTGCGGATGATGCTGGCTTAGTGATTCCCGCGCTTAATGGTGCACCTGGCATTTTTTCTGCACGCTATGCTGGCGAGCATGGCAATAACAACGCCAATATTGAAAAAGTCTTACAAGAGATGCAAGGGAAAAAAAATCGCCAGGCTTATTTCTGTTGCGTCTTAGTGGTATTACGCGCTGCAAACGATCCTTGCCCACTCATTGCCCAAGGTATTTGGCAGGGTGAAATTTTAACTGAACCGCGCGGTGAAAATGGCTTTGGTTATGATCCAATTTTTCTTTGTCCTGAAAAAAATTGTAGCGTGGCAGAATTAGATGCAAGCACAAAGAATCAATTGAGCCATCGCGGTAAGGCTTTGCAACTGCTTAAGCAAACATTGCCAAGCCTTTTACTTTAATCAAATTTAAGACCTTGAGGGAAAGCCCTCGTGGATGCTTTTCACCAGTTTCCCATTTTTTTATTGTCGAAGGGCTCGTGTTTAAATACTTGGCAAGCACTGCTTGGCTTACTTTTTCACGCAAACGAATTTGCTTAATTTCTTTTGGCTTCAACACTTGGATAGGCGTTAAACATAGTTCATCAAACTCACGCATGGTTTTAGCATCCAACATGCCAATTTCATATAAATCTTGAGCAGACTGATGCACAGCTTCTACAATAGATTCTTTCATCGTTTTATCTCTATTAATTTACCCTTATAAACTTCATAAGAAATTTCTTGTTCTGTATAACTTAAATACACTTTTGATAACTTTTTTAAAGCTAAGAGCTCGCTCTCATTAATATTTTCCAATTGCTTTTTGTTAAAGCCATAGATAAAAATAGCTCGGTCATTTTTTTTATACACAATAAGCGTTCTTACACCACCACTTTTTCCTTTTCCACATACAGCAATTCTCTTTTTATAAATACCTGCACCGAGACTAGCCCCAAGCAATCCTTGCTCTATTTCTTGCAGCGCATAATTAAGTTGCGGATCCGTAATTCCTTCTTCCTCACACCATTTTGAGAAAAGTCTTGTTTTTAATTTAAGCATTTTACCCTCTTTATTTTAGACCACCAGGTGGTATATTTCAACATTCACCCACCCGTCCTCGCCACCGCAAAAACCGTTACCCGAGCAGCACCTTGTGCTTTTAATAGCTTTGCAATTTCATTGACTGTGCTTCCTGTTGTCATCACATCATCAACAAGGCCAAGGTGTTGCCCAACTAATTTTCCGCGCAGAGCAAAACTATTTTTTAAGTTCTTTTTTCTTGCAGCAAAACTTTGTCCAACTTGTGGCAAGGTGAAAATTTTTTTGTATAAAAAATGATGTTTAAGGGGGATGTTTAATGCTTTTGCCAACGGCTTGGCGATTTCTAGCGCTTGATTAAAACCTCGCTCTTGGATGCGCTTTGCATGAAGCGGGACCGGAAGTAATAAGTCAGGCTTTATAAACTGTTTATCTTGAGACAAATGCTTTATCAGCAAAGAGGCTAAAACATTTGCACAAGCTAATTTTTCAGAAAATTTTAATTGAGTAATCAATTGTTTTACAGCACCTTCATAGCACAAAGGCGCAATCGCTTGATCAAAATTTGGCAGATGATTTAAACAACGACCACAAAGAAGTGAAACTTCTAATGGTTCTGCACAAATGGGACAACAGGCTTGTTGCCACGGCAATTCTGCCTCGCAAGCTTCACAAAGGCCATCAGGCGCAAAATTTACCTGACATAATAAGCAATAATTAGGAAGTAAAAACTGAGAAAACTTTTGCCAACATGGGAACATAAAAAATGCCAAAAGTTTTAAATTAACTTTTGGCATTTAGCCCAACACGTGATACAGAATAAAAACTTAAGACTTTACTTCAGGGCTTCTAACACTTTGCCATGAATGCCGCCAAAACCACTATTGCTCATAATAAGAATTTGATCACCCGCTTTAGCTTGGGATTTCAACGCGGCAACAATTTCATCGACTTGATTAAAAATCTTCACTGGGATGCTTGCATGCTCCATACCCGCTTTTAAATCCCAGTTTAAATCTTTTGGCTGCAGAATATACGCTTGATCTGCTTTGATAAGAGCATCTGCTAAATGATCTTTATGTACGCCCGTACGCATTGTGTAAGAACCACATTCTAATACAGCAAAAATTTTTGCGTGGCCCACTTTTTTACGTAAAGCTTCAACCGTGGTGGCAATAGCAGTTGGATGGTGCGCAAAATCATCATAAACTGCAATATCATTCACTAAACCTCGCAGCTCTAAACGACGCTTCACATTTTTAAAGGTTGATAAAGCTTCAATAGCGGTTTTTGCTGGGATACCAACATGATATGCCGCTGCAATCGCAGCTAAAGCATTATGCACGTTATGCGCGCCCAATAACCCCCAAGAAACACGTCCTTGCACTTTACCATCATGCACCACATCAAAAGAAGACAAATCTTCAGCTAAATTTTCTGCCAGCCAATTTCCTTGTGGCCCAACATATTCTACTGGTGTCCAGCATTCTTTTTCAAAAACGGCTTTTAAGTTTTGATCATTTATCGGCGCAATGATTTTGCCTTCTGCAGGAATTGTTCGCACTAAATATTGAAATTGACGTTGGATTTCAGCTAATGAATTATAAATATCTGCGTGGTCAAACTCGAGGTTATTCAAAATTGCTGTACGCGGCCGATAATGAATAAATTTTGCCCGCTTATCAAAAAACGCTGTGTCATACTCATCTGCTTCAATGACAAAAAAATCTGAAGCGGTGTAACGCGCAGAAACCCCGAAGTTTTCTGGCACGCCACCAATTAAAAAATTAGGCTCAAAACCTGCATATTCTAAAATCCAAGTTAAGATACTGGTGGTCGTAGTTTTACCATGAGTGCCAGCCACCGCCAATACCCAGCGCTCACGTAAAATATTTTCATATAACCATTGTGGGCCTGAGATAAATGGCAGGTTTTTATTTAATAAATATTCGATGCAAGGATTGCCGCGCTTCATTGCATTACCAACAATCACAACATCGGGAAAGGGTTCCAATTGCGAAGCATCGTAACCTTCAATTAATTTAATGCCTTGTGCAGCAAGCTGATCGCTCATGGGTGGATAAATATTAGCATCTGAGCCACTAACTTCATGACCTAATTGTTTTGCCAGCACCGCAATGCCGCCCATGAATGTCCCGCAAATACCTAGAATGTGAATACGCATAATTTTCCTTTTATCAAAAGTTATTCATAATGTGTCCACATTCGTAGCACTTTTATAACTTTTTCTTTAGAATAAACTTGATACACTAACCGATGTTGGATATTAATTCTTCTTGAATACGCCCCGCCTAAATCCCCCAATAACTTTTCATAAGGAGGAGGATTTTGAAAGGGATTCTGCGCTAATATTTCTAAAAGAAATTGAACTTTTTCTTTTAATTCATTAGACTTTATTTTCTTACTATCTTTCAGCGCTTCTTTTGTATAAACCAATTTCCACTTTACCAATCAAGCTCCTCAGCACACTCAGATATTTTGAGTTTCATGCCTTTTTGAAGGGATTTTTTCATTCCGGGAATAGCATTGAGGTAAAGCGTCTCTTGAATATCACGCCAATCTTCTTCAGAAATTAAAACAGCGCCTTTGCGCTGTCCAGCGATATGAACAGGCTCATGAGAGATATTGACATAATCAATAAGTTTATAAAGGTTCGCTCGCGCCTGAGTTGGCGTACAAATAGTCATAAAAACCCCATAAAAAATCAGCCATTAAATGGTACGCCAAAGCGTACGCGCTGTCAAACATCAAACGACGAACCACAACCGCAAGTGGTTTTAGCATGTGGATTATTCAGCACAAAGCGCTCGCCATTTGCATCATTTTTATAATCAACTGTTGCACCTTGCAAATAGGGCAAACTTAGCATATCGACAAGCACTTTAGCTTCGCCATTAGGAATAGCTTTAGCCACCACGACATCCTCTTCTGAAATCTGATCATCAAAAGAAAATTGATATTGGAAACCTGAACAGCCTCCGCCCATAATCGAGATACGCAAGCATAAATTTGGCTCACCTTCTTCTTGCAGCAATTCATGAATTTTTAAGGCTGCCGCTTCGGTAATGATTAAAACTTGGCCACCTGGCTCATGCATTTCTATAGGATTATTAGATAATTGGCTCATATTTTCGTTTCACTGGATAGAATGATAAAATTATCCTCTGAATCCCAAATTTAAGCAAATATCATGTCGCGAAAAAAGTCTGAGAATATTTCCTTAGAGCATCATCTTGAGGAATTAAAAAAAATTGTTGAAGTGATGGAACAAAAGAATTTGTCTTTAGAAGACTCTTTAGCGCAATTTGAGCGAGGCATTCAGTTGGTTCGCGAAAGCCAAAAAATTCTAGCAGATGCAGAACAAAAAATTGCAATCTTATTAAAAAAAGACGGGGAAGAAACATTAGCACCGTTTGAGGATGAAGCATGAACCTAGATTTTTACCGTGCACGCATTGATAACTTGCTTAAAACACATTTACCTCAAGATGATAGCCCGTTGTCTGAAGCAATCCGCTATGCCACATTACAAGGCGGCAAACGCTTCCGGCCATTATTAGTTTACGCAACAGGTTTAAGCTTTAACGCATCACTAGAACAGCTTGATTATCCCGCCATGGCAGTAGAAATTATTCATGCTTATTCCTTGGTGCATGACGATTTACCTGCTATGGACAATGATTTATTACGCCGCGGCTTACCCACTTGCCATGTTAAATTTGGCGAAGCGCTCGCCATTTTAGCGGGTGACGCCATGCAAGCTTTAGCCTTTGACATTTTAGCCGCCAATACGCATCCCAACACCTTACAAATGCTACGTTTATTAGCCAAGGCTTGTGGTGCTGAAGGCATGGCGGGCGGCCAAGCCTTAGATTTAGCCGTTGTTGGCAAAAACATCGATGAAAACCAGCTTCAGCATATTCATCGCGCAAAAACCGGCAAACTCATTAAAGCTTCTGTTGCCTTAGGCGCGCTATGTGCTAATACGCCAATTAATCACAAAACATTAGAAGATTTAGGTTTAACACTTGGGCTTGCTTATCAAATTCAAGATGACATTTTTGATGTTGAACTTGAAACCGTCGTTCGAGGTAAACAACAAGGGGCTGATGCTGCTTTAAACAAGCCTACTTATCCAGCTATTTTAGGCATGGCGCAAGCCAAAGAAAAGCTTGCCAAAGCCAATGAGCAACTGCAGCAACAAATTCAAAACTTACAACTTGAAAATTCGCCGCTAGCTAACTTAATGGCAGAAGTTATCCAGCGGCAGATTTAATTCATTGAAGTTCTATCCTCTTTATTTAGGTAATAACGGTGTTGATTCTGTTGCTGCAGCCATACTAAGACCTAGCATCACGGTATCTGCGTGCATACCTCCAGCCACTATTTTCGAATCAATGACCGTTGTTGTTCGGTGTAATTTTGGTACCGCGCTCATGTCTTCCGCATTGACTGCTGGCCCGCTGCCTGAGTGAAAAACATTCGATAATGTCGCTAAAATAGCAGCGCCTGCCGCTGGCTTTTTCGCCGCCGCAGCTTCTTGCTGAGATTCTCCATCCTGAATCGCCTGTATTGTAAGATCATTAGTAACAGGGACATACTTAGTAAGCTGTATTTTCTTGACTGTTGGTGGCACTGGCATACCTAAAATATGATAAATTTTTTCAGTAACACTGTTTGCCTTAGTACGGAAAGCCGTTAATTCCGTTTGTAATTTTTGCATGCGCTGCTTTAAACTTAATTGGTTAAGATCCGTACGAACAGCAGCAATGGCATCTAAACAACTTTGTAACTTTCTTTCGAGGTTTTTGCCATAATAATTTATCGCCCGTAAATAATTTTGTCGCCATTCTTCATCCACTTTTGCATTGAGTTTTGCCATACTCATGTAATAGCCTTTTAAAATTTCCTCAATGGCCATGGTTGTTTCTTTTGTTTTATGAATTAATTTTTCAGAAGCATCAATAAGTTGCGCAGTTGTATCATGCGCCAAACCATAAGAGGCAATATCACCACCCGTGCCTGCTAACTGATATGCCTCCTCCCAAGCGTTTGAAAGCTTTAACAGTTCAATACTTAAGCCATGTAGCCCTAAAAAACTTCTCAAAAGGCTTTCATTTTTCAAAAAATAGTCAGGAATTCCAGGATTCTTTTGCCCAAAATCTGCGAGCGTAAATGCGCGCCTCACTTCACCTTCTTCCTTGACAGGTAAACAAACTTGATGCGTATCTAGCGTATAAAATGGATTAGCCATATCATTTTCTTTGGCCGTGCTTTGAGAAAATTTTATAACGATGCAAAGCCAGCGTAATATTTCATTGGCCTGTAAAGTAGAGCTTAAATAACTATCTCCTTTTTGGATAGCTTGCATCGTAGTAATATCACAATTGTTAGGAATATCTTGGGTATTTAAGATGGCAAATAAATATTGAATTAAATATTCCACTGCGCTTTTTGGCGCGCCCACTAATTGAAGAAAGCGGTCTCTTGAACTATTTTTAGCTAGATGCCCCTCAAGCATGAGTTTTAACTTTTGCAAACCTTCTCTAATCAATAGGCAAACGTAATGAAAGCTGCGGCTTCCCTTAGGTAATAAAACACTTTCTGGCGCTTCTTTACAAGCATCAAATTCTGGTAAAAAGCAGGGATCAACAAGGATATCATTAATAAATAATAAGCCTGTTTCTAATCTACTTAATAATTCTGTGCTAGGTTGCGCTCCAGAAACTTCCTTTAAAAATTCTTTCATGAAGTGACAAACCATTTGGATAGGTTCATCCAAATAACCACTAATCGCTGAAGGACGTCGGCAAAAGCGTTCCTCTTGATAACTACAAATTAATCTTAGAATTTCTCGGGTCACCGCACCAACCGACCCTGTTGCTAAACTAGCATCGCCTAACTCCCAACGGTCAGCGTTTAAATCAATAACATCATATTGTCTTTTGGTTTTAACTTGGTCTTGTTTGACTTGCTCTACCACTAAACATTCAGGTAACTCTTCTGGCTTTTTCCCAAAAGCTTTGCAATAAGCAGCGATTAATACTTTATATTGTTGATACTGTGCTTCTGTCATAATTTTTTTATCCCAGAAGCGAAACATAGTAAAACCCATAAACATAAACCTTCGAATAATTAAAATAAAATAGTGTAGCTGAATTTAGTGATAAAAAGTAGAATTTAAGGTGCTGATGTCATACTACAGCAAAAAATTGTTTGGAAATAAAAATTAAGCTTGTTTTGAATTCGAGGGTTATATACCTAAAAATTAAGGTAACACAGCCGTAATAATGTGATTACATCCAAACATTATTACGGCTGTTTGATAATTGAAACAGCTAAAAGCAGTACTTATTTTCGCAGGTCCACGGGCACAAAATCTCGTTGTGTATAGCCTGTATAAAGTTGGCGTGGGCGTGCAATTTTATGACCTGGCTGACCAATCATTTCACTCCATTGTGATACCCAGCCTGCAGTTCTTGCTAGTGCAAAAATTACCGTAAACATACTGGTTGGAATACCTAAAGCGCTTAAGGTAATGCCGGAGTAAAAATCAACATTTGGATAAAGTTTACGCTGAATGAAATATTCATCTTGCAATGCAATTTTTTCTAACTCTTTAGCCACCTTGAAAAGCATGCTATCGCCTTGACCTGTTGCTTCTAATACTTCATGACAGGTTTTTTGCATCACTTTTGCGCGAGGATCAAAGTTTTTATACACTCGATGACCAAAGCCCATTAAACGGAAAGAATCATTAGGATCTTTTGCACGTTGAATAAATTCTGGAATACGGTCAACCGTGCCAATTTCTTTTAACATATTTAATGCTGCTTCATTTGCACCACCATGCGCAGGCCCCCACAATGCAGCAATCCCTGCCGAGATACAAGCAAATGGATTTGCGCCAGTAGAACCCGCAATACGTACTGTTGAAGTAGAGGCGTTTTGTTCATGATCCGCATGGATAATAAAAATACGGTCCATGGCACGAACTAAGACAGGATCTAATGCCAATTTTTCACAAGGAACAGAAAACATCATGTTCAAGAAATTTTCGGCATAGCTTAAATGATTTTGTGGGTAAACAAATGGCTGACCAATGGAATATTTATAAGACATTGCCGCCAGTGTAGGCATTTTAGCAATTAAACGAATCGCGGAAATGTAGCGGTGCTCTGGATTGTTGATATCTAAAGAATCATGATAAAACGCTGAAAGCGCACCAACCACCCCAACCATGACTGCCATAGGGTGAGCATCTCGGCGAAAACCATTAAAAAAACTTCTTAATTGTTCATGAACCATTGTATGATTGTTAATATCATCGACAAAGCGCACAGACTCCGTTTTACTTGGTAACTCACCATACAATAATAAATAAGCAACTTCTAGAAAATTAGATTGTTCACAAAGCTGTTCAATAGGATAACCGCGGTGGAGCAAGATGCCTTTTTCACCATCAATATAAGTAATTTTTGATTCGCAAGATGCGGTTGACATAAAACCAGGATCAAAAGTAAAAGTCCCTTGTTTTTGCAAAGATGTTACATCAATAACATCAGGCCCTAATGTTCCTTGGTATACAGGAAAATCAATATTTTTATCGTTAAAATTTAAGCTGGCTTTCTTTGCAGCATCAGACATGATGGTTACCCCAAAATTAGATCTTGTCATTTTCAATGAATTTGCTTGAAGCGTCAAGGCCATTAACACCCGGTTTTACTTTTCTGCTATAAAAAACTTAATAAGGTCTTTGCCTCGTTCGCCTCCACTTTTTAATTTTTTAAATTACCTCACAAAGCGCTGTACAGTATACGCAGCACTATTTTTACCCCTGCAAAAGTAATGCCTAAGGCACAAACTTTCATCATAAAACTAAAAACAAGCTTTGGCCTTGTGAGTTTTCTTATGATTATTAATACCTTGCGCCTGACCCTATCATCAATAACCAGGATTTGTTTAAAGGGTGTATTTCATCCAAACAGGCAACATACGGTTTAAGTAGTCCATAAACTTCCATAAGCCCACCCGATGCTCAAGTACATTAAAGGGATTATATTTCGCCTCAGGAAAAGCGATACCAAAGCCAAATAAGCCTGGGGCAATAATGCCACATTCTTGTACATACTCTATATGCTCAAAGCCTTCAATCGCCAAATGACGACGCTCAAACCCTACCGCATAAATAGCTTTTTGACACTGCGGCAGATAAAGGTCAATATTTGCCTGGTTTGAATAGACCCGCTCAAGATTGCTTGGCAATATGCCATCAATATTTTGCCGAGCCCATTCTGCTGTTTTGCCTTTTAAGCCCGTGTCATCAAATAAAATCCAGTTATCCATATAAACCGCATAACGCAGTGGCCCACGGTAAAAGTTAATAATCCGCTTAGCTTTATGCTCAATTAAGCTTTTAATAATTAAAATTGCCGAGTGTGAAGCACCAAAAACTGCGATCGTGTCCTCTGGACTAAAATGCTGAGTAATGCGCTCATGATCCATTGCATCTTGCATGGGAATGAGGGGGGTTGGATAAGCAAGATTTTTGGGCTCTGCGCCTATCGCTAAAATGACTTGGGCCGCACGCTCTGTGCCTTGCGTTAGCTTTATTTCCCATCCACGTTGGGATATCTTTAAACCTTGCACTTTATCTTGCCGTATTTCAACGGTTTTTTTTAAATGGTCCGTTACCCACTGCAAAGGTTCTGCCATATAGCGCAAATAACAGGTTTCTTCAGGGTTTAGACGACCAAGCTCAAATTTTTCTTGCACTTGCGCATAATTAAACGCTTGACAGTCTTTTAGAAAATCTAAGAACAAACCTGCTTTCGTATTACTATGAACATTGCGCCAAGAAGTACCAAAATCCCCCACTTTGAAAGCTGGGTCAATCCATAATATTTTTTTAGCAGAAATTTTTTGATCTAAGAGTTTACCCACAGCTGCTATGCCTGCTGGACCGGCTCCAATAACTGCCCATTCGTATGTCATAATCTTCTTCCTTTCTTTATGCGATGAAGAAAGTTTACATCAGCCCCCTTTATTTGTAAAATATATTTAACTTATATATTTTATCAAAAAAATTGATATGAGAATTACGCTACGGCAACTCAGTTTATTTGTCTCTGTGGCACAGCATCAGAATATTACCCAAGGTGCAAGCGCTGTTTTCCTTTCTCAGCCTGCGGCAAGTATGACGCTATCCGAGCTAGAACGGCAACTTAAAAAGCCCTTGTTTGATCGCCTAGGCAAAAGATTATTATTAAATGAGAATGGCCAGAAATTATTGCCCAAAGCCATTGAAATCCTCCAGCGTGTTAAAGAACTTGAAGCCCCTTTTGATATTCAATCTGAAGAACTCAGCGGCCACTTAAAAATTGGCGCAAGCACAACCATTGGGAATTATGTTCTGCCAGCACTTATTAGTAATTTTTTAAAAAGGCACCCTAAAGTTCAAGTCAGCTTAGAAATTAATAATACAGAAAGTATTATTGAACGCGTTCACACCCTTAAACTTGATATGGGCTTCATTGAAGGTAGTTGTCGCATTGAAGATATTAGCACTAAGCCTTGGGCAAAAGATGAAATGATTGTCTTTTGCGCAGCCTCTCATTCCTTAGCAAAAAAGAAAAAAGTTGAGCTAAAAGAGTTAAGCGATATACCATGGATCTTACGTGAGCCAGGTTCTGGCACACGTGAAATCATGGAAAAATATTTGCATGAAGTTTTATCCCCTCGCAATATTCTTTTAGAACTTGGCAGCACTGAAGCAATAAAAAATATGGTTAAAGGAGGCTTAGGCATTAGCTGCTTATCTAAATCCGCTTTACAAGAGGATCTTGATGCACAAAGCTTAGTGCAGATTCAATTAACGTGTAAACCTATATGGCGAGATTTTTTCCAGCTTACTCACAAAGCAAGATATCAATCAGAAGTTTTAAAGATTTTTGAAGCAGAAATCAAACAGGATTTATCAGGCAACTTATAAAGCTGCCCGATAAAAAATGGTAGGCTACTAGGTTTTTGCGACTTGTTTAAATTCTAAGTCAACAGGTGTTGAGCGGCCAAAAATTAACACGGAAACGCGTAGGCGGCTTTTTTCATAATTCACTTCTTCAACCACACCATTGAAGTCTGTAAAAGGTCCATCAATGATACGAATAACTTCGCCAGCTTCGTAAAGTACTTTGGGTTTTGGTTTTTCCACACCCTCTTGCACCTTACGCATGATTTGTTCAGCTTCTTGATCAGTGATCGGTGTTGGTTTATCTGCTTTCGCGCCAATAAATCCTAATACTTTTGGTGTTTTACGAACCAAGTGCCATGTCTCATCATTCATCATCATTTTAAGTAGAACATAGCCTGGAAAAAACTTACGCTCAGTGCGACGTTTTTTTCCATCTCTCATTTCAATGACTTCTTCTGTAGGGACAATAATTTCACCAAAACAATCGGACAATCCTGCTAAAGCAGCACGTTCAGGAATTGTACGCATCACAGTGTTTTCAAACCCTGAGGTAACATGCAATATATACCAACGTAAGGTGTTTTCTTCAGTCATTTTATAACCCCTATCCGGTAATCAATGTAATTAACCATAACCACAAAGAGTCAATTACCCATAATATTAATGCTAAAACACCTACAAGCACAATCACAGCGATAGTTGATTGCATCGTTTCTTGACGTGTCGGCCAAACCACTTTGCGCATTTCATTACGCGCTGCTTTAGCAAAATTAAGAAAACGCTTGCCTTGACTAGTCCAGCAAAAAATTCCAAATAAAGCAACAGCAATAATTAGCCAAGCAATTAAACGAATAGGCGTTGAAATTGCTGCAAAATGATAATTCACAAATAAAGCGACGAAAAAAACAATGAACAAAGCAACCCACTTTGCTTTATTCAAAGTAGGATGATCGCTTTCAAATTTAACTTTAATGACATCTGCCATTTAATTTTCTCAATAATTATTGATAAATGCACATTAAGTGCTTTATCAAGCTTACAACTATAAATTAATTTTTAAAAATTAATCCTAAAATTTGCTAGACAAATTTTTCATTTTTACTCTGTGTAACTTAACAAATGAAGGTGATGTTCTTTTGGTAAAGCTTATTTTTCATGGATGAAAAATAAGAGCGTACAAGGACGTATTTACAGCGTCTTTACCAAAAGAACATCACCTTCATTCCCACCATATCTGGCAGGCCAGGAGGGAATCGAACCCCCAACCTACGGTTTTGGAGACCGTCGCTCTGCCAATTGAGCTACTGGCCTAAACTCTTTATCAAACAACATCTGCCAAGCAAACATCCTTGCACTTCACCCAGCCCACACTTCCGGTGCGGGTGTTCATCAGAGAAAAGCTGTCGCTTTTCAAAACCCTGACTCACTTAATTGGGTTACTGACTTGGTGGTAGGCAAAATTTATTTGCCTACCTAACAACAACTACTAAAAATCTGCCGCTCGCTTAAGCTTGCAGCACTGATTTTATTTCAAGATTTTAGCAACAACACCTGCACCTACGGTACGGCCACCTTCACGAATCGCAAAGCGTAAGCCGTCTTCCATCGCAATTGG
>JAJNBD010000015.1 GCA_021156105.1 Gammaproteobacteria bacterium | reverse complement strand
AGTCAACGCCGGCGGCATTGATCTCATCCACATGAATGGCAGAATGTACGACCCGCACTTAGGCCGATTCCTAAGCGCCGACCCCATCATCCAAGACCCCGGCAATAGTCAAAATCTTAACAGATATAGTTATTGTGTAGATAATCCTTTGCGATATACCGATCCTTCCGGATTTTCCTTCTGGAGTGATATTTGGAATGGTTTTAAGGATCTTTTTACATGCTTTGGTCATGCCGAGCAAGTAATATGTCGAAACCCTATTGTTTCTCAAGTTCTGGAAATTGCAGTTGCAGCATTTTCCATTACTACGTTTGGTGTAGCTGGCATCCCTATTTCTGCAGCTTTTAATGCGATGGTCACTTACAACCAAACTGGTAGCCTCAGCGCTTCTTTCAGGACAGCCGCTATTACTGCCGCAACAGAGTATGCCTGGATAGAAACAGGAAACTTCCTCGGACCAAATCCTAACCTTATTGAGTCAACATTAGTTCATGGCACAGTGGGCGGAACAATTAACGCCGTTGAAGGCGGTAGCTTTAAAAATGGATATTTAAGCGCAGCAGCTGCGGAAGCCCTGTCTAGCCCTATTAGTGATATTAAGTTTAAAGACAACCAATGGGCAACCACAATGTCCCGAGGATTAGCCGCAGGGGTTGTTGGAGGTACAGTCGCTTCAGCTACCGGCGGTAACTTCGAAAATGGTATGATGACGTCTGCATTTGCGGAGATGTTTAATGATTGCCTACACGCCTACAAAGATAAGTATGATAGCGCAGAAGCGCTTCGAAAGGCTCTACAAGGAAATGGCATTACTTTTGGGGTTAGAGGCTTAGGCGGCCCTACCTCAGATATGCCAATGTATGATGATAATGGGAAATGGAGCGCTAGTAATAAAGGCTTTTTCCATGAAACAATTTTTTATGATGATCCTAATGGAAACTTACATAGCGTAGGCTACTTTAACAATGGTATACATTATGATACAGAAATTTCTGATGATGCTATAAGACATTATAATTTTGAGCCTGTACAGCACTATACGGTTGGACCTATGATAACGTTTTATTGGCAGCAAACTAATTTTACTGCTAACAATTACAAACTGCTTGGCCATAATTGTCAAGATTATGCAGAGCATATGAGGACCGTGTTTAGTTTAAGAAGCTATATTTAAGGGGTAATTTATGAGAAAAAGAAAACAGTGGTATTTATATTTTTTAGCATTACTTTTCTTTATACAAACAGCTTATGCAGATGCAGGACTACCAATGATTATTTTAGTAATGCCAAGCATGGTTGTTTTATTAGTCCCTATCATCTTAATTGAAGCTTGCGTGTTAGCAAAATATTTATGCTTAAATTTTTCAAAAGTGTTAATGGGCGCTAGTATAGGTAATATTGTCTCCACAATATTTGGGATCCCTCTTACATGGGGTGTAATGACAGGCTTAGAGTTTCTTATCACTTCTGGAGGAAGAGCTTATGGTGATGAAGTTTGGTGGCAAAAATTAATCGCGGTTACTATACAAGCTCCTTGGATGGTTCCATACGAAGAACAATTTTATTGGATGGTACCAGCGGCTTTAGCTTTCCTCATGATCCCTTTCTTTTTTATCTCTTGGGCAATTGAGGGTTTTTTTGTAAAGATAACAATAGATAAAAGCATAAGACAAAATGCATATCGCGCATCTTTCTATGCAAATCTAGCCTCTTATGCATTCTTAGAGCTTTGTATTCTGGTTTATTTGTTAATAAATATTATCAAGCACCCATAAAACTTGAGATCGCCCCTTTGATTTTTAAGTTTATCAAACTCGACGCCGACTAAAATCAGGTTAGTCAGTTTGGTCTTCCCCAGAATTAGCTGACATCCATCTTCATTTTACTGCCTTAAAATTTTTTATCGCCTGCTAGAGAAACATACCTAAAAATGAATATCTTCTAGAATAAATTATAAAATTTACAACCTTAACATTCCCGTGACAATATGCTCAGAATAATGCCGAGCAACTTCATTAATAAATGCTGGAAAATCAATCTCAGAAGTATGGTCGGCTTTATCCGAAATAGTTCTAATTACTACAAAGGGAATTTTATAATCATTACATACTTGAGCAACTGCCCCACCCTCCATTTCTACCGCGACAGTTTCAGGAACATCCGCTAAAATTGCCTCGGTTCTTTCTCGACTATAGATAAATTGATCACCTGTAGCAATGGTGCCAAAACGACATTTGAGCTCTCTAATATTAAATCGAGCAAGGGATTCGGCTGGAATTTTTGCTGTTAATGACGCAAATAAGCCATCTGTAGCGCGATGCGCTTTTTCTTTAAGCAATGGATCTGCTTGAAAAAAAGTAATTTTTGTCAAAGGAATTTGATGTTTTTTAAATAGTGGTCTTGCATCCATATCATGTTGATAGAGTTGCTCAGACACAACGATATCACCAATATTAAGGCTTGGGTCTGCTGCACCAGCTACCCCAGTAAAAATAAGATGATCAATTTTAAACTCTGTAATTAATGATGTTACGGTAGCTGCTGACGCTACTTTTCCCCATCTTGAAAAAACTAATACCACTTCGTGAGAATTAATGTTCCCTATATAGTATTTTCTATCTCCATGCTCAAACTCTTTAACATTAGTCATATGAGAATGAATACTATCCACTTCTTCAGTCATTGCCCCCATAATACCAATTCTCATTTTATTGTCTCCTAGAATAATTAAATAAATTTAAACGGGTTATATAAAACATAATCAAATGCATTAATACCCCCACTCCTTTTTAGAAAATTAACTAAAAGCTGTGCAGGAAATACAAAAATAATGACATCGTTGAGAAAACAATATTGGTTATTAGTAAAAAAATAACCAGCTAAATTAAATAGAGCTTAAAGTTTGATTATTGCTTAAAGGGTTTTTCTCAAATTCAAATTGAATTCCTTCTGATTCTTTGAGCCACGCTACAAGTAAAGTCGCTGGCGCAGCAAGAATAGTGCTATAAGTAATTTTCATTGCACAAGACCACAATATCATTGTGCTAATTTGATGTAGAGTAAAGATTTGATAACCAATAAGAGTGACAGCAATAGAAGAATATAAAAGCTCCGCTATAAATGAGGCGCCAATACTACGTAACCAAAAATATTTTCCTTTCAGAAGACGCTGCCATTTTGCCAAGAGGTTTATATTAATGTAGCCTGACAACATTATAGAAATGAAATTAGATAGAGTAATCCTGGGCAAATGGCCTAATATTAAATCGTAAGCTGATTGATTCATCCAAGTGGCGGGTGATTTTTGACGGATTAATATGGTTGTTACTATACTAATAATAAGTTGGCATGTAAACGCGCTCCATAAGACCTTTTTTGATATTTTGGGGCCATAAATTTCTGTGATAATGTCTGTTAAAATAAACCATAATGGGAAGACGAACGAAGATGCCATCATTGTTCCAAAAGGCATCTGGAGAGGCTTATATTCTAAAACCGCATCTAAAAACATAATTGTTAAAACTAACATTGATAAAAATGGAAGATGCTTATAATTTTTTCCCATGAGTCCGTCTATATAGTGTTGTTTATTAAAACATAATAATATACAATAAAACTTATTGTAGAGGCAAATAATAATTTTTGTATCTCATTTCTCTATCTCTTAAAGGACTTTAAAATGAAAAGACGTGTTGCGATTATTGGTGGCGGCATCATGGGTTTATTTCAGGCTTATCTTTTGGCCAAAGAAGATAGATATGAGGTGACACTTTTTTCAGACCAGCCATTATTAGAAACTGCAACAATAGCTGCAGGGGCTATTTGGATGCCTTATAAAGCACTTCCAGAAGAAAAGGTTCTTCAATGGGCAAAAAAAAGTTTAGCCTACTATACAGAGTTAGCCAAAACTAGCGAATCAGGCGTTACATTTAAAACACATACGGAATTTTTCAGAAAACCAACTGATATGCCATCTTGGATGAGATTAGTTCCAGAAGGCGAAAAATCTAATTGCAATATACCAGAAGGCGCGATTTGCAGTTATTCTATACGAATACCTATCATTGATACCTTTAGATTAGTTAATTATCTATTAACGCTTATCCATGAGTTAAATGTAAGTATCGTACAACAAAAAATTACTAATATTACTCAGTTAAAAGATTTTAACATTCTTATTAATGCCTCTGGTGTTGGTGCAAAAAATTTTGTTCACGATGAGAAAGTTTTTCCTATCAAAGGCCAAACATTTAAACTACCTCAGCCTATTGAGAGAATCTCTCAGAGTGTCTTTTATGATAATGGTGATAAAGTAATTTTAGTCATCCCCCATGAAGAGCATGTAACAATTGGCGTAACTGTTCATGAAAATGATGCTAGTACCCATTATGACTTGGAAGAAGAGCAAGAGCTTTATGCATTAGCTTGCCGTTTATATCCGCAACTATCAGGCCTGCAAGTTTTAGAGAGGCGTGTTGGTATCCGTCCAGGCCGAATAAATGGTATTCGCTTAGAGTCAGAGATAATAAGTGATACCGGGCAATTACTTGTGCACAATTATGGGCATGCAGGTGGAGGTATAACATTAGGGCCAGGGTGTGCTGATGCCGTTATGGCAGAAGTTGCTCAATTTGAAGCATCAACAATAGCAAGGACTGGTTTATGAGGAATATTGATATTAGCGGAAGCACAAAATTATTCTTTTCAAGAATGTTAGAGTTATATAGAAAAGAATCTTATGAGCGCGAAGTAAATCAGTATAGAGTTATTGAAATTATTCCTGATGCAGCAGAAATACAGTTTCAAGTTATTGGCACTGGTGTTTTATTAAAAGTTTCCGCAGATAAATTAATGCGTAGCGATCTTTTGCTTGGCTTTAGTAAAAAGGATATTGCTGTTATTACCCATATGGGAACTAAAGTAGAAAATAAAGACGAAAGTTATAAAAAGAGAGGAATCTTATCACGAATTATTCGACAAATTTTTTCTGATAAAAAATCAAAATTTATTGTAGAAGATATTGAGAAAAAGGAGCTCATTGAGAAAACAGCATACGATCTCTATACTGATAAGACAACCCCTGATAAATTTAGTTCGGCTGATACATTGATGATTGGCTATAGCGCGGCAGAGGATCATTATAGAAGGGTGTTTGAAGAAACTTCCCCTAAAATAGAATTTATTTTACTGGAAATCAATGATGAGAAAATAACGTTCTGTCACCAAAGTACGGGTATAGCACAAACAAAATCCGTCGAAATTATTTTTAATAGTCCTGAGATAATTAATAAGTTTAATGCGAATGATCGTAGCCTTATTAGTTATTCTGCAGCAGAATCTAGGTATAAACGAATACTAAAGGACACTTCGCAAAAGCCAAAATTTAAGCTTTTAAATGTCGAGCCTACAACTATGGATACAGAGTGGTGTTATGAGTGTATAGAGACAGGCGTAATTCAAAAAAAACATATTAGTTTTTTATTCTACAATACAGAACTACTAAGCCAATTTAATTCGCAAGATAGAAATTTAATTGCTTTTACTGCAGGCGAGCTATCAAAGCAGCGACAGTATGAATTAAAAAGTAAAGAACGAACAAATGTTTAATAATTCATTCTATGCTGTATCATTTTAGCTAAGATAAGATCATTAGCGCTCATTTTGTGAGTTTGAAACCTAGGATCTTGAGCATACAAAAATTTTCCGCTATCACTTAATATATATTGGCGAAAAATGGCATCTGGCAGTTTATGAATTTTTGCTAAAACATAATCACCATCTTGTGGATAAACATCTGGATCAAAAATAAGCATAGAACCTTCTGGAAACCTGCCACTCATTGCAGTTCCTTGGCTATAAATAACAAAGGCTCGTCTGCCTGCATTAATATCAATAGAAACTGTTTCACCAATAAAGTTTTCTAGGTGCTTTTCAAAGTTTGCAGCTTCGTGAAACCCTAAAATAGGAAGTCTTCTAAGAGATGTCGATATATCTAGTTTTTTCGGCAGCATTTCTCCTTTGCCAAACTCAAGCCAATCATATTGAACACCAAGACGTTGAGAAATTTCTCGCCGTCGAGCTTTTGGCGGCAACGCCAAACCATTAACCCATTTTCCTGCGCCAGCATGTGAAAGTAAAAACATTTCTGCTACAAGCTGTATTCTCCCGTGGTTTCTAGGTGGGAGGCCATTGTGGTCAAGCGCTTTATTAAAGCGTGCTGCAAAAGAGTCTATATATTCGGTTTTATCTTGAGTCATTTTTCATTTTGAGGTAGTAAAACATAACATTGGTATCTTAACCATATTTCTAGGCCCAGATCTTAACTTAAATCAAGCAAAAAGTACACTATAATAAAACTATTGACATGTAACATAAAATAGTTTTATTATAGTTTTAAATAAAGACCAATCTGTTCTGAGAAAACTGACTGGCTCACAGAAGCCCACTGACCGCGAACACTCTGAAGAGATTATAGCAAAATTGCTCTTAATGTGTTCGCTTGAAGTTTTTTTAACAATAAACGCGTACATTTAAGGAGATACCATGGAAACAATAAATCATCATTACACAAAACTTGATTTCAGCAATTTCTACGCCGTAGAACTACTTCACACTATTTATCAGGAAATCGACCCACCGCAAGCTAGAATTAGTTGCTTTGAAAAAAAGCTCAAATCTAAGCGAGTGCTCTCAGTAAGGTATCCTTACTACTATCAAGTTTCTCGCATCCATCAAAAAGCCAAGCTTCATGTCTTAGTCGTTTCTTCGGACCTTGTCGAACAAAACACGCTAGAAGCATTTTTGACCAGCAGCAAACATCATGTTTAACGCTTTGATGTCGTGATTGTGTCTGAACAATTCAAACAAATTGGCTTTGGCTTTTTTCCTACTTATTTTGGCTTAGGTTTAACCAAGCGCATGCCACGCATGATCCAGTTAGGCGCACAAGAAAAACTCAGTGCCTATGATGCGCTTTTACCACGTGCCTTTATGCAAAAAGATTTGGAAAACGCTTTGTTATAAACTTTAAAAACCAAAAAAAAGGAAAAATGTATGAGCAAATATGACTTAAGCTTCGAAGAAAGTCTGCAAGAAAAAACCCATAAAGGCGGTGTGCAACGTAAATTACCGGCGAAAGAAATGATTAATGCACCTTGGTTAGAAATGATTTATGACTTAGTCGTTGGCGCAGGCTTTAGTTATTCCCGCATTGCTTATCGCTTAAATGTCAGCCCTTCCACGATCCAAAAACTTATGACTTTCCCTGGTCGGCGGCCACGCGCGCAAGCTTTGTATGATTTAGAAAAGTTGTACTATAAAGTTTTTCAAGGTCAATATGCCTCGCCAAAAGCTAGAGCTTACTGGTCAGCTAAACATCTATCCGAGCCGCGAACGCAAGAGACTGCTTAATAAAACTAACCTCATCTTGTTAGCGATGATGAAAATATTCGCTGCACAGATTGTTTGCTTAACCGCTCCCTTACGGTCGCGGCTCTGATGAGCTGTAGCTCTGGCAGAAGAGCCCCCTAAGATTAGGCATAAGAAATCACCCTACAATTCCCCATAATAAAGTTGACTCATAAATAGAGAAAAGGTTAATATAAAAACAAACTATTATCTAACTGGAATGCATATGCCCAAAATTTTTGAGCCGAAAGCAGAAATGATAAATATAAATAATAATATTTCTGCCATTATGTCTAATTCAGCGAATTTTTTTGCACTGAAACAGCCACTATGGGATGACTGCTTTGAAGAACCTGTTGTTCCAAAGAAAAATTCCGCTAAGTTGCATGCGGTTACTGAAAGGCATTTTTGCCTCTTTGATGACTGTGTGGATGAAGGCCTTCTGTAGTTTTGCCATATTTTGTTGGGATTTATAAAAATGCAGACATCAGAAAGTCCCAACTTTTCGTTTAATTGTATTGTTCTCATTAGCGCTATTTTTTTTGCGGGATATTTTTTGTTGAAATGTCCACTGGCTTTTGTTCTCCATAAGCAGCATGTTAGCCTTCTTCAGGCCTACTCAATCTCCTCTACCGCAAATATTTTGATGGCTATTGTCTCTGTTTTATTAGGAACTTTCTTAAGAGAAAATACAAATCAAAAGTTTTTCCTATTTTTAGGCGTCCTTTTTAGTACCCTAGCTATTTTTTTACTAAAAACGTTTAACTTTATTGAGTTATTGTGCGGGGTAGGCTTTTATGTTTTAGGAGGAAGTTTATATTTTTTTAATATTATTATTTATATAAATAAATTATTAACCGATCCTCAAAAACGCCAAACTGGCAATTATAAATATCAAATTTGGATTAATATCGGCGGTTTTCTAGGCGGCCTATTATTTATTTTAGAATATAACAATGATGCATTATTAAATGAATATAGTTTGTTTACATGCATTATTTCATTAGTTTTTTTTGCACTTGTTTATCCAAGCCTAAAAGATGAACGCTTTAATAAAAAAATCCTTGGCTGGGTTGTTGCCAAGCTTGTAGCCCTTTATTTATTTATTTTTCTTTGTTTATATTTTGGCTTTGCAACACAATTAATTTCATTTTTCGTATTTATTGTAGCAATTAGTTATAGCCTTTATTTGGCAAATAAAACAAATAGTATCAACTACTTTACCTTAATACTATTAGTTTTATTCTTCAGTGTTCCTTATTGGCTTGGATATACAATTTTATTTAATGAGTTCTTTCACTTGCTTGATAAAAACGCATACCATATATATGGGTTAACAGCCAATTCAATTATATTAATTGATCCATTAGCAAATGTTATTTTTGGCTGCTTTATATTAAAAGTATATCAAAAACGTACTTCAAAACCCTTATCTAATCTAAGTATCGGCATGGCATTTCTTGCTGCATCATTTATTATTTTAGTATTAGGTTTATTTCAGACAAGCACACCTCAAACATTATTGCCTATTTATCCTATCGTCACTGTTTTACTATTCTCATGCGGAGAATTTTTGATTCAATCAACCTTAAATGCTAGCGTAAAAAACTTATTAACGAAGAATGAAAACATTAATTTTTCAATGGGTATTTTACGCTCCTCTCGCGCTTGTGCAGCGGCTTTGGGTTACTTTTTTACATGGTTAACTGTAGGAGAAGGTTTGAGGAATGAAAACATTGTTTCTACTCATGAATCTTACCTTTATATGATAACCGCAGGATATATTTTATTAAGCCTTGCCGCCTATTATTACTTCAAAAGAAGAATCAAACTCGTATGTTAACCAAGCTCGCATCTCAAATCGACAATGAGCTTTTACAGAAGCTAGCATTTTATCGCCAAATTTTCCCAATAGATGCGGACTCCAGAGAATACCTCCTTAAGCTTTGTCGTTATGAATTTAATAAAAAAATGGGGCTATTAGCGCAAGAAGAAATAAAGTCTCCTCCTGATTTTTTGTTAAACTATAACTGCATTATATTTGTCTCACTTAGCCTAAAGGGCCATAGCTTAAGCTGTATTGCTGAGTCAGGAAATAATCTCGTGGAAGCTTGCGTGGCCTCCACAAGGAGAATACTAGCATTAGTCAATCATGAGGTTATAAAGAAGCATAAATCTGAAGTATATTTTGAAGTCACCCTTTTATTTGATAAAGTCAAAGTTGAAGTTAGCAAGTTTGACCAAAACTTCATTCGAGGTCTTCATGCAGTTAGTATAGAAGCTGCCGACGCTCATGCAATTTTTCGTAATGCAGTAGTTGTGAATTTAAATTTAACAAATGAAGAGCTTATAGAAAAACTTATAAGGAAAGCACAATTAACAAGCGACTGTATTAGTAATTCTGCTGTATCTTTTTATCTTTATAAAACGATAGAGTTCAGAGAGGACACTCTGTCTCCAGAAAGCCCTTTAGCATTGTTTGATTTCTTTCGATGCTCTAAAGTTTTATTGCAATCCGAGATAACGCAAAAGAAGTTAAAAACAGCAATTTTTATGGCACAGCAATGTCTTCAAAGATTAATTAATGCTGATGGAGAAATGGCTTATGAAATAGACTTATTTAATGCTGAAAAGCAATATACTAATACAAGATCTGCGACCATTAGAAAACTAGGGGCACTGTGGGCTCTTTTAGATAGCGCAAAGAAAAATAAATATTTAATTGATTCGTTTTTGATTAAGCAAGCAAAAGCTAAGCTTTATCAACAATTGGATGAGAAAGATATTGGGTTGCTTTCCTTTGTTATTTTTGTTGAATCTTTTTTTGAAGAGTCAAAATTACTAGATATATTCTCCTCTAAGCTGGCAAATATTTTATTAAATATTGACTTTAGAAATGTTGCATTAAAGCAGTGGTTCGATTATATAGTGGGGTTTTATGCTTTAATGGTTTGCTTTGAGAAACGAGGAGACCCCAGATTTATAAGTATTGCAGAACAAGTTTTTCCTTTTTGTGAAAAATTGTTGCTTGAGGATAATGAGGCTGTTTTATACCTTTGCGCTTGGCTTTCAAGGTATGCCTTCTCTCTTTATAAATATACGAATAAAGACCTATATGCTGACTTCGTCGTCCAGTTAAATACTAAAATTGTTAATTTTCAGATCATCGAATCGCCAGATGTTTTACTAACTTCGTCTGGTGCTTTTGATATGGATAGCCATAGTCGAGTTACAGCAGTTTATATAGAAAGCCTAGCTCAGGGTTTTCATGCCGCTTCTGCTTTACAGAAATGGCAACAGGCTGAACAATTCGCCATTACTATTTTTAAAGCATTGCGTCCTTTATGCAGTAATCAATTAAGCGAAGACATCTGCTTCTATACAGAGCATTTAGGAGCCTTTAAGGATAGCCTTGTAACTAGCATTACTCGAATTGATACAATACAGCACGCACTGTCTTCAATGAGTGATAGCTTAGATATTTTGCAGTTAAACTTAATTTAGTGTGTTTTTTTATTAAAGCCCCCATGCTCATTTCGTTGCTGGTGAATTTGATAAAGTACAGCAACAATTATATCTGTCTTTCTTAGGGTTAAGGTATTATAAATATGTTTATCTAAAGGAATTAAGATTTTTTTATTACCTCGAATTTCAAGATCGCGATAAACAAAAAGATCTTTATCTGGAAGATAGCAAATAACAAAATCACCTGAAACAGGCTCCAAATTCGTATGAAAGATAAGATTTGCCTGCCCAAATTTAATTTGTAGTGCATTGTTAGTTGCCTTGAGAGCAAATAGATGTTTATATTCTGGGTCGCTAGTTAATTCAAAATTATTACTTTTAAGTGGTATAGTAAGTTTCTTATCAAGAATCATTTCTTTATTTAAATCGGCATTGCTAATAAAAGGTATTTTTCGATAACGGTTTAATATTAGTCCGTCAAAATTTTTTGCACCTCCATCGTCATCTTCGCCAAAAGCGAGCCAGCGATAACTCACCTCAAGAATATCAGCTATTTCATCTAGTTTTCGAGGTTTAGAAATTTTGTCATTGCAGATAAGACTAATAGTTTGTTTGGAAACATTTAATTGGTGAGCCAACTGTTGAAGGGTAATGTTATGGCTTCTTAGTAAATAAACCAAACGCTTCCCCACAGTATTTAGTGTGTCCATATAAATCCCTCGAATTAAATAGTCATTAAATTTATTTAACGCTTGTCGCTTGTAAAGTGTAGTTTACCAAATTCACAAAACTTTACTTTAATTTACAATTTAAAGCAAGTAAATTTAGCTTGACTAGACAATAAACATCAGGTAAAAATAGCAACATGCTAGTTTTTTAAGCGTTTGTTATACATATAAACCGTGTGACAAAAAAATGAAGACTAGCGGAAGAGAAAAGCCAGCGAGTTTCGAAGGCGCGCTGGCTTTTGTTAGAAGTTCACTGACCGCGAACATTCTGAAGTAATTATAGCAAAATTACCTCAAATGTGTTCGCTTGAAGACTGTTAACAATAAACGTGCGCATTTAAGGAAATAATTATGGAAACTATTTATCAGCACTACGCAGCACTCGATTTCAGCAATTTTTACGCCGTAGAACTACTTCACACCATTTATCAAGAAATTGACCCGCCGCAAGCCAGAATTAATCTCCTTGAAAAAGAGCTCAAATCTAAGCGAAAGCTCATATTACCCTATCCCTAACGCTTTGATGTCGTGATTGTGTCTGAACAATTCAAACAAATTGGCTTTGGCTTTTTTCCTACTTATTTTGGCTTAGGTTTAACCAAGCGCATGCCACGTATGATCCAGCTAGGCGCACAAGAAAAATTAAGCGCTTACGATGCGCTTTTACCACGCGCCTTTATGCAAAAAGATTTGGAAAACGCTTTGTTATAAACTTTAAATATTAAACAAAAATAGGAAAAATGTATGAGCAAATACGACTTAAGCTTCGAAGAAAGCCTGCAAGAAAAAACCCATAAAGGCGGTGTGCAACGTAAATTACCGGCGAAAGAAATGATTAATGCACCTTGGTTAGAAATGATTTATGATTTAGTCGTTGGCGCAGGCTTTAGTTATTCCCGCATTGCTTATCGCTTAAATGTCAGCCCTTCCGCGATCCAAAAACTCATGACTTTCCCTGGCCGGCGGCCACGCGCGCAAGCTTT
>JAJNBD010000011.1 GCA_021156105.1 Gammaproteobacteria bacterium | reverse complement strand
AATTATTGCGGATAAGTATCGAAACCGCAGAAAACGATTTGGACTGCGCTTCAATTTAATTGCAGGAATTTATAATTTCGAGCTCGGAATTTAGGTTATGCAAGAACTCTAATGTAGAAAAATGGGGTGGGCGCAGTGGGGGGCTCAGTGAGCCGGCTTCAATGCGAATTAATGAAGATTTTGTTGAAAGGTATGGGGCTGGATATGAATTTAAGTTTGATGATATGCCTGCGGGTGCATGGATTAGCGCGACTGGTATAAACGGAGACAAGTTGATAGGGTCTACAAATTATCCTTCTGTGAAAAAGGTTGCCCTTTTGTTTGAAAGGTTAGGTGGCAGTGACGATCATAAAGCTGCTGTCCAATATGTTCCTGTCTTTCGAGGCCAAGATAAATCGTACTCTGCTCCGATGTTTGTATACCAGATCCGAGACGCAGAGTTTTCTGGCTCGCAGCTAAGCTTAGCCGTGAACCAGTCTTTTAATTTGGACTGGATTTCTGATCCTGTTCTCCAGAATGCACTAACTTTGGAAAGAGCTGGAAAGAAATACGCTTATACAGAAGGCTTGAAAGAGTGGGGTTATTTACAGCCTGGTGATAAGGTCACGATTGATTTAAGTAAACTGCCAGCTTAATAAGAATTATTCGTTAAAAGCCCAATAATCATCCCATTATTGGGCTTTTTTGTTATATCTTTTATAGCCTTGAAACGGCTGAAGCTTCTTTTTTTAGCGCAGGGGGGAGTGGTATTGTTTTTAATACCGCTCGTAAATTACTTTCCTCATCTAACATGCCATTAGTTGTTGCATAAAAAGGAATTTGCTCATCAAGCACTTCTTGCTTTAGATAATCATCAACGGCTTGTTCTTGCGTGACGCCATAATAAACTGTGCATTGAAGATCATAGTCTTTGTTTTTTCCTGGCTCAGGAATTTCTGAAAAGGGGTGATGTAATCGGTAAAGCTCTGGTTCCATTGAAAACGTTAATTCGACATCTTTGTCTTCATCCAAACTCATATGTTGCTCCTGTTTAAAAGAAAATTGTCTGTGATTTTTGACAGTTCCAGCGATAACTGATTCAGCCGCGAGCGGTTCGCTGGGTTTGAAATGTATCCTCAAAATTCTCGGGTTTGCTAAGTGTTTCTATCTCCTTAAAATGGATAAACGATTTTTGGATATGCAAAATACATGCCAAATATCTCAGCAAGGACTTTAAATAGCAGCATAGCCTATCTTCAGCCTCTACATTGGAAAAAAATGATAGGTCCGTGAGTAGGAGGGGCAAAGGAGTGCAAGCGACGCGCCTACCAATGTGCTAGAAATTGTCTTTATCCTAATTTTTTATTTAGGACGAAGATTTATAGCGGCAAGGCTTTAGTTAAGGTAGAGATGGCAAAGTCTAGATGGCTTAGCTAAAATTAGCATTATTATATTTGCGTTTAAGGTTAATGCTTTAGCGCTGCAATAATTTTTTCAATCCGGTTTATTTTAGTTTCTTCTTTTTTAGCTTGCTCAATTGCCTGAATATACTCTTTTCTTTTTGTGTAAGGTAGAGCCTCAAATTGCTTGGTTAAATGCTTGTTATTGAGCGCTCTCTTTAAAGCGTCAGGAATGATAAGCGTGGGTTTGATATTGGACTTTGCTAAAGGATTAGAGGAAATCGTGATGGCTTCTTGCAAATAATTTATTAGGGTTTTTTCATCAATCTCTTCAATGCTAGTAAATTTGATGCTGCGGTTATGTGCATTTTTTTCGCCATAATTGAAAAGTTGATTTGCGTCTTTCATGCTTGCGCCGTTAAAGAAAGTTAAGGTGACCCAAGCTTTAAATGCTCCAAAGCCGCAAATCATATTCCCTGCAGGATATTGATAATTTGGCCCCCATTTCCAGTCTTCTATAACTTGAGGAATAGCTTTTAAAATAATGCTGCGCAATTTAGCGCAAATCTTTTGGGAAAAATCTGGTAACTCAGCGATATAAGTATTAATTTTTTCTTTTGCTTGAGGGTGGAGTTTGCTCATAAATAGAATGTCTACAAAGTTAAATAATACCAAGTAAAAGCAATATACTGAGTAGATAGAGAAATATTGTTACCCAGTATTGCAGTAATGTAAAAGTTGTTTTCTTTAAACCGATCACGCCTAGGATTGAACCCACGAATGCGGCAACAGCAGCAGCAATTAGTAAAGAAGATTTAAGGTTGGTGTCTAGTAAATGATGAAAAATTGTAACATAGAGAAATAAGCGAGGGATGTCAACTAAACTTGCAATTGCAGCATTCGTACCAACAAAAACTTCTTTGCTAACTCCCGCGTGCAATAAAAAAGATGTGCGAAAAGCGCCTTGCTGGCCGGATAATCCACCAAAAAAGCCACTCAATATGCCACCAGCCGGTAACCACTTCGGATTTAAGATAAGACTTTTTCCCGCACCGTAAAGTTCTATAGTAGCAAAAATTAGTAATAAGATACCCGCGGTGATTTTAACAGGCGAAATAGTCGCTGTCAGATGAAAAATAACATAAGATTTTAAAGGAGCAAGAGCGGATAAATAACTTAGCAGTGCGGCGCCTGGTATTGTGGCAAGTAGCGCTGGCAAGCCAAATTTCAGGGTGATATGCCAATCGATATGATTTTTTAATAGAATCAGCTTAAAAAGATTATTTAGTAAATGCACAAAAGCAGTAATGGCAATGGCAACCGGAACAGGGAAAAATATGGCAATCACAGGCATTAATAAGGTGCCTAAGCCAAACCCAGAAAATAACGTCAATAAAGACGCTAAAAAGCTTGAAATAATAATAATGAAAAACACAGCTAGTTACCCTTAATAGTAAATTAAGTAAGTATATCTTAGCTGTCGATAAAGCAATAGAATTTTATTTCTTAGTAGGCTAGGAAGTGTTAATTCCTGTTTTGGTTATTAAGCCAAACTAGTATATTGTATTAATACTAGTTTGCTTAACTTGAAAAATAGCTAAGAAGCTCTAGGAAAGTGTTGTCATTATTGACAGCAGCGGCAGCATGAAGAAGGGCGGCTGTCATCGTCCAGGGGTGTAGTAGTACCAGCGAGCAAAGGGGAAGAAGGGGATGGCCTTCTCTGGTGGTGGCTTGAATAAGAGTTTAGTAGGTAGCTATACTTTTTTGTATGAAGCGGGCGCGCTTCAGCTGTTGGCTGTTGAAGACAATAATGCGAAATAATTTGTTCATCTTTTACGTTATGAATGCTAGTATTGCCTGGAAAAACCCGAACCTGGGCTTGGTCATGGGTAAGTTCTCTAATGCATGCCGCAAACTTTCCTGCAGATTCTTTTGCGTCATCAGAAAATTCTATTTTAAAGGCCCCTCTTTGAACGTCTACGCTAACGATTACTAACATATTTGGAGAAAGGCCTTTGTGTTCAAAGTTTTGTTGTAATTCAGGGTAAAGCGTGCCTATTGGCACAATGTTAGTGATAATAGTCATGATATTAAACCTCATCGTTAATACATTAATATAGTACAGCAAGATATATGCCAATCTTGTCGTTGGTGAGATGCTCCTAAAGCTGTGACGACTTTAAGGTATGGCTGGATTAAGATTTTTTCGAGAAGTTAAGCTATTATTCTAGCGCAGGAATTCACTTATTTCTAAGTGCTGGCGGGCCCCAGCATAGGGCTCCCTTCTACGAGAAGGAATGGGGTTCTCCAGGTTAAAGCTAGATATTTTTAAGGGCCTTATAATCTAATGGTTTTCCATTGCGCCATGAAAATCACCATGCTATTATCATGACTTTTGACAAGGATTTTTTACAATGTCTTTTCGATTTTCGGCTGTTTTTCTTGCAACTTCTGCTTTATTAACCGTTTCTAATGCTTTTGCTGATTCTTATCCTACAGGATTGCCTAATAGCTGGAATGAAAACCCAACACCTCCTATGAATTTGCTTGCGCCTAAAGGGGCTGCTGTTCAGGCAAATACACATACGACGACAGCTGCACCTATGTATGCTGGAAGCACAATGGAAACAAATTCTGCAGCGCCTAGCTTAAGACCTTTAATTGCTATTGGCGCTGGTATGGCTTTTACCAATAGCGTGGGCGATTCTGAATATTTTGCTGCCACTGGCGCGCCTGGCTATGGTGAGTATTATGATTATAATCCTAAGAGTAATATGCAAACTAAAGGCTTAATTGACTTAATGGCAGGCGTTGAATGGGTATTTAACCCTAACTGGGCATTACAAGCAGGCCTTGGTTATAATCAAATTGGTACTTATACGGCTAAAGGTACTTTGAATCAAGGGTTTGTTCCAGAATCTACTGTAGCTTATAGCTATCAGTATAATATTGCTATGCAGTCATTATTAATTGAAAGTAAGCTTCTTTATACATTAAATAATAATCCACGCATGCATCCTTATGTTTCATTTGCTTTAGGAGGCGCACGTAATAAAGCCTATGCTTTTGAAACCAGCGTTAACCCAGCAGTAACTAGCACGCGCAACTATGAGGGAAATACGAAAAACTCCTTTACTTATGCGGCAGGTTTAGGGTTGGATGTTGATGTCACAACACATACACGTCTAGGCGTGGGTTACCGTTATGCGGATTTAGGCCGAGTAGAATTAGGTGATGCGAATGTTAATGGCGTTCCTGTATCTGGAACGATTGACCAAAGACGTTTGCATGCCAATGAAGCGCTTGCGCAATTTACCTATTTATTCTAGGTAATGGTATAGCGTTATTAAGGCGCGTGGCTTGCATAAAAAATAATAGTAGGACGATAAGGGAATATATTATGGAAAAAGCTCAACAACTTTTCTACAAAAGAATTTTCGGAAAGTTTTTATTCATTTTGTTGGGCTTTTTCTTTGCTACGTTTTTCACAGAAGCGCAGGCTTTATTGCCCTATAATGCTAAGCCAGCGAAAACAGAATATAGTTTAATTTCTGGCGGTGCTGTTGTTGTAAGTTATACAATTACTAATAATACCGGCTTCAATAGCTATGGTGTTACTATCCAGCAGTTATCTCAGCAAGCACAAATTAATAAAGCAGAACCAGGTAGTTGCGGTGGCAGTGGCCATATTGTCTTAAATAACTGGCAGTCATGTACCCTTAATTTGCTTGTGCATGATGCAGTTAATCCACTTTATTTTCGAATGGTTTCTGATCGAAACCCACAAGAACTTTACTGGGGGGCTGAGCCAGTTAAAGTTATTGTAAAATCGGCGAAAGATGAACAGCTAAAATCTATTTCTCTTCAACCTAGTACAGCTACAATTCCTATTGGGGCTAGCCAAGTATTTAGTGCGACGGGATATTATAACGATGGGTCTTTTAAGGCAATTACGCCAACGGCTTGGAGCTCTTCCAATCCTTCAGTGGCGAGCATTAGCTCAAATTCTAAAGCACTTAAGCTAATTAGCAACAGAAAATCTGTAAAATCCGCTAGTAATGAAGCTATTGCGAAAGCACTTGCGTTAGGTGAAACGAGCATTACGGCGAGTGTTGGCGCTATAACCAGTAGCCCTGCTGCTTTAACCGTTAAATTACCGATATTAGAAAGTATTTCAGTTGAGCCAACTTCTGCTAGTATCCCCAATGGTACTTCTCAGCAGTATTCTGCGACAGGACATTACCAAGGCGGGTATACGCAAGATATTACAAGTCAAGTGACTTGGGCTTCAAAAGATACCCGTGTGGCAATTATTGATGCGACAGGTAAAGCCACAGGTAAACATATGGGCAGTGATAGTATTACGGCGAACTTAGGTAATATCGTAAGTACGCCTGTAAGCTTAAATGTAACAACGCCTCTGGTTACCTCAATTACGATATCTCCTGCGGCATCAGTCGTTCCTGTCGGATTAACACAAGCGCTAACAGCGACAGCAAATTATACCGATGGTAGCAGCCAAGATGTGACGAAAGCAGCAGCATGGTCCTCATCCGATGCAACAATTGTTAGTGTTAATGCGGCTGGCGTCGCCAAAGGCCTTAAGATTGGTAGTACTAATATAACCGCAAGTTATTCAGGCAAAACTAGCCCTGCGGCAAACATGTCGGTGACCAAAGCTGTTTTACAATCAATCGCTATTACACCAGTAACACAGAGCATTGCTAAGGGATTAACGCAAACTTATACAGCGATTGGTACTTATTCAGACCAGACAAGCGTTGATATTTCTCAGCAAGTAACATGGACTTCTTCAGATACCAGCGTTGCTCAATTTAAGAATAATATTGCAACCGGGATGGGGCAAGGTGGTGCGACGATTAGTGCTAACCTTCAGGGTATAACCAGTCCAACAGTAAAATTAACCGTTACCTCTGCTATCTTACAATCAATTAAAATTACGCCCGCAACACAAAGTATGCCAAACGGTTATACGCAGCAGTATACGGCGACAGGCGTTTACTCAGATCAAACCACACAAGATTTGACGAAAAATGTGAGTTGGAGTTCTTCTGATACAACAATAGCAACGGTTGATAGCAATGGATTTGCAAAGAGTTTGAAAGAAGGAGAGGTCTCAATTAAGGCAGCATTAGATGATATTAATGCTTCAGCGGATTTAAAAATTACGCCTGCTGTTTTGCAATCAATTGCTATTATACCTGCAACCTTAAGTATGCCGAATGGCTATACAGAACAATATAAAGCAATAGGAACTTATTCTGACCGAACAACACAAGAGATTACTAGCAGCGTAAGCTGGAGTTCTTCCGATACAACGATTGCCAGCATTAATACAAATGGCGTTGCTACTGGTTTAAACACAGGTGAAGTGACAATTAAGGCTGCTTTAGATAGTGTTAATGCTTCAGCTGATTTAAAAATTACCCCGGCTGTTTTGCTAGCGATTAGTATTGCACCTTCTACACAAAGTATGGCCGCGGGCTATACGCAGCAATATGCTGCGACAGGAACTTATTCAGACAAAACAAGCAAAGATATTACCAGCAGCGTCGTTTGGAGTTCTTCTGATGCGACAGTGGCATCCATTGATAGTAGTGGTTTAGCAGAAAGTTTTAAAGAAGGCGAGGTTTCAATTAAGGCTGCGCTAGGTAGTGTTAATGCTTCAGCAGATTTAAAAATCACGCCTGCTGTCTTGCAATCGATTAGCATTACACCTTCCGCGCAAAATATGCCTGCAGGTTATACGCAGCAATATGCTGCGACAGGAACTTATTCAGATAAAACAAGCAAAGATATTACCAGTAGTGTAATTTGGAGCTCTTCTGATACGACAGTGGCATCCATTGATAATAATGGTTTGGCGAAAAGTTTCAAAGAAGGCGAGATTTCAATTAAGGCTGCGCTAGGTAGTGTTAACGCTTCAGCAGATTTAAAAATTACGCCTGCTGCTTTGTTATCGATTAATGTAACACCTGCTAATGCAAGTATTAATAGTGAGCAGCAACTGCAATATAAAGCTATGGGCACCTATTCTGATGGCCATACGGGTGATGTTACTTCACAAGCAACTTGGTCATCTTCTGATAGTTCTATTGCTAACATTGATGCTAAAAGCGGTTTAGCGACTGGCCAGGATAAAGGCGGTCAGTGTGCTATTTCGGCTTCAATAACTGTTGCGGGTCAAGCGATAAGTGGTAGTACTAATTTAACAGTAGCCACGATTCTGAAATCGATTAGCGTAACACCTGCTAATGCCAGTATTAATAGCGAACAGCAGCTACAATATCAAGCAATCGGTACATATTCCGATGGCCATACGATAGACCTAACTTCGCAAGTCACTTGGTCATCTTCCGATGCTTCTGTTGCTAGCATTGATGCTAAAAGCGGTTTAGTGACTGGCCAAGATAAAGGCGGCCAATGTGTTATTTCGGCTTCAATAACTGTTGCCGGTCAAACGATAAGCGGTGGCACTAATTTAACAGTAGCCACGATTCTGAAATCCATTAATGTGACACCTGCTAATGCAACAATTAACAGCGAAAGCACCTTATCATATAAAGCCATAGGTACTTATTCTGATGGTCATACGAATGATCTTACTTCGCAAGTCACTTGGTCATCTTCCGATGCTTCTGTTGCTAGCATTGATGCGCATAGCGGTATAGCTACTGGCCAAGATAAAGGCGGCCAATGCGCTATTTTGGCTTCAATAACTGTTGCGGGTCAAAAGATAAGTGGTGGTACTAATTTAACAGTAGCCACGATTCTGAAATCGATTAGCGTAGCACCTGCTAATACCAGTATTAATAGCGAACAGCAGCTACAATATCAAGCCATCGGTACGTATTCTGATGGTCATACAATCGATCTGACCTCCCAAGTCACTTGGTCATCCTCCGATAGTTCTATTGCTAGCATTGATGCTAAAAGCGGTTTAGCGACTGGCCAAGATAAAGGCGGCCAATGTGCTATTTTGGCTTCAATAACTGTTGCCGGTCAAACGATAAGTGGTAGTACTAATTTAACAGTAGCCACGATTCTGAAATCGATTAATGTGACCCCTGCTAATGCCAGCATTAATAGTGAACAACAGGTGCAATATAAAGCCATTGGTACGTATTCTGATGGTCGTACAATCGATCTGACTTCGCAAGTCACTTGGTCATCTTCCGATGGCTCTGTTGCTAGCATTGATGCTAAAAGCGGTTTAGCGACTGGCCAAGATAAAGGCGGTCAATGTGTTATTTTGGCTTCAATAACTGTTGCCGGTCAAACGATAAGTGGTAGTACTAATTTAACAGTAGCCACGATTCTGAAATCGATTAGCGTAGCACCTGCTAATGCCAGTATTAATAGTGAACAACAGGTGCAATATAAAGCCATTGGTACGTATTCTGATGGTCGTACAATCGATCTAACTTCGCAAGTCACTTGGTCGTCTTCCGATAGCTCTGTTGCTAGCATTGATGCTAAAAGCGGTTTAGTGACTGGCCAAGATAAAGGCGGCCAATGTGTTATTTTGGCTTCAATAACTGTTGCCGGTCAAACGATAAGTGGTAGTACTAATTTAACAGTAGCCACGATTCTGAAATCGATTAGTGTAGCACCTGCTAATGCCAGCATTAATAGTGAACAACAGGTGCAATATAAAGCGGTAGGTACCTATTCTGATGGTCGTACAATCGATCTAACTTCGCAAGTCACTTGGTCGTCTTCCGATAGCTCTGTTGCTAGCATTGATGCTAAAAGCGGTTTAGCGAATGGCCAAGATAAAGGAGGGCAATGTGCCATTTCGGCCTCGATAACCATTGCAGGTCAAACGATAAATGGTAGTACTAATCTTACGGTAACTGCAATATTAAAATCCATTACAGTGAGCCCTGCCAACGCCAGTATTAATAGTGAACAGCAGGTGCAGTATAAAGCGGTAGGTACCTATTCTGATGGTCATACGAATGATCTTACTTCACAAGTCACTTGGTCATCTTCCGATAGCTCTGTTGCTAGCATTGATGCTAAAAGCGGCTTGGCGACTGGCCAGGATAAAGGTGGGCAGTGTGTTATTTCGGCTTCAATAACTGTTGCGGGTCAAAAGATAAGTGGTGGGACCTATTTAAACGTTAAAGTGATATTAACCTCTATTACTATTGCTCCTCAGGCCGCTGTTTTGCCTAAAAGCTATACTTCAAGTGATTCAAAATATGCGTCGCAGTATACTCAACAATACATCGCTACAGGCCATTACTCTAATGGAGAGCCGCAAGATATTACCTCGCAAGTCACTTGGAGCTTATCTGATCCATCAGTTGCAAGCATTAATGCTACGGGACTTGCGATGAGTGTTGATATTGGTACAACGAATATTAGTGCAAGCTTAGACGGTGTTTCTAGTGCTAGCCCTGGAGGCTTGACCGTAAAGCAATTCGATTCGATCTCACTTGGCTATGATCAAGCAAGTTGCGGTAATGACCAGGTAATTAATAATTACTTTCAAGGACATGACCCATGTCAATTTACTGCAACAGGTAAGATTGCAGAAAGTGAAAAATTATATACCATAGATCCAAGTAGCATAGCTTGGAACACGGAACTTATAGCTCCTCCACAAGGCGGCGTGGACTTAGAGTTTGATAGGGCAATCCCAGGTAAGATAAGTACAGTGCCTTCGGGTAACTGGAGTTTCGTCTTATATGGTTATTTAGCTGGAGATCAGCAAGGGCCTCAGGGGGTCTATGAATGGTGTAATCCAGATCCTAACTGGGGATGTGGTCAAGGGCCACTTGGAGTTACTTTGAAAAAGAAACTTAAACAAAAAACTGTGACAAAGCCACGAGTATCTGTGCCTAAATCAGCGGCGAAAAATGTTTCAGAGCAAGCTCAAGCTATTTCTTTAACAGCTGCTTCCGCTAAATCTCAAGCAGAGCAAAAACAAATTGTTCGAGAAGAGAAGCTACAAGAGGAGCGTAGGCAAGAAGAGCTACGGTTGCTTGAAGAGAAAAGGCGAGAGTTTGAAGAGAAAAAAAGAGAGGAGTAATCTCAATGCTAATTGCTTTTCAGATTAAAGAAGCTAAAAAGTATAGAGCTAGTTTCAATGGGTAAGCCCTTATCCCAATTTAGATAGGGCACAAAAAGCTTTTGTTGTCTTATGTCTATTTTATGTGGCTTGCAGTATAGAGAAGTTGATGCGCTATCAGATATAAATAATTAAAGAAAAATTTTATGAAAACGGAAATGGCAAAAAACCAAACGCTTATGCTAGCGGCGCTTGGTGTCGCATTTGGTGATATTGGGACAAGCCCGCTTTATGCTTTAAAGTTATCGCTACGTGGCGTTGCTGTATCTACTGATAATGTTTTAGGCGTTTTATCATTAATTTTTTGGTCTTTAACGCTGATTGTTTCCTTTTGTTATCTTAATAGATTTTTAAATGTTAGTAATGATGGTGAAGGTGGCTTGGCCTTGCTTGGGTTGGTCGATAAAAAAAATAAAAAAGCGTATACAGTTTTCTTTTTTCTTGGCCTTATTGGTGTAGGGCTGCTGCTTGGTGACGCAATGTTGATGCCAGCCATTTCTGTTACCAGTGCGGTTGAAGGTTTGGGAGTGATTTCCTCTGATTTCACACGCCATATTTTGCCAATTACTATTTTAATTTTAAGTGGATTATTCTTTTGTCAGCATTTTGGGATAGAAAAAATTGGTAAGGCATTTGGACCTATCATTCTTGTTTGGTTTGTTGTAATTGCTATTTTAGGTTTGCTGAAAGTTATTTATCATCCTCTTGTTATAAAAGCAGTCAACCCTTATTATGCCATTTTATTTTTTAAACAAAACGGTTGGTCTGCATTTATCTTACTAGGAAGTATTTTTTTAGTTATTACAGGTGCAGGATCACTGTATGCAAATGTAGGGCAGTTTGGCAAGGAGCCTATACGTTCAAGTTGGTTTTATATCGTTTTTCCCGCTTTAGTCTTAAGTTATTTTGGGCAGGGTGCTTTTTTGCTTGAAAAGCCCTCGGCTATTAGTAATCCTTTTTATCTTATTGCGCCACCTTGGTTTTTATTTTCATTATTAACGCTTGCTGCATTTACAACGATTATTGCGTCGCAAGCTGCAATTTCGGCAAGTTTTTCTTTAGTTAAAGAAGCAACTTTACTGGATGTTTTTCCAAGGCTTAGGGCTGTTCAAACATCTGAAACACGAGAAGGTCAAATTTATTTACCGCAAATTAATTTGGTTTTAGCGCTAGGAACTTTATTGATTGTATTAATATTTAAAACGGTGTATGCATTGTCTGGCGCTTATGGAATTGCTATTAACATAGAAATGCTCATTATGACGCTTCTTGTTGTTTATGTCGTTCATGCCAAATGGGGGCGGCCTATTAGCAAGTTAGTTTTCTCTGCTAGTTGGGTGATATTTATTATGTTAGCTTTTTTAGCTTCAAATTTATTTAAATTAGCTTCTGGCGCTTGGGTGCCGCTATTATTTTCTGCTTTTTGTTTTTTAATCATGTATACCTGGTATCGAGGTATTACTTTTCTTCGGCAAGCTTATTATAGTAAGAAAGAAGCTATTTCCGAGCTTGTGACCGTCGCAGATAAGGAGCTTATTCGTGTACTAGAGGGTACGGAAGCTGTTTTTGTGACCAATATTTATGATCAAGGTGGTGGCGCTTTTTTACATTACTTTAATTTATCGCGAAGTGTTCCTGAACACTGTGTGATCGTATCAATTGCGATAGAACAAGTTCCTTATGTTACAGAGCAAAAAAAATTTGAGTTACTTGAGTCACCTAAAGGGATTTATCACCTTATTTTTCATTATGGCTTCATGGAAGATGTGAATATACCGCAAGGCCTTGCTAGCTTAAATCAACAGGCAGTATTGCCTTTTAAACTGAATTTACCAGATGTATTATATTTTTTGGAAGAAGTATCTGTTATTGTCGGAAACGATGTATCGACGTCAAGATTATTCCGTTGGCAGAAAGATCTTTTTATCTTTATGTTTCAAAACACGATGGGCAGTGCAGACGATTTAGCATTTTTTAATCTGCCTATTGAACGGACGGTAACGATTGGTATGAGTTGTAAGGTTTAATTTTTTATGAATAAAATCACAGTCATGAGAAATACAACAGTGATAAACACGGGGCGGATAATTTTAGCGCCTTGATGAATCACAAGCTTTGCGCCAATCCATGAGCCTGTAATTTGTCCGAGTGCCATAGCAAAAGCAATGTGATAATTAATTAGGCCAGCGAAAATAAAATAAAAAACTGAGGCGAAATTTCCTATAAAGTTAAGTGGCTTGCCATAAAGCGTGGCTTTTTTTAAGTCAAAACCTAAAAAAATCATCAATGCCGCTACCCAAAATGAACCTGTTCCTGGGCCAAAAAATCCATTATAAAAGCCAATGCATAAACCTGCGATTAAATAGAATTTCTTTACTGAAACAGTCTGGCTTAATTTATTTTTGTTAAGCCGCCCTATGCATATCATGTAAATTAATACTGCCAACATCAAATAAGGGATAACTTTGTTTAATAGCTCGGGGTGGGCATGTTGTACAGCCCATGCGCCAATTAGAGCACCGCTTCCTGCTGCGAATAAACCTGGCGCAAGTAATTTAGGCGAAATGCGTCCGTGATACATAAAGTGAAGAGAAGCATTAAATTCGCCAATGACGGCTTGTAATTTATTTGTGCCAAGTGCCAGAGTTGGCGGTAATCCCGCAAAGAGCAAGGCAGGTACAGTAATTAAACCGCCGCCACCTGCTAATGTATCAATAACACCAGCAAACATACTCGTTAGCGCTAATAATATTTCAACGTAAAGACTAATGTGATAGTTAGGCGCTAACATGAACTTTATGCAAAAAAGAAAAAGCTATTATGCGCCGAAAAATATTTTGCGACAAGCAACCCCTAAGTCAACAAACGGGGTCAGGCCCCGTTTGTTGACTTGGCTCATTTGGGGCGAGCTAAGTCAAGGAAGCTTTGCTGAAGGGACTGCTGCAGTATGGGGTCTATTCTGCTGGTGGTTTGTAGCGGTGAATCTGGCATGAGCTTAGGTGTCGTGCTAACCAATGGCGTTTTTACATATCCTGCGGGATTGCCAAAAACATTCATTAGTTTTTCAAAAGAAACAGGTTTCTGCATTACTTGTTTAATACCTGCTTGCTCACAAAGTTCGCTCGAAATATTATCTCCTGTTAGCAAATAAATATTGGTGTGAGCTGCGCTTTGATGGATTTTCCGTGCTAAATCAATGCCTGTTAAACCACTTCCAATATGTAAATCCGTCAGAATAGCATCATATTGTTCCTCTGTTGCAGCAGCGTGACTTATTTTCACTAATGCTTGTTCCGCATTAGTCGCTTCTACAACTTCATGGCCTAGTTTTGTAAGAAAGCGAGTGAGTAAATTAATAGTTATTAAGCTATCTTCAATGATCAAAATTTTCTTTTTCGCATTGTCGATTGACATTTCTTGAGCAAGCGCTCGAGGGAAAGAGCAAGAGATAAGTGTCTCTTTCCCTTCGGTAGTAATTTTGCCGCCCATTTTCGCAAGAAGTAGCTGACAGACTTGTGCTGTCAAGTCATCAGCGGTGTATGGGCTATCTAGACGTAGACGCCAATGCACAGTTTCTGCGCTGGTTTCAAGATCAATTGCCTTTTCTGAGTTCAGATGCTGAAAATAGCGGATGACTTGTGCAACCCGGGAAGGGTCTCCGTAAATAAATATTGGATTTTTAGCGTCTGGAAATAATGTTTTTAAATCAATAATCGCATTTCTTAACTGTAACTTGTCTTGTTCTAATAACGCATAGTCTAATAAATCAGTAACTAAATTAATAATATTTTCCACCTTTTCTATTATCTCATCAGAAAGGTTTTCTTGTATAAGTAAGGTAGATAATAGATTGCGTATTTCGTGATGAATAAAGCTTTGGTCAAAAATTTCTAGCAAATGCTTTGTTTCAAGTGCCATTTTAGTTGGTATTTTTAAACTAAAACAGCTACCTTTACCTTTGCCTGCGCTTGTGGCAGTCAGCGAGCCGTTAATACACTTGGCAATTTTTAGACAGTTAATTAAGCCCAAGCCAGAGTTACCACGTTCACTGCTGGCTTTCCCCGCAAGCTGCTCATGTTCAAAAATAGCTGCCACAGTATGAGCATCCATGCCTGCGCCAGTATCAATAACTTTAATTTCAATAGTATCTTGCAAAGCGTTTATTTTTAATGTGAGGGTACCTTGTTCTGTGTGCTTAATCGCATTAGAAATGAGGTTATTTAAAATAATTTTGATGAGTGGTGCGTAGCCTTCAATCGGTACTTGGCTATCAGTCTCTTGTATATGGAATTGAATAGTTTTTTTACTTGCTTTTAAGTTGTACTGGCTAACAGCTTTCGCAATAACATCTTCTAGTGAAAAAGCTTGTTTTTTGATGTGAAATAAATTCTCTAGGTCCATATAGCTTTCTATTTCTTGGATTACATCCAGAACTAACTTTTTATCATAAGTGTCTGGATTATCTTGCGTGCAGGCATGATGTAAATTTGCAATTAGTAATAAGACGGAGTGATGGCTCTCTTTATAAACGGTACTTAAATTTCTAGGTAACATGTTATATCTTTAACTTTTAGTTTTTATTATGGTGGCTAAATCCCTGCAGAAGATAAATATTAGAAAATATCGTCATTACGAAGCATGAGCTTTTCGCACTTCATACAAGTAATGGAGGTGCTTTTTAATCTTTATCTCTTCTATAGCAGTTTGCACATTGTAGCAGGTAATTCTTAACAAAAGATTAACCTCATGACTTATATGGTTTTTTCTGTAGGGTATGAAATTTGTTGTGGGATGAGCAAAGCGCTAGGTAAGATGTTTTTTCATCGCTTTGGTGGACACGTTGCTAGCGTGGCTTTGCCCACCCTACAGCACGTGTCCACCATTTTCATAGCCCACGAAGGTTTTTTCCGCGTTAGATAAAATTGTTTGTCGTACGTTTTCAAGTCAACAAATGGGGTCTGACCCCGTTTGTTGACTTGTTTGGGTAAGTTTGTTATTGTTTTGAAAACATAACTTTTTTGAAATTTATGGCAGAGTTATTCCGAAAGCCTCTCTTCAATGCTGTCTTTCCCTTAAGCGACGCTTTGCTTTCTTATCAAGCCTTTGATGCTAGGTATTATTACTTTGGCTGCTAAGCCAAAATATTCTTATCTTTTTAAACATTACTAATAAAACTTTATCCCAAAACTAAAATCTTGTGGAGCGCGCTATGCAAGAAGAGCTTATTTTAGATCCAAAGCATCCAGGCATTAAAGATGCTGTTTACATACAACGCCGTCAGGAGTTTTTTCGCTTAGGCAAAGAGCATCGTCTTATTCACGGATATGCACCGCAGGTTGAATATAGCCAAGAGGAAGATGCTATTTGGCAGCATATTAATGAAAAACTTGAGGCGATGCATCAGCGCCATGCATGTGACATTTACTTAAATGGAAAAAAAAATTTGGGTTTAGCTTCGCATAAGTTGCCACAGCTTAAAACGCTAAGCGATCGATTGCAGCAAAGCCATGGCGTACGTATTTTACCGGCAGAAGGTTTGCTTTCGCCAAGAGAATTTTTCCAGTATTTATCAAAACGGATTATGCCTTGTACGCAGTTTTTACGTCATGGTTCAGATCCAGAGTATACGCCTGAGCCAGATATCGTGCATGATGTATTAGGTCATTTACCACCTTTTATGAATGCAGATTATGCTGAATTAATGCAGTTAATGGGTATTGGAGCTCGTCATGCGAATGAAGAGGAGATGTTGCAATGGGAGCGCTTATATTGGTTTGCAATTGAATTTGGTTTAATTCTTGAGCAAGACGAATTAAAAATTTTTGGCGCTGGTTTATTATCTTCTTATGGCGAAATGGCACACTGCTTGAGCGATAAAGTGACGCGTAAACCTTTTGATTTAGAGGAAGTTATCAACACTAGCTATGACCATACACAAATGCAGCCATTATTATTCTACGTACCTTCATTCGTTTATCTAAAAAATGAAATCAAAAAGTTGATAAAAAATTAGGAAAATGACCAATGATGGCCACAGATGATCTACGCGTGCAATCGTTAAGTCCTCTTATTGCGCCGGCTATTTTAATAGAAGAATGGCCGTTAGACCTTAACATGGTCAAATTAATTTCCAGCGCGCGTTTGCAAGCAGAAAAAATTATCCAAGGCACAGACGATCGACTGCTTATGGTTGTTGGGCCATGTTCTATTCATGATGTTGAAGCCGCATTAGATTATGCAATTAAGTTAAAACAAATTATTGATCGTTTTTCGGATGATTTATGTATTATCATGCGAGTCTATTTTGAAAAGCCGCGTACGACGATTGGCTGGAAAGGCTTAATTAATGACCCAATGTTGGATAATAGTTTTAAAATTAATTATGGTTTGCGCTTGGCGAGAAAACTTTTAATTGATTTAGCGCAGGTAGGTGTGCCAGCGGGAACGGAATTTTTAGATCCTATTGTGCCCCAGTTTATCGCCGATGCCATTTCTTGGGGCGCGGTTGGCGCAAGAACGGCTGAAAGTCAGTTGCACCGCGAGTTAGCCTCGGGTTTATCGATGCCTGTTGGCTTTAAAAACGGCACTTCAGGTGATATCCAAATTGCTATTGATGCTCTACACTCTGCGCAACATCCCCATCATTTTCTAAGTGTTACAAAGCAAGGGATTCCTGCCATCGTTAGTACTAAAGGAAATCAAGCATGTCATCTAATTTTGCGCGGCGGAAGACTGCCTAACTATTTTTCGAGCGATGTGTTGGCTGCAAATCAGCGGCTAATTGAAGCGGGGTTAAATACTGGCGTTATGGTTGACGCAAGCCATGGCAATAGTCAAAAAAATCACGCGAATCAAAAAATAGCGGTTGAAAATATTATTGCACAAGTTAGTCAAGGCAGTTTCGCAATTTCAGGTTTGATGTTAGAAAGTAATTTGGTTGCAGGACGACAGGATTTACGGGTGAAAACAGACTTGGTTTATGGTCAAAGTATTACTGATCCTTGTATTGATATGGTAGAAACGTCTAATTTATTAACGCAACTAGCGAAAGCCGTTCAAGCTAGAAGAAAGACGCGGTAAAAAATATGCGTGCAATTGAGGTCATGCCATTTAAAGCGCCAGTTACCAAAAGCATCATTGTGCCTGCTTCGAAAAGTTATACTAACCGTGCATTGCTTATGGCAGCCTTAACGCAAGAAGATGTTCATCTTTACCACCCTCTCTATTGTGAAGATACCCAAGCGATGATTAGTTGCCTGCGTGCGCTCGGTCTGCGCATAGAAACGTTACCTGAAAAAATAATCATTTATGATGATATTTCAGTCGTTCAGCCAAATACTTATCAATTATATGCACATGATTCAGGTACAACCCTGCGTTTTCTGTTGGCATTAGTTTGTTTAGTGCCTGGCACTAAGGTTTTAGAGGGAAGCGCAGGTTTAAGTACGCGCCCCGTTCAAGACTTGGTAAAAGCTTTGCAACAATTAGGTGCGGAGATTCATTATTTAGACAAAGTTGGGCAGCTTCCATTACGAGTCACTTCTTCACACTTATTGGGTGGCGAAGTAAGATTAGATGCAAGTGTGAGCAGTCAGTATCTTTCCAGCTTACTCATGATTGCGCCTTATTTAGCAGGCTTAAAAATTTCCCTGCTAGGCAAAACAGCGTCTAAACCTTATGTTGAAATGTCAATTAACACTATGCGTGACTGGGGTATTAAGGTGCAAACGCCCGCTGAAGGTGTTTATGAAATTCCTGCTGGACAGCGCTATCAAAAAAAAGAATATATGATTGAAGGTGACTATTCAAGCGCGGGCTATTTTTTTGCCATTGCTGCGCTAACTCAATCAACCTTAACCTTAAAAAATTTAAACCCTAACTCTGTTCAGGCGGACCGAAATTTTCTAAAACTCTTAGCGCAAATGGGTAATGAAATTACAGTAGGGGAAAATGCGATTACCATCAGGGGAAAACAAATTTTGCCAGGCTGTTTCAATATGGAAGATTGCCCTGACCAAGTGCAAACTATGGCAGTATTAGCTGCTTTTGCTAACGGTATAACAAAAATTTCTGGTGTACGCTCTTTGCGAGTAAAAGAAACAGAACGCGTTTATGCGCTGAAATCAGAACTTGCTAAAATGGGCATTAAGACGGAAGATACAGAAGATAGTTTAACAATCTATGGTGGCCAGCCACATGCAGCGGCAATTGATACTTATGGTGATCATCGTATGGCAATGGCATTTGCTGTAGCGGGAGCAAAACTAGCAGGAATGAAAATTAATCAGCCCCACGTTGTTAATAAAACGTTTCCAGCATTTTGGGAAACTTTAGATAGCTTGCACGACGTGGCGAAACAAGCAAAGCTTTAACAAAAAGGATCGAAAATGAAAATTGTTTTAATTGGTTTTATGGGTTCAGGGAAAACTGCTGTTGCCAAAGCATTAGGTGAAATTCTGAAACTGCCTGTGGTTGAAATGGATGATCTAGTTTATGCAAAAACACAAAGCAAAGATATGCACGAGGTTTTTGCTAAAGGTGGTGAATTACTTTTGCGCGAAACAGAAATTGCCATTGCTAAAGAATATTCGGCAGCGGATAATTGTATTATCTCGACTGGCGGCGGCGTGGTATTAAATAAAATTATTTTAGATTACTTGAAGCAGCAGGACGGTAAAGTATTTTTCTTAAATGCTAACTTGCAAGTGGTCATGGATCGCTTGGCAAATGATACTTCACGTCCTTTATTGCAGGATTTTGTTGAAACAAAGCGTCTATATTATTTCCGTCTGCCTTTATATTTAGAATACGCAGATGAAGTGATTGATGTATGGAAAAAATCTATTGAAGAAATCGCCGATGAAATTTATGAGATTCTTTTTCCTGATGAAGAAAGGTAACTGATTGTGCTATATTTTGTATGGGGATAATAGAAGATGAAAGAATTATCTATTCAAACTACCCAACCATATCCAATTTACTTTAGTAAAAACTTATTGAATGATTCAAGTTTTGCAGAATTTTTACGTCAAAAAAAATCTCGTTTGGCGATTATCACTGATTCAAATCTAGAAAACTCCATTGCTGCACAAGTAGTCAATTACTTGCGCAAACATCAGATGCTTGTTGAAATTTTTAGCTTTCCTGCGGGTGAGACTAATAAAACGCGCGAAACAAAACAGGCGCTAGAAGACCACTTATGTAATAAAAAATTTTCTCGTGACACTTGCATCATTGCGGTTGGCGGCGGTGTGGTAACTGATATGGCAGGTTTTGTCGCGGCAACTTATTGTCGCGGCGTAGATGTGATTTATATACCAACTAGTTTATTAGCTATGGTAGATGCTAGCATTGGCGGCAAAACAGGCGTGAATACCCCTTATGGAAAGAATCTCATTGGTTGTTTTTATCAACCTAAAGCGGTTTTTATTGATATTGGTTTTTTAAAAACCTTACCAGAGATTGAATTTAAAAATGGTTATGTGGAAATTTTAAAACATATGTTGATCGCAGATGCGGCTTTATTTGCTCAGCAGCATATAGTTGATATAGAGGTGTTAATTTTTCAATCCTGTGCCATCAAAAAGCATATTGTTGAGCAAGATGAGCGCGAGCAATCACTGAGAGCGCTATTAAATTTTGGTCATACGATTGGCCATGCTATTGAAGTTTTAGAAAACTATGAAATTCGTCATGGTGAAGCAGTGGCGATAGGTATCATGCTTGAAAGTTATTTATCGTATAGAATGGATTTTTTAACGCGAGTGGATTTTGATAAAATCGTTACAGCAGTTAAAGCTATTAAATTACCCTTGGCAACGAAGGCTTTTCAGGATAGAGAGAAGTTTAAAATCGTTTTAAAAATGGATAAAAAATCACAAGCACAGCAAGCTAAATATGTTTTATTAGATGCAATTGGTATACCGCATAATGAAAATGGCACGTACACCATGCCCGTACCAGAGCATATTTTAGATGAGGCTTTCGATTGGTTTGAGGAAAGGTTGGCAAAGTAGGGTGGGTAAAGGCGCGTTAGCTAGACTTTTTGTTTTTAATATATCTTAGAGGAAAAAACATATGACAATCTGGAAAGAAGTTCCCACCGTAGAATCAATGGATAAACGTAGCGTGGGCACGATGATGGAAGCTATAGGCATTAAGTTTACTGAAGTCGGCGAAGATTTCGTGCGTGGCAAAATGCCTGTTAATGAAAAAACTAAACAGCCGATTGGTATTATGCATGGCGGTGCATCCTGTGTATTAGCAGAAACCATTGGTAGTACAGCAGCGAATTTTTGTGTCGATCAAAAAACACATTATTGTGTTGGCTTAAGTATTAGCACGAGCCATATCCGCTCGGCACGGGAAGGTTTTGTAATAGGCACAGCAAAGCCATTACATTTAGGCCGCAGCACACAAATCTGGAATATCGACATTACCGACGAGCAAGGAAAATTAATTTCCTCAACCCGTTTAACGATGGCCGTTTTAGAACGACAATAAGTCAACAAACGGGGTCAGGCCCCGTTTGTTGACTTATTTTATGGGGCGGTTACAAGAGAAAGGTATTGGCGCCCTAAGGTGCTATCACTGCCTTGGCGAATGTATTTTGCCAGCTGGGTATGCGTATAAGAAGTTGGGTGAATATAGTCATAAAAAATATAGTCATCCGGTGTGTAAGTAATACCTGAGGCATTATTTCCACAAGATACAGTTTGGTTATTAGGAAGATCAATGCCATCACTAATACCTGAATATTGGGTATTAAATTTAATAGTGGCAGGATAACCAAAGTGGCTAGGGTTGCTCACAAGGTCTCTTAGCAATTGTTTAAGATTAAACTCATAAATCGTAATATCCGGGTGGATTGCCTTTAAGAACTTTAAAGGTGCGGTACCTGGGGTTGGTCTTGCGTCTGTGCCAAATAATACCTGATCCCAGTCATCGCACCCTTCTTGAACGAGAGATGCACAGGTGCTATTAGGTCCTGGGCAAACGGGCAGAGAATAAAAATCTCCTACAATGGTATACCAAAAGGCTGGCGTGCTTGAATCGTCAGGTTGTCTTGTTGGATTACTAACAGCTGGTGTTTCTGATACGTCAGGAAGATTTAAAACTAAAAAGTTTCTTGCGCCAGCTTCATATAAACGATCAATCCCTGCAAAAATATTATTCATACCTTCTTGGATGACCGCGCGAGGATCCTGGCTTGTTGTAAGTGCTAGGGAAGGTGGATTAATTAAATGAATTAAATCATTAGACCCTGCCCATATCACATATAAGGCTTGTGGGTTTGCTTGTCCGTGATGGTCCGCAAGAAATTTATTAATTTGTGTAGTAGGGTCGTCAAGATCTTGTGCGTTAAACACTTTTTCTGTGGTATTTCCAGCAACGGCGTAATCATTTCCACCGTTGTTAGAAGGGCTGGCAGAAAACCCATAAGCAGTAATATCCGCCCATACTTTTCCAGCGTTGGTTCCTCCCTGGCTTACAGTATTTGTTACAGGTGCGTTTGGTTTGAAGTTTAAATAGCAATTAGTTTGGGGTAGGCCTTCTGTAAAATTGCCCATATCACTTAAGCTATCACCAAAAAAATAATACTGAGAGAAATAAGGAAGGCTTAATCCCGCAAAAGCTAATTGTGCCAAGCCTAAACCAATGGTAAGACCAAGAATTTTCTTTAACATATTTTTATTTATCCAAATTTAGCGTTAAATTGGGCGCCGAATAAATTTGCTTCTGCTCGATAATTAGCAGCATAAGTAATGGTTCCAATAGGTACTCCGCTATTGGTAAAAGTTTGCGATTGGTTGGTACTAGAGTCATCAAAGAAAATATGCGCATAACCAATATTCAAACTAGCATTAGGCGTGAAGGCGTAACCCGCGCCTAATGTCAGCCAATAGCGATCGCTGTCAGGAATTCGTGCGGTTGCGTATTCAGGCGAAACAGGCGATGCATCGCTTGCCACACCCATGCGGCCTGTGAGTTTGTCAGTAATCTTATAACTTTGACCTAATGAAAGGCGCCAAGTATTGCTGTAATGCAATGGGATGGTGGTTGAGGGTAAGGTCCAGCCTTGGGGGCCGCCAGATTTAGGAGAAAAATTTAACGTGACATCTTGGATTTTATTCCACTGGATATATTCAGCATCAGCCATAATAGACCAGCGTGGTGTTAAATCCTGCTGGGCGCTTAATGTTGTATAAGGGGGAAGTACAATAGTGCCATAAACATTGCTATTTTGGATGCCGTAATAAGCAAGCAAGTCTTGATAAATAGGATCAATACCGCCGGGCATATCTGGGCTACTAGTGCCATTTAAATGATGTACAACTTGAGAACGATAACTTAAACCAAGCTTCGTTGTGTTAAAAGGTTGATAATACAAACCACCGTTCCAGCCATGCCCCCAATCAAAGGCATTATTTTGCAAGTAAATATCATTAACAGGTAGCAAAGTTAAATTTTCGGCATCAACCGCTTGATTAAGCGTAGCATGCATGTACTGAAAATCTAAACCAAGGCCGGCAGAAAATTTATCGGTGAATTTATAAGCAACGCTTGGGTTGATATTAACTGTTTCAATTTTTGACTCGGTTGCAAAATATCGTGCCGGAGAACCAGCACCATAGCTCGTCGAAAGTCCAAAAGGTACCGTGACGCCAAGGCCAAGGGTAACGCGATTATTAATGGGTTGAATTAAAAATAATCCTGGTGCGATAGCGGTTTGCCCAGGCCCGGGTGTTGGCCCGCTTATTGGTGCGCCATCAAGATTAGTTGCGCTGTTAACTGTGTAACTAACTTTTGGATCAATGTAAATGGCTGAGATACCAATATTGGTTTTATCAAAAAAAGCAGTTGCTGCAGGGTTGTAAAATTGTACGCTTGGATCATCAGAGACAGCGGTGCCCGCATCTGCTTGACCTAAGAGGGTTGCACTTTGCTCAAATAATTGAAAATTGGCAGCATGGGCAGCCTGCATGCTGCATAAAATAATAAGACAGCTTAGCTTTTTTTTCATTTTGCTTATCTCTGTAGAGTTTAAAAAATCCCTTTACATAAAATCAAATACATCTGAATACATATAACAAGTTTGTGCGCCATTGGCAACAAAGTGTTCTAAACCGTCCATGGTTAGTTGAATTGGGCCACCAAAATAAATGTGATGTTGTGCTAAGTTGGGATAATAATCTAAAGCAATATCAATAATATTGCCATAAATGCCTGGCCAGCTCAGTGAAGTTTCAGCCGAAGCTAAAATAGGAACAAAGCGGAAATTTTTATATGTTTGCTCCCATTGCTGGGCGAGTTCCATCTGATAAAGATCATAAGGGTATTTGCCTGCCCAGAATAAGCTGAGTTCATGTGGCGAAGGATTTTTAAATGCTTCTTCCAAAATTGCTTTAATAGGCGCAAAGCCTGTGCCAACAGCCAATAATATGCTAGGCATATTAGGTTTGGGATGATAATAGCAATTACCTAAAGGGCCTTCAAACGTCAAAGTTTTGTGCGTTTGTAAATGATCAATTAATTGTTGAGCAAAAAGGTTATCGCTTTGTCGACGGATATGTAATTCTAATAAACCCTGGTGATTTGGAGCATTAGCAATGGAGAAAGGTTTTGATTCTTGACCTGGTAAACTCACATTAATATATTGCCCTGCGAAATAAGTGATTTTTTTATCAATTGGCAATAGAAAAGCTTGATAAATATTTTCTTTTAATAGTTGTAAGGATTGCAGGGTATAAGTGTAAGACTTGATATTTTGCTTGGCTGGTACGCCCATGCCTGGAACATCAATTAGTAAATCCGAACAAGCTTTGGCAGAACAGAATAAAGCACGACCTTGAGCGCGTTCTTCAGCGTCAATTACTAAATGTTCAGTTTCGTCATAATGCACAATGCCATCAATTACTTGACCTTCACAGCTACCACAAATGCCTTCGCAGCAACTATGAGGGATATCAAAATTTTGACGCGTGGCGGCGTCTAAAATCGTTTCATTTTCTTCAACGATAAAGCTTTTTTGTTGGTGTGCGATGCGAATGGTGTAGGGCATAAGTTCTGTTAGTTTTAAAATGGATACCGCATGCACGGGGGTGACACCGAGAATGCGGGTAGCACATTATTAACATTAACCTTTCATCGATTCAAAAAATTGTTCATTGGTTTTGGTATTTTTCAAACGTTCCAATAAAAATTCCATTTTGGCAAAACTTTCCATTGGATGTAAAAATTTACGCAAAATCCACATTTTTTGTAGCTCATCAGGTTTGGTGAGAAGATCTTCACGACGCGTGCCAGAACGATCAATATCAATTGCAGGGAAAATTCGTTTTTCAGAATACCCACGATTTAAATGAACTTCCCAGTTGCCAGTTCCTTTAAATTCTTCATAAATCACTTCATCCATTTTTGAGCCCGTATCAATCAGCGCTGTTGCAATGATGGTTAAGCTGCCGCCTTCTTCGATATTACGAGCTGCACCAAAGATACGCTTGGGGCGGTGTAATGCGTTAGCGTCTACACCACCAGATAAAATTTTTCCAGAAGCTGGTGTTACCGTATTGTAAGCGCGAGCTAAACGTGTAATGGAGTCTAATAAAATTACCACATCTTTTTTATGCTCAACTAAGCGTTTTGCTTTCTCAATGACCATTTCTGCTACTTGCACGTGACGGGTTGCAGGTTCATCAAACGTACTTGCAATGACTTCACCTTGCACAGATCGTTCCATTTCTGTCACTTCTTCAGGACGCTCGTCAATGAGAAGCACAATTAAATGGCATTCAGGGTTATTCGCGGTAATGGATTGCGCCATGTTTTGTAGCATGACGGTTTTACCCGCTTTTGGTGGCGATACAATCAAGCCGCGCTGACCTTTACCTAGTGGTGCAACTAATTCAATGACGCGAGCAGTTAGGTCTTCGGTGCTGCCATTGCCGCGCTCTAAGTGAATGCGTTTGTCAGGAAAAAGCGGCGTTAAGTTTTCGAAGAGAATTTTATTGCGAGTACTTTCAGGTGTATCGTAGTTAATGTCGTCAACTTTTAATAAGGCAAAATAACGTTCGCCTTCTTTCGGTGGGCGAATTTTACCGCTAATCGTATCGCCAGTACGCAAATTGAAACGGCGAATTTGGCTTGGAGAAACATAAATATCATCGGGACCTGCAAGATAAGAACCTTCTGCACTACGCAAGAAGCCAAAACCATCTTGCAAAATTTCCAGTACACCATCGCCAGAAATATCTTCACCTTTTTGCGCGTGCGCTTTTAAGATGGAGAAAACAATGTCCTTTTTGGGACAGCGGGCCATGTTTTCTAAGCCCATTTTTTCAGATAATTTAATTAGTTCACTAACAGGGGTTTTTTTAAGTTCAGTAAGATTCATAGAAAATATTATGTTGGTTAAGATTGAGTAGATGTAGAGATATTGTTACCAGCGTGTTGTTTTGTTACCTAAGAATGGAATAGTATGAAAACAGAAATCGCGAAATGCGACTGAAAGGAAGAATAACATGGTTTTTTATTTGTGTCTATACTTCGATATTTTACTTTCTTAGAAAATTGAGGGCGACTTATTCATAAGCCGCCCTCAAGAAAAGTTTTAACGCCAAGTATTTTCTTAACTCTTTATGGTTTATTTAGTGTCGGCGGCACGGACATTAACGTTTACAATGCCTCTAGTAAGATCAGTTGTTGTTAACAAAATATCAAGCGTAAAAGGATCGTCGTTATCATTTTCAAGAGCTGGACCTTGCGCTAGTGATACTACGCGATCTGCTATTTGTGTTTGTCCACGGAGATCACGGGGAGCAATGCCACAGTCAGGGGGCCCCTCTAGGGTTACTTCAATCTGTGCCTGATGCTCATTATTTCCAATGTTAAAAAAAGTACCCGTACTACCCACTACTTGCAACGTAACTCCATCAATAACGAACTTGCTTCCTACTGAAAGAAGCTTTTGGGCAGCCTCAGGTTGAAATTGTAGTGTATTTAATTTTTCGATAAGCCTCTCTCGCTTATCCCAATTCTGCCAATTCTCCCAGTTACAATTATTACTACTCTTCTGCATTGCGCTTTCCATAACTTGCTCTTCCGTAATAGAGGCAGAAGTTGTTGCTTGCGCAGTACCTATAATGCCGATAGTTAATAATCCTGCTACGAATAATTTCTTGTGCTCCATCATACTCTCCTTGTAAAAGAAAAACCTTTAGAGTTTATAGGCTGGCTCGGCTAGAAAAACCATAGCCGAGCTCTATAGTAAAATGATTACAGATTATCAGTACGCACAATGCTTACAACGTTAGGCGCGGTACCAATACCTGTATTTTGGTAGGTAAGATTAAATGTTTTACCATCTGGTCTTGCTGTAACTGTTGTCACTAAACCAACGTTGGTGACAACTTGGTTGATATTAACTGTTACGCCTGGGTTTGTATTACTTAAATGCGCTAAACCAACGGTGCAAATAGCATTAAAGTTTGCACCAGAGCAAGTGGCGGGTGTGTTAACAACATAGTTTTCACCATAAAAGTTCACAATAGAACCCGGTGTTTGAAAAGCTGACAAAATGGCAGGATTTAACTGAGAAATAGTCAGTTTATCAAGTGCAACATATTGCGCTTGTGCCAAGGAACTTGCGCCAATGCCAACAAGTGCGGTCGCCAAGATTAATGATTTAACGTGTTTCATACAAACTCTCCTTATAGATGATTAAAAAAATTTTCAAAACATTTAAAACCAGCCTAGCCATGAAACTATACGAAGCGATTTATCCTTTAAATCGTCGTGTCAATAAATACTTTTAATTGTGATTTGCTTAATGCGCCAACTTTCGTGCCAATTAATTCGCCGTTTTTAAAAATCATTAAAGTAGGAATGCCGCGAATGCCATACTGAGTTGGCGTTTGAGTGTTAGAATCTACGTCCATTTTTGTAACGATTAATTTGCCAGCATATTCAGGGGCAATTTCTTCTAAGATTGGGGCAATCATTTTGCAAGGGCCGCACCACTGTGCCCAAAAATCCACCAAGACGGGAACGTCAGATTTTAAAACGACGCTGTCGAAATCTGTATCGGTAATATGACGTACTTGTTCACTCATTTTTTTTAGCTCCTGTTGAAAATAAATACTCTCTATTTCCATTATGCCTCTGAATTAGCTTTCTGGCAAATTAACCCTGACAGGCTGTTAGGCTGGGGAGTTTTTCTGTAAGCCAATACTTTGATACAATGCTAGGATTTTCACGGATGTTGTATATGTATCAAGACACTTCTCCTAATAGCATGTATAAAGGGCGTTACCGGGTAATCCTGTTGGTCCTTATTCTATGCATGCTTGCTGTGGCTGGGCGGATTATTTATCTCACAATTTTTAATCGTAATTTCTTAAAAAATCAGGGGGATATGCGGGCTGTGCGCGTGGTTGAAGTACCAGCAAGCCGCGGCATGATTTTAGATCGTAATGGTTATCCGCTTGCGATTAGTACGCCGGTTGATTCTGTTTGGGTTGATCCTTCCAATTTTGACTTAAGTAACTCTAATAATATTTTGCTAGCCAAATATCTTGATCTTTCGCATTTAGAGTTGCAAGACCGGATTAAAAAAAATGCTAAGCGAGAATTCCTCTACTTAAAACGTGGCTTAGACCCGGCCATTGGTGAAAAAATCAAAGCGTTAAAAATTCCTGGTGTATACATCCAGCAAGAATATCGCCGCTTTTATCCAGAAGGTGAGGTAACCGCACATTTATTAGGTTTTACTAACGTAGATGATCATGGACAAGAGGGTTTAGAGCTTGCTTATAATTCGTGGTTAGCAGGTGAGCCTGGCAAAACAGAAGTGTTAAAAGATCGCTATGGAAAAATTGTTGCTGATTTAAAACTGCTTAAACAAGCTAGCCCTGGGCGTCACTTAATGAGCAGTATTGATCGCCGCATTCAGTTTTTAGCTTATCAAGCTTTGCAGGAAGGTGCGGATAAGTATCATGCGACTGCAGGCACAGCAATTGTCCTCGATGTAAAGACAGGTGAAGTTTTAGCAGATGTTAACGTACCTTCTTATAACCCCAATAATCGTCCCAGCGGTCACCGGGAAGTATACCGTAACCGTGCATTTACTGACCTTTATGAGCCTGGCTCTGTGATGAAGGGAATTAGCATGGTTAGTGCATTGAGCAGCGGTAAATTTAAGCCTAATTCAACCGTAGATACTAGCCCAGGCTATATGACAGTTGATGGGCGCAGGATTGAAGATGAGCATAATAATGGTGTCATTGATATGGCTACTTTGTTAGCTTTATCAAGTAACGTCGGTATGACCAAAGTGACATTAGCATTACCTTATGATCGCCTGTGGCAAACCATGCATTTATTTGGTTTTGGCCAAAGCACAGCGAGTAATTTTCCAGGAGAAAGCACGGGCTTACTCCGCCAGGAAAATCCTTGGAAATTGATCGACTTGGTACATATGTCATTTGGTTATGCGCTATCTGCAACGCCAATCCAAGTCGCTAGAGCATATGCTGCTTTAGGAAATGATGGGAAATTAGTGCCTATTTCCTTATTAAAACTTTCTCAGCCGCCAAAAGGTGAGCAAATTATTTCACCTACCGTTGCACATCAAATGCTAGATTTATTAGAGTCTGTGATTTATATGAAAGGTGGTACGGCGCCTTTAGCAAAAGTGCCGGGTTATCGTATTACTGGCAAGACAGGAACCGCTTGGGTGCTAGGTCCACATGGCTATCTTAAAAATGTTCATAACGGTACATTTGTTGGTTTGGTGCCTGCTAAAAATCCTCAGATATTGATTTTGGTCGTATTATATGACATTAAAGGTAGGCTCAGCCTCGGTGGCTACACAGCAGGTCCTGTGTTTGCCAAAATTGCTGAGGGGACGCTGCATTTGTTAGGAACATTACCGGATGATGTTTCTAGCGATACAGCTCCACCACCGGAGACGCAAGCGGTAAATGCGTTAGCGCAAGGGCAGGAAGCTGATTAAAAAATTTTACCGTTTAAAAATATTATTGAAAGGAAAAACTATGGGATGTTATAAAAAACTTTTGCGAACCATGCTGGTAATAGTGGCAGTTTTATGGCTGATGGCTTGCACGGATTTGCAAGCGCAAAAAGTAATGAATGCAGTTAGCAATTCTAAAAAACCTACTATTCCTTATTACCCTTATTTCAGCACTAAGCAATTAAGGGTTTTAAATGACCAAAATATAATTGGTATTCTTCCAGGAGAAGTAAAATATCTTAAGAATCATAGCCCACAGCTAAATTATGATCTTAATGCCGCAAGTTGGTGGTCAGTATGGCCGTATGAGGTTCAATATATTAATAACCTTTTTGCCCAAGAAGCCAAAGAGAAATTAGGTTGTGGCCCATTAAAAGCAGGCAAAAAATTTACACTGCCAATAGGTATTTATAGTTATAAAGGTTATAAAATGAGCCTTTCAGAACCACTAACCTGGACTTTGGAGCAGGATATTGCTTCAATTTGCAGCACCCCCATGCAATTACCAAACGAGAGCTTCCAACAAGAAAGCTTATATTGGAATTCAGCTTATTCAGAAAATAGGATTCAAGTATCATGACAGTTACGCGTAAGCGCCCTTTAAATATTGGCTTAGATAAAATGTTAAGTAAAGCAACCGCGAGCATCGCGCCATCGCCAGTTGCTGGAGATCAACTGCGCCAAGTACCTATTGAACTCATGCAGCGTGGACAATATCAGCCACGACATGAGTTTGTACAAGAAAGCCTTCAAGAGCTTGCGGATTCAATTAAAGCACAAGGTATTTTGCAACCAATTGTGCTACGTCAAATTCGCCCACAGCAATATGAAATCATTGCTGGTGAAAGACGTTGGCGCGCTGCTCAACTTGCAGGCCTTACTCATGTTCCTGCCATTATTAAAGAAATTTCTGATGAAGCTGCCTTGGCAATGGCGCTTATCGAAAATATTCAGCGTGAAAACTTAAACGCTTTGGAAGAGGCGAGGGCGTTACATCGTTTATTAGAAGAATTTCATTTGACTCACGAAGAAGTTGCAAAGTCCGTAGGCAAATCACGTGTTACTGTAAGCAATTTATTGCGTTTGTTACAATTGGAAGACCATGTTAAAACGCTTTTAGAGCGCGGCGATATTGATATGGGGCATGCGCGCGCCTTACTAGCTTTGCCGCTTAACCAACAGCGTGCTGCAGCAAAAGAAATCGTTGATCGTGGTTTATCTGTGCGCGAAGCCGAGGGTTTAGTGAAGCATTTGTTAGCAGGTGCGGGTGTAACAGCTTCTAGCAAGAAGGTTAAGCTCAATCCTGATATGGCAAATCTGCAGCGTTCGCTGTCAGAAAAATTTGGCACAAAAGTTAGTTTTCAGCATCGCAAATCTGGCTCAGGAAAATTGGTTATTGAATATACCAATTTAGATATCCTAGATGGCATTTTGCAGAAGTTAAATTAGGAATCAGCGCTGCGGGAGAAATTTACAATTTGGCTAGGTAGTTTTTAAAACATTAATTTTTCCCGCGTCATTGCTTAGCACCCAAAACATATGGTTGCTAAGGTATTTGAGGATTAATGTTTTTGCCGTGGGCGGTTACAGGTGTAGTTTAACCTCGCGCTGACGCTCGTGACCCTGGCTTTTACAAACAGTTCGCAGGTATAGATTAAATTGCTACCATCTCAAAATCTGATTTCCCAACGCCGCAATCGGGGCAAACCCAATCTTCAGGTACATCCTCCCATTTAGTTCCTGGCGCAATGCCATCTTCAGGCCAGCCTTGTGCCTCATCATAAATCCAGCCACAAACCATACACATATATTTTTTCATAGCAAAAAAGCAAGTTAAAAAGCTATGATAACAGGAAAAAGTTTTTCCTTACAGTCGAGAAGAAACAGAGAAAGAACATGGGGGCATTTCTTCTGCCGTAATGTCCGCAACTTCATTACTCTTGGCTCTAAATTTTTTTAAAGGCATATGTTGAACTTGATAGTCTCGCAACATAAACCTAGGAACTAATGAATAAACTAGCGCTAGCATAGCTTTGGCTTTGAAATTGTGTCTCAAAAGAAATTTCTGTATTAGGTAGGGATTTTTCGAGCGAGTAAGAGAGGACCCTGACGGTAGTGGCTCTGTGATCAGAAAACTCCCTGGTTAAATGATATAGCGTCACACGGCAAGATGAGAAAAGCGCCTAGCTTTGATTGGAGATGGCCACCTGCAAAGCTTTCATGTTTTCACTTGTAGAAATTTTATTTTCTGTTTCGCTGCTTATTGTTTTTACGTGCGTAACAGGTTTGCGCCAGAAAGTTATTTTAGCAATCAGTTTACTTAAAACGTGTTTTAAGTTCACCATGGCGTTTTTCAAAGCAGAAGGACGCGTCGCGTGAATAGCTTTTTCGTAGCGTTTTTCAGTTTCTGCTGAATAGGGTGCTCTTAAATATTGGTAGGTTGCATAATTTGCCTTAGCTGCTTCCTGAAAAGCTTTTGATGTATTAATACTTGCGCCTACTTGTTCGTTAGCAGCTTTTACCACTTTGCTTACCGCCTCTTGCACTTCATGGTTTTTGTTTTTTACGGTTAAATCAAGCAGCCTCATGTTAATGGTTTTATAATTTATCTCATGACTTTTCTCAAGCAATTGAATAACCTGGACGTGTAATGGTACGGTATCCTTTAAGGACAAGGCTGTTAACGCTTGACGGGTTTTCTCTGCGTGCAGTTCAAGAGTATCAGGATTTAAGCTATCTACTAAGGCTAATAGGCTAGCTGCCAAGTTATAAACCGCTCTTTGCTGAAACGCATTTTTTGTTTCTGCCATTTTTTCATCTAAGCTTTGTATTAAATTATTAGCTAAATCTTCTTGGTGATTGGCAAGAAGGCAGTTTGTTAATCTGCTTTTAATACAGGAAAACATAATATCCGTTTGGGCATTTCTGCCACTATCTGCAATAATGGATTGGTTTGATGATAAAAATAGTTCTGGATTCAGCTGAAATGGTATGCTTGCTGTTTTTGCTTCTTGTAAATAAGCTGCTAATGATCCACGCACCATGCCAACCAGTTTTACTAAACTAAGCACAGCGTCATATTGACTCTCACCTTCCAGAACATCATCATATTCTTTATTGGCATTTCTATGCAATTGAGTGCGAGTTCTTAGCGCTTCTTCTCGAATATATTCTAAAATAAATTTTGTATTGTTACTGATGTGACCTTCTGCTTCAAGATGCTGCAAAATATGCTGCGGAGAATCACATTCATCTAAATTAATATCAAACTCTTTAGCCAAGCCGAGTATTAAAAAATCTAATGGACGAAAGATATCACGCTTGAGGTTTAAGTGGCTTTCATCAACTGGCCCAGGAAAATCATGAATGGCTTTATCAAAATAAAAATCTGCACTGAAATTTAGTTGGCTGCGCAAGCAAGCTAATAGTTGTCCACTGCCAAATACGGATCTAGCATTAGCCACGCTAACACTAAGTGCTTCTTCCTGACGTTCTTGTATCACTCCAGCTACTTCATCAACTGTGCCACAAAGCTGATGCAAAGAAATGCCAATAGGGTCGAAACAAAATTGATGCGAGTGCTCAAATAAAGCATCCGCTAAATGAAAAAGCTCACGCGCAATAGCTTGAATTTTGCTTCTTGTAACAGGATCAACGCTATCGTCAAAAAGCAGCAGGCAATCAATATCGCTGTAGGCTGTTGCTTGCCCTCGAGCTAATGAGCCAGCAACACAAAGCTCCATAGGAATTTGTGAGGGATTAAAGCCATGTTTGACTAGCGCATCATAGAAAATTTTTTTTAAAAAATTTCTCAGGCCTAAATTAATATCCAAGGGGTTTTTACAGGCCGAGATTTTTTCTAAGCTTGCTAACATCTCTTGAAAGCTCATTTCTACAACATTTTGGCCAATCGCACGTTCTGATAAATCGTCATCACATACTTGTTGAATGGTTGGTGGCATGTAGTGTTCCTTATTATTTTATGGCCTGTTAATTTTACTTTAACAAGAAAAGATTAAGAAAATATTAAAAAAAATATTTTGGCTATACAACTTTGCACTACACAGAAAAGGTGGACGCGCGCGTAGGGTAAGCAAAGGAGTGCAAACGATGTGCCAGCAACACGATGGAAAAGGCACTTTGCCTAGCGCTTTGCTCATGCTAAAACAATTTCATACCCCACAGAACGTGCAGTTAAGTTTTTCTTAAGCTAAGCTATGAGAAAATACATAGCTAACCATAATAAAAAAAACAGGGCGAGGTATAGTAATGAAGTTCTTTATTCCCGATAATCTTCCAGAAGAGTTACGAGTTTTTTTACGTGATCAAGAAACTTACTATTATCACTACATGCGTGCAGGTGATTATAGAAATGCTTATTGTTTGACCGGTTACTTGTGTCGATATTTTCAGGCATATTTTCCTAATGAGTGGCAGTTAATGCTTGAGGCACGTATGGCCGCGTTAGATAGTTTATTAATAGGCGGCGCAAATGTTGATCCAGATTATTTTTCAATAAAGATTTTAATAATGGTGCATAATTTGTACCAAGAGTATGTACTAAGCAATCGTTATTATGACTTGCCTCAAGCAGACAAAATTTCAATGCTTTGGGCAAATATGGTACAAGACTTTCGAGCTGGTAATTGTGTTGAGCAGCAGCTTGATGCGCTTAGCAAGAATAGCAGCCTTCCTTGCGGCTTTCGTAAACAGATTGAAAAAGCATTAAAAGCTGTACAAAGCGAAATCGAACTAGAGCAGAAAATCCGCACGCCAAAGAGTGAATTTATGCCATCAACAGATATTGACTTTGCAACACTTTTTAGCAAATTTTCAATTTTGGCGGCTCCATATCAAGAGTCATCGCAAAGCGAGGAATGCGCTGCGCAAGCTCAGACAACAAAAGCGCAATCGCCATATGAAACGACCCGATGTCGCTCGCCCCATAGGAATAGATAAGCGAACTTTGCTGCCAAGATTAAACTTGCTTACGTTTCTTTGCGCAGGGTTTTGCCTAGTTTTGTTAGGGCATCCTTTAATGCGGGTGGACATTGCGTTGCTGCTTCTTGGCAGGCAGCAGCAGCGCTAGGTGAGTTTAGTAATTCACGCTTTTCTCTTTGGCGTTTTAGTGTTAAAGGTGTATAAATACACTCAATGCTTGAAACGCCTTTTAAGGCATTAAATTCTCTTTTCAAGTGAGCCAGTAACGGGTTCTGCATAAATCTTAATGGCGTGACTAAGCTTTGCTCACTTGTGCTAATGACGATTTTTTTTCCAGGAATATCAATCCTCACTACCTCGCAATAATCCCGCCATTCTTCTGGTAAATATTTCTGGACTTCTTGTGTAAAACTTTTTAAAGTTTTTAATTGTGCATTTAATCGGCGGATAACCGAGATGTTATTGACTTTTTTCATAAGCAGTTAAAAAGCTTGGGTTAGCACTTTATAGATTTAGGGATTGCCAAACTGTCTCAGGCGGTATAGTGGTAAAGCATGCTGGAAACGTTTGAATATTACCACGATAATGGCAATTTTTTTGTAAACAAGGCGCGCAAGGGAACTTGGCGCTTAAATGAATTTGGTTTGGCCCAAGCGTGCCGGTGAGAGCAGGATTGGTAGGGCCATAAAGTGATACGCATGGAGTGCCCAGCGCAGCGGTAAGATGACCAAGGCCAGTATCAACCGCCACGATAGCGCGTGCATGCGAGATCCAACCAGCCATTTGGGTTAAGGTTTGTTTGGGTAGAATTTGGATATGAGGGTCATTTTGCTGAATGCGTAGTGCGTCCTGATATTCTTCTTCATTGCTGTGGGGTAGCAAAACGGTAATATCTTTTTCAACGATTTTTTTGCCTAATGCCTGCCAATATTCGATAGGCCATTTCTTATTAAGCCAAGTCGTTCCATGTAAAAAAATGACATAGTTATTCGGCGCATCTTCTGGTTTTGGGAAACGATCTTTGTCTAGGCCAACAGGCGCAGTGGTCGGCAGAGGATAGTTTAAAGCTTTGGCAAAAATTTCTCGCATGCGTACAATTGCATGTTGCTGAAAGTTTACCGTAACATGTCGTTGATAAAAAATACTAGCTAATGATTCACGTGCCGATTTCCAATCAAGTCCTAGGCTTACACCTTTTGCAAGCCGGGCAATCCAGGCGCTCTTGGCTAGGCCTTGCGCATCAATGATTAAATCATATTTTGTGTCACGTAAAGTTTTTAAAAAAATTTTAATTTCTTGACGTGTTTGTGCAGAAAATAAATTTTTTCGCCATTTACGCAAATAAATAGGAATGATTTTTTTAACGTGTGAGTGTAAGCGGGGGATCTCTTGAAAGGCGCCTTCAACTACCCAATCAAATTCAATCTCAGGAAAGTGCTGTGCAGCATCGGTTAGCGCAGGCAGTGTGTGAATGATATCACCAAGCGAAGATGTTTTAATCACTAATACTTTCATGTCTTTCAAGGAAGTAGGGTACAGTTACAAGGTGGGCACGCTTAGCGAAGCCCACCTGTTATTTTAAGGTAATTCATCCACTGGGTCTTTTGCTTTTGGCATTAAATCCGCTCGCGTTAAACCCATTGCAACTGCAAGTGCACCAGCAACATAGATAGAAGAATAAGTACCAACCACAATACCAATAATTAATGCTAAAGCAAAATTATGGATCATTGCGCCACCAAAAATAAATAACATCAAGACAACAACGAGTGTTGCGGCAGACGTCATGATGGTTCGGGATAAGGTTTGGTTAATGGAAAGATCCATAATTTCCAAGGGGGTTGCTTTGCGCACTTTGCGAAAGTTTTCACGTACGCGGTCAAAAATAACAATCGTATCGTTTAAGGAATAACCAATTACTGCAAGTACAGCTCCTAACGCAATTAAGTTAAATTCAATATGGTAAAAAGAGAAAATACCAAGAATTAACACAGGGTCATGGATCAATGCGACAGCTGCACTGACCGCAAAGCGCCATTCAAAGCGCATAGCAATATAAATCATTGTGCCAAGCATCGCAATAATAAAGGCAAGTGCGCCTTTATTAGCAAGTTCTGCACCAACCTCTGGGCCAACAGAATCGACGCGGTCAATACTTGCGCCTGGTAATGCTGTTTTAACTTGCTCGGTCAAAACTTGGGTTGAAATATTTTTTTCAGGGGGCAAGCTAATTTGAATATCTCTTGAAGTACCATAACTTTGCACAACGACTTTATCTAAATGAGCCACGGTAAGTTGTTGGCGTACTTGGTCTAAATCTACAGGCTGCGCATAGCTCATTTGGATTTGGATACCGCCAGTAAAGTCCAAACCCCAGTTTAAGCCATTAATGCATAGCGTAATAATGGATGCTAAAAACAACACGGCAGATATCAGAGCAGTCCATTTGCGTAGCGCCATGAATTTGATATCTGTTTTCTTTTTAAAAAATTCCATAAAAAAACCTTTTGATTTTAAACGGGTAAAGACAGGTTGAAGCCTGTCTTACTATATTAAATTCCTATGCTTAACTTTTTCACACCTTTACGGCCATAGATCCAATTGACGAGTGCGCGAGTAATGGCAATTGAGCTAATCATAGAGGTTAAAATGCCCGCAGATAAAGTCACGGCAAAACCTTTGATGGGGCCTGAGCCGATACCAAACAGCACTAACGCAACAATCAAAGTAGAAACGTTTGCATCGACAATGGTGGTAAATGCGCGTTCATAGCCAGCTAAGATCGCGCCTTGCGCAGAAGCACCATTGCGCAATTCTTCGCGAATACGCTCGAAAATCAAGACGTTGGCATCAACTGCCATACCGACGGTCAGAACGATACCTGCTAGACCTGGCAAGGTCAAAGTCATGCCTAAAGCTGAAAGTAGAGCGACAAGCAAGAGCATATTACAGAAAATGCCGATATCAGCAATTAAGCCAAACACGCGGTAGTAGAGTGCCATAAAGAGAATGACAATTGCCATACCAACTTTAATGGAAAGTACGCCTTTATCAATATTTTCCATGCCAAGTTTTGGGCCAAGTGTACGTTCTTCCACAATATTCATGGTTGCCGGTAATGCACCAGCACGTAGCAATAATGCAAGATTTTGCGATTCTTGAGCGTTACCTAGACCAGTAATTTGGAAGGTGTTTGGTAATGCGCTGCGAATCGTTGCCACACTGATGATGCGCTCAGTTTTAGTATTAACTTTCGTAATATGTCCATGGTCATTGACTTCGGTGAGTTTTGGTTCAACGTAAACAATTGACATTGGTTTACCAATATTCATTGCAGTTGTGCGTTGGAATAAGGCTTCACCACCGCCACCTAAGGTGATGCTTACTGCTGGGCGGCCGCTATCATCGGTGCTCGCTTGCGCGTCCGTAATAGAGCTACCCGAGAGAATGACCTGGTTTTTAAGTAAATAAGTTGATCCTTCATATGGATAAGGAGTGCTGCCCACCACAGGGGTGCGTGGATCATGGTCAATATCAACCATGCGGAATTCAACCGTTGCCGTGCCACCTAAAATTTGTTTTGCGCGTGCGCTATCTAACACGCCAGGCATTTCAACAGCAATGCGATTTTCACCCGCTTGCTGTACGGTGGCTTCACTAATACCTAATTCATTCACACGATTTCTTAACGTGGTCATGGTTTGATCCATGATCATTTGACGCATATCGTTAATCGATTGAGGGGTGATTTTTAATGTTAAGGTATAACGATTGTTGGCAGTACTTGGAATGATTTGAAATTCACGATAATGGTTGCTTAAATATGCTCTTGCATCACTCATGGCTTGCTCATCACGGAAAGCAATCCATAAAGAGTTGTCATCTTGCTTATTGATAGCAATGTAGCGAATATCTTGTTCACGCAAGCCATCAGAAATGCTGTGTTGCATGCCTTGAAGGCGTTGAGTAATCACGCTGTCGGCATCGACATCAAGCGTGAAGTGAATACCGCCGCGTAAGTCAAGGCCAAGTTTCATTGGAGTTGCACCAAATGCTTGCAGCCAAGCCGGTGTGCTAGGTACAAGGTTTAAAGCAATCGTGTAATGATCGCCCAGCGCAGCTTTTAAAATATCTTTAGCTTTTAATTGGGTATCGGTATCCGAAAAACGAATCAAAAGATTATTATTTTGAAATTTTTCTTCTTTTGTAGCAATGTGGTTACTGGTTAAAGTATTCGCTACTTGTTGTAAGGTGGTGTTGTCAATTTTAATGCTGTCAGTGCCAGAAATTTGAATGGCAGGATCCTCGCCATATAAATTTGGAATTGCATAAATGAATGCAAAAATAACAACAATAATTAATAGGGCATTTTTCCACAATGGATAGTGGTTGGTATGCGTCATCAGCTTCTCCTGCTGAGGTAAATACTAATCGTACTTCAAGTACGAGTTCAAAATCCCCTTGCTTTATTCCTAAAAAACAAGGGGGTGAAAATTTTTAAGCTGTGAATAGCTAAAGGTTTGAACCGGATATGCCAAATTTTCCGTTTAAAATCTATTGGCATGGTTTTTAGTTTAGCTTTTTAAAGTGCCTTTAGGTAATACACCAACAACGGCATTTTTCTGAATTTTAATTTCAGTGGTTTCATTCAACGCCAAAGTAATGATATTGTCTTCAATTTTAACGATGCGGCCAAGGAGACCACCTGAAGTACTAACTTCATCGCCTTTTTGTAAGTTGTTGATGAGATTTTGATGTTCTTTAGCGCGTTTTGTTTGGGGACGAATGAGCAAGAAGTAAAAAACACCAATAAAAATAACTAACATAATAATGGTACTAAAACCACCGCCAGCTGCTTGTTGACCAGGGGCTGCAGCAGCTGATGTTGTAGCCGCAACAGCATCATTAATAAAAGGCAGGCTCATGAGATTTCCTTGAAGATTAAAAATTGCAATAGTATAACAGAAAATGGGGTGGGTTAAGGCATTTTCAAGAGGTAATGTAGGATCGCATGCATAAAGGAAATTTGATATGGTATTATCGGAAATATACAACGGAGCGTATTGATGAATAACCCATTTCTGGAAAATGATTTTGCACCCGTTCATGATGAACTGGATGTTCAAAATTTAAAAGTTATTGGTAAAATTCCTGAGAAGCTTAATGGCGTATATATGCGCAATGGGCCAAATCCATATTTCCCACCGATTACTTATACTTATCCAATTGATGGCGATGGCATGATTCATGCGGTCTATATTAATGATGGCAAAGCAAGTTATCGTAATCGTTTTGTTAAAACAGAGGAATTATTGCAAGAACAAAAAGCGGGCCGTGCTTTATATGGTGGCGTGAAGGCACCTTATTTTTTTGATCCGGCCCAACCCGGGGAAAAAACACTTGCCATAAAAAATGGCGCTTATATTCATATTATTCGTCATGCAGGGCACTACTTAGCTTTAGGTGAGGCAAATCCAGGCTATGAAATAACAGCAGAATTGGAAACTCTAGGCAAATGGGCGCCTTTACCAAATGCAACGCCATTAGCAGTTAGTCCACATTCACGTTTGGATCCGCGCACAGGAAGTCGCTGGTTTGTTAACTATGATGTTGTGCCGCCTTTTTTAAGTATCTATTGCGTGGACGTAAGTGGCAAAGTCACCAAAAGTGTTAACGTTGAAAAAGATTATTGTACGATGTTTCATGATTTTGTTTTAACAGAAAACTACGTCGTATTTTTTGATTGTCCAGTAGTGCTTGATATTAAAGCGCTTGAGCATGGCGGTTCTTTATTTGGCTGGCAGCCTGAATTAGGTACGCGTATTGGAGTTATGCCTAAAAAAGGCGGCCCGGTACAGTGGATCCAAGCCGAAAGTTTTTTTGTTTATCACTTTGCTAATGCTTATGAAGCCAATGGAGAAATCATTGTTGATTATATCCGTTATGCAGAATTTTCATTGGAAGATAATAAAGTGATCCCCGCCAATTTATATCGCACTCATATTAAGCTAGAAGAAGGTTTAGCAACACATATGGCTTTAGATAATCGTGATGTAGAATTTCCACGCATTTGTGAAGCGCTGGATAGTTTTAAGCATCGATTCATTTATACGCCAACATTAACTGCAACTGGCAAAAATCCTTTAAGCTTTAATGCCATAGTAAAATATGATGTTGATCATAGTGTATCTAGCTTGCATGATTTTGGTGACCATACTGAAATTGATGAAGCTGTTTTCGTCTCTGCTGAAAAAAGTACAGCAGAAGATGATGGTTACTTGATTTTATTTGCTTATAACAACCAGCTAAAGCAAAGTGAGCTTGTGATATTAGATGCTAAAAATATCGGTGCTGAACCAATAGCGCGTATACAAATACCACACCGTATACCGCATGGGCTACATGGTTCATGGATGCCTGCTTAAGTTATTTATGGCAAGTATTGTTCTTTTTAATTTTATTAAGAGTATTTACAAAATTTATGGCACTTTTACGTTTTAAAGATATTATTGGTTTAGCAGGCGTCCCAAGAACCCAGGGGCTTCAGGCTTGGCGTGTTGGCATTGTCTTTGATTGGGTTTTATTGGCGATTGCTTTTTGGCTACCTATTCAGTGGTATCTACAATCCAAAGGGCACTTTGCTAAAACCTATGTTTATGTTTCTGATTGGGTAATTTGGCTAAGTTTTATTATTGAAACGCTAGTCTTGACATCGTTGGTTAAGAACAAAAAAGCTTACTTGTTAGGTAACTGGCTTAATCTTGTGATTATTGTGCTAGTTAATCCTATTTGGTTTTCTTATTTTTGGCAGGTTAGTGCGATAAGAGCTGTGCGATTATTAGTTTTAATAAGGGTTATTTTGCCTTGGGCTTACAATGCGCATCGTACTTTAACCTTAAATCGAATAAGTTTAACTTTTGCTGTCTTTATTGTGGCAACGTGTTTAAGTGGGGTTATCATTTCTATTTTTGACCCAGGCATAAAAAACCCTTTTCTAGGTGTTTGGTGGGCGTTTGAAACCATGACAACGGTTGGGTACGGTGATGTAGTGCCTGTTACCATGCTTGGCAAAATGTTATCAATTGTCATCATGTGTTTTGGTATGGTTTTAATTTCTGTTGTGACAGCGACCATCTCTGCTTACTTTGTTGGCAAGGACCATGCTGAGCATCTGAAGAAATTATTAAAACAAGATAGTCATAAGCTTGAAGCAATTGAAAAGCATTTGCTTGGGGCGAGTGTCGATAGTTTAATTCTCTTGCCAGAAAATTTGGATGGTTTTATTCATCGCCTTTCTCCTGAAAGCCAGCGTAAATTATTCTTAAAATTAAAAATGCATCTAGAGGGGAGTTTGTAAGCTCTCTTTTGTTTATTTGTGGCTAAAAGCTTTTTGTATTTCTTGTAACCATGTGATAAAATATAAAAAAATAACAAATAAAGTCGGTGCTGTTATGCCAATAACAATCTATGATTTACCTGATGATGTGGTTTGCAAGATTTTTGCGCATTGTGACAAACCTGAAAAAAGTGCTTTTAGCCAAGCAAGCAAAAGATTTAATGAGATAAGAAAAGCCATCTACGAGCCTCAAAGGATAGCAAAGAGTCCTCAATTAAAAGCCTTGCAAAAAATCCCTTTACAAACCCAAGTTAAAGAGCTTGAATCAAAAATCTCGCGTGTTGATCACGCTGTTTCTCAAGCACAGTCAGCGCAATCCCGACTTGTTAGGCTTGAAAATACAATTGCCTTGTTTGCATTCGCATCAGTCCTTAATTTGAGAGAAGATGATACGAGCGTTTTTGCTTTATTTGATTCTATTGAAATGACTACGCGCGCTTACCGCATTGCTGTAAAGTGGTTTCAAGGCCAAAGTTTATTTACCCAGCTTACTAATGCCGCTAGGCAGCCGCTTAACGAAAAGCTAGATAATATGAAAGAAAACTTAGTGCAATTAGAGGAAGCGAAAGAAGCTATTGCGCAAGAAAAAGTGCTTAATGAATTGGTTTATAAGCACTAAGCTAAAGATTTGCAAGACAAATAATTCTTCGAGCCAGGCCCCACTTTTTCTGGCTTTGAGAAAGAAAGGCCCAAAAATAAAAGTTTAAGCCATAGATGGGTAAAAAGCTGGCTTCGTGTTATAATATTTGATTAAAAATTATTGAGTTACTTATGACTGCGAAGCTATATATTCAAACCCATGGTTGCCAGATGAATGAATATGATTCATCGAGCATGGCCAATATTTTGCGTGATAAGAAAAGCTATGAGCTGGTAAAAAATCCAGAAGAAGCAGATGTCTTGCTAATGAATACTTGTTCGATTCGCGAAAAAGCGCAAGAAAAAGTCTTTTCAGAATTAGGTGTGTTACGCGAAATTAAAGAAAAATATCCGCATATTTTGATTGGCGTTGGTGGCTGTGTCGCAAGCCAAGAAGGGGAAGCTATTTTAAAGCGCGCGCCTTTTGTGGATATGGTGTTTGGCCCGCAAACCTTGCATCGCTTGCCTGATATGATTGATGAAGTAAAGGCAAAGCAAAAATCAGTTGTTGATATTAGTTTTCCTGAAATTGAAAAATTTGACCGCATGCCTGAGCCTCGAGCTGAAGGGCCAACGGCTTTTGTTTCCATTATGGAAGGTTGTAGCAAATATTGCAGTTTTTGTGTCGTGCCTTATACTCGCGGTACAGAAATTAGCCGTCCTTTAGATGATGTATTAGCCGAAGTGGTTGCTTTAGCGGAACAAGGTGTTAAAGAGATTAATCTTTTAGGGCAAAACGTTAATGACTATCGTGGCGCAACCCATGACGGTAGCACGGCAGACTTAGCAAGCTTGCTGTATTATGTGGCAGAAATTGATAGCATTGAGCGCATTCGTTATACCACCTCCCATCCTTTAGCATTCTCGGATGCTTTAATTCAAGCTTATGCGGATATCCCAAAACTCGCCAACCATTTACATCTGCCAGTTCAAAGTGGTTCTGATAAAATTTTAAGCTTAATGAAGCGGGGTTATACCGCAGCGGAATACTTGCGCAAAATTGAAAAGTTAAAAAAAGTTCGTCCGAATATCGCTATGTCGTCTGATTTCATTGTTGGCTTCCCAGGTGAAACCGATCAAGACTTTCAAGCAACGATGGATTTAATTCATGCTATTGATTTTGATCAATCCTTTAGTTTTATTTATAGCAAGCGCCCAGGTACACCAGCAGCAATGTTAAATGATACGGTGCCAATGGAAGTAAAAAAAGAACGTTTAAATATTCTTCAAGCACGTATTTATCAAAATACCCAAAAATTTAGTGAAGCGATGATTGGTACCATAGAGCCCATTTTAGTTCATGCGCCTTCTAAGCGTGACCCCAATGAAGTGGCGGGCCGTACAGAAAATAATCGCGTGATTAACTTTGTAGGTTCAACAGATTTAATTGGTAAAATTGTACCAGTAAAAGTAACTGCGCATCGCGTGACAACGCTAAAAGGCGAGTTAGCTTTATAAATTTTTAATTAATGTTGTTTCTCTAGCAGTATCACAGGTATAATTTATCTTTATCCGAAGGGTTAACCAATGCGTATTGAAGAACAGATTAGATTAGATTTTAAAGATGTATTAATTCGCCCTAAGCGAAGCACCCTTAAATCACGCGTCGAAGTCAATTTAGAACGTGAATTCACGTTCAAATATTCCGAGCAAACTTGGAAAGGTGTTCCAATTGTCGCAGCCAACATGGATCATACTGGAACATTTGCTATGGCAAATGTGCTAGCTAAGCATAAATTGATGGTGGCGATGGATAAGTTTATTCAACATGATGAGTGGGAAGCAAACTTTAAAGCTTGTGCTGAATTAAACCAGTTTGTTTTTGCAACTACCGGCATTGGTGAACATGACTTACAGGCCTTAGATAAAGCCATCAAAAATTTAAATGTTAACTTCATTTGCGTCGATGTTGCTAATGGTTATACGCAGCGCTTTGTCGATGTCGTTAAAATGTTACGCGATAAATATCCGTCTAAAACGATCATGGCAGGTAACGTAGTGACTGCTGAAATGACGGAAGAATTAATTATGTCAGGCGCGGATATCGTTAAAGTCGGTATTGGCCCTGGATCTGTTTGTACCACACGTAAAATGACAGGTGTTGGTTATCCGCAGTTATCTGCCGTGATTGAATGTGCAGATGCAGCGCATGGCTTAAGAGGCTTGCTATGCTCTGATGGCGGCTGTGTGGTACCAGGTGATGTGGCAAAAGCTTTTGCGGCAGGCGCAGATTTTGTGATGCTAGGCGGAATGCTTGCGGGCCATGATGAATGCTCAGGTGAAATTATTGAAAAGGATGGCCAAAAATATAAACGCTTTTATGGCATGAGTTCTGCAGAAGCCATGATTAAGCATCGCGGTCAAGTTGATAATTATCGTGCAAGTGAAGGAAAATCTGTCGATATCCCTTACAAAGGCCATGTGGAAACAACCGTATTAGACATTCTTGGCGGTTTACGCTCAACTTGCACCTATGTTGGTGCGGCTCAGCTGAAAGAACTCTCCAAGCGTACGACATTTATTCGCGTGACGCAGCAGCTAAATGAAGTGTTTTCACCATTCCAAGCGTTGAATGCAAACACTCGTTAATTAAAATGGTGGTGGGCATGTCGCTTTGCGACTTTGCCCACCCTACAACAGTTTCAGTGGGGCGGTATGCCAATCAAAAATATTGTATTTGATGTCGGCAATGTTCTGGTTCGTTGGGATCCTGTTTGGATTATCGAAAATACTTTTGCCTCTTATGAAAATAAAGAAAAACGCTTACAGCAAATATTCAACTCCGGCATTTGGGCTGACTTAAATTTAGGTAAATTTTCTGAAACAGAAACAATCGAAATTTATCATCAAAAATTTGGTATTGAGCAGACTAAATTACAGCGCTTAATGGAAACTGTTAAGCATTCTTTGACCCCATTACCTGGCTCATTTGAATTTTTTAATGAGCTCCATGAAGCCGGTTATCATTTATATCTATTAACCGATAATGTGCATGAAATTGTTTCCCATTTAAAAGCACGTTATGATTTTTGGCATAAAGTAAAAGGTGCGGTGGTTTCAGCAGAAATAGGGCACTTAAAACCTTCTGCTGAAATTTATCAACACCTATTAAGAACACATGACTTAATACCGCACGAAACAGTTTTTTTCGATGATTTAGCAAAAAATATTGAAGGCGCTAAAAAGCATGGGATTCATGGAATTCAATTTACAGATGCGGAGCAGGCACGTCAAGCGTTAAAGATTTTTAGCGCTAATCATTGATAGTGATCGCAGTACAGACAAGCATAATGCGGTAAAAATAGCGCTTGACTAATTTTAATGCCAGTTAAAGGTTAAACTGAGTTTGCTGTACTTGCTGTACTTGCTGTTCGTCTGCGTTGTCTATTTGACTGTGGGCTTCTGTGTTTTCGAGGCGGTCTTGTGTTTGTTTTATTTGCTGCTCAATTTTTATTTTTTTCTCTCTAGCTATATCTATAGAGTCTTTCGCAGCATTAGGGAAGGCTTTTGTCAAACGGGAGAAAAGGATTAGCATGCCAGTGGCATTTAATCCGCTGTAGTATATGGAGAGAGGTGATCTTTTATATTCGCTAGGGCTAACAGGCAAAATATCCATGCCTGTAATGCGATTGAAAAGATAAGATAACAGCATGGAAGAACTTAGCATAATTCCTCCACTTATTAAGAACAATAATATTTGGCGATAAGTTGGACTGAACGGGGTATGTGCAGAAAGCTCAATTTCCCTTTTTAATATTTCATTCGCGTGTTTTAGTTGGGCTAGTTTCCATTTTAGGTTTGCTATTTTCGCTTTTTCTAGGTAAACAGGATCGCCTGTTGAGTCAGCAAAGATACTCTTCCAGCGTTTAGAAACTAAAGGTAAAGCACGTACTAAATTTGGATCCTTCTTAACAGCTTTTTCGCCTATAATGGCCAGTACATCATTTGGGATGCATTCAATAGAAGTTTGATTTTTTATCATATTGTTATTTAAGGATTAATTAATTGTTTCGATTTTGCATTTTATTGATTCTCAAAATAGAAGTCAATTTCTAGAGGTGCAACTTATTATTTTTTATTCTATAAAAACGTGGCGAGAGAGCCAGGCTTTTGATGTGATCCATTGCTTCTTACGTTGCGCTTTGGTAAAGTTTTCATTGGGTGGCCCTCATTGCTTGTTAAGTTTTTTTTCACCCTTTGCTTTTAAACTTTAAGCGACCTAGTTTCAGCTAAGTTTGGCATATTACCTAAACAACCTCATAGATAAGGATCTATTAATGACAATTAAATCTGATCGCTGGATTAAAGAAATGGCTGAAAAACATGGCATGATTGAGCCGTTTGAGCCGGGGCAAATACGCCAAAATGCTTCTGGCAAGATTATTTCTTATGGTACCTCAAGCTATGGTTATGACGTACGTTGTGCCAATGAATTCAAAATTTTTACCAATATTAATTCTGCGGTTGTTGACCCCAAAAATTTTTCTAATGATAGTTTTGTGGATGTTGAAAGTGATATTTGTATTATTCCCCCAAATTCTTTTGCTTTGGCAAGAACTGTAGAATATTTCCGCATTCCTCGCAATGTCTTAACTATTTGCTTGGGTAAATCAACTTATGCTCGCTGTGGCATTATTGTGAATGTCACGCCATTAGAACCAGAGTGGGAAGGGCATGTCACTTTAGAATTTTCTAATACGACTAATTTGCCAGCGAAAATTTATGCGAATGAAGGTGTTGCGCAAATGTTGTTTTTAATGTCAGATGAGCAGTGCGAAGTTTCCTATAAAGATCGTGGCGGTAAATACCAAGGTCAGACAGGCGTAACCCTACCAAAGACCTAATTGGCTAAGCAGTGGGGCCATGCTGATGGCCTCCACTAGGCTTGAAAAATAAGCGGCTTCAGAGAATATTATTCTCAACTTATTTTTTTGCTAAAAAAATGCTCATTTTTAAAATCTCCCCAAGCATAGAGGAACTTTTACCTGAACGATCCTTAGGCTTTTTAATGACCTTTCACTGTGTTAAGTGGTGCTGCTACACAATTTGTAAAATATAAAGAAGCTGTATTATCTAAATTATAAAAAACTAAACTTCCATATTGTTTGATAGAGGTAGAAGCATTAATTGTTACGGTTAAAAAGTGTAAAGGAGTTTGAAAGGAGGTGCTATTAATATTGTAACCAACGTTGAATGATTGTCCATCTACCTTTAAGGAAAAAGGTGAATAAATAGGCGAAGAAACGCCGCTTCCTGGTGTGTATTTAATCTTCATCATAGCATTGGCTGGTGTTGAATGAGCAGGAAAGCTCTCATCATTACCAGAGGAAACCGTACATGTCATTGAATAGTTTAATTCTGTATCCAGTTGTGATAAATCAAGTGATGCACTTTGAACTGCGCTGCCTTGTGTTGGAGCAATAACGAAATTTTGCCAAGTTACCAATGAACTTGCATTTGCAATGTGGCTTACTGTTAGGCTTGTTACTAGAATGCTTATTAGGAATGCAACTCTTCTCATAAAAACTCCTTTATTAAAATTAATAGACGAAAAAAACTTACCTGATATTAGTATAAATTGCCACGTTAAGCAATTAAAATTTTATATTGGAACCAATGGTGCTACATAGGATGGATGGTGGCTTGCAAAGATCTCTCGAGGTTACCTATAAAGCTTGGGGTGGCTTTAATGATTTCCTTTAATAATACTTTATATCCCTTTTCGAGAATATTAATCACCTTTTCAAAAGTGGCAAGCATTTCACTTAAATCACTAGTAAGGCTACTACTAGAAAGCGTGCTGTCATGTGCCTTAGTAAACGCGCTTAAACTTGTATCTACGACTTCTTTAATTTTTAAAAGCCTTTTTTGTCGTCCTTCTTTAGCAAGAACGGTTTTATGTTCCTCAAGCAAATCCTGAAAAATACTGATTAAAGATTTTATGTTATGCGCTGTTTGTTCTAAAGCCTCGTGTATTTTTTTTCTTAGCTCTTTATTGGCTGAAAAAATACCTTTATAAGGATTGAGCGTTGCAATCCTTTTGTGACGGGGTGGTTCTAAAGCTAGATTTGATAAATTATTTAAACAAGTTTTAAGGTAGGCAATGTCTGTAATAATACTCATTACCTTTTTTTCAATCGCTTTGTGCAAACTAATTAGGTCGTTGCTCATAGATGTTGGCTAAGTTTTTATTGGAAATAAAAGGGGCTATTTTAACCTTATTATTTATTCATTTTCTACCAGCCATGCCTTAAGGCTGTGTTTCATATTATTAAAAAATTTTATGAGCGAATAAAATTAAGCGATTAAACTTAATCACTATGCTTGAAGTTAAAAAAATTTTTTGGGCGAGACCCTGGGGCTAAGATGCAGCCCCAAGGAATGATAAGATTACTGTATGGTTTTTGAACCTTCATCAGCGTTGCCAGTTGCTTGTTGAGCAAGGCGTTGTTGGTATAAAGCTTCAAAATTGATTGGGTCAAGCGTTAATTGTGGGAAAGTGCCACGTGCGGTTAAGCTTGAAACTGTTTCGCGGAAATAAGGGAATAAAATATTTGGGCAAACGATATTTAATAATAATGGCATTTGCTCTTCAGGAATATTTTTTAAGGTAAAAATACCCGCCTGCTTCACTTCTGCTAAAAATGCGACTTTTTTATCAACTGTAGCGGTGACTGTGCCTGCAACAATGACTTCAAAAACATCATCGGCTAATGCTTGTGTCAAAATTTGTAATTCAAACTCAACATTAGGCTGCCATTCTATACGAAAAATTTCTGGGCTATGAGGTACTTCAAAAGAGCAGTCTTTTAAATAAACGCGTTGAATGCTGAAAACAGATTCAGGATTGTGGTTTTGTTCTTGTGCAGTCATATAGATTTTCCTAAGATTAAAAATAATTTTCCCTCAGTCTAATGGAGAGGAGGGTGCAATGTGTAGGGTAAAAGTGTCGTGCTAGTTCTGTTTCCTTACCCCTAGCCCTTCTACCCAGAGGGAAGAGGGGTGTTTCTTTGCCAATAAATATTGGTGCCTATGCAATAGGCAAGCAATAATACCAGAAATAGGCTAAAAGCCTCGGTTTCTGGAAAGCGATATTCTGCCATAAAAATGCTAATAAGTCCTCCTGCTAAAGCAAAGAGTACAAGAATCAAGGCGGTAATTGAGCCTCTAAGTCGCATGCTTTGTAACAGATGATGAACGTGTTCGCGGTCAGCAGTTAGTGGGGATACGCGCTTAACTAAGGCGCGCCGCAGTGTTACGGAAGTTAAGTCAAAAATGGGTAAGATTAATAACCAGGGCAAATAAGCAGGTTTAAAAAAAGCCTGATGGATTTGAGATAGCTGAATGCCAAACCAGCCCATCATTAAGCCTAAGCCTGTGCTGCCAGCATCGCCAAGAAATACTAGGCGATTACGATATTTTAATACCGGAAAATTAAAACAAAGGAAAGCAAATACACAGCTTAACAAGATAAGCAATATCTGGAAATCATTGACAGCATGAGTGCGCCAGGCAATCCAATCAATGCAAGCTAATGTTGCAAAACTGCTACCACCTGCAAGGCCATTAACGCCATCCAGCATGTTATTCGCATTAATCAGGGCGATCAATGCAACTGCGCTGATAGGAATAGCCCAAGGCCCTAAATAAAAAGAAAATGAATTTGAAAAGATATGCCCTAAGTGTAGCAGGGTGGCGCCGCCCCAACAGGTTGCTAATAATGCCACGACAATTTGTGCAATAATTCTTAAGCGGGGCGTTAGTTCATTAAAGTCATCCATAATGCCAATGACAGTTAAAAATAAATATCCGGCAAATAAAGCACGATAAGGTGCAAGGCTAATATTTAGCGCCAAAATACCAATACAAAAACCTAGGCTAATAGCAATGCCACCCACTAAAGGGACAGCGCCTTTATGTAGTTTTCTCTGATTAGGGCGATCAACCAAATCAATTTTTTGTGCAACTGGCTTCAATGCATGAATAAGCATGAGGCTAACAAAAAAAGCGATGGCAATCGTGAACGCTAAATGATACATGATATAGATGTGGCTTATTAAATTCCGTTTAAATGGTTTAGTATTTTACTTCCATAATCTCATATTCAACTTCGCCTGCGGGGGTTTGTGCGCTAATGGTATCACCTTCAGATTTACCAACCATGGCGCGTGCAATGGGAGCATTATAAGAAAGTTTTTTAGCTTTAATGTCCGCTTCATCATCACCAACAATCTGATAGCTAACCGTTTCGCCGCTATCTAGGTTTGATAAGGTGACAACAGCACCAAAGATGACTTTTCCTTCATTAGGGATTTTTGAAATATCGATGATTTGTGCATTAGAGATTTTGGCTTCAATTTCTTGAATTCTGCCTTCAATAAAGCTTTGTTTTTCTTTAGCGGCATGGTATTCAGCATTTTCTTTTAAATCACCATGGGCACGAGCTTCACTAATGGCTTGTATAATCGCAGGACGTTCAACAGATTTTAAATGAGCAAGTTCATTTTTAAGTTTTTCAGCGCCTTGCAGCGTCATAGGAATTTTTTGCATAAAATTATTTCGCTATATGTTCAGCTAATTGTTGATGGATTAACGGCTTTAAATAAATGTCTACGGGATACTGTAGACAAAAAATCATCATAAAAAATAAAGCATACCAAGGAAAGCCGCCGTGAGGTACTTTCAAAACTTTTAAAATAATCAGTGCGAGCCCAACGCTGATAATTGTTGTTAATCCAGCGGTTAGGGCCGGAAGTATTTCAAATACCATAAAATGTCCTTTTTAATTAAATCTATTTCTTCTTGGGGCTTGAGTTATTTTGCCTCATTTTGTTCTTCAACCTCTTTTTTCCAAAAGAGGTCACTTTTTAAGGAATTTTTTCATCGCCTCTATCCAGCTTGACTGCTTAGGCATGTGTTTATTATCCGCTTTTTTGAAGCTTTGTTCCAGTTCTGTTAAAAGTTTCTTTTGCCCACTGGTTAAATTAACCGGCGTTTCAACATGGATGCGGCAGAAAAGATCACCGGTATGATTATGGCGTGGGCTGTGGATGCCTTTACCTTTAATACGGAAAGTTTTACCGGTTTGCGTTTCTGCTGGCACTTTTAAAGTGGCTTTGCCTTCGAGCGTTGGGACTTCGATTTCACCGCCAATGGCTGCGGTAGCAAAGCTGATGGGAACTTCACACAATAAGTCTAATGCATCACGCTGGAAAATAGGGTGTTGGCTAATATTCGCTTGAATATACAAATCACCCGCAGGCGCGCCGCGTAAGCCTGCTTCGCCTTCACCCGTTAAACGAATTCTTTCACCAGTGTCAATCGCTGGCGGAATTTTGACGTTCAGGGTTTTCTTAATTTTTACAACGCCATGCCCTCGGCAATCGGAGCATTTGTCTTTAATAATTTTCCCATTGCCATGACAATCGGGACAAGTTTGTTGAATCGAGAAAAAGCCTTGTTGCATGCGTACTTGGCCATAGCCTTCGCAAGTTTTGCAAGTAATAGGGCTGGTGCCTTTTTTGGCGCCGCTACCCTCACAAGTTTTACAGGTAGCGTGCTTAGGTATTTCAATTTCTTTTGTACAGCCAAGTGCAGCTTCTTCTAAAGTTAAGGTTAATTGGTAGAGCAAATCGGCGCCACGTTGTGCATGCGACTGGGCTCGTCCTCCGCCAAAAATATCACCAAAAATATCGCCAAAAATATCAAATGCGCTACCGCCACCAAAACCACCACCAGCACTGCCTTTTACCCCTTCATGGCCAAAACGATCATATAGGCTGCGCTTTTGATCATCCATTAATACGTCATAAGCTTCTTTGGCTTCTTTAAACTTTGCTTCTGCTTCTGGGCTTGCTTCACCTGCATTACGGTCAGGGTGGTATTTCATCGCAAGCTTGCGGAAAGCTTTTTTTATTTCATCTGAGGGGGCGCTTTTTGAAACGCCTAAAATTTCGTAGTAATCGCGTGGCATAAAATTCTCTTTACAAAATTCCCTCTCCGCGTGGGGAAAGGGTGGCGCAAAGCGCCGGGTAAGGGGACGACGCTACCACTTTGCATTTTGATACGTTCTCTCCCTCACTCCAAGCCCCTCTCCCTGATGGGGAGAGGGGGGCTCATTTTATTTCTTCACTTCTTCGAATTCGGCGTCAACAACATCATCACCGCCTTTTTTGCTGCTTGAGCCTGCGTCTTCAGTTGGGCCACCTTGGGCTTGTTGACCGCCTGCTTGAGCTTGTAAGAATTCAGTTAATTTGCCAGAAGCAGCAGCTAAAGCTTGTGTCTTAGCTTCAATTGCCGCTTTATCATCGCCCTTAACAGCTTCTTTTAACTCATTAATCGCTGCTTCAATTTTGGCTTTTTCATCAGCAGGGATTTTATCTCCCGCATCCGCTAAAGCTTTGATCGTTGCGTGAACCATAGCATCACCTTGGTTACGTGCAGTTACCAGTTCATGGAATTTGCGATCTTCTTCTTTGTGGGCTTCAGCATCTTTCACCATCTTTTGAATTTCTTCTTCAGATAAGCCAGAAGATGCGCGGATTACAATCGATTGCTCTTTACCCGTTGCTTTATTTTTTGCAGAAACGTGCAAGATACCGTTAGCATCAATGTCGAAGGTTACTTCGATTTGGGGTACGCCACGGGGTGCGGGTGCGATATCGGCTAAGTCAAAGCGACCTAAAGATTTATTGGCAGATGCCATTTCTCGTTCACCTTGTAATACATGAATGGTGACCGCCGCTTGATTATCATCTGCTGTTGAGAACGTTTGGCTTGCTTTTGTTGGGATAGTCGTATTTTTGTCGATGATTTTGGTCATCACGCCACCCATGGTTTCAATTCCTAAAGAAAGCGGGGTGACGTCAAGCAAGAGTACGTCTTTTACATCGCCTGATAATACGCCACCTTGAACTGCTGCACCAATAGCAACTGCTTCATCTGGGTTAACGTCTTTACGAGGCTCTTTGCCAAAGAATTTTTGTACTTCTTCTTGCACTTTTGGCATACGGGATTGACCGCCAACCAAAATCACTTCATTAATTTGATCAACAGACTTGCCAGCATCTTTCAAGGCAATTTTGCAAGGCTCAATGGTACGCTTAATTAAATCTTCTACTAACGCTTCAAATTTTGCGCGCGTGATTTTAATGTTTAAGTGTTTTGGACCTGAAGCATCGGCTGTGATGTAAGGCAAGTTAATGTCGGTTTGTTGAGCAGAAGAAAGCTCAATTTTAGCTTTTTCTGCGGCTTCTTTAAGGCGTTGCAAGGCAAGTGGGTCATTACGCAAATCAACACCACTGTCTTTTTTGAATTCTTCTACCAAGAAGTCAATTAAGCGCATGTCAAAGTCTTCACCGCCTAAGAAAGTATCACCGTTAGTTGCTAATACTTCGAATTGATGTTCGCCATCAACTTCAGCAATTTCAATGATAGATACGTCAAAAGTACCACCACCTAAGTCGTATACGGCAATGACAGAATCGCCTTTTTTCTTATCAAGACCATAAGCCAATGCTGCAGCCGTAGGCTCGTTAATGATACGTTTAACATCTAAACCAGCGATACGGCCAGCGTCTTTGGTTGCTTGACGTTGCGCGTCGTTAAAATAAGCAGGAACGGTAATTACTGCTTCAGTGACTTTATGGCCTAGGTAGTCTTCAGCAGTTTTTTTCATTTTCATGAGAACTTGTGCGGAAACCTGTTGTGGCGCTAATTTTTGGTCGCCTACTTGTACCCAGGCATCGCCATTATCGGCGGCAATAATTTGGTAAGGTACCATTTTAATGTCGCGCTGAACCACATCATCGGTAAATTTACGACCGATCAAACGTTTGATTGCATAAAGTGTACGTTTTGGATTAGTTACCGCTTGACGTTTAGCTACTTGGCCAACCAAGACTTCGCCATCTTCAAGATAAGCGACAATAGAAGGTGTTGTGCGGTTACCTTCGCTATTTTCAATAACTTTTGGTGAACCACCTTGCATGATAGCAACACAAGAGTTGGTGGTACCTAAGTCGATACCGATAATTGGGCTTCCCATGATTTTTTCCTCAAATTTAATTGACTAAAAATAATATGGGGATTGAGATTGGGATTTCAAGGGCTTTGTTTAAGCTTCCAAAAGAGGTTTTATTAAAATGATTGGGAAAATTTGCTGTAGGCTGGATTAAAGCGCGAGAGCGTTGTATCCGATTATCGATGCCGGATATGCAGCTTCGCTGCTTAATCCAGCCTGCAGCAAAGTTTTTATACCGCATAGAGCAACGCTTGATGCAGAAAATAAGAGCTTAAGCATATCTTAAGCTGTTAATTGATATTATTTGACATTATTTATTTAAAAAATGAGGTACATTCTAATGGTTCTGCCACTAGGAACACAAAAAAGGTTTTTTACGCCGGCGTCCAAGGAAACAACAGACAAGTATAGCGTTATTATTGCAACTTTAGAAAGGCCTGGCACTTGGATTGACCCAGTAAAAATATTAAATGGCCATTACCCTACAAACTTATGCTTCATTGATGTTGGTGACAACATAAATGAATTGCGCAGACCTATGAGACGCAGGCTTGGCTGTGATGGACTTGTGGAACACCACATAGTATTCAAGTTAAGGCTTCCTCTTTGTGGTAAGAAGGAAGATGACATAAATGCTCTTTTAAATAATCTTGGGATTACTATCCAAGAGAAGGGGCTCCACTTTGATGCGTTTGCGTCTAGTAGCATGATTGCGCGAAAAGATCTATACGAACTGTTGCGTCACGCAGTTGAATATACAGGCCAAGCTGAACGCGAATTGCCTATAACTCAAGAAAAACACGCGATTGCAGATGGTGAGCGGCAAATACCAACTATGAAGGCAAGAGTCGCTGCAAAGCCTCAGCGTGCTGAAGAACCTCATGCTGAAGAGCCTTATCGCGGCTGTGTCATGTTATAGTCTCAAGATATGTATCGCACATTCCAGCTGGCGTCAGCAGTTCGTCGTTGACGTCAGCTGGAGCTGGGCATATGCACTCATTTCGACTTTCCTCATAATGCATTGTTTTCAGCTAAAAATGGTATCATTCTTTTCTAAGAGTGATAAGATGAAAGGATGAGGGTATGCAAAGTTTATCAGGACTTTTAAAATCTTATGGTGCCTACCACACTAAGCGCAGTACGCTATACACGCATGTTGTTGGTGTACCATTAGTGGTTTTTTCCATTATGATATTTTTTAGTTGGATACGCTTGAGCATACCACCTTTATTTTCATTGCCTTTAGTCTGGCCATTAGTGATTGCCATTGGCATTTATTATATCCGCCTAGATTGGAAGTTAGGTGCAGGTATTTCGCTAGGGTTTTGTTTAATGGCTTTGGTAACGACTTGGCTGACTTTAGATGGTGCAACGTTGCTTTCATTATGGTTGTTTTTAATTTGCTTTGTCATGGGCTGGATTATTCAATTTATTGGCCATGCCTTTGAAGGGCGTAAACCTGCATTGATGGATAATTTGTCGCAGGTTTTTACCGCGCCGTTATTTGTCGTTATTGAAATTCTGTGGATGCTTGGCTATCGAAAAGATTTACAAAGGTCATAACCAAACAAGTAAATCATCTGGCTGGTGCAGAATTGAAGCATTTGGCCAGCCTTGAATAGGATATTGTAAATAGCGCCAATAACCCCAAAGTGCGAGCAAACCAGGCATTGGCGCTGCTTTTGCGGCTAACATATCAGCTAAGCTGTCGCCAACATAGCAGCAGTCTTTAATATTTATTTTAAGTGTTTCGCAGGCTAAGTGAAGCGGCTCAGGGGCTGGCTTAGTTTGCTTAACATGGTCGGCACAGATAACCACAGAAGCTTTATCTAATAAGCCTAAATTTTTTAGAATGGGGCGAGTAAAGCGTTCACGTTTATTCGTGACAATTCCCCAGCTTAGGTTTTTTGCTTCTAACTGATTAAGCATTTCTATGGTGCCAGGAAAAAAGTGCGCCTGGCCTTCAAAAATTAAGTCTTCATAATATTGTAAAAACTCTTCGCGTAAAGCCTCTAACTTTTCGGGCGTTATATTGTCGCCAAAGGCTAGTTTTAAAAATCCTACCGCACCGACATTAAGGTGTAATTGAACAGTTTCAAGGCTAATATTGGGTTGGTTATGTGCTGCTAAAACTTTGCATAAGCAGGCATGCAAGTCTTTTGCGCTATCAAGCAAGGTGCCATCTAAATCAAAAAGTATGTGGGAAATCATTGGTCATCATCATCCAAATCATCGGGTAAAGGATTTTTTTGTAGGGTCATTAATTTTAAAATATCTGCTTGGCAGCTATCGTTATGGCATAAGGATTGATCCGTTTGAGTTTGGAGGCTCTTGAAGCGAGGCAAATCATTTACCAAAACCGATGTTGGCGATATATTGGCTTCCGGAGAAGCAGCGACTGATTTGTGCCAATGCCAAGTTTGATGAAACTTTAACGTGCCGACCCAAAGTGGAACATTTTTAGGGTGTAATAGAATCTGGCTTGACCATAAGCGCAAAATAAGCATTTGATGATTTTCTGCTAATAATTTTGTCATGATGAGCACAGGTTTTTGTGCTTGATAAAGATCAGGGAAGAGGGGGAGTTGCTGAGAGCGGTCTTTGGCACCAATTCTATTCAAGATAACTGCTAAATTAGCTTTTGGGGCAATTACCCAGCCTTGCTTCTCTAAGGTTTTAATTAAGACTTGCAAATTGCCAGCATACTGAACGGTGAGTAATTCAGACTGTGTGCCTAAAAAGTTAGTTCGTGAAAAAGGAATAGGGAGACTGTTTTTCTGCCACCAATTATCAAGAGAGTAATTTAAAGAAAAGGCGGGTTTTTCTAAGCGCTCTAAAAAGTGAGTTGTATTGGTAATACCAATTGAAAACATAGCAACAAGCAAAGTGGTAAATGCGATGAAAACTAATGGCCGAGTCTCAATGGGTTGAGATTTTCGGTAGAAAAATAAGATGCTTAGCCAGGTGGTAAGGCAGCCACAAGCAAAGGATGCAATGCAATCGCTTAACCAGTTAAAGCCAAAATACAATAAAGGAACCGACGCACAAGCAATTAAGGCAAGTAAGCCCAAAACAATATATTTCTTATACTTCAGCCAAACAGGATTGTAATAAGTAAACATCATGAAATTGCCAACCATGGCCGTAAATACGGCCAGGTGGACACTTGGATAAGAATAAATCGCATAAAAGCTGCTATGTGGATCAGGTGGAGAGGCTTTCATCACAAGCTGGATCACTACCGAAAGACAAAAAGCAAGAAAAATATTCAGCAGCCAAAATAAGCTAGCACGCCAAGCATGCTGAAAAAATAAAGCGGCAAGTACACTAAGGCAAACACAAGTAAGCGTCACTGCATGTGTCATGTTAAAGACATAAGCCATTAAAATGTCTAAGGGAAAGATTTGAATGCTGCGGCAAAAAAAGAAAACGGGCCAGTTTAATAAGGTTATTAAGCCTTGATGGGCGACTGAAAAGCTGGTGGCCGCCAATAAAATGGTGAAAAAAGTAAAAAAGAAGAAAATAGATAAAGGTTTTGGATTATTGCGTCGATTACCGTGAATAAAAAATTGCACAAACGAAAAACGATCAACAAGATAAAGCCACCAGTGCATACTAAAACGCTCAATGGCGCGATATGTATGGTTCCAGGCTTTGTTTAAAAGCCAACAACACAACCAAACTAAAAAAGTGATAATAGCTAAAATAACGAGTAGTCTTGCGGCAACATGAGGGGCAAGTTGTTCTGAAATCGCCCCAAGAAGTATACCAGGCGCCATATAAATGACGGCCCAAGCAATTGCGGAAGTGATATTGGCAATAAAAAAATTTAAAGGTGGCATGTTCAGCATGCCGGCAACTACGGGAATAATAGGACGTACAGGTCCTGCAAAGCGTCCAATAAAGACACTTAAACCACCATAGCGATTAAAAAATATTTCGCCATTGGATAATAGCTTAGGAAAATGATTAAAGGGCCAAATATTGCGTATACGTTTGTGAAAATAGTACCCAAGCCAATAGCTTAAATTATCGCCTAGTATCGCACCTAAAATAGCCGCCAAAATAATCCAGTGTGCGGGCAATACGCCAGCGCCAATCATGCTGCCAATGGCTGGCATGACAATCGTGCCAGGAATAAAAAGGCCAACAATAGCTAAAGACTCCGCACATGAAATACAGAAAACAGCAAGTGCAGAAAGGCCGGGATTCATCTGCATCCAGTCGATGAAAGGTTTAAAATCGTTAATCCCAAACGCCATAGCTAATTCATGAGTGGTGAAATGTCTAAGTATCGCATTTTATGAGGCGCTTGTCATGGTGGCTTGATTGTATAATCGATCGCTTCACAAAAAAGATTCGTTAAATACAGACTCGAAGTTCATAATTTGTAGGGCGATGGTTTTTTGCGAGAGATTTTTAATTTATCAAAAAATACGGTATTATAGCTTGAATTTTTTATATAAAAATAACATTATGCCAATCGATGATTTTAAAAAACACCAGAAAAAAATTGAGCTTTATCTACCAAAAAGCACGGCTCTAACAAGCTTCGTGAGGCCTGTTATGCACTCTGCTGACTCGCATAAATTTCTTTATTCGATTTTTATGCTCATGTTAATTATCGAATCTTTTCCAGTGAAAGCACAGCAGCTGGCACAAGGGGGCCAAGCCATGGCGATGAATGAGCCTGTTGGCTTTGCGGCAGATTTAGTGGCCCCAGCTGCCAGTATCTTTCCCGCCCAAATGTTAAACAAGCCTAGATTTTGCTTTTTTGATTCTTCATGTTATCCGCTTAAGCAGCCAGCTTTATCTGCTGAAATCGCCGACTTATTAATGCCTCGCATTAAGCCTTTATTTGTACCCAAAGGATCTGAAGTTAAATTAGCTAAGTTGATTCAAGAGATAATGACTACATCAGCGTTTTCAGCTGAGTACATTCAGTTTGTATTAGATTGTCCTTCGTTCTCTATTGCTTTATTACCCGCCTCAGTTGATGGAAGTGAGCCTGTTAAATTTGGAGGAAAATATATCGGCGCGAAAAATATCATTGGAATGGTGTACGAGCACCTTTCATCACCATCTATTAAGGCCTCCATCAAACATGAATTTTGGCATGCATTTCAAACAATATTACGTGATTCAAAGCATGATCCCAAAGAGAAAAGGCGGCTAAGTTGCCAAGAGACAGAAAAGAAACAAGCGCCATTCAGTACCTTGAGCGAAAAACAACAGTTAAAGCAAGCGATTATGGCGGGTAAGAAAAGAATTATTGATTGTGCACGGCTCATGCAGACTAAGAAGCAAGAGCTATCTAAAGCTGAGATTGAAAAGATTAAGCAGTATGCGCAAGCCGCTAAAAACTATATGCCTCGTGAGAGAACATTCCTGGTTCGTTTATCTCCAGGGGAAAAAGCAACGGTGATAATGCAGAAAATTAAACAACGCAAGGAAATAGTTTATCTTGGTACCAGTGATAAGCCATATATTTTTGAGGATATCCACACGGTTAATGAGACGCCAAAAGGGCTTGAAGTCTATGGTGGATTTTCTAAAGCTAATACTTCCCTGGAAAAACTATTTGGCTTTGTCCAAGATTTTCAATATATTTTTGATTTTGTTACTAAAGAATATCAGCAGGGGCAACAAGCCTGCATGGATGCTGAGAATCTTTTTCTTATGGAAACTGATCCAGAAATTGCTGCTTTGTTAGATATGGATATGCTTGAGACTTTTTTCCCCGAATGGTTGCAATATCACCAAGAGATGTTTGAAAAGTATGTTAAGGTCGATGAAAAACCAAGCTTTCAGCCATCATGATTCGAATACGATATTTTGGCAATAAAAGCTTGGTTAACGTCACAAGTGCTGATGATTGAATTTGCTTAGCTAAGAGGAATTGCTATGCTAGATAAGTCTCATCGTAAAACCCGAATCATTTTGAGCCCATGTATTCCGCTGTTTTAGCTGTTGACGCTGTTAAGGCTTGATCATGATAAAACGCAACATCTTTCTTGTCTCTGGTTTAGCGAGCTTTGAGATTTTTGTTGTGCTAAAGCTAGTAGCTTCTGCGCATGGCTAATTTCCCTTTTTTCTTCAGGTGGTAGTTGCTGGAGCAGTTTTTTGCAGGTATTTGCCGCGGTTTGATAATCGCGTTTGATATAGAAAAACATTTTAGCCTGAATTGAAAGCATCTCTTTTGGGTTAAGTGGAAATTGTAACAGGTTCACATAATCCTGGAGCGCCGAGTCAAAATCCTCTAGTTGAATATAAGCCCACGCACGGTTTTTTAGTACTGAGATGTTATTAGGATCAATTTTTAGTATATGAGAATATTCCTTGATCGCATCAAGCGTAAAACCTACTTTAAATAAAAAATTAGCAGCAAAAATAAGAAACTCTAGATTTTGGGGCTTCAATTTAATGGCTTGAGAATAATCTCGATAAGCGCCAGCATAATCGCCTATTTTTTCAAGCAAGTTAGCGCGCAGAACCCAATGGTGCGTATTTTGAGGGTCAATCAGAATCGCCAAGGTGTAGTCTTGAATAGCAAGGTTAAGCAAGTTTTCGTGTTTATAAAGTTTTGCGCGTTGTAAATAACAAGTAACATCCGTAGGGTAGGCTTCTATACCATGCTCAGTGATAAAATCAATTGCGGTTAGATACTGGTCTGCGGCTAGCAGGCTTTTTATGCGCTCTTTTAATGAGGGTTGTACAGAAAAAAATACTTTACTTTGGCTGGCCGCTGCTGTTGCCATTAAGGTTTTTTCGCGCTCTATTGGAAGAGCGATTTTGATTGCTTTTAGTATTTGATGTTCACGACGTAAAAAAACTTCAACTTGCTGTAGCGTTTCACTACGTGTCAGCATTACGGCGTCCTCTGGGCTACATAAAGCAGTTAAACCTAAAAGCCCTTTTATTTCATAGATTTTTTCTTGTGATGATAAAGAGGGGCGCCAGCCAATTAAGTCAGGATTGTGGTCATGTGCAAAACCGATAGCCCGGTTTTGAGGGCAGGTGAAACCAAACAAGCCTCTTAGATATATCAGCGCGGCTTTTTCAGGGGAGCTCAGTGTTTTTTCTATAGCGATATAGAAATCAGCCTCTATAGCGGCTTTTAAAAAATGATCAACTTGTTCAGGCTTATTTAGCAAAGCCGCAAGATAGAAATATAAAGTTGCTTCAAGCGATGCTTGTTGTAAATCATTTAACACAGGATTTGCTCCTTTTTAAGGATTATTTTAACTTGTGATATTATTTTTTTGGCAATCAGTGACGTGATTTTATGATGCCAATAATGCCAAGTAAGCTTACGCAGAGAAAAACATAAGCAGGCATTAAGGGGTGGTCAAAAACTTTAATGAGATAAGTTGCAAGAAAAGGGGTTAAACCGCCAAATATAGCGAACCCTAAATTGTAAGTGAATGCCACGCCGCTAAAGCGTACATTGACAGGAAATAAACTGGCTAGATAAGCGCTAAATGAGCCTGTATAGGTTGAGCAGACGCAAGATAAAATGACATAGGCTAACATGACATTCTGATGAGTTAGTATTGCATGATAAAACCAAAAAGTCAGTGGAATGGAAAGCAAAATACCCCAAATCATGACTTTTGCTGCCCCAATATAATCGGATACCCAGCCCCAAAAAGCACAACCAAGCGAAAAAATGGCTAAGTTTATGCCTGAAATCCAGGCGGTTTGCTCAATGCTATAGTCATGAAGTTTCATAAAACTAGCGACATACAGGTAAAGTAAGCTTATCAAAGTCGCTTGGCAAGCAACAATTAAAAAACCTAGAAATACTTTTTTAAATTGATGACGAATTAAAGCAAAAAGTGGAACGGTATAGCGCTGAGTTGCTTGATTGAATTCTTGTGATTCATGTAAAGTCCGACGCAAAAAATAACTTAAAATCGCAAGAATGCCACCAATAAAAAAAGCAATGCGCCAAGCATAATCGGCAGTGGTAACTTTATTTAAGACGCCATAAGCTAGGTCCGCCAAAAAAATTCCTGCATTAATAAAAAGGAACACGATGCCGCAAGCAAAGCCTGGGCAGGTATTAACATGCTCCTTCACAAAAGTAATAGCGCCAGGAATCTCGCCACCGATTGCCATACCTTGACCTAAGCGTAAAAGCATAAAAATTATCGTGGCGGTAATCCCCCAGCTATGGTAATTGGGAGTGATTGACATTAAAAAGGTGGCGGAAGCCATAATACTCATGGAAATAATAAAAACATTTTTTCGGCCATAACGATCACCAAAATGGCTAAATAATATTCCGCCAATAGGGCGAACAAGGTAACCAATCGCAAAGGCAGCAAATGCGCTTAAGGTTGCAGTAAAAGGATTGGTAGCAGGAAAAAACGCTGCACCAATGTTAGCGGCAAAAATAGCAAAAATGATAAAGTCATAAAACTCTAATGCACCACCAAGACTGGATAGGGAAATGATTTTCCATTGTGTGCGAGATAGTTGTATATTCATAAGCTGAAGTAAATTTTTTTGGGTTGGTTTTATAAACAAAAAGTATATCATGAAATATTTTTTTAGTGGCAAAATTAATAATTCAATTATTGTTGCGAATGTGTAAATGAAAAATTTATTCAGCAGATGCTTGTTGAGGCAGTGCCTGAAAACAAGGAGATGAACTTTTCGGTTAAGGTGATTGCGAATTGCGAGCAATGCTTGATTAACTCCAAACCATAGCTCTCTGTGTGGTTAAATTTAAGCAAGATTTTGCTATGATAAGTTTAATATCAAAGGGGATATTTTATGGAGCAGATCAAAAATATTGAGGCATGGCTTAAATCTCAAGTGCCAATGATTGAATATTCGGCGCTTAAAGTTCAAGAGTTAAATCAGCATCGGTGTAAAATCCTAATTCCTTTTTTATCGCAAAATCAGAATCATCTAAAGTCGATGTATTTTGGTGCGCTAGCTATTGGTGCTGACGCTGCCGCGGGTTTATTGGCTTACTATTTAATTCAGCAAACTCAAGAGTCTTTAAATGTGCAGTTCAAAGATTTTAAAGCAAACTTTTTAAAGCGTGCCTATGACGATTTGTGTTTTGAGTGCTCGGATGAGGCGGGCATTCAAGAGGCAATTGAAAAAGTAATTGCAGAAAAAAAGCGTGTCAATATTCCCGTGTATGTTAAAGCTTATGCAATCGAAACCCCAGAAGAAACAGTGGCTGAGTTTGAATTGACGCTATCAATTAAATAATGCGTCACATTTCTCCCTTATTCTCGGGGTTTTTTCTCACTGGGGGAGGGCAGCCGCGCCTGCCCCCTCACCCTCGGTCTCTCTCCCCGGTGGGGAGAGGGATGACGCCCCTTCTCCTCTACGGAGAGAAGGGCCGGGGAGAGGGGGCAGGCACCCCCCCCAAAGTCTAAAAGAACACCACTCCCTTCTCCCCACCGGGGAGAAGGGCCGGGGATGAGGGGGCAGCCCACACCTCCCAAAGAGAAAGCGCAGTAGTACTACAAATCAATTTTCTTATATTTAATTCGATGGGGTGTTGCATCACCGACACGTTTTAAATAATCCGCTTCGTATTCAGTATAGTTACCTTCAAACCAAGTAACCCTGCTGTCACCTTCAAAGGCTAAGATATGTGTTGCAATACGGTCTAAGAACCAGCGGTCATGCGATACCACAATGGCAGAGCCTGCGAAATTAAGCAGCGCTTCCTCTAACGCACGTAAAGTTTCGACGTCTAAGTCGTTAGTTGGTTCGTCAAGTAATAATACGTTGCCGCCACTTTTTAACAGTTTCGCTAAATGTAAACGGTTACGTTCACCACCTGATAAATCTTTCACTAATTTTTGTTGATCTGCACCTTTAAAATTAAAGCGGCCGATGTAAGCACGTGAAGGAATTTGATAAGTACCGACTTGGATAAAATCCAAACCATCAGAAACTTCTTCCCAGACATTTTTCTTACCATCTAAATGGTCGCGGCTTTGATCAACATAAGCTAATTGTACGGTTTCACCAATGATGAGTTCACCGTTATCTGGCTTCTCTTTGCCGATTAACATTTTTAAGAAGGTAGATTTACCGGCGCCATTTGGACCAATTACACCAACAATAGAGCCTTTAGGCATTAAGAAGCTTAAATCATCAATTAACATGCGATCGCCGAAAGCTTTGCAAAGATGTTTTGCTTCAACAACCAAATCACCAAGCCGTTGACCTGGTGGAATATAAATTTCCAAAGTTTCATTGCGTTTTTGAAACTCTTGCGAGTTCATTTCTTCAAAGCGTGCCAAACGGGCTTTACTTTTCGCTTGACGTCCTTTTGGATTTTGACGAACCCATTCCAATTCCGCTTTCATGGCTTTTTGATGTGCGGTTTCTTGTTTTTCTTCAATTTCTAAACGTTTTTCTTTTTGCTCTAACCAAGTTGTGTAGTTACCTTCATAAGGAATACCATGGCCGCGATCTAATTCTAGAATCCAACCGGCAACGTTATCTAAGAAATAACGATCATGGGTAACAGCAACCACTGTACCTGGGTATTCATGTAAGAAGCGCTCTAACCAAGCAACACTCTCGGCATCTAAGTGGTTGGTTGGTTCGTCAAGCAATAACATGTCAGGTTTGGAAAGCAATAATTTGCACAATGCCACACGACGTTTTTCACCACCTGATAAATTCTTAATTTCAGCTTCCCAAGGCGGCAAACGCAAAGCATCTGCGGCAACTTCTAGTTGACGCTCGACCTCCCAGCCATTCATATTATCGATTTCAGTTTGTAGCTCGCCTTGCTCTTCTAATAACTTATTCATTTCGTCGTCAGACATGGGTTCTACAAACCTCATGCTGATTTCATTAAAGCGATGCAATTTATCTAATACTTTTTTAAGGCCGCCTTCAACTTCTTCGCGAACGGTTTTATTTGGATCTAATTGTGGTTCTTGAGGTAGATAACCAATTTGAATACCAGGCTGTGGACGCGCTTCACCGATAATATCTTTATCAATACCTGCCATAATGCGCAATAGCGTCGATTTTCCGGCACCATTTAAACCGAGTACGCCAATTTTAGCACCTGGGAAAAACGAAAGATAAATATCCCGTAAAATAACTTTATTATTAGGTTGGACAACTTTGCCCACGCCATTCATGGTAAAAACGTATTCTGCCATTGGATTTTCTCATGTGTAAAGTGGGCAATAGTTTATCATAAACTGTGCTACAATTTTTAAAAGATTATGGACTACCATGGAAAAATATTTTATACCCGTTGCTCACGGAACACTTGAAGCAATTGTCAGTCGCTCCCCTCAGCACAAGGGTATTGGCATTGTGTGTCATCCGCATCCTTTATATGGCGGAACCATGAGCAATAAAGTTGTGTCCAGCATTGTTAAAGCTTGGCAAGCCTTGGGGTTAAGCACGATACATTTTAATTTTCGGGGTGTGGGAGAAAGCACGGGTTCTTTTGGTAATGGTGATGGTGAACAAGATGATCTACAAGCGGTTATCCATTGGGCAGAAGAAAACTTAGGGGAGCAACCTATTTATCTCGGAGGATTTTCTTTTGGGGCTTATGTTGCCTTAAAGTTTTGCCAGCGCTTTAAACCAGCTTATTTACTGCTGGTTGCGCCTCCCGCCCAATATGAAGGCTTTATGAGTCTCCAGTTGCCGAACTGTCCATGTGAATTAATTGTTGCGGCGCAAGACGAGGTTGTCCCAACCGACCAAATCCTTGCTTGGGCTTCTACTCAGCATTTTCAACGTATTTTGAATGTACCAGAAGCTAGCCATTTCTTTCATGGCAAGTTAATTGCTATCAGAGAATTTCTTGAGGTGAAAAATTAGTTTATGCCTTTTAATTGGATTAGAAATATTTTACGTGCCGATGCTTTCACTGGTGTATTATTGCTAGCTATGGCAGTTTTGGCATTAGCTATAAGTAATTCTCCATATTCAGTTTTCTATCATGAATTTTTTGCTTCAACGGCGCTTTTAGGAATTCCGCTTAAACACTCATTTATTTATTGGGTTAATCATGGCTTAATGGCTTTATTTTTCTTAAATGTCGGCTTAGAAATTAAAGCAGAAATTTTAGAAGGCGATTTAAACACTGTTCGAAAAGCTTTACTGCCAGGGATTGCTGCTTTAGGCGGTATGTGTATTCCTGCTCTAATATTTTTACTGATCAATCGAAATTCCCCACATTATTGGCCAGCGTGGTCGGTACCTTTGGCGACCGATATTGCTTTCTCATTGGCAGTATTACAACTTTTTGGAAAGAAAATTCCTGTTGGGCTCAAGCTGTTTTTATTAGCGCTAGCAATTTTCGATGACCTTGGGGCGATTGTGATTATCGCGATTTTTTATACGCATCAGCTCCACCTATTGATGTTAGAGATGGCAGTGCTTGTTTTCTTATTGCTTTGGGCGTTTAACTTTTTTCATATTAATAAGTTACGCTATTACTTATTAGCAGGTGTTGTTTTATGGTATTTGGTTGCACAAGCAGGTATTGATGCGGCAATTACTGGCGTATTTGTTGCGTTTTGTGTCCCTTTGCGAAGCCAGCCTTGTCTCTTGCGGCAATTGTATGAGAGGCTACATCCTTGGGTAACCTATGGCATTTTGCCGCTATTTGCGCTTGCTAACTCTGGGGTTAGTTTTGGGCACGCTGATGCTGAAGGATTGTTTTCGACATTGGCTTGGGGAATCATAGCAGGCTTAGTATTAGGTAAGCCTTTAGGTGTATTTTTATTTTCTTATTTGGCTGTTAAGCTGAATTTAGCCAGGCTGCCTACACAAATTAACTGGAGAAATTTATTTGGGGTAAGCCTTTTCTGTGGTATCGGATTTACAATGAGTCTACTCTTGGGTGACTTAGCGTTCCAGCATGCTAATTTTCATATTCTGAGTGAAGTAAAAGCGGCAATATTAACGGGTTCTTTTATTTCTGCAGTGCTAGGATATACTTGGTTTTATTTTATGGTGAAATATGACAAAACAAAATAATGTTCCTACTCATGTAGCAATTGTGATGGATGGGAATGGGCGATGGGCTAAAAAGCGTTTTTTACCACGCATAATGGGGCATAAAGCCGGAGCGGATACGGTTAAAGAAATTATTCAAGCTTCTGCTGAGATAGGGATTAAAGTTTTAACATTATTTGCTTTTAGTAGCGAGAACTGGCGGCGCCCGCAAGAAGAAGTTGATCATTTAATGAGTATGTTTCTGACGCGGCTTGAACAAGAGATTTCTGAGCTAAACGCAAATAATATTCGTATTCGTTTCATTGGCGACCATTCTCAACTAAATGCCAACTTGCAGCAGCGTATTCAAGAGGCAGAAACGCTGACATGTCAAAATCATCATATGCAGGTTGTTGTTGCCTTAAATTATGGCGGGCAGTGGGATATTCTCCAAGCATGTGAAAAAATTTGTCATGAAGCAAAACCAGAATTTACGCCAGAAAATTTCCAAATGCATTTAAGTACAGGGGATTTACCGCCAGTCGATTTATTTATCCGCACCAGTGGCGAAATCCGCATTAGTAACTTTTTGCTTTGGCAAATTGCTTATGCGGAACTTTATTTTACCGATACATTATGGCCGGACTTTGATGCCGCAGGGCTAAAAAAGGCTCTCGAAGAGTACACTAAGCGACAAAGGCGGTTTGGGGATGTTGGTTAGATAATGTTAAAATTTTAAAAAAATGCTCCAAATAGGTTCTTGCTGATGCGAGAATAAGGGGGCAAAAACAGGATGCCTTATTTATGCTTTTACACCGCTTTCTTACCGCGCTTGTCTTAATTCCTTTAGCGCTATTCGCTATTTTTTATTTACCTCTTTTGCCTTTTCAACTCATCCTTGGATTAATCATGTTAGGTTGTGGGTGGGAATGGACGCGTTTAATGAAAATGAAAACTTGGTATGAGCAGGCGCTTTATTTACTGCTAATTGCTTTGCTATGTTTTGCTGTGATCTTTTTACCAATGGCAATTTATTTATATGTAATGAGTCTGGGTGTCATTGTGTTATGCGTTTTAGTTCATCATTATCAGCAAAGGCAAGGGCAGTTTTCTTTATCCGAGGCTTGGTGGTATGCGCTTGGGCTTTTACTCTTTGTTACGTGCTGGTATAGCTTAAACATTATTCGTTTTAAAGCAGCTGATAGCACACACTTATTAATGTTATTGTTAATTGTTTGGACAGCAGATATTGCTGCTTATTTTAGCGGGCGGTTTTTTGGCAAAAATAAATTAGCCCCACTCGTTAGCCCAAAGAAAACTTGGGAAGGCTTTAAAGGCGCAGCAATGGCAGTGTTTGTGTTAACGATTATTGAAGCGATTTGTTATCGCTTAGATTTCCCTCATTTCTTAGTGACAGTTTTGTTAAACGCCGTGACTTTTATTGCTTGTGTTTACGGCGATTTATTTGAAAGTATGATGAAGCGCATGGCTGATTGTAAAGACAGTGGCGGCTTATTACCCGGCCATGGTGGCTTGCTAGACCGTTTAGATAGTTTGTTTTTTGCTGCGCCTGTCTATGCGGCTGGTTTAATGATAATTGCTATTTATTACCGCTAATTATGAGAAAAAAGATAACGATACTTGGTTCAACAGGCTCTATAGGGTTAAGCACTTTAGATGTTATCGAGCATCACTCAGAGCAATATGAGGTTTTTGCACTAACGGCTTATAAACAGATAGGTGCCCTTATTGAGCAATGCTTACGCTTTAAGCCACATTATGTTGTGTTACCTAGTGATCAGGCGGCTAAACTGTTTCGGGAAAAAATTGCTGGTCTTACACTAGCTTGTGAAGTATTGGTGGGTGAAGAGGCGCTATGCCAAGTTGCTTCGGCAAATGAAGTGGATATCGTTATGGCCGCAATTGTTGGTGCGGCAGGTTTGCGTCCAGTATTAGCGGCTTTGCAAGCGAATAAAAAAGTTTTGCTTGCCAATAAAGAGCCATTAGTTATGGCAGGTGATTTAGTCTTAAAAACATTAGCGGATTCACAAGCACAACTTATTCCTGTTGATAGTGAACATAGCGCTATTTTCCAATGTTTACCTGAAGGTTTTTTGGCTGGGCGATTGTTTCCAGAGATGGCGCAAGAATCTTCCCCTCACCCTCGGTCCCTCTCCCCGGAGGGGAGAGGGATGTCTGATCCTCTCCCTTCTCCCCTCCGGGGAGAAGGGCCGGGGATGAGGGGGCGAAGCGCCCAAACTTTTTCTGGCCGGGAAGAAGGGCCGGGGATGAGGGGGCGAAGCTATTCTCAAGCCCAAAACTACGGCATTTCAAAAATTGTCTTAACCGCATCCGGTGGCGCAACGCGCGATCTGGCTTTCGATAAGCTTCAAGATGTTACGCCAGAGTTTGCTTGTACGCATCCTAACTGGTCAATGGGAAAAAAAATCACTCTAGATTCTGCAACCATGATGAATAAAGCTTTAGAAGTCATTGAAGCTTATTATTTGTTTGGTGTGCCAGCAGATCGCTTAGAAGTTTTATTGCATCCTCAAAGCATCATCCATTCAATGGTCTATTATGATGACGCTTCGGTATTAGCGCAATTAGGCCAACCAGATATGCGTACGCCCATTGCTTATGCGATGGCTTGGCCTAATCGTATTGCGACAACCGTTCCCTCGCTAGATTTAACAAGAATGCCTTTAACTTTTCAGGCAATGGATTTACAGCGTTATCCTTGCTTGATGCTAGCTTATGAAGCTTTAAAGAAAGGCGGTTGTGCTGCTAATGTCTTGAACGCTGCTAATGAAGTTGCTAGCGAACGTTTTTTAAATCATGAAATTTTATTTACAGATATTTATCGTTTAAATACAGCAATATTAGAAGCGGCACCAGAGATTAATCCGCAGGATTTAACAGCTATCCAAGCAATTGACCAGGAAACTCGCGCAAAAGCGCGGGAATGGTCGCGTTGAAATTTCTAGAGACAGGCTGCCACCTGTCTCATCTATTAATTAAATCCAGTCTTTCGGTTGCAAAAAATATTCGGTTAACTTTGCTTCTGGCGAGCCGGGCTCTGGCTTCCAATCATAAGTCCAAGCAACGGGCGAAGGAAGTGACATGAGAATTGATTCTGTGCGGCCGCCGGACTGTAAGCCAAATAAGGTGCCGCGGTCATAAAGCAAATTGAATTCGACATATCGTCCACGGCGCATTAATTGAAAATTTCTTTCACGTTCACCGTAAGCATGCGATTTTCTACGGGTGACTAATTTTTCATAGGCAAGTAAATAATTTTCCGCAACAGCTTGCATAAAACTAAAGCATTTTTCAAAAGTAGGTTCGCTCAAATCATCATAAAAAATTCCACCAATGCCACGTTCTTCTTGACGATGCTTTAAATAAAAATATTCATCGGCCCATTGTTTGAATTTAGCATGAGCATTGGGGGCAAAGCTGTCGCAAGCAACTTTGGCGTGCTGATGCCACTCAATGCAGTCTTCATCAAAGCCATAATAAGGTGTTAGATCAAAGCCGCCGCCAAACCAGCCATGTTGTTTGCCATCAGGCGTAATGGTTTCAAAGTAGCGGACATTGGCATGGCTTGTTGGCGCATAAGGATTAAGAGGATGCATAACAATAGATACGCCTAAAGCTGAAAAAGCACCGCCAGCGAGTTCCGGGCGGTGTGCTGTTGCAGAAGGAGGTAAAGTTTTGCCTGACACACAAGAGAAATTTGCGCCTGCTTTTTCAAATACAGCGCCGTTTTCTAATACACAGCTAATGCCGTTGCCTTGTAAAACGCTGGTGGATTCTCGCTGCCAACTATCTTGCAAGAATGTTTCTTTGCCATCGATGTTGGCCATTGTATGGCAAAATCGTTGCTGGAAGTCTAATAAAAAAGTTTTGATACAAGAAATATTTTCAGACATAAATGGTATAATCCTGGGTTTTTTGTATATTATACACCTGGCTTTTGTGAGGTTGTGGGCTTTCTCCGTAAAACAGAGACCTTTTATGAAACAGATAGAAATTTTTACCGATGGTGCTTGTTCTGGTAATCCTGGTCCTGGCGGATGGGCGGCACTATTGCGTTATCAAGGACATGAGAAAATAATTTCCGGTTGCGAGACATTAACCACCAATAATCGTATGGAACTAATGGCCGCTATTGAAGCGCTAAAAAGCATTAAAGAGCCTTGTGAAATTCACTTTACCACTGACTCTGAATACGTTCGCCAGGGCATTACGCAATGGATTCATAATTGGAAAAAACGTGGTTGGAAAACTTCTAATAAAGAACCGGTTAAAAATGAAGATTTATGGCGGCAACTTGATGAAGCGATTCAATCGCATCAAATTCATTGGCATTGGGTAAAAGGGCATAACGGCCATCGAGAAAATGAATTGGTGGATCAAGCGGCTAGGCTTGCCGTTAGTAAAATGAAAGCATGCCAATAGTAGGAAGGCTTGTTGTGGTCTTATTTTGTAATCTTTTTATATTTTATAATAAATAAGATATTTGTTATTTTGCTTGTGGTTGGTTAGAATGGAGCTACCTAGATACGTTTTAGGGGCTTTTTATGCGAGCAAAAATAATAGAAGTATTAGCGCATTTGTCTGAGCCTACTTTAGCACGCTTGGCTCCATGTCATCCTTTTTTTGGTAAAGCCCGTATATTTCGTACGGCTTGGCAAAGTTTAGGGGTTAATCTAAGTGAGACGGAATCTAAAGTTTCAGACCATGGCATTTTTTTATACCTTCACAAGATGTTTGCCCCGAAGTTACCATTGGCATTATGTATGGATAACAGCTCAGAGTTATCGGAAATGGACAGTTTTAAAGAAATATTGCCTGGGCTACTAGGATCCCATCATTCATTGTTTGCTGAAACAACTTCTCTCTCAGATTTTTCATTTTTATCACAATTAAACGATGATTTTTTTGCCTTGATGATAGATCAGCTTTCACACGCTGATAATACACGATCTTATCTTAATCGGGTTTTAGGGCAAGGGCGGGCAATCGTCAATGGAGAATGCACGATAAAACTCCCTCAGGATTCCCGTTTAGCATATATAAAAAGCCAGTTAACACATGATAATGAGTTGTTGTGGGCAGCATTAGAACTTGTCGAACCTATAGGTACGGTGGCTTGTGAAAGCTTACAAACTAAATTTCCACAACTATGTTCATCGAGCCAAGAAAATTTTTTACCCCGATATTATTATTCTAAAATAGAGAGTAAATATGGGGTTAAGGCGGAGACAGTCTTTTATCTGGGTGACCCTAGTAGCGAACAAAATAGTGCTTTAATTCAAGTGTCTTCCAGCTATGAAGTTTACCTAAAGGTTAACCGGCCAGAGCCACTCCTGGTGTTTGATTCAGATTCTCCTCGAGATATTACCTTAAAACTTAGTGAGCCAGGCGAGTTTGTGTTGAGAATGTTTCCGCCGGCAATTTCAGTATTAGAAGTCCCTCATCATTTGCAATTTGTTCAAGAGTTAGAGGTTTAGGGTAAATGCAGTTGCCATTCTTAAATCTGCTACTTTTTATAGCATATAAGTTCTTGGGATCCATGATATAATAGTAGGCTTAATAATTCCTGTAATCACGAGACAGACGCATGTTTAAACGCTTCATTACTCCTATTGTTGTTATTTCTAGCTTAGGTGCAAGTTCTGGTGCTTTGGCTGATACATTTACTGTACAAAAAATTATTTTCCATGGCTTACAGCGTGTTACTGAGCAAACGGCTTTAAGTTATCTCCCTGTCTCTGTTGGCCAGTCTTTTGATATGGCAAAATCTTCAGAATTAATTAAAGACTTGTATAAAACTAGTTTTTTTACAGATGTTTCTGTTCACCGAGATGGCTCAACTTTAGTGATTGATGTGAAAGAGCGTCCAGTGATTGGCAGTATTAAAATTTCTGGTTATGAACTTATTCCAAAAGATAAGATTCAAGAAGTAATGAAAAATGCAGGTTTACAAGAAGGCCTAGAGTACGATGCAGCCTCTTTAGATAAATTTGTGGATAGTTTGCAACAGCAATATTATTCTATGGGGCGGTATAACGCGAAGGTTACCACGAAAATTTCTGAAGCAGATAAACAAGGCCGGGTTACCATTCTAATTAATGTTTCCGAGGGTCGCGTTGCAAAAATTGAGCAAATCCAGATTGTGGGTAATCATGTTTTCAGTGAGCGTGAGTTAATTAAACAATTAGATATTGCGACGACGAATATTGTCAGTTTCTTTACCAAAGAAGACGAATATTCAAGCGAGAAATTAGATAGTTCTGCTAATAAGCTGGTTGATTTTTATCAAGACCATGGTTATTTACATGCAAGAGTCGATTCCGCTCAAGCGGCATTATCACCTAAGCGTGATGCAATTTATGTTACGTTCAAGGTAACTGAAGGCGACCAATACAAAGTAAGCGCAATAAAAATTCTTGGCAATACCATTTTGCCGCTTACTGATTTTGAAAAAATGCTTAAGCTGAAATCAGGTGATATTTTTTCCAAAGCAAAATTAACCGCAACCCAAAAAGCTATGACCGATGCACTAGGGGATAAAGGTTATGCTTTTGCAAATATTACCGTGACACCAACAATTGACGAGCAAAATAAAACGGTTGCTCTCAGTCTGTTTGTAGACCCGGGCAAGCGTGTTTATGTACATCGCATTATCTTTACCGGAAACAACCAAACCTCAGATATTGTGCTACGCCGTGAAGCGCGCCAGCTAGAAGGCTCCTTGTCCTCTACGAGCGCTATTAAAGAAACGGAACGACGTATCAAAAACTTAGGCCAATATATTCAAGATGCAAAATCTGATGTCGTGCCAGTGCCTGGTAAGCCTGATCAAGTTGACTTGCATTACACTATTACAGAATCTCCTCCTGCAACCGCTGTGGGTCAAGTAAGCTATGGTACTAACGGTTGGGGTTTTGGTGCGTCATTAAATAACTATAACTTATTAGGAACCGGTAAGGCATTAAGTTTATCTTTTAATAAACAGCCTTATGTAACATCTTATAACATTACTTATTTCAATCCTTACTATACATTTGATGGCATTTCGCGCAGCGTCAATGTTTACGCGCAACGCTTTGATCCAGGTGCAGTAAATATTGCAAATTACTCTTATCAAAATTTTGGTGCTGCAGTAAATTATGGTGTGCCTATTTCTGAAAAAAATGATCAAATCACGTTTGGTTATGGTTATGAAAACAGTAAAATTGGTGTTGGTTCAGCACCATCTTTGCAGGTTTTAGATTTCTTTAATCAATATAATGTGCCTTCAACCTCGAATTTGATTTTCGATCAAGCGTTGTTGAATCTTGGTTGGAACCGCAATGGGTTAGATCGCGCGAATTTCCCAACAGATGGTCTAACACAAGGGGCAACTAGCCAGCTTTCCTTACCGTTAGGCGAGCATAAATTAAAATACTATAAACTAGGTTATAACACGCATTGGTATCATCCGATCGTGAAAGATTTTATCTTCAGTGCACTTGGGGGCGTTAATTATGGTAATGGTTTTGGTGGCACGCAAAACTTGCCTTTCTTCCAAAACTACTATGCCGGTGGTGCGCAGACGAATGCCGTCGTGCGAGGCTTTGAAAATAACAGCTTAGGTCCTGTTGACTCATTAGGTAACTCATTAGGGGGCAACATGGCTGTTAATGGCTCAGTTGCTGTTATCTTCCCGAACTTCATTAGCCCTGACCGTTTAAGGACTTCCTGGTTTGTGGATGCTGGTAACGTTTATAACACCCATGCAGCAACAGCGATTACGGGCGGCTCTTCGGATGCGCATGCCGGTCCTGTAAGATATTCTACTGGTTTAGATGTTGAATGGCGTGTTCCAATTGTTGGAATGATTGACTTTAGCTTTGCTGACCCTTTGAATGCGCGTAAGGATGATAAGAAGCAATGGTTTAACTTTAACTTTGGTACGCAGTTCTAGTATTTTCCTCTCTCTTGCTGAGAAGGGAAAAAATAAGGGGCGGGTCTATGACTAAAATACTGCCAAAAATTCTTGAGCGTCGTGTTGCTGCTAAAGGCAACATTTTTACTATTGAGCAAGCAGACTTGGAATTCAGCAATGGCATCAAAAGGACGCACGAGTATGTGCGTACGCGCGGTGACGCGGCTGTGCTTGCTGTTCCAGTCTTGAATCAAGATACGCTTTTATTAATTCGAGAATACAGTGTTGGTGTAGAACGTTATGAGTTAGGTTTTCCTAAGGGTATTATGGAGCCTGGAGAAGATCCTTGCGAAGCTGCCAATCGCGAAATGATGGAAGAAGTTGGGTTTGGCGCGCGTAAGCTAACTTATATGAAACTCATGACTGCTATTCCAGGTTATATGAAATCTCGCATGCATTGTGTACTGGCGCAAGATTTATACCCTGAAAAGCAAGAGGGAGATGAGCCAGAGCCTTTGGAAGTAGTAGAGTGGCCGATTGCTAAAATTGATACCTTGCTTGAGCGTGAAGATTTTACTGAAGGTCGTTGTATTGCTGCACTATTTTTGGCCTTGGAGTTTTTAAAAAATCATGGCTGAGTTATTATCTCAAATCATTGCACTGGTTGAGCGAGTGGGTAAAGCTATTTTACCGCTTTACCGTTCTCAAGATGAATCATTATTATTGCTTAAGGATGATGGCTCCCCCTTTACTAAAGCAGATGATCTTGCTAATCAAATGATTCTGGAGACATTAAAAAGTCTTACACCTGATATCCCTATTATTTCTGAAGAATCTTGTGATGTATCTTTTGCTGAACGTCAAAATTGGCAGCGCTTTTGGTTGGTAGATCCTATTGATGGCACGAAAGAATTTTTAGCAAAAAATGGTGATTTCACCGTTAATATTGCTTTAATTGATGCCCATCGTCCCGTGTTAGGGGTTGTTGGCGTTCCTGTTAGTGGTACTGTTTATTATGCTAGCGAGCATTCTGGCGCTTGGAAAAAAACAACGACAGGGGTCGAGGAAATTCATGCTGTTGCTTTAGATTCGCACCAAGCAGTTCGAGTCATGGCTAGTCGCCGTCATGGTGTTAATGCAATTGAAAAAATTAGCTCTCATTATTCTCAAGCTGAATTATTACTGCGTGGCAGCTCATTGAAATTTTGTTTATTGGCAGAAGGTTTAGTTGATCTTTATCCGAGGTTAGGTTTTACTTCCGAGTGGGACACGGCCGCAGGTCAATGTATTGTTGAGGCCGCTGGTGGCTGTGTCATGGATTTAAATGGCAAACCACTGGTTTATGGTTTGCGCGAAACGTATCAGAATCCTTATTTTTTAGCAGTTGCTGATCCTTCGGTTGGATGGAGCCAATTTTTTTCATGATAAAAATCAATATTCTTTCTTCATTGAAAAAGCGGTGCTTGCCAACAAAAGCTTTGATGAAAAGCTGGATAAAGTTAGCCTTAGATTCAGCTGAAACCGATCATGCACCTAATGCTGATAATAAAGATATTAGTTTACATGTCGACTTTGTTGATGCAGATACGATAAAGGCTTTGAATCAGCAATACCGGAAAAAAAATTATCCGACGAATGTATTATCCTTTGAAGAGGCGATTCCATTACCTAAAGGAAAAATATTTTTAGGCAATCTAGTATTATGTGAAGAGGTTATTGCTAAAGAGGCCCAGGAGCAAGATAAAAAGTTCCAAGACCATCTTGCGCATATTTTAATTCATGGTTGTTTGCATCTGCTTAAATACGACCATATTAAAGCATCTGATGCTATGATTATGGAAGCGCTAGAGATAAAAATTTTAAGTAAATTAGGGATCAAAAATCCTTATGAGTGAAGATAAGACTTGGTTTGAAAAAGTGCAACACTGGTTTAACCGTGTGCCAGAAAGTACTGCAGAGTTAATTGAACTGTTGCGTGAAGTTTGCAAAGAAGGCGTTGTTGATGCTAATGCTTTGATGATGCTGGAAGGCGTATTGGAAGTTTCTGAGCTGACGGTTTCGCAAATTCTTGTTCCTCGCACCCAGATGACTTCGCTTTGTGTGACTGAAAAACCGGAAGATTTTATTGCGAGAGTAACTGAGTCTGGGCACTCACGTTTTCCTGTTTTTGATGCAAAATATGAGCACGTTATTGGTGTTTTATTAGCCAAAGATTTGCTGCCTTTGTTAGTTGATCCTAGCAAAATGACTAATTTTGATTTTGAAGATTATGTACGTACTGTTATGGTGGTCCCAGAGACTAAGCGTTTGGAAAGCTTATTGCAAGCATTTCGCCAAACTAGCCAGCATATGGCTGTTGCAGTAGATGAATATGGTAGTGTGGTGGGCTTGGTGACAATTGAAGATATTCTTGAACAAATTGTAGGCGATATTGCGGACGAATCTGATACGGAAGAAGACCAAGGCTATACCGTCAAACCACAGGCAGATGGCTCTTTTGTGGTTAAAGCCATGATGCCTTTACATGAGTTTAATGAGTATTTTGCGACACAATACCCTGAGCAGTCTGCAGCAAATACAATTGGAGGATTTTTAATGGCTCAGGCTCATCGAGTACCAAGAAAAGGTGAAGTATTTCATTTAGGTGATTTTACCTTTACGGTACTACGTGCTGATTATCGCCGTTTATATCTCTTATCCGTTAAACCCTCGGAGTAATTTCTAATCTGTCCATTGCGTGGCCTGATTCTTGATCTTGATCTTGATCTTGATGTTGCGTAACTCTTTTTCGTTCTCCGGTAAAAGTAACGGCCAGCGAGTGCGCGAAAGTACCACATGAACTTGGTTCAGATCTTTGCTGCACCAGCAGATTTTCATCGGTTATTTCTTGAATATCGATATGTCGCTGCTTATGTAATTGGACAGCCTCTCTCGCACTAAAAAATCCAAAGGTGAAGGAGATTAAACTATACACTAAGGTGAGCGGGTTAACTCCAACGACAAAAGGTGCTTTTCTTGCTAAGTCAGCGCAAGCGGTGGTAAAAAAACCGATAGCAGAAAAGTTTGTCCAAAAAATATTTTTAAAGACATTTAAAAAAGTAAGAGCGCTTGATAGTTTAAATAAAAAACTGTTTTGTATGCGTGTGCCATGTGGATTATTTAAAATAGCACGAGCAAGTAAGAAAAAGGTAAGTAATACTAGACCCGCCCAGCTGGCACTAACCCCCCAGCGAAAGCTAGCCAGTAGTGGCTGTTCAGTTTCTGGAGAAGTTTCTGATAAAAAAGAAATAAGGCGGGAGAGCGAAACAAAAGCATTCAAATATACTGAAATCATTTGAAGTATGCGCTGTCCGATACGCAAGCAGATATTGCAATAGCGATGTAACTTAGAATTAGATTTGTCTTGCGAAACATTTTGCGTAAAAGGCAAACCATGATTATGGATATTTTTATTGCTTTCTTCGCCAAAACTAGTTGCAACAATGAGCGGAAGGCCTGTCCAGCCAATAGCGATTTTGTTGGCGCCTAAATAATCCCAAAGTAAAAAATTGTTTAGTAAGTTCTCACCTGCTTCGCTGGGGATATCGGTATATTTTATTGAACGTCCGTGGCAAATAAGTGCGTATTTTATAAGCATTAACGTGGTGGCTAAACCCATTAAAGTCACATTTAAATAAGGCGCGATAAAATCGTAAGTTGTACGAGCGCCAAATTGCACGAATAAAGCGCCAGAAAGATTCAAGACAATAAAAAACTTTTTTAGTGATGAGCTAATCGGATTCGTCCATTTACTCATGGCATCCAAAATACTCGAATTCCAAAAGCGCTCGCTCAAGCTTGGTGTTTGAGTTGGCACAGGAATCGGCAATTGGGAGGTGGGCGTAGCATCTGTAACAGTGAGTAAAGGTTGCTGCAATTGCTGCAGCGGTATATTGGCTGCGGAATTTCTAGTACCGCGGACTTTTTCTACACAAAATGAGGCGATGGTTCGAAGTTTTGTCAAGAGGCTCATAAGATTTATTCAATTTAATTATAGTTGAACCAAATTAGCGTTGCAGTATAATAGCAGAAGTTTATCAATTTAAATAAATTTAAACCCAGCGCATTTAGCAACGGGATGATTTTAAGGAAAACTCATGCTTATTACACTTCGTCAATTGCTTGACCATGCGGCAGAACATGGTTATGGCATTCCTGCTTTTAACGTTAATAATTTAGAACAAATGCGCGCCATCATGGAAGCGGCTCATGAAACGAATAGCCCTGTGATTGTACAAGCTTCCGCAGGAGCAAGAAAGTATGCTGGCCCTATGTTTTTAAAATATTTAATCATTGCAGCTAGCGAAGAGTTTCCGCATATTCCTATTTGTATGCACCAAGACCATGGTGCCTCACCCGATGTTTGCCAGCGCTCCATTCAGTTGGGTTTTACTTCCGTGATGATGGATGGTTCTTTAAAAGAGGATCAGAAAACGCCAGCATCTTATGAATATAACGTAGAAGTCACGCGACGTACGGTAGAAATGGCGCATGCATGTGGCGTTTCTGTAGAAGGTGAATTAGGCTGTTTAGGGTCTTTAGAAACCGGTACGGCCGGTAAAGAAGATGGCGTTGGTGCTGATGGTCATTTGTCACATAGCCAACTGTTGACGGACCCTGAAGAAGCAGCAAGGTTTGTTGCAGAAACTAAAGTTGATGCCCTTGCGATTGCGATTGGAACCAGCCATGGTGCTTATAAATTTAGCCGTCCACCAACAGGCGATATTCTTGCTATTGATCGAATTAAAGAAATTCATAAGCGTATTCCTGACACCCATTTAGTGATGCATGGTTCTTCAAGTGTTCCTCAAGACTGGTTAAAAATTATTGACCAATACGGTGGTCAGCTTGGCCAAACTTATGGTGTGCCCGTAGAAGAAATTCAAGAAGCAATTAAGTATGGCGTACGTAAAATTAATATTGATACCGATTTACGCATGGCTTCAACAGGGGCAATCCGTCGCTTTTTAGCTGAGCATCCAAAAGAATTTGATCCTAGGAAATATTTAGGCGTTGCGCAAGATGCGATGAAAGATATTTGCATTGAGCGTTATAAAGCGTTTGGCACTGCTGGACAAGCTTCAAAAATTAAACCCCTTTTAATGGAAGATATGTATAAACGTTACAAAAAAGGCGAACTTGACCCAAGAGTTCATGGTTAATTAACTTAATTTTGGAGGCAAGGTGGACAGAAGTACGAGGCAAGTGTCCACCTTGGTATTTATCTTGGCAGCTGTGAAAAGCTGGTTAATGGAGTTACTAAGAAATTATTTTTATGACATCAAAAAAGCATTTGTTAATTTTATGTGGTGGCCAATCTTCAGAGCATGAAGTTTCTTTACGGTCCGCTGCCAATGTGTATAAAGCAATTAATCCTGAAAAATATGATGTAAGTATTGTGGGTATAGACTTATCAGGCCGTTGGCATAAGCTTAATCCTAAAGCCTTGCTTGAGCACCAGGGCATGACACGAGTGGAATCAAAACCCAAGGATATCCAAGATTTGGTATTAAATGTTGGTGATACACAGGATTTGATTCGTGCGCCATCTCAAGCATTAGCAATTTCGAAAATTGATATGGTAATTCCTGTATTACATGGACCTAATGGTGAAGATGGTTCAATGCAAGGTTTATTGCGTTTAATGGGGTTGCCTTTTGTCGGCAGTGATGTCTTAGGCTCTGCTGTGAGCATGGATAAAGATGTCATGAAGCGTCTTTTACGTGATGCTGGCGTCTGTCAAGCAAAGTTTCTTACCTTTCGCGATTATCAAAAGGTTGATTTTGACGCAGTTGTAGAAGCTTTGGGTTTACCTTTTTTCGTAAAACCTTGTAATTTAGGCTCTTCTATAGGCGTATCAAAAGTTTCTTCACGTGAAGAATTTGACTCGGCATTAAGAGAAGCTTTTTTGCATGACCGTAAAATCATTATTGAAGAAGCCATTAAAGGACGCGAAATGGAATGCGCAGTATTAGGTAATGAAAACCCTAAAGCGTCTGTTGTTGGTGAAATTATTCTGCATCACGATTTTTATTCTTATGAAGCCAAGTATCTTGATGAAAAGGGTGCTACGCTAGAAATTCCCGCGAAAATTTCTTCTGAGCTTTCCGATAAAATCCGTGCGCTTGCGATTAAAGCTTACCAGGTTTTAGAGTGCGCGGATTTATCCCGAGTTGATTTTTTCGTTACCGAAGATGAAAAAGTTTATTTAAATGAAATTAATACCTTTCCAGGTTTTACTTCTATTAGTATGTATCCTATGCTGTGGGAAGCAGCAGGCTTGCCATATACTACTTTAATTGAATCGTTGATTGATTTAGCTTGTGCGCGTCACGAAAAAGATAAACTATTAAAGCGATAATTAAATAACCATCAGGGCCGCAAGCGTAAGTGCGCGGTTAAGCTAAGGAAAATTTTTTATGTTTATACGTAAAGCAGCTGTATTAGGTGCTGGGGTCATGGGAGCGCAAATCGCCGCTCATTTGGTGAATGCAGGAATTCCGACTTTGCTATTTGATTTGCCAGCAAAAGAAGGCGACGCCAATAGTATTGTATTAAAAGCGATTGCGAATTTAAAAAAGCTAAAACCTACACCGTTAGGTGTTCCCAGTATTGCAGACTTTATTATCCCTGCAAACTATCATGATGATTTAACAAAACTCAGCGATTGTGATTTTATTATCGAAGCTGTTGCTGAACGTATTGATATTAAAGAATCCCTTTACCAAAAAATCGCCCCCTTTATCCATGCGGATGCCATTGTGGGTAGCAACACTTCTGGCTTAAGTATTGAGACGCTAGCGAGTGTTTTGCCAAATAGTTTAAAGCCTAACTTCTGTGGTGTACATTTTTTTAATCCGCCTCGTTACATGACATTAGTTGAAATTACGCCTCATTTGACCACCAATCCAGCGATTATGGATCAGCTAGAAACTTTCTTAACTTCAGCGCTTGGCAAAGGCGTCATTCGCGCAAAAGATACGCCTAATTTTATTGCTAACCGCATTGGCGTATTTTCTATTTTAGCAATGATGCATCGTGCGGTTGAAATGCAAATTCCTTTTGAAGTTGTTGACCAGTTGTCAGGTAAAGATTTTGGTCGTGCTAAAAGCGCGCTTTTTAGAACGCTGGATGTGGTAGGTATTGATGTTCTTGGGCACGTGATTCAAACCATGACAGATCAATTAAAAGATGATCCTTGGCATCCTTATTATCAAGTGCCAGAATTTTTAAAAGATTTAATTGCTCAAGGTAAGCTTGGCCAAAAATCGGGTGCTGGTATTTATCAAAAAGTTGGCAAGAACATTCAAGTTTACGATTTAGCAACAAAATCTTATCGTGAGGCGAGCCAACAAGCCGATGCAGAAGTATTAGCAATTTTAAAAATTAAAGATCCAAACCAACGTTTAAAAAAATTGCGTGAATCAACTCACCCACAAGCACAGTTTTTATGGTTATCTTTAAGTGATTTATTTTATTATTGTGCTTATCATGTGGCTGATATTGCACATAATGTGCGAGACCTTGATTTGGCTATGCGCTGGGGGTTCGGTTGGCGTGAAGGCCCATTTGAGTTATGGCAGTTAGCCGGTTTTTCTGACATATTAGCTTTTGTGAAAGAAGATATTACCCAAGGAAAAGCTTTAGTGAAAGTCGCTTTACCCAATTGGCTTGACCAGGTAAAAGCGGTTTACCAAACCAATGTAGCTTATGATCCAGAGCAAAATACTTTCGTTGGTCGTTCTAAACTGCCTGTTTATGCGCGTCAATTATTTCCTGCGCCAGTTTTAGATGAAAGCTTCAATGAAGGGGAAACTTGGTATGAGACTGAGGTCGTTCGGCTTTGGACATTAGATCAACAAGTGGGTATTTTAAGTTTCAAAAGTAAAAATAATACGATTGGGGATGATGTGCTTGATGGCGTTTTAGCGGCAGTCAAAATTGCCGAAGAAAAAGCTAAAGCATTAGTGATTTGGCAAAGACAAGGGGACCACTTTAGCTATGGCGCTAACCTTAAACAAGTGGGCGAAACGTTTACAAAATTTGGTCCTGATGCTGTTCGTCCCGTGGTGGAAAAATTCCAGCGCGCATCCCAAGCTTTACGTTTTGCGACCATCCCAGTGGTTGCAGCGGTAAAAGGTATGGTGCTGGGAGGTTCATGTGAATTTTTATTGCACTGCGATCGTGTGGTTGCAGCCTTTGAATCGTATATTGGTTTAGTTGAAGTGGGCGTAGGTTTATTACCAGCGGGTGCGGGCTGTAAAGAATTTGCATTAAGAGCATTCCAAGAAGCGCGCGGCGATAACCCTTACCGTGATATGGTGGCTTATTTTAAACAAATCGCGATGGGTGAAGTTTCTAGTAGCGCGATGGATGCTAAGTCACGAGGTTATCTGCGAGCGTCAGATATTATTGTGATGAATCCCTACGAAGTTCTCTATGTTGCGCTTCAGCAAGCTTCTGCAATGGCGGCAACAGGTTACCGTCCACCCATGCCAGCACGTATTCCAGTTATTGGTAAGCCTGGTATCGCTGACTTTGAAATGATGCTTGTGAATATGTTGAAAGGTCAATTTATTTCTGAGTATGACTTTAATATTGCGATGAAAATTGCGACTATTCTTTGTGGTGGTATGATTGAAGCTGGTAGTGTTGTTGATGAAGCCTGGTACTTAAAAATGGAAGTGGATTATTTTATGGAGCTATTGCAGAACCCCAAAACGCAAGCTCGAGTAAAACAAATGTTAGAAACAGGAAAGCCATTACGCAATTAAGGAGCGAAGCATGAGTGAAAGCGTTCAAGCGACAACAGCAAGTACAGGAGTACAAAACTCTCCGCTAATTTCTGTTTATGCCTATAACCATGAAGAATTATTTTGCTCAGATCTTCACGGTGATTTTAGTAGCATAACTGATTTATTAAAAAAATATCCCTCGGTTTGGGTGCGAGTTGTTGGCAGCTTTGATGTTGCTGCCATTCAACCGTTGCTAACTATTTTTAATATTGCCAAATTACAGCTTGATCATCTTTTTGATCATACTCATGAAACACATTTGACTTATTTTTCTAATCGGCTAATTAAGCTAAGCCATGTTGCTTTTTACGACTTAGAATATGAAAAACATCAATCAACTTATTTTCTTGGAGAAAGATTCCTTTTATCCTTTCATGAGGAGTTAGATTCAAACATTGAAAAAGTGACCATGAATTTGGGGCATCGTGATTTTTTAATTCGCCAAAAGGGTCCTGATTTTCTGCTCTATCATCTGCTTCTATCGAGTGTGGATAGTTATCTTCGGGTTGTGCGTCACACGGGTGATGGGATTAGTGAAATTGAAGACAATTTAGTCGTCTATCCAAACAGCTTTGATATGGCAACCTTTATTCAGCAGAGAGCAAAGTTAACTGCATTAAAACGTGATATTTGGTTGCAGTACGATATCTTGTCGCAGTTAAACTTCATCGATGACTTGTCCGATACGGATTGTTTAATCCGAAAAGATGCGCTTTCAGGTTTTCAGCATTGTGTTGCAAGATCTGGTGAAATCCTCAATTTGATGGATTCCTATATTGATCACTATAGTGGTTTAATTGACATTTACTTTTCCAGTAACTCTAATCAGATTAACCAAGTGATGAAGGTTCTCACCATTTTTTCTGCGGTGTTCTTGCCTTTAAGTTTTTTAGCAGGGCTATGGGGAATGAACTTCGATTACAGTGTTTCTCATTGGAATATGCCAGAATTGCATTGGGTTTATGGCTATCCAATGGCTTTAGCGATTATGTTAATAATTGCAATTGGGTTAATAATCATATTCTCTAAAGCTGGATGGATAGGGCAACGGAAAAAGCGCCGTATGGAAAGGTTTGATTAATTTTTTATCCGCGAATTGTTAAATCAATAAGCCTGCGGCACTTTCACAATCTATACCCATATAGCTAATTTCTTCTTCATCTTTAGCCTCTCCAAGCAGTGCGTGTGCGGAAAAACAATCCTGTCCGCGCACGCACTACACTAACTAAATGTTACTGCCTGTGCTGCGAATGATTTTGCTAAAGTAAGGTACGAAAATAAGCGCAATGACACCCAGAATAATGCTATATAACCCATAATGCCAAAATGCATGCATGTACATGTTATTGGTTTGTAGGGGCGCTTTAATGCCTTCTAGCTGGTTTGCTTCACTTGCAAGGTAACCCATAAGAACGCTGGCGGCACCGCTACCAAGTTGGAAAAAGCCCATTAAGAACCCATCACGGCCGGGAGGGGAAAGCGTTCCTGCGAGCGCATATCCAACAGGATTAACAAATAATTCGCCCAGTGTTTGGAAAAAATAGCTAATAATGATCCAAAAGAAGGCGGTGAGCCCTAAATTATTGGCGGAAAGAATTGCGGGGACAAGGAGTATAAAACCAATTCCCATTAAAATAACCCCAAAGGAGAGTTTAAAAGCACCTGATGGGTTGCGTTTTTTATGGGATAACAGCAACCATAGGTAACTAAGCATAGGGCCACAAATGATGATAAAAAGAGGATTTAAGCTAAGTACACTGGATGGGGGAATGAGCAAGCCTAAAAAGTGCCGGTCAACATTTCGTTCAGCAAATAAAGTTAATACCGTGGGGGCCATCATGTATAAGACTCCCCAGCCGATGCTGACTGTTGTTAGCGCAAGAAAAACATAGAGTTTCTTACGCTGTGCAGGGTCATATTGAAAGCCTATAACAAAGATATAGATAGCCGCTAATACAGCAACAATCAAAATTAAATTGTTACATACATCGGGATGGTGAAAACCTAACGCGCAAACAGGGATTGCAAGAAAATATAATAATAATCCTTTGATACGTGATTTTTTATCATGAATAATTTTCGTCGAGGTGTTGTCGCCTGAACGAAAGCCATCATCAAAATATTTATTTGCCAAGAAAAAAGCAATTAAAGTTGAAAACATGATGACAGCGCCAATAATAAAAGTTGTGGAATAACCAGCGTGCGTGCTGAGAAAGCCAGAGCCAAAAGTTGCGGCAAAAGCGCCAATATTCATGGCAACATAGGCAAGGGTAAAGCCGCCATGACGTCGTTCATCTTGCTTATCGTATAAATTTCCTACTAAGCAATAAGTGTTGGGGACTTGGACACAAGTGGAAATTGAAAAGCAAGCTAAGCCTATAATAAAGAAAAAAGGCTTGGGAATGCTAATAAGTAAGAGCCCGATACCGCAGAGAATAGTGCTTACTAAAACTGAGAATTTATAACCTAAGTATTTATCGCCTAAGAAACCACCAAAGAGTGGTAAGCCATAAACGATTGCGCCAAAAGCAGCAAAAAGAGTAACAGCATTTTTATCACTAAAACCCAGTACATGGGTCATATACAAGGTGGACATGCTGAAAATTAGCATAAAACCAACCATGGAGGTTGCTTGCATGGCGCATAGCGCTAAAAGTCCAGGCGGATATTTTTCTTTCATTACGCTTGTAAAGCTCATCTTAATCTCTCTATAAAATAACAGGCTTGAAAAACGCTTTTTCAAACTCCATATTTAAAATAATTATATACTCACGGCTTTCAAACTTCTGAAAAATTAGCATTGCTAACTTGATTTATTAGAAGTTTGAAGCTTAAGCATAAAATGGAAGTCTTACTATGCCAATCTATGAATACGAATGCAAGTCTTGTTGCCATCATTTTGAAGTAATGCAAAAAATTTCTGATGAAAAATTAAAAGTTTGCCCTGAATGTCATCAAGAAAGTTTAAATCGCTTAATCTCAGCAAGTGGTTTTCAGTTAAAAGGAAGTGGTTGGTATGTCACGGACTTTAAAGATAAGCCTAAGAAAAATGTGTCAGAATCGGCTGTTTCAGGCACAAGTCACAAAGCTGACGATAAATAATTTTGTTTTTTTGCAAAATTAGAGTACAATAAAATTTGGAACTGGATAAAACAGCCAAAATAATCTATAAAGGAGAAAGCTGTGGCTCAACAACATTTGCAACCACCATTTTTGGATGCCCTTAAAGAACATAACGTACCTGTTGCCATTTATTTAGTAAATGGAATTAAGTTACAAGGACAAATCGAAGCATTTGACGATGAAGTTATTTTGCTAAAAAATACAATCAGTCAAATGGTTTATAAACATGCGATTTCAACTGTGGTTCCTACTCACAGTATTAAATTAGATCTTCATGTTGAATAATAAATTTGCTTTGCAAATTTATATAACCCGCGGCCTTAACCGCGGGTAAAACTCCTTTAGCATGCTTGACCATTCTACCTCCCCAGAAAAAGCAATCCTTGTTCACATTGATCTTGGGCAATATGCCGCAGAAGATGCTTTGCAAGAATTTACTGAACTAGCGGTTTCCGCTGGTGCTGAACCTGTTTCTTCCTTAGTTGTGAAGCGCTATAAGCTTGACCCTAAATATTGCATGGGCACAGGTAAAGTCGAAGAAATTAAACAGTTGCTACAAGTACATCAGGCAGGCCTGGTTTTAATTAATGCTTCCTTAACACCCTCTCAGCAAAGAAATTTAGAGTCTGCTTGGCGCGCGCGCGTTGTTGACCGCATTGGTTTAATTCTCGATATTTTCGCAAAACGTGCTCGGACTTATGAAGGTAAGTTGCAGGTTGAACTTGCGCAGTTAGAATATTTATCCTCTCGATTAGTGCGTGGCTGGACTCACTTAGAGCGTCAAAAAGGGGGGATTGGTTTACGGGGGCCAGGTGAAACTCAGCTGGAGACTGACCGCCGTTTAGTCCGTGACCGTGTCAAAAAAATCAAATCGCGTTTAGAAAATGTTCGGCGTCAGCGTGAGCAAAGTGGCAAGATGCGTCAAGCGTCTGAAACGCCTGTGGTGTCGCTGGTCGGTTATACCAATGCGGGGAAATCAACGCTATTTAATCGCTTGACGCGCGCTAACGTCTATGCGCAAAATCAGCTATTTGCGACCTTAGATCCAACTTTACGCCGGGTCTGGTTGGCTCATCAAGAATATATCGTGCTCGCAGATACCGTAGGTTTTATTCGTGATTTACCTCACGAATTGGTTGACGCTTTTCGAGCAACCTTAGAAGAGGTGAGCAAGGCGTATTTGTTGCTTCATGTCATTGATGCCTCTTCGCCGCATTATCGCGAACAAATCGAAGAAGTTTATAAAGTACTACAAGATATTGGCGCGACACATGTGCCAATCATTGAAGTTTATAACAAAATTGATTGCATTGAAGTTTTGGCGCCAAAACTTGTTATAGAACAAAACCCTGACGCAAAAGTTGTTGCGCGGGTTAATTGTTCGGCGTTAACAGGCGAAGGAATGGATTTATTAAAAGATGTTATTCGCCAAACAGCGCATCCACAAAAGCTTTGGGGTTAAATACCTGCAAGTCTTCAATGCTTTCGCCTACGCCAATAAAAGCGATGGGTATTTTAAATTGCTCAGCAATTGCAAAGACAATTCCCCCTTTGGCCGTTCCATCTAATTTTGTAATCACTAACGCACTCAAACCAACCGCATCATGAAATTCTTTCACTTGGTTTAAAGCATTCTGCCCAATACTTGCATCGAGCACGAGAATGATTTCGTGGGGAGCAGAGGCTTCAGCTTTATTAATGACGCGCTTAACTTTTTTTAACTCTTCCATCAAATTGCTTTTGGTATGCAGGCGGCCAGCGGTATCCGCTAAAATAATATCAATATTACGTGCTTTTGCAGCTTGAACAGCATCATAAATTACACTCGCACTATCTGCTCCAGTGCTTTGTGCAATGACAGGAATTTGGTTACGTTCACCCCAAGCTTGCAGCTGCTCAACTGCGGCGGCTCTGAAGGTATCTCCAGCGGCTAGCATTACGTGCTTGCCATTCGTTTGGAAGTGATGCGCTAGCTTGCCAATTGTTGTTGTTTTACCTGCGCCATTAATTCCTACCATTAGCATCACAAAAGGCTGATGTGTATCTGTTTCAAACGTTTTTTGGCAGGGCTCTAGCAAGGCGGTCAGTTCCACCTTTAACGCATTAAACAAGGCTTCAGGGTCATTTAATTGTTTGCGTTCAATTTTTGCTGTTAAAGTGTTTAAGATATGATGGGTAGTGCTTACACCAAGGTCTGCGCCAATTAAAATATTTTCTAATTCTTCTAGTAAATTAGCATCAATACTTTTTTTGCCTAGAAATAAAGAGGTAACCTGTTCAGATAACTTGTGACGAGTTTTGCTTAAGCCAGAAGTTAAACGCGAAAACCACCCTCCACGCGCTTGGTTTTGGTTTGAATCGTCCTCAGATTTGTCTTTTTTGCGAAATATATTTAACATAATAATTTTAGGTACCCTAATGGAATATCTCCATTATATTAAAACCCACCCAAATTTTCCAAAGCCTGGTATTTTGTTCTATGATTTAGCACCTTTATTTTATGATGCAAAGGTGTTGTCGCATCTTATCCAAGACCTTGCTACACGCGTAAAGGATCTAGAATTTGACTTAATTGCAGGTGTTGAATCGCGCGGCTTTATTTTTGGCTCAATCCTTGCTTTTTATTGCCAAAGAGGTTTTGTTATGATTCGTAAGCCTGGAAAATTGCCCGGTAAGTTAGAAGAAATTCATTGCAAATTAGAATATGGTGAAACGGATCTTAGCTTGCAGCATGGAAGTATTCAGCCTGGGCAGAAAATATTGCTCGTTGACGATGTCTTAGCAACGGGTGGAACTGCTTTTGCTGCAACCCAGTTAATTAAGCGAATAGGGGCCGAGGTAAGTGGTTGCTTATTTACCTTGGAAATTGAGTCGTTGCAGGGTAGGGCATTATTAGCTGAGTTTCCAGTTGAAGCTCTGATAAGTCTTTAAGGTTGATGGAAGAATCTAATGGCCACAGAAATGGCATTATGGCATCTTACAATGGCTGCTTATTTTTTAGCCAATATTGATAGCTTTATTTTAGAGGTGTCATTATTAGCTATAGGCAAGTTTAAAAAACTTGCTGTCATTTTAGGCTATTTTATTGCAGCAATGGTTATTCTGACATTGACAATAGTTTTAAGTATTGCGTCAAAAAGGATGATTCCTAGTCAATATCTGAACTATCTGGGCTTGATTCCGCTATTGATGGGGGTATATGGCTTCACAAGTGCTTTCTTATGCCATGGAATGAGCAAAGAAGTAAAACCTGTCAATGGGCAAGAAGCGCAGCAGAAGTTCTTATCCCAGCTTTCTCTTAATGTTTTTACTCAGCTAAGTTGCTCAATTGATAATGTTGTTTTATTTTTCCCGATCCTGGCTTACCATCATAGTGATTTAGGTTATACTATATTTTCTAGCGCTTTTATGGTTATGGCTATAGTATTTTCCTTTTTGCCATTGGTGGTATATCGTTTTTTAAATACCCAGCAGGTTCAAAAGTATAACCACTGGATTTTTCCTGGCTTCTTGATTTTATTAGGTTTTTATATTTTATTTTAATAAGGAAAGTTCATGACAGAAGATAATAATGTTATTGATCTTTTTAAGAAGGTTTTCCAGCCAGGTATGTATGCTTGGCATGAACGTTATGGCTACTGCCGTATTATTGCCGTAGATGGTGAGGATTATACGATCCGTGTCATTCGTCGTGGGCCTGGTGGAGCTTTTTTCAAAACTTATGAGGTTGATGTTTCTGAGCTAGATAAGGTGGAATATCCTTTGTTGGACGACGTGACTTTGCTACCTGTGCAAATTCCAATGGAAGATGAATAATTTTCTTATAGACATTTAAGGTGTTTTTTTTAAAAATTCAGGTAAAATAGGTGTAGTACTAACTCAAAGGATTAGATCCACATGCTGCAGAAATTACGTCAGTCTTATTTTAATATGACCCTTTTCCTTTCACTTTGTTTACTAAATGGCGCAGCTTTTGCTGATGACTCTCTGCCTTGGGAGGGACCATTACAAAAAATTTTAGAATCGCTTACTGGCCCTGTTGCTAAAATCCTAGGGGTAATTGCCATTGTGATTGCCGGTTTTGGTATTGCATTTGGCGAAGCAGGTAGCGGCGTTAGGCGATTATTTCAAGTTATTTTTGGTTTATCAATTGTTTTTTCTGCTGCAACTTTAGTGGCTAGCTTATTTGGAGTGTCGGGTTAATGGCGGCGCCAAAACAAACAGACCAGGTTAAAGTTTATCAGTCTTTAACAACGCCAATTTTACTTGCAGGTGTTCCGCGTCAGTTTGCTATTCTTAATGGTACTTTTTGCGCAGCTCTAGTGTTAGGCTTGCAGAGTTTTTATGCATTACCTGTTTGTATAGCTTTACACGTCATCGGCGTAATATTTACTAAAAAAGATCCTAATTTTTTTTCTGTCATGTTGCGCCATTTAAAACAAAAAAATTATTACGATGTTTGATAAAAGCTAACTATCCAAGGGAAATGTAGATGTTCAAACTAGGGGCGTTTCAAAAAGATCCAAACTGTTTAGCAGATGTGTTGCCTTGGGCTGCCATTGTCGCGCCAGGTATTATCTTAAATAAAGATGGTTCTTTGCAGCGCACATGCCGTTTCCGTGGGCCAGATTTAGAATCAGCTAGTGAAGAACAAATGACGTCAGCAATGGCACGACTAAACAATGTGCTACGCCGCTTGACTGCTGGCTGGGCCGTGTATGTCGAAGCACGTCGTGAGCCCCTGGTTTGTACGATGCCAGATGCTAATTTCCCCGATAAGCTCAGTTTATTAATTGATTTAGAACACCACAAGCGTTTTACAGATACTTCACTAAATTTTCATTCTCAATATTTTCTTACTCTGCAATACTTACCTGATACCCAGTTACAAAAATCACTCTGGCGTAATTTTATTCAGCAATCAGAGAATTTGCAGCAAGCGGAATCCGCTTCATTACAAGAGTTTATTGATCAAACAGAACGTATTTTTAATATTTTGCACGAGCAGTGTTTTGAAGCAAGCTTCTTAAGTGATGAGGAAACGCTTTGTTACTTGCATAGTACGGTTTCAAATAGAAATCATCCGATTAAAGTACCGGAAGTGCCAATTGATTTAGATTTTTTACTCAGCGACACACCTTTAACTGGCGGTTTAGAGCCTTTATTGGGCGATGAGTATCTTAAAACCATTACGATTATTGGCTTTCCTGCCGCTAGCACGCCCGCTATTTTGGATCGGTTAAATTATTTGCCTTTTGGCTATCGCTGGGTAACGCGTTATATTGCGCTAGATAAATTAGAAGCAGAAAAAACATTAAAGCGTCATCGTCAACGATGGTTTGCTAAACGTAAGAGTGTATTTAATTTATTACAAGAAGTATTAACCAAACAAGAAAGTGCTTTACAAGATAATGCTGCCGTAGAAAAAGCTAAAGAAGTGGATGAAGCTTTAGATTTGCTTTCGCGCGATACAGTAAGTTATGGTTATTTCACCTGTACTGTAACAGTCAAAAATGTTGATAAAACTGTTGTCAACGAGCAAATTAAAGAAATTGAGCGTGCGATTAATGGCTTAGGTTTTACGACGATCCTTGAGAGTGTCAATGCAGTTGAAGCTTGGCTCTCATCTTTGCCAGGTCAAGCTTATGCCAATGTACGTAAGCCTTTATTGCATACGCTAAACCTCTCGCATTTAATTCCTTTTTCTGCTGTTTGGAGTGGGCAGGCGAAGGATGAGCATCTGGACGCTTCACCTTTATTTTATGCCTATACTTATGGCAATACGCCATTTCGGTTTGTATCGCATATCGGTGATGTAGGTCATCATATGATGATTGGCCCAACTGGCGCAGGCAAGTCGGTATTCTTGAATTTCTTCGCTTTACAGTTTACGCGTTATCCTAACGCGCGGGTAATTATTTTCGATAAAGGTCGTAGCTTTTTAGCTTCTACCAACGGTGTCGGTGGTAAGTTTTATGAGTTAGGCAGTAAAAAAGGTTTACATTTTCAACCGCTAGCTGATATTGATCAAGCGGATGAGGCAAGCTGGGCTGCGGAATGGGTGTTAGCGCTTTGCCAAAATGAAAAAATAGAAATTACGCCTGATGTTAAACGCATGGTATGGCAAGCTTTACAAAGTTTAAGTACGATGCCAAAACATCAGCGTACTTTGTCAGGATTAGTTGCACTCATGCAAGACCACAGTCTGCGACAAGCTTTGCATACTTACACGATTGCAGGCCCATTTGGCCAGCTGTTAGATGCTAACGAAGATAATTTGCAAAAAAATCCTTGGGTATGCTTTGAGATGGAAGACTTAATGAATATGCCTTCTGTCATTGCACCTGTGTTGGCTTATTTATTCCATCGCTTAGAAAAAGATTTTCAAGGTGAGCCGACATTATTAATTTTAGACGAAGCTTGGCTATTTTTGGATCATCCAATTTTTGTCAACAAAATTCGTGATTGGTTAAAAAGCTTGCGCAAAAGAAATGTGTCAGTAATTTTCGCGACGCAATCCGTTGCTGATTCTGCGCGCCATACAATTGCGCCAACATTATTGGAATCTTGTGCAGCGCGTATCTTTTTGCCGAATGATCGCGCACTAGAGCCTCAAATTAAAGAAGATTATTTACGTCTAGGCTTAAATGAAAAGCAACTACATATTTTGGCGAATGCGCAAGCGAAAAAGCATTATTATTATCAATCAGGGCTAGGCAATCGTTTATTTTCCTTAGAGTTGGCTGAGCTTGCCTTAGCTTTTTGCGCTTCAAGCTCGCCGACTGATATCCAATGGCTACAAGCGCATCATGATCTTGATCATCTAAATTTACTTAAACAGTTTTTATTTTATAAAAATTTACCTTGGGCCGCGGAGATACTGGCATGACGAATGAGTTTAATCAAGAAACGCCTACTTATAAAACAGCAGCACCTGAAACCCCTTATTTGCGCGCAAGGCAAGTTTGGGACGAGCGGATTGCTAGCTTTGCCTTGGGCGCAGATCAATGGCGTAAAATTGCTTTTGGTAGCATCTTATTAGCATTCTTGTTGCTGATTTTGCTTTTTGTCAGCCTTTCTTGGCATAAGCCAAGCTTGTATGTGGCAGAAGTTTCCTCAGGCGGCCAAGTGATGAATGTCAAATTACTGCAGGGTAGTTATCAACCTACCCAGGCCCAAGAAGAATACTTTATTACCCAGTTTATTAAACTCGTGAGGCAAGTGCCGCTTGACCCTGTGGCAGCAAAAAATAACTGGCTGACGGCTTATAATTTTTTAACAAGCCGTGGCTCAACAGTGCTAAATCAGTTTTTTCAAAAAAATAATCCATTGCAAGCTTTGAGTAAAAAAACGGTTACAGTCAATATTACGGATGTTAATCCCATTAGCAATAATACTTATCAGGTGGACTGGACAGAGGAATCCGTTGATCAGCGAGGACAAGTAATTGGTCAAGAAAAAATGAGTGGCGTATTTACAGTGGTTGTTCAAGCCCCAAAAACAGAGCAGGAAATTTTACAAAATCCATTAGGAATTTATATTACTGATTTCCATATTTCACCCAGGGTAGGTTAATTAGCCTGACTTTTAAGGAATTGTTTATGTTTAAAAAACGTGTATTAACTTTATTTGCTTTTGTTATCGTACTTGGCGGCTGTGAAAACTTTAATTCGTCGACGCCTGCTACTGCAGCTCCTACGCAAAATGGTTATCGCTTTGTGCCGCCACCACAGCCTTCCGTAACGCAAGTTTCACCGCACCTTGTGACGGTTGACACGAAACAGCTTTTACATGCGCCTGTGCAAGTGAATGTGGTTTCTGGTGCTAATGCGGTAGATCAAGCTAATAAGAAAGCACTTATTCAACCAAGTTCTACGCGTACATTAAATTCAATTATTATTTATCCTTATCAAGCAGGAAATATTTACGAGATTTATGCGGCGCCAATGAATGTCACGGATATTGAAATGCAGCCTGGGGAGCAAATCATTTCTGTTGCAGCAGGTGATACCGTGCGTTGGGAACTCTCAAAAACTTTGAGTGGGGCAGATTCCTCGCGTACCGAACATTTGCTAATTAAGCCTTTTGAAGAAGATATTTCGACGACAATGGTAATTACAACAAACCAACGTACTTATCATTTATTGCTAAAATCAACAAAAAATACTTTTATGGCCACCGTGCAGTGGCAGTATGATAATCAAGGTATGTTAGTCAATAATCTCTCAGGTGGTGCTGGTGGCGCTTCTTCTGTTGAAAATGGCTTACCATCCTTTAATATCGCTGATTTAGACTTTTCTTATAAAACAGAATTGAAAAAGGGTAATAAACCTGACTGGATGCCGAAAGCAGTTTTTAATGATGGTCTAAAAACTTATATTGAATTTTCGTCGCGCCTACAATCCGCGCCCGCTTTATTTATGAAGCAAAATGGTAGTGGTGATGCTTCTGTCAATTATCGCATCGTGGGTAATTACTATGTGATTGATCAGGTCATGACAGCAGCAGAGCTAATGTCAGGCAACGGGGAAACAGTAGTAGAAATTACCTATAATAAGTCTTAATATTTTTTGAGTAACGATCCTCTCAAAAACTTAGAAGGTGAAGAGCATGAGCGAATTTAAGATACGAGAAGCTTTACCACATAAGGTTGCACATTTAAACCGCCCCCTACTATTAGGGATTGGCGGCCTTATTTTAATTGTGTTGCTATGGTCGTTGTTGTCAGCTTTTGATAAGCCCAAAAGTGCGTCAAAAAACTCTGCTATTCCTAGTGGCAATCAGTCTAATATCGCACCTAGCCCTATTTTGCAAGATTTGCCAAAAGATTACTCAGATGTAAATAATATCAAAAAATTTACGAATGCAGCGCCAGAAATTCCACCTGAAGTTTCTCAAGAACTAACTCAGCTACGCTCTCAACAATCGATGTTAGAAACGCAGTTGGCTGAAATGCGTGCTAAACAAGCAAAGCCAATGCCGGCGGCAGATAATACAATCTCGCCAGAAGCTGTTAAAAGCGATTTATTTTTTTCTTCAACCAAGCCGCCTTCAAGTGATATGACCGATGCTTCGCATAAAGATGTTAATAATCTTTACAACAATATGGTTCCTAACACGCCATATGCGCAGCAAAATATGCAGGGGCAAAAAATGGGTTTCTTGCAAAATACGGCGACGGCTGGGGACGTTTATAATCATTATCAAATGGTACAACCTATTTCCCCTTATGAAGTGCAGGCCGGAACAATTGTTGCGGCTAATCTTTTGACGGCTATTAATACTTCTTTGCCAGGTGATGTCATCGCCCAAGTAAGACAGGATGTCTATGATACCGTGAAAGGACAGTATTTATTAATTCCTAAAGGCTCAAAACTTTTAGGGAAATATGATTCTGCCATTGCTTATGGTCAAGAGCGTGTATTAATTGCGTTTGATCGTATTGTGCGGCCAGATGGAACTTCAATACAATTAAGCAATTTTACGGGCAGTGATTCTTTAGGCCAATCGGGCTTTGAAGCAAACGTTGATAACCATTGGGGTAAAATTCTAGGCGCAGCAACCATTTCGACTATGCTTAGTTTTGGTGCCGGTGTTGCCGCAGACCGAAATACTGGGCCAAATAATTTTTATCCGGGTGCACAACAAAGCGGTATTTTAGGCGCGGCAAATGGAGTTTCACAAGTTGGTCAATCACTGACTAATCGTGCGATTGATGTACAGCCAACGCTAACTGTGCCAGAAGGTTTTAGTTTTAATGTCATCGTTAATAAAGATATGGTGCTTGCGCCTTATACAGGTAAAACACTGTAATGAGATATTTTTTACTGTTATTAACTTTGTTTATCGTTAGTGCAAGCGCAGATGATGCGCCACCAACGAACCCCGCCACGCAATCTACCGGCACATCCACTAGCAATACCGCGGGTAACATTTCACCTAGCGCGTCTGTTACTTTGTCGCCAAGCTCGCAAGGAATCACTCAAATCAAAAATTTTTTTGATGGGGCGACTTATGATAATTTAGTCAATCCAACCAGTGGTGTAACTCAACTGGCTTTGCCTGAGAGATAATTCATGGCTTTAGATGTTACTTCTTTCAATGCGGTTCAAGCTTTTTTTCTAGAGAATACTGTTAATGCATTTTCTAGCTTCATGGTTTATGCTCGCCATTTACTTTATTATTTTATTTCCTTCGAAGTATTGTTTGCAGGACTTGGTTGGATGCTATACCAAAACCAAGTGGCTGAACGTTTATTTTTTCAAATTCTTAAAATTGGCCTTATTTTATTTCTCGTCGAAAACTATAATAGTATTTTGAATGCGATTTTAAGTAGTTCGATTCAGCTTGGTCAAAAACTAGGGCAGGGGGAGAGTGCGCATGTTTTGCTCAATCCAGGTTTGGTATGGGAGTATGGCTATAATTTTGCGGTGAGCTTACTGCAAAGTGCAGCAACTGCTGAAGGCTTTGCATTTCCGATGATCCTACTTTGTTTGGGTTTTGGGATTTTATTGGTAGTTGGTATTTTTGGTATCCAGATTTTATTACAATTGGCGGCGTTTTATTTAGTGGCTGCCATCAGTTTAATCTTTTTGCCACTATCAGTTTTTTCACCCTTAAAAGATTTTTTCTCACGCAGTATGCAAAGTATTTTGCAAGCTTCTATTCGTTTAATGGTGCAAATGTTAATTGTTTCCGCTGCTTTAGGTCTGTGGGCTGGAATGCGCTTGCAGAGTTTTACGCCGGCCATGAACATCAATGTGCCGTTAGGCTTTTTATTTTCTGGCATGTTATTTGTTTTTGCTTCTGCGTATTTACCCAAGCTTGCTGAACGGGTGGTAGGAATGTTTCGCTGGGAAGCGACAGCCGCCAGTAATGCACAGGTTTCAAGCGCTGCCTCTTTATCCATGCCATCAATTAGCGTTACAGCATCAAGTGGGCTAAGTCCTGCTTTAACAGCAATTACTGCACAAGATTCCTTGGCTAAGCAAGCACCTGTTGCAGCCGCCTCTGTTTCTGCTGGCCCAGGTTATGTCAACGCGCTTAAAGAGGATTTTCTTGCTCGACAAAAAACAGAAACTTCTGCGGGTATCGCTGGTTTTGCTCTCAAAGAAAAAATTGAAGAACAACGCCGTCGTGATGACATTAAGAAAATTAAACAAGCTTTCTATGAAGTAATGAAGGAAGTGGTGGAAAAAGACTGAAACTAGTAAATTTCTGCGGCGATTAGTTTTAAACTGTTTTAACCTCTGTAATCGTATAATTATGATGGCCAACCTTCTGCATAAAAATAATAACATCAACGGCTTCTTCGATTAAATGACTTGGCACTTGAGGGATGGCTTCCATCATTAAATCAGCTAAGCGTGTAATAACACTATCTGCGCGGTTTGCATGAAGTGTACAAATACCGCCTGGATGGCCTGTGTTCCAGGCTTTTAGCAGATCTAAAGCGGCAGCATCGCGAACTTCACCAATGATAATGCGATCAGGTCGCATACGTAAACAAGACTTAACTAAATCTCGCATCGATACCGTGCTCGTCGTGCGTAAAGTCACGACGTCTTTGGCATGTAGCTGTAGTTCAGGCAAGTCTTCTAGAACAAGAATGCGTTCATTTGAGTCAGTTAATTCATGCAATAAAGCATTAGTGAATGTTGTTTTGCCAGAACCTGTACCACCAGCAACCAGGATATTACGCCTTTGCTTTATTGCTTGTTTAAGTAAATCTTTTTGCTGTGCGGTTAGCCAACCTTGCTCAACATAATTATCCAAAGAAAAGATTTTCTTTGCTTTTTTTCGGATACAAAAAGTAGGGTTTTCGCTGACGGGTGGAATCCATGCTTGGAAACGTGCAGCAGCAAAATTAAGCTCGCAAGCCACCTCTGGGTTTGTTTCGTTAGCTAATAAATTATTTAAGCTGGCAATCAGTTTAATGATGGATAAACACTGGCTAGGCGCTAAAGAAAACTCCGTAAGATATTTGCCTTTCGATAAAGTATCCGCAAAAACTTTTCCATCGGGATTTGCCATGATTTCAATAACATCATTATCAAATAAAAGCTGCATCAATGGCTCGCCAAGTGCAGTGTGCAACATTTCAAGATGGCGTTTTTCAGTAAGCATTTGTGACATTAAATTTCCTAAAAACCACTACCAATAAGAAGATTAACAGAAAATAAGTAATGATATCCCTAGGTAGTAAACGTTGTCTACAACCAGAGAGTTTAATTCTACTTGATATATTCTTATGTCACAATATTTTTTTCTTAAACTAAAGTATTAAGTGGTAATTAATTTAATATTCCATAGTTTAAGATAGAGGTTACCGCTCAGCAAGTATAAGAGCTGAGCGGTAAAAAAAGGTATCTAATAATTAAAAGATCCTTAGGGACAAAATAATTTTCTTGCAACTTCTATTTCTTCTGTAGAGAAAGTATTGGCAATATGAGCTTCCAGCAAAGCTTCTTTTAAATTATCGATAAGTGAGCTTAGATTTGGTCTCTGAGCTGGAAACGAATATAAAGTTTGGGAAATCCATATTTGAATATCAGCTGTATTTAAGCTAGGCACAACCCCTTTTTCTATAAAAATTTTTAACATAACAGCGAATGAGTACGTGTCTTGGCTGGGTTCGGATGGAAGGCTAGAGCGTTTTCTTATTTCGGTTGATAGAACTCTTTCTGGTGCGATATGAGGATTTGTAGCATGCACAGGTTCAAATACAATAGCCGGCGAGCCAATAGGGGTGCTGTATTCCAAATCAAAATACGTTGTTTGATACTGCCCCTCACTTATTTTGATAAGGCCATTTTCTTCGGTGGTTTGACCGTTCTTGATTTTAATAGCGATGTTATTACATTTTAAATCGCCATGGACATAACCTTTATCATGTATTCTTTGCAATTCCTGCGCAGCAGCAAGTATCATTTCTAACTTATTGATTTGCGTGAGATGCCCTCGCTTTAAAGAGCCTATTTTACAAGGACGTTCTATCCAATCTGCTAAAATAGTCCCTAAATGAGGCATAACAACCCTATAAGTTTGTTCTCCTGTTGCTTTATTTGCAAATTCAAAAAAAGCAGATTTATAATTTTCCCCGGGATAAAGAATGCAAAAACGTTCAAACGCTTTCTTTTGCTTGAGCGTGCCAGTAGCGCTGCATTTTTCGAGGGGAGTAACAACAACTAATTCCTCATTAGCACGTGTCGGTGTAAGCGGATTTGTATCACAAGTTCTACGTATAGATAAATGCCGAGCAAAGTGATGCGCACCCTTTGCAAATAATTTTCCAACAAGAAGATGTTTATCATTAACAATAAGTTCACTTCCAGGTATGGAGTTGGTCCTTCCTGCAGGCTCATCTTCTGCGCGTCTTTTTCTTTGCAACTGCTGTTCTTTGGTGCGATAACTTAAGCGGTCATAGCCCATTTTGCCGATAAGCCTCAAAGGGCTGGAAGGGGAGACAGGAGGGGCTTGAGTTGGCTCCTCTGAATCATTATGAAGAGTATGCGGCTCAAGAGGTTTTGAAGCAGCTACTTGTAGCTCTTCAGTGCCATCAATATTTTTATTCATAAATTTCTTTTTATTATTGTTATTAGTTGCTTCGAAAACAGAATTCTACCTTAAAATACCTTAAATAAAGCTTAAGAGCGCTATCTTATGGGGCAGCCCTGCACTGGAAACTTATTTCTCATCACTTAGTAAAAACTGTCAGGTGTTAAAGGTTTGCCCCCCCTTTTTCTTTTTTGAAAAAAGAGTAGAATACAACTAGCGGTGCTGCTGTTCTTGAGCCGATACTTTTATTTTGGGATGCTTCCCTAATATCTGTGTGTCGCTCTCTGATGAGAGTAACCTAAAGATGTTATATCAATTCCCACCTGGACCTCTGGGTTCAGAGAACACAGCGCCGCAATTTCCAATAAAATTTCTCTTTGCTCTTCCCAAGTATTAATGATTTGTGTCATGATGTGAGCTTTAAACTTGGAATTAAAGCTTCATGCATCAGAAGTTATATGGTTATACTTTGCTTGAGCTAATGATCACATTAGCTATTCTAGGTATTCTTGCAGCGCTTGCTATTCCTAATTATCAAACCTATATCAAAAAAGCTAAATTTTCAGAGGTGATAAGGCAAATTGAGCCTTACCGTACTGCTGTTGAGGTTTGCGCACAGCTACATGATGAGACAGGAAATTTTAATAGCAATTGTAGTACCCCTGGCCAAAATCAAATTCCTTTAGATTATGTCGCGCCGACCAATGCAAAAACCTATGTAGGCAGTATTAGTACCAGCGAGCAGGCAGGAGAGGTGGTGATTACAGCGATTTCTCAAGGCCTAGACCAAAACTATAGCTACATTTTACGGACAGAATCCTTAACAAATGGGGGCTTTAATTGGGTAGTTGATTCGAGTAGTACTTGCATTGCTGCTGGGTTATGTCGCACTTAAGCCAACTTATTTTATTAAGCTGGTTTATTCCTCTGGCTTCTCTTCTAAAAGTAAGTCTTGCTTATTTTTTCGTATCTGCTTTTGCTTTGCAAGCATCAGGTAAATTGAAAAGTTTTTCTGAGCGATTTTCTGCCCTGGGGCGGTCGCATGAGTAAAGTTTGAACGCATAAAAAATTCCTTTGACTTTTTGATTATCCTAACTGCTTATAAAGCCTCGTTAAATACGTAGTGATTACGCTACGTGAAAAGTACGTAGTGCGTTGCGGAAAGCCTTATGTGCTCGGCGTTCTGATTGATTATGCCCCCCAAACTATTGCTATAGCACAACAAAATTTTGTTGAATTTTTTTGTATTCAGACATATGATGGAACTTGGCAAAGTAAAATTTAGGGAATCGCTTATGTTTTTTGAACAGGTCTTGATGGCTGTCCCTTGCGCAATTTTTTGGAAAGACAGAGAGTCAAGATTTTTAGGATGCAATACTCTTTTTCTTCAGTTAGGTAGCTTAAGAAGTTTAGAGGAAATCATTGGAAAAACAGATTTTGAAATGCCATGGTCTAATCGCGCAGAGCATTATCAGAGAATAGATCGCATGGTATTGGGGTCCGGAAAGATCATTAGCTGTCATGAAATTGTTTCTACAACTCACGGTGACCTCCAAGTAAAAACGACAAAATCGCCGCTTATTAAAGATGGGGAAATTATTGGGACTGTTGGCATGTTTCAGGATATTAGCGATCTGGTTACAGCCTTGGAGAGCGCTGAGGCAGCACTTAATGCTAAAAATTTTGCAGAGAGGGAATCACTGCAAAAGACATTAGATTTACAGTGTGTTTTAAATGATATTACAGAACATCGTTATTATCTTGCGGGAAAGTATAGAGGCGTATATTTAACCAGGCGGGAAGCAGAGTGCTTAGTTTGTCTATCAAGAGGGTTAACAAATAAAGAAACAGCAAAGTTATTAAAGATTTCCCACCGGACAACCGAGGGATACATTCAGGCTGTTAAGCAAAAGTTTAATTGTCATACACGCTCAGCGTTAATTAAAGAAGCAATCGCTTGTAGCTTTTTAGAAGGCATTAAGCCAAGTATCCCTGTATAGGAAATTAAGAGAATTGATCTTTTTTTACTAAAAGGATAGGATAGGGCTTGTGGAAAGGAGATCTTTATGGATAGTCTTGACCGAGCTAAAAATAAATCTGGAATAAAAATTATTGAACTTGACTATGTCAATATGATGCAAGACAAGGCATCCTTAGCTTTTAATTCTCGTGCCCCAATTCTCCTGAATGCCGACTTTGATGAATCCCCCCAGCGCTTTGTCAATTGTTTATGTTCTATGTCCTATGTGAGACCCCATAAGCATATGTTGCCAAACCAATGGGAGCTGATGTGCTGGTTGGCAGGTGAAATTTATGCAATTTTTTTTGACGATGATGGACATGTTGTGGAGAGGATAGAAATGGGAGAAAATGCTGCTCGTATCATTGAAATCCCTACAGGTATATACCATACTTTTTATGCAAAAACCTATAGCTCATATCTTGAAGTAAGAAATTGCTCCTATCAGCCAGTAGTTGATAGGGTTTATGCTGATTGGGCGCCGGACGGAAATCACCCTTACCAAAAACTGTTTGCGAAGTATTTGGGCCAAACAAAGATAGGTGAAAAGGTGAACTTTAACTTAGAAACATTATTGGAGCTAAATGATGCTTCTTGACCAACTGTTAATGCATGTCCCTTGTGCAATTTTTTGGAAAGATCTTAATAGTCATTTTTTAGGTTGCAATGAGTTATTTTTAAAGCTTGCAAAAATAGACCGATTGGAAAATATTGTTGGAAAAAGCGATCTTGAGCTTCCTTGGGCAAATAGATGGGAGGAGTATCGCAAAGATGATTTGCATGTCATAGAAACATTAGAATCTATGACGCGCATAGAAAATATTGCTTTGCCAGACCGTGAAATTTTTGCTAAAACCACGAAAATTCCCTTAATAGATAAGGGACGGGTGGTTGGCGTATTAGGTATTTATCATGACATCACCGATCTCATGGAGGCCAAAAAGCATGCTGAAGCTGCTAACAAAGCTAAATCTGATTTTCTTGCGGTTGTTAGTCATGAATTACGTACGCCATTAACGGGTATTATTGGTATGGCGGAATTGGCGCAATCGCCAAAAACGCCTGTTACACCAAGAGGGCAGATGTCTTATCTGAAGCACATTGAAAGCGCATCAAAACATTTGCTTGCGGTGGTAAATAATATTTTAGATTTTGCTAAGCTAGAAGAAGACAAATTTGATATTAAAAATAAGCCCATGAATTTGCGTGAGGTGATTGCTGATGTGACTAACATGATGAAGGTCAAAGCCACGGAACGTAAAGTGATTTTATGCATTGACAATTATCCACCTGATTTGCCACCTATATTATTAGGTGATCAGAAAGCGCTAACGCAAATTTTGCTAAACTTATTAGGTAATGCGCTAAAATTTACGGAAAAAGGTTTAATTTCAGTTGCTGTAAAACTAGTAGAGGTAACGCAAGAGGCTGCATGTATCTGCATTAAAGTTGAAGATACAGGGGTTGGCATTCCAGAAGACAAATTAGATAAAATTTTTGAACGCTTTGAGCAAGTTGATTCTTCTGTGGCACGGGTTTATGGTGGTACAGGGCTTGGTTTAGCAGTAACGAAAAAACTCGTTGAATTAATGCAGGGTAATATTCGGGTTAAAAGTAAGCTTGGAAAAGGTTCAACATTTTATGTGGATTTAACGCTAAAATGTGCTGATGCCAAGGTTTATTCACAACTTATAGAACAGCCTAAGTCAGAAGAGATTATCGTTCTAGAAGAGCCTAAAAAAATCTTAACAAAATCCTTGGAAAAAGCGCAGCGTGTGCTATTAGTAGAAGATGACCCCTTAATCCAAATGATTCATCAAAATAAATTAGAAAACTTTTTTTATCACGTTGACGTTGCACAAAATGGCACAGCCGCATTATCCTTATTTGAACAATATAATTATGGCATGATTTTTATGGATATTGGCCTGCCAGATTTGACGGGTAATGAGGTGATCCAAGAAATTCGCATGCGAGAAAAAGCTCGTCAAGCATCACCTACGCCAATTATTGCTTTAACAGCTTACATTGATGAAGATAATCGTAGCAAGTCCTTACATGCGGGTGCGGATCAAGTTATGAGTAAGCCAATTGAAACCGAGACAATTGCGAATGTTTTTCAACAGTATTCTGCCTAATCTATAGTGCTTCTCAAAGGGCGGCTTATAAGCCGCTCGCATCCATTGTAATCACGTCATTCTCGCGAAAGCAAGTCCTTATAAATTAATAAAACCTTAATTATATTGGTTGTAAAATGACTTCAACGATCTTTAAATAAGGATAAAAAAACTATGGGTAGTTATAGTTTCTCAGTTGGCGTTGTATCAGAAAAAATTCAAGATCTAGAAGCCTTTATGCAGGACTTAGATAAAGCTGTCGGTGGTGGCATTATCAAAACTGCTTGGGATAGCAATAAACAATTTCTTCGCACACTCGGAACGGCTTTTGCAGGTTTTACCTCAGAAGTTACTGAAACAGCTGATATAAATCACCAGGTAATGATGAGGCTACAAGCTTTCTTTGTGAGAGGCCACAAGATACTTCCCCATTCCTCTCAGGCTGTTATCGATTTAAAAAAGCGCCAATATGGCCCTGAAGGCGTTGAAGCGGTTATGATTGAGTTATTTAATTTTAATAAAGAGTCCGTTGGTCAGTTATTTGTTAAAGCTGATGAGCTTGCTGATTTTGTTTTGAAACAGCTTCCAAAGCAGTTAGTAGATTTGTATAGAGTTGGCCACCCGCTTAATTCCGCCGATAGTCCTGTGCAAGCGTTACGAGTTCTGGGGGCTTCTGAACCCCAATCAGCACTACAGGAAGGATCTATATCCGATGAGCATGGAGCGCATGCTGAAGAGGAAAGCCAGCAAAGTGTTAGAGCTTCTGCTGCTGTTCTTTATGACAGATCTTCTATTTATAAGACGCCATCTGATTTTAAAGCCGAAGCTGCCATGCAGAGCACTGGTAAGCGCCATGATGTCGAACTTTTCCGATTATAAGCTAATAACTAGCGCAATACTATTTTAGTTTTCTATTGAAAACGTCGCCTAAAGCGGCGTTTTTTTGTTACAATGCACATCGCCAGGGGTGCCAATCTCAACAATTGGCTGAGAGAGTTTTTACTCAACCCTTTAAACCTGATTTGGTTAGCACCAACGTAGGGAGCGCCTTCTTGAGTTGTCCTTCAAGTTTTCCTCTTGCTAATCATTTCACTTTATTAACCAGCCTGTGGGAGTAAATCGATGCTATCGCAAAGTGAAATTGGAAATATTACCTTAAACATTTCGTCAGTTTTTTATTTTATCTTTTATCTACCGCAAATTTTGCATAATGTGGTTTATAAAAAAGTTGATCATTTGAGCATGGGGATGCAAATAATACTTTGCATAGCGACGATGGCAGATTTAATTTATGGCTTTGGTCGAAACATGCCTTGGCAGTATCGGACCGTTACCATGGTTGGTTTAATTTCATTAGCAATTCAGCAATGGCAAATTTGTTTATATTCCCAGCGATCTCATTTTAAAATGACCTTAAGTTTAGCTGTGTTATTAGCTTTAAGCATTTATTGTGTCGTGAATAAGAGCCTGAATGTTACGATGCTGATGCTGGTAGGCATGGTAGCGCAGCTGGGGGGCATGGTTTATGCCTTGCCACAAATCATGAAAAATTTCGTGATACGTACGAGTGATGGTTTAAGCTTTTACTTTATTGTGTTAGGTATATTTTTAGATAGTTGCGATACTATCTCTGCTTGGACATTGAATTGGGACTTTCCTAGCAAAATAGGCAGCCCATTAGCCATTGCTTTTAGTTTGGTTTTATTAGGGCAGTTTTTTGCTTATCGCACAAGAATTGGCTGGATTTAAAGCACTTATTACCATGAGGTTGAATTCTCTGCTAAAATTTAATTATGAGTAATCAGCATGCTTTGGAAAAGCGTAAGCAAAGGAGCCCTCATGAAACCCCTTATCATTCTTCACGGCTGGAGCGATAATGCTGATTCATTCAAGCCTTTAGCGACGCTTTTACAAGAAAAACTGCAGCGTCCAGCTTCAATTATTGATCTAGCAGATTATATAACGCTCGATGATGAAGTAACCTACGATGACATCATTGCAGCTATGACTTATGCCTGGCGGGAAAATAAGTTACCGACAGCACCAAGATCGGTTGATGCTATTGTGCATAGCACAGGCGGCCTAGTGATTCGCGATTGGTTATCCCGACGATTTTCACCCGATGAAACGCCGGTTGATCATTTGGTGATGTTGGCGCCCGCCAATTTTGGTTCGCCATTAGCTCATAAGGGTAGTGCATTCATTAGCCGAATTATCAATGGCTTTAATAGTGATAAAGTTTTTCAGGTAGGCACACGCTTGTTAAAAGGTTTAGAGCTGGCGAGCCCTTATAGTTGGCAGCTTGCCATGAACGACAGTTTCTATACCGATGATCCTTATTACGACGCCAAACATATTTTATGTACTGTGTTGGTTGGTAACACGGGCTACACAGGCATTTCTGCCGCAGCAAATGAAAATGGTTCTGATGGCACGGTTCGCGTGTCAACAGCTAATTTAAACTGTGCTTTGATTGAAGCAGATTTTAGCATTGACCCGTTAAAACCAACTTACCAATTTTACCCCAGCAAAAATCAAACGGCTTTTGGTATTATGGATAAAGAAAACCATCGCACCATCGCCAATAAAGAAAACGGTTTTCAAAATCCACAGACTTTTTCAAACATCATGAAAGGCTTAACTGTTAGCCGGGATGAGTTTCATACTTGGTGTGAAGCATTGCACGAAAGCAATATGACTTTGCAAGCGAGTCAAGCAAATAACGACTATAAACATGGCTTTCAAAATAGCGTATTTTTTGTTCATGATCAATTTGATCAACATGTGCGCGATTATTTTATTGAATTTTTTGATGACAAGCCGCAAGGCTGGCTGTCACAATTTTTTCATGAGCAAATCATAGAAACTAGTCATTCTTATAGTGAAGATAATAGTTATCGCAGCATTTATATCGATTGTACTTTGTTGCACCAGCAATCAATAGAAAATATCCCATCAATGAAAATTAGTTTAACAGCGTTACCGCAGATCCAAGAGCATCAGCATGTGGGATATCGGACCTTTAGTGATAAAGATATTGGTGACATTACCTTGACTGCAGATCAGATTAAAAACGTATTCGTACCGAATCGAACCTTATTAGTCAAAATTAAACTGCGTCGCGAACAAAAACCTGAAGTATTTAAATTTACGCCGCTTGCTTCAAAATAAAATAAACTTAAAACGAGAAACTCGAAATGGATAATTGTGAACAGTGCCAAAAATTGCCTGAACTTTGTGTTTGTGACCAGATTCAAACGCATAAAACCAAATTGCATGTGTTAATTCTGCAACATCCTCAAGAGCCAGATCACGAAATTGGTAGCGCACGTATCGCCAATTTAGCGCTCTCAAATTCTACATTAAAAGTTGGACTTTCTTGGCGAAACCTTAGCGCTGTTCTTGGTAAGGAAAATATTGATCCTAAACGTTGGGCTGTTTTGTATTTAGGCAGCGGTGTTAAAGGAGAGGTCAAAACCTCGCAGGCAGCATTGCAGTTTGTTTCCAATAAAGGTGCGCCAATAGAAAAACCGTCAGCACTTGAGGGTGTCATTATATTAGATGGCACCTGGAGCCAAGCCAAAGCACTATGGTGGCGAAATGCTTGGTTACTCAAATGTCAGCGCGTTATTTTAAATCCAAAGCATAAGTCTTTATATAAAGAACTGAGAAGAGAACCACGTAAGGAATGTTTGTCCACCATTGAATCAATTGCGGAAGTATTAGAAGCTTTAGGCGAGAAAAAAGAAACCGGTCAACATTTGCGAGATTTATTTGGCAAATTGCTGGATAAAAGCCGAGCAAAAAGAAAGCAAAAGCAAATACGAGAATAAGCCCATAAGTCTATAATGCATCTCCTTAAAAACCCATTTCTGACAAAAGGTTTTTAAGGGGCATGTATATTAACTGTCATTTTTTAGACGGCAGCCATCCACCGCGCACCGCACCTGCTTTTATCTCATGATAGGAAATTCGATAGCTGTCTGGCAGCGGGCGACTATTGGGAACAGCGAGCCATAGTCTCAGTAATAAACGTTTTCTTTCGATTGCCTCTTGATCTGCAAAGGCTTCACGTCCATGGAGTACCACAAAATTATTAACAAAAGAAATATCGCCAGGTTGCATAGTAAATTTATAATGCATACTTAAATCTTTAGCAATGGCATCAAATGTATCTAATGCTTGAATTTGCTTCGCCGTTAAGCGGGGAACATCTGGCAACTCCTGTGCTTTATCAATTAAAAAACGTAGCAAGTTGCAGGCGAAAAAGCCTTGTTCAATGGCAAAAATCGGTCGACATTCATATTCAATTTTTTGCATCGTATCCATATGATGTCGGCGAAAATAAAAGGGCTGATAGAGTTCTGCTAATAATTCTGGACAGTCTTGTAGCATTTTATTATGAATTGCCACTGAGCTGACAAGCATGCTTTCCCCACCATTGATAGCATCTTGAATGCAAAATAACGCGGCCACATCACAAGGATCATTATGAAATTCTAATGCGGCGCTCGTATTCGTGCCCCGTGCTTTAGCTTCGCCAATTTTATAGCCTTGATCTTTAATTTCATGGATAAGCTCACCAGCAGGACTTTGAGAAACAGCAGTGCCAAAGTATAAACCCAAACCCCAAAACAGTTTATAAAGCTCTTCTAATGAGTATTGAGCAGGATTAATACCTCTTAGCAATAAGGTACCAATGCCATTTTCTAATTGAGCAAGAAATTTATTTTGAATAACCTGGCTTAATAGAGGAAGTGGGAAATCTTTTTGGCTAATATCGGAATAATTTTTTTCAGAACAATTTTTTACCGCATGATTTATTTCAGCAAGCTCTGCTTGCGAAAGTTGATAAATCCAATCGTTGTGCTTGTTTAAGTCTTTAGCAGACCAGTCGGCGGCAGAAATAATTTTTTTATAAGGAAGCATTATCATTAATTCCTTTTGAAAGCTTCATTTGTGGCAATCGAATCGTATTAGAGGAAATTAATACTCCCAAAATAACCAATGCGCCACCTAAAACTTGCAATAAGCTAACAGGGGTACCCAGAGCTAGCGAGAGCAGCATGGTAAATACAGGCATTAGATTCATAAAAATTGCTGTATTGCTAGCACCTAAATGATGGACACTATAATTCCAAAATAAAAATGCCAGTACTGTACCGAATACCGCCATATATAAAAATCCGGCATTGACGTGCCAGGGCAAAGCTTGTAGCGCGACTGGGCTAGGGAAATTGGTATTGCATAAAATTAATAAAATAAGCGTACCAATAATAATGCTTGTAGAAGTATTGATAATGGCTGTACCGCCTTGAACAAAACGCTTGCTAAGCACGCTATACAATGCCCAGCAGATATTGCCAGCTAAAATAATGGCATCGCCAATGGAGATGTGTAAATGGATTAGCATATCAATCGATGCATGCGTAATCACAATGACGACACCCGCTAAGCTAAAAATAATGCCGATCTTTTGATAAGATTTTATCTTTTCTTTTAAAATTAAAGCTGAGAGCAGCAGCGTGACAATAGGATTAGTGGCCATAATTAATGCGCCATTCACTGCTGAAGTGTATTTTAACCCCAGAAACAAAAAGTAATTGAAGCCTGCAATGCCGATTAAACCAAGCAAGGCATAAACCCCTAAATTCTTTTTAATAACAGGCCAGTAATTTTTCTCAAAAAAGACAAGAATCAAGACTAAAAGGATAGAGGCAATGATAAATCTTACTGCGGCAGCAGGCAGCGGGGCAACAAAACTAACAATGAGCTTCCCCGCAATCATATTACCTGCCCAGAAGAGGGCAGATAAGCCAGCGAGAATAAAAGCAAGAACCCTGGCCATTTTTTTCTTCCTTTAAAAAATTAATTTATATCATTAGTAATAAGTTTATGCAATGATATTTACGTTGGTGTAGCTCAAGCAGGTTACTCTATATGCACTTTAACGCTAATCTTCTTCAGCAATGGGTTTTTCTTTAGCTGATTGATGACGTGCGCGTAATTCAATATCAATATATTTATCAGTAATGGCGCTAGAACTATGACCCGCATCGTCGCGGACATGCTCACGAGGGCGGCGCTTTACATCATCAGAAATGCCTGTATGCCTTAACCAGTGCACAGTTGCTTCCATTAGGCTATCAGCCTCTTCGCTTAAATTATCTTTTTGCAATTGTGCGATTGCTGCATCAAAACAAGTTTGCACGATGCGCCGGACATAATTGGTACTGGTGATTGGTCCTTTACCTTTGGTTTTGGGTAGCAGGGGAGCATTATCGGCGGGGGAGGGCAATGGGGTTAAGTTTAAGTGCGTGCGCCAATGTTTTAGGGCTTCTAACATGCTGTCGCTTACGGCAATTTGGCGTTCTTTATTGCCTTTGCCGACCGTGGTAAACCACCAATTGCCATCAGCATCACGTGCAAAATCATTCATTTTAGGCGTCCAACGCTCAGAAGCCACTAATTCAGAAATACGTAAATACATGGCATATAACGCTGACATAATAAATAAAGTGCGCTGATGGAGCCCAGCATTTTCTTCGGCTAATTGTTTTGCGGTTTGGATCACATATTGCCACTGCAAATCAGTAAGGCGGCGGATTTTGGGCTTGCCTTGCTGCTTGCGAATGAATTTACTTTTTTGGCGGATAAGGGCGACAGGATTCATGAAGGCATATTCTTCTTGAATCATGTAATTAAAAAAACTTCCTAAAATGGCAAATACTTCTTTTAATGCGCCTTGAGATAATTCAAAATCTTTGGCGTTAGGGGTTTCGCCTTTACGATGACCAATTTTCGAGACTGTCGCGACAAAAGGGCGCCATTCAGAGTTCGGGACTCTTAGCGCCTCTTTAACGATAAAGCGCGGGGGCTTTTTGGTACCAATCCAGGTAAGCGGTGGGTTCTGGCAAAAAGCAATAAAAGCTTCAATATCATCACGCTTAAGTTCTTTCAGTGGTTTATTGGCAACGAGTGCCGACCAATGAATTAAGCGCTCAATTTCGCGCCGATAAGAGTTAAATGTTCCTTGGCTGCCACGATAAGATTTCAAAAAGCTAGTGGCTTGCTGAATATCAGTTAAAGGATAGTTTGAGCCAAGATAGCTGTAATCTATTGGCTCATTAATATGTTCAATTGCATCAAAAATAGGCAGTGGCGGGGTTTTCATTAAGGCTTCAGTCATTTAGTACGGCATAGCCGGGTATTGGGTGCTTTATATTTTACAATACTTAAACTTAAGTTTTAAAGGACCCCGCATCGCAAACTATTTATTAACTCATGCTATTTTTAAAAGCTTGTGCGCCTGCCTCCTCAGGTAAGGGTGAAGCATAGTCAGCATTTAAGTCAATCTCGATAGCAGCTCGCTCTTGCCTTTTAGACTGTACTTGGATTTCAGCTGCCTCCTGGAAAAGCGAAAGGGGATTTCTCCTTTTTCTGCCAGATGTAAGAGGTGCTGACTCATCAGTTGATCCAAGCAGTAAGCTTTGGTGTACCAGTTTCAGCGCATCATTACTAGTACTTTTACTTGCTGAAGTCAAGGTTAAACTTTCATCATCAGAATCCTCTAAAGGTGGCGACTTTAGAAAGTTCCTTATATTAGCCTTTGCTTGCTCAAATCTTGAGGCCCGGTCTTCTAAGCGTTCTATTTTGTGCTGCATCTGGTTTTGTGTGGTCAAGGCTGTTTGCTCAGTTTCGTGTATTTTAGCAGTTAAGCGCTCAACTTCACTTTCTAAGTGCTGCTTTGCTGCTGCACTTTGCTCATTGAGCGCGCTAAGCCTTGCAATACGTTCTTGAAGCTCTTTATTCTCTTTTTTGTAATGATTGGCCTCAGTCAAAGCTTTTTGTAGTTGTGCTTTGTAAAATGGCAATTTTCCTTGAAGTTTTTTGCGCTCACGGCTTGCAGTGCCCAGTTTACCGCCTAGCTCTCTTTGCTTTGCCGCATGGCTAGCTTTTAACGCTTCTTTTTCTTGCTCCAATGCTTTTATATCTGTTGTCAACTCAACGATAGTTTGACTGGATTTCTCTAAATCTATACTCACTTGGTCGATGCTAGCTTGATCTAACATTTTTTGTTTATGTAGATCTTCTACAGTAGCTTCTAGATTCGCAATTTTTCTTTGGGCTGCTTCATAATCCGACGGTTTAATGGCTTGGCTTAATTTGTTTGACAATAAAGCTTTTTCTTTTCGTAAACTGTCTATTTCTATTTTTAATTTTTCAATTTGTTGGAATAAATCCGCTTGTACGGCCAAGTGTTTTTCATTTAAATTTGTATTAATTTGCGTTTGAAGCTCACGATAGGCTTCTTCAGTGCGAGTTAGCTGCAGCGATAAAATATTGAGCTGCTCCTCCAATTCACTGATGCGCGTGATTTGATCATTATTTTGTTTGGAAGCGCGAAGCATTTCTAATTCTTGCAGCAGTTGAGGAGGAGGGGGAGGTGCTGAAGGCTTTTCGTGTGGTACTGTAAAAGCTTGCGCTGCGGCATAAGCGAAGGGACTTCCTTGCCAAGCAGGTCTCCTAAAGATTTCCTGAAATGCGCTTTCACCACAAGCTGCTAATACTTCTGCTTTAATTTTTTGACGCTGTTCTACGGAGACTGTTGTTTCAAGCTTCTCTAAAAATAGCTCCATTGCCCAATCACAACGAGTTTTTAAAGCTAGCTGAAAAGGTGAGTCATGCAAATTGTTTTCTTTAAAAATATCAGCACCGGCTTCAAGCAATAATTGACAGGTTCTTCTCCTGAAAATCCCTGGCTTTAAAAGTTTTATAAGTGGTGTGTCACCAGAGGCATCTTGAAGATTAGGGTCGGCACCATGTTTAAGTAAAAAATCTATTGGAATAATTCTTTCTTCTTTTTGATACTCAGCAAGGCAATGCAGCATACCTTCTTTACTGCCAGCTTTTCTTACATTTGGACTAACGCCAGATTTTAGCAGTGCTCGAAGGGCATGAGAGTCACAGTATAGGTGAGGCATGAATATAAAAGTCCCCACACCTAATTGAACATTAGGATCGATACAGTTTTCTATGAATAGTGTTTCTAAGTGATCTGCACGAATATTAAGATCTGAATACTTGTGAAATGCGATCTTTTCTAGCTCTTTCTTAACCTCGTCAGGAGATAGCCGGGGAGGCGCAACAATCTTAATAATTTGCTGACAAGCTTTGATTCCTGCCTGGCGATGCTTGTCGGCTAAGTTTTCCGCGCTCGCATTTTCATAATAATTTAATAAAAAACGCACAAAAACAACTAATGGCATACCTCCTTGGTAGTAGGTATAGTTTTCGAAAGGCTTTAAAGTAATCACATAGTCATATACCTTGACTGCCAGTGGAAAGTTAATTTTGCAGTTAGCATATACGATGAATGGGTCTAGCTTCTTTAACTCTTCGATTATGTCAATATTGCGATGTAAGATCGCTTGTATAAGAGGCGTGATTCCGCCATTATCGCTAGGGTTATATTCTAGCTTTGCTCTTTTTTCCTTCACGTAATTTACTAAAAACTTAAGACTATTGACTCTATTTTTTGCTGCAATGTAATGTAAAGGTGTTGCCCCAGTCATTAATACAAGTGTGTGGAGCTTTTGGGGACTAACATTAAGCGCGTATAAAATATCGTCAAATAATTTAATAAGCTCTGGATCACATATTGGAATATCACGGCGCCCTAGGATTGCATGAATCAAAGTTTTACCTTTTTCATCACGAAAAGTATAGAAACTTCTATGTTTATCTGCTTGCAAATAAGTGATTAGCTCGCTATAAGTCATCTTATCAAGATCATCAAAAGAAAACATTGCTCCTCCTGTTATTTTTAAATTAAGCTGTTTTTTGAGATTTATATTATAATTATTTTAGAATTATATTATTATGTTAGCATAAAAAAATAGCTAAAAAAACACATGGTTGATAAAGTCACTGCTTGTGTGCAGGCTAAGGGGCAGCGGTTCATACTTCAAAAATTGATTAAATTAACCTAGAGTGATAGGCTTCTATCTTTTAAAAGCTCGGATAACTAGGCCATGTCAAATTTTAACCCTAATGCTCAAGCCTCAAAAGATTCTGGTATTTTTGGTTTGCCTTATTCAACCGAGGAAGCAAAATTGGTTTTGCTGCCCATTCCTTGGGAAGCCACCACTTCCTATGGTGGTGGAACATCGCTAGGGCCACAAGCTATTTTTCATGCCAGTAAGCAAATTGATTTATTTGATATAGAGTTGGGAAATTTCTTTGCAGCGGGTATTGCGATGTTGCCAGAATCTCGCGAGCTGCAAACCTGGAATCAACAAGCGCGTCAGGCGGCTTTGACGGTAATTGAAGCTGCCGGTGAGCATTCTGCAGAAATTAACCAAGCATTAGCAGAAGTTAACCAATATAGTGAAAAAGTTAATACTTTTATTTATAACGAAACTAAAAAGCTATTAAGTGAACATAAATATGTGGGTTTAGTTGGCGGCGACCATTCTTGCGCCTACGCCATCATCCAAGCGCATGTCGAAAAATATCCCGACATGAGTGTATTACACTTTGATGCCCATGCGGATATGCGCGATGCTTATGAGGGTTTTGAACACTCACATGCTTCTGTGATGTATAACGTTTTAGAAAGAACTGCACTTAAAAAGTTAGTGCAAGTCGGCATCCGTGACTTCTGTGAAGAAGAATTAGCTGTGATGAATCAATATCCTGAGCGTGTGAAAACGTATTTTGATTTTCATCTTGCGGAAAAAAAGATGCAGGGCACAGCTTGGGCAAAGATTTGTGAAAAAATTGTGGCTAATCTTTCGACGCAAGTCTATATTTCTTTTGATATCGATGGGCTAGATCCGCGGTTTTGTCCTCATACTGGAACGCCTGTGCCAGGTGGATTAGATTTTAATGAAGCTTTATATTTAATAAAATTAGTAGTGAAATCTGGGCGAAAAATTATTGGCTTTGATTTAAATGAAGTATCGCCTGGTATGGTTGAGGATGTTAACAACCTTGATACAGCATCTGAGTGGGACGCAAATGTTGGTGCACGTTTACTGTATAAGTTATGTGGCTGGACATTACAATCAAAATAAGGGAGAAAAATACATGAGTGAGATAGATAAATTAGCTTGGCTATGTATTAAAGATAAAAAATTTCTTGGCGCACGTTCCAAAAATAAAACAACTTATTATATCCCTGGCGGAAAACGTGAGCCTGGTGAAACTGATCAAGCGGCGCTTATCCGAGAAATTAAGGAAGAACTTTCCGTAGACCTTATTTCAACAAGCATAGAATATGTCGGCACATTTAAAGCACAAGCGGATGGCAAGCCAGAAGGAACAATGGTAAAAATTACTTGCTATCGTGGAGAATATGCTGGGGACATTAAAGCAGATGCTGAAATTGAGGAAGTTAAGTGGTTATCCTCTAAAGATAGAGAAGAATGCTCGCTTGTTACTCAAATCATTTTAGATTGGTTAAAATCACAGATGATGATTGAATAGACGTAAGCCTCTAGCGCTCCTGTATGGAAGTTCGTATGATCTTTCATTTAAACATTCCCTGAATCGCATACAACGATTGACGGACAACCCGCAGCTATGCAAATGCCCTCTATGAAGGCACCAAGTCCAGCCAAAATTATAGATGTCAGGAAGCCTTCTGCTAATCCTGAGCAAACTTTACAGCCCGGTGAGCAGACGCCTGAGTATAATTGCGTAGGATTATATGACAAATCGGAGCTGGCTTTTACTTGAAGAATAGCTTTATATTTTTCTAAAAGTTTAGAATCTTTTTTGGATGCATCAGCAAAATCCTTGCAACTTTTATAGGGTGCGGCATCTTGTTTTATATTCTTGCATAGCATTTTTAATTGTGAGAATTTTTTATCCGAATATTTCCATTTTACCGAAGCAATCGCCTTGTCACATTGACAAACATCTTTTTCCTCGGTCGCATAACAAAATTTTATGGAAATGCTAATAAACATTCCAACTAAAATACTTTTGGTTAATCGAGTAATACTCACTATTATTTCTCTCGATATTTCATGATTTAATATAATATAAAGGGTTTCTTGCTTGCTTGCAACAAAAACGGCGTGTTTCAAAAATTGCTTAAATTAGTTCAGAGCGGTAGACTTTCTACCTTTTAAAACTCGGATAACAAGGAAGCCCGTCATAAGAGAAGCCATCCAGCGCTAATCTAAAAATAGGGTGACTATGCGTCTTATCAGACGATCTGTGAAAATGGCAATTGCGTGAATCCCTAGAATGAGCTACAAACAATTGGATTTTCTCCAATCATAGTTAGGATCTCCTTTCGATAGTTTGATAATCATCTATGGGATAAACTCCTAACTATGACTTGATTCAAAATGAAAATACCAATGGTTTGATTCGCTAACACATTTCCAAAGGTAAAAATTTTGACGAAGTAACAGATACAGAGATTCTTGAGATACAAGAGCGATTTAATAACCGGCCTCGAAAATCTTTAGGCTATGCGACACGTCCAATGAGGTTTTTGCAGTACAGCAATTGATGCATTGTAATAATATGGCTAAAAATTTGGCGATCAATGGCTCAGCATAAAAAGCATTAAAGTGTCGGATAATAGACAATCCTATTGAAAAACCTATATTTTTAACCTATAAACCTTTATTGCTGCAAGCTTAAGTTGGTTTGCGCACTTGTCTCTTTAAGCCATTGGCGTAATAATTAGAGTCGCAAGTGACGAGATGAAATTGAAGCTGAAATAAAGAGAGAGCTCTTTTTAGCCCCAGTCTTAATTTCTTCTCCAGCGGTAAGAGGAATTTTTGATGTGAAACGCTTGAAGAATTAATTTCTAAAATCATTAAAAGGAGTTTACATGAAAAAGGTTAAAAAATTATCTTTAATATTAGCTTGTGGAATGCTGATGAGTCTTCCATTTTGTAGTTTTGCTGCTGAAGTTGTTAAAGCAGAGCGTTTAAAACCAGGAGCAACTGCATCTGGGCTGATTGGATCAAGTGGAGCTAGAATTAAACTGGGAGAAGGTGCAGCGGGCGATACGCCTCTTTTTCTCCTTTCTGCTGATAGTAAAGACTCTGTTGGTGACACTGGTAGGGAGGTTGTGATTCCTGAAAGCTTTGCGGTTTTGAAGGCACTCCAAGGTGATAGCCTTGCGAAATTTCGAGAAACTTTAAGACTGACCAGAGTAAAAATAGCTTATCAACTATCAGGCACTACTGATAATATAACAGAAGACGAGTTGGGTTATGCAATACCCAAAATGATGAGGGGTAGAGGTGCTGTAGATGGTGTTGTCACTGTTCCTGTAGATCGAGATTATTTTGGTTTTGGCTCAAAAGAGGCACTTGATGACTATATTGCTGACCGTCCAGCTCTTCAAGATATATGGGAATGGGATAGTGTTGGCGGTAATGTTCGTTTAAATTTTGCCAAAGCAACGTCATTCTTGAAGCAATAAATGCAATCTTATCTTCTAATTGCTCAGGCATTATTTGCTTGAGCAATACTTATTTCACAGATAATTAAACTAGATTTTGTTGTTTTAAAAACGCGTTTAAAATTTGAATAGGTAATTGCACTTATTGTTTGAATTCGCCGGCTGTGGTAGACCCATTAGGTGTGATTATTCTGATAATCACACCTAATGGTGGGGATACGGGGGCTAATTCAAAATCTATTTGTCTTGTCGGTAATTTACTGACCATAAATCCAGAGACAGGCTTGGAATATATGTTTAAAGCCGCAGGCGAAGAATATAGTCAATTACGTGAAAATTCCGGGCATATTTTTCTTTCTGATCCGATTCATGAGATGAATTTCCAAAGCTATTTTTTAGATGAAATTAAAAAACTTTCTGGAACGCATAAGGAATCAGCCTATAACCAAAAATGGCTACTACCACCATGCTTGTTAATTTTGTCTGTATTAAAAAGCGCGGTAATTTCACTAATTACATTTATTATTATATATAAAGCCCTTTTATATCAAATCCTTTAATTTATAGCCTAGAGCCTCTTGATAATTCTTGCTGATTTCTACTATGCTCCTTAAGCAATTCATCAAGTAATTCCTCCAACCTTTTTATACCTTCTGCCGACAATGCTTCTATTTGTTTACAAATGCTTACAAGTTCCGGCTTTTGCCCTGACTTTTCTATAATTTCTTCTAGGGTTGATTTTATCGTTGGACTAAGAGCATCCTGGCCATCAAATAGCTCTTGTTGGACGCTTTCAATGTCCTCAATTTCATAATTATGCCTCAGTATGGTATCGTGCGTAGCGTCATGTTCTTGCGTGGATATACTTTCTAGCATGTCAATATTGAGTAAGATAACTTCGTTAATGAGTGCAAAAAGAGATTGAGTATCTGTCTCTGGAAGATGCTGGCTCAGTTCTCTCTCTAATTTTTGAAACTCTGCTTTCATTTCACCTGGCGTCATAATATACCTCTAAAATTACTTTAACCTGTGAGAATATTGCAATTTTTGTACCGAGATTTAGTGGTGGATTATTTTCAAGCTATGCATGAGCCAAAAACAATTACGACTACAAAGAATAAAGAATTTAGCTGCTTATACTTTATTGCGCGCCAAAGCTCGTGTCTCATAATAATATTGAATTGCCTCTTGGTAAAAAAATCTAAAGCTAAGCATGGGCTTATGCTATAATATGCGCAAAATTTTCTAGCCTTTTTCTAACAAAAAAAATTATTATTGCGCGTTGAAATTTATTCTCAAACTCATTAGAGGTAAGCAAATATGACTGAACTCACTAAAGCGCATATTGAAAAACTGGTCATCCATTTCTACCAACGTGTACAAAAAGATGATGTGTTAGGGCCAATTTTCAATAACACCGCTCAAGTTGATTGGGAACACCATATTCCTTTATTGTGCAAGTTTTGGAATAACATCATGTTGAAGACGAATGAATATCACGGTAATGCCTATATGAAGCATGTTTTAATTGGTCAACAAGTGGACATACAAGATGCTCATTTTTCACGTTGGCTTGCCCTCTTTCAAGAAGAAGCTCCTAAACATTTACCACCTGAAGCAGCCAAAGAGATTATTGAAAAAGCAACTTTAATTGCCCAGTCATTAAAGTATGGCATGGTAAAGGAATCACATTAGCGTTTTACAAAATTGATAAGGTTATTTTATGCTAGGACATTTATTAGCCGCTATGATCTTACTGCTTTGGGCAGGCATGGTTTTGGGCATTTCTTTCTTAGAAGCTTGGGTAAAGTTTAAAGCACCAAGCTTAACTAAAGCAGTGGGCTTAGATGTTGGCCGCACTGTTTTTCGTGCTTCGCAAAATGCGCAATGGGGATTCTTAATAATTTTACTAGCCGTGATATTGTTCGCAGCTGTTGCAAAAAGTTATTTTCTGGTGCCTTTACTGCTTGGTGCTTTATTAAGCCTACAAGTATTCTGGCTATTTCCAAAATTAAATCAGCGAGCTGAGCTCATTATTGCCAATAAAGAGCCTGGTAAGGACAAAGTTCATGTGTTGTACGGATTCTTAGAAGTTATTAAGTTATTCTTACTGCTTAGCGGCGGCATCTGTTTTTTGATGAGTTGATTTTAATACCAACTAAGCAATTGACTTGCTTATTTAAAAGCTCAAGTTACCTATCCTAATTTTGCATGGTAAAAGCAAGAAGTTTTTTTATTTTTGAATCACGAAGCTAAATTTTTGCTATGCTTCAAGCTAGATTACAAACAACTTAGCAGAGCAAAATAGTGCCATGTAAAACTAATCTACACACTTAATTAATGTGATTAAATGGTCAAAAATAGTGGAAACTGAACTGGCTAAATCTTGCAGGTCAGTATCTATGGTGATATCCGCATGACGTGGTTCTTCGTAACCAGAGGAAATGCCTGTAAAATCTGTGATATTATTTTCCTGTGCTTTTGCATATAAGCCTTTAACATCACGCTTTTGACAAGTGGCTAATGAAGCTTTGACATAGACTTCAATGAAACTTTCATGGCCAATAAGCTTCTTTGCAAATTCACGCATTTCTTCGTGAGGAGAAATACATGAGACGAGTGTAACTATGCCAGCATCTTTAAATAAAGCGGCCACTTCTGCGATACGGCGGATATTTTCTTTACGGTCTTGGTTACTAAATCCTAAATCAGAATTTAAACCATGGCGCAAATTATCACCATCAAGGCAATAGGTCAAATAAGCTGCCTCATAAAGTTTTTTTTGCAATGCAAAAGCAAGGGTTGATTTTCCTGCACCAGATAAGCCAGTAAGCCATACCACAATGCCGCGTTGCTTCAATAAGCTATATCGCTCTTGCTGGCTAATACTGTTTTCTTGCCAATAAATATTTTTCAAAGCTTACTCACTTACATTGATTTTATTTTTTAACGACATTTGAATATTGACTAATTCCTCTGGGCTAATCAACTTATCTTTTATCCATAGATTTTCTTGGATATCCGTGGTTTTTTCTTGACCCATCCAAATTTTAAATAAGCGCTGACATAAAGTCGCTTCTTTAATAAAATTGACTTCATCTTGTGTCAAATTAAGTGCGGTAATGATGACGATCTGTCCAGCATCTAATAAAATATTTAACACTTCAGAAAAGCGTCTTAAATGCTCAATGCGGGTTTCTTGTGCCGTGTTTTTAATATCCGCATCAACACCATAAATAACATTGCCAATGCCTAAGTAATACACTTTTTTGCCCTGAGCAAATAAAGCACGCTCCAAGCTTTTAGCTAAAGTTTTTCTACCACTCCCCTTCTGACCCGTAATAATAATTAATGAAGGATATTGCCCATATTTTTCTGCCCGCTCTTCGCGCGAAATATCGCTGGTTATCCAATTGGCATTGCGCTCTTGAATTTTTTCTCTCATCCAATCGGTATTATCTTCTAATGCATGCTGAATAATGCCGCCACCAGCAATATCATAATTATCGACAAGCACAAATCGACTGGTCAGTTCATTATTTTCAGGCCGGTCAAAGGCAATTGGAGAGTGCAGTTTTAAAAGACATACTGCAACCTCATGACTTTGGACAGTGGTAGATGCTTTGGATTCAAGAGAAGCTGCATTCATAACATGAAGGACTTTTTCCAAATGCGCACGGACTTTTGTTGTGCCTAGTTTTAAATAATATTCTTTGCCCATCACTAAAGGCGATTTGCCAAGCCAAAATAAGCTTACTTGAATCCTTGAGGCAATCTCTGGCTTTTGTTCATGTTCTTTAACGAGCAAATCCCCTCGCTTAATATAAATCTGTTCTGCTAACGTAAAACCTATGGAATAACCCGCTTCAATCGATTGAAGCTTTTTAGGTGCGTTAAAAGCTTCAATCGAAGCTATCGTGCTCATTTTGCCAGAAGGATAAAAAATTACTTTATCGCCAACGCTAACTTGGCCAGATTCTATTCGGCCGGCAACGATACGCCGATCATCTTGCTTTTTCGTAAATTTATAAATATCTTGCACCGGCATGCGAAAAGCTTTTTGCGTTAGGGGTTGCGATTTTTGAAAGCTATCGATAGTTTCTAAAACAGTTTGTTGTTGATACCAAGGAATATTTTTAGATAAAGCAACAATGGAATCGCCTTGCATGCCACTAACAGGGATAAAATTAACAGGCGTTAAGCCAATGTGATTTAAAAATAATCGATAATCGGCAACAATTCGATTAAATTTTTCTTGGCTATATTGGATTAAATCCATTTTATTCACGACGACTAAAAGCTGCTTTATACCCAACATTGATAGCATATAAGCATGGCGTTTAGAGTTTTCTTGAATCCCTTCATTAGCGTCAATCACTAATAAAGCTGCTTCTGCATGGGCGGCACCCGTAATCATATTCTTTAAAAATTCGCTATGACCTGGCGCATCTAAAATTAAATATTTTCTTTGGGAAGTTTTAAAAAAGCAGCGAGCAAGGTCAATGGTAATACCTTGTGCTTGTTCATCTTTTAAGGCGTCAAGCAAAAAAGCATATTCAAAAGGTTTGGAGTTTCGCTCACAATTTGCTTTAACTTGTTCTAATTTTCCTTGGGGCAAGCTATGCGTGTCGGCGAGCAAACGACCAATAATTGTGCTCTTGCCATGATCTACGTGACCTACTACCACGATATTCATTAATTCCTCTTGCATCACATGTATCCTTCTTTGCGCAGGGTTTCCAGCCCACCACCGTCTTCTTTATCTTGTGCGCGCCCTGCTCTTTCTGCAATATTAGCAAATTGGCCGCTTTTTAATTCTAAAATAATTTCTGCAACATTTTTAGAGATGGATTCCACAGGCTTGGTACATGGCCAGCAGCCTAAAGAGCGATAACGTTTGGTTTCGCCTTGATCATAATATAAAGAAACAGTAGGAATTTGTTCACGCTGAATATATTCCCAAATATTTAATTCTGTCCAATCCAGCAAAGGGTGGACCCGAACATGCGTGCCCGGTGCAAAATCGGTTTTGAATTGGTTCCAAAATTCAGGTGGCTGATCCCCAATATGCCAATCGTTATTTTTATCGCGAGGAGAAAAGTATCTTTCTTTAGAACGGCTGCCTTCTTCGTCTGAGCGCACGCCCACAATCACGCCTGTATAAGGTTCATTGTTAGTATCAACTTCGTATTGCCCTGTTGCATGATTTAATCGATAACGTTTTCCTTCACCACTCAGTGTTTGCTTTAATGCTTCTGTTTTTAATAAGCGGCAGCAATTGATTCTATCAATTTTTCCATCAGGAAAAGTATTCTTTTCTTGCAAAGCTAGTTCGTTTTGGCCATAAATCATATTCAAACCCCATGCCTTGGCCAAGCGGTCTCGGTACTCAATCATTTCAGGGATTTTGTAGGCGGTATCAATGTGTACCAGCGGAAAAGGAATGTGGCCAAAAAAAGCTTTTCTGGCAAGCCATAATAAAACCGTACTATCTTTGCCAATTGACCAAAGCATGCAAAGGTTTTTAAATTGACTATAAGCTTCGCGCAGAATATAAATACTGCGATTTTCTAATTCCGTTAAATGGTCCAACGTTAGGCTCCATTAAAAAATAATTGATCGTTAAGTTTACCGGATAATTTATCAAGCGCAAGACACCAAAAGTGTTTAATGCTGAATTTTCTATGATGATCAAAATTTAAAGCGGAAGCCTGCGGCTGCCAAGTAAAAAAAATTAATTTTTAGTAGTCGCAGAGCTACGGATACATAAGATTATCTTTCTATCCTATCGCTATCGATACGGCCATGATCAGAAGAATCAGAAACTTTGGCTGTGTCTGACTTTATCCCTATCTTATACAAATCTTTGCTTACTGGCACTGCGAAAAGTTTAATTCCAAAACTATTAGCCTTCGCAGTTAGCTGGGGATATGATACTTGGTTTACTATTACCCCACCAGCTTTTCCAGCCTCTTCGAACACAGCAATAAAGTCCTCTCGCTTAGTTTCTGCAAGAAGTTTCTTTACTAGCGGCGACACAGAGGAAGTAGTGCTAAGCCTAATATGTTTTTTTTTGCTTGGATCTGCAAGCCAAGGATGCGCTGCCAGATACTTGAGTCGATTACAAGAGTATTCTCCGGAAGCTGTAGGATGAGGATCACACCAGGGGCCAGCACTTATATCTGACGACCCCGGACAAGCGTAATAGGAAGTTTGAGGCTTATAACACTTTACTACTGATTGCGACGCCGCAGCTGTTCTAAAACTTACTAAAACTAAAGCAGTTAAGAAAACGCTACTGATTTTAATCTCATTTGATTTTTCCATAAACACCATCCTTACGTATCTGTTAACAGCATTAAGTTTAACAAAAGCTTCTTGATTAAACTAGCCTTTTTACTTTGGCTAGCGATTTCTCATAATCATTGTCAAAGAAGAAAAGCCTTCTTCGCCTTGTGTTGGCAATAACATGAGAGGTTTGCCATAAAATGTTTGATGGTTAAGCTTACAGGAGAACTTATCAAGTGCAAGACTAAAACGTTTTTAATGCTGGGTTTTCTTTAATGGTTAACAGCGGAAAAGAAATCGGAAAAATGGACGGAGCGCTAGCAACCCGCGCACCAAGGTGACTGCAAGCCCCCTTGGTAGGCGCTTCCCCCACCCTGCGGTGGTTTTTTATTCAAGGCAGAGCGTTAAATTATCCGCTGAAGACTTTGAGTTAAAAACCATGCAGAGCTAGGGTCATCTTTCTTCTTTACGCTCGGTGTTGCTACGACTATAGGCAGAAGCAAGAGAGACTCGGATCTCATCCTTTGATATTACGGCGGAGCGCTGACCGTTAATCGTCACCAAATTAGCTTTAGGAGGTGTCATATAAAACTTAGGAAATCTAGCTTTTAATTGATTGTATGTGTTTTCTGTTACTACTATTTCACCGGTTTTTTCTGCATTTTTCTCCGCATTTTTCAAATTAGTAATAAAATCTTCTCGGTTATTTGTCCTAAGGAGATTTTGCACTATTGGCGACCTAGCAGCACGGACTTTTTGGGTTTGCCAAACTTGCTTTTGGTTTGCCGTTGGAGCAGGTGCTCCATCAATATTATTTTGACAAGAATAGTAAGTGACACCAGACTGACGACTTACTACCTTCTCACCTTTTTCTTGGCAATAGTTTAAGCAGGCTTGATAACCTTCATATGGACATGAGACAGTCCCAGCAACTGCTGCTCTAAAATTCAATAATGCCAAAGCAGTTAAGAACACGCTACTGATTTTAATCCCAGTTGATTTTTCCATAAACACCATCCTTATGTATCTGTTAACAGCATTAAGTTTAACAAAAGCTTCTTAATTAAACTAGTCTTTTTACTTTGGCTAGCCATTTTTCATAATCATGGCCAAAGGAGAAAGACCTTCTTTGCCTTGTGCTGATAATGGTATGAGCGGTTTGCCATAAAATGTTTGATGGTTAAGCAAGACCAAAAAGTGTTCGATGCTGAATTTTCTATGATGATTAAAATTTGAAGCGGAAGCCTGCTATCGTTAAATAAAAAAATTTTAACCTTTAAAGATAGCAGCGCTAGGTTATCTTTTTTCTTGATAGTCGGCCTCTCTACTATGGTCAGAAGTAAGAGAAGTTCGGATTGCGTCTGCGGTGATTACGGCCATGCGCTGGTTTTTTATCATCATCCAAGTAGCTTTAGGAAGGATCATTTTAAACTTGGTGGATTTAGCTTTTAATTGGTCATACCTAGCTTCTGTTAGCTGTATCCCACCTGCTTTCTCTGCATCTTCTAACTTGGCGATAAACTCTCCTCGGTCCCTTGCTGCAAGAAGCTTTTTTGCCACCGGCGACACAGAGGCACTGACTGGCCTTTTGCCTTGCCAAGGATGGTTTGTGTTAGACATTGCAGTCGCTCCACTAGGAGACGGCACAAGAGAATAATGGCACCCGTACCCACCATGATTTTGAACAAACAGTTGGATATTGGTAGCATGTCCCTGAATATGAGAACTACAATACCTCTTGCATGAGGTACCAGTATATGACTGGGGACAGATAACGCTGTTAGCAACTGCTGCTCTAAAATTCAATAATGCCAAAGCAGTTAAGAACACGCTACTGATTTTAATCCCAGTTGATTTTTCCATAAACACCATCCTTACGTATCTGTTAACAGCATTAAGTTTAACAAAAGCTTCTTAATTAAACTAGCCTTTTTATCTTGGCTAGCCATTTCTCATGATCATTGTCAAAGGAGAAACTCCCTCAGCATTTTGTGCTGGCAATGATATGATGGGCTTTCCACCATGCAAGGTTCTTTGTGCGACAACTTGGCCAGATTGATCTAAACCTTGTACGCAAAGCGTTTGCCCTTGCACTAGGGTTTGATAGCGCTTAACGCTAGCATTTTCTGTTTCAATGTCTGGTATTTGATCCACTTTTGCTTCGCGTGCTAATTTAAATTGTTTTAATGCTGCTTTTTTGCGCAGGCTGCCTAACATTTCTAACAGTGCTTTTTCTTCTGATAATTTTGTTGCATCTTGTAACATACTGGTTAGTAGTATTTTAGCTTCTTTAGCAGAAAATGCAGGAACTTGAACAGTTTTTTCCCCAACTTTAACAGGGTAATATTTTAGTTTAGGCGGCTTAATTTTCACGCCGGTTTCAATTTCTTTTTGTTTGCTTAAACGCTTCAACATGTGATCTGTATGGCGTACATAATTTTTAGGAAAATGATAGCCAAAATAGCCCGCAAGCATTTGGGTAGATTTATCAACTGCCTGAGGGAGATTGACTTCTTTCCAACGATTGGCTAAATCTGCATCGACCGATTCATGTTTATAAAAATCGGGGTCCCCCATCGGGAATTCTTTAGGCGTTGCACGCTGCATTTTAGCTCGATCCACATTGCCATAAGGATTTAGCATTTTGACATCAAAATCTAAGCCAGCAAATTTACAAAAATCTTCCATGCTTTTTTCAGGATGCTTGACCAAAGCTTCATATTGCATTGGGTAATAATGTTCTGGGTGGTGTTGCTTAAAGACTAACATAGAAATATGCGAGCCTAGCCAGGTATTCTCCCCTGCCCGCTGAATAGCACACCATTCATCATGCGTGACTTCTTCTTCAGGTTTACTCAATTTTTGGATTTGGTCTGGTCGACGCATGTAAGTATTAATACCCGATAAAGGATGGCGATATAAATGAATCAATAAAGGGCGATTAAAAGCTTCCATGGTTACGGCAAGATTCGTAAAATCCCCAGCATTCATTGGTGATTTATCCACTAAAATACGATCGCCAATTTTGGCTTGAATCATTGCGTAGACTAATACCGTAGGAAGATCTTGTTCCTCCATTTGTTTAATCATGGCAGCGGCTGTGTCGTAATCAATGTCATAAATTTCTTGGAAAGTTTGAATTAAACCTTTTAATAACCAAATCCGATCCCAAAAAGCTTTATGCCGCTCCCCCATGGTGGTGAATGATAAAAGATAAAGTTCTGGCGGGCTAAAAAGTTTAGGATGTTGTGCCAACATGTTCCGCAGCAAAGTAGAGCCTGAATGCGGCGGAGACATAATAAAAATCATCGGTTTTAATTTAACAGTAGAAGTGTCCATAAACGCCTGTAGATACTCAAAATTGAAGCAAGAATAATGGCGATAAAAGATTTCTTTGTCAAGGCAGAAAAATATATATTGTGCTATTGAGGATTTTATTAAACATTATTAATGTTTGCTGCATCCGTAAATTTTTCTTGATTTTTCTTATTAAATCCGTTAAATTTGTTCTTACCTATTAGTAAATGGAAAACCAAATTATGCAACAATCACGGACAAATCTTTTACTACTTGTGTGTTTATTAGGTGCGGGTAGATTGGCTAATGCAGCTACTAATCTACAATGCCATCAACCTTCACATCTCTCTGCCTGTTCTATCAATGGTAAAGTTGTTGAGAAGAAGTGTCTTAATACTGGCTGTGGATTTAATACCGCAACAAATAATACTGGTCAGAAAGTGTGCATAGTGCAGTGCGAGCCCCTTAATAGCCCAGTAGGACCTTCATTGACATCTGCAGTATGGAAGCCAAGCACTAAGAGTTTAATGGCCTTTAAAGATAAAGAAAACTTTTCTTCCAATCTCAAAGAAACGCTTTTAAAAAGCAAAGATGAAGCTGCTTTTAGAAAGGCGATTGATAAGGCTAGAAAGGCTAAAGTAAAAATTTTTCTTACTTCCGAAGAGGCTTTTGATGTTAAAGATAAACTAAAGGCGTGGGGCTTGGAACCAAATGAAGCCTCTGATGTACTTGTCTTTGAAAAATAAAAGTCGTGCTTTTAAAAGCATGGGTTTGTGGTATACAAACTAAACTTTAAAACTTAATTGCCTATTAAGGAGCCGTTCTTAATAGGCAATTCTTTCTTGATTGATAAGCGATTTCTCTAAATGAGATTAATCTATCACTTTAACCTATAACGTTCTCTGAAGCCACTTTGCCATAAGCAACTTTTTCCCATGCTCTTTCATGGATATAGTAAAGTAGCATTTTGCCAAAAAATTCTATCACGCTAATTGAGGAAGCAAAAAGTATGCTGCCAGTAATAAAAAAAGAAATAATAAAAGTAGTGAGCGTAGCTAATACCCGCCAACTTAGCGCCTTAAGAAAACTTCGTTGTTTTTTCTCAATAAACATAAAACATTCTCGTCTTAGGATTGGCTATTATATCGCTTTAGCATAGAAAAGAAAGCTGAAGCGTTTTTAGATACAAGCCGCCATTATGTTATTAAATTTTCATATTTATTTATCGACTTGATTAATTATGCTAAAGACTCTATGATGTCATCAACTTTTAAAGTATATTCAGAAAGAAAAAACGATGAGAAGAACATTGCTTTTAACTTTATTGGCGGGGTTAACTGGTTGTACTTCATTGACAAGCATTAATCCTGGCGCAGACAAAATTGTGATTACCAAGCAAGCAGCTCCGAGCGCTTGCCAATATTTAGGTTCACTGCGTAGCGATGATATCAATGGTGTGACTTATGCTTATGCTTCTGATGATGACATGGATAAACGTGAAGTCATTGAATTAAAAAATCAAGCGCAAAAATTAGGCGCGAACCTTATTGCAGTAACACACGAAACAGAAAGTTATAGTAAAAACAAAGAAGGCCAACCGGCAACGTTAAATCAGCAATTTACCACTGGGGAAGCTTATCGTTGCCCTGTAAAAATTTTGCCTAAACAATCAGATTTCCATAGTTAAGGTTAACTGACTTTTGAAGTTCAGGAAAGGCTATCGTTGGATTTCGTTTATGCCTAGCCAGAACTTCAAAACAGTGATGAATATATATGCTGATCAGATAAAAACTTACCATGTTTGATTTTTCGCCTACCACATTTTTTTTAACGCTGATATTTAGCGTCATAGGAATAGGATATTTTTATTATGGTAAAAAGAACAATCTTTATTTTACGCTATCAGGAATTGCTTTAATGCTATATCCTTATCTCATTAGCAATGTATGGCCTTTATTGCTTTGGGGATTAGGCTTAACTTTTTTACCTTTTATACTTAATAAATTTTATCCACTATAAAAAATGGAAAAGTCTTTTAAAAAAATCATTCACGGATATTTTACTTTCCGTGAAAAATACGCAACTGGCGATCATTCAGTGATGCAGCATCTTGCGCATGATGGGCAAAAGCCAGAAATTATGGTGGTAGCTTGTTGTGATTCGCGTGTGGACCCTTCTTTAATTTTGCAATGTGATCCGGGCGATTTATTTATCGTGAGAAATGTCGCGAATATTATTCCGCCTTATGAAGCAGATGAAGGTCATCATGGTACCAGTGCTGCTTTAGAATTTGGCATCTGTTATTTAAATGTAAAACATTTGATTATCTTAGGCCACAGTCAGTGCGGTGGTATTGATGCTTTAATCCATGGCGAAAACTTAACGCAAAATGATTTTATCAGCCGCTGGGTTTCACTCATTAATCATCATGCTTGTGGTCAGGATGTGAATAAAGTTGCTGAGCATGCCCTCCTCCATTCTTATCAAAATTGTTTAACTTTTCCTTGGATTAAATCCCGGGTGATGCAAAACCAACTCCAAATTCACCAATGGTTTTTTGATATTGAAAAAGGTGAGATATTGGTTTATTCAAACGAGGCAAAACAGTATCAGCCTTTGGCTTCTTCCTTGTAACACTGGTTAAAGCAGCTATACTCCCAAAGATTAGGGTTGTAGCTGCAATCCTCCAGCAAGCATTGCATAGTTTACGTCAGCTTTCACGGCGGACTGTGATGAGAAAAAGTTGACCTTCTGGCGCGCAGAAGCCATCGACTGCTGCAACAATTTTTCATGGTGTGCATCATGAATTTCCTTTATAGCATTCTCTAATGCCTCAATATCTAATTCAAAATCTATTAGCTGTGTTGTCGTCGCGTCTAGCTTAAATTTTAATAACTTTGCCTGTAGTGGTTGTAGGGTATCTTCAATCAACCAACGACTTTCTTCATCTGGTACTAAATGGTTAAATTGGATTTCTTCCAGCTGGCATTCTAAAGCTAAAAGCCTCTGCCGACAGTTGAACAATTTTTCATGCAATAAAGGTGCGCCAACAAGCAAATCCGGTGAAGTTTTTTTAATAGGAGTTTGCCACCACCTATGTTTAAACCAAGTTACCGATTGACTTGCCAAGTGTAACAATACCGCACCAAGCATTAAATGCCCATCAATAGAAGTTCTTAAATTTTGAGGAAGCTTGATAGCAGAAGGCTTTTCCTTTTGTTGAAATTCTATCTCAATCTTATTACTAACCCTTGCTTCTGCTGCAGTACCATTTCCAAGCGTATGAATTAGGGATAATGGCAGTTCATAAGCAGAATGCTTATCAAGTGGCTGAGCAGGCAAAAATAATAAAGGTAATGCAATTTGTGAATAACGGAATGCTGAAGAATCATCTTTATAAAATGGCTGAGATTCTTGCGCAATTTGTATTTTAGGTATGCTATCTTCCACTGCCTGTCTCATTCGTTGGAAAAAATCTATAAACTTAATTTTAGCAAAAGCAAGTTCTGCTAATTTTCCATAGGTTAAAAATAGTGTTGATAGTTTTCCATATATTTCAATTGATAGAGACTCAGGAGGATATGCAGCTGCTTGTTCATAGAGTGAATTTAATACGCTATTAAATTCCTCTACGATCTTTGTGATTAATTTATCATTGATTGTTTGTGGCCTTGTTCCTGTCGGCCAAGCATAGCTTTCGATTGCAGCGCAAATATTAGACCATGTAGTTTTTTCAGCATGCGTGAGTTTATTGCCTGCTAATGCTTTCTTTGCGATGGATAGAAATGGATGAGGGCGTGCCAGTACACTTGCTTGCGCAGCAATGCTTTGCTTTATTGCCGAGAAAAACGAATACCCCTTAGCGCTAGAAGTAAAGTAATCTACCATTTCTTCAACAAGCGTTTTACCTATCAGGCAGTTAGCGTTACCTGCAATGCCAGCTATTTTTTGACCCACATTACCTGGAAGAGCGTGAATAGGACACGTGATATCAAGGAGTGAAGACCCAAAAGCGATTGCAATACGGGAATATTCAGCATTAGCTGATCCAAAAGTAATTCTGGCAGCACCAGGCTTTTTGCTATAGAGATATGCATTAGCTAAGTCTTCTGCGGAAGCATAAAAAACCATATCAGATAGTGGATCTAAGAAAAAATTATAAAGATAACTTTTTAAATAAGAGTTAGCTTCTATTCTAAAAAGTTCAGCAATAATTTTTTCTTTTAATGATAGGTCAACTTTAGGTAAATTTTTTTTAATGCATTGCTTGTAAATACCTTGCGCCTCAAGCTTTAGAATATCTACCATTAAATTACTACTGATAAACTGCTTGAGTCTCTCAAATCCAGCTTTTATCTCGCTTGGTTTGTGAGAAGGAACAGCATGAAATTCTTGCAATAATTTGGAAAGCTCTTGTTTTTGCTTAGCAGTAAATTTTAAGGCAGCTGAAAAATCTGATAAGCAAGTGCTAATTAAAGATTCATTGCCAAACGCTTTAAAATCTGAGAAACGAGAATATGCTACTCTACTTAATTGCTCTGCAATAAAATCTACCCTCTGCTGACAGTATTGAAAATAATCCTGTATTTTTTTTATAGCGTTAGAGGGATGCTGTAACTCATCAGAATTTAGCAATAAGAGTTTCCACTTTCCAAAAATACCATTTTTTTTATCTGCGACACCACCTGGTAAAATTTGCCCATTTGGTAATATTACAATCGTGCTTGCTTGAAAATATATTTTTCTAGCAATTATTTTTTCAAGTGAACCATCGTTTAAATTAAACATTGCTTACCTCTTATTGAAAACAAATTAACAGGGACAGAAATAGGCGCTACTAGCCAGAGCGAATAATACTTTTTTGAAACAAATTTTAGTTATCTATTATTAACCAAATAAATTCTAATAGACTTCGCACTACCTTTCTTCTGAAACTGTTTATTTGATAAGCGCTAGGCCAGATTGCTCTTCGTGGCAACTTTTATCCATAATGATAGATCTTTTGCTTTTTTATTCTCTTCAGGGCTAGGTAAAAATTTCTTAAAAATTTAATAGATAGGTGATAAATGCGCGCAGTATTTGCGCATTTTCTCATAACTGGTTAAAATTCGCAAAGCCTATCAATAAAGGATACTCATGAGCACGCGCGATCAGGTTATTGAGCATCATCATAAACATCGTTGGATTGTTGTTTTTTCAGCTGCACTTTTCTTTTTTTACGAATTCATTCAAATGCACATGTTCAATGCAATCAGCGGAAGCTTGATGGCAGATTTTCATGTGGATGCAGGACAATTAGGAAATTTATCTGCTATGTATTTATATGCAGATGTTATCTTCCTGCTTCCTGCCGGGATTGTTCTTGACCGAGTTTCAACACGCAAAGTGGTTCTAACTGCCCTTGCATTGTGTGTTCTAGGAACTGCTGGTTTTGCGATATCGACGCAATATTGGTTTGCAGCAGCTTGCCATTTTCTTGCAGGTATTGGTAATGCTTTCTGTTTCTTAAGTTGTATTCGGTTAGCATCACGCTGGTTTCCCACACGTATGTTGGCTTTTGTTATCGGCTTGATCGTCACCTTTGCTATGCTTGGTGGCCTTGCGGCTGAAACCCCTTTAACACTCTTAACTCATCATTTTTCTTGGCGTAATGTCGTGTTATTGAATGCTGTATTTGGTGTTATCGTATACTTCATTATCTTTATCAATGTTCAAGACTTTCCTAAGGGTTATGAACAACAATATGCAAAACAACAGCATCAGCTCCATGATCTTGGCTTCTGGGCAAGTATTAAGCTTGCGCTAGGCAATATTCAAAACTGGTTGGCAGGTTTATATACAGCATTTTTAAATCTTCCCTTAATGCTTTTATGTGCGCTTTGGGGAAATATGTATCTTGAGCAAGTCCATCACTTAAGCGATATCCAATCATCTAATGTCGTATCAATGATTTTTATTGGAACGATTATTGGTGGCCCCGTGATTGGTGCGTGGTCGGATAAAATCAGCTTGCGCAAATTCCCTATGGTTATTGGCGCAATTTTGTCAATTTTTTCAATCTTGGTTTTAACAGAGTTTGCTTATTTAGGCTATCATGCCCTGCTGCTTTTATTCTTTTTTATTGGCTTTTTTACCAGTGCACAGGTACTGGCATACCCTTTAATTACCGAAAGCAACAACCGCATCGTCAGCAGTACGGCAACGGGTTTAGCTTCTGTATTAATCATGGGCGCGCCAGCGTTATTTCAGCCTATTTTTGGAATGATCATGGATCATTACTGGACAGGAAAAGTTTTGAATAATGTGCACATTTATTCAAATATAGCGTTTGAAAAAGCAATGTTAATTTTTCCAGCCACCTTTGTGTTAGCTTTCCTAGCTGCATGCTTTGTGCGCGAAACAAATTGCCGCGAATACAACTCTAAGCATCAATCTAAGCCATAAAGTCTTAACTTAAAAGCGACAAGTTTTAACTGTCTTGTCGCTTTTTTCATTTTTGTTATTGATACTTCACACCTGTACGATGACGCATGATTCTGCAGAGAATTTCATAAGCAATGGTATTTGCTGCGGTGGCTAATTTTTCGACTGGGAGATTTTCGCCAAATAATGTTGCCATTTCTCCTAACTGAATTTCGGGATGATCGGTTAAATCAATCTGCAATAAATCCATTGAAATTCGGCCAATTACGGGAAAAAGTTGATCCTGGATAAGTACATGGCTACCATGAGCAGCACGTGGATAACCATCGCCATAGCCAAAAGCCACGACCCCTGCCCTCGTCTTCTGGCGACAAGTATAAGTTCCACCATAGCCAATACATTCGCCAGCAGGATAATCATGTATGGCGATTAGGCAAGATTTTATCGTCATCACAGGCTGGAGCTGTAATTCAGTTGCAGTTTGAGAAGAAAATGGTGAAGCTCCATAAAGCATGATGCCTGGGCGCACCCAATCACCATGTGAATCTGGCCAGGCTAGGATACCTGCAGAATTGGCTAGGCTAGTTTGAATAGGCTTATTAAATTTTTCTGTTAATTGTCGGTGAATATTTTGAAATAGTTCTATTTGTAATTTAGTTTTTACGCTATGCTGTACATCAGCATCCGAAAAGTGAGTCATCAGGACGATTGGCTGGTGCGCACAATTTAATGCTATTAATCGTTGATAAGCTGTTTCAACGTCTTCAGGTAAAAAGCCCATGCGATGCAGGCCAGAATCAACTTTTAACCAAAGATGTATTTTTTGATTAGTGCGTAAACTTTCTAATAGTTCAATTTGTTGAAAGTCGTGTACAACTAAATGTAAGCGTTGAATGATGGCCACATCCAGCATGGCTTTGGTTTGTATGCCATCCAACAGTAAAATGGGGGCTTGAATGCCTTCTTTGCGCAGCTGTAGCGCTTCTTCTATATCTGCCACCCCTAAAGCATTAGCACCCGCAATGACTAAATGCTTAGCCGCCCATACAAGGCCATGGCCATAGGCATTAGCTTTAACCATGGCTAAAATATTTGAGCGAGGAGCTTTAAATTTAACTTGTTGCAAGTTATTCTTTAATGCCGCTGCATTTAAGAGAAGTTCACGCATATTAGTAGTTACGCTTGTACAACTTCAGCACCAGCGGGTTTTTTGAAAACAAATAAGCTTGCGGGTGCTGGTGTTTTTAAGTTGGAAAAATTAATTTCAATGTGGTTTTCTAGTGCATCGACTGCTTGCATTTTTTTCAATTCACCCGCCGAAAAAATAATGACTAACTGAGTAAATGTGCCACTCCCTTGTGCGGTTTTGATTGGCACTAAAGTGAATTTTTGTTCGCTATTTGCCGTTATCATACTGATATTATATTGTTTGCTAATTTGTTTAAGGTCGCCAGATAACAGCATTGCTGGTGAATTTTGGGTTGCCACAGCACTTTGGGATTGCTTGGTAACTTGCTGTAAACTGACATCATAAAACCAAAAATTTTTGCCATCTGCAATCAATACCTGCTTAGGATCGGTTTTAACGTTCCAATAAAACAAACCCTGTGTTTGACCGCTGACTGGTCGGTTTAAAGCAAAATCACCCTTGGTTTGCTGCATGACAGCACCATGTGCATCTTTGATAGTCTGCCCAAATTGGCCCTGAACAGATTGCAATTTAGCCAAATCCGTCATCAACGCTTGCGTTGCTTGCTGGTCTGCAAAAACGACCTGGGTAAAAAATAAGCTAATCAAAAAAATAATAATTTTTTTCATAAAGTTCCCTTATAAGTCAACAAACGGGGTCAGGCCCTAATTGTTGACTTAAGTCGACAAAGGAGCCTAGCATTAAAAAAATTCGCCTCCAACAGCTCTTTTCTTTTTACCCATGAAGCAACAGGAGGGGTAATTGGTTCTAAGTCAACAATCGGGGCCTGACCCCGTTTGTTGACTTTGGTGTTATCGGCGCTGTTTAAAGAAATTTTGCAGTAATTTTACTGATTCTTGCTCACAAATACCACCCACGACTTTTGCATGATGATTTAAGCTGGGGTGGTTTAAGAGTTGGCATACACTTACTAGCGCACCGCTGCGGGCATCAAATGCGCCAAAAACAATGCGATCAACGCGTGCTTGGATGAGCGCGCCAGCACACATCGCGCAAGGTTCGAGCGTGCAGTATAAAGTGGTTCCTGGCAAGCGGTAATTTTGCTTAACTTGTGCTGCTTGGCGTAAAACCAGAATTTCTGCATGGGCCGTGGGATCATTTAAATAAATGGGGTGGTTATGCGCTTGCGCAATAGCTGTCTGGTTTTCATCTAATAAAATAGCGCCAATCGGAACTTCCCCTACTTCAGCAGCTTTTTGGGCAAGCTTTAATGCTTGTTGCATCCAATATTCATCATTCATCATGCCACGTTTGCCCTACTCTTCCGCCACGCAAGGATGTGCTCTCGTAATTTCTCCATATAAAGATAAATCACTGGCGTTGAAAATAAAGTCAAAATTTGTGAGGTAAGTAAGCCGCCAGTTACTGCCAAGCCTAACGCTCGACGCGCACTCGCCCCGCTTCCCATGGCTAATACAATAGGCAAAGCGCCCATGAAGGCGGCAAAAGTGGTCATCATAATTGGTCGGAAACGAATAACACATGCGTCATAAATGGCTTCTGTTGGTGCCCTGCCTTGGCGCTGATCAACCAGCGCAAAGTCGATCATCATAATCGCATTCTTCTTCACAATACCAATTAGCATCAATAAACCAATGAATCCATATAGATCCAATGGCGTTTGCGCCACAATTAAAGTTATTAAAGCACCAATACCGGCTGTCGGCAACGTTGAAAGAATCGTAAACGGATGCACAAAACTTTCATAAAGAATTCCTAGCAAAATATAAATCACGGCAATTGCTAAAAAGATTAATAAACCATAACCTTTTAAAGAATCTTGAAATGCTTTTGCGTTACCTTGGAAGTTTTTTATAATATAGTCAGGAATATTCATATTTTGCGCAACTTGGTTAACGGTAGCAACCGCGTCGCCCAAAGATACACCTTCTTTCACGTTAAAAGAAACGGTTAATGATGGCGTTTGGTTTTGGTGATTAACAACTTCTGGCCCAACAGTATTCTCAAAACTTGCTAGGGCGCTGAGTGGAATAAGGTTTTTACCATCATCGCTACGCACATAAATTTGTTTCACTACATCAACCGAATTTTGCAAGGCTGGCGCTACTTCGATGATTACTTCAAACTGATCGCTTTGTGTGTAAATCGTCGAAATTTGTGGCGAACCTAGTGCATAACTTAAAGTATTTTGGATCGTTGCCATACTAACATTCATACTAGCTGCTTTATCGCGATCGACAGAAACTTTAAGTTGTGGACTTGTCATTTCAGCATCCGTGGTTACGTCTACTAACTGTGGAATAGTGCGCAAGCGTTCATATAAGGCATTGCCATATTTATAAAGTTCATCTAAATCGGTGCTCTGCAAGGTATACTGGTACTGGCTTTTAGTTGCTTTACCGCCAACGGTAATTGCTGCTTGCGCTTGGATATACACTTTTAAACCAGGAACAACATTTGCTTCTTTCCTTAGACGTGCAAGCACCGTTTCCCAATTATCTCTCTCGTCCCGGGGTTTTAAGCGCAAAAATAATTTACCTGTATTATGATTATTAACTACTGACATTACGGCATCAATAGCAGAATCTTTTTGTAGGATTTCTGCCGCTTGGCTTTGGAGCTTAACCATAGAAGCAAAAGAAGTGTCTAACGAAGCTTCTGTGCTGCCAATAAAAATACCAGTGTCTTCATTCGGGATAAAGCCTTTAGGCACAAGCCAATAAAGCATCGCTGTTAAAGCAATACAACTTAACCAAATAAATAAAACAAGCTTTTGATGCTCCAAGCAAAGCCGTAAATATTTTTTATAACCATCATGTACTTTTTGGAACCACACATCAAAAGCTGCCAAAAACCCTGTGTTCACATGTTTAATTTTTAACATGCGTGAAGCCATCATAGGGGTTAAGGTTAAAGAAACAAATGCCGAAATCGCAATTGAAATCAGTAAAGTCACCGAGAATTCATGTAATAAACGCCCTAAAATGCCTGGCATAAACACGAGCGGAATAAAAGCGGCTGCTAAAGATAATGTCATTGAAACAATCGTAAAACCAATTTCTTTTGAGCCTGCCATCGCTGCTTGAAAAGGACTTTTACCCATCTCCATATGACGCAGAATATTCTCTAGCATCACAATCGCATCATCTACGAAAAACCCTACGGCCAGCGTCAAGCCCATGAGTGAAATATTATCAATACTAAAGCCAAGTAAAGACATAAAAGCAAACGTGCCAATAATGGTTACTGGGAGCACCACTGCTGGAATAATTGTTGCCGATAAGTTTTTTAAAAAAAGAAAGATGACTAAAACGACGAGCGCGCCCGCAATCACCAAGTTGGACTGAACTTCATGCACGGAGGATTTAATGGATTCTGAGCGATCATACATCACTTGCATATGAATCGTTTTTGGCAAGTTTGCTTGAAACTGCGGGAGAACTTTCTTGATGCCTGCAATAACGGCCAAAGTATTTGTACCAGGTTGTCGGCGCACGGCAAGCATGATTGAACGTTTACCATTCGTCCAACTGGCTACTTGATTATTTGCTACGCTATCAACCACATTAGCAATTTGCTCTAAACGTAATGCTTGACCATTTTGATAAGTCACAATTAAAGGCTGGTAATCTTTTGCCTTAAACAATTGGCCATCGACTTTAATGGTACGAAGTTGTTGGGGGCCGTCAATCATTCCCGTTGGCAAATTTACGTTATTATTTTCCACGGCATTAACCACTTGATCAAAACTAAGCTGATGCGCAACTAATTTATTAGGATCGACTTGAATACGTACCGCAAATTTTTGACTACCATAAATATCTACTTGAGCAACACCGCTTAACATGGATAATTGTTGTGCAAGCATATTTTCTGCGTATTCATCCACTTCTGACATTGGTAGCACGTCAGAACTTAAAACCAAATACATAACAGGGTTATCAGCCGGATTAACTTTTTTATAATACGGCGGATTTTGCATATCTTGCGGCAGTTTTTTCTGGGTTTGCGAAATTGACGCTTGAACATCTTGCGCTGCACCATCAATATTCCGGTTCAAATCAAATTGCATAGTAATTTGCGTTTGACCTAAACTACTGGATGATGTCATTGAGGTAATACCCGGAATCGTTGCAAAGCTATTTTCTAGCGGTTGCGCAACAGCAGACGCCATGGTTTCGGGGCTTGCGCCAGATAAATTTGCGGTTACTTGGATAGTAGGAAAATCCACATTCGGCAAATCGCTGACAGGCATCGAAAAGTAGCCTAAAAAGCCAAATAACACTAATGCAGCCATAACTAAAATGGTCATGACTGGACGGGTAATAAATGGCGTAGAAATATTCATAGTATGGCGATCGCAAGAAATAGCTATGCCGTTACTATATAGATATTAAGCGAATCGTTCAAGGTTTAATAAAGGAATTTAAAGGGGCAGCCCACAAGCTGCCCTTATAAGTTTACTAGAGGCTTTTATTAACTAATTCAGCTAAATCATTAGAAAGCTGATGCGTTGAAATATACTGTAAACTGCTACGCATTAACACTGCATGTTTATCTTCGTAACGGTTCCACTGTGTTAAGGGTTGTACGAGCCGCGCAGAGATTTGTGGGTTGATTTTATCTAACGCCAAAACCTGCTCGGCTAGCCATTCATAGCCCTCACCATTACTTAAGTGGAAAGCAACAAAATTTTGTCCATAGGTGCCAATTAAAGCGCGAGCTTTATTCGGATTTTTTATATCAAACACAGGGCTTTGTGTTAGCAATTTAACCTTTTGGAGCGTATCTTTTTCCGATCTGCCTGCTTGTAAAGCTAACCACTTTTCCATGACAAGCGCATTACCTTTAAAGCGCTGGTAAAAGTCTTGCAATACTTCTTCACGCAGCGCATTATCCGCATATTGCACTAATAAATGGATTGCATTAAAACGATCAGTCATATTATTGGCATCAATATAAAGCTTTTTAGCTAAAGGGATAGCTTCAGGGTGTTCCCCTTCGCATAACATGAATAAACATGTTTGCTTAAGGGCACGCTGCCCAACATCACGCGCGTTAAATGAATAAGGTACGGAATGTTGATTTAATTTTATAAATAATTCATGAGCTTCCGCAGCTAAATATTTAGCAATTTCGCGAACAATTTTTTCTCGTGCTTTAATGGTTGGATCCACTTGAACAAGCTTTTGCCGTTCAACTAAAGCATGATACGAAGGCAAGCTAAGTAAACGAGACTTCATCAGATCATCAATCTGGGGGCTTTGCAAAATAAACATTAAAGCCTCTAAATAATCAGGCGCTATTTTAACTGTTGCAAGATCAGCCGTTAAAAATTCTGCAAAAAAATCATTAAAGATTTGTTGATGCATTTCAAAACGATTGAAATCATCTTGATCATTTTTTAATAAAAAAATGCGGTCTTGCAAGCTATAAGGATAGCGCCATTTCACCGGCGCAGAAAACCCGCGCATTAAGGAAGGAATTGGCTTGGCAGAAAGGTTTTCAAACGCAAAAGTTGCTTTAAAGTCTTTTAGTTCTAGCAAACCTTCTCGCACTAATCTCCTACTTTCTCTATCATATAAACCAAACTTTATCGGCAAGTGAAAAGCTTCTTTCAGTGAACCATCAGCACTTGGTGGCGTATGTTGCTCCACCGTCAAAAAATATTTTTTACTTTCTGAATCAAAGCTATCTGTAAAAGTTAAAGTTGGTGTGCCTGCTTGGCTATACCAATACATGAATTGGTTAAAATCGCGTTCATTCGCATCTGCATGGGCTTGCACAAAATCATCGCAAGTAACGGCCATGCCGTCATAACGATCAAAGTATAAATCCATGCCTTTGCGAAAACCGTCCTCACCTGTTAAATTCGCGAGCATGCGCACTACTTCTGCGCCTTTGTTATACACTGTCGCAGTGTAAAAATTATTCATTTCTACATAAGAATCCGGGCGAACAGGATGCGCTAATGGACCGGCATCTTCCGCAAATTGTGCTGTGGTTAAAGCACGTACATCATCAATACGGGCGACAGGTATAGAAGTGATGTCGCCTGTAAAAGATTGATCCCGATAAACCGTCAGACCTTCTTTTAAACTTAATTGGAACCAATCGCGACAAGTAATGCGATTTCCCGTCCAGTTATGGAAATATTCATGTGCAACAACGGTTGCTACTCCTTCATAATCGTAATCTGTCGCCGTTTCAGGATCAGCTAAAATATATTTGGCATTAAAAATATTTAACCCTTTATTTTCCATAGCGCCCATATTGAAATCGGAAACTGCAACAATCATAAAGATATCAAGGTCATACTCTCGGCCATAGTTTTCCTCTTCCCAGCGCATGCTCAGCTTGAGCATCTCCATCGCATGATGCGCTCTTTTGCGATTACCCTTCTCGACAAAAATTTTTAAAGCAATTTTGCGCTGGGAATGGGTAATAAATTCATCTTCTAAACAATCAAGCTTGCCAGCGACTAAAGCAAATAGGTAACAAGGTTTTTTGAAAGGATCTTCCCAAATAACTTTTTTGCGACCATTATCAAGCAGTTGTTCTGACACACAATTACCATTAGATAACAACACAGGATAGTGTTTAGCATCTGCAATTAAACTCGTGGTAAATTTTGCCATGACATCTGGACGATCAATGTAATAGGTGATTTTACGAAAACCATGCGGTTCACATTGAGTACAAAAATTACCGCTGGAAACATATAAGCCTTCAAGGGCCGTGTTTTTATCGGGTTGGCAAGTATTAATGATACAAAGCTCGAAGCTATCTGGCACCTCTGAAATTTCTAAGCATGTATCTGTCAAAAAGTATTCATGCTCATTCAAGGGCAAACCATTTAAATAAATTTTTTCTAAATGAATATTTTCGCCATTTAATACTAGCGGTTTAAGTTCAGTGACATGCGGATTGCGGCGGATCCACATTGTGTTAATAACCCGTGTATGCGCTGGGTCAAGCTCAAATTCTAATTGCACTTCGTCAATGAGAAATGCGCTGGGTAAATAATCTTTACGATGGATGGATTGTTTGGTCATGGTTCACCTATGTGATATCGCCAAGGCAAGAGCAGCAAGATGGCGTGAGTTTGTTTTATCGAGCTTCTAATAATTCTACGATGACAGCAGCGCCTTCCAAATTGACGCCTAGGTCACTTCTTAGCCTTGAAATAATGCGGCTGCGCCGAAAGTCCCTAAGAGAGAACAGCCAAAAGTCCGGCGAACTTCCTTTAGGCTCTAAAATCCCTTCTTCAACCATGGTGACGATATCCTCTAACGTCAACATGGCATAATGGCATAATGCTTGTGTATTATGAAGATCTTCTTCATTTAAAATTTCTGCTTGAAAAATTTGTATGGCCTGTGTCATACAATGGTCCTTTAATTTCCCTCTCCTCGCGCGCAACGCCAGGCAAGGTGTCATATTTACCCCCTCTTCTCTCCAAAGGAGCGAGGATCATTTCCCCTCTCCCCAAGGGGAGAGGGGCCAGGGGTGAGGGGGCGAGCCCCCAAAAATCTCAACACCGCCCCCACTCCCAAAGGGGGCGAGCTCTCCAATCAAAACGCTCTAACCTTAAACCCTTCAAACTGCTTTGCTAATGCCTCATAAGCTGATTTCTGCTCATCTGTTTCAGCTTTGGGGGTTTGAATTTCTAGCACTAAATATTGAGAACCCGCCTCTGTTTTGCTTGGCAGCCCTTTATCTTTTAAGCGTAGCTTTTGACCGGTTTTTGCACCGGACGCAACTTTAACATTTACTTGACCGCCCAAGGTGGGTACGGTAATGCTTGCACCTAATGCAGCTTCCCACGGGGTAATTGGTACCGTTAAATAAATATCTTTGCCTTCAACCCGATAGAGTTCATGTGGCATTAGATGAATTTTAAGGTACAAATCACCTGGCTGACCACCATTGACGCCTGGAGAGCCCTGCCCTGTTAAACGGATCTGTTGTCCCTCTGTAATACCTGCCGGTATTTTAATTTTTAATGTCTTTGGAACCTCATGCCAGTCCCCATAAGGCGTTGCTTCAGGCACCTTTACTTGAATTGATTTCTCTGCACCATGAAAAGCATCATATAAATCTAACGACATACTAACATGAACATCTTCTCCTTGCTGTGGCCTTGGCTGGTAACGATGCTGCCTTTGACTGCCGCGGCGTCCGCCACCAAACAAACTTTCAAAAAAATCACCAAAGTCTTGCCCGCCGCCAGTATTCTCTTGGAAGCCTTGAAAGCCATGAAAGTCTTTAAATTGGCTAAAATCAAAATCATTAGGGTTAAATTGTTGGCCTGCTTTCCAATTCATACCCATTTGATCATAAGCTTTACGTTTTTCGGGATCTAACAATACTTGAGAAGCTTCATTAATTTCTTTAAATTTAGTTTCTGCATTGGGATCTTCCTTGTTAACATCCGGATGATACTTACGCGCAAGCTTACGATAAGCTCGTTTAATTTCATCTGTGGAAGCGCTTTTTTCTACCCCTAAAATCTTGTAATAGTCTTTAAATTCCATAATGTTTGAGAGCTAATTAAATTTTTGTTACCCTCAAAAAAAAGAGGGTCCATTTTATCTTGCCTATACCAATTTTTTAAGGCTTCAACATATCAATTAATGCTTTGGTCACAAGCTCTAAATATTTTTTGCACTCTTCTTTTGATTGCAAAAATTTATTGTCGTCCAATAAAGGTGAAACGACCATATTTGTCATAAGGACGATGACCATTTCAGCAGAAATATCATTGCGAATTTTGCCTTCTTTTTGCATACGAGGCACAATTCGTGCCCAAGTATCAATCACCACAGGCGCTGTACCTTGCAACTGTTTACGCTTAGGTTCAAGGCGCTGCCAGTTGATCATACGAATAATTTCAGGGTGAGCTTGATACCATTCGAAACGGGATTGAACGGCATGTTGAATAAAATCGACGAGAGAAGTATTTTCATAAGATTTTGGCACTTGAGAAAAGATATCTCTTAACAGGTAAGCTTTTGTCGCTTTCCAGAGTTCTTCTTTATTGCCAAAATGATGATAAATAAGGCTTTGATTAATGTCAGCTTCTTTGGCTAACATGCTGATTGAGGCGCCAGCAAATCCATGCTCAGGGAAAACTTTGCATGCAGCTTTTAAAATTTTATCGGCCGTGTATTCCTTTTGCACCTCTTTTGTTTTAGACATTGAAAGTCTCCCAACCTATTAGAATGTAAGCTTATTTTACTAAATAATTCCTGCGACTGCCATTCATGGCTATTGATCTAAGCTGTTATCTTGTAAAATCTCATAGGCATTAAAAGAAGTTAGGCTTTGCTCAATCCTCTTTTGGCCACGCGTAACGGATCGGCGATCACCGCTTAATTCTGGATTAATAATGATTGTGCCGTGATTAATGTGATCCATATATTTCAGTAATATTTCAGAAGGCAAAAATACCATTTCATGGCCGCGCTCAGCGAGCCCCCGATGCATTCCCTTGCCTGCCACTTCGTTATTTTCAGAAAACTTTAATTGATATTGATTTAATAACTCGGCGCGATATAAAGCACAGTGGCTGCGCAAGTAATAATGATTATGATCTTTGCCTTGTATTCCATGGTCTTTTTTACCAATTAAGCGATAAAACGCGAGTTGAATGGGCTGTTCAATCGCTTTAGCGACTCTATTAATCAGTGGCTTTTGTTCAAGCTTCCAGGAGCCTACGCCAGCAATATTAGGATTTTTTTCAATTTGCTGGATTAAAAAGGGCAGCCATTGTTTATTGCGTACGAAAGTATCTGTATGAATCGATAACACATAAGGCGTGGTCACGATTGCCAAAGCTTCATCGAGCGCACGCGCATGAGATAAGCCTGGTGTTTCCCCTGGTACACTCTTACGTTCAATTAAGTGAATCCACTTAACTGTACGAAGATAATCTAAAGATTCATCTTGCGAATCATTATCAATAACGATAACTTTTGCCAAATTAAGATCGGTGTATTTGCGAATGAGGCGTAAACAGAGCTTCGTTAACTCAAGGGTTTTATAGTTAGGGATTAAAATCGTAACTTTTTGCATAGCAGTATTTAAATGAAATTTGCTTAATCATAACAGAATATTGTACTGAATTATGCAATCATGTATATTGGACTGGGAGTCTTCAATTAAATTAACTTCTTAAGGATATTTTATGAAAATAGGAATGAAAGCATTATTGGTTTCATCTTTATTATTAAGTATGGGCGCTGCTTATGCGGATGGCAAAGTAACCCTTTTGGTGGATCAACAGGCAACTAGCCTCCCAGGAACTGTCACAGCAAAGTTGTATCTTTGCTCAGATACCACTGAGGCTCTTAAAGTTGACCAAGATTTATCTGTACAAACTGGGCCCCATTCACAGTCTAATTCAGCCACAGGAAATTATACTGCTGGTCCTGGGCGTGTTATTGTAGTAGCAGAATTCACGCGTTCCAACGCTAATGATGTTCCTCAACCCGTGTATTCAACAAGTAATTTCGATAGCAGCAGTATCATTAATGTAAGCTTTCCAACCGATTTTGCGGTAGGCGGAAGCCCTAACTTTAAATCTGTATGCCCATCCATCGACAAAACAAAGATGCGTTATGATCAACGACGTGATAAATAAAGTTAAACCTTGTTAAAAGCTTAGCCTAGAAATGTTTTATACATTCTAGGCTAGCTACAAGCATTGACGAGCCAAGGAAAAAACGCTAAGATATGCCCTCTTCTTTGGAGGCTATGTAGCTCAGCTGGTTAGAGCGCGGCACTCATAATGCTGAGGTCGGTGGTTCGAGTCCACCCATAGCCACCATTACTGCTTACCATCCCCTAAAACTGAGCTTTAAGGTATTGCCTCCTGACCTGAGTAGTAAAAAATTAAACCTATCAAAAGAAATACCAAACCAATAAAACCAAATAAACCAAAATCAACAGAACATAAGTGAAAGAGCGGCTTGGCTTGTAAATTTGTATTATCTTGAATACACCACAAATGAGATGAATATAATAAGTTGCTTAAATGGATGGCCGTCCTTATTTGTGTCTGCTGTGCTTGTGGCACAGTTTCTGATTGTTGTGCCTGCGCTGCCTTTAATTCCTGTATGCCTGGTTCTAAGGCAGCGCTTTGCGCAAGTGCTTGCCAGCTTATTCCTAGGGTTAATATGAGAAGATTGATTTTCAAAATATTTTTACCATAAACATATCTTTGTGAAATATATTAATATAAGGTAACTTATTTTTTGATTAAAGCCTTCCCTCTGATTTGGGGGAGAGATATAATACCCAGAAGCGTATTTAATTAATGCTCACAATAAAAACGAGGTTATGGTGACTAGAGGAAAAAATCAAATTCATGCGCGCCACAAACCAGCTGTATTAGCAAGCCAGAGACGCCAAGAGCAATATATAACAGAAAAACTTTCGCCATCGGCAGATGACTGGCTAAACATCAGTGCTGAAGCTCCTTCACCGATTTTTTGGCAGCGCTTGCTTGTAAAGTGGCACCGTTTAAGTTTTCAGGCAAAAACAACTTATGTCTTGGTTGCTCTGGTTGGTAGCGGTTTGACGATAATGGCCGCTTATTATTTACTACCAACTATTCTTGAAAGTCTGCATCATCGCGCTAATGAAATAGCAAAAACAAAACCAATTTGCCAGGGGTTCACTACTGTACGAGGCGATCCACACTCTGCACAAGTGGTTTTTTTAGGAGAGATCCATACTGAGAAATCATTAACAACAAATTGCCTGAACGTTTTAGCTATTCCACATAAAGATAGGGTGACGGTACTGGTAGAAGCTGCACCAATTGGGTTTGAAGTTTCCTGCAAAGACTTTCATGTCCCCAAGCATCCTAATATCATTTGTAAAGGTTGGGACGATCCTAAAAGTTTAGCGCAAAGTCACCTGGAAACTCGCACGGAAATTTATAATCTATTTTTAGAAACAGTAGCAAAAATTTTTTATAATAGACATTATACCCCTGAAGAGATGGATATTTTTGTACAGGGCCTCTTTGATAAATTTCAAAAAGAGTTGAAGAAATTTGGAGAATACACCCACCGTGAAGCTGATGATCTTCGACAAACAGATTATTCGTTGGCTGAGCTGGAATTTTTGACGTTTAAAGTACACATCTTGTTATGCCAAGATTTACAAGAACTTCGAAAACAAGGCTCTTCTTATTCGGACATATTTGAACAATTGCGAAAGCCACCATCGCTGCACACTGCTAAATACGGACCTCAATGGATTCAAGACACAAAAGGCCAAGTTGTTTTCGATTGGATGATATATGCGCAAGATGATCAAGACTTGATTGCTAGTGTGGAGACACGCCAAGCAAGCCTGATACAAGCAGTACGCGCTGAGCGTGAAGCAAATACACAAAGGCTTTTGGTACAAGCGGGTATGTTTCATGTATTTTTCCCACCAAAGGCGTCCGCAGACACTCCAGTGACTGAAGTTTTGAAAAGAACGGTAACTTTATTAGAAGATGTTTGCCCTGAAACATCTTGCGCAACACTAGTATCTAACACATTACTTGGCAGAATTTTACCCAAGTGATTTCAATAGTGTAGCCTCGATCTATTTGAGCTTTATAAAACTTGCATAGTCAGAAAATTGCCTGGAAGGACTAAAAAACAAAGGCTTTTAAAGTATCGTTTTTCGATATCTGGTTATGCAAGCTTTGCCTCCTTCAATGAGATATTTTACGGACTATTTTGATCTAATAACTGGCGCTAACAGTCATAATAAAACCGGGTATCGTTAGAGAGCCACTCTTAAAACTTGAATAATAAAGAGCTAATAAAATCAAAGTCTGTAGAAAGGTTTCTCAAACCATCCATAGCCACTCCATCCTTTTCTATACTCTCTAAGAATTAAAATATAGTAATCGGTTGTTTCCAATATCAATCCAAATGTGTTTTGCCATTAACCAATCTAATCCTAAAACGCCTGAAAGAGGCACACCAATTTGAATATTTTTGAAATCTGTGGCATTTAGCTTGGGTGAATTCTAGTTTAATGCACCAACTTTTATCGACTTCACTTGCACTTGATATGTTTTTGATTTTCCGCCACCGCTGCCATCTTCTAAGAAATAATCTTTCAGAAGTGGCAACTGGAGAATTTTTGTGGTCTTTGTTGATATAGTAGTCGTAGGCGAGCCAGTATTAACTAAAAAACGAAAACGGCCACGACCACTGACGTACTTATTGAGCCAAGGTAATAGGTGTTTGTTGCGGTTAATGGCCCTAATAAAAAATAGTTATGACCTGGCACTAATTTTGCATTTTTTAAATAAAATGCTTGCGTGATCTAAATTATGCCACGTCTAAACCCACGACACATTACAGCAGTTAACACCTTATTAGCCACGATGATTGGCAACTTAGA
>JAJNBD010000010.1 GCA_021156105.1 Gammaproteobacteria bacterium | reverse complement strand
AGCGCTATGCAAGGGGCTTTTTTTACCGCTTTGGTGGGCACGTCGCTAGCGCTCCTTTGCCCACCCTACAGCGCGTGCCCACCATTTTCATACCCCACATAGTCCACATAGTATTGATTTTCTAGAATAAAAAGATTTAAGTTTTCCTTCAGTTTTGAGGTGTATACTAATTAATTAAAGGATATTAATATTAAAATAACAAATGGTTAGTGTTTTGGCGGCTAGACCTCTTGACCTTTGTCGACAAAGGAGTACAATAGGAATTAATTGATCGTTTGTTCAATTTTATTTAAGGGAAAAGAACACGATCCCAGGGATGCCAAAAACAGATTTTAACTTTAAACCTTCGGAGAATATCTAGTATGAAAATGATGAATAAAATGTTGGTTGCTGGTGCTTTGATGGCTGCTACAAGTGGGGCGATGGCGTTAACTTACGTAAATAATACTGCCAATACTATCAAGGCTTATGTTGGTAGTTCGCAGCTTTCTCCTGTAGTAGCAGCAAATACAACTACGCCAGTTACGCCTGGAGATATTGCTAGCACTGTCACAACATGTATAACTCATGGCCAAATTGCGAGCTGTACTCTTAATTATAAAGACCAAACAGGTAGTGGTATTGCAAATGTTATAGTAGGGATTGCAGGTGGTAAACTTTCGATTAAATCAGCTTCTGTGACAAGCACTAAATATAATGTAACTGCGAATGGTAAGCCTATTTCTCAGTTTACAGGCCCGATTGATGGTGTTACTGTCGCTATTAATAACGCTTAGGTCTAAAGAAGAAATTAAGTTGATTAAAAAAAGGCCGCTAATCTGCGGCCTTTTTTATTTAATAGCATTATGCAAAACTATAAGTAAGTTGTAAGCCAAAAATATTGGCATTGCTATATGAATGACCATTTACATATGTTTGCTGCGTGCTAACTGTTGTTGTGTTATCAATATTAACAGTTTTGACAAACTCATGTGTCCAGCCCGCGTCTAACGTGGTGTTTTTGGTTGCAAGGTAGCGTGCGCCAAAAGCAACAGCATAACGGTCTCCATCAGGTAGACGCAGGTTTCTATCGGTATTATTGGTCGGGGTTTCGTCATAACCTACGCCGGTACGTACTAACCATTGAGGAGCAATTTTATAGGTCGTTCCCACGCTTGCTCTCCAGGTGTTATGAAAATTTTGTGGAACAACCGCGGTAACAAGTCCTTGAGTATCTAGATTTGGGTCGATTGCGGCAACATTATTTAAAACTAATTGATTCAATACACTCCATTGCGTATAAATAATGGAGCCCATAACAGCCCAGCGGTTATTCATATCATGATAGGCGCTTAATGTGGTATTTGCTGGCAAAGTCAGTGTGGTACTTGCATTGCCGCTATAATATTCTGCCGTAGGGTCAAGAAAATCAGGTGAGGCTAAGCCGCCACTAAATAGGCTATAACCTGTAGCATGGTGAACAACTTTTGAGTGATAGGATAACCCGATGCGAGTCGTATTTGTCGGTTCAAATAAGCCACCTATGTGCCAGCCAGGTGCCCAATCAGATGCTACATTATGGCTAAGGGTCTGGGTTGAGGGGTTATCAATTGGATCAAGCGCAGCATAACTGTCAAATGTTGCTAAGAGTCTTTGCTCGTCAACACCTAAACCAAGTGAGAATTTATTGTTCAATTTAACGCCAAGCGATGGACTAATATCTATAGTGCTCAACTTTGTCTCTGTGGCTGCATAGCGGACATAGGTTGCGGGGCTGTAATTTGTCTCTAAACCAAAGGGTGTTGTTACAGAAAATCCGGCAACAATATTTGGATTAATGGGATATGCTGCATGAAAAAATGGAATGAATGCAGCTGCGCCACCCGAAATGCCGTTAACATTTTGTGTTCCACCGGAAATGGTTGTTCCAAGAATATCTACTTGTTGAGAGACTTGGCCTGTAAATTTACTGCTAAAATTAATGCCATTACCACCGGCAACAATCTGCGGCTTATCAATTCTCGTCAAACCCGCTGGGTTAAACCAGGCTGTGGAAGCATCTTCTGCAATGGCCGCGCCGCCGGCACCAAAGTCACCAGTTTGTACCGCGTTTTGCTCATTTAACATAAAAGCTGCTGCAAATGCGCCTGTGCTAGCAGAAGCAAGCAACGCAATTAAGCTGAGTCGGAAAAAAGGATGTTTCATAAAAACCTCATGATTAATGTTTCTAACATGTCATTGTTGCTTGGGAATATTTTTTCCTTGCAATATGACGATAATAAATTTAGTTAAGATTTGTGACCGTGGTTTATAAGCCACCCACAACAAGCTTCTGCCTATCATTGAATAATTTAAAAATCCTTTTATTCTCCAAAGTCTATGCTTTTTATCATTTAATAAAGCGGCCATGAGCTTGGGGAATTTTCTATGGTATCTGGATTTGAATAAATGTTCAAGGTTGTAAGGACCCCTTAAAACTTGACTCATGCAATTAAAAGGGAAAGCCAAGATATTGATTGCTGCTAGAAAACTTGCTCTTGTTAATATAAATGACGTAATTCATGTATTCCTTACAGCCTATGCTACAATAAGTACTTTTGCAAAAACTAAGCACCCGTTTGCAGCTGCTTTAATTTCTAAAAAGCTAGCACATAGGGTCCGGATTTTGAATTTATGTCATTTAAAAAAACTTTTTCACGCATTACGTTTTTTTTCTTTAGTGCACTGATCACTGTATTAATCGTCGTTGGCTTTTCCTATCTTTACATGGAAGCGTTTTTGCCTGATGTTAGTGCATTGCACGATCTTGAGTTGCAAGTTCCTTTAAAAATTTATACTCAAGATGGCAGCTTATTGGCAGAATTTGGTCAAATGCAGCGTGTTCCTTTGACTTATGACAAAATCCCACCACTTTTAATTGATGCGGTAGTCGCGACAGAGGATCAGCACTTTTTTGAACATCATGGTGTTGATATAAATGGCCTTGCGCGTGCGACTTGGGAATTGGCCATCACAGGCGTCAAAGGCCAAGGTGGTAGTACCATTACGATGCAAGTTGCGCGAAATTTTTATCTAAGCCGCGAAAAGACTTTTGGCCGTAAATTTAATGAAATTTTATTAGCACTCAAAATTGACCGTGAATTGCCGAAAGAAAAAGTGATGGAACTTTACTTAAATAAAATTTATTTAGGTAAACGCGCTTATGGTGTAGAAGCAGCTGCGCGTGTTTATTTTGGAAAACCTTTAAACCAATTAACGTTACCTGAACTTGCTGTGATTGCAGGTTTGCCCAAAGCGCCTTCAACTATTAATCCAATTGCAGATCCTGTGGCCGCAAAAAATCGCCGTGATCACGTATTAGACCGCATGCGCGTTGAGGGTTTTATTGACGAAAAAACCTATAAAGAGGCTGTTGCAACACCGTTAAATGCTAATTTGCATCCAGCGGAAGTTACGACCAATGCGCCTTATGTAGCAGAAATGGTAAGAAATTTAATGGAGACTAGCTATGGCTCCGATGCTTATACACAAGGTTATAAAGTCTATACAACGGTTAATAGTGCATTACAAGAAGATGCGAATAAAGCGATACGTGATGGCGTGCTTGCCTATGATAAGCGTCATAAGTTTCGTGGTGCCGAACAAAACTTAGGTCGCTACAATAAAACCGAATGGGAAGATCAATTATCCAGTATCGATAGCTTGAATGGATTAATACCTGTTGCAGTGACAACGGTAGGTGATAAATCTTTAACCGTGATGGATGCGAATGGTCAAATGATTGACCTTAATTGGCCAGCAATTTCTTGGACAAAGAAAAAAACTGCTGCCGATATTGCTAAAGTCGGTGATGTTGTACGGGTAGAAAAAACTGATGATGGCCAATGGATGCTGTCTCAATTACCTAAGGTCCAAGCTGCTTTAGTTTCTTTAGATCCAAATAACGGCGCTATTCGTGCGCTTGTCGGCGGCTTTTCTTTCTTTGATAGCAATTTTAACCGCGTGACCCAAGCGACTCGTCAGCCTGGTTCAAATTTCAAACCCTTTATTTATGCCGCTGCATTTGCCAAGGGTTATACACTGGCAAGTGTGTTTGATGATGCACCAATATCCATTCGTAATCCATGGACGGGTGATACTTGGGAGCCAGGAAATGATGATGGAAAATTCTGGGGACCGGTTCGATTACGTTATGCGCTAGCAGGTTCACGTAATACCGTTTCAGTAAGATTGCTACAAGCGATGGGTTTGAAATATGCATTAGATTATTTGAAAAACTTTGGTTTTGATTCTGCAAAATTACCGAATAATTTAACTTTAGCATTAGGCACACCAGAGTTAACACCGCTACAATTAGCTACCGCTTATACAGTTATTGCAAATGGCGGTTATCAAGTTTCGCCCTACGTCATTGACCGTGTGGAAGATCGCAAAGGTAATGTTATTTACCAAGCTAACCCAAAAACGGTATGTGAAAACTGTTCGGCAAATGCAGATAATACAGATGGCAATAGCGGGCAAACGCCTGGTGTGAATGAAGATGCAAAATTGCCGACAGATAATATGGCGGCTGCAAAGCCAAGCGCTAACGTTGCGCCAAGAGCAATCAGCCCTCAAGTGGCATTTTTAGTAACTCAAGGTATGCTGCAAGTAACGCATACGGGTACAGGGGCAGCGGTTTATAAAACTTTGCACCGTAATGATTTGGCAGGGAAAACTGGTACAACTAATGATTATGTTGATGCTTGGTTCTCTGGCTTTAATAGCGATCTTGAAACGACAGTTTGGGTTGGATTTGATAAAAACCAATCTTTAAATGAGTATGGTGCACAAGTAGCTGTGCCAATTTGGCTGCAATATACAGGCGCTGCTTTGGCAGGTAAACCAGAACATACAATGGCTCAGCCGCCAGGCATTGTTGCCATGAAGATTGACGCACAAACGGGGGCGCCTGTTGGGCCACTGGGCAGTGGTGAAACAGAATATTTTGATGAAACCCATTTGTCAAAAACAGCAGGCAATGCTGCGCCAGCAGCATCTAGTAGTACGGATATGCCAGAAGGTATTAATCCTGTGCCTGAAGCGACGGCTGCAGCTAACCCTGCCGAAACAGTACCAGCAGCACCTGTAGCATCGGCACCAGCACCAGCAGTAACAGCGCCCGCTGCGCCTAAAGAAGATCAGCATTTATTTTAAAGTTTTTGTAAGATAAAAAGCTAAACGAAAAACATTATTGATAGGGAAAATAGAGAAGCTGATATGAAAGAAAAATTTGTTTTTGTTTTGAAAATGCTTACAATGCTTGCCTGCTTTTGCCCATTAATCGCATTAGCGCAAGCAAATACAGAATCGCCCTACTTAGACACAATGAGTATGTTTAGCACAATTAGTGCTATTATTTTTGCGCTCTGCCATATCGCTGGTATTATTTTTATCTTTATGTCGATCGTGTATTATCGCCGTTATCGACAAAATCCCAATGAAACGCCACTTGGCCGTGTTCTTTGGGTATTAGTTCTAGGTATTCTGATTTTTTGCTTACCTTGGGCTGCTGCGCAAAACTCAATCTATCAAGAGATGCAGTCGGCAAGTGAGCAAGTTGAGGGGCAATAGTGAGCTTTCTTTTTAGAAGCAAAGCCTATTAATAAACTAACTAAGGAATAACATGCATATATTAGTCAGTAATGATGATGGGATTCATGCACCAGGTATTAAAGCTTTAGCAAAGGCAATGGAATCATTAGCTAATCGAGTGACTGTTGTTGCGCCTGACCGAAATCGTAGTGGAGCAAGTAACTCTCTAACTTTGAGTGCGCCGCTGTGTGTTAAGCAATTGTCTTCAGATCAATATAGTGTAGAAGGTACACCAACAGACTGCGTACATTTAGCGCTTACTGGTTTACTAGAAGATCGGCCTAGCATGGTTGTATCAGGTATTAACCAGGGGGCTAATGTTGGGGATGATATTTTGTATTCAGGTACTGTTGCTGCTGCAACAGAGGGACGAAGCTTAGGCTTGCCATCGATTGCTTTTTCTTTAAATGGTCATATGCCAGAGCATTATGGTACTGCAGCTGAAGTTGCAAAAATTTTAGTTGCTCGTGTATTAGCTGAGCCTTTACCCATGCAAACGATTTTGAATGTTAATATCCCTGATGTACCTTTTAGTGAGCTACAGGGTTTTGAAGTGACCCGTCTAGGTACACGTCACCCGGCGGAGAAAACAATTCGCGCCAAAGACCCACGTGGACAGGAAATTTTTTGGATTGGCTTGCCTGGTTTGGAGCAAGATGCTGGTCCAGGCACAGATTTTTTTGCGCTTGCGCGCAATAAGGTTTCCATTACGCCAATTAACTTGGATTTAACAGCTTACCGAGCTTTTGATTCCTTGGCGACCTGGGTTGAAAGACTGGAGTGGAAGTAATCGCCATTGCGGATTTTTAGTTTAGGCTTGTAATAACGTATAGACAAAATGCTAAAGGATAGATGAGATTTAATGAATGAAAATATTTTCCCCTTTATATAAAAAAATGCTGCAATGGGCACGGCACCCACGTGCGCCTATGTTTTTATTTTGGCTCAGTTTTGCTGAGTCATCTTTTTTTCCTATCCCGCCAGACGTTATGCTTGCGCCAATGGTATTGGCCAAACCAGAACAAGGCTGGCGCAATGCGTGGCTATGTACTGCTGGTGGCGTGCTTGGCGCATATGTTGGCTATGTTATTGGGATGTTTTTTTTCTTGATGATAAAGCCTTTGCTGATTAAATTAGGTTATATGCCACATTATGAAACGATTGTTGCTTGGTTTGATAAATGGGGCTTTTGGGTAATGTTTTTTGCTGGGTTTGCGTTTATTCCTTACAAGCTTTTCACGATTGCCGCAGGAGCAACAGGCTTGGGTTTAATTCCATTTACCTTAGGCTCATTAGTTGGACGAGGCGGCCGCTTTTTTTTAGTCACCGCTTTAATTAAAATGGGCGGTGTTAAAATGGAGCGATGGTTACAGGATTATATTGATCATCTAGCTTGGTTTTTTATTTTACTATTTGTTCTTGGATATTTTTTATGGCGCACGCTACATTAAACAAATTATCTTGCTTACTTTTGCAAAAGATTATATTAGCTGGCTCGGTTGTTATATTAACGGCATGCTCAAGCGGCACAACTGCACCTGTCGTCAATAGTTGGAACTCCATCGACACAACACAAACCTTCCATAAAGTGCAAGCTGGAGAAACCATTTATAGTATTGCTTGGCGTTATAACGTGAGTGATGAAGATTTAATCCGGTGGAATAATCTCCAAAAACCTTATTATGTGCGCATTGGTCAAAGTATTCGTTTGACGCCACCACCAGGTGCATCTACAGCAGCTACCTCTACGTCAACGGCACAAACAATTGAACCCGTACCAACATTTTCACCAGAGCAAACCAGTGCTAACAACACAAGCCTAGCTTCGAAGAAAACGACTTCTACTAAACCCGCGGTAACCACCTCAAATGCTAAAACGGCAAGTCAATCGACAGCAGCAGCGCCTGTGGAGGGTAGTGGTGGATGGTCGTGGCCAGTCAAGGGTAAAGTCGAGGAAGCTTATGGCCAAAACGGTAACAAAGGCCTAGATATTGCAACGCCAGAAAATACCCCCGTTAAAGCGGTTCAGCCAGGTACCGTGGTTTATGCTGGTAATAGTTTGCGGGGTTATGGCAACCTTACGATTATTAAACAAAAAGGCGATATCATGACTGCCTATGCGCAAAACAGTAAGTTAATGATCAAAGAAGGGCAAAAAGTGTCGTCTGGTCAAACGATTGCACTATCTGGTCGTAGCTTACATTTTGAAGTACGAAAAGCTGGTAAACCTGTTGATCCTTTGAACTATCTTGCTAAGGAGCAAGCATGAGTCCTTATATAAATATTGCTGTTGAAGCTGCGCGTGCCGCAGGTCGTATTATCATTAAAGCCTTTGAGCGCCCTGATCTTATAAAAAAAACATCAAAAGGCGAGCGCGATTTTGCGACGGATACGGACTTTAAAGCTGAACAAATAATTATTGATACTATTCACAAAGCTTATCCTAAGCATGCAATTTTGGCAGAAGAATCTGGCGCACAAGGAAAAAGCGAGTTTACGTGGATTATTGACCCACTGGACGGAACTAAAAATTTTGCACATTCTTTACCGCATTTTGCTATTTCAATTGCACTGGCTGTAAAAGGTAAAGTAGAGCAAGCGGTTATTTATGACCCCGTGCGAGATGAATTATTTACAGCAAGTTTAGGGCGTGGTGCGCAATTAAATGGCCGCCGTTTGCGTATGGAAGCTCGCACTTTTGATGATGCATTGGTTTCAATTTTATACCCTAATCCAAATCAATCTGAAGCCATGCAGATTGCTACCATGATCGCAAGACTCTCACCTCATATTGGTGCAATGCGAAATACCGGTTCTGCCGTATTAGATTTGGCTTATATCGCTGCTGGCCGATTAGATGCTTGTTTTGCAAATAAGTTAAAACCTTGGGATTATTCAGCAGGTATTTTAATGATCCAAGAAGCGGGTGGGTTTGTGACGGACTGGAAAGGCGGAGAGACTTTTGCTGAAAGCGGGCAAATACTAGCTTCGCATCCTAAGGTTTATAAACAGTTATTAAAAGTGGTTAGTTGATTCTAAAGAGGCTGAGTTTGGTCAATACTGAATTCAGCCATACAACACTATGAAATTCTTTAAACATCTCCTTTCGCCTAAATATAGCTATGAGTTGATTGGCAAGCTTATGCCATGGCTTGGCTGGATAGCCGCTTTCACCATGCTCTATGGTTTGGTGGATGGGCTATTTATTGTGCCACCAGATTATCAGCAAGGCGATGGTTTTAGAATTATTTATATCCATGTACCCTGTGCATTTTTGTCATTGATGATTTATGCGGTGATGGCAATAGCTGCCTTATTGGGTTTGGTGTGGCGGATTAAGCTTGCTGATTTTGCTGTTATTGCAGGTGCGCCAGTGGGCGCCATGGCGACATTGATTGCCTTGGTCACGGGCTCACTCTGGGGTAAACCTATGTGGGGTACTTGGTGGGTTTGGGATGCGCGGCTTACTTCAGAGCTTATTTTGTTATTCATTTATATTGCAATTATGGGCTTAAGTACAGGTCTTGCTAACCAGTCGCAGCAATCACGGCTAAGGAATATTTTTGTGTTAGTTGGTTCTCTTAATCTTCCGATAATACATTATTCGGTATACTGGTGGAATACGCTACACCAAGGGTCTACATTAAGCGTAACAGGGCCATCGCATATTGCGCTGGTTATGTTAAGACCATTATTGGCAATGATTATTGGTCTTGGTTGTTTATTTGCTTTAATTGGTTTGATGCGCTTACGAAATTTAATTTTATGGGAAAGCCGTAAAAGCCAATGGGTAAGATTGTGGGTGGCGACAAATAAAAATAATAATAAAAAAGAGGTTTTATAAATATGCACTGGTTTTATATGGAATTAATTCGTTTTATTAATATGGGAGGATATGCGCGCTACGTATGGCCAGCTTATGGCTTTGCGCTCGTTATATTGCTTTTTAGCGTGTATATGCCTTCGCGTGAACATAAAAAAATATTACGTAAATTAAGAAAAGAAATTTAATCATTATGATGTTTTTCTATGCACACACTACGTAAACGTCGTTTAATTTGGATTATGGTAATGCTAGTCTTAGTAGGCTTAGCCGCGGCACTGGCTTTGTATGCGCTTCGACAAAACATTGATTTATTTTTTGTGCCTAAGCAAATTGTTGCTGGTGAAGCACCAAAAAACCACCCAATCCGCGTGGGCGGCTGGGTAGAGAAAGGTTCAGTTCATCATAGCAATAACAGTTTGCAGGTAAGCTTTGTGATTACCGATCATGCTAGCAATTTATCGGTAATTTATAATGGTATTTTGCCTGACTTATTCCGAGAGGGCCAAGCTGTAGTGGTCGAAGGTCAATTGAATCCACAAAATGTTTTAGTTGCTACGCAAGTACTTGCTAAGCATGACGAAAATTATACACCTCCCCAGATTAAATAACGCTTATGTTCTATCAACATCATCTTTTCTTTTGTATCAATCAAAAAGATCCTGGCAAAAAATGTTGCCAGGATGCTAATGCTAAAGCCCATTTTGAATATGCGCGTGAGCGTTTGCAATTATTGCAACTTTGGGGTCCTGGAAAAATCCGTGCTAGTACTAGCGGTTGTTTAGGGCGCTGCGCATTAGGGCCTATTTTGGTGATTTATCCTGAGGCAGTCTGGTATACTTATCATTCTTTTGCTGATATCGATAAAATTATTAATCAACACCTTATTGGCGGCAAAATAGTTGATGAATTATTATTGAATACGATTGGCTGATATGGCACTACAGGATGAAAGGCTTTGTTATGTTTAAAAAGAATTTATTAGTAATTGTTTGTTTAAGTTTAATTGGGATAGCTGCATGTAGTAAAAAAGATGACGATCATGGCGCGCCACCAGTATTTGTGACCACGGCACCGGTTAAAACGATTGCTTGGCAAAAAAGTGTGCAAGCAACAGGAACTTTGCAGGCGATTCAAGGTGCACAGCTTAAGAGTGAAGTGTCTGGCCGCGTTACTAAAATTTATTTTAAAGCTGGCCAAGTTGTACATGCGGGTGATCCATTGATTGATATTAATCCGAGTATATTGCTTGCGCAATATAACGCTGCTCAAGCTAATGCCCAATTGCAAGCAGCAAATTTTCAGCGTGCTAAAAAGCTATACCAACAAAAAATTATTTCTAAAGCCGATTATGATAATGCTTTTGCCAGCGCTGCTAGCACTAAATCTTTAGCCGACGCAGCGGCAGCAAACTTAGCGCAAGCGCGTGTTAAGGCGCCTTTTGATGGAACTGCGGGTATCAATCTTGTTAATGTTGGGGATTATGTTGCTCTTGGTGTGCCATTACTTAATCTACAGCAATTAAACAAATTGCGAGTCGATTTTTCTGTGCCTGAGCTTTATGCCGGCATGGTTAAAGTTGGCGATAAAGTTAAACTTACGATTGGAGACACGGGCGATACAGCAGTAACTGGTCAAGTTATAGGCATTGATTCAGCTATTGACCAAACAACACGCATGCTGGCTTTGCAAGGGATTGTGTCTAATGATGCCGATCATCATTTGCTACCGGGTGGTTATACGCAAGTAACACTGTATTATGGCCCAGGCACAAACTATGTTGAAGTGCCTCAAACTGCTGTCGTAGATGAAGATGCTTCGCATAAGGTTTATATCCTTGAAGGCCAAAAGGCAAAAGAAATTCCTATTGAAGTTGGTGAAAGGGTGGGGGATCAGGTGATTGTTAAATCTGGTCTAAAGCCTAGTCAAGTGATTATTACTTCTGGCTTAATTAAGCTTCATGATGGTGCAAGCGTCATTGATGAAGCAGCAATGGCTAAAATGCAAGCGGCGAAAAAGCAATAAATTCTTTTATTGCTTTTTCGATTGTTCATAGGAGGGGCGCTTGATTTAGCCCCTGTTTAATATAAAAAATCTTCTATGACCCAGCGCAAAAAAGTTGGCATTCTTGGTGGTGCATTTGACCCTATTCACTTAGGGCATTTGCAATTAGCTAAGGTTTGTCAGCAAGCCTTGAATTTAGATGAAGTCCGATTTATTCCTAGCAAATCTCCTGTGTTAAAAAATGCTTCAATTGCTACTGCTGAGCAGCGTGCAGCCATGGTGGCTCTTGCTATTGCGCACGAGCCAAGTTTTGTTTTGGATCAACGCGAGATAGCGCGTGAAACGCCTTCCTATGCTTTATTGACATTACAAAGTCTACAAAAAGATTTTCCTCAAGCAGATTTTTATTGGTTAATGGGAGAAGATGCGCTAGGGGATTTTAAAAAATGGTATCAGTGGCAAGAGATCTTGAAGCTTTGCCAGATTGTTGTGGTATCACGTGCTGGCTTTGATGCCTCGCCATTAAGCGGCGTGCCAGTCATTCGAGTACCGATGGAAAATATTAATGTGGCTTCAAGGGAAATTCGTCAAGCTATTCATGCGCATTGGCAAGAGATTCCCAAATCGGTGCAAGGATATATTTTGACGCATAATTTATATATTAAAAGTTAATAAATTTATTGTGCGGCGTGTAAATTTTGCTGAAATCATTTGGTATGAAAATTTCAACTGCGATTACTGTACTTTGCTAGCGCTGTATTCGTATAACAGAGAAACAATCCATGAAAAAACTTTATCTTTTAAAAAATCACCAAAAGCGTTTACTTCAGGGCCATGTATGGATTTATAGCAATGAAGTTGACACAAAAAGATCATCTTTAAAAACTTTTATACCAGGCGAGAAAGTGTTGGTAGTAGATACTGGTGACGCTGTCTTAGGTGTCGCTTATATTAATCCGCATTCTTTAATTACAGCAAGATTATTAACCCGTGAAAAATCCTTGTCAGAAAATTGGTTAGAGCAGCGAATCCAGCAAGCCAATCTTTATCGTCAACAATTTTATGCTGAACCTTATTATCGTTTAGTGTATGGTGAAAGTGATCAATTGCCAGGCTTGGTGATTGATCGTTATGGGTTAGATTTTGTCGTGCAAATAAACACTGCTGGGATGGAGGAGTGCATTGATGATATTCAGCAAGCATTAATGAATTTATTTCAACCTAATTCTATTTTACTTCGTGCTGATAGCGGCATGCGAGCGCTTGAGCAGCTCCCAAGTTATACGAAAGTATTACATGGCGCAGTGCCGGATTATTTGACAGTGATTGAAAATGGCACAATGTTTCATATCCCCAAAGACACTTCGCAAAAAACAGGCTGGTTTTATGACCACCGTGAAAATAGAGCATTTTTACAAAAACTGGTTAAAGGTAAAAAAGTGCTGGATGTCTTTAGTTATTTGGGTGGTTGGGGAGTTGAAGCGGCAATGGCAGGTGCAGCATCTGTGCTTTGTGTGGATTCTTCTAAGCCTGCGCTTGAAGCGTTAATACAAAATGCCCAGCTGAACAAACTGGCGGAGCAAGTAAAAACATTCCGCTCAGATGCTTTTGAAGCATTGTCAGCATTAAGAGAGCAACAAGAAAGTTTTGATATTGTGGTTGTTGATCCGCCTGCATTTATTAAGCGTCGTAAAGATAGCGCAGAAGGAATGAAGGCTTACCATCGCATCAATCAGCAAGCATTAAAGTTAATTCGGCCAGGCGGTATTTTAGTCTCAGCTTCTTGTTCACATCATTTAAGCGAAGAAGATTTATTAATGGTAATTGGTCAAGCTTTAGCAAAGGCAGGCCGCACGGGGCGTTTAATCTTTCGTGGCACCCCCGGTTTTGATCATCCCATATCTCCATTTATGCCAGAAACAAATTATTTAAAAGCGTTTTTTGTGCAGTTAGATTAGGGTGTTGACACTTTTGCTAAGGGGCGTAAGCTTATAGTTAAGGTTTAATAATTAGGAGCAAAGGTATGAAATTAGGAGCAACAATACGAGTGGTATTAATGGGGTTAACTTTAGCTGGTGCTGCAGGTTTGGCGTATGGGGTTACACCGGATGACCCACGGCCAGTAGCAACCTCATCGGCCGCTACAGATCGAACTCATCTTTCGCCACAGATGAAGAAGGAACTGCAACGCGAACATGGAGGTTTGGATGTTGGAAACCCGAAAGATTTAGGTAAGCTGAAAGCGATGGGAGCTGTAGCAATAAGGGGGGAGTCGAATTGCAGTCAGTGCCATAAAGCCCTCCCGGGGTGGCCTCCACAAATGCCTCCAGTACCCCCCCTAGTGTCTCCAGCGGATGGGCCGGAGGTGGGCCTCCCTGATCAAGCAGTAAATATTGGTGCTAAGCCTTAAAAATACTCTTTGGCTTTAACTGCTTTACGCTGCCTGAGTTAAGGTAGTAGAGGCGTAAGCCCCTCACCCTCAATCCCTCTCCCCGATGGGGAGAGGGAAGTCCCATATTTTTACACAACCCCGGAACGCCTCCCTTCTCCCCATCGGGGAGAAGGGTCGGGGATGAGGGGGCGAAATGCGGCACAGTGTCTCAAAATGTTGCGCCAGATTCACCCCTCACCCTCAATCCCTCTCCCCGGTGGGGAGAGGGAAGCCTCATATTCTCACACACCCCGGAACGCCTCCCTTCTCCCCATCGGGGAGAAGGGCCGGGGATGAGGGGGCGAAGCGCGGCACAGGGCCTCAAAATGTTGCGCCAGATTCACCCCTCACCCTCAGTCCCTCTCCCCAGTGGGGAGAGGGAAGCCCCATATTCTCACACAACTCCGGAACGCCTCCCTTCTCCCCATCGGGGAGAAGGGCCGGGGATGAGGGGGCGAAATGCGGCACAGCGCCTCAATCAAAATGTTGCGCCAGATTCACCCCTCACCCTCAGTCCCTCTCCCCGGTGGGGAGAGGGAAGTCCCATATTCTCATACACCCCGGAACGCCTCCCTTCTCCCCATCGGGGAGAAGGGCTGGGGATGAGGGGGCGAAGTGTATCCCCCTTTCTTCTACCGAAGATCAGGGCACAAAACTCTCACCTATTGCAGGCTCACTTGAGATTCTCTTCCAAAATTCGTACAATAGCGCCTTTACCAAAGAATACCAAGTTCGGAACATGCGTGCTCTTCAACCTGTTACACAAAAATTAATCTCTTTACTCGTTGCTACGACTTGCGTTTTAGCGGCTTCTGCTCATGCAGCAGGACGCGATAATCCGCCAGTTTATCCAAGCATAGACTATAGTAAAGTTTCTCATCCTGATGTCGTCAAAAAAGGCGAATATCTCGCGAAAGCCTCTGACTGTATGGCGTGCCATACGGCCCATGGCGGTAAGCCTTTTGCTGGCGGCCTTGGCATTGAAACGCCATTTGGTGCATTTTTCTCACCAAATATTACCGCTGATGACGAAACGGGTATTGGCAAATGGACAGATCAACAGTTCATTGATGCCGTGCGCGAAGGCCACGGATCACAAGGTAATGAATTCCCAGTCATGCCTTATGTGTATTACAATAAAATGTCTAATGCGGATGTATTAGCCGTTAAAGAATACTTATTTGCTGTTCCTAAAGTGCATAATGTGCCACCATCAAATCAAGTGCCATGGCCATTTAATGTGCGTTTAGCACAATTTGGCTGGAAGTTATTATTCTTCTATCCTAATCGTGGTGAATTCAAACCAGATCCAAGCAAACCTGCCGAATGGAACCGTGGTAAATTTTTAGTGGAAGGCCCAACGCACTGCGGTATGTGCCATTCACCTTTGAATATGCTAGGCGCAGAAAAATTAAAATACCGTTATACCGGCGGCTTTGTCCAAGGTTATTATGCAGTAGATATTACTTCTAAAGGTTTAGAAAAATATTCTGTTGATGATGTCGTTCGCGTTTTAAAAGAAGGTAAAACTTTAAATGGTAAAGGTGATGTTGCAGGCCCTATGCGCGAAGCTTATGAAGATAGTTTCCGTTATTTAACCGATAGCGACTTACGCTCAATTGCTGTTTACCTTAAAACAGTTGTGAGCGAAATACCTAAACAAACGACTGAAGCAGTGACACCAGAAACGGGTGCAAAAGTTTACAACAAGTATTGCTCAAGCTGTCACGCTGTGGGTGCCAATGGTGCGCCAGCGTTTGGTGATAAATCTGCTTGGGAAACCCGCTTGAAACCAGAAGGTTTCGATAAGATGGTGGACAACGCAATCAATGGTTTAAATTCTATGCCGCCAATGGGTAACTGTGTTACCTGTAGCAAAGATGCGATTCGCGCTACTGTGCAATATATGGTTGATAGCGCTGAAAGCTCAACAGCAACAGGCCAAAATAGCCGCGATTATTTTGCAGGATTACCAAAATTAACTATGGCGCAAGGTGCTGCACTTTACAAAGATAACTGCGCAGTTTGTCACGATACTGGCAAAAATGGCGCGCCAAAAATTGGCGATAGCAAAACATGGTTGCCAATTTTTTCAGCACAAAACTTTGATGATATTTTGACAGTTGTTATTAAAGGCCATAGCGCTTTAGATAGTGACTTGAGTCATCCAGAGAACGGCGGTTGCGCTAAATGTTCGACAGCAGAAGTAATTGCTGCGACAAAATATTTGGCTCAGCAAGGTGCCGATGGTAAATATGATTTTTCACTTTGGTAAGCAAACATGAAAGTACTAAAAACGATTTCAAAATTATTGCTAAGCATTGCCGTAATGTTGATTAGCGCAAGCGCATGGGCAAGTGAGATTAAAGATGCTCGTTATAACATGCCATCAGGTGTGACTTCCGTAAGCCGCGAAGTGTATGGTTTACATATGGCAGCATTTTGGATTTGCGTCGCTATTGGTGTTGTTGTGTTTGGTGTGATGTTTTACTCACTCATTATGCATCGTCGCTCACGTCACCCAGAGCCTGCAAAATTCCACCAACATGTTTGGCTTGAAATTACTTGGGCTGTGATTCCTTTGATTATTTTGATTGTTATCGCGATTCCTGCCACAATGGTATTATTTAAAATGGACGATACCCGCAATTCTGATATTGTGATTAAAGTGACGGGTTATCAATGGAAATGGCGTTACGAATATTTGAACCAAGGTATCAGCTTCTTTAGTAACCTTTCAACGCCAATGTCGCAAAGGATGAATCTTGAACCTAAAGGCCCTCATTACTTACAAGAAGTCGATAATCCCTTGGTTGTACCTGTAGGTGAAAAAATTCGTTTCTTAGTCACCGCCAATGATGTAATTCATTCATGGTGGGTGCCTGATTTTGGTATTAAGCAAGATGCAATCCCAGGGTTTATTCATGAAGCTTGGGCTGTAGTAGATAAACCAGGGGTTTATCGTGGCCAATGTGCTGAATTATGCGGTGCTGGTCATGGATTTATGCCTATTGTTGTTGTGGCTGTATCTAAAGAAGACTTTGCAAAGTGGGTTACCAAAATGACGCAAGGTAAAGTCAATGCAGCGACCATGTTACCTAATAAAGCTTGGACAAAGAGCGAGTTAATGCAGAAAGGTCGTCAGATTTATAAAGAAAATTGCGCGGCTTGTCATCAGACAGAAGGTAATGGTTTGAAGCCACTCTATCCTGCGCTTGCGCAAGATCATGTGGTATTGGGGCCTGCTGCCGATGAAATTAAATTAGTATTAACTGGCCGTCCAGGTACGCCGATGCAAGATTTCTCAAACTTTACGGATGAAGAAATTGCATCTGTTGTAACCTATACCCGTAGCAGTTTTGGTAATAATGCACATGATATTGTGCAGCCGGCTGATGTAGCTCAAATTCGTAAGAGTTTAGGCTTACCAGAGCATACCTAACCGAAATAAAAGCCGCGATGAGAATCCATATACGCATGGTAGGAAATTTTATATGACCGATACAACTTTGAACCACGATATTAATCACGATGCTCATCACGATGAGCATCCACGTTTATTGAAAAACCCTTTAAAGTGGGCTGCCCGCTGGGTATTTACAACTAACCATAAAGATATTGGTACTTTATATCTTTGGCTTGCGCTTATTATGTTTTTTGTTGGTGGCGCGATGGCGATGATTATCCGTGCGGAATTATTCCAGCCAGGTGCTCGTATTGTTGATCCTGAGTTATTTAACCAGATGACCACTTTGCATGGTCTAATCATGGTGTTTGGTGTTGTTATGCCTGCGATGACGGGGTTAGCGAACTGGCAGATTCCAATGATGATTGGTGCGCCAGATATGGCTTTGCCACGTTTGAATAACTGGAGTTTTTGGATCTTACCTTTTGCTTTTGCGATTTTAATTAGCACTTTATTCATGTCAGGTCCGGCACCAGATTTTGGTTGGACTTTCTATGCTCCATTATCAACTGTGTATGGCCCGCCGAGCACAGACTTCATGGTGGTTTCTATCCACTTACTAGGGCTTTCTTCAATTTTAGGTGCAATTAATATTATTGCTACCATCATTAACTTGCGTGCGCCTGGAATGACTTGGATGCGCATGCCAATGTTCGTATGGACTTGGTTAATTACCGCATTTTTATTATTAGCCGTTATGCCAGTGTTAGCCGGCTGCGTAACCATGGTGTTGGCAGACCGTCACTTTGGAACCAGCTTCTTTAACCCAGCAGGCGGTGGTGACCCGATTCTTTTCCAACACTTGTTCTGGTTCTTCGGTCACCCAGAAGTGTATATCTTAATTTTGCCTGCGTTTGGTGTGGTTTCTGAAGTGATTCCAACTTTCAGCCGCAAAAGATTATTTGGTTATCACTTCATGGTGTATGCAACCGTCGCTATTGCTGCGGTGTCTTTCATCGTTTGGGCGCACCACATGTTTACCACGGGGATGCCGATTGCAGGTGAATTATTCTTCATGTATCTCACCATGCTTGTTGCGGTACCAACCGGGGTAAAAGTATTCAACTGGGTAACCACGATGTTCCGTGGCTCCATTACATTTGAAACTCCAATGTTATTTGCCTTAGGATTTTTGGTGATGTTTACCATTGGTGGTTTTTCAGGTGTGATGTTATCGTTAGCACCAGCGGATTACCAATATCAAGATACTTATTTTGTCGTTGCGCATTTCCACTATGTATTAGTACCTGGTTCTATTTTTGGTATTATGGCGGCTGTGTATTATTGGTTGCCAAAGTGGACAGGACATATGTATAACGAAACGCTTGGTAAATTACACTTTTGGTTATCAGCAATTTTCTTAAATGTGACATTCTTCCCAATGCACTTTTTAGGATTAGCAGGTATGCCACGTCGTATTCCGGATTATGCATTACAGTTTGCGGACTTTAACCAAATTGCATCTATTGGTGCGTTTATCTTTGGTCTGTCGCAAATTATCTTCTTAGTAGTAATTGTTCGCTGTATCCTTAAAGGTAAGCCTGCTGGTGACAAGCCTTGGGATGGAGCAGAAGGGCTTGAGTGGGATTTACCATCACCACCGCCTTACCACACCTGGATGACACCTCCTTCACCTGCTTTAATTATTGATCGTGAAGCAGAAGCAGGCTAGGATTTTATATAAGGTGAGTGCAGGATTGAGCATTTTATTGGGCATATATCCTGCCTCTCACCTTATCAGTAGGCGCACCGCGTTCTTATCCTAGCTTATGGTTATTAAATCTCGCTTTAAATTCCTCCTAAATCTTCCTGGCCAAATTTATCGCCAACAACCTGGTCGTTTAACGAAAGCGATTGAGCTCGATGAGCAAGCTTGTTTTGTTAAATTACATTTTGGTATTGGTTTTAAAGAGATTTTTAAAAATCTCTTTCAAGGTCGTTTGCCTATTTTAGGCGCTGGCACAGAAAATGCCGCTTTAAAAAAATTAGCAGAAATTGGTGTCCCTAGTTTAGAGGTGGTCGAGTTTGGGGGCTATGGTTTAAATCCTGCAACTCAGCATTCTTATTTAGTGACTAAAGCACTAACTCAGACGATTAGTTTAGAGACATTATGTGCATCTTGGCAAAAAACGTCTCCTTCAATAAAGTTTAAACGGCAATTGATTCGAGAAGTCGCTAAAATTGCGGCTACTATTCATGCTAATGGTTTAAACCACCGGGACTTTTATCTTTGTCACTTTTTGTTTGATGAAGCCTGCTATGAGGCGACTCGTCAAATTAAACTTTATTTAATTGATTTACATCGGGCGCAGATTAGGCCAAAGACACCGCTGCGTTGGCGTTTGAAAGATATTGCAGGATTGTTCTTTTCAGCTTTGGATCTTCCCTTAAGCCGAAGAGATTTATTTTGCTTTATGCAAGAGTATGCCTTATCAAGCCAGCAATTTCCTGTTTTTAACGTTGAAGAGAAAAAAATAAAGTTTTGGCATGATGTGGAAAATAAAGCTTGGCGTCTTTATGAGAAAAGTTTTTTTAAAAAAACGAAAAAAGGTGCTCTGTTTGCTATTTTTGATCCAAGTCTCGAGGGTGAAACATTGCAGGATTTCCTACAAAACCCAGATCAATGCGTAGATCAAGGCCAAATACTCAAGGATGATGCAACAACAAGTGTGGCTAAAGTTACTTGGAAGTCGACGACAATAAATATACTAGCAGTAATCAAACGTTATCATGTACGCGATATCCAAAAAGGGATTAAGCGTCTGTTTAAACTTAGTCGTGCAAGAAGATGTTGGCTGCAGGCATTAAGGTTGAGGTTTTTAGGTATTGCGACGCCGCGACCAATAGCTATGCTTGAACGCCTGCGCAGCGGCATTTTACGTGAATCATTTTTTGTAACTCAGTATTTAGCGGGGCAAGATTTATTTTCTTTTTTGCGTAAGCATCCAGAAGCTGCAGAGGCAGTTGCACTTCAGATGCAAGCTATTTTTAAAACTTTGCAAAATATCTATACCGCACATGGAGATTTTAAAGCGACTAATTTATGGGTGGTAGAGGGAAAAATTTATCTGCTTGATTTAGATGGTACGCGGCAATATAACAATGACAAACAATTGCAGCAAGCTTTAGCAAAAGATAAACAACGTTTTTTAAAGAACTGGATTAACGATCCTGCGCTTTATGAGATTTTTGCGAAAATATGAATCAGTTTTTAGATGCACGCCAGATGCCTTGTCCACAGCCTATTGCGAAAGCTAGGCTTTTACTTAAGTCGATGCCGGTTAATGAGGTTCTGACTGTTTGGTGTAAAGATGAAATTACATTCGTTGATTTCAAAGCTTTCTGTGCCGTTGCACATCATGAAATTATTGCTGTAGAGAAGGCTCCGGACTTTATTGAAATCAAAATTCGTAAAATATTGTAACCCATGATTGTTTAAACTATAATGAGTTTAACTATAACGATACTCAGGCTTCTTATGGAGCATAGCAACAACAAAAAAGACTTTAAATGGGAAATTACCCAAGACAAGCTGGTTGATATTCTCATGCATGCTGCTACACGGGACGATATTGCTAAGCTCGATGCTAAATTTGAAGAAAAAATCAATAAACTTGATGCTAAGCTTGATAAATTAGATGCAAAATACGATAAATTATTATGGTTTATCATTGCTGGTATCCTTATCCCCATTATTTTGCATTTTATTAAATAGTTTTTTTGCTCTGTGAAAATCCCTAGTCTGATACTTAATCCTTCTGATATACAAACAATTCCGCTGATTGTTGATCATCTTCGCCAAGGTGAGTGCGTTGCTATTCCTACCGAAACTGTTTATGGCTTAGCTGCAGATGCTTCAAATCCTAAAGCAATTAATAAAATATTTGCGCTAAAAGGTCGTCCTGAAAGTCGGCCGCTAAGCGTTTTATTAGCGGATAAAAATCAAATGCAGGATTGGGCTGTTAATATTCCAGAAATTGCATGGCGCTTGGCAAGTAAATTTTGGCCAGGCCCTTTGACATTGATCGTGCCAAAAGCGCCTCATGTGTCAGAAAACTTAACAGCTGGCCAGGCAAGTATTGGTTTGCGTGTGCCTGCCCATCCGATTGCATTAGACATTTTAAAAGCTTTTGCAGGTGGGCTAGCAGCGCCCTCAGCTAACTTATTTAGTCAGCCTAGTCCTCAGACGGTTAAAGAAGTTGTATATTATTTTCCCAATGAACTTTGGATTGTTGATGGTGGGGCTGCATCTTATGGGATTGCTTCGACAATTGTTGATTGTACTGTTTCACCGCCAAGAATCTTAAGGCAGGGCGCTTTAGCAAGTGAGGAGATTTTTCAGTGTGTTTGATGGCTTTTCAGGTATAATATAAAAGTTGTTGATGAAAAAATACTGATTGATGAAATATAGTCCGTCTCAAATCCAACATCGGCAATAAGTATTCAACCTTGAAGATAGATGAGGCTAAGTTATCCCTATCAAATGTTAAATTGGTTAAAACTATTTTGGTCTGCCCAAATAGATTCCAACTATTAGATCTCTCACCAGGAGTAAAACGATGACAAATACAATAGAGTTGATTAAGCAACAGATTAAAGAAAACCCGATTATCCTTTATATGAAAGGGTCGCCAGAGCGGCCGCAATGTGGTTTTTCATCACGAGCAGCACAAGCTTTGCAGGCGTGTGGCGCGAAATTTGCAAGCGTGGATGTATTAGCAAATCCTGACATTCGGGCAACATTGCCGCAAGTGGCAAACTGGCCAACTTTTCCGCAATTGTTTGTGGATGGTGAATTGGTTGGCGGATGCGATATTATTTTAGAAATGTATGCATCGGGTGAATTACAAGATTTAATTAAACAAAAAGGAGAGAAGTAATGAGCATTTTGGTAGGCCGTAAAGCACCAGATTTTACAGCGGCTGCTGTATTAGGTACAGGTGAAATCGTAGATAATTTTACCTTATCAAAAGTTATCCATAATAAATATGCTTTGATTTTTTTCTACCCATTAGATTTTACTTTTGTTTGTCCTTCTGAATTGATTGCGCTTAGCCATCGTGCCGCAAAATTCCGTGAATGTGGTGTGGAAGTCATTGGTGTTTCTATTGACTCCCAATTTACGCATAATGCATGGCGCAACACGCCTGTTGAGCAAGGCGGCATTGGTAAAGTTGACTACACGCTGGTAGCAGATATCAACCATCATATTTGCCAGGCTTATGGCGTTGAGCATCCTGTCGCTGGTGTTGCATTACGCGCTGCGTTTATTATTGATAAGCAAGGTGTGGTACGCTCTCAAGTGGTTAATGATCTGCCTTTAGGCCGCAATGTCGATGAGCTTTTGCGTACGGTTGATGCACTTCAGTTCTTTGAATCTCATGGCGAAGTTTGCCCTGCAGGTTGGCAGAAAGGTCAGCAAGGTATGAAAGCAACGACCAGTGGTGTTGCTGAATATTTAGCTAAAAATGCAGAAAATTTGTAAAAGTTTATTATAAAAGCTAAAATTTTGAGAGAAATCTATTGACAAAGTTTTGGCAAGGCAGTATAAAATACACTTAATATTGTGCAGATGGGCTGGATTGGAGTATAATGCGCCCGTTTTGTAAAGATTTTAATTTAACTAAGGAGTGCTTCCAGCATGAAACTTAAACTTTTAGTAACTACAATGATTGTAGCTGGCGCAGCTAGCATGAATGCTTTCGCTGACGACATGCAGGCGCAATTGGATGCGATGAAAGCTCAAATTGCTCAAATGCAAGCTTCCATGAACGCAAACAATGCAACAACAAGCTTGCCTTCTACTGGCTGGTTTAACCGCATTAGCGTAAGTGGTATGGCGAACTTTGATGCAAACGGCGCATGGAGTCGCTCACCTGTTAACTTTACCACCAAAAATCCTTCTGACATTCAGATCACCAACGCAAACTTATTTGTTGATGCGAATGTTAGTGATTGGACAAAGCTTCACTTAGGTACTGTTTATAGCACAGATAACACAAAGCAATTTAACTTCTTACGTGCAGGTGCTTTTAACCACGAACAAGCAGACCGTGGCAACAGTGCATATGTTGATGAAGCTTACGCAACAATCGGCAACTTTGCTAAATCACCTTTCTACTTGAAAGCTGGTCAACAATATCTTCCATTTGGTAGCTACACACCTTATGCGGATGTAACACCTTCTTTGACACAAGTATTGTCACAAGTGAATGATCCTGCTGCTGTTGTTGGCTTTGTTGCTAATAACGGTATCAACGGCTCTCTTTATGCTTTAGAAGGTCTTCATAAAGTTTCTAGCACCAACGGTACAATTGATGGCCGTAGCGACGCAGGCGACAAACCAGCTATCCGTAACTGGGGTGCTAGCTTAGGTGTTCAAAATGCGTACAACAATGTTGGCTATAATGCAGGCATTGGTTACCTCTACAACATGGCTGATGTAACAGGTGTTGCATATTCATTAACAAACCCAGAAGCTAACAACAATGTTTCTGGCTATACTAAAGCAACTGGCGCTGTAGCAGCTAACGCTGGTATTAAAGTTAGTGCATTTGATGCTGACGTGAAATATGTAACAGCTATCCAAAAATTCAATCCAGCAGACGTTGTTTATGACAACCATGGCAACATCGTTGGTGCTAAACCAGCTGCTTGGACTGTTGATGCAGGTTACAGCTTCCCAGTATTAGCGCACGATTCACGCATTGGCTTGGGTTACCAAGGTAGCAAACAAGCTTCTGGTTTAGATATGTATGGTCACGATGGTGATGATTTCACCAACATGAGCTTGTCCAAAACACGTTATTTGGCAAACTACACTGTGAACGTATCTAAGTACACAGATCTTGGCTTTGAAATCCGTCACGACGTTGATTACAACGTTGCTAACGGCGGCACAGGCAACTCCGCTAACACAGCGACAGCTCGCTTGGCTGTTAAATTTGCATAATCAAGAAGTTGTTGAATATGCTAAAAAGCCCGCACTTGTGCGGGCTTTTTTTTGCCTATAGGAATCATGGCCCCAATTGACAAGTGGTGATAAAACTAAAAAAGGTAAAGGGTTGTTTAAGAGGCATAAAGTGGTATAAGTATTGCTTAAGATAGCTTGCTCAAGAAAGCAGCTAACATTATTCCGTAAAGGGTTTTATGCTCAACCTTTGTATTTTTTTCTTCCTTATTGTTAGCTATCTTTTTTTAATAGCTAAGCGCTGTTTTGGCATAACGGCGTTGGTGCTGGCTTTATTTGTCTATTGGATGAGTAGCAGCGGTGTTTTTACGCAGTGGTTGGCGCAATCATTACAGTCCTCTTATAGGCAGCCTACTGGCATTCAATGGCAAAATTCAAATGCTATTGTGCTGTTAGGTGCCGGTGAAGAAAAACTGCCAGGAACAGATCAGGTTGAACCATTGAGTATTGCTTATGCTAGGATTTTTGAGGCTGTGAAGCTTTACGAAAATTGTAAAAGTTCTCAGCGGATTTGCAAAATTATTACCAGTGGAGGAGACCCTTTAAACACAGGGAAAACAGAGGCTGATGTTTATGCGCAGAAATTAATTATGCTTGGTGTTAATCCTCAGGATATTTTGCTTGAATCAAATAGCAAAAATACCTATCAAAATGCATTATTTACAAAGCAACTGTTGCAACAAGTTTGTCTTGCTAATGTTGCGCTTGTAACCTCTGCTTGGCATATGAGGCGAGCAGTATTATTTTTTCATCAAGCAGGCGTATTAGTTTCTCCTGCTGTTTCCGATTATTTTGTTGCCAAGGCAGGTATTATCCCTTCAAGTTATAATCTTATTCTTACTGACCTTATGCTGCATGAATATTTGGGGATTGTGCAATTTCATCTTTATAATTTTATGGGCTGGAATAAGGTTGTATCAGCAGCTGTTAAGTGCGAACTAAAAAACATTTCCTAGAAAGTAAGCATAAACTGATAAAATAAGATAGAATTAAGGAGGGTTAAAGCAAGTCTTCTTACTTAAAGGATTTTATCTAGAATATTTTATGCTCTCATCGTTACAAAATTTCCTTAGTTATCGTAAAAGAAGATCGCCATTCCGGTCATTTTGGGCTGTGTTGCATCTTGATTTTCCTTTGTTAGCTGGGCTCCTTCTGCTTTCGGGAGTCGGTTTACTGATTCTTTATAGCGCTAGCGGGCAAGATTTGGGTATGGTAGGGCAACAAGCAGTTAAGTTGCTGCTAGCATTATTTCTTATGTTAATGCTCGCGCAAGTGCCACCAAGCCTTTATCGTCTATGGGCGCCATGGTTATATAGTATTTGCTTATTTATGCTGGTATTGGTGTTAGGCTTAGGTGTTATTAGCAAGGGTGGTCAAAGATGGTTGAACTTAGGATTCTTCCGCTTTCAACCTTCGGAAATCATGAAGCTAGGGCTGCCTTTGATGTTGGCTTGGTATTTTAATGGTGAAGAATTGCCTCCAAGCTTTAAGTGTTTAAGCGTAGCTGCAGTGCTTATTCTTGTTCCTGTTTTGCTTGTGGCTAAACAGCCTGATTTAGGCACAGCATTAATGATTGCTTTTGGTGGTGTGAGTGTCATTTTGCTAGCAGGTATTCCTTGGTGGCTGATTATTTCTGGCGTCAGTCTTATTGCGGTAAGCTTTCCCTTTTTGTGGCACTTGTTGCATGATTATCAAAAAAAGCGCATTTTAACTTTGTTTAATCCTGAACGAGATCCACTTGGGACGGGTTATCATATTATCCAGTCTAAAATTGCTATTGGTTCTGGTGGTCTTTTAGGTAAAGGCTGGATGGCTGCGACTTCTTCCCAGCTTTCTTTTTTGCCAGAGCATCATACCGATTTTATTTTCGCGGTTGCAGGAGAAGAGTTAGGCTTTATAGGAATACTGCTGTTACTCTGTCTTTATTTTTATATTTTATGGCGTGGTTTGAAAATTACGACGATGGCGCAAGATACTTTTTCGCGCTTAATTGCAGGCAGCATTACTTTATTGTTTTTTATTTCCGCCCTTGTTAATATGGGGATGGTATGTGGTTTGCTGCCAGTCGTTGGTGTGCCACTCCCACTGGTGAGCTATGGCGGGACTGCTATGGTGACGTTCTTTGCTAGCTTTGGCATTGTAATGAGCGTGCACGCAAATCGAAAAATTAACTAGTGCTGCGAGCATGGAAAAATTGCTTTTTAATATAAGGAGAAAAAAATGGTATCAGATGAAATTACAACTTGGGTAGTTTTGGCAGGTGCAAGTGGTGCAAGAATTTATGAACACCATCGCCATGGAAAAAGCTTCAAGTTGCAGCATGAATTATCACATCCTGAAGGCCGCTTAAAAGTACATGATTTAGTAACAGATAAACCTGGGCATTATGGTGCAGGGGCTGCGACAGGCGCATTTACTCAAGATCATGATCCTAAAGACAACGAAAATACTCGTTTTGCAAAAGAGGTTGCGGATTATTTAGATCATGCTCGTGCTACTAATCAATTTGATGAATTGATTGTAATCATGCCACCGCATTTTTATGGTTTATTTGAAAAACATACGCACGATCCATTGCAAAAGAAAATCGCGCGTCATATCATGAAAGATTATATGAATTTTTCAGAACATGAGCTTTTAAAAGAAATATTTCCTGAACAGGATATTTAATTTTTTGAAAAGGGCTTGATAAGGGCGGCTTGTAAGCCGCCCGCTGTTATAACGGATGCTATTTTTGGATATCAACGAGTTTATCGCCTGCAAAGGTTAAGATGAGTTTTTGTTCGCTCATGGCGCCTTTGCCAATTTTCATTGTATAAATATATTGAGTTTCGGTGGGGTTAATAATGTTAACTAGCACAGGCGTGCCTAGCAAATAATTGACTTCATCTTGATTCATGCCAGTTTTTAGCTGAGCAACATGATTTTCTTCTATTACATTTCCTTGTTGGATATTAGGCTTGTACAAAAAAGGAAAGTTAGACCAGGAGCAAGCATTAAGCAGTAACGCCGCTAAAACAATGATCACAATGCGCATAAGTTAAAGGGTTTCTATTTTAGATTAAAGACGATATCATAACGTATCTATGAAAAATTGTCATGCAGTAATTAGCGTTATGACAAATTATCCTTAATTAAAGAGTAAGTTATTATGTACGAAAAACTTTTGCGTAAGGCGGGATTAAAAATTACAGGCCCGCGGCAAAAAATCTTATCTTTGCTTCATGATAAAGCTAAGCGTCATTGGAGTGCAGAGTCTATGCACCAGGTGCTGTTAGAGCAGGGCGAAGATGTTGGCTTGGCAACCGTGTACCGTGTATTAACTCAGTTTGAAATGTGTGGTTTGGTCAAACGGCATTTTTTTGAAAATGATGTTAGTGTTGTGGAACTGAACGAATCTGAGCACCATGATCACTTAGTGTGTGTCGAATGTGGAGCTGTCGAAGAGTTTTTAGATGACGTGATCGAGCAGCACCAAAAGAAAATTGCCGACCGATTTAATTTTAAAATGACAGACCACCGATTGATTATCTATGGTGATTGTGCCAAGTGCCATAAATAAGCTGGCGCTTAGCGCTGCCTTTGGTTTTTATAATAGTAAACGCTAAAATTAGGGACAATTTTTTTCTGGCTTTGTGCGATTCCTCGCCGCTCATTCCCGGCCCCAGTGCTTCGGGATATCCTGTCCCTCGAGCCTTCGCTTTGCTTCTGCTTGCACTTCGTGCGTCCAAATTGGCAATCCTGCCAATTTGTCCCCGCTGGGAAGAAGGGAGCCTGTTTTCCACCTCCCCGGTAGGGCGGGGCGTCTTCCCTCTCCCCAGCGGGGAGAGGGATTGAGGGTGAGAGGGTGAACGCGAATGCGGGTCTACATCTAACTATTCCATTTTTCTTAAATTCCCGGTATAATTACGGGCTCTTTTTTTTGAATTTCTACAAAGGTTACCATGGTTATTATTCGATTATCTCGAGGCGGCGCAAAAAAGCGTCCTTTTTATCATATTGTTGTGGCAGATAGCCGTAATGCGCGTGATGGCCGTTACATTGAACGCGTTGGTTATTTCAACCCAATTGCAACTGGCTTAGAACCACGTCTTGTATTAGAAAAAGAACGTATTCAACACTGGGTTGGCCTTGGCGCTCAAATGTCTGATCGCGTTGCTGAATTAGTAAGAACAGCAAAAGACGTGGCTTAACCTATGCGTGCACCAGAAGCTAAGATACTGGCTGGTAAAATTGGTGCACCGCACGGTATAAAGGGCTGGGTTAAGGTTTTTTCTTATACCAGCACACCTGAGAATCTTCTTAATTACCAACCTTGGTTGCTTGAGATTAAAGGTGTTATGAAATCGCTTAAAGTTCTTCATGCGCAGCCGCATGGAGAATGCTTAATAGTTGCGTTTGAAGGGGTTACTGATCGCGATCAGGCCGCTGAATTAACGCATACAAAAATTTATATTCAGCGTGACCAGCTGCCTGAATTAGCAGAAGATGAATATTATTGGCATGACTTAGAAGGCGTAGAGGTTAAAAACTTAGAAGGCTTTGTTTTTGGACGTGTTGATTATTTAATGAATGCTGGCGCTAGCGATCTTATGTTTATTAAAGGCGATAAAGAAAGTTGTATTCCCTATCGTCCAGGTGATGTGGTTAAGTCAGTCGATTTAGAAAAAGGTGAGATGATCGTTGATTGGCCTTCTGAGTTATAGAAACTTATGAAAGTTGCGCTGATAACGATCTTTCCTGAGATGTTAACCGCGCTGAATTATGGCATGCCAGGCCAGGCGCAGAAAAAGGGTTTGTTAGAAGTTCGCGCATTTAATTTGCGTGATTTTACGACAGATCCAAATCGTACCATTGACGATCGGCCATATGGTGGTGGACCTGGTATGGTATTTATGCCAGAGCCTTTAGAAAAGGCGATCCTAGCAGCAAAAGCGTGGCTAGGTGAAAAAACCAAGGTGGTTTATTTATCACCGCAAGGCAAAGTTTTTAAGCAAGCTGTTGCACAAGCGATGGCGTTGACGGATGCGCTGATTTTTATTGCAGGCCGTTATGAAGGGATCGATGAAAGGATTGTGGACCTTTATGTCGATGAAGAATGGTCGATTGGTGACTATGTTTTAAGTGGTGGCGAACTGCCTGCTTTAGTCATGATCGATGCAATTACGCGCTGGATTCCAGGCGCGCTTGGGCATGAACTTTCGAATATTGAAGATTCATTTACCGAAGGTTTATTAGATTGCCCCCACTATACGCGGCCAGAAGAGTTTCGTGGCCAGCGAGTGCCAGCAGTGTTACTAAGCGGTAATCATGCTGACATTGCTAAATGGCGAAAAGCACAAAGTTTGGCGCGGACTAAAGCACGTCGGCCAGATTTAATAGCAGAACCCAAGCAATAAATAAATTCATCGCATGAGCGATGAATGAAAACCGCAGGTATGAGCAAGCGGATAAGTAAAAGATTAACAGCTGTTATAACGAATTAACTTTGGAGAAAGATGATGAGTAATATTATTCAAGCCCTCGAAAAAGAACAAATGCGTTCTGATATCCCTACATTTTCTAGCGGTGATTCCGTCGTGGTGAAAGTGAAGGTAAAAGAAGGTAACCGTGAACGTGTTCAGGCTTTTGAAGGCGTCGTGATTGCAAAACGTAACCGTGGTTTAAACTCAAGTTTTACTGTGCGTAAAATGTCACACGGTGAAGGTGTTGAGCGTGTATTCCAAACCCACAGCCCAATAATTGAAAGCGTTACAGTGAAACGTCGTGGTGATGTGCGCAAAGCTAAACTTTATCATTTACGTGATCTTCGTGGCCGTGCTGCACGTATCCGTGAGCGCTTAAATTTACGCGCTTCCGAAATTGAAACAAACGCAGCAACAGAAGCTTAATTTATTTGTTTAAGCTTAAGTAATAAATTTAAAAGCCCCATAATTTGGGGCTTTTTTTATTTTTACATTAGGCTTCTTGCTCTTGGTGAGATAAAAATAATTACAGGGTTGCAACTAGCACTACAAAGAAGGGTTTAAAGTGTCAGAAAAGCTCTGTAGTTGTGGTACATCTTGTGTGGCTTCTGCTTTTTGAGTACAGCGAGCAAAAAACCTTGTTTTTACCCATTCTTTTGTTAAGGTTTCTGGTGTTTTAAAGGAAAGTTCATTTTGATGCTCTTCGAGATAAACTTGACGCTCATCCCAGAGTTGGCAAACTTTATGGGTGATAAGCATCGCAATAATTCCTAGCCCAAAGCCTGATCCAAGACTTGTATAAAGCCACTTCCTCGGGGGAGGTTATAGACCCTGGTTTTGCCAGTCCAATCCAAGTCCCTGCAACAGTGGCGGCAGCACCGGCGCCAGAAAGCAGCCTGCTATGATCTTTTGCTTTGTATAAACACCTATAGCGCTTTGGCAACTAACCTGTGCTTTTGCTAAGCGTATTTTTGCTTTAGATTTTTCAGTAAGTGAAGATGATTCATTAAGCATATTTTTTGTTCTCCGGTTATTTTTTATGATGTTGTAATAAGAATGCCTGATGAATTTCATAGCGTTTAAAATCAAATGGCTGTGTTTTCTTTGTGATATTTTCTATGTGATATTTTTCACAAAGTATTTGATCGAGTTTAAAGTTATTTTTATTTGTTACAAAAACTAATGCGCCATCTTTGCTTAAATGCTTCATTGCTAAATCAATTAGCTTCACTTGGTCGCGTTGAATGTCTAACGTATCTTCCATGCGTTTAGAGTTAGAAAATGTTGGCGGGTCTAATAAAATTAAATCAAATTTTTGGGTATTTTTTTCTAGCCATTGTAAGCAATCAGCTTGAATAAAATTATGTTTGGTGGGTGCTAAGCCATTGAGCGCTAAATTACGTTTTGCCCAAGCCAAGTAAGTGGCAGACATATCAACACTTGTTGTGCTAGCAGCTTTTGCCAACGCAGCGTAAACCGTTGCGCTGCCTGTGTAGCAAAATAAATTTAAAAAGTTTTTATTTTTTGCATGATCGAAAATATATTTTCGAACTAAGCGAGAGTCTAAAAATAAACCGGTATCTAAATAATCCGTAAAATTGGCTAATAGTTTTGCTGGACCTTCATGGATGGTTTGAAAATCATCATGCCGAGAAGGGGAGGCCAGAGTTTTTGCTTGTGCGGGGATAAGGGTATCTGCTCGTACGCCAATTTTTTTCTCGTATTGATTTTTGCCTTTTTGTTTTTGACGTGTTTTTAAAAAAAGCTGTGATAAAGGAATTTGCAAAATATCTGCCGTATGCTGAATCGCAAGCCTTAAGCGTTTTGCTGCTTTTTCAGGGTCAATGGATTTAGGTGGCGCATATTCTTGGATGTGCACAAAATTGCCATAGCGATCAATTGCAACAGCATAATCAGGTAAATCAGCATCGTATAACCGGTAGCAGGTAACGTTTTCTTTTTGGGCAGTAGGTTCAAGCTTGGCTAGATTTTTACGTAAGCGGTTTGCAAAATCGAGGCCTTCTGTCAGCGCTTCACCATTGAGGAGTGGAATCGAAGGCGAAGAAGCGAGTGTCGATAAAGAACTATAATTTTCTGGCGCTTTATGAGATTCTGCTGAGCAAAGAGATGCTTTGTTGCGGATCACAAAATTCAGCAATTGACAGGGGATCGCGCCATTAAAGAAATGATAAATATTTTCTGGCCCTAGCCTCAATGCCTTAGCAAGGTCGGGGTTACCAGTAAATACACTGCAGCGCCACTGACTAAAGTCTTTTTTAAAGATTGAGCCTAAATGCTGATAAGTAAATAACAAGATTTCTTTTTCACCTAAACGTTCACCATAAGGTGGGTTGGTAATGACCAAACCTGGAGGGGCGCTTAATGTTTGAACCTGGGCTAATTCACGGCGTTCAACATGAATAAAACCATTTAAGCCTGCGCGAGAAATATTTTCTTCCGCGATCCGGATGCTTGAGCGTTCTGCATCATAGCCAATGATTTTTGGTAAGGAAAGTAAACCTTTTTCACGGCGTGTTTTAGCTTCTTCAAGTAAATTTTTCCAAACCGCTGGTTTAAATTCTTGCCATTTTAAAAAGCCAAAGTAATTGCGGTATAGGCCAGGGGCAATATCAGCTGCCATTAAAGCACCTTCAATTAATAACGTGCCTGAGCCACAAAGCGGATCAAATAAGCTGCCACCTTCTTTAGCGATTGCAGGCCAACCAGCGCGGATGAGTAAAGCTGCGGCAAGGTTTTCTTTTAAGGGGGCAAAGCCGCCTTCTGTGCGGATGCCACGGCGATGTAAACTTTCGCCGGATAAATTTAAACTAAGGGTTAAAGTATCTTTTTTTACCAAGACGTGAAAGCGAAAATCGGGTTTTTCCGTGTTGACAGAAGGCCTAGCGCCAGTATGTTTGCGCCAGTAATCTGCTAGACCATCTTTAAAGCGTTGCATGGCAAACAGTGGGTTGGTCAATGGAGCGTTAACAAGATCAACATCAATGGCAAAAGTGTTTTGCACGGTCATATGTTCTGACCAGTCGACATGATGTAATGCAATTAAATAAAGGCTTTCGACGTCAGTAATCGGGCGGGTGAAAATGGGCATTAATATTTGGTTAGCTAACCTTGACCAAAGACAAACACGATATGCGGTAGTTAACTCTGCTTCAAAATGTACACCTGCACGTGTTTCTTTTGTGGTAACAGCGCCAAGCTGTTTTAATTCTTCCGCCAATAAAGATTCAAGGCTTTTGGGGCAAGTAGCAAAGAAGTCTGTTGTTGTCATTGCGAGAGCTAACGAAGCAACTTAATGAATAGGCGAAAAGCCTGGTTGCTTCTGCGCAGGCTTTTCGCGATGGCAAATCATTTAATCTTCAAATAAAATGCTTAAGGATTCTTCAGCATTAACGCGTTCAATCGCTTGAGCAAGTAGTGGCGCTAGAGAAATCACATCAATTTTTTTGCATGCTTTGAAAGCATCGCTTAAAGGAATGGTGTCAGAAACAATCAATCTATCTAGCGGTGCATTCATGATGTTTTCTAAAGCTCTGCCAGATAGAACGGCGTGAGTACAAAGCCCTTCAACGGCAATCGCACCACGCTCTTTTAATGCAATGGCGCCCTTACAAAGGGTACCGGCAGTGTCAATGATGTCATCGACAATTAGGCAAGTGCGGCCTGCCACATCACCAATGATATTCATGACTTGACTATGATTTGCTTGTGGACGGCGTTTATCAATAATCGCTAAATCACAATCATCAAAGCGTTTTGCAATAGCGCGCGCGCGGACTACACCGCCAACATCCGGTGAAACAATGATGGGATTTACGTAGTTTCGGCTACGGATATATTGTAAAAGCGGTTTATTGCTGTAAACGTTATCGACAGGAATGTCGAAGAAACCTTGGACTTGATCCGCGTGTAACTCGACGGTTAATACCCGAGTAATACCGACACAGCTAATAACATCAGCGACAATTTTAGCAGTAATTGGCACACGTGCTGAGCGAATGCGGCGGTCTTGCCGTGCATACCCAAAATAAGGCACAACTGCTGTTATGCGAGCCGCTGATGCACGACGTAAAGCATCTGCCATTGCAAGCAATTCCATCAGGTTATCATTCGTGGGTGCGCAGGTAGGCTGAATAATAAAAACGCTTTTACCGCGAACGTTTTCTAGAATCTCAACACTAGTTTCCCCATCGGAAAATTTTCCAACATTGGCTTTTCCTAAAGGGATATCTAAATGTTTAGCAATGGTTTGTGCAAGGACAGGGTGGGCATTACCTGCGAATAACATCATTTTCGGCATGCGTCTTAACCCTAAACAATGAAATTTGGCTGGGGTGCTAGGATTCGAACCTAGGAATGCCGGGATCAAAACCCGGTGCCTTACCGCTTGGCTACACCCCATTAAAGAGAAGCTGAATTATAGAGGATCTTGGTAGATTTTTCAACAGGTTTTTATGTTTTAAGTGTAATTATATAATTTAAAAAGAACATTTATGTTTTTTAGGAAAAATAATAGGCTCGATCATCAGGTTTTCTGCTTGTGTAATGGCTGATTTGACTAACCAAGGTCTTATCCTGAAACGGCGACAGCCTGATATCGTTGTAAAAACAAGAAATTGGCTACCCATTCTTTGGTGGTAAGAATAGCTTCTATAAATGATCTGACTAAGTTTCAGCTAAACCAACGCTTAACGATCTTCTTCTGGTGAAAACTGATATATCTTAGAAATTTCATTTCCTTGCTGAGTCAAAATTTGATTCGATAAACGATCAGTTAAGGTAAAGGCTTTTGTGACAGTTTGTGCGGTGAAATCGTTTAAGAGTTTTTGAGCTTGCAGCATTTTTTTCTGTTTATACAGGGTCAAGTACTGCAGCTCTACTTTCTTCTGCTCTTCTTGGGTTTCTATATTAAGCTTTGCATAAGCCTCTTGAACGAGTGGGGCATATTTAGGATAGTTCAACATTGCTAAGATTTGCAGCTTTCTAAATCTCCAAAAAGCTGATTCATCATCAGCTTGATTTGTTCCTATGCTATAAGCATGCGGAAGTTTTGTCACCCCTTGGTAAAAGGGCAAATATATGCCAAGCGCGGTCATGCCTAGCTCAATGTATTGAACATTTGCAATTGGCAATGGGAGAGAAGATCTTAATTGGATGACATGAGACTCTTGGGCGCGCAGAACAGAGATAGGGCGCAATGTTGCCTTTGGATTTTGTGTCATATAGGGATCATTTTCTGTCCCTTGATAACGATTCTGTAAACCTGATTCTACATCTGTTACGCTTAATAGGTGATCAGGCTTCAAAAACACAGGAAAATAGCCATTTTTGAAATCATTGTGGAAACTTGGTGTATAGAGCTTTTGTAAAGCCCATACTCGCAAGTGGTTATAAAAAGTATCTTGAGATGATGTACGCGCAAACGCTTTACTAAAATTAAACTCCCCATCTTTGGCTGGATTATATAACTTATGCTGAGTAGCAAATGAAATCAAATTTGGAGAACTTAAATAATTATTAGCGTCATTTAAATTAAGTTGTGCAATGCGTCCTTGGTTTGCTGAGATGAAATAATCTTCATCAGGGATTCTTCCTGCAGCCCACTCATGTCCAGCTCCATTTTCAAAATACCATGCCTCGTTTTTATCCGCAAAAATTACACCAAAGCCTTCGCCTGCGCCTTGGGTTTCCACGATTTTTCCTAACAGCTCAACGCCTGCTTTAGCGCTTTTTATTTGCGGTAAAATAACAGTGGGAATAGCGCTTTCTGTAATACCTGTTTTAGTGACATAAGGATCTGCTGCTGCCGCTTTGTCGCTTGCATAAATAGTTTCTGTTGCAGACATCGCAATACCAAATTCATTAAGACCTGCTTCTTCCATGGCTTTGTCTTTTGTATTCCAGTCTGGCATTCCAGTATAAGCATAATTAATTTTGGGCATTCGATAAGTAAAATCATTGTCGGGTGATTTAAAGGTATAAGCGCCTTCGCGCGGATGCAACACAAAATGAATTGCCCAATCAGGTGATTCGCCATCATCATTACGTGCAATAAGGACTGAGCCATCGGCGCTAGCTTTTTTGCCTACAATAATTGTGGTACAAGCAAAACTATTAACAAGTAACAGGCTTAAAGTTGCAGCAGCTATAAATTTCTTTTTCATCATATTCTACTTGATCCTTGTCCTTAAGCTATGATAGGGAACGTTTATTAGCCTTGCCAATAAATCTTATACCTTAAAGCGAAAACGGGCAAGCTGAGAATGTTTGCTGCGATGATAGGCTTGCTAAGATAATCAAGTGCTTTTTATATTGCTATGCTCTATGAGTAGGCGGTTATTTTAAGGAAGTGCAGAGATAGTGCGTAAGTTATCCCTGCAAAAATAAAGTGGCTTACTTAAATGCCAAAAGATAGCTTATCTATTTTCATTTCCCAGTCGATGTTTGAGGTTTGTTCTACTATAATAACCGGTGGTCTGCTGGTATTTAGAGGGCTATCACTACTTAGCGTTAGAGGCAAAGAAGTTTTGTTTAATTGCAAGGTTTGAATAAAGCTTTCGGCAGGTTTTAAGCTGCTAATATTTTCCTCACGTAGCGTATGTTGAATATCTTCTTCAAGGATTCTAAATGTTTTAAGCGAATCTGCTGTGGTTGATAGCTTAATATTCTGCAAAATTCTAATACAATTTAAGATCACTGAATAAGCGCAACTGCTTTCAGTAAAAAATTCTTGAAGTGAGATTTGCATTTTAACTTCTGTTTGTTCTAATGCTTGAGTTAGTTGATAAATATTGGGTAAGATATATTGATCATAGTGTTGTTTACACTGTTTTTCTTTTCCGGTATCAATAAAATTGCACGATTTTATCGAGGTTTTACCTTGGTTATTCTCTAATTCAAGGAGTAATAAGGCAAAATGACGATCAGAAAAATTAACTGGAACTAACAATCGTTGAATGTCTTCGCCAAGTGCGGCGCTTATGGGGCAGGTATCTTCTCCTTGATAATTTTTTAAAATCAAAATCTCTTCGTTCTTTGAAATGGCAATGAGTTGGCTTGCTAATAACCCTCCGTCAGGATAGGTAATGGTTGTATGGAGAGCGGTTTTTGTGCTTTGCATTAAATTTTCAAAGCGCTTACGCAAATAGCATTCCAGCATGATGCTATCAATAAATGCCAAAGGAGAGATATCGATGTAAGTCGCTGGTTCTGGAGGCGGAGGTAAAGCTGCTACGTTGCTAACATTAAACGCTGAAGCAGCCGCGTCGAATTCAGCGTCTTGCGAAAAATAATCCGTGCAATTTTCTAGCATAGATTGTTCTGTTGGGTTGAGTTCTAGGCTAGTTTTTTCATCTAATAATAACTTGCGATGTCCATTTAATCCTGAGTTAAGCGGCTGGCTTGTTAAAATTGAAAGTAGTGTCTGACCGTTGGCTGTTTTAATAGTTCTAATATTAATATTGTTGCTAATGGCAAAAGTTAATAGTACTTCAAAGCTATCCAGGCTGCTCTCATCGCATGCGTAAAGAAGGGCGGGCATGTCTTTATATTTTGAGAAAAACAGAAGTGGTTTTTTCTGTAGGGCAATCTCTACCAAAATGGCATCATCTTCAGCAATGGCTGAAAAAAAATTATCAGTTGTACAGAAGGTTAAGAGATGTTGGGCTAAGGCAGACCGGTCAAATTTTTTCAGAGTTTTAGCATGTTCAAGTGTTTTATGAATAAAGATGATTTTGTCTTTGTCTTTTGTTTGTAGCAAATCTAGAACAATTGATTTTTGGTCATATTCAGCATAAACATCAGCGCCTGCTTGCAGTAGAAAGCTAAACGCGGCGTATTGATGCTTGAGTAAAGTTTCATATGCAATAGGTTGGCCTTGGGGATTTTTTATTTGGCATAAAGCAGGGTATTGAGCGAGAAGTTTCTGAACGATAATTAAATCATCCTTAGTAATAGCTTCTAGCATTAATTGTTCAATTAAGGGTCTAACTTGTGGGCTTTCTTGCAGCTTTAATTTTTTCCTTAGCAAAGGTTCTACTGGAGCTTTTCGCTTTCCTAAGGAGAGAATTTTACTTGTGGCTTCAGGTAATTTTAAGTGGTAAGCGCTTATCATAGACTGACAAAAATACAGGAGAAAGTCTTTCCATGTGTTTAAATTAGTTGGTGTACATGCGGGAAAAGGTGCTGGAAAATTTGTAGAGGTTTTAGCTAAAATGACTTCGCATTCTAATTTAATTTCTGCTAAGAATGCTGAGGTTTCATCGCCTACCCTTTGGAGTAGATGTAATTCTTGATAGTGGTAAATGAGACCGGCAACGCGGTTTTCTAAATCTTCTTTGTTGAGTTCATTGGTATTCATATATCTAGTTGTTTTTTATTAAAGGTTTAAGATTATACCTCGTTCTTATTTTACGATGTTAGCTTTATAAAGAAAACCGGGGTAGAGAATCATCCTTAGCAAACCTCATGCCACGAGTAATGAATTGCTGGGTGGCTATGTACGACGTTTTCACAATAACTGCTCATTTTTTATTGTAAATATGTTAAAATATCTCCCATTAAAATTTCTTAAAGGTGAAAGATTGATGAATCGTTTTCCTTTAATTTCTGCTTCTGTTGCAGTGCCAATAGGCAGCTTAGATGCCTATATGGCAATGGTGAATCGTATCCCGTTGCTGTCACAAGAAGAAGAATATGATTTAGCCAAAGACTATCTTGAAAACAATTCCTTAGAAGCGGCAAAAAAGCTTGTCTTAGCGCATTTGCGTTATGTGGTGAAAATTGCCCGCGGTTATGATGGTTATGGTTTGCAAATTTCTGACCTCATCCAGGAAGGCAATATTGGCTTGATGAAAGCAGTTAAACGTTTTGATCCTACGATGGGTGTGCGCTTAGTTTCTTTTGCGGTTCATTGGATTAAAGCAGAAATTCATGATTTCATTATTCGCAATTGGCGTATTGTTAAAGTTGCAACAACCAAAGCGCAACGTAAATTATTTTTTAACTTGCGTAAAGTTAAAAAAGGTTTGAACTGGTTAACTCATCGTGAAATGAGTGATATCGCCCAAGAATTAAATGTGCCTGTCGGTGATGTAAAAGAAATGGAGATGCGTTTGCATGCGCATGATGCCGATATCCATTATCAAATGGACGACGATGAACAAACAACACTGGCGCCACCATTTCCTTTGCATTATTTAGCGGATGCAGAGGCAAATCCTGAAGTGCAATTTGCTAAAGCCGACCATGGCGCGCGTTCAGTTGATGGTTTGCGACAAGCTTTAACAAAGCTTGATGTACGTAGCAGGGATATCCTTGAAAGACGTTGGCTCACCGAATCCGCCAAAGTCACCCTGGAGGATTTAGCTAAAGAATATGGTATTTCTATTGAACGTGTCCGCCAAATTGAAAAAGCGGCCATGAAAAAATTAAAAGACTGGATCTAATGCAATTAATTTGGATTTGAGCCGCTAGGCTCAAATCCAAGGTGATATAAGTTCCCTATACAGTAGCAGTTGGCATTTGCATTGCTCCTCTTTGCGCTTCTTGTACTTCTGTATACCCTTGTTGGCTTCCTCTTATCTTACTCCAAAGGCTTTTTATGCCATCGATTGCCGCACTTGCAGCTTTAGTCACATAAGGAGCAGTGACTCTTCCTACCAAAGCGCCCGCTGCTGCCAAGCCAGTAGCCGCGCCCAGAAAGGCCGCTCCGCCATAAGTTTCAAGTAACTGTTTTTGAACCGGGGCAAGCGCAAGGCCTGCATTATTAGCAACAAAGATGACCCAGGTTAATGCGGCAGGAACTTGGGCTTTGAGCAAAGTGCCAGCAGCAGGAAAAACGATACCAGCACCAAGGTTCATGGCAATATTGCATAAGTAAAAGTAGGGATCGGTAGCTGGATTTGCACCATTTTGGCTGAAATAATCTGCAATTGCAGTTGCGCCGTAGTTTAATCCTGTAAACAACACGGTACCCATAATGAGGACATAAGGATAAAAGCGTTTGGGATAAACATGGGTCAAGTTTATGCATTCATCAAGTTGGTCATCTGTTAAAACAATAGGTGAGTCTGCGGATTCTTGCGCCTGCTCTAATTCGCTTAAAAAAACTTTTTTCGTGTAATGATTAATAATTAAATCTGTTGCAAGATGGGCAACATCAAAACCGGCAGCTGCAAGGGCTGCTGCAGTTGCATCTAAGCCTAAGTTGCTAGAAATATGATCACTAAGATAGAGCAGCGCTGCAAGGTTAGCGCTAATACCTGCGCCAAAATGAACTGGCGCGCTTAACTTCGCAAGGAATCTTTGAGAAAGATCAGCTTTAATTTCTGCTGCGCGTATCTTGGCGCTTTCAAAGTCGAGGATTTCGGTTCCCTTTGAGATGGCTATTGATGGATGAGCGCTGGTTAAGATGAGTTGAGTTTCTGTATTTTCTGTATTTATTGAGGTGCCAGTTGTACTGGTATCTGCTGCTCGCATAGTAATAACCTTATTTATTATTAAACCAGTGCATATTATACAACAACGATTCTGAAGAAAAGCTGAAGTTTTCTGGTAAAATAGTCATAAGTCAGCCAGACAATCGCGGTGCATGCAAATGTTTCGAGGAAAGTCCGGGCTCGCTGGGCAAAGGCGCCAGGTAACGCCTGGGCGATGTGAATCGACGGAAAGTGCAACAGAAAGATACCGCCATAGAATTTTTTTTATGGTAAGGGTGAAATGGTGCGGTAAGAGCGCACCGCGCTTCTGGTAACAGAAGTGGCACGGCAAACCCCGCCTCGAGCAAGACCAAATAGGAACTGTAGTAACTTCGAGTTACGACGCGCGCCCTCGCGCAGTTCGGGTAGGTTGCTAGAACTTATGAGTGATCATAAGTCCAGAGGAATGATTGTCACAGCGCAAGCTGTACAGAACCCGGCTTACCGGCTGACTTATTTCCCTTCTTAAATTTTTCTACTTTCAAAATTTGTCAGCACAGCTTGCGACCTGTTCCTACAGGCAAGGCTTGCTTGGATAGTTGTCTTGCGACTAATAACAATCGCTTTTAAAGACTGAACTAAAAATGCTGAAGATATTAAAAAATAAATTTTCCTGTTAAAATGATAGAGTGACTTTATTAAAAGGATAACTTTATGAACGAAGTAAATATGCAGGTTGAAGATCTTGAGCGTTCTTTAGAAGCATGTGAAGAAGGTCCTGTTGTAATTGAGCGAGATGGAGAGCCTAGAGCGGTGTTAATTTCATTAGAAGCTTACGAATATTTTATGGAGCTTGAATCCGGCATTATGCAAATGCTTGCTGAATTAGAAGAGGAAGCAAAATCCACAAAAGCTAAACCTAAAAAAGCAGCAAAATCTACTGCTAAAAAACCTGCAGCAAAAAAAGCAGCAGCTAAAAAACCTGCGGCGAAAAAAGCGGCAGCGAAAAAGCCTGCGGCGAAAAAAGCAGCTAAAAAACCTGCAGCAAAAAAAGCTACTAAAAAACCGGTTGCAAAAAAAGCTGTAAAAGCAAAAGCGAAGAAAAAACGCTAAACGCGAGTAGAAAATAAAAATGCCTCTTTTTAGAGGCATTTTTTTTATAAATAACGCTTGAAATTTTGACAAACGGCTTAAGTTTTTTACTTTTGAATCTATTTTTTAGCGAGCTTAGACATTAAACCTAAAGTGCATCACGTCGCCATCTTTGACAATATATTCTTTGCCTTCTAAGCGCCATTTACCAGCTTCTTTTGCGCCAGCTTCGCCGTTATATTTAATATAATCGTCATAAGCGATGACTTCAGCGCGAATAAAGCCTTTTTCAAAATCGGTGTGAATTACACCCGCAGCTTGTGGCGCAGTAGCGCCAGCAGAAATGGTCCAGGCCCGGACTTCTTTGACGCCGGCAGTAAAATACGTTTGCAATCCCAGCAGTTTATAGCCAGCTTGAATGACGCGATTTAAGCCAGGTTCAGTTAACCCCATTTCGTTTAAAAATTCTGCTTTATCTGCATCTTCTAATTCTGCGATTTCTGATTCTAAAGCAGCACATACAGCAACAATTTCTGCTTTTTCTGCAGCAGCATGGGCACGGACTTGGTCAAGTAAAGGATTATTTTCAAAACCTTTTTCATCCACATTGGCAATGTATAACGTAGGTTTTAAGGTGAGAAGTTGATACGTTTTTAAAAATGCTAGTTCTTCAGAGGAAAGTTCTAAAGCACGAGCAGGTAAACCTTGGTCTAATTGGCTAAAGACTTTTTCCAAAAGCGCTTTTTCTGCTAAAGCATCTTTATTTCCAGCTCGAGTATTTTTGGTAACTCGTTGGATGGCTCTTTCAACGGTTTCAAGGTCTGCTAAAGCTAATTCCGTATTAATAACTGCAATATCTCTTAATGGATCAACCTTGCCTGCTACGTGTACGATGTCGGTATCTTCAAAACAGCGTACGACATGCGCAATTGCTTCTGTTTCACGGATATTGGCTAAAAACTTATTGCCTAATCCTTCACCTTTGGAAGCACCAGCAACCAGACCTGCAATGTCCACAAACTCCATGACGGCAGCTAGCGTACGCTCAGGATGAACAATCGCGGCTAATTTATCTAGTCGGGTATCGGGAACAGCAACAATGCCTGTATTGGGCTCAATCGTACAAAAAGGGTAGTTGGATGCTTCAATACCCGCTTTAGTTAATGCATTAAATAAAGTAGATTTGCCAACGTTAGGTAGGCCAACAATGCCACAACGGAATCCCATGAGAATAAACCTAAAAATGATTAAAAAGTGGCGTATTGTACCACGCTATAATTTACGGTAAAGTTCTAAAAGGTTGCTTTATTAAATGACTGTTTTTATGCGGTCCTTTGCTGCGAATAAAATTGACGCTAAATAAGTGGGTTTTAATTGGCAAATTGATAAAAAGTGGAATAATTAATTTAATGTTTTCAGCTGCAATTTTTTATTAATGATTATTTTGAGTAAAGGCTAGGTTTTTAAGGCGTGAGCCTTAAGGTTTTCTTAAGATTTCCTTAAGGTTCATTTGATAGATTGGAAGTAGAGACTACTAAAAGTTTGATGGAGACTAGCAATGACAAATGAAAAAGATCAAAAAGTAACTCAGCAAGAGCAAACCCCAAGTACTGCACCACAACAGTACACTGCTAGGCAGCTTCCTCAAACAGATTTATCAGACTTAAGTTATTCAGCAGGAACCCCTCTAATAGAAGAGCAAACTCAGAGTACTGCACTACAACAGCATATTGCTCAGAAGCTTCAGACAACAGATTTATCAGATTTAGGTGATTCAGTTGAGCTATCTCCAATGGCCATTGATACCGAAAAACGCTTGCAGGCTTTAAGGTATGCCTGGTCTAGGCCCCAAATGGGACTTCTTCAGCCTGTCATTGGTGAAGAAGGAGAGCATTTTAAAATTTATCTGAATGCTGTTGAGGCTATCCGTAAACAGTTAACAGCGCTTGAAGGAGAATATATAAGTGCCTGTGATAAAGGTAAACTTGAGCTTGGGAGGCCTAAAAGCAAAGCAGAAAGGTCTTTTAAGAGAAGTAAGCTTTTATCTTCTCACTTTTATCGATTATGTCAGGTTAAGCCTGGGAATTTTAAACAATCTTCAGGCGACCCACTTAAGATGGTTCACCAAGTTGCTCAGCATGCAAAAGAACAGGGAGAAAAGCTGCTTGGACAAATAGATGCATGGGCGGCGGATGGGCTTTTTAGGCTGGTACTTGAATTATATAACGCTGCTAAAGAGTATACCCATCAATACAACACCTTCAAAAAAACGACAGATGATTTTAAGGATTGTATTAGTCCGAGAGCTATGAAAGCAGGTGAGGAGCAGGCAGATTTACTTGATAAGCATTTTGCTTATCGAGGGTTTTTTGATATGTCTACTCTGTCTGTAGAAGAGACCACTGACGAACTAGCCAAGGCTATTAATCAATGGGAGCATCAGGCTGAGTTAAAAATATTTATAGAGCAGGTCTTAATGGCGGGGCAGCCGTTTCAATATGAGGGCGGTGCTTCGGGGTCTATTAAAGAGTCTTGGAAGAATTTAATCGCGGAGTTTTTATCATATTACGGGTCGAGTAGAGCTAAAATATTAGCAGCGATGTTTGAAGCGCGGGTAAACTATGCCATAAGAAAGAAGAAGGTTCCAGCAGATAGGGAGAGGCAATTATTAGACTTGGCAGTCGCTTTGAAAAGTAACAACTTTTTAGCGATTCTCGAAAATCCTATTTTCAAGGGAAAATCTTTTGAAATTCTGGCATTTATTAAAAAAAGTATTGCTGATGGCGGTTTACAGCAAGACGGGCTAGAAGAATATTTCCCTAATTTGTCTGGCGATACGAAAGCAGAGGATGTTTTAGCCAATAATTTAAGGATCTGGAAGCAATATAAAGCTTTGCCAACAGACTTGCTTTCTGCAAAAGCTTATCCCAATTTAAGTAGCAAATTAAAAGAATTTCGTAAATTTTTTGTTGAACGTTGTCAACAGTTTTCTCAATCTGAATCTGACAGCCTAGCAAAATTAAGCTCAGATCTGTGGCAGAAAATAGACGTTTTATTTAAATATGAAAGTGATGCTTTAGAGCCGTTAAGAAAAGCAATTTGTTGCTGGCTTAACCAGCCTTTTCTTGGTTCAGACTCAATGCCACCTAAAGGAGCTCCTCATCATACACAAAAACAATGGTTAGAAGCCCAGCAAAAAGATTATCTGGCGTCTTTAGACGCGTTGCTTTCACCTGTTGGGGAGGTGATGAATCAAGTTTTTAGCGGGTCTGAGTTTGATCTTGGGGAAAAGCAAAAGTTTTTCCAGGATTTAGCTATTAGTACGGGACCCCGTGAGTTTGTTCTAGATGACTCTGTTGATGGTCAAGTGCTGAAGCAAGCTAATATTTTCCTACAATGTGTAGATTTACAAGCGGAAAAAAAATCTGCTGAACGTATGGAGTCAAGGTTGGCGCGAGAAGCAAAAGCGCTTATTGCTAAAGGTGAAGGCGTTGCTCAAAAAGCTAGAGGATTATCAAGCTTCATTGAAGGCGCGATTAAGGAGGGTGCAAGGGACGGGCAAGACGCATCAAGAAGCTTGTCGTATGTTGCTTCTAAATTGCAGGAAATGAGTAGTCGACTTTTGTCTATACGCACGCCTGCAGAGCTAGCCCGCGAAGAAAGCGAAAGTGCGATTAAGGCTTTAACTTCAGAAATATCCCAGCATGCTACTCAGATTGCGACTGTTGCTATTTTAAGATTTGCCAATGAGCATGATGTACCTTGCGAGGTGGTTAGCCAAGCTACAGAAAAGACTTTAGAGTATGTTTATTTTGCTGAAGAAAAACATCTCTACCGCTTTCCTGTAGCTAGAGGAGAATTGCTCAGGATTAATGCTAAAGAGGGTACAGTTTATTTTCAAGCGGGTAAAGTTTATCAGGTTGGATCAAATGTGCTGATTTCACAGCCTAGCCTTGTAGAGAGGAAGAAAAAAAATCAAGACCTTTCTATTCCTGACGCGTTTAACATAACGCTCGAAAAAGGAGAAGGCGAACAAACAGTTCTGGTCTTCCCTAAGATCAGACAAGTCTGCAAAGAGGTAACTTTGGGTGAAACGCAGGGATATGAGGCAAGACGACACTGTGTACACTTTTTCTTAGAGGGTAAATATTACCAGGTCCGTAATAATAACTCTGGTAAAGGCTTTGAGTTTGAGCTAGCTAATGGTCAGAAGGTTTGCTTAAAGGCTGGTAGCACCTATGATATTAGTCATCCATTTAATGCCTTACCTTTTTCAATAGAGGTTGCTCAAGCGCCTGAACTTAAGCGGCATGACTTTGAGGTATTAGCTAAGCATGGTTATGAAAAGGAAGCTGCCCAAAAACAACAGTATGCTTCTTATTTTAACTCTCCTTCATTTGAGCAAAATACCTTTTTATTAGCGCATATACTTGCTGGTATTGCTCAAGTGGATGTGGATAAATATGAGGATGCTGCTGAAAAGGAAGATGTAGCGCAAGCATTGACAATTGTACATGAAATTGCAAGTGGGTTTAGCAAGGGAAGTATAACCTATCAACAAGTTTTATCTGAATTATTTGATAGGTTAACTTCCAAAGAGAGCCATACGGAATCCCGAAAAATTTATGCGACGACATTAAAATCTTTCCTCAAAGGATTAGCTGTCTGCGAAAAACTTCCTGAGAGTCTCGCGCTTTCTGATTTTACAAGTAAAGAGGTGGAGGAATTACAAGAATTATCAAAAAGGCACGCGCATAACATATCCAGCGATATGCCAGAATTATTGCGTAAACTTACGAATATTAACTTAAATGATGTGCGGTATAAGCAACTAGTATTTACGAGTAGAGAAGTAAAGGCTCTTCAAGAACTTTTATGTCAAAACGACCGCAGAGAATTAAGCAAGAAATTTGAGATCTGTAAAGCAGAATATATTTTAGATGGGATTATTGACTTTAAATATACCTCTCTTCAAAGACTTCTTGGGGGATTAGTTGACGGTGTTAAGGGCGGTAAAAAAGAGTTTAGCAATATACTAGAAGGCGCCGAGGCAGTTACTGTTAAGCAGGCGATTGAACTACAGGGCGCACCTGCTGATTCTAAATGGCATATGCCAGAAATCCAGTTTGAGGATTTATCGCTTAAATATAGAGAAATTGAAAACGGTCTCATTGAAGCAGAAGCAGCCTTTAAGGACTTAATAGCGAGGGCTAAAAACTGGTTTGAAGCGAGGAGGCCGGAGGAAAAAGAACTTTTATATTTCTTGAGACAGTGGCAGGAGTTTGCAGTTATAGCGAGTCACCTAAAACAAAAAGTTGAAGAAATGAAAAAGCTTCCCGACCATCAGGGGCTGCCTGAAAGGGAGCGCCAAGTGCTAATGGATAGCTTTGCAATAAGGGCGGCCAGTTTAGAAAGACGTATTGATGAGTTTAAAGCTAGCGCAGAAGAAACTTTTGCAAGAATGACATCTCAATGTTTAGAGTATTCTCATCTTTTGGTAGATGGAGCGCAATCTGGCGATGGTTTGTATCAATACTTTGCCGGCTTATGTCACCAGCAAAACATAAGAGAATTGGAAGTTTTTTCAGAGCATTTACCCTACCTCGAATACCCTTTCCTCTCATCGAAGTCTCGACAAGATTTGGTGCAGTTTTGGCTTGGTGGTTCAAATGCGGGAAGTGACCCTCTTACGCAGAAAACGTATTCAATAGTACAGACATTTATTAAGCATGAAATGCGAGATCCACGTTTTGCGGCAGAGTTTGAAGGCGAACGAGAGGCTAAAATAGGAAAATTAGGCAGTGATTACATTTCTGCTGCGAAATCCTATATTGCATCTTGGGGGCATTCATCGGCAGATGGGCAGTGGAGTGCTTATCAAAGCGCTTATGCAAGGATACAGGATAGTCTTAAGCTTATTGATGACGAAGTGCAACACAAAAATATCTCGCTTGCATTAGGCTGCTTTAATAGGTTATTAGAGCGTATAAAGAGCAATGAAATTTCTAAGACAGAAGCGCATACAAAGCAAATTGGGATGGTGTTTGATGCAGTTGCTAAAATCTTCTCATTCGAAGGTGGCCTTCCAAATGTAATAAATACTTTAGATGAAGTAAGGCAACAGATAAAGAAAAGTTTTACCATTCGTGACCCTTATAAAAATGATGCGCTCTTCCGCTTCTGTGACGATGAAATTCCTGGGCTCAACACGCAGTATAGGGATTTTGTAGCTTCATATCGCGCAAAGAATAATAAAATCATTGATGGTTTACTTAGTGATAATGCAGCTGTTAATTTAGAAGGCCTTTGGAGTTTAGTTCAAGAAACGCATGCAGATAGAAAGCCTCCAGTCTTACTATTTGGTGAAAATATAGCCAAAACGCTTGCGGCGAGGGTTATTAAAAATGAAAGAAATATTATTAACCAAGCGGGTGGCGATGTAGAACCTTGGACAAGCTTTATTAACTACCTTATCAGATATGAAAAAGATGGTAATAATATAAAGAGCTTAGTAGAGCTGACTAAGTCTTTAAAATCTGCCTCTAAAGAGCAGGCGCATAAGTATTTCCGTGCAATTGACGACGCGTTTAAGGCAGTAAACCAGCGCAGTCCAGCAAGTTTGGTGTCTGATCCAGAAAACCCTGACTCTCAAATAAAAGCAGAAGAAGTTGTTCACCAAATTGGTCATTATCTTTTAAATCTGAGCGAATCCTATTATCCAAAATTAATTAAGCTGGTATTTGAGAGCAATAATTACGCTGCTGTTAATGCTTTATACGCAGGCCTTAAGCAAGCACATGCCAAAAATCCAGAAGAAAAACTGTTTAAAAAAGTTGAAGGGTACTTGAAAGCAGCTTTCAATCAACAGCTAGTTGACATTAAGCGGGATCCTGGTAAGTATTTTGATACCATTACCTACTTAATAACCGATCCAACAGCAGTGCTTACTTGGTCTGATAAGACAGATGTGGCGCGTATCTACGCTGACTTACGCGCTGCTTTCGGTAGTTTGCTAAGGAACGAGTATGTCTTAAGTGACAGACGTGGCGAATTATCGATAATAAAGCGTTTGTTAGAATGCAAAAATTTTGAACGGCTTTTATGTATGGAGGGCGTTAGCCGCAATCAGTTCTTTAAAGATTATTCTAGACAGCTTGAAAAGTTTTATAAAGCCTGGGTTATTAAACTTCTTTCCACGAAGGTTACGGAAGGCACGCAGCAAGCGCAAGACATTAAGGATGTTATCAACAGTGGAATTAAATTAGAGATCGCTCCTGATGAGCCTTATGGTGGAAGCATAGTTCGTGACTGGATACGGGAAGCGCTATTGGAAGGCAAATTTGATGAAGGAGTTAGAGGCGCTAATTTGCCTATCATCATGCAAGAGAAAGTGATGATGGCTAGCATCATCCATCATATTAATTTAGGAAAATATTTTCATCCGTCTGCTCAATTAAATAAATATATTTTTCAATACGCTAGTTCTGAGAAGCAAGAAGAATATGTCAGAAAGTGCTTGCTAAAAATGAATGAACTTGGACTAGAGCAAGCCCAACAATTCATGAATTGTTTTTCTACGCTTCTTAAGTACAATAAAGATTTTGTATTCAATGGCTTAAGATCAATACTAGCTCCTTATTCTGTGTTATGGAATAGTTTATTTTCAGAATATAACAGAGATCATAATGAGTATTCTGCAGAATATTTACAAAAGAGATTAATCCTCAGCAAGTTTTGTCACTTATGCTCTCGAGAGGAGCAAGAGCTCTTCATGGAACAAGAAGAGGCGGATAAGTGGGCGAATGAGGTGCTGGCAAAGTTGGAAACGCTTAATAGTGACAATGTTGATCAGTTTACGTTTCCTCAAGTTCTAGCGGCTGATAAAGGGCGGTACTTAAGCCGTGCGCTTCAGCGTGAGTTGCAAACTAAGTTGAAAGCCATCCAAGCAAGCGTAGATGCTAAGCTAAAAGAGGATATGATTAAGGCTTGGGGGGCTAGCGATATGTTGCAAGCTTCAGAAGCTGTCAATACTTTGCAGCCTTTTTATACCTTCCTTGCCCAGATGGCAGGCCCTCTAGGGTTGCCACAAGGTACTACGGTGTCAGAAGCTATTGAGCAGCCGCGCTTTAGCGGTACTAGCTTTGCTGAAGCTGTTCGTGCTATCTATTCCCAGCTTTGTAGCGATCTAGGCAATATTGCAAAACTTCAAGACAATCAAGCTTTGCAAGCACTCCTTACGGCAGGTTCTGCAGAGCAGCTTGCTTGGCTTGTGTTCATATTAGATACGACCGCGCGGCAAAAATTAGTAGCATCGTTAGAAGCAGCAAAGCTTTCTCGTTTTGGTGAAAATCATCCAGCGACAGTTATTGGCAATATTTTGACCCAAGCATTAAAGGCATCGAATGAAGCTGACATTTTTAAATTTTTTGATGCGGCGCGAATTACAGCGTTAAAAACAGCGTATGCCCAAATGAATGTCTTGCAGAATTTTGCTGCCATTCCGAAGAGCTATAAGCTTTTAACTGAAACAACTGCGGAACAGTTTGAGGCGATGAAAGCACCAAGCTTTCAAGCTTTCCGGAAAAATATAGTTGAAACTTTGGTGAGCAAAGCGTGTGATTGGCGCACTGAGGATGAGAGCGTTACTGGGCCAATCAGCGGATTCGTTCAGCAAGTCAAAACCTTTATGCAGTCGCTGGGTGATACTGAAAGTATGCAAAAAATAGGTCAAGTAGAATGCGCCCAAATAGCGCGTGCTGCTGCGGCAAGGGCAATCAAGCATTTAGATAAATTATGCGTTGATCCTAAAATTGACGAGTTTTTACGAGACTATGGGACAGTATTACCATCAGCATCGCCAGTGGCTGACGCAGGAAAAGCAGAGGCTGGCTTGGCAGCGCAACAAGCGGAAATCTTAAAAAACTTTAAGGCGTATTTACTTCAAATTACAATCCCACTGAATGCGGCGTTTGAATCGCTAAAAGAACATTACCACTCTTTAGAAAGCAATGCTCAATCGCAAGTCAAAAGTGACTTGCAGAAAGCTTTGCACGTAGCCCTGGAGAAAATCACGATTTATTTAAACAATCTTTTAGATGCCGAAATAAAGGCTGATATTAATCCGATTGGTCAAGCGGTATTTGATAATTTGCTGGTTATTGCAAGTGGCATTTACCGTTTATTAGAAAGTGCTGGCCTTACTGCCGAGCAAGCTCAGGCAAGACGAGATCTCTTTTTTAAAGCGGTAAGGTATTTACAAAGTAACACCGCTGTTCTTTCTTCGCCTGTTTTTGTTGGTACAGAACAACCGGATAGTGTGCGGAATCTAAAGGAAGCGCAGTGCGAGTTTCAAAGTAAAAGACTTGTTGCGGCTTATGAGTATGTTGCAGGTTTAATACCTATCAGGGATGCAAACAAAGCTTTAGGAAATTTAAAGTCTAATCTTAAGACGTTGGCTTCTTATTGTATACGTCATAGTGTTGTCAAAATGGCTGAAGCAGCGCCTTGCGTGTTTCGTTATAACAGTTACCAAGCGCTTGCAAGTAAAGTTCGAGATACTGCAAGGGGAGGTGCTTTATTAGAGAGTGAATTAAGTAAAACTTTTCCTAATGCTGCTACGTTTAGTGCTAGCGAACGGGATGGTGATCGCTTTAAGACGGATGTTTCAGGGGGGTATATTGCAGAATCTCATGCATTTCGCCTTGTTCAACGCATCAAAGCTTATTTGCAAATTGTCGATAAACCTGCTGGAAAATCTTATCAGGCTGTTGTGATGAATTTGGAGCAGGAGGTGCGCGATCCAACACCAGCGCAACTGTTAAAAAAACTACAAGAGAAGTTCCTTGAGACACCTCAGAGAACTAGGGCGGAGGAGAGAGCAAACAATTTTATAGAGGATTTAATCAAATTCCGCCAACAACAAGCAGAGTTAGATTATAAAGGGTTGCCTCCACTTCTTTTTAATCAGCTTGAAGAAGAAATAACATGCTTATACGACTACCTCCAGCACCTGCAGACTCAGGATGCGGCTCGAGAAGATTTAATTAGAATTTACAAAGAAAGAATTTATAATTTAGATTATGCTGAAAAACAACATGATTTAAAACCTGGTAGTGAAGGCTGGTTACTTAGAGAAAAGCTTAAGGTTGAACTAGTTGATGCAGGTAAAGAAAAACAACGCGCAGCAGCAAAAACGCCTATAGAAAAAGAGCAAGATTATATACTTTGGTTAGTGGAGCGTGGTTCAATGCGTGAAGCACTAATCGCAGTACAGCCTATTACCACTCTGCAGCCTAATGTTTGTGATACGCAGAATGAATTTTATAGGAAACTGCATGAGATTCTTAATCGTAAGCTAGGGGCGCTATTGCAAAGCAAAGAAGCTTCCTTGCGTGACGTACAGCTTGCTTTACAGATTGTTTTTGCAATGCAGCCTGATAGCTCAGGTGTATTGAAAGAGTTTTGGGTTAAGCTTCGTCCACTGATAATAACGAGACTGATACACTCGCCTGTAGGCTCGCCTGATTTTAAATTTTTAACAGACTCTAAAAATGGATTGTTAGCGATGCTTGAAACAGAGAAAGCTGCTAAGTTATTAGGAGAGGAGCAAACTTGGGTTAAGAAAGCTTTCTTTGAGCAAGATAAACAGTGTGCGCTTAAGATTGAAACATGGTTAACGGAATTAGTTAGTTTAAGCTTTATGATCTTAAACTCACCAGAGCCAGTATTAGAAGATAAACTACTAGAAGAGAGAGTTGATGCATTAATGCCCATTCGTAGCTTCAGTATGCAAACGCTACCAGCAGCTTTAGCAAGTATAGAGACGGTCTGTAATGCAAGTAGCAAAATGACACCCGCTATCCGTAACTTGTTAGCGCATATCTGTGCTTTAAATAATAAATATGCTAGTAAGCCAGTAGATAGTGAACTTACAATTGAATTAAAAAGAATTAAAGGCGATTTAGCTATTTTGATGGAAGAGACAAAAGCAAATAGAGAGGTTGAAGCAATTAAGTCTAAGTTGTTTAGTTCACTATTGTCTTACCTGTATAAGCTAGGTTTAAAGCCTCAGGGGCTAAAATCTTTAGAGGAAATACCTGTCTGCCGAGCTGTTTTAGCTTCCTGCCGTGATGGACGAGAGTTAACAGAGGAGGAAGGCGAGAACTTTGAGTCATGGGTATATAAGATGCAATCGAAAAATTTACAGGATAGTTTTCTGCTAACTTTACGGTTATATAAAGTTGTGGACGAATGCGCTAAAGATTCTACTCCTAAAAAAACTACTGCATTATTGGATTGCCTTGCAGATATTAAGCAAGATGAATTTGTTAAGAAAGATAAAACTTTTCAGATGATAACGGCTGAAGCACAACAAGCACTCAGCAAAGTATACATGCGTTTACCTGAAGGGCTATTAGAGCTTGATAAGCTGCCTCTAAGCCCAGTAATGCCGGTAATGAAACCTCTAAGCCCAGTAACACCTCTACCAAGAACAATGTCAAGTAAGACGTTTGCTTCTGTCCAATCGCAAGATTCTCTGGTATCGGCAGGTGGTTCTTACACTGTAGGCGATAGAGCGGGCCATGAGTATGATTCAGACTCGGAGGTGGAATCACAAGGTGGTGCAGGATCTCAATCAAGAACTCCATCGCCTGTGCAAGAGGCTGCATCACAAGCACAAACACAAGCAGATCAAACTGAAAGGTTAGAACCTGTGGAGCAAACGGTTGTGTCTGTGACTGCAGGACGGTAAAGATTTAGCAAGAGAATGTGTTTTTTAAAGTTAACACAACTTGCGCCTAAGGGCAAAACACCCTTAGGCGCTAAGCAATTATTTTGCTTTTTCTAATAACGCATTCACTTTGCGTACAAAATCTGCGGGATCAGGCAAAGTGCCGCCTTCAGCAAGGATCGCTTGTTCAAATAAAATATCTGTCCAAGTTTGAAAGTTTGGTGTATCGATTAATCCTTCTAACTGTGCAACTAAAGGATGCGCGGGATTAACTTCCAAAATAGGCTTGTTTTCAGGAACAAATTGACCCGCTTGCTGTAGCATGCGTTTTAAGTGAGGATTTAAATCATTCTCATCAATAACTAGACAAGCAGGGGACTCTGTTAGACGATGGCTAACTTTTACTTCCTTAACGCGCTCACCTAAAGCTGTTTTCATCGCGCTTAATACTTTTTCAATTTCTGCTTTCTTCTCTTCCGTTTTTTCTTCCGGTGTGTCTAACTGCAAATCAGCTTTCATAACAGACTGCAGCGCCTTGCCTTGATATTCGGTCAAGTGTGACACTACCCATTCATCAATGCGATCCGTTAGCAAGAGAACTTCAATATTTTTTTGACGGAAAATTTCTAAGTGTGGGCTATTTTTGGTCGCACTAAAGCTATCGCCCGTGATGAAATAAATTTTATCTTGGTCGGCTTTCATGCGGCTGATGTAATCATCTAGGCTGACATTTTGTTCAGGAGCATTCGTGTGGGTTGATGCAAAGCGTAATAGTTTCGCAACATTTTCTTTGTTAGGAATGTCTTCTACGACGCCTTCTTTTAGCGCGTTACCAAAAGCTTGCCAGAATTTTTTATAATCTTCTGCATTATCTTTGGCCATTTTTTCGAGCATATCTAATACACGTTTAGTCAGTGCATTCTTGATGCTCTCAACCGTGCGATTTGATTGTAGAATTTCTCGTGAGATATTTAATGGTAGATCGCTGGAGTCCAATACGCCTTTCACAAAGCGCAGATAGTTTGGCAAAAATGCAGCTGCGTCATCCATAATGAATACACGTTTCACATAAAGCTTTAAGCCATAAGGTTTTTCGCGCGTGTATAAATCAAATGGCGCATGAGCAGGAATATAAAGCAAACTAATATATTCTTGTTTACCTTCAACACGATTATGGCTCCAGGTGAGTGGGTTTTCATAATCATGCGCAAGGTATTTATAAAATTCTTGATATTGCTCTGTGCTAATTTCACTTTTGGGTAGTGTCCAAAGTGCAGTTGCTTCATTAACTTTTTCGAGCTCGTCAGAAGGCTTAGCGTCGCCATGCACTTCTTTTTTCATGTAAATGGGTAAAGTTAAATGATCAGAATATTTTTTGATGATATGACGTAAACGATAGCCATCAAGAAATTCGGTATCGTCCTCGCGTAAATGTAAAATGACTTCTGTGCCACGAGAATCTTTTTCAATGGTTTCGATGGTGTATTCGCCTTCACCATGCGAAGTCCACTCCACGGCTTCTGTTTTGGGTAAACCTGCTTTTAAGGTTTTAACCGTTACGCGATTAGCGACAATAAAGGCAGAATAAAAACCAACCCCAAATTGGCCAATAAGATGGGCATCTTTAGACTGATCGCCGGTTAAGCGAGATAAAAACTCTTTGGTGCCAGATTGGGCAATCGTACCCAAGTTTTTAATGACTTCTTCACGCGACATCCCGATACCATTATCAATAATGCTAACCGTATGGGCGTGCTTGTCATACTCCACAATAACTTTTAATTCTGTATCACTGCCTAAAAGTTCTGGGTGTGAAAGTGCTTCAAAACGCAACTTATCTGCCGCATCCGAAGCATTGGAAATTAATTCCCGCAAAAAGATTTCTTTGTTGCTATAAAGCGCATGAATCATTAAATGCAGTAACTGTTTAATTTCAGTTTGAAAACTTAAGGTTTCTTTTTGTGACATAAAACGGTTTTCCTATAAACATTGGTTTGGTTAAGATATGGGGGTAGTGGTGGGGATTTTCAAGATGATAAGAGTAGGGGTAAGCCACGGCGATATCCTATAAAGGTTGGGTGTTTAGGCTGCTTTTGGATGGTCAGTAAAACAGAAGTAATAGTTTATTTAATGATAAGTTTATGGTATCTTGCGTCAACTTATTAAAAATAACAAAGATGAGATTGCTTTATGTTAGGCTTAGACTTTATTACTGCTGGCGTAAAATGGGCGTGGAATAAGATTAGAAAAAAGGATAATAGCCCTTTATCTGAGCCACTAATCACCCCAGAAGTAGAAAGCGCTACACCAACCCAATTGCCGGAACAGCCAAGTAGATTAAAGAGAGCTGGCTATGCGGCAGCAAGATTTGCTTTTGAAGCCGAAGCTGGTATAGATGCTTTTGTTACGCTTAATAGTATTTTGAGGCCATTTCTTTTAGCTGCAGGTGATACGGGAGCAGCATCTTATGGACTTACCATCGGTATTGGTGTTTTTGTTGCCACGGAATACTTAATTAGAGGGATAATGGACGTTAAGACTCAAGGTCAAGAAACTCCTCCTTGGAAAAATGCCAGTAATTCTGCTTTAACAGCGGGAAAGACAGTCGCTGTGATGACACAGATAGCCGCAGGATTGAACGCTAGGAGTATGCCAGGATTGATCGTGTCAACTGGCTTGGGATTTTTTATTTTAGCGCTTCGTCAACTTAAAAATGATGTAGGATCTACGCAAATCCAATACGATATTGCAGTTGTTCCAGATGCGGAGCGTGGGCAGATTTGTACACCAGCTAAGGCAGGAAACACCATTGGCCGTTCGCTGGAAATTTTAACGGCAGGCGTTACCTTAAGCTATCCTCCTGTTGGCATTATACGAGCTCTTACTGAGTTGGGGATAATAGACCCTACTACATCGGTAATAGCGCTAGGCGCAGGAATTCCAAGCGCTATAGTGATTGGCTCAGTCACTGCTGCTTTATCCTATATTGGAACACGAAGCAAAAAAAGCTCTGTAGAACATAAAGCCTTAAGATACGTTGCGGCAGCAGATTCTGTTATTCATCGGGTTCCCCTGAGTGCACTTTTTATGTTTACTGCTGCTTTAGATATTAATGCTTTAACCCAATCTCAGTCGGGTGCCGTTGTTAACATTTCAAATCAATTTCTTTTTGCTGATTTAGCATTTTCTTTAGCTCGCGGAGCTGCTGTTTCTGGTCCGGTGGCGGCTTTACAAGGTTTAGAAAATTATGACCACGCTTCAAATATTAACGAACTTCAAAAACAAGTTGATGCAGGAACTTACGTAGTTAAACAAAAGCTTGAAATTAAGCCAGGTTTTACAAATGCACTCTCAGCTTTTTTCCAAGGTGCGTCAAAAATTGTTCATCCGCAAGAATTAATAGAAGTTGGTGCTGCTACAGATGGTAGGCCTGATGGTAGCGCGGAAGTGACAAAGATCGCTTGCCCTTTAGAAACAGCTGATTTTGATAGTAATCTAGATAGCCAGTTTATTCTTAATGCCTAACAAGTTTTAATTTTATAACTAAAAAATATAGATTAAGAAAACTTGCTATTTTTAGCATAAATTTATTGATGCTTACCTGTTTGTTCACGTAAGCAAGCTTTGCTGCTGGCGCACTGTAAACTGCAAAAGATAACTAAAAACTACCATGTTGATGGTTTCTTAATCTTAAGTAAGCCACAATACGATAAAAAACCAATGTGTTCTACCTATGAACCCTAAAAATATAGTTAAAGCAGAAGACCTGAGTGAAGCTGTCTTGTTTTGCTTATAGATAGTAGTATTTTGAGTTGGGGATGACTTTGACTCTTAAGAAAGGAAGCTGCATATTATTAAGGCCTTTTCGCAAAAGGTCTTAATTTTATCTACGCTTAAATTGTAAAGCTATAACGCATTTCGCCTTATGACGTCTCCAGCAGTAGCGGCCTTTGAAGCTGGTGCTGCTTGCATAAGCTGTGAGGTAGCTAGAACTTTTTCTTTAAGCGAGCCCCAGAGCTTATCTAATTTCTCTGGATATTCTTTATCGCGCTGAGTATTTTCAGCGATAATACGAGCCAAATCTTTTTTCTCAAAGCTAATGCTTATTTCTAATGTTATTGTTGACATAAAGTTAGCTAGATGGTCTTTTAACTCTCTACGCGCCCTTTCTGATTCTGGGCTTAAAAATATCAAGCCTGTTGCTGGCCCTTTGGGTATATAGGGCTTATCATGAGCAAGACAAAAGTACTTGGCAGCTTTAGCCATGAGTAGCTCACCAAACCTTGTATCACCCTTTAAAAGAAGGTGCATGTAAGCTTCCGGGGGGAGAGTCGTTTCAAGAGAAGTAAGCTGCCATAAATATATTAAAGCTAATTTTTCTATTGGCTCTACTTGGAAGTTTATGCTTGTTAAAAAAATGGCAATATCTTCCCGGAACGTGGTTTTTAAATTAGCAATGCATTTTAACCTTCCAGGGAGGCTGTCAGTTGCTGGTAAACTTCCTACGGCATTAAAAGATGCGCCGGCTGAAGTTGCTACTGATAGTGGCTTTTCCATTGGTGTAGCAGCTTTAGATTGCTGTGCTAGCGACGTAGAGGGTTGCAAGTACTCTTGCCACTCTAATGCCTGTTTCACGTTTTTTTCGTTTTTTCTAACTTGGTTTTCAAGCTCAGTATTTATACCGGTGACATTGGCTTGTTCGGCTAATTTTGGTAATACCTCTGTGATACGGACAAGCTCTACTTTTAATCCTTCAAGTTTTTTTAAGTAAGCATCAAACTGTATTTGGAGTTGCTTGGTTATGGACTCTGCTGCAGGAGCAAATATAATGGATTTCCATAATTGAAATTGCACATATATTTCATCAAATCTTTTATTCCAACTATCATTTAACTCGAAAAATAATTCTGCTGGCACTGTTCTTCCACTGGCTGTTAATGTTTGATATTTCGTTTCAAGGACCGGGCATTTGATAAGTGGGTTTTGTAAGAATGCTGCTTTAGTTGTTTCAGGAATTTGTGCATCTAGAATCAAGGAATAAATTTCGGTTGGGGTTAACATTTCCAGCAAGTTTTCTAAAATCTGCCGATCGTTTAACTCAAGTGGAACAAAGGAGAGAGAAAATCCTTGCTGATTAGATTGTTGGACTTCAGTTGAGTAGAGCACATTGAAAACTTCTTGCAAGAGCAAGCTATAAAGTTGTCTAAACTGAACAAAGCTTTCAGCAGGAAAGGGGTATTGCTTAAGGAAAGTTAATAAACCAGGTTCTGCGTCATTGCCAAATAATGCCAGCTTTTTTAATAAAGGTTGATTAGCTTGGCAGGCAATTTCTGCTAAAACTTGTAATATGCCATAACTTGCTTGCCAATCTTTTGCTTTACCTGCTTGCGCTAAAGATTGCTGAATATCAGTTAGTTGCTGCTGAGCAAACGGTAATGCCTCATCGCTTAGTTGTAGCAGCATAAAGCCTTGTGCTCGCGCTTGGAATACACTGGCATACCATGCCTTGCAGAGGCTTTGAAAGGCTTTCTTTCCAAGCTCAATTAAATCCTTTATTTTTAAACCAGCGATTGCTAAAAATAATTCTTTTGCTTGGTTGCCATTATCGGGCAAGCTATTTAATAAGCTTATAATGCAATCTTGGGTATAAAGTAATTGGTCAACGTAAGCGGGGTGACTAGCGCTATAGGAGTGCACGACACGTGTTCCTAGCGATTTAACTAACTGCAGCCATTTGGTCTTGTTGGCTTCATCGAGAGGGACCCATTGATTGGACGTAAGCGGCCGTAGCGTTTCAATTCTTGTTATTGCGTACGCTTCAGCGCTAAGTAACTGTTCTGCCAACTTAAATTCTTGAGATACTTGATCGGTTAAAGACATCGCTGCTTGAGAGCTACTTTGCAACCATTGACTGGTTAAAGCCCCCAGATAAAGCTGAATAGCCTCAAAATAGCCGGTTAATACTTCTATGGATTCTCGATGGTGCGAGTCAAAAAAGCTTTCAGAAAAGCCTTCTAGCGCAACAAACAAAGTTTGTACAATTTCACGCGCGCGGCCAAATTCAACGGGAAAAATTTTAGCAAATATTGATAATTGTGGAAGTAATATTTTTAGTTTATCAATCCCCGCGGCATGTTTTAAGCGATAAAGTAAACGGCGACGTTCGATTTCGATTAAACGTATATAAATATCGTTAAACACCTTCTTTATGGTTAAATCATGACTACCCACGAGTAGCGGATGCTGTTTGAGCAGTAGAGGAAGTCTTAGAATTAAGGGAAGTATGCAGGTATCAATCTCAAGTCCATCTGAATCCATTAAAGGTTCTAGGCGTTTATGCAAAAATTGTTCTAGATGAACTTGAGCCTCTTTAAGGTTATGCTCTTGTTCAAATTGAGTGATGAACGCTTGTAGTTCCTCTAGGGAAAGCTGAGCCATCGTTAATTTCCTTAAGCTTTATTATTTTCGCAGCTGGAATTATTTGTTAATTCGAATGAAGTTGTCAATAAGGGAAAGCGGAATAAATACTGCACTGGAAAAAAATTACAGTAGAATGGGCAAAGCGCACCACATATGCAATTTCTAGCACGTTGGTGACCATCCTACTCGCCTGTCCAACATCTTTATCTAGGGCAGACAAACTATAAATTTCTTGATAAAAATTAAGCTAATCTTAAGGGCTGGTTCTATATAATTATGCATCTTAGAAAACTCTTTAAAGCTAGTTTATTTAATGACGATGTTATGATATTCTGCATCTAACCATTAAAAATAACAAATCCTGGAGGATATTAACTATATGTTGGGTTTATTAGAAGCTGTGCCTAAACTTGCAAAGTGGGCCTGGGGTAAATGTCGGAAGGCTCCTGCAGCAAGTGTAGTTGTTCATTCAGATGCAATATCTCAGTTAGAGGCGCCTTTACTTCCTGCTGAAGCAGTAGCTACTATGAATACAAAGCAAGGGTGTGCAGAGACAGAGCAAACCGCGAAGGAAGCTACTAGGAGCTGCGGGAGTGCTGCTACTAACGCGACAAGGGTCGCTTTTAACTTTTCAGCAGCGCTTGATGTTTTTGTGGTACTTAATGGTATTGCCAGGCCTTTTATTGCAGTTTTATCGCCAGAAACCGTTTTTGAATGGACTATTGCATTTGCCGCTTGCGCAGCTAGCGAGTTTATCGTGAGGTCAGTAGTTGACGTGACCACAGTGTCAGAAGATATCCCTGCTTGGAAGCATGCCAGTAATCCTTCGTTGACCGCGAGTAAAAGCGTGGCAGCAATGGTTCAGATTGCTGAAGCGATTAACCCTCGCAGCCTTCCAGGCCTTATTGTTTCTACTGGTTTGGGTTTTTTACTCTTGAGCATTCGGCAGCTTAAGCATGGTGTAGATTCTAGCCAGATTCAATTTAAAGTTGCAATTTTGCCAGAAGATGAGCGTGCACGTACTTGTACTCCTAGTAAAGTAGGTAATAGTATTGACAGAGGAATTGAGATTACCACAGCAGGTGTAACTTTAAGCTATGCAGGCGCTGGAATTATTCGGTTCTGTAGTGAAGCATTTAATATAAGTCCTCTTGCCACCACAGTTGCTACGGCAGTTACACTGCCTGGGGCATTAACACTCGGTGCTATTTCTGCGGCGTTAATCTATATGGGATCCCGAAGCAAGCCTGACTCGCTCCAGACAAGGTTTGGCAAGTACTTAGCTGCGGTAGATAGTGTGGTACATAATGTTCCTGTGCAAGTATTGCTTACCATGATTGCACAGTTTGATATCTATGTTCTATCACAAACCCGAGCGGGAATAGGTGAGATCATTATTCCAAACTGGTTTCTTGGACTTGCTGCAGCAATTGCATTAGGGCGAGGAGTTTTTATATCTTTACCTGTTGCCGCCTTACAAGGTTTAGAGAATTACGAAAGAGCATCCGAGAGTAACAGGCTACAACAAAGGGTAGATATAGGCTTATTCCAAGCCCCCTTATTGGTAGAGGAAGATTCTGCTTCTTCTGTTACTTGCCAGAAATCTTGTATGAGCTTTTGGCAAGGAGCACCTCGGTTGGTTGAAGCGAAAGAGCTAAGGCAACTATCAACTTATGCTCACTCTATTAATGAGTCTACGGATATCGCTGTAGAGTCTTCTGCTGATTTAGTTGATAGAAAAGATGATTTGCAACTAGCAGATGCTCATATGGCACTTGATTTATAAAATTTTTATCTCAAAAGAGGAGAGCGTATTATGAAGAAATTTAAAGTAGGGGTTATAAGTTTATTAATGTTTACCTGCTTGCTTTTTCAAGCGGCTTTTGCTGCTGATGCATCGCAAACAGTCAAAGATAGTCCAAAAGCATCTTGGTTATTTGTGCTTGCAGCGCCTCATGGGAAAATTACGGTAGAAGGGGGACAGGCAAGATTGTCTTTATCTCCTCTGCGACATGTTATGTACTTTAGTGATCGTCCTGTGCGTAAAACAGGCGGCATGTCAACAGCTGACTTCTTAAAAGCATGGAATAAAGGGAGAGATAGTTTTAAAGCAGATGCTCCAAATGCCGCTTTAATTGGAGCATTGAACGTTGATAAGGAAGCCAAAAACTACCATGTTGATGATTTCGTAATTTTAAATAAGCCTCAATATGATGAGAAAACAAGCACGTTGTCTTTCGCTATTACTCCAATGAATTCTAAATATCTGATTCAAGCAGAAAAACTTAGCGAAACCGTACTATTTGTGGATAGTGCTGTTTGGTGCCCTACTTGCGGTTGATATCTTATTAGTTCACCCTTCAGAAAAGACCTCTCTTGGAAGAGGTCTTTTTTTTTGCTCAGAAAAGAAGCTGCCTAGTGGCGACAGGTAGCGCTAGCTACTACTTCTCCTTTTATTTGCTGTGATTTTGCTGCTGCACTTTCTATTATCGCTTTTATTTGCTCAAAAACTTTATTAACCTTCTCAACATATTCAGGTGCTGAAAGCGCTTTGGTTAAGCTCTCTGAGGTTAAACTTATGTTATCTGGATTATTCATTTTTCCAAACTTGTTAAAATAATTTTTCATCTCACGTTCTTTGTGGTGAGTTGTCTGGTCAAAAATCATAAGACCTGTGGCAATTTGCCTAGGATCATAAGGCTTTCCCTGGGCTAAGCAAAGATATTTTTCGGCCTCTTGGCATAACAGCTCTCGGCAAAAAACAATATCTCCTTTAAGGGCAAGGTCAATAAATGTTTCAATAGCCAGTGCTGAATCTGTGACAGTATATTTCCAAATATATCCTAAGGCTAACTTTTCTTGAATGGTTAAATGGAAGCTCATCTGTCGTAAGATAATTGCAACATCTTGTCTTAAAGTGTTTTTCAAAGCAACGATGCAACTCAGCCTGTGAATAAGCGGTGTGCTAGTTGGCTTAACCCCGGTTGCTTGTTCTCTTATAGCTGCAGCAGCTGCATATATCCCTCTTTGTGGTGCCACGGGCTCAACATCGAATTGTTGTACAGGCTGCAAATACTCCTGTAGTTCCAAAGCTTGCCTTGTATTGCTCTCTGCTTCTTTCGCAAGCTTTTCAAGTTCTACCGTTGTACCTTCAATGACTTGAGTCAGCAATTTATTTAACTCACTAACTACTTTTTCACATGCTGTTAGCTCGTGAGATCTTAGTAAGCTTAATAGCGTTTCTAAGTGGGTAATAATTGCTTGAATCTCAGTTTTTCGTTCTGAGGCAACAATTAAGGCTCGGAAGTTTTGTAGTTGCAGCGTGAAGTGGTCAACTGCCTCTGGTGACTTGAGCAAGTGAGGAGATAAACTATGCTGTAATTCTTGGCAGAAGTTAAAGTCTGCCTCCTTCTGTATTGCGCCTGACCCTGGCGTAGATGACAATGTTTCATTATTTTGTTTTAACGCTTCTACTTTTTTCAAATATGCTTTAAATTGTGCTTGTAGCGAAGATGCGCGGTCGCCTGAGAGCTTGGTAACTAATTCTTTATTCCAAGCATCAAATTGATCATAAATACGCTTAAACCTTTTTTGCTGGCTTTTAAAGACGGCTTGTGCGGAAATTCCTCGAGCCTCTAGTTGCGATTTTGATTCTTTGCGATCAACATAAGGCAAACATATACGGCCAAGTTCTTCGAAGCGCTCGATGATTTTCTTAGGCTCTACTGTTTGCCCTTCTTCGGCGCCTAAAATACTCAATAACTCGGTTCTTTGCACGGGATCGCAAAGAATATTTAGCGCTAATGCAATAATATTTAATTGATGATAGAGGGGTGATTTTATTTTGCCCACATATTCATCTTGGATAAACTGTCTTATTTTGAATAGCATTTGTATTAATGCTTCAGGGCGTAAATCCGCGAACGAGAAGCTTAATGTGCTAAGAGTTTCAAAGCGCTTGTCTTCAGAAAATAATCTGCCTCGTAAAAAACATTCTCTTAAAGCATTCCTGTTTTTAGAAATTGCTGCAGCGATAATAGCAGAAAATAATTCTTTGCCATGATGTGCTGTTAATAATTTAAAGGGTACATCAACTTTGTATCGCTGAGTGTCAACAGGAACTACTGCCTGAGCCTGATAGATACTTTCTCTATCTAAGGTCGTATTAAGAATGGTATGTTTATACCAGCAGCGCTGAACATCAGAGAGTTCCCACATTTCAGTAGAAATTTGTTTATGCTCGTAATGTATAAAAGCAGTACCATACACTTGAGCAACAAATGAAGTGCCTGGTGTTACCGTTTTAAAATCACTGGTTTTATCAAGACCACCACCGCCACCAGAACCTATTTCGTTTCCAATAACCGCTTGATAATGGTCGTGAGCTTTCAGCGTTTGATCAAATTTAATGCCAAGCTTTTCTAAAACGGCACGATTTAGATCGTACATGTTGCGAGAAGCATCAACGGCTAGTTTTGTATGCGCATGGCCCGTAAGTCTTGAAATCTTAATGGTTTGTTCAGCAGATAATTGTTCAGAATAGATTGACGCCATGCCTAGAGCTTGGGGGTTCGAGCCCAGCGCTTTATCAAATGCTTCTACAGACACTTTATCAAGTTGGATATATTCTTCTCTTTCTTTATTGATATAAAATAGCTTGTCTTCCGAACGAATATACGCAGCTTTAGCAGACTCGATTGAGAAAAATCGCAAATTTTTAATGTCTAAAGGGCGAGATGTTACGATAAGGCTGCAATCTCCTTGATAGGCTAGCCAAGAAAGTTCTTCTTCTTGGATGTCATAAGGTTTTTTCTTGATTTCACTGCTCTTCATTGCCCTTGAGCTGACAGTTGTTGTGCCATGATGTGAAACGCCTACAATATAAACCGTTTCGCCGCGTTGCATTGCTTCGGCTTTTTTAACCACTAATTCTGAGTATACTTTTTTGAGCCAAGCACGCTGTGCGGCATCCCTTGGTAAGCTTGAAGAATCCATTACCACATAATAAGCGGTTGTATTGTCTAGCGTAGATTTGATGCTGAGAAGATAGTAATCAGCCGGCATGTTGAATTTAGTAATAGGATTCCCATGGTCATCATGGCCAATAACTTCTTGTTGGTCTTCCATTTGCTCTTGAAGAACACGCATTTTGTCTGCGGCAACCGTACGCGATTTTGCTCCCCATGACCACTCATCCCCCTCGTGATTCCCTTTGGTAAAAAACATAGGTAGCTGAATATCAGCATTAGGTGTGACGTAATAGTTTTCAAATAAGCGGCCGGCATTGTTTCCATCAGCGGGCATGCCATTCTTGTAGCATTCATCGCCTAAATAAAATATAGCTCTTAATGAGCCTTGACGCTGTGCAATGCCTTCTAAAACCTTGTCTTTGGCTTTGCCTAAGTCGCCGCTGCAACCTAAAGCTGTAATGCTTAACTCTCCAGTTGTTTCCACTTCATAGCGCCATGATTTATCGCTGCTATCTTGTTTTAATTCAAAACGAGTAATCCGTGCTGGAGGCGCTTGTAATATTTCTCCTGCGGCCGCAGCACGTTCCTTGGCTTGATGACGTTTGGCTTCATATAAAGCAATAGCGCTATCATGCTGCTTTGCTTGGGTTTGAATAATTATATCTGCGCGGGAAAGTTCTTGTTGCTGGCCTTGTGATGTTTCGATATATTTTTGTGATAAAGCTTCGTGCCCACAATATTTATTGCGGACCATCTGGCCAAAAATTTTTTCGCGGCAGCTGGCTTCTGTCTCGCCAAAAAATCTCACCATGAGCTGTGTTAATAATTGAAGCATTTCCCGGCCATAGACTTCAAATAACGCAAGGAAAACAGCATCCTGGCCGTCGCTTTTATTTTTCTGCAGACGTGCGAAACTAAAAATTGATGCGAAAACAGAATTAAAATTTGTAATTTTAGGCAATATGCTTTCATGAGCATAAGCAAGATTCACCGTGTTAATAAAGAATCCCCAAATTCTGTTATAAACTAAGGAAAAGATAGTTTTCCAGAGTTCTGGATCTTTTTTTGCTGCTTCTAGTGTTTGAAAAGTTTTTTCAATTTCTGATGGTATCCCAACGTCGCAAGCGGCTTTAAAGGCAGAAAATAAGGCAACTGTTATCTGTGGCAATGAATAGCTGGACTCAGAGCTTGAAATAACAATGCGGCTCTCTCTTAGCGCTTGTATATGTTGTTGCAGCGCGCCATGAAATGCTGCAATTAATTGCCCGCCATATTCGCTTAATGCGCCATTTTCATTGCAAAAGTGACGTACTAAGACAATCAGTAAATTATCATCACTTCGGCCAAATGTTTCGGCATCTTCTTGTGCAGTTAATCTTCTTAACATGTGCCATAACGCAGTTTCATCCCAACCCTTGATGCTCCATAAAGTGCATAGTAGTTGTAATCTGTTTGCACTAGAAGATGCTCCATCAGTTAAATGTTCTAGATAAGCAGTGCAAGTTTCTTGTGAAAGTTTGTTTAGTTGAGGATCTTTTTCTAAATCCTGCAGTAATAATGCTTTTTCTTTTTCTTTTTGTTGTAAAGCTTCCTTTGCTTGGGCAATTTTTGTTTGCTCAACCTGTCCGGTTAAACTCGCTTGTAATTCTAAAATCGCCAATGCTTGTTTTGCACTATCAATAGATTCAAGTCCTTTCCCAAGTAAAGTGCGCAGACGTTTTTCTGCTCCAGATTGATGTTCAAAGAAATCAACAAGCTGTAATACAGTAAAAAAGCTGGGGTTGTTTTCGCGTTCTTCCGCATATGCTTCATCAAAAGATTTTGGCGCCGCTGCAGCTCCAGCGCCTGTAGCGAATGCTGGAGCCCGATAATGTTTTTTTACAGAGGCAAAGATCGTAGGATGAAAATAAATTCGATTAAGCGTTTCTTGTGAAAATGCTTGCTTTGCTCCTATCGTTTGAGCCCATAAGAAAAATTCACCAACATCTTGTAGTGTTGTTAAGTTTAATTCGCCAAGCTTTTTAGTCAGTAAGGAATAGTTTGGTGAGGGGACATCAGCCAGCTGCAGAATACTTTCTATTTCAGTGCATAGTTTTCTTTCCTGCTGGAGACGAATTAATTCTTTTCGTAGGTAGAAAGTTTTGACATCAGCAAGCAAGCTTTCATCAATAGGCGTGCTGGCTATCTCTGTGCGCAAAGCTTTTTTAAGTTCGGTAGAATTTAAAAGTTTCTCCGTTAATTGCACGGGGGTTAAGGCAGCGTTTTCAATTAAAAAGTAGATGCCTTCGGCATAGTAATCTTGCAGTAATTCTTGTATGAATTTTTCGACATCCGTATCCTTGGTAAAACTCCTTGATGTAATAGGATTTACGTAAGCTTTGGCGTCTCGACGAATCTTAATTTGATAAGGCATAACTATAACCTGGGCTTTTTATTATGAACTACTGACTATAAACAATAATTATAATTTTTACAAGCTTAATTTTTGCTTAAACCCACAGTTACTCGCGGTAGATTAGCCCAATCATTTATTGAATAAATGTCCTGGTAGCCTGCCTGGCGAAAAATTTCTCTGACTTCTTCTCCCTGCTCACAACCATGCTCAAAGTAAACCCTGCCTTCGGGGTTGAGAAAAGCTTTAGCTTGCTGTGCAATCCAATAATAAGCTTCAGTACCAGGTGCCAAGCGAACCTCAGGAGCTGGCATTGCAATCAGCGCTAATTTGGGTTCGTGGCTGATTTCGCTATCATGCAAATGCGGATCATTTTGGGCTAAATAGGGTGGGTTGCTGACAATCACATCAGCTTTAAGATCCTGCGGAAATTGGTCAAGCCAATGGGAGTGGATAAAAGTGATATTGGTAGGTTTTACGAGGATAGAGGCGTTTTCTTTGGCGATGGCTAAAGCTTTTTCGCTAATATCGCTGGCAATAATTTTCCAGCTAGGCTTTTCATGGGCTAAAGCAATGGCAATAGCGCCTGAGCCTGTTCCCAAATCAAATAAAGTCAATTCTTTTTTATCGCCATGCTCTTGTAAAACTTTCTCGACTAATAGCTCGGTTTCGGGTCTTGGAATTAATACATCGGGCGTAATTTTAAATGTTAATGACCAAAATTCTTTTTCACCAATTAAATAAGCAATGGGAGTTTTTTTGGTCCGCTTTTTGATCAGTTGTTGAAACTGTTGCAATTCAGATGTTGTTATTACCTGGTCGCTATAGGCTCGAAGATAACTGCGATTTTTTTTTAAAACATGGGCAAGAAGAACTTCAGTATCAAGTTTTGCGCTATCTAAGGCGGATAAAGCTTTTTGTGCTTCGTGTAAAGCCTCTGAAATGCTGGGCATATTCATTATCAACTAAAAATGCTTGTGTAAAGCTAATGGATTCCCGCTTGCGCGGGAACGACAATAAGAAGGTAAAATATTAACTACCCATAGCGGCTAGCTGATCCGCTTGATATTCGCGGATTAATGGGCCAATGACTTCATCTAATTCACCTTCCATGATTTGATCAAGCTTGTATAGCGTAAGATTAATACGGTGGTCCGTTAAGCGACTTTGCGGGAAATTATAGGTGCGAATCCGCTCTGATCGGTCGCCTGTGCCAACTAAGTTACGGCGAGTTTCTGCTTGCTCTTGCTGTTGCTTAGAGCGCTCTGCATCTAACAGACGTGCTTGTAGCAAAGACATCGCGCGAGCACGGTTTTTATGCTGGGAACGCTCGTCCTGGCATTCAACCACAAGGCCCGTTGGTAAGTGAGTAATGCGAATAGCTGAATCGGTTTTGTTGACGTGCTGACCACCGGCGCCTGATGCGCGGTAAGTATCAACTTTTAAGTCAGCAGGGTTAATGGTGATAGAATCAACTTCTTCAACTTCTGGTAAAATTGCCACCGTACAAGTTGAGGTATGTACTCGTCCTTGGGCTTCAGTTTCAGGGACGCGTTGCACGCGGTGGGCACCGGATTCAAATTTCAAATGTGAATACACGCCTTGGCCAATGATTCTTGCCACAATGCTTTTATAACCGCCGTGCTCGCCGTCGCTTTCGCTAATAATTTCCACTTCCCAGCGTTTTTTATCCGCATATTTTTGATACATGCGGAATAAATCGCCGGCAAAAATCGCGGATTCATCACCACCTGCCGCTGCGCGGATTTCGAGAAAGACGTTGCTTTTATCGTTAGGGTCTTGGGGTAATAAATGAATCTGTAGTGCTTCAGCTAAAGTTTCGCGCTGAGATTTTAATGCGAGCATTTCTTCTTCTGCGAGGTCTTTTAATTCATTGTCCGTTTCATTAGCGAGCATATATTCAGCTTGCTCAAGGTTTTTTGCACAAGCTTGGTATTCACGGTAACTTTGGACTAAGGGTTCAAGTTGAGAGTATTCTTTTGAATAATCACGGAATTTATTCGAATCATTAATGACATCGGGGGAGCTTAGCAAATGGCCAAGTTCTTCATAACGTTCATGCAGGTGTTCTAACTTTTTTAACAGACTAGGTTTCATAGCGCCATCAGAATTTTTGAATGACGCTATTTTACACTAAATAATTGATGATGAGGCGACATCCTATTACGCTAGACCATATTTTCCTTTTATTTCTTCCTGGTGTGCCAGTAAATGCGTGCCGTCTTCTTTTTGGCTTTGCCACCTTTTTTCATTGCGCCAGTCTGCAAATTTTTCTTTGATCGCTCTAAAAATCCCACAACCGCCAAGGCAGCAGGATTGCTGTTCTTTTAAGCTTCTGGCATTTCTATTAAAGCTTATGGCGCCTTTTTCTAGCTCTATTGTTTTATCTAAGATCGGCGTAAGTTTTTCTCCGCGATTTATGATTTCTTCTATCACGTCCAGCATAATTTGCTTGACTTCTTCTGTCTGTTGCTGCAGACCTGTCAGTTTTCTTTGCTGCTGTAATAGTTGATCAATTTTTGCTATGGGCCAATTTGCCATCAGAGCCAGTGCCCCGGCATGATCAAGCTGGTCTTTTTCTTGAATTTTTTTTCGATAGGTAACAAGAAATACTTGCTGCTCTGCTGTGTAAGCACTTTCATGCCGATTCAAATAGCGAAGATCAATATCTGCTCTGCCAGCCATATATTTTCCTTTAATATTATTTTTATTATGATTAAGGCTAACATACGAAACTTAAGGTTTTATGAAGTGCATTTAAGCTATCTGTCTATCTTATGGTAAATGCATTTTAAACTTTTGCTAGACTCGGATTAGCCAAGGCTAATGTTGAAGAATACATTGTTGGGCAATGTGTTAACTCAGGCATTAAGAAAGTAGCAAATATTTATTATGCCTAGTAATAAATAAAAACTAGGCATTAAATTTATACCCTGTTTTATCCTAAACCAGGCCTTGGTGCATGTTGCAGCGATTGTTCTGCTTCATATGCTTGTTCCCACGCTGGTTGGAATTTTTTTAGCGCTTGCGAATATTTTTCAAAACTAGAAGTTACTTGTTCATTAATCACGTGAAGCTCTTCTGAAGTGTAACTTTCTTTTGCAGCAAAATCACCTAATAGCTCAATAACTTTATGTGTTTCTAGAGTTGCAAACGAATATTGTGGATTAAACAATTCCAAACAAATTTGCTCTGCAATTTCTTGAGTTTTAGTTGCCATAATTTTTCCTCATTTAAATTTTCTAATTCTCAATTTAATAATAAATAATCAAACGAAGACTAACCATAATGAAAACAAAGTTTTTTACTTCTCGTGAAGTTTTATTTTAACAGAAGAAGCTTAAATCTTGATTAATTTTCAGGAGAAGATTTTTCTTCTGCTTTGTAGGGGAAATGTTTAGAAGGATAAAAAGCTCGCTGGTATTTTAGGGTATATAGAGAACTTTTTTGGGCAAAAAAGAAAACTATATATGATTCAAACCAGCGAGTTATATTCGAGTGGATGGCAATTTTAAAGGCTTTAAAAAACATGCAAAGCCTGGCTTGCTTCGTGCCCCATGTTTATAATAATGGCTTGCTTTTAAACAATGACATTACCTAATGACTGCCCCAGTTTTAAGCCTTGCCCAACAGTTAAATTGGCTTGAAAATCCACGCTGTTTTTAGGAAATAACATGACTACAGTAGAGCCTAGGTAAAAGCGGCCCATTTCTGCGCCTTTTTCTAACAGAATATTTTGGGGTTCCGCATACTGCCAAGATTGTACCTCGCAAGGGGTGGGGGTCACCTGCCCATGCCATACAGTAGCAATGCTTGCAACAATCATTGCCCCTACCAAGATCATGGCAACAGGGCCACAAGCTGTGTCAAAGATACAAATCACTCGTTCATTTCGCGCAAAAATATCCGAAATGTTTTCCGTTGTTTTTTGATTCACGGAAAATAAATTACCGGGAACATGTACCATTTTTTTTAATTTGCCTTGAAGCGGCATATGGACGCGGTGGTAATCTCTTGGGGATAAATAAACCGTCGCATAACTCCCTTCGTGGAAAGTTTCCACTAAATCTTGTTGATCAGCAAGTAGCGCGCTTAAGGAATAAGGACGGCCTTTAGCTTGCAACAGTTGCTTTTCATGAATAATGCCCCATTCGCTTAAAGCGCCATCAGCTGGAGAGACGAGGGTATTAGGCGCTTGGTCAATTAAGCGTGCGCCAGGCTTAAGTTCGCGAGTAAAAAATTCATTAAAAGTATTAAAGTCACGTGGGTTTTCGATTAAAGCTTCTGACATATCCACGTTAAAATGCTTAACAAATTTTTCAATTAAAAAGTTTTTGATGGGGGCAACATCAGTATTTGCTAAATAACCTGCCGCACGTGAAAGTAAGTGTTGTGGGATGAAATATTGCCAAGTACTGTTTTTCATAAATGATTATTTCTCAATCGCTGTTTTAGCATAAATATATAGATGTTCGGGGCTACCCTTGTCCCCGGAAGGAAAGGGGGCGGCTTTAAGCCATTTCTGCTTTGCGTAATTTATGCGCTACTTTATCTACGACGCCATTAATATATTTATGGCTGTCGGTCGCACCAAACGTTTTAGCAAGCTCTAAGGCTTCATTAATGACCACTCGATAAGGAATATCTAAGCGATACATTAATTCATAAGTTGCAAGGCGCAAAATGGCTTTTTCTACGGGGTCAAGTTCAGTTAAGCTGCGATCTAAAAATGGCCCAAATTGCTCGTCTAATGTGTCTGCCTGGGCAGTGATAGCATCAAAGCATTCAATAAAATAAGCTTGATCACCTTTTTGAAATTGGGGGTTTAATTGGAATTGCAAGAGAATATCTTTGGGTAAATCCTCTGATAAGGACCATTGATATAGTGCTTGGGTTAATAAAAAGCGTGATTGGCGACGTTTGGGGATTAAAGATTTCGACATATGGGTTTGATATAAATTTTAGAATTGCACATTTTATCACAGGTGCAAGGCTAAGGTGGGATTATTTAAAGAAAGCAAGGCCAGCCGTAAGCTGGCCTGAAAATCTCTATGCTATAGACGAGATCTTGGCTGTAATTCTTCTGCGGCTAGTTTAAGTGCCAATTCATAGTCTTTTCTAATTTGTTCTAATTCTTCCGTGGTTTTTAGCCTTGTGTAGCAAGGCTCATCGCTTGCGCTAGTAGCTTGCTGCGCGCTTGGTTTTAATTTGAAGAAAGCAGACTGAATGCGAGCAAGCTCTTGTTTTTGGCTTTCAACAACCCTAACGATATTTATAGGTTCTTTTACAGTTACAGTGCTGGTTGCGAGTGCCGGAGGCGTTGGTACCGGTTTCACTGGAGCAGCTGATTTGCTGACGGTTGGGGCTATGCTGCTGGGAGCGGTTACAGCCACTGGAGCAGCAGACGCTGATCTTGCAGGGGCTTGAGCCGGTGTAATCACAACGCCAGCTTTAGGCAACTGACGAGGTGTACGTTGTTCAGCATGGGCAGTGCTAGCCGCTTGTAGCAAGGGAGCAACTCTTGCAACTTCTAGCGCAAACGCATTAAAAAGACAGTTGTTATCAAGGAGGATATCATCTTGATAATTATGTGAGAGATTCCAGTGAGCAGAACAAGCTTTGCCGCTATCATCTACTGTATGATAATAAAGTTTGATCGTTTCAGGCGTTGCTTTCCTCGCATCATGAAACGCGTCGGTCCAAGTATCACTATCGTTTTTTAAGTAAGTAATTAGCGGTAAGCCCAAAACTTCACTTAAGGCCCTTGCTTCTAAATCAGTACCCCAGCTGCCATCTTGAGCCATATAGGCTAAATATTCTTGCTTAGAGACTCTTCTGCCCGGAGTGATTTCTACGTCATCAAGTCTTTGGAACAATTGACCCGCATTGCCGCAGCCATTCGCTAAATGCTCAATAGCCCATTGACGCAAAAGTTTGGCCGCTCTTTTTTGAAAGGCTTGTAAATTTTTTGTGCTTTCCTGAGCTTTTAATTCTTCTTGTAATTGCTGGATAGCTCTTATTTTTTCAAGGTTTGGCATATGGGTTTTGTCATGAATAACTTATTTTTTTCATTATATCTTATTTTCCTTAACACATACTTAAGAGAACATAAGCCTCTGTAAGATATCTCTGTGGGGTATGAAGTTTGTTATAGGGGTGGGCAAGGTGCTATGCAAGATGCCTTTTTATCGCGTTGGTGGGGTGCCGTTAGCGCGACATAGCCCAGCCTACAGAGGCGAGGTAGTATTTATCTTTTCTGCTGTATTAGCCTTAATGCAGTAACTGCTTTTTGAAAATAATCGAGCCTAAAACTGGTAGGACTAAGCTAAGTAAAATTAAAGCGCCGCCATAAAAAATATTAGCAGTTAGTTTTTCACCATAAAACATCCAGGAAAAGAAAGCAGCAAACACTGGCTCAACTGCAAAAATTAAGGCAACCTGCGTTGGATTAGTGTCGCGCTGATATTTGGTTTGCATTGTCATTGGGAGAATGGTTGCTAACACAGCACAATAAATAACTCCCCACCAAAAACTAAACCCACCTAAACTACTGTGAGATTCTAATAAATAGCTATACACTAAAGGAAAGGGGATAGTGAATATAATTTGGTAAAACGATAACAGTTTGGGGGAATAGTGTTTTTGTGAAAGGTATTGGAGAAAAACCACTGAGGCAGCATAAGCAACAGCACAAAGAAAGACGAGCAAATCCCCAATTCCAAGGCCATTTAGGTTTGCGCCAGTTAAAATATATAAACCAATGGTGCAAACGATCGCAGAAAGAATATCTAATAAACTAAGTTCTGTTAACCTTGCGAACGCGGCAAAGAAAGGAATCATAATAACAAAGGAGCCGGTAATAAAAGCACAGCGTGAGGCAGAAATATAAGCAAGCGACATAGTTTGAAAAGCATAAATCACAATATTTAATACGCCAAGTACCAAGCCTGCGATGACAAGTCCTTTATGTGATTCACGGAAGTCGCGCCAAACAAAAGGTAGCATTAATAAAGCAGCTAGTGTAAAACGAACAAAAACAAAATAGTTTGGACTTGCCTCACTAAGGGCCGCTTTAATAATGGGAAAAGTTCCACCCCAAATCGCAGAAATTAGTAAGAAGATTAAATTAGCTTTTACAGAAGGTTTCATGAATAACACGCTGAAATAAGTTGACAGATAGTTCTCACTGTCCGATTATCAGGACAATTATGCGGATTATACTCGGCAATTTCTAATCCTAAAAATCGTGGGTCACCAGCAACACTTTTTAGTGCATGGCAAACCTCAGTCAAATCTAAACCATCTTCCTCTGGTGTGCCCGTACCTGGCACAAAAATAGGGTCTAAGCCATCAATATCAAAGCTAATGCCATATTGTTGAGTGCTCTGAGTAATATGCGCGAGGCATTCATTAAACACAGCTTCAAAGCCTCTTTGCTTAACTTCTTCGATAAAATAAACACGCACATTGAGTTGCTTTAATAGTTCGTATTCGCCATCCTCAAAGCTTCTTGCGCCAATAATGCATAAATGCTCAGGTTTGATTTTTGCTTGTGGCATAGCAATCGTGGTTAATGCAGGATCACCATAACCTAAAAGCGCAGCAATTGGCATGCCATGAAGATTACCACTTGGCGTGGTTTCTGGTGTGTGTGCATCAAGATGCGCATCGATCCAAATTAAGCCTAAGTCGCCTTTAGCTTGTGTTGCCTGTGCAACACCGCTCCAGGTGCCAATGCCAGAAGAATGGTCGCCGCCAACGACAACAAATGCTTCATTTTTGCTTACACTCTGGTTTGTGGCAATGGCAAGTCGCTGGTTGAGTTCTGCAATGATGGTTTTCTTATCGCTCAAGCTAAGATTTGGCTGTAAGATTTCCCAGGCAATGCTATAGTCTTTTAGATGGTTTGGTAACTCAGAGTACTGCTTAAGGTAGAAAGGACCGTCAGCACATAAGGGGTTGCCTGCACCAAGCCCAGAAGCATAACCAAGAAAATTTATTTTTTTCATAAGTGTTTATAGCCGCTTTTAATCTTTTGATGAAACTATGCTCAAAATTGTCATGCCTATTGCTACATTTTGTTAGCAGTTTTTAAGCCTAATAATTTCATGCCAGTTTCTAATATTTTTGCACTAAGTTCGCATAATAATAAACGCGAAGTTTCTTCCGGAGAGCCTTCAACGCGGCAGTCACGGAAAAATGCATTAAAGTGTTCAGCAAGGTTATAAAGATATTCACATAAACGATTAGGTAATAAATCGTCAGTAAGTTGTAATATAACTTCATCGAAGCGCGCTAGGTGTAAACCAAGCGCAAGTTCTGAAGGATGAGCTAAATGCATTACCGTTGAAGCTTGAATTGCATTTGTTGCATTTTGCCTTTCTGTAATTTTTCTTTTAATGCTCATGATGCGCACATAAGCATACATTAAAAACGCTGCTGTATTGCCTTCAAAACGTAACATGCGTTCATAGCTAAATTTATAATCCGCGACACGGTTGCCAACTAAATCCGCGTATTTAATCGCATTAACTCCTAAGACTTCTGCTAAATGTTTTTGTTCTGCTTCAGTTAAATCATGGTCGCGTTGTTGGATAATTTTTAAAGCTTCATCAATCGCCGTATAAATCAAATTAATTAAGGGTTCACTATCACCGGCGCGGGTTTTAATTTTTTTGCCGTCATCGCCTAATACCAGGCCAAACGTTACATGGTCAAAGCGAACGCGATGATCTTTGGGGTTAATCAGGTAGCCTGCTTTTTCAGCCACTTTGTGTACCATTTGGAAATGTAAAGATTGTCCTGCGTCAGTTAATACAATAATACGGTCTGTGCCTTCAACTTGTGTGCGGTGACGCATTGCAGCAACATCGGTGGTTGAATAGTTATAGCCACCATCAGATTTTTGAATAATCATTGGCAATGGTTCGCCTTCGCGACTGACAAAACCCTCAAGGAAAACACATTTAGCCCCATCTGAGACTTGAATCAACCCTTTGGTTTCTAAGTCAGTAATGATTTCTGCCAGGAAAGGATTATAAAAAGACTCGCCACGCTCGTTTAATTTGACATCCAGCAAATCATAAATTTCTTGATAATTCTGGCGTGAAATTTGGCAAATCATTTGCCATGCTTTTAATGATTCCGCGTTGCCTGACTGCAAGGCTACTACTTCGAGTTGGGAATTTTTCTTAAAAGTTTCATCTTCATCAAAGCGTTTTTTAGCGGCTTTGTACCAGCTGGCAAGGGCGGTAAGGTCTGCTGTTTCACTGCCATCTAATACATGTGGATGCTCAAGCTTTAAATAAGCAATCAGCATTCCAAAAGCAGTTCCCCAGTCACCAACATGATTTAAGCGTAAAACATCACAACCTAAAAACTCAAATACGCGCGCTAAGCAATCGCCAATGATAGTCGAGCGCAAGTGGCCAACATGCATTTGCTTAGCCGTATTGGGGCTAGAAAATTCCACAATAATTTTCTGTGATTGAATTTCTTTTGCTTGCACACCTAACTGTTGATCATGCAGCATGTCCATGAGATGCTGGGCAATGGCAGCTGGTGCTAAGCGTATATTAATAAAACCTGGGCCAGCGACTTCAATACTTTGTATGAGGCCGGCGTTTGGAATTTGCGCGCACCATTGGTTAGCAAAATCACGTGGATTGGTCTGTGCAAGTTTTGCTAACTTCATGGCACTATTGCACTGATAATCGGCAAGCTTTGCTTGATTGCTTGCCGTGATTTCAATGGAAGAGTCTGCGAGAGAAGGGTAGGCTTTTGCTAAAGCTTGAGAAAAGATAGTTTGTAACTGCTGTTTGATAAACGACATAAATAAGTTTATTGCAAAAATTTTTGGGTGAATTTTTCGTCACCTCGCCAGTGCGAGATGACGAAAAAGTTAAATTTTTTCTGGATTTTTAATAAAGCGTAATACAATTAGTGCGCCGACAATAACAACTAATAAAGATAAAGATGCGAGGTGGTAGTTGGCTGCTGTATAGTAGCGAATGCCATCTTGCATTTGACCATTCCAGCATAAATCTAATATCGCACCAATGCCAATTTGCAAAAAGAAAGGCGCAAGTTCATTGAGCATATTTAAAAAGCCAGAGGCGGTACCTGCATATTGATCCGTTACCCCTTCTTTTGCAATCGTAAAGGCTAATACAAATGTACTTGAAAAGAAGCCAAACAAGAATAAGGATACGCCCATAAACCATAAAGCAAAATGGCCTAAGTAGACGACACAAATCATCGTGACAAGTGATGCCCAGCAACCAAACTTGATATAAGGTAAGCGTTGGCGGCTGCGATCAGATAAATAGCCAAAAAGAGGACAACCTACAATCCAACCTACGAATAAAATGGAGTTGATGCTAGCTGCCAGTGTAGAGCTAATGTGGAAAGTATTAACAATAAAAGGCACGCCCCATAATTCACCAAAAGCAGGTGTAGGTGAAAACATTAAAGCTGCGTATAAAGCAAGTAACCAAATTTGCCAATTACTAAGAACTTGTCTTAAGCCAGTAGCCGCATGATTTTCAATTGCTTTAGCACTCTCTTTATGCGCATGAAATAATGGCCCATTGCGAACCACGATAAAAAATAAAATGGCGAGTATAAATCCAGCAACGGATAAGATTTCCATACTATCTCGCCAGCCATAGTGCTCAACAAAATGGGAAAGGGGACCCTGACCACCCATAGCACCTAAAAAGCCAAACATGACAAGTAAGCCTGCTAGGAAAGCATAACGATTAGCGGGAAACCATAGTGAAGCTAATTTTAATGCGCTAATAAATGCGCAAGCAGAACCCGCGCCCATCAATAACCTGGCTAATTCAGCCATGCTTAAAATATGCGTATGGCTGAAAATATAGGCGCCTAAAGCACATATAAAACATGCAATCGTCATCATAATGCGTGGGCCATAGCGGTCTAATAAAATGCCGACAGGAAGCTGCATAATGGCATAAGAGAAAAAATAAACTCCTGATAAACGGCCTAATTGGCTAGCATTAACATTAAATGCTTTCATTAATTCAGGTACCATTACACTAGGTGAAGATTGCAAACAAAATTCGTAAAAAAAGAATAGTGCGCCGCAAGCCCAGATAAGCCAGGCATACGGTGAGCCTTGTTGTTTTTCAAGGTTAGTATCAGTTGCCATTTTATTCTCCTATTATTTTTCCCTACTTTAAATTAAATAACCTTAACGACGACGCAAAGTGGTCTGTAAAGGGTTATTGATTTGTTTTAAACCTTTACCACCGCCACCACCCCACCCCATTAATTCATTTGCAAATAATTCTCGTAGCAATTTAATGGATATGGTGATCCGAAATAAGCCTTTCGAAGGGTCTGGGCCGACTTGTTTTACTAGTAAGCCTATGCGTATACCTGCGCGAGGTTTAAAAGAATCACATAAACGTTGGAAGACACGATCAGCTTCTTCTTTTGCTAACTGTGGTGACATGGTTTGCTCTATCATGATTCTATCAGCCCAACTTGAAAAATCTACCGCGGATACGCGCGTGGCTATAAACTCTCGCTCTATTTTGTAATCAAGATCTTCAGACATGCTAAGCCCCTAATTAAGATATCAAATAAATAATTTTGTCATTGCAAACGATGACACTTAAATGTTTAATTAAAAATTAAGCCATGCTTATTTTTAGGCAAGACTCTATGAGATAATCGCTCCCATACTTGCATCTTACCAGAATCTTGGTATAATTCCACCTTCACACTTTGTGTGCCGGGATGGCGGAACTGGTAGACGCGCCAGACTCAAAATCTGGTGGTGGCAACACCGTGTCGGTTCGATTCCGACTCTCGGTACCATATCTTTAGTAAAAAAATTCAAATTAATATTTTGTATTTCAGCTGAGGCAGCTTTGCGCTTACTGATGCAATCCCCTCGCAAGCACGAGGGGAAATAGTTTGAATCAAACGCTTAAGCGTCCTTAGATTTTTTTAACTCTTCATCTCTTAGCGCGCGACGTAGAATTTTCCCCACATTGGATTTAGGTAGCTCCTGACGGAATTCGACTAGACGCGGAAGTTTATAGCCAGTTAAGTGTTCGCGTGCGTAATTCATGATATCAGCTTTAGTCACTTGATCATCGGCTGGTACGATAAAAGCTTTCACGGACTCACCTGACACTGAAGAAGGTACACCAATGACGGCAACCTCTTTGACTTTGGGGCAAGCTGCTAAAACATCTTCAATTTCATTGGGGTAAACATTGAAACCTGAAACAATAATCATATCTTTGGCGCGATCAACAATCCTGACAAAGCCATCGCGATCCACCGTAGCAATATCACCTGTTTTGAGCCAACCATCGGGGGTTAAAACTTTAGCGGTTTCATCAGGGCGTTGCCAATATCCGCGCATGACTTGTGGTCCTTTAACCCAAAGTTCACCGGGGGTATCAAAGCCTAGCTCTTCGCCTTCCTCACTACGGATAGAAATATTGGTGGAAGGAATTGGTAATCCAATCGCACCATTATATTTTTCCAAGTTCATGGGGTTAATGCAGACGGCAGGAGAAGACTCGGTTAATCCATAAGCTTCAAGCAATGGTTTGCCTGTTACCCGAAACCAGCGCTCGGCAACAGCACGTTGCACCGCCATACCGCCGCCTAAGGTTAAATGCATATGGCTAAAGTCAATTTTGGTAAAGCCAGAATTATTTAATAAAGCATTAAATAAGGTATTAACGCCTGTAATTGCCGTAAAGGGATATTTCGAAATTTCTTCAACAAAAGCAGGAATGTCGCGAGGGTTGGTGATCAGCAAGTTTTGTGCGCCAACCTTCAAAAAGACTAAACAGTTCGCTAACAATGAAAAAATATGATAAAGCGGCAGTGCGGTTACGATTAATTCTTGATTCTTACCAAGTGCAGGCTTAATCCAACTGGATGCTTGTTCAACATTCGACACCATATTGCGATGGGTCAGCATTGCGCCTTTGGCAACACCCGTTGTGCCGCCAGTGTATTGCAAGAAAGCAATATCCTCATGCGTAACTTCGACAGCATCAAATTTTAAGCGCTTGCCAGTATTTAATGCTTTTTTAAAGGGGATATACCCTGGAATGTCCCAGGCTTTAATGAGTTTTTTTACTTTATTAACCACAAAGTTAACAATAGGTCCCTTAGGCCAGGGAAGCAAATCACCTAGCTGCGTCACGATGACATGTTCAAGAGATACGCGTTTTCTAGCTTCTGCTAAGACGTTAGCGAAGTTTGCCATAACTAGCATGATTTTTGCGCCAGAATCTTTAATCTGATGCGCAACTTCATCAACGGTATAAAGGGGATTAAAGTTAACGACTACGCCGCCAGCTTTTAAAATACCAAACATAGCAACAGGATATTGCAAGCTATTTGGTAGCATAATGCCGACGCGGTCACCTTTCTTTAAACCGAGCGATTGTTGTAAAAATGCCGCAAAAGCTTCAACTTGGTCTTTGAGTTCACGATAATAAATATCACAACCCATGTTTGAGAAAGCTTTTTGTTTTGCATAAAGAGAGCAAGACTTATCGAAGAGATCTACCACTGAACGATAAGCATTAGGGTCAATTTCAGCAGGTACGCCTGGCTGATAATGTCGTATCCAAACTTTTTCCACGGTATTACCTTATATCTGTTTTTCTTGTCAGCTAATTAAATTTAAAAACTAACTTAAGAGGTGTTTCATATTTTCAGAAAAATGCTAATATACCACGTACGAAATTTCTTCAAAAGAATAGGATTATAAACAATGTCTACGGATCTTGCGAATAAGTCACCAGTTTTTCAATTAAAAGCAAGCTTATATACGCTAACGACACTGCATTTACTCGAAACGGATTTGCAAGCATTACATGAGCAGCTTTTAAAATTACGTAAGCAAGCGCCTAAATTTTTTGAAAGTGCGCCAGTAATTGTGGATTTTCAACGCTTGAATCAAGAAAGTGGTGCTGAGTTAGACTTTGCGACGCTAAAAGAATTGTTGCGTCAGCATAATCTTATCGTTGTTGGCCTTAGACATGTTCCTCATCATCTGCAAGAGGCTGCTAAAGCAGCTGGCTTTGCTATCTTGCCTAATGCGAGCCAAAGTAAATCTTCAGGCGCGCATAGCGCTGAACTTGGTAGTGCTAAACCGCTACGGACTAAGGGGGATAAGGTCGTTGCGGAAGCGGCTACATCAGTGGCTGCCCCTGCTGCAACACCAGCGCCAGTACCAGTTACTGAAACTCCAGTAAAAGAAGAGGTTGTTCAGCCCGTAAAAACTGAAGTAAGCCCGACAACGTTAGCGGCAAGTACGATGGTTATCACCCATCCTGTACGCTCCGGCCAACAAATCTATGCAAAAGATGCAGATTTAGTGGTGATTAGCTCTGTTAGCCCCGGCGCGGAACTTATTGCCGATGGTAATATTCACGTTTATGGTCAATTAAGAGGACGGGCGCTTGCGGGGGCGAAAGGAAATGCTGCTGCAAGGATTTTTTGCCAGGATGTGTCTGCCGAATTGCTTTCAATCGCAGGGCATTATTGGTTGCATGAAGATGTGATGGCGCATATCAAAAGTAAATCACCTGTGCAAATCTTCTTAAAAAACGGTCAGTTACAAATTTCAAAACTATAAAACGCCGAGCTGTGACGTATCAGGGCCGTTCCCTTACGGTCGCGGCTCGAATATTGCTATTTTGATGGCTGAAAAAACTACCCTCTACTTGCTATCTGCCTCATAATTGTCTATCATTTTAACTTAATTTCCCTTTATTTCCCTCTCATGAAAAATAATACCATCATCATCGGAATTTCTGGGGCTTCTGCCTCTGGGAAAAGCCTTCTTGCAAATACCATTGTCTCTGAACTAGGCTCAAAAAGAGTCGTCGTTATTTCTGAAGACTCTTACTATAAAGACTTGACACATTTGTCAATGGAAGAGCGAGCTAACGTTAACTTTGACCATCCTGATGCATTTGATCATCAGCTTTTATTAGAGCACTTAAAAGCTTTGCAAAATGGCGAGACCATTGAAGTGCCGATCTATGATTTTACGCTTCACCAACGCTCAGAAAAGACTAAAACAATTGGTAAACATGCCATTATTGTTTTGGAAGGGATTTTGCTTTTTGTTGAACCTTATCTACGTGACATTATGGATATCCGTATTTTTATGGATACGCCAATGGATATTTGTTTGCTGCGGCGTTTACAGCGTGATGTTTTACAGCGCGGACGCTCTGTCAAATCTGTGATGGATCAATATGAAGCAACGGTACGACCAATGTACTTACAGTTCATCGAGCCTTCTAAACGTTATGCGGATATTATTGTCCCACGCGGCGGCGAAAACCGTATTGCAATTGAAATGATTAAGGCTAAAATGCGCGAGTTATTATCAGAGCGCTAAAAAGCCAAAGCTGCAAGTGCGAGCGGATGGTTGCTTTTTAAAAAGCAAAAAAACAGGAACGATATTATGTCTGGTTTTCTTAAAGGAAAAAAAGCACTGATAACCGGTTTGGTCAGCAATCGGTCAATTGCTTATGGTATTGCGCAAGCAATGCAGCAGCAGGGGGCTGAACTTGCCTTTACTTATCAATCGGAAAAACTTCGTGATCGTGTTGAAGAATTAGCCAAGGATTTTGATGCTAAACTTTTATTGCCTTGCGATGTTTCAAGTGATGCTGAAATTGAACGTACCTTTCAAACACTAAAACAACATTGGGATGGCTTAGATATCATGGTTCACTCCATTGGTTTCGCGCCAGCTGATCAATTGCAAGGTAATTTTGTGGATGCTGTGACGCGTGAAGGTTTTCAAATTGCGCATGATGTGAGTGCTTATAGTTTTGCAGCCTTAGCTAAAGCAGCAAAACCCATGATGGAAGGGCGAAATGGCGCGTTACTGACGCTGACCTATTTAGGTTCAGAGCGCTGCGTAGAAAATTACAATGTCATGGGCGTGGCAAAAGCTAGCTTAGAAGCTTGCACCCGATATTTAGCGGCAAGCCTTGGACCTAATGGAATTCGCGTAAATGCTATCTCTGCAGGTCCTATTAGAACGCTCGCTGCTTCTGGAGTAAAAGATTTTCGCAAAATGCTCAGTGTGCACGAAAAAAATACTCCTTTACGCAAAAATGTGACTATCGAAGAGGTTGGGAATACAGCTGCGTTTTTATGTTCTGACCTTGCATCAGGAATTACCGGTGAAATCATTTTTGTGGATGCAGGTTTTCACATCATGGGAATTCCTACTTTGGAATAATTATGTTTAACTCTTTATTTAAGTATCAATCCGCATTTGCAGGTCAGCCTTGTCAATTCAAAATCTATGAACTTTGGCGGGAAGCTTTTAAGGCAGCAAAGCCAGTATGGCTAAAATTATTAATTGCTAATTTTTTTCTGGTTGCGGTGATGCATTTTCCCCTCTGGGCACCTATTTTAGCGAAAATGTTTCCCTTGTTGGCGAGTCTAACGCCATCAACAACTTGGCTACAATCCACACCATTTTTGGCAGCATTCTCTCATGCTAGCGTCAGTTTTTTTCCTTTACTTTATGGGATTTTTATTACCATCCCAATTTATCTGGGCATGAACTTAATGTCATTACGCGCAGCTTATCAGCGCCCTGTTAGTTTTAGTTTGCTTACTCATTATTTGACCCTTATTTGGTGGATGCGCTTAATTTCAGTGCTGTTTTTTGCTTTTTTAATTTTCTTTCCCATCTTTTATGGTTTAACTTTTTTAGGTGGAAAAATTTTAGCGCATCAAGTGTTACCTCAATATTATTTAGGCACTCTAATTCTTATTGTGCTTTTGTTATGGCTAGCCACCATGCTATCGATGGTATTAAATTTAGTTTTTGGCGCGCGTACTTCCGTTGTTATTGCAATTAGTATGTCTTGGAAAAATATTCGTTTACATTTTTGGCGTGTGTTGGGTTTGCTGTTGATTACTTATTTTATTTGGAATATGGGCGTGCGCAGCTGGTATTTAAGTGACCTTGTGTTAGTGCCACCTAATTTAATGGCTTGGGCTTTATTGTATCGCCGCATGTTTGGTGAAAAAGGTTTGGTTGAATGAATCTAATGAATTTACTGCTGGTCTTTTTTGGCGGCGCATTGGGTTCTGTGGCACGCTATTCTTTAACATGCTTTAGCATTACGCGCTGGCCACAAATGATTTTTCCGGTGGGCACTTTTGCCGTGAATTTAATAGGTAGTTTTTTAATAGGATTATTCTCGGTATATTTTGTACAGCGCTGGCCTCATGTGGCGCAAACGTTGCGGCTTTTTTTTATGGTGGGAATTTTAGGTGGTTTTACGACTTTTTCTTCATTGAGCTTAGAGACAGTTAGCTTGCTTTACGAAGGTGAAGGAGGGACCGCGTTTATTTATATTTTAGCAAGCGTGGCTATAGGATTGCTGGCGGCTTGGCTAGGAATTATGTTGGGGAAATTTTTTTATGCTTGACCAAAAATATTATCGACAAGATTTGCCAGTGCTTGCAGAAGCGCTTGCTAAGCGGGGATTTTCTTTAGATATTGCTTATTTTCAGTCATTAGAAGCTAAACGTAAAGAGCTGCAGACAAAAACAGAAAGCTTGCAAAGTGAGCGTAATCAATTAGCAAAAGCTGTGGGGCAAAAGAAAGCAAAAGGTGAAAATGCAGACGAATTACTCAAAACTTCGGAAGCGCTTGCGCAAGAGTTAAAGGCAAATGAGGTGGCTTTAACGGCCCTATTAGCTGAAATTCGTGATGCACAATTGCGCATTCCTAATATGCCTGATGCTAGCGTACCTTTGGGTAAAGATGAAAATGATAATTTAGAAATCAAAACCTGGGGTGAACCACGTGCGTTTGATTTTACGCCAAAAGATCATGTGGATTTAGCACTGGCACGAGGTTGGGCTGATTTTGATAAAGCCGCACAGCTGGCCTCTGCGCGTTTCGTGGTACTGCATGGGCCTTTAGCGAAATTGCAACGTGCGTTAATTCAATTTATGTTAGATCTGCATACGAATGCCCATGGTTATCAAGAAGTTTATGTGCCTTATTTGGTTAATGCTGAGTCGCTGTATGGCACAGGTCAGTTGCCAAAGTTTGAAGAAGATCAATTTAAAACCAACAATGAGCCAGCGTTATATTTAATCCCTACGGCTGAAGTGCCAGTGACTAACTTGGCGCGAGATACGATTTTTGCCGTAGAAGAATTACCTAAAAAATATGTGGCGCATACGCCTTGTTTTCGTAGCGAAGCAGGCTCTTATGGAAAAGATACCCGTGGTTTAATTCGCCAACATCAGTTTGAGAAAGTCGAGCTAGTGCAGTTTGTTGCGCCTGATCAATCAGAAGCAGCCCATGAGGCATTAACAAGCCATGCAGAGACAATTCTTGAGCAGCTTGAATTACCTTATCGCCGTGTTTTACTTTGTGGGGGCGATATGGGTTTTGCCTCGAGCAAAACTTATGATTTAGAAGTATGGTTGCCAGGACAGCAAAAATATCGGGAAATTTCTTCTTGCAGTAATTTTAAAGATTTCCAAGCGCGACGTTTACAAGCAAGATGGCGCAATCCAGCAAGCAATAAACCCGAATATTTACACACCTTGAATGGTTCTGGTTTGGCGGTCGGGCGCACCCTGGTCGCAATTTTAGAAAACTATCAGCAAGCTGATGGTAGCGTTAAAATTCCCACTGTATTAGTACCATATCTTGGCAAAGGAGAGTTATGAGTAATATAGATGCAAGCTTAATGCCTAGTGAGCAATGGTTAGATCAAAGTGAGCTACACTGGATCATTTTTGTTTGGCCTGTTTTTGTTTCTATTGCTATTACATTTTTTATGTTGCATCAACACTTTTTATTTCTCTTAAATTATGTCGGTATTGCTATTATTATTTATCTTTTTGCAGATGTGCTTATTCGTTATATGGGCACGGCATATGCATTAAGTACAGGGCGGGTGATTTTACAACGCGGCTTGTTTTTTAGACGTACCTGGGATGTTCCGCTTACGCGTGTTGAAAGTGTGCAGATGCAGCAATCGCTGTTAGGGAAAATTTTGGGTTATGGCGACATTATCGTGAATGGTGTGGGTGGGGATCAGTTGGTATTTTCAACTATCGAAAATCCACAGAGCTTTCGCCAAAAAATTTTGACAAGCATTGAACAGCTCAAAACGACAAGATAAATTTTTCTTAATTGGCTATATTAACTATGCAGCTTTTTAACTTTTTTAAAACTACTTCGCGCCAATATGTTTTTCGTTATTTGCTTTGTTTAAGTTTAGTTTTTTTGCTGAGCGCTTGTGGTTTTCATCTGCGTGGAAAATTCCCGCTGGCGCCAGGTTTCCAAAACATCTATGTGAGCTATTCTCAGCCTTACGAGCCACTAATAAGGAAGCTTAGTGAAGTTTTAAATCATGCAGGCGTAACGACGGTTAAAGATGCAACACATGCAGAATATACGCTGTTTATTTCACAGATTAATACAAATCCTGTGTTGCAAGCTACAAGTACAACGGGGCAAACCAGTACTTATTCTTTGCATTATATTGTGGTATTTGATGTAAGAGATGCAAGCGGCAAAGTTATTGTACCAAACCAACAAGTTGAAAGCAGCACAAGCTATACTTTAACCTCGGGTCAATTGCTAACCAATTATAATCAACAGCCTGGCTTAATCGAACAATTGCAGCAAGATGTTGTTAGCCAAATTATGTTCAGGTTAAGCGGACATAATGTCACTAAAGCAATTGAACAAGCAAGGGAAACTTAAACGGTGTTTGTTTATTAATATCGATTGCTATGAAAATTAATGCGGATGCTTTTCATCGTTCCTTGCAAAAATCTTTGCAGCCGCTTTACTGGATCACCAGCGATGAACCTTTGCAGCTAAGTGAGTGCCGTACGGCTTTATTTGAAGCAGCCAAAGCACAGGGTTATTTAGAGCGTCAACGATTTGATTCACAAAATATAGATTTAGCAGTACTGCAGTCAGCGCTTTATGCGAGTTCACTTTTTTCAGCAAAAAATTTAGTGGAAATTTCCCTTGCTTCTTCCAAACTTTCAGAAGGTTTAGCAAATTTTTTACAAGCCTATTGTCAAAAGCCTAGTCCAAATGCAATATTATTGCTATTAAGCGCTAAGCTTGATAGCAGCATGATGCAAACAAAATTTTTTAAAGAGCTCGAAGCAACTGGTGTGGTTGTACAATGCTGGCCAATTGGCTCAGATCAATTGCCACAATGGTTATCTGCAAGGCTTGCTAAACATCAGCTTAAAACTTCTTTGCAAGCATTAAAAGTTTTTGCAGAATTAACAGAAGGAAATTTGTTATATGCTGACCAGGCTATAGAAAAATTAGCATTGATTTACGCAGGGCATCAAGCGCCTTTAACACCTGAAGAAATTCTTGAAGCAGTATTACCCCAGGCATCTTTTGATGTATTTCAACTGAACGAAGCTTTTTTGCAGGGGGACACAGCTCGCTGTTTAAGAATTAGTCGTAGCCTCCAAGCAACAGATGCCGAAATTATGCTGGTATTTGGCGCTTTGTTAAAAGATGTGCGTATTTTGATTCGTATAGCGGCTATGGGTGAGCGCAATTTTGCGGAAGCTTGCCAAAAATTAGGTGTATGGGAAAAGCGTAAACCCTTATATCGTATGGCTTTGCAGCGTGGTTGCAGCCAGCCTTCTATGCTAAAAGCTATGGCCAATATTGATCGTATGGTTAAAAATAATACTTTAGGCGATCCATGGGCTGCATTAGAACGTTTTATCATTCGTTATACTTCTCGAGCTTAAATAACTAGTGGCAAAAAGCTCTTTCAATGTCTCAATTCTTTGTGAAATAATAGACTTAACGTACCCAAAATTTTTGATATGCAAATAACTAATTGGCAAGCTTTAGCTGAAAAAATTAAGCAATGGGGGATTGAGCTTGGTTTTCAGCAAGTCGGTATTACCGATACGAATTTACAAACGGCAGAAGCACATTTAGATGAGTGGCTTGAGCGTGGTTATGCGGGTGAAATGTATTTTATGCATAAGCATGGCACAAAACGTGCGCGCCCTGCGGAGCTTGTACCGGGTACGCAAAGAATTATTTCTGTGCGCATGGATTATTTACCGCCAGAATCAAGAACGATTGCTATTTTAAATGATGCTAATAAAGCTTTTGTTTCACGCTATGCGGTAGGTCGTGATTATCACAAAGTACTAAAGAAAAAGCTCATGCAATTAGCAGAAAAAATTACTGCAGAGGTGGGCTCATTTGGTTATCGTGCTTATGTCGATAGTGCGCCTGTGTTAGAAAAACCTCTGGCAGCAAAAGCAGGGTTAGGCTGGCAAGGTAAAAATACGAATTTAATTAATCGCTTTGCAGGCTCTTATTTTTTTCTGGGTGAACTTTATACGGATCTGCCGTTGCCTGTTGATGAGTCGGTCAAAAATCATTGTGGTTCTTGTAAAGCTTGCCTAAATGTTTGTCCCACGCAAGCGTTTGTTGCGCCGTATGTGTTAGATGCTCGTCGCTGTATTTCTTATCTAACCATTGAGTTTAAAGGCATTATTCCGCTTGAATTTCGTAAGGCGATGGGAAATCGCATTTATGGCTGCGACGATTGTCAGTTAGTTTGCCCCTGGAACCGCTATGCTAAACCCTCATCAGAGCCGGACTTTCAACCGCGCCATGGTTTACTCGACTCGGATTTGTTGGAGCTATTTCAGTGGAGTGAAGAAGAGTTCTTACAAAAGACCGAAGGTAGTGCAATTCGTCGGATTGGTTATGAATCTTGGTTACGTAATATTGCAATTGCATTAGGCAATGCACCAAGCTCAAAGGAAATTACTCAAGCCTTGCAAGCAAAACTTTCTTATCCTTCAGCAATTGTACAAGAACATGTACTTTGGGCGTTAAAAGAACATGGGTTTTAGTAATGAAATCTTCTGTTCGTGGGCTTTCATTAGTTGAATTACTGATTAGCACTGCTTTAGGTATGACGTTGGTATTAGTTTGTATCAGTTTGTTAGTATCGGTAAGTAAAAATCATCAGGCGCAGCAAAATTCGCAAATGATTTATGATGAGGCAATCAGCATAAGTCGAATTTGGCAGCAAGCTTTCGCTACGGTTGGTGATTTGGGGTGTTTGCAATTTCAAGCAAGCGCTCAAATACAAAATAACTTGTCGCGCCCATTATTAACTTCTTTAGGAATAAAGATTTATCCAAACAATGATGCTGCCTTAAAGCAAATTCTACCTTCTGCCGTAATAAAAAAATTATTACCGGATAGTTCAGTTATTATTTCTGAAAATATCATGTTACCGTTTTATCACCTGCAATATGATGCTGACAAGAGTGGATATTTTTTATTGACGAATACCTTTAAAAAAGGTGATGAAGTTCTGTTAAGTAATCATCGTGAAGCTCAGCTATTAAAGTTAAATTCGTTAACGCGGCAAAAAGATCGGTATTATCTGAGCTTACCAATTCAAGCAAATTCATCATGGCGTATTGCGCATTGGCAGACAAATTTGTGGTTTGTGATGAAGAATGAATCTGATGGTTATGGTATGTATCGCTTAACGATACCGGATGAAACTGCGCCTGTTGAGCTGGTACGTGATATTTCAGGTTTTTATGCAAAAATAGATTCTGCTCAAAAGTTTTTACAAGCACAAATTAGTTTTGCTAATGGTCGGCAGAAATTAACCTGGCCATTAACAATCGCGTTTTCTAAGGCAGCTTTCGGGTGGCGTTCATGGTAAAGCAACAAGCTTATATTTTATTTGCTTGTTTAGTCATTATTGCCTGTTTAATGCTGCTTTGTTTAGGTATGGCTGAACAGCTACACATGCAAAAACGTTTAATAAATATCTCTTGGTCAGCGGATCAGGCTTATGCAAAGCAGTTGTCAGCATTACAAATTTTTTTTGATCATCTTGAAATAGAAGAGGGTGCCTGTAAATTAACTTGGCTTCAAGCAGATCAAGCTTTTGTGGGCCTGGAAAAAGCTAGCATACCATTTTGCTTGCAGCGAGTTAACGCTACTGAAATCCGCTATGTGATTGTTACAGATTCGGCTCAACGTTCCTTTGAAGTGGATGCGGTCTACCGGTTAAGTTCTGAAGATACTTGGCATTATGCACAAAAAGATTTGGCTTGATGTTAACTCTGCAGGGTGGGCAAAGCCGCGCTAGCGACGACCCCCTTGCGTGCTGAAAAAGGCATCTCGCTTAACACTTTTTCCACCCTATAACAAATTTCATGTCTCACCGAGATGCGCCTGTATTTTCATGTTTTAATTAATAAATTCTTAAGCATTGCTGGGTTATAATTTTTCTAGAAGTTTGCTTTTTAATAATGATAAAAAAGGATAATTTCATGCCAGGTCTTGATAAGTGCTATACCATTCTTGAAGAAAAATTTGCCCATTTTGATGCCAGTCCAGCTTTTCAAGGCGCGCTTAAAACAAATGCTGTTTTAGCGAGTTTATATGCGCTTATTAAAACAAATATTCAGTATGAGAAACAAATCGGTGAAGCGCACTTTAGCTTGTTGAGGGGGGGTGGGGAAAAGAAAGAATACGGCCAAATGCATGCACCTTTTATGAAAAAAAATTCACAGCTGATTTTGCATGCTATCGATAGCCTTATCCAAAATCAACCACTTGATACAGCAAGCCAAGAACTTATCGAGGCTTATGTTAACTATCTGACAGCGATCGAAAAATCTCCCAAAGTTACTGGCGAAGATATTGCTCGAAGGCTTGAGATTGTTGATTTGTCCGCGGTCCGAAAATTAGCAGGTGAAAAATCTGCAGCAATTCGTGGCAAGCTTTCTGGGATTGTCCCAATAGAGAATAATACGCTGCAAAAAAAAGAAGGCAAAATAGTTTTTGCTAAGAATCAGGTGGCGGTATCTTTTAGTGAATTAAAATCACGCGTAAAAAATTTCGTGCAATTTTATAGCCAGACGACAATGGATGAAACGGCATGGTATGATAATTTAAGCCATTATCTTGATATACAAACGCTTTTAGCTTTTCAAATTTTACATAATACAATTCATTTGCTAGAAAATTTTCAGATTAACAAAGAAGGTAAAGTACCTAATATTGAAAATATTCATCAGCGTATTCTAGAGAATGTTATCTATCTGGCGAGTTCGTTTACGATTAAAAATGAAGTAGACAGAAACCTTGCTGAGATTCTTTACACTTTCGTTGACTACACGCTTTTCACAAGGTTTGAAAATAAGGCACTCTTGGTGATGGCGATAAGCAAAAAAAAAGATTTACAAACCGCTGTTAGTGATATTACAACTCAAATAGACTTATATGATAAACCTGCTGCAGAAGCAGCTAAAGAAGAAGCACCTGGTAGGGCTGAAAAAGATGAAGGAGTGTATTTTACTGCGTCTGCTCAACTGCCTGGGGCAGAAGTAGATGAAGTCAGCGCTGTGACAAGCCAAGTAGCGCCAGAAACCTTTATGTTTTATGGCGGTTCTGCTGCCCAAAAAAATAGACAAAGTGTTTATTTTACGCCGCAAGAGGAATTCCAGATTGTTATTGATTCTGTTGGTGGTGGTAGGATGGTGTCGGGTGGGGCAGGGCGACCTGCAAGTGTTTACTTTACGCCTGCAGAAGCTTTTACATTAGCAACAGAGCTGAATAAAAATAAAGAGCTTGATATTAAAGCATTGCTTGTATCACTTTTTGAGTGGGCGTGCATGCAAGGCAAATATAATGTCCTTGCATTTGTGATTAAAAAAGTTGTTGGGGGAATTTTAAGTGCGAATGAAAGTAAGTCTACGCTTGAGCTAGAAGCTGAAACTAAACCTGCTAAACAGCCAGCGCCAGTTGCTAGTGTAAATCCAAGGCCTTCATTTATGTTCCCGCCTGTAAACGAACAGCTTTACACGGACCAAGTTGCTACTACTTATTCCGCTGAGCCAATGAACTCATCAGTCGCAGAGAGTAATGAGCATAAACTTTCTTGCTAAAGGTAATTGCTCATTGACTTATCATCTAGACCAGGGCAAATGTTCCCTGGTCTATTCATCAATGATCAGCTTGCAGCGATCTTAGGAATTAGCAGCTTTTTTCTTAAAGTATGGATCAACGCTGACAGTAAAATATTTAGCTTGATGAGAAGTTGTGATTGCGATAGCTTTTCTTAAAAGTTCTGGTTGATTAAATTGATTAAGCAACGCAATATCTTTTTTCAAATGTTGCGGGTTTTTAGTCCCAAGCACAACACAATCAATATTCTTATTTTCGTATAAAAATTCTAGCGCTAAAGCGGTTAGTTGATCATAATCGTTATGGGTTAATGCCAGTAGTTGGATAAGCTGATTTCGAAAGGGAAGGTTAGGGTCATTAATGTAAGGCTTAACTTTAGCAGTCAATAGGTCAGTTCCTACACCACCGCGGACAAAAACGCCCAAACCTTTTTGATGGGCTAAGCGAATATTGTTTTGCTGTGATTGATTTAATAAATTATATTCTACTTCAATGGCATCATAATCTCCTGATTCAATTGCGCGTGTGGTTTGTGCTACATCATCTAATGAGGCGCCGATATAGCGAATCTTTCCTTCTTTCTTGAGTTGTTTCAATTCTGCTACTGCATCGCCTTTATCAATAACTTTTTTAGGTTTGTCGTCAAAATGAATAAATACCGTATCGAGTTGAGCGGTGTTTAATCGTTTTAAACTCCCTTCAACGTCGTGACGGATAGCTGCTTTGCTAAAGTCATATTCAGCAGCAGGGTTTTCGCAATAAGGTTTATCATCAGCGGGTGTTATACATGTCTTGTTGTTGGCGAAAACATTATGCTCGCCTGCTTTCGTATTTAACATAATATGAGCGCGCGCATTACCAAGATATTTTCCGATACGGCTTTCACTTAAGTGATAACAGTTGGCGGTGTCAATAACATTAATATGACTATCTAATATAGTGTGAATAACATCAGCTGCGGTTTGTTCGTCTGGAGGGCGACGCTCGGTGGCTGTGCCAATGCCCCAGCTACGGCCAATTTCTACGGCACCAAGTCCAATAAAAGTCGCATCACGGTTCATTTTTGCGATATGTCGCAAAGAAGTTGCTTTGTCAATTTTGCTAGTAGGTGTTTGTGAAAGTGCTGATGACATAAAAAGTAAGCTAAATAAGGCAAATATTTTTGTAAGATATTTCATGAATAAGCATTTATGGGTAAGGTGATATTTGATTAGAAGCAAAAATGATGCCTAATAAAGAAAGCTTGGTTGATATGTGTTATTAATTTATCAGCATATTTTTAGTGTATGGTGTTAGATCTAACGAAAAGCGATAAAATAGTAAAGTTAAAATTTTTACACAGAGAAATTTCCTTTGAGAATTGTTATTTTTATCTTTTTATTGTTTTTGCTTGGGCCACTGTATATATTGTTGACCCAACAAGTAGATTTCTCAACGACATGGCAGCGTGCTTTTCGCGGTAGTGCACATATTGCGCCATTGCCTCAAGATCATCCTGGCGCTTTGGTACAAGTCTATGCTGCTCGCGCGTTTAATTGGCGTGGCTTGTTCTCAGATCATGTCTGGATAGCAATTAAACCTGAGCACGCAAAGCAATATACTACTTTTCAAGTGATTGGTTGGTATCTTTTTTATGGGAAATCTTCGCTAGTGGTTAATAAGGATTTACCCGATCGTTACTGGTTTGGTAATAAGCCAAGGCTGATACTATCTGTTTCAGGTGAACAAGCTAAGGCATTGATTCCACAAATAGAGAATGCAGTTAAAAGTTATCCTTATTCGGATCGTTATATCGTTTGGCCGGGGCCCAATAGCAATACCTTTATTGCTTATGTAGCGCGTCAAGTTCCAGCTTTAGGTTTGGTTTTGCCACCATCGGCTTTAGGGCAAGATTTTTTAGGCACTCGCATTTTTGCTAAAGCGCCTAGTGGTACGGGGTATCAATTTTCTTTGGCTGGTGTCTTAGGGATAACGCTTGCTTTGAAAGAGGGCTTGCGCTTTAACATGTTTGGTTTAAATTTTGGCATTAGCTTTATGCCAGTGGGAATAATTTTACCTTCGATTGGTGTGGTGGTTTTATTACCATGGTAATAACTTAGCAGGATAGAGCGCTTGTTTTCAATCAAAAACACTGCGCTCTATCAAGCTCTGTATGAGCTTTAGTTAAGTGCAAAGTTATCATGTTTTGCAGTAACTATTAATGCTTAAACTTAACTCTATCAGTAACATATAGCGTTTCTCCAGTCTCGGGTTTGGTTTCTTTTTTAAGATAAACCCGCATGTCACCAAATATCTTACTTAAAGATTTAATTTTAACGCCTTCTTGACGGGTAATTTTTATTCCTTGCTGGCCTCGTGCGCCGACAATCGCTGGACTATTTGTTGCTAGATTATAAAAATGGTCGTAAGCCTCTTGGTTGCCTTTGAAGTTTTTTGCTTGTAATGTCCAAGAAAGGAACTGACGGGCTGGTCCAGAAGAATGACGATTACGAAGTGGGATAAGGCGTTCGCCAGAGTCAGCGGTGCCTTGAGTCGGTACTAGACTTGGTGGGGAAATAGGTTTTACTTTAGTGGTTTCAGCGGCGCCTGCAACGTCACTTTGTGGTACAGCCTGGTCAGCGCTCTTTTCATTTTCTGTTTTGTAGGTGTGCGCTAGTTCAAGAAGTTCTGTAAATGCCGGTTTGCTCAAATGTCGCCAGCCGTAGAGGAATATGTGACTATCATCCTGTGAAGTTTTTATGAGTCTTAGATTCTCGGTACCTTTCATGCTAATGATGGAATATAAAAAATTTTCGATTTCTTCAGTGGCAGGAATTTTTATGCATAAGACAGGTAGCCCTTTTTCCTTGTGAATTATGGTGCTTTTAGCAGTGTGAATTTGAGCAACTTCTAGGATTTGATTAAATTGTTCTTTAAGTTGGTCTGCGTTTTCTTTGAGATGAGATACACAATGGTCAAAAAATTTAGTTGAATTTTGGGCTGGTAGTGTAATAGTCCTTCCCGAAATTTGTGGGCTGAATCCGAGTGATGTTAATTCAGCAAAAAGTCTTTTCTCATCATGATCAGCTTTCGTGCATTCAATTTGTAATGCTTCTGTCTTTAAACTTAAATTGGGCCCCCATTTCATTTTTGCTAAATTTAATACAAGCATGACCCAGCGATTAAAAGGCTTAAAGTGTTTAAAGCGATCTAACTTTTCGCTGTCAGGAGAAAAGACGGGCGTGGGGGCTGCGTCACTTGTGGCTGTTGGGGCAGCTGCGGGAGCTGCAGCAGCTGTTTCGGTGGTTACGGCAGCGGCAGCTGCTGCAGAATAGTCATACGTTTCTGTGGTTGGTTCTTCCCGTACTAAAAGCCTAGATGATGGCCTCCTAGGGAGTGAGGGAAGTGGTGCTGCTGGCGAAAATATGGATGTTAAGCGATAGGGACTATTCAAATTGTAAGGCCTTGAATCAGGCGCCGCCTGAACAGTTTGTGCCGCTGCTACAGTTTGATCAGGCCTAGCTTGCTGCAAAAATTGTGGTTGAGCAACATAATATCCAAATTGTGCTGGAGTGGGTTGTAATGGTTGAGCGGGGTAAAAGGTTGGTAACAGCATTGCGCCTTGTGGCACAAATGGCTGCATAGAATATTGTGCTTGCGGAGGGTAGCTAAATAGTTGTGAAGCGACTTGTTGCTGTTGGATATAGGTAAGCTGTCCTGGCACTTGTTGTGGTACCTGAGGTAGATATAGTCTGGGCTGCGCTGCTGTTGATACTTGCTGTATTTGATAGCCAGGTATTGCATACCCAGCTTGTTGTGGCTGAGCAAAACTTAATGGTGCACTATATATGGGTTGCGGTTGTGGAGAACTTTGGGCGGGGACACGATACATAAAATACTCTACCTCAATTTTGTGATTGCTAACCGTCTTGATTAAGCTTGTTATGATTGATGCACAAAGTTAAAAAACTTTGTGGGCTATGGATTATGGAGGCCCAAAAGAACTACTGCCACGAGTATGAGGGCTTGTCTAGTTCTTTAAGGTGTCGTAATCGCGACTGCTCTGTTGGCTATGCTAAATTTTCATGCCACAGGCTTAAAAGGATGATAACAGGATAGCCTTAAGAAAAGATTAATAATGCAGGCTACACAAATTGTTTTATAACTATTCCCTCACGGCCGTAGTTTCGGGCATTAGGCTGGCAATTTAAGCAGGCTGGAAATAGTCTTGGTTCCCGCAGGGTACGGCCTTTTGTAGAGCATGAAAATTTAAGATGTGCAGAGTGCTTGCAAAGATATAAAGTGAATAACCTTGGCAAGCTTAAGTCTACTGCTTGAGAAACTTATCTAAGGTATCAGACTTAAAACGAAACCCTGTGTTTTGCAAAACGCTTGGAGCTGCCAGCTGACCTTTCAATAACATTTCTTTTGCCATTTGACCAAGACACGTTTCTAGTAATTTTGCAGGGCATTTTAAAAAATAAGGCCTATGGAAATTTTCACTTAATGTTTTGCAAAACTCATCTTGGCTAGGAATTTCTGGTGCCAGCATATTTACAGGGCCCAAGATTTTTTCTCGTACAATAAAATCTATGGCTGAGATTAAATCATCGATTGCCATCCAAGCAAAAGGTTGCTGGCCGCTACCCAAACGAGCGGCTAAGCCTAACTTGGCAGGTAAAGCTAATTTAGGAAAAGCACCGCCATCGCGGCCCAGAATTACAGCAAAACGCATAATCGTTAATGGAATTTGGCAGTTAATTAATTTTTTAGCTTCCTGCTCCCAGATGAACGCAACTTTCGATAAGAATTCCTCGTGAGAGGTGATGGGGCTGTTTTCCGTATTTAAAACATTGGAGCGAGCTTCATAAAGGCCATAAATACTTAGTGCGCTAGCATTTAAAAAATGTAAATGAGGGTTGGGCTTGCTGCAGCACCATTTGACTAGACTTTGAGTTGCATAAATGCGGCTTTGTAAAATTTTTGTTTTTACGGGTTGCGTCCAGCGAAGATGATTAATGCTTTCACCCGCTAGGTTGACTACCATATCAAATGTGTGGGGATCTTGTGTCTCAAGGTCATTCCAATCAATGGCTTGGATATCTGGTAATTGTTGTTTTAATTTTGTTTTACTTCTTCCCAGGGCGACAATTTCATGTTGCTCTTTCCACTGAGCAACTAAATGCTTGCCAATAAAACCACTTGCGCCTGCGATAAGTATTTTCATAAACACCCCTTAAGTAAAACAGATGTTTTATTATCCCATGTGTGATAAAAATCATCAATTTAGGGCTTGAAAATTATCTTTTAGCTTGTGTTATACTCCAGGCAGTTGTTCTCGTTTTCTACTTAATGGATGGTTATTATTAAGGAAATTTCTATGTCGATAAAATTCACCCGTATCAATTATATTGCTTTAGTCTTACTTATCATTGGTGGCATTATTCACTATCTTATTCCTAGTCATCCCTTGGTCAGTAATATCTGTTTATTCCTTGCGATATTATTGCATTCTAGTTGCATTTGGGGCGTGGCACGTACTGTTACCTATGTCATTCTTGCTATGGTCATAGGTTATTTTGCAGAATTTATGGGCGTGCATACCGGTTGGGTTTTTGGCGTATATCATTACAATGCTGCAACTGATCCGGGTATGATTTATGGCGTGCCCTTATTTATTCCTATGATCTATGGTTATTTGCTCTACACGGGGCATTTTATTTTGTTGGCAATTTCAAAAAAACTGCTCAACAAGTCCAATTTGTTAGTGCTTGCGCTATTAACAGGATTTTTGTTAACGCTTAAAGATCTTGGCACCGACCCTTTGCACTCAACGGTTGCACAAGTTTGGATTTGGACGAACGGTGGTGAATACTTTGGTGTGCCAATCCACAACTTCATCGGCTGGTTTGGTGTGTTTATGATAATGACACTCGTGATTTTGCCACTGACTTGGTATCGTCACAATTATTATCAAAATGTTAGGCTAGAAAAAAGCATGTTTTATGTGCCGATTCTATTATTTGCTTTACTTGCACTATTTGGCTATACGGCTGCTTTTCAAGTGCCTACCAAAGATCATTCGTTAGGCTTAGTCAGCGCCTTTATTACTGCTTTTACCTTAGTGCCTTATATTCTTTTGGCATGGTTTAACGGCGTACATACTGCTTCTGAAGCTTAATCAAAAGCGATGACTTGTCGTCAAAGGCTGCTGCAGTTATTATTAGGGCAGCCTTTTTTACATTATTTATCAATGAAAAATACAAAGTTTAAAAAGATATTTCCACTGGTTTTCCTTAGCCTTGTTTCTTTTGCAAGTTTTGCAGCAACAGCTTTAACGCTACAAGATCAGCGTGAACTTTATTTGCGTGCACGGCAAGCTTTGCAGCAAGATAAAAAAGCTTATTTTTTTTCTTTAGCCAAGCAGCTCAAAAATTATCCGCTTTATCCTTATTTGGTTTATGCTGAGTTATTGCCGCGTCTACCTAGTTTGCCTGAAAATGAAGTGGCTAATTTTTTAAAGCAATATCAAGATACCTTAATTGCTACTCGATTACGCTCGCAATGGTTGCAAGTATTAGCGCAACAAAAACAATGGCCATTATTTTTTACATATTCTGCACCGAGTATTGATCCAAATATTGTCTGTCTAACGTGGCAGGCAAAAATTGCAACAGGAAAAGCCAATCAAATTTGGAGTGAGTTGTCCGCAGTGTGGCTTACGGGACAGAAATTACCTGATAGTTGTGGGCCTGTATTTAGCCTTGCGCAACAGCAAGGTAAGCTAACATCAGATTTAATTTGGCAAAGATTACAATTAGCTTTTGATGCGAAAAACTTTTCTTTAATTCCCTACCTTGCTGCGTTATTGCCACAAGACCAACGTGGTTGGGTAGATGTATGGCGCCGCGCTAATGAAGAGCCTAACTTAGTAATGCGGCCTCCATTAGTTAATAATGACAATATGTATAGCAATCGTATTATTGTCGACGCTTTGCAAGATTTAGCTAAAGATGACTCTGCCAAAGCAATCAATGCGTGGCAAAGCTTAAGCCAATCCCATCACTTTACTTCTGATCAACAGCAGCAAGTAACTCGCGCCATTGCGCTAGATTTAGCAGCAGAGCATGCGCCAGGCGCTTCGCGCTGGCTGGATCAAGTGAATAGTAAAACGGCTGATAAAAAAGTGCGTGAGTGGCGTATCCGGACCGCAATTTTTAATGGTGATTGGAAAGCAGTGTTGGCAAAAATTGACGATTTGCCCCAGGATGAAAAAAATACGCCGATTTGGCGTTATTGGAGTGCCCGAGCAAATGAAGTACTGGGCAAGGCAACATTGGCGCAAGTGGAGTATGCAAAGTTAGCTCAAGAGCGCCATTATTATGCGCTGATGGCAAGTTTACATCTACGCAAGCCTTACCGCGTGCAAGGCAGCACTGCTGCATTGAATGAAAAAGCAATGATGCAAGTGTTTAAAAAACCCGGCATTCAGAGAGCTTATGAACTTTATGCTTTGGATATGCCAGGATTAGCCAATGCAGAATGGCAGTTTGCTTTGCAAAAAATGGATCCAGAGGAATTGTATTATGCGGCAAAACTTGCTCAACAGTGGGGTTGGACGAATCAAGCGTTATTTACGGCGTCTAAAGCAGCCCATCAAGATGATTTAAGTTTGCGTTTTCCATTGCTGCATTCGCAATCTATTTTGGCTGCAGCGCGTCAGCGTCAAATGGACCCCGCTTGGAGTTATGCGGTAATTCGTCAAGAGAGTGCTTTTGCACCTAAGGCACAATCGGGTGCGGGGGCATTAGGTTTAATGCAGCTTTTACCAACTACCGCAAAAAGTCTAGCGGCGCGTGGCCAAAAAATTACTCCTAAAACATTGACAGAGCCGACGACTAATATTCAGTTGGGTACCGCTTATTTGAACAAAATTTTACAAGCCTATAAAGGAAATGTTTTTCTTGCGACAGCAGCTTATAACGTCGGCTTTGGTCGTTTGCGGACTTATATTCCTTCTCAGCCAATGCCAGCCGATATTTGGGTAGATACTTTACCTTGGCATGAAACACGTGATTATGTTAAAAATGTGATTGCTTATATGGTTATTTACCAGCAAAGATTGGGGCAATCTGTTATTAAATTTACGGCACCGCCTACGGTACCGTAACTGAGTGTATTAGAAAATAAACCAAGGAGAGGTTTATGGTGACAAAAGATACAAAAAATGAGCTTAATGTTGCAGCTAAAGTGGAAGAGCCTATTAAGCCACACTTTGATGATGAGCATAATATTTTAGCAAAGAGGCTTTATCGATTTCAGGCTTTTAATGATTTGCTTTCTCTCCAGCATAAGCTTAGCTATAAAGAATACCTGGCGCGGCAAAAAGCTTACGATCAGCATGAGACCAGCCATGAACATATTGCCTTTGTTAAGCTGGTGAAGGAAGCTTGCGAGCCGTTAGTATTAGAAAAAATTTCGCTCAGAGCTGCTGATGAAAAAGAAACTAATGAGCGTGCTGCACATAATCTTGCACTGGGTCATAAAATCACAGAGCTTGGGCGCGAGTTTACAGTGTCTGGTATTGAAATGGCGTTAGCATTAAATGCTCATGCTGCGCTTAACCTTGATTCTCTTTCTAGTGATTTGGGGTATTGTGGCATCGGTTTATCGGCATTGCCGGCATTGTTTATTCCTTTTAAATGCCTGGTGGCTATTTGTAATAACGAAGAAGTCACCATTCGCAAAAAAGAGTTAAAAGAGTTAGTTACAAGTTTGCTTACAACAGCATTTCTTGTGGGGCAACTCTTATTGCCGCCGCTTTATCTTGTTCGGCGTGGCTTTGAATTTGTTAAATCAACTATTGAGCTTTTTCAAATTTGCCATCGTAGGCATTGTCTACAAAAAAGGCTTATTCCTTTGCGTAAGGAGTTTAATGTCACCGCTGAAGTGTTAGAAAGAAAGCTACAAAAGTTAGAAGGGCGCCAAAAAGAGCTTGACGTCAAAAAAGCGGAATTAAAAGCGCATGTGTTGCAAGATGCAACGGGTGGTGAAAACGCTACAGAAATGGCAGAAAAACTAGCATGGTCGCGCAAGTTAACTATCGAAACTCAAGATTTAGCAAATCGCGTGACAAGATTGAAGGGCAAGGTTAGGGCGCTACACGATGAAAAGCAAAAACTTGCCAATAAAATTAACGCCATCGAACACAAGTTAGAAACAAAATATAGCCGCACGAGTGTGGTGAAGAAAGTCTTGTCTGTCAGCGGTAGCGCGCTAGCGCTTGCGGGCGGTTGTGTGGCTTTATTATGCGCAAATCCTATTACGGGGCCAGTGGTGGGCGCTGCGCTGGTATTTGCCGCTTGTGCAATTTTTGCAGGTTTGCTTATTCATAAAGTTTATGAAACTTATCAAGCAAGAGCTGGCGCAAGGCTTGGTTCAGCAAAATCGGCTATAATAGCGCACCCAACAGAGTAAAACCAAAGGCAGTGTCAGGCGCGGTGCCTGGCATTATCAAAACAGGATAAACAAGATGAGTACACTACCTAGTTGCCCTAAATGCCATTCTGAATATACCTATGAAGATGGTTTGTTATTTATTTGCCCAGAATGTGCGCATGAATGGGGAAGGGATAATGTAGGGGAGGTAGAAGACAATGCACGCGTGATTAAAGATGCGAATGGTAATGTGCTTCAAGATGGCGATAGCGTTGTAGTCATTAAAGATTTAAAAATAAAAGGTTCATCTGCTGTTGTTAAAGTGGGCACAAAAGTTAGGAATATTCGTTTGGTTGAGGGCGACCATGACATCGATTGTAAAATTGATGGTATTGGCGCTATGCAGTTGAAATCCCAGTTTGTGAAAAAAGCTTAGAACTAGGCTGCTTGCACGCTGAAATAACAGGGTTCGGCAAGTTTGCCGCTTTTCCCGCGCCTTAACCGTTTTGGCTCTGGTTCATGGCTGAAAATCTTGCAACAGGTATTCCTTAAAAGGGTCAAACTTGTTAAAATAGCAGTTTGTTGTCAGGCAGTTTTTTCGACGAAGTTCAAAATGCTGAAGTAGCTCAGGTGAGCTGGGAATTCGAAAAGCGAAAGCTTTTCGCCAGCGAACGCCCGCACAGGGAAGTGCGGGCAGTGTGAAGTCCAGGGATGGTTACTTGGCAGTCCTTTTCGACGGAGTTCAAAATGCTGAAGTAGCTCAGTTGGTAGAGCAACTGATTCGTAATCAGTAGGTCGGAGGTTCGATTCCTCTCTTCAGCACCAGTTCTAGCAAGGGTTTGCGTGATGCGAGCCAAATTTACTTTCCCCTTGATGTACCAACTTTTTACCAGCACTAGTTGGATCCTGGATGTTAAGGCTTTCTAAGTTCGCAAGCCTGCTAAAAAAAGCTAAATTCCGAGATGACGCCGAACTTGGGCCGCTCTGTGATCGCATTAAAAACTAGATTCTCACTAATAAAAATGAACGATGGAAAAATACCGCGTCACGAAGGGCTTACTTGCTCTGCACTGCTTGACCATTACAAGAAGCCGTGTTGCTCTGTGAGGTAGGATTTTCTAAAATTTATGTCATCCTTCGCTGACGCTCAGGTTGACAACGCTAATAAAATCCCCCTGCAGGGATCCGTATTGCTCTGTGGGGTATGAAATGCTATGCAAGGGGCTTTTTTTACCGCTTTGGTGGGCACGTCGCTAGCGCTCCTTTGCCCACCCTACAGCGCGTGCCCACCATTTTCATACCCCACAGAGTCCGTATTGATATAGACTTAAGGACTTAAGGAAACCTTAAAGTTTTTATGTAACAATAAACCTCTCTACGTTGTAAAAAGCTAAATTTACACCTTGTAAGAGCAAAACAAGTATCAATTCTTCATAAAAAGGAATAACTAATAAAATTTAAAAGGGTAACTTTATGCCATTTTCCAATGAAGCTATTGTGCAACAACTTATCTCTCTTACGAGTGGTTGCCCAGATGTATACCAAGCTTTCTTAAGCAAGCTCGAAGAAAATACCATTCCACAAGAAAGACTCCAGCTATTTAAAATGCAATTTGGTGGCCGGCGTGGCTATAGCCAGAATCTGGGAATGGTTATTGCTCGATACCAAGACTCAAGAACCACACAAAGTTATTTGAATTCACTAAATAATTTATTAACACAAGGGATACCAGCTAAAGACTTGTTAGGGCTTTTGCTACAGCAAAATGATGACAATGACACGATAGGAACAATGATTACTCATTACCAGGACGAGTTAGCTATTCACCAGTATTTTGTTTTACTACGTGATTTGTCGAAACAAAAACATGATATCCCTATTCAGGATTTAATTAAAATTTCATTTAGCCATAAACTAGATTTAAAAAGAGTTTTCCATTACCTTCCAATTGCTAGAAGGGGGTGCTTAAACTTATTAAAAGACCTAATTGTATATAACGAGCCAGCTAAGGAAATACTCGATGCTTTTTTCTCGTGGGAATCTGATTATCAGTTTAACAGTCGAGAAGTGCTACAATTTTATTTGTTCGCTTTAGAGCGAATTAGCAGTATGCCCCCATTTAACGGAGATACCTTCAAATATTACATAAGACTAGCAGAAGAGTTATATCTGCAAGTTTCTAGACGAGAAGAAGACCCTTACCATAAATTTTTTATTGGACTTATGCAAATAAAAAATCCATTGGCCCGAAATATATTAGCTCTTGAATTTGTTAGCTGCTTTCCTGAAAACGATAGAAAAGTTTTAGGCGCCGATAAGCGGCTCCTGCCGAAACTTACTCAATTATATCAATTAGTAAAAAGCTATGATTTTACTATCCCTCAAGCACGGGCATGGATGAAACATGGGGAAAGAATTAGAGTTTTGCTACGATATCGCCAAGGCTATACCGATATACCTCATGAAATTAAGCTCATCATTATAAGCAAGCTGACTGGATTAACAGAACTAGAAGTAATAGATCTTACGCAGAAGCAGGAGTTTTATTTTAAACACAAAATAATAATCAATGGCTTCTCTAAGCGAGCCTATGCAGAGATGAGCTTTTTTTCTTCACAAAAAACTGCAGAAAGCCGCAGCAGCTTTAAAAGCGAAGTGATTAAGCTAGTGAAAGGGACTAAAGAAAACACTTCAATATTCTCAGTAGCTCCGCTCTTTTATCATGCAGCAATGACTGATGCTGCTCAATATACCCGTACTCATTTTCATATATCGGAGTTAAAAACTGAGCTATTGCGAGAAGCAGATCAAGAAGATAAATCTCTGCAGGAGCTTCACTACTAATCACAGCTGCGCACAAAAATTGAAAGTATCATTGTTCCTGCATGGAAGCAGAAATTCATGGTGTCCAGGGATGGCAAAAATGAAGTATATTCTTCAAGTAATGCATGTGGCTCTTTAAAGGCCGAGCTAATAACGGATAGCAAAAATCTTGCTCAGAATAAAAAAACAAAAGCTTAGCTTTTAGAAAGTAAATTTATAGTTAGTCTTTTCTAATAGCTTTCTTTTCAATGGTTCTTCAATAAAAGCAGCGCGGATACTTTGCTGCGTCGCGGCAAGTAATTCTTGTTCTGAAAAATTAAAATATTGCTGCGCTACGATGTATTCATGCGTGAGATTGATATTAAAAAAACCAGGGTCATCGGTGTTTAAGGTTAATAGCAAACCTGCATCTTTTAATTTTCTTAAGGGGTGTTCGGCATAGCTAGGATACATCTTTAAAATGACATTTGAGCTAGGGCAAACTTCTAAAGTAATTTGTTTTTCAATCAAAGTCTCTACGAGCTTTGAATCTTCTAGGCAAGAAACACCATGGCTAATACGTTCAACGCCAAGTATATTTATGGCTTGCCACATTTCTTTGGGGCCGCCGTCAATTTCGCCGGCATGGCAGCTAAGATGAAGATTTTTGCTACGCGCATGATCAAAAACCTGTTCGAATGCTTTAATTTCATATTGCGTAATATCACCCACTAAATTTATACCAACGACTAAAGGGTGGCATTGCTCAGTAATTCGCTTAATGTCATGCATTGCCATGGTTGGTCCATAATGACGCATGAGAGCCATCAAAATTCTGCTTTCAATACCAAACTCTGCACGAGCTTTTTCTATGCCATCGCTTAATCCTTGAAGCATGTGTTCATAAGGAATATCTCTTTGTATGGCATGGAAGGGGGCAACAATAAGCTCAGCATAGACACAATTTTGTTGTGCTAATTGTGCAAGGTAAAGGTAGGCCATAAGGGCATAATCGTCTTTTGAAGTAATCGTTTTAAAGAATTCTTCAAAAACATTATGGAAATCTGCAAAATCATTCCAGACAAAGCGCGATAAATCCGTAGAAAAAATTTTAGGATTAAGCTCAATACCTTTTGTTAGCGAAAGATTTTTTATTAATGACGGCGTTGCAGTACCTTCTAAATGAACATGTAGCTCTGCTTTCGGAAAATGGCGCATGGGTTTATTCCTGTTTAATAGTGCTGAGTGGTTTGCCACTGATGCCATAAACGACGCAAGATATGCGTGGCTTCATTACAAATTCTTATCTTTTTTAAATGCTAGGTTGGAGGCTTAATGCTTCTTCAGTGCCAGAAAAATTAAAGTCAGGATACTTCACTAAGCGTATAAAACTTTAACACATAACCGATAGCTTTTAAATATTTTTTTGTGCCCATTAGTTCGATTTCTGCTTATGGGTCCCGAGGGTAAGCCTGACCCCAGAGGCTCTAGAAAGCTTTACCACCATTACGCATTATGCAGCAGCAATATAACTGATGCGGTTTTTTATCCATTGATTAAAAAGTGCTTTTACTGAAAAAGAATGTGTTAAGATTAAAGAAGATTATTTTTTATAAATAAGGAAATTACTATGATACCTTCGAAACGTCTTTTGGCAGGATTATTTTTAAGCACGATGGCATTTAGCTCGATTTCTGCTTATGCTTTGAGGGTTAACGATGTTACTTGGCAAAGGATTGATAGACCCATCACGTCCTTAGAGCCAGGGTCTAAGGCGAATTTGGAATGGGCAAGGCTCAGGACGATTAACGGCGCGTTAAACCTTACTGGCGTCAATGGGGCTTCTCTAGGAAGCGTCTTGCCCATGATTAGTGTACCAGAGGGCGAGGTTATAGATGAAGCCTCGCTTCCTTCTCAGCTTCGAGCTTTGCCTCCCGCCGAGTTTTTAGAGGTTGTAAAAGTATTGGCAGGTTCTAATTCTGGACAGTTGCAAAACATGTTGGCCGTTACTTCTTTTGAGGCCCCAGCAAATCTAGTGCCAACTAACGAGGGTGTAAAGGTATTATTTGATTTGCCGGCATTTGGCTTTACTCCAGACCGAAATGGTGCTTGGTGGTTCAATGGGATTGGGGCGCGCTCTCTCTTCCAGTTTGCTTCTCAGAATCCAGGTGTGGCTACTAACGCTGGACTTGTAGTTAAAACCAGTAAAGGGGTGGTGCCTTGGAGCCAATTTATTCAAGGGGGGCAAGCTATTCGAGCAGAGGAAATCATGGGCTTTAGCTTTGAGTCACTTTCAACGTCAACATGAAAATAAAATAAACCATCTTTTATTTTGTTTACTTCTTAAATACCTCTGGCAAGTTAAAGCTTTTTAACTTGCCAGTTTCTTTATTAATAATGTAGCTTTTCAATCATAAAAAAAACCGCTCGATTCTTTGAGCGGTTAGAAGATTATTTATCCTCTTCTTTGCGGCGGCCTCCGCCTTGAGAGCTTTCACTGCCTTTGCGGCCGATGTCAGAAGCGGCATCCTGTATGCCTTTGCCTTCTCTTTGAGCGCGTGTTTCCATCGGTTTATGCCCGCTTGAGGCTTGACCGCCTTTTTGTCCTGCTTCGCGTAGATTCTCTTGACCACGAGTTTCAGTCGCTTTTTTTCCGCCTTCAGGTGTACCAGTCATAATAGTTCTCCTCTGTGTTAATAAATAAATGTAAGCGTATTACCCATGCTGTTTAAATACCTAGCCTTAAATTATTTCACTTAAACAAAATAAACTACCGTTAACAGAGAATTAATTTTTGGCTTTGTACCGTAACTTGCTATGAGCATGTGACGCTTACGCAAGTTTGCTTTATCTCTATTGAGAAAATGCAATAACCATGCCAATGAAGTAAGGGGCAAGCGTTGCGAAAGCGCATAGCTTATTCCTCATAATGGTAACCAAACTGACTTAGTCCTTCTTCAAGATACTCTGCAACACAAGGCGTTGTGATGAGATAATCAGCCGTGGGAATTGTTCTTTCTTGAACAGCAACTTGGTTGGCTTCTTCCCATTCGGATTTATCAAAATCGCCGCGGCCAATCCACATTAAAGCGACAACTGCTGATAATTGATCTGGTTCTAAGTCATTAATAACAGCTTTAAATTCTTGATAGACGGGATCATCTTTTTGATCCGCTAGAATTTGCAGCGCCCAGTCTTCCGCGGGGCTTAAAGGCTCATCAGGAATGACCACGCCTTCTTTTGCTTGAAATTGACGGGCTTTGTTAATAAGGAAACAAATGGTTTCTGGGTTAATTGGCAGCATAACTTTTCCTTTTTTAATTAAAAAACCACCAAAGCAACTCTTGTGCCAAGAAGTTTAATTGGCATATTCGTTGCACAAATTATTTTTATTTATTAATGAAAATGAAAAATATCTCAAGTAAATTAATCAGTCTGCTAGAAGAAGTCATATATCCTTGTGATTTTGCTTGCGCCAAAACCTATGAGCATATTGTGGAAATGATTGGCGATGCTCGGCTAGTATTAATGGGGGAGGCAACTCATGGTTCGGCGGAGTTTTACCAAGTTCGTATGCAGCTTAGCCAATATCTGATTCAACATAAAGGCTTTCAGGCAATTGCTATAGAAGGTGATTGGACCAGTTGTTATCCTATCCATGCTTATTTGCAAGGAAAAGATCGCGTAGAAAATTCACTGCAAGCATTAAAGGCGTTTAAGCGTTTCCCTTCATGGATGTGGCGGAATCATCTTGTGCCTAATTTTTTAAAGGATTTGCGCGAATATAATGATCAAGTGGTTTTGCAAGAAGAAAAAGTTGGTTTTTATGGTTTAGATTTATATTGTTTGCATGAGGCTGCTCAAGCAGTGATTGCTTATTTAAAAATCCATCATCCAGAGGCAGCGCAAAATGCGATCCAACGTTATGCTTGCTTTGATCATGCGCATGCTGATCCACAAATTTATAGTTATCTTCTTGAGCATAGATTGAAAAAATCTTGCCTTAAAGAAGTTACGGAACAGTTATTAGAGCTACAACATTTAGCTTATCATGATATAAAATCCCGCTTCCCTGAAAGTGATGAACAGTTTTATGCCATGCAAAATGCTCGCGTCGTTAAAAATGCAGAAGCTTATTATCGTGCACTTTTTGAGGCGCATCACGTGACATGGAATATTCGTGATCAGCATATGGCGGATACATTGCAAAATATTATGGCGCATTTAGAAACGCTTTCGCAAAAGCCGGCGAAGCTCATTGTTTGGGCGCATAATTCCCATGTTGGCGATGCAAGAGCAACGGAAATGAGTGAGCGGCAAGAAGTTAATTTGGGTCAGTTGGTGCGCGAACGCTTTAATACTTCTTCGTTTCTGCTAGGGTTTTCAACCGCTGTTGGAAAAGTTACGGCGGCTTCTTATTGGGATGGGCCTTGTGCAGAGAAAAAGGTGCAAGAGCCAATCCCCGGTAGTTATGAATATTTGTTTCATCAGCTGAAAGAAAAAAATTTCTTGTTAAATTTGCGCGATGAAAATCGACTCATGCATTTATTAGCTTCATCACAATTACAGCGTGCCATTGGCGTTATTTATCGGCCAGAAACAGAACGCATGAGCCATTATTTTTTCTCAAAATTACCACACCAATTTGACGCCCTGATTCATCTTGATGAAACTCATGCGCTACTACCACTGGATAAAAAAGCGGATTTATACCAAGAAGCATTGCCAGAAACTTATCCCGAAGGTTTTTAACTCTCATACTCTATAGCAATCAAACTTATCTTATCACAGAGGTGGCCTACCAAGTTTATGTACTGGTGTTCGGGACCCTTGTTGCTTATCTCTGGGTGATGGTTGAGGCGATTCTTGTTCTTGGGGCGGTTGTGGTAATAGCGAAGCCAATGCTTGGCCTGGTAAGCTAAAAAAGTATTTGGCGTCACTATGCTATAGTTTGCGCGCTTAAATTGTTTGGCTATTTTTTCCGTAATTAATATCGCTGCGGCATTCTGTGGGTTTTTTTCTAAAGCCATGTTTAAAGAGGCACCATAAGCTTCGAGCGCGCTTGCTTCCGCTTTTCCTTTGGCTTCGAGCGCGCTGGCAGCTGCTTTACCTTGAAGTTCAACTTCGTCAGCTCTTGCTTTTGCAAGCGTAGAAATTTTATTAGCTTCAGCCTCGGTTTCAAGCCTGGTGGCTTTTGTTTCTGCCTGTGCTTTTGTGATGCGTGCTCTGGCTTCTGAGGTGGCTGTTGCTTGTTGGGCAAGTGCTGCATGCAAATCTTGTTCAGGTTTAATAGCTTCTAGTTGCACTTGATGTAATTTAATGCCAATTTCTTTTAATACTTCGCCTAAATGCTCAAGCAAGTTATCATGCACCGCACGAGAAATAGCTGAAAAATCTACGCCTGCAGTGGTATCTTGTAATGGGTCTGGATCAGGAAGCGCTCTGGTTGCACCTGCTGCAAGCCGCCTTGTGCCAACATCGCGTAAATTACAGCTGCGAATTGCCTCAGATAACGCAGCAATAGCACGTTCATCAACTAACTCTTGATAGGTTCGAGTGCCAACGCTTTCGACGAGTAGGGCAACATTTTCAATATTATAAAAAACAACCGCTGTGGCAGTAAGCGATAAACCATCTGCAGTTAAATTGCTCACACCTGCAATTTTATGGACAACAATAGTGACAGGTAAGTGCCCAGCAAATATGGCTGATGGCTCTTCGGTTTCATAAATCATGGGTTTGTTAATGACTTCTAGCTTTCCTTTTTCATACAGCACACCAACTTCACCGTTTTTGACAATAATGCGCTTATAGTTTCCAACTTCATGCAGTTTTTCATCTAAACTAAAAATTCCTTCTGGGTGGGTGGCATCTTTGTAAACCTTGCAAAGAGGTGAATCCCAAGCATAGCGTCCAGGGCCCTCAAGCCTATGTACTTGGCCATTATCGATACAGTAGACAACTTGGTTATTTCTGAGGTTAACAATGGTAATAGACATGAACTCAATCAGTGAGGCATCAATATTAATGGCCCTTTCAAAATGTGTGATTGGTGAAGGAAGCCAGTGCCGCTCACCTGGGCTTAACAACATGGGGCGACCATTGTTGTTCACAAGCCCTATTTGGTTTGAATCAATTTCAACGTTAAAACCCGGACAGCAATAAAGTGGAAAGCAGCAAGGGAAGCAAAGCACAGCTAAGGCTTGCGATAATGTACTTGTATTGTGTTGAACTGTATATTTGCAAAAATTTTGAAAATGGGTAAAGTTTTTTATATCGTGGATTTTGGTATTCCATTCGCCTTTAGCAAGCGCTAATGGTCGCGGTGGGCGTTCGACGACTACAATTTCATCCGTGCCTAAAGGGTTTAAAGCATTAGTGGTAGAAGATAATAATAGTGGCGTTGTTTCTGTGGCGCCTCCTATCAAGGGGAGCGCTGATGCAGGCGCAAGGCTTTCTTGGGGTCCAATGTAATCTTTTTTGCTACTTTGTTGCGTATACATGATAAAGTCCTCAAGCATTAATTGAGTGCTAGTAAGCAATTTTTATGCCTTCAATAAATTCTGACGGCTTCCGTATACCTTAAATGCAAATATCTTTTGAGAAAGGTATGCTCCTTATCATTTTTGTACTCGACAAGAAAATGTTGTACATTGTAAATTATTTAAATTTTTTCGAAGGAAAAACTATGCGTATTTTACACACGATGATCCGAGTAGGGGATTTAGAACGCAGTATTAAATTTTATACTGACATATTAGGCATGCAGCTATTACGCCGTAAAGATTATCCGGAAGGTAAATTTACTTTAGCATTTGTAGGCTATGGTTCAGAAAGTGAACAAGCGGTGATTGAATTAACCTATAATTGGGGTGTAGAAAAATATGAGCTTGGCAATGCTTTTGGGCATATTGCAATTGCAGTAGATGATGTTTATGCGGCTTGTGAACGCATTCGCACAGCCGGTGGCAAAGTTACGCGTGAAGCAGGCCCGATGAAAGGTGGTACAACCGTGTTAGCGTTTGTTGAAGACCCGGATGGGTATAAGATTGAACTTTTGCAAGATAGATAGCTAATTTTGTTATCATATAAATCTAGCTATCTATGCCATTAATTGCTATAGTCTTAACTGTAGAATAATTGCTAGTACTTTACTGTTTCATTTAAAAATAAAAAAATAAAGGGTGCCAAGTTATGCCTAGATTTTATGATGATGCTATTGATTTTATTGAAATAACAATGAAAGCAGATCAAGAAAAGTGTAAAATTAATTTTGATACGTTTGTTATAAAAAATGAAGGTGAAGTAAGCGAATATTTGCTTAGCGGACTTTTAACTCGCGAGCAGGTAGAGGCTTTTCGAGCTTGGTTAAAGCAAAGTAGTTTCTCTTTTTACCAAAAACCATTAAGAAATTATGGCACATTTTTTGGTATGGAGGGTAATTTATATGGTAACTTAAAAAAAGGAATAGAAATACCTGCGTATGCTTTCCAGGTCGAGCCAGAAGGAATATATTTTCGTCTGCGTGTTTTTCTAAGTTATATTGAAGAAGCGATTAAACCCTCTGTTGCCAACAAGGAAACTCACTTAATCATAAGGAAACCGGCAAATAACCTATGCAAGCCAATCATTTTCGATTTGTAGCAAAAAAATTATTTGCACTTGCTTGGCCGATGGCTAGTATACAGTTTATTAGCATTGCTGGCATGTTTTTAACGATGATGATGTTATCAAAATTAGGTCATCAAGTATTGGCCGCAAGCGCATTGATTTTTTCTCTACAAGTAACCCTGCTTATTGTTGGCAGTTCTTTGTTATTTTCTTTAAGTATTTTAATAGGCCATGCTTTTGGCGCTAAAGACTATTTGGGGATTGGTAATTTTGTTCAGCAAGGTTGGACGCTTGGCGTGATCATTTCTATTCCCCTAATCATTTGTGCCTTGTCAATTAAAAAGATACTTATTCTTGCAGGGCAAAAACCTGAGATTGCTCAGCTGGTGCAACAATACTTTCATATTTATATTTTTGCGATACCTGCCGTTTTGCTAATTATTACCAATCAGCAATTTTGCTATGGTATCAGGCGGCAAAGTTTAGTGACTTTGAACAATAGGATAAGTACTGTTTTACTTATCGTATGCGCCTATCTTTTTATTTTTGGCAAATTTGGGATGCCCGCTTTAGGGGTGCAAGGGGCAGCCTTATCGATGGTGGTCTCATCCTGGTTTACTTTTTTCTTCATGATGGGAAATTTTATTGTTAAACCGCAGTATCAAGTGTTTGAACTGTTTCGTTACCGAGTGCATCAAAATTGGCATTATTTAAAAAAAATGTTTCAAATCGGTTGGCCAATTAGTTTGCAAATTAGTGCTGAATTAATTTGTTTTTCGACGCTTTCTGTGATGGTAGGCTGGCTGGGGACAAGCGCATTAGCCGCTTATCAAATTGTGACACAATATAATTCTTTAATTGTGGTGCCTTTATTTTCTTTAGCGCAAGCCTCTGGTGTTGTCATTGGTCAGGCTTGTGGCGCTGAAGAGTATGCTGATATTAAAAAACTGGGTCATGCCAGTCTTCTCATGGCAGGTGTGGTTACGTTTGTCACCGCCATCGTTTTTTGGACGCTGCCAAAGTTGTTATCTAGTTTTTATTTGGAAGCAAGTGATATCCATTACCAAGAAACTTTGCATCTGGTTTACATTTTATTTGCCATTATGGCAGTGACACAAATTTTTGATGGTTTAAGAAATGTAATGACAGGTGCTTTGCGAGGCTTATTTGATACACGCTTCCCTATGTGGGTTGGGGTTTTTGTGTTGTGGGCAATAAGCATTCCCTGTGCATACTTACTGGCTTTTAAACTGCATTGGGGAATTGCGGGTATTTCTGTTGGTATGGGTATCGGTATGTTAACTGGCTTGATAGCCATATTATGGCGCTGGCAAAAACTAGCGTTACGTTTTGAAAAGGGAGAGGCAATATGAGTGCATTTCGTCAATGGTTGGATAGTCGGCCACCGCAGATACTAAGATATATTTTAAATATTTGGCCGCCATTTTTAGGAACAGGAATTAAAGTGGAAAAAATTTCCCCTGATTTTCGTCAAATCCAAGTAACAGCTAAATTACGTTGGTACAATGCTAATTATGTGGGTACACATTTTGGTGGCACGATGCTTGCGATGACGGACCCATTTTATATGCTGATGTTGATTAAAAATTTAGGTAAAGATTATATTGTTTGGGATAAGGCCGCTAGCATTGATTTTAAAAAAGTTGGTCGGGGTATATTGCGAGCAAACTTTCAATTTACTGAGCAAGAATTGCAAGATGTTCGCGACAAAGCTGCTCAGCAAGAAAAATATATTTTTGACCGCAGCGTGGATTTAATCGATGAGCAGGGCGATATTGTTGCTTCTGTTGTGAAGACATTGTACGTTAGGAAAAAATAAGTGCACTTGGAGAAGGCTATGATCGACAAGATATTATCATTGACTCCAATAGCCAGAGATATCATCTGCAATAAATCTACTGAGCGCCCGTTCACCGGTGAATACGAAAGTTTCGATGCGCCAGGCACCTATTTATGTTGCCGCTGTGGTTTGGCGTTGTTTCGCGCTGAGCATAAATTTCATTCTGGTTGTGGTTGGCCAAGCTTTGATCAAGAAATTTCTGGCGCTATAAAGCAATTGCCCGATAAGGATGGATGCCGCACAGAAATCGTTTGTTCACGCTGCGATGCGCATTTAGGCCATGTATTTCATGGTGAACATTTCACAAATAAAAATATCCGGCATTGTGTCAATTCATTAAGTTTAGATTTTGTTGGCGATCTTGAGGTTAAAGATACAGAAGAAGCTATTTTGGCTGCCGGTTGCTTTTGGGGTGTGGAATATTTATTTAAGCAATTGCCAGGCGTCTTAAAAACTGAAGTTGGCTATAGCGGTGGGGATAGGCAAGATCCCAGCTACGAAGAGATTTGTACAAAACAAACGGGACATTTTGAAGTGGTGCGCATTGTTTATGACCCAACAAAAATTAACTATGAATCTATCATAAAATATTTTTTTGAAATTCATGACCCCACGCAAACCAATGGCCAAGGCCCAGACTATGGTGAACAGTATTTAAGCCGTATTTTTTATTTTAATGCCGAGCAAAAAAAGACTGCCGAAAAGGTTATGCAAATTTTACGGGATAAAGGCTATGAATTAGCAACAGAATTATTACCAGTAAATATTTTTTGGTCAGCAGAAGAGTATCATCAAGATTATTATGCGAAGACAGAAAAGCAGCCTTATTGCCATCATTATGTAAAAAGATTTTAGAAAATGATGTGGGGGTAATTAAGGCGCTCTGCGGCTGAATTTTGATAATGGTTAAATTTGTGGGGTATAATATAAAGCTATAATTAAAAAAGGATAATAATATGTTAAAAAAATCATTGTTTGCATTCGCTCTAATTGTACTTTCTGGTTCAGCTTTAGCAGAATCCCCGTTTGTCAAAGAACGCCACTTATTTTTTCAAAATACCACGCCAAATCAAGTTGAATTTACGGTCACTGATGAAGGCGCAATCCAAGGCGGAGATGCTAAAGCGCCACCCGCACACTTTATTGGTCAGTTAGATCCTTTATCTCCTGCGCCATTTATGAGTACAACCTGGTTTTGGCACCATAATATTCATGTTTCTGCGCGTATTGTAAAAAGTTTGGATGGCAATACCGATATGAGCAGTATGGATTGTGGTCCAATGAATGGTAACTTTTCCTATGTACAAGAATTTCATTTCAAAACCGAGTATGCGTTTGACCCTATCTTCCGTAAGCATAAGATGATTTGTATTACAACGCATCCAATTATTTAAGCCAGTATGGATTGGGTTGTTTTTTTAAATGTCTTCCCAGAGTGGGTATGTGCTTGACCACTCTGGAATGTACCGTAATATCGCTATGTGCTACTAGCTAGCTCGGTGTTATCTTCTTGCTCATAAATTTTCTTCTCTGTCTAGGCTCTGATAGTTGCTTTTTGTCTGGTAAAATAGCAGGTTTTCTACTTCATAGACGTTTACTCCCATGGATATTGTTCAAACAATTGCTCAAGAACTCGCTGTACAAACCAAACAAGTTGCTGCCGCCATTCAATTGCTTGATGAAGGTGCAACCGTTCCTTTTATTGCCCGTTATCGTAAAGAAGTAACCGGTGGCTTAGATGACACGCAGTTACGTAATCTTGAAGAGCGTCTGATTTATCTACGAGATCTGAACGAACGCCGTGACGTCATTTTGAAAAGTATTGCAGAACAAGAGAAGTTGACGCCAGAATTAGAACAACAAATTTTAGCCGCCGATAACAAAGCTCGTTTAGAAGATTTATACTTGCCTTATAAACCTAAACGCCGTACTAAAGCCCAAATTGCTAAAGAAGCCGGACTTGAACCTTTAGCGGTAAGCCTTCTAGAAAATCCCGATTTAAACCCTAATCAAGAAGCAGAAAAATATTTAAACGCTGAACATAATATCAACGATGTGGCGGCAGCATTAGATGGTGCAAAACAAATCCTTATGGAAAAATTTGCTGAAGATGCTGAGCTTAATGGTAAATTGCGCGAATATGTTTGGCAAAATGCACAAATTACCAGCCAAGTTCATACTGGTAAAGAACAAGAAGGTGCAAAATTTAAAGATTATTTTGCATTTTCTGAATTGTTAAAAAAGATTCCTTCGCACCGCGCGCTAGCATTATTTCGTGGTCAACGAGAGGAAATTTTGCGAGTATCTTTAAGCTTTGATGCGCCAGAACATGAAGCTGAATGTTTACGCCAAATTGCTGAACGCTTTGGTGTGCACAATAAACAACGTGCGGCAGATAACTGGCTACAAGAAGTCGTGAGCTGGACTTGGAAAATTAAATTATGGTTAAAGCTTGAAGTCGAGTTGATGGTGCAATTGCGCCAACAAGCAGAATTAGAGGCCATTAAAGTATTTTCAATTAACTTAAAAGATTTATTAATGGCATCCCCTGCAGGTAGTAAAGTTACCATGGGATTAGATCCAGGTTTTCGTACGGGGGTTAAAGTCGCTGTTGTTGATGCGACAGGAAAATTAGTCGCTTATACCGCGATCTTTCCTCACGAGCCACGGAATGATTGGGATAAATCTATCCATCAATTAGCAAAGTTATGTCAAGAACACAAAGTACAATTAATTAGTATTGGCAATGGTACTGCTTCGCGTGAAACGGATAAACTTGCGATAGAACTGATTCAAAAACATCCAGAATTAAAATTAACTAAAATCGTTGTGTCTGAAGCAGGTGCTTCGGTTTATTCTGCGTCTGAATTAGCTGCAAAAGAATTTCCTGAATTGGATGTATCCTATCGTGGTGCGGTTTCTATCGCGCGCCGTTTGCAGGATCCTTTGGCTGAATTAGTGAAGATCGAGCCAAAAGCCATTGGCGTTGGGCAATATCAGCATGATGTGAACCAAGTGCAGTTGGCAAGAACGCTTGATAATATTGTTGAAGATTGTGTGAATGCTGTAGGTGTGGATGTGAATACCGCCTCTGCTGCTTTGTTATCACATGTGTCTGGTTTAAATAGTAGCATTGCAGAAAATATTGTCATGTACCGAAATCAGCATGGGGCATTTTCTGATCGCCAAACATTAAAAGCGGTGCCACGTTTTGGTGAAAAAACTTTTGAGCAAGCTGCGGGGTTTTTACGCATTGTGAATGGTACACAAGCTTTAGATGCTTCTGCTGTGCATCCTGAAGCTTATCCTGTCGTAGAAAAAATTCTTAAAAAACTTGAGAGTGAAATTACGACGCTGATTGGTAATGGCGAAGTATTGCGTAAACTCAGCCCCAAAGAATTTACAGATGAAAAATTTGGTTTGCCGACGGTTACGGATATTTTGAAAGAATTAGAAAAGCCAGGTCGTGATCCAAGGCCAGAGTTTAAGACGGCCGTATTCCAAGAAGATGTACATGAATTGTCGGACTTAAAAGTAGGCATGGTATTAGAAGGTGTTGTGACTAACGTCACAGAGTTTGGTGCGTTTGTTGATATTGGTGTCCATCAAGACGGCTTAGTGCATAAATCTGCATTAGCAGATCGTTATGTGAAAGATCCGCGTGAAGTCGTGCATGTTGGTAAAATTGTCAAAGTCCGCGTGTTAGAAGTTGATCTTCCTAGAAAACGTATTAGCTTAACGATGCGTAGTGAAGAGGCGGCGAATAAAGCTAAAGCGCCACAACCCGAGAATAAGCCAATTACCAAAAAAGCAATGAATAATTTTAAAGTGCCACCCTCAGTTTCTTCAGGCTTTGGTGATGCTTTGATGGACGCTTTGAAAAAAAGATAATGGGTTAGAAAATGAGAACAATCCCCGCAGCAGCGGGGATTTTTTTTAGCTAATCTTTGGTAAAATTTTCTTTGCTTCTCCTACAAAAATTTGATCAAGTTTTTCAGACAGCTTATGGTGTTGAAAAAATGCTTGAGGCGCATGACCAATGCGAAAAGAATCTACGGGGGTTTTTACTTGGCAGCGGTAAAGATGGCGCAACGCAGCAAGAAAAAGAAATAGACATTTTTGATCTTCAAAGCCAAAATCCTCTGGTCTTTTAGCAAGAATCCCAAGGTAAGCCTCTAACTCGCTAGTAAAAGGTTTTACTTCAGTCTTTTGTGCTGATAAAGCTTTTAAAAAAGTTTCGCCCTGTCGATGCAGTTTTTCAGGGATTGCGAGGGTAAACCAGGTTTTGTCGTCACCATATCTTGCTTTTGCCTCTTGCAGCTCAATATTTTTTGCGGCAATCGCATTGGAAAGCGTCTGCATTTCTTTCTCAAGCGTCTCTAGATGAGACCGCGTGACTCTTTTCTGGGTTTCGTAGCTTTTAATTTTTTCTTCTTGGGCTTTTAAAGCTGCTTTGAGCGCTTTAATTTCGGCCTTTAGAGGTTCAAGTTGTTTAGCAGTGAAGTCAGTTAAGAGACAGGCTGAGGGTATATGATCGTAGTTTAAAATATGTCCATAGAGCACTTGCTCTTGCTCACTATTGCGATGATGAGAAAGATCACCATAAACGGAAACTTCCCAAAGTTGAGTGCAATTACTTTTGCTTAAATCGTTTTTAACCGTGCCTGTGCTTGACCAAGCTTTTACACTGTGTTCAGGGCGAAAGATTGCTGCTTTAATTTCGTCAATATTTTCTGTGGTTTCTTTATTATGGGTAATTTCAAAGATAGCTTTTGCAATATCTTCATAGCTAAGGTGAACCGGGCTTAAGACATCTTCTTCCTTAAAGACTAAAGAGACTTTGTATTCATTAGGCTTCTTTGTAGGCGCTTTAGTTAAAGTGTTCCAGATCGCCTGATGGCGGGTGATAGATATGTGCGGGAATTGTGCTAAGCATTCTTGTAAAAATGCTTGTTGCGTCATTGGTTTTGGTTTACTACTGGTTCCTCTTAGCTTTTGTAAAATATTTTTCAATGTGGGTTTGGTCATGACAAGTTGCGGATCCGTTAAAGCATCTAAGGTAACGGTTGCATCGGATAAAAACCGCCAGACATCAGATAAGCGGTCTTTGGTGTCAATAATGCCTTTCGTTTTTAGCTCATGCCAAACGGCCATTGCTTGGTCTTGTTTAGCGACATCAAAAAAATTAGTAAAACGCTCAAGGGTAATTTTGACTGTACCGCGGCGCTTTCCCGTATCTTTAAATTGGCGGAACTGCTCCCATGTCATCTCAAGGCTATTTTCATCTGTGAAATCAAAGCTTGGAAGCCCTTTTGTTTTTTGACGATCATAAAGAACTTTTTCGCCTTTTCGCACGCGCCAGTAAATTTTTCCTTCATTAATTGCAACTTGCACCAACTTTGGCGGCTTCATGGTGAGATTTAAAGCCTTGGATAAAGAAACAAGTAGCTCTCCTGGCCATTCATCAGGCATTTCTTGCTTTTCACATTGGGTTTTAAACAGGGGGAGGATAGTTTCTTTAATGACGGCATCGATAGCTTGTTTAATGCCAGCTGCCGCCAATGGATTTTTATGATGCTGACAGTAAGCATCTTTTAAAGAAGAAAGCTGAGCTTCCATATCCTTAGGAAAACGTAAGTTCTCACAGGCAGCTTTAGAAAGCGCTTGCGATAATGCTTCATCATTGGAGGTGGTTGTTAATTGCGTAAGAATTTTTATTTTTTCTTCTTTGCTTAATGGGGAAAGAGGAGGTGCCATGGTATTATTTTGTGAATGTTTTCTATGCTATTTTAGCACAAGGCGCTTTATGTGGCGTGATTGTTGAAAGATTTTGTTATTAGCACGAAAGTATAAAGAATGGCTAAGAACGTCTATTGCTGATTTACAGTTGCAGTTCTTTAGCGGGGGCTTTTTGTTTCCTTAAGTTAGCCTTAAGGTTTTAAATGCTAGGATGTTTTTTCGTCTTTGGAGTATGAAAGCAGTGGCAAGAGTAGCCTGCATAGCGCTTTGCCCTACCATAAATTTTATAACCCACAGAATGTTTTGTAATTTAAAAATTTATTTAATGAGATCAAACGTTATGGCAAAAGTTTTAGTGTTTCGAATTGATTATGATGGTTGCTTGTCGTCTAGTGAGATTGTTCCTAGAGTAGATGTGAAAAGGGATACTCTATATGCTGCATGTCTGCGGCCAGAACAGCATCCGGTAGTTGAGCAAAACCCAGTTCTTGTGGATCATATTTTAAACTCTATTCGGAGTCATCCTGATTGTGAAACCGTTATTATCCAAATTGGCACTAATCGCCAAACAAAATTTATTGACATCTATAATGGTGGAGAAAAAGGTAATGGCTCTTGCTTATCTGCTTATGAACGTTTATATCAAGAGATTCAAGGCCGCCTTGCTATGCAATATGGCTCTCGGCCTCCGGTAGTAATGTTAGACAAAACGCTTTTAGGTGATCTGGAGTATCAAGGCCAAGTAGGAGGTACAGTATATATGGAAACACAAGCATCTATGAGCGGGATGCTTATTTGGAACAGAGACCAAGCCACAGAAAGAGAAGCTTTTGCTTTTGCCACGGTGAGTGACGGGAATAAGTTACTACTAAATTATTTTTTTAACCAGCGTTTAGCTGATAAGTTTCGTGGGCAAACTATTTTAGTTGAGTTTATTGATGATAATGAGGAGCTTTTGCGCGAGTCAACAAGTTTCTTTCAGCAACATCCAGCTTTATGCCCGGATAGTATCACAGTGCAGGCAGTAAAATATACACGCAATATAATAAGCATTGGGGGGTCTTATATAGGAACTGGTAGCTTACAGTTGGATTATAAAAGTAGGGTAGGTCAGACGCTAGAAAGCTGGAAGCCAATGATAGATGAGGCAAGCCAAGCATTAGTAGTTATTGAGCCGGCGGAAGGGTATAAACGAGCAGTAAAAACATTGCAACAATTTGCTGTGTTGTCTACGCCTACTGTGACGGATACAGCAGCAGGTTCCCTATATCCACTGCCACCCCAGCAACCAGACGGACAAGGGTACCAGTATCCTGTTGTATTACAGCCAGCACAGCTGGCAGCAGCAGGCGCGACGCAAGCTCAGCCACAGATGCTTCAGCAACCCGGCGGTCAATGGCAGCAGTACTCTGGTGTATGGCCAGTACAACAACAAGCTATAGCCTCACTGGTGAGACCGCAACAACTTCAACCACAAACCGCAGCGCCGTTTTCACTACAGCCACCACCTCCGAGAGCAGATTTTGGGGCACACCTAGTGCAGCCAAGTGCTCCCTTGCTATCAGAAGAGGATACGGATCAGGAGCGCACTGATCAGAAGCACGCAGATCCAGCAATAGAAGCCGAAAACCAGAAAGTGTTAAAGGGTTGGGCTGAGCGTATCCATCCAGGGTTTGTAAAATTAGGTGTACTGTCTGACCATCAACCACAAGTCTGCCATGAAACAGGAATTTTAATTTGGAACATCTGTATGTTATGTTCCTTGCATGTTTCTGGTAGCTATAACAATGGTTTTGCTATTCAAGAAACACTGGGCCAATATCGACATCGCTTGGCTATCATTGGGTATAATCTTCAAAAATTTATTTTTGAAAATCACCGAATTGATACTGTTTTATTGCAAGAGGTCAGTGCTGATGAACAGGATTTAAAGATCTTACTTGTTGGTATTAACCAGGCGAGAAAAGAATATGGCAGAGAGCCACTCAAACAAGATGAATTACCTAAAGTAGAAGCTAAAAAAGGCTTGTTAACACTTTCCTTCGATAACGAAAGAGATCTTCGGTATCATCCTGAAAAAGGCGAGATAGGCATTAGAGGAGCTGCTAAACACCGGGTTAATTATATTTTAGATTCACAGAACAATCGTTTAATCGTCAATGTGCATGCAGACTATGAATGCGGGATAAAGAACATTCTTAGTGAGTTAGGGGATCTGCTTCTTAGTAAACCTCACTATCAACATCTCCAGGTAATTCTTGCGGGTGATTTTAACCGCAATCTTTTTACCCTTGATATGGTAGAGAAAAGTGTTGGGACAGAGCCTTCTTTAGACCATATAACGCATCAAGAAGTATTCATTGGAGGTCAGAAGTGGATTGCTTATAGCGCTGGTCCAGGTAATATTACGCAGGTTGAAAATGAAGCGTTTCTCCAACAGGCAGATGGTGCTCTTGCGATTAGAGCGCCTGAAATGAGATTAACATTTGCTGATGGTTTAAATACGCTAACTTTCAGAACCTCAAGATTTGCTAGTCTTGAAGACATCATTGAGGCTTTAAATCAATCTTTATGTGTGACCGCGCCTGTTTCCGTTGCGGCAGCAGCTGCACCACATAGTATTTTTCACTGTGAGGCGACGGGTGGTGCTGCGGCAGCAGGTGCTGCTACAAATACAATGGACGAGTTTCGTCAGCTTGGGTATCAATTAAATGATCTTATTGGTAACATCGAAGCAGAGAAGTATAAATGCGCTTCATTTTTTGCGGCGTCCCCATTAACGATTTATCAGAGAGGCGTCTCGAAAACTGTTGAAGGGCTATTACCTATGGTCTACTCATTGTTTTTGCTGGTTCGAGAATTGCGTCATGCTGGCGAGCTTAAACAAAAACAAGATGCTTTTGAGAAAATTATGGAGTGGTGTAGGGAGACGCCAAGGCTGAAAAGTGAGGTTGTTGGAGGACTACAAACTAAGGTCTTTGAGGCATGTGAAGAGTTCAAAAAAGGGCGTTCTAATGAGTCGACTGCTTCTGCAGCGCCAAGAATTTAGCTTTTGAGGATTTTGAGCGTAGTAAATGTGCATTCTTGCTAGCGCAAGAATGCACATTGCTAAAAGAAGCTTAGCAATTATCTTTAATTTGTTGGTCTAATTTTGCTTTTTGCGCACTGGTTAAATAATAAGAGTCAATGCTTGGGCTAGTGTTATTTAACACTTCTTGACGTTTTGCTTGATCGCATAATTGTTGTTTATCAGTGACTTTGTGCAAAGTGCAGGCGCTAAGGCTAAGAATGCAAAGAGCAGTTAATAAATATTTCATCATAATGTCTCCTGTGGTTATCGGGTCGTGCGCTTTTCAATGCGTTTTTCAAACGTTGCTTTGATCACGCGGTTAACGTAAATGCCTGGCGTGTGAATAAAATTAGGATCAAGTTCACCAGGTTCAACAATTTCTTCTACTTCAGCAACTGTGATCTTTCCTGCGGTGGCCATCATTGGGTTAAAGTTCCGCGCGGTATCACGGTAAATTAAGTTGCCCATCGTATCAGCTTTCCAAGCGCGGATCAATGCGAAATCTGCGGTTAAACTTTTCTCCATAATATAACGACGCCCCTCAAACTCACGCTCTTCTTTGTCTTTTGCAACTAAAGTGCCAACGCCTGTTGCGGTGAAAAAAGCAGGGATGCCTGCGCCGCCAGCACGAATTTTTTCTGCTAAAGTTCCTTGCGGGGTAAGTTCTACTTCTAACTCGCCCGTCATCATCAACTTTTCAAATAAGGCATTTTCCCCTACATAGGACGCATAAATTTTTTTAATTTGACGTTTTTCTAGCCAAAGGCCCAGGCCAAAGCCATCAACACCAGCATTGTTTGAAATGCAAGTAAGATCGTTAATGCCTAAGTCATAAACATGTTTAATCAAACCCTCAGGGATGCCGCAGAGGCCGAAGCCACCAATCATGAGGGTCATGCCGCTTTGGATACCAGCTAGTGCTTCTTGATAAGTTTGTACAACTTTGTGAAATCCACTCATATACTGCTGCCTTGGCGATTAGAATATACGGCAAAATAAAGATAAATCATTTCGAGGATAAATGCGATCCACCAAGGGTGTGGTATGGGGAAAAGGAATTTGCCTATAGAGATTAAAATAAATGCTGGCGTTGAAGCAATAATGGCTAAGCGATAAGCTTCTCCATAGGTGAGATGGATTTTAACAAGGCCACCAAAAATTAAGCCAATTAAGGCATAGAAAATTGGTTGGCAGAATTTAAGAATTAACATCAAAATGGCTAGGCTAAGAAAAAGCGCCGGCGTTAAAAGATGTTTGAACTTGTTGGCAATATCTTGTGCTTGTGTTGCTGAAAAGCTAATACTGCCTTGATTGGGGTAGCTATGAAAAGTATAGCTGATTGTTTTAGGGGGCTCTTTAGCCGCATTCCTTTCAGCCTGTGGTGTGGTATCGTAAAAGTAGCCATCCGAATGAAAGATTGAGAAAGCATCTTGGTAGCCCGCGGGTGTTTTATTCGTCATGTCAAAAATGGCAAACACTTGTTGTGGTTTATCCTTTTCTTGATAATAAACGGTATAAGGAGAAGCTTGCTCGATAGACATTTTGCCATTTACGATCTTTCCTGTAGGAATCTGAGCTAATACGCTGGAAACACAGTTTTCGAAATATTTATTGAGCTTCCCAGCTTCAAGAGAAGCGGCGATTGCGGTATAAATAATCACTAAAATAAAGACATAGCCTACAACAGAAAAACGCCAATTACGACGAATATCTCGGTATAAAGATTGACTATAAAAAGATTTCCATAGGGCTGAAAAAATACTATTTTCACGCATGGTTTAAGCTCCTTAGTTTTGCGATTAAATGGTAGCGGTTTTTTAACTTCTCTGCAATGACGGGAGGAGGCTCCGTTTATTGAAAGTCAACAAATGGGGCCTGACCCCGTTTGTTGACTTTAGTTGATTTTTACTTGGCTGCCATCGGTGATTTGGAATTGGCCTTGAGTAATAACTTTGTCATTAGCGGTTAAGCCTGATACGATTTGCGTTAAATCACCTTGTACAATGCCAACATTGACGCTCTTCCGCCGAGCGTGATTTTTTTGATCAACCACATAAGCATAGTATTGTTGTTGCTGGTCTTGCTGTAATGCAATGGTAGGGACAAGAAGTGCATGAGGAATAGTGGGTAAGTTTAAGTAAACATGCACAAATTCGCCTGGCCAAAGCTTTTCATCGGTATTGGCAAAAGCAGCTTTCATATTAATTGTGCCGGTGGTTGAGTCAATTTGGTTATTAATAAAATAAAGCTTGCCTTGAGCATGAAGACTTTTATCAACATCCGGGATAGCGGTAACCGTAAGCGGGCTAGCTTTTTGCGCGGCTAAGATGCTAGGCAAACTAGCAGTTGGAACGCTAAAAGCTGCATCAATGGGTGAAAATTGATTGATGGTGGTTAAAGGGGGCGTGCTATTTGCTGTGGTTAAGTCGCCTTCATTGGGGTTAATATCGCTTAAGCGTCCGCTAATTGGGGCGCGAATTTGCGTATAACTTAATTGTACTTGAGCGTTTGCTAAGGCTGCTTTATCCGCTTCGACTAAAGCTTTAGCGCTATCGGCGTTGCTTTTAGTTTGTTCATAAAGCTCTTTGGAAATATAGCCTTTTTTGGCTAATTTCACATAACGTGCTAAATCATCTTTCGCATTATCTGCGGCGGCCTTATCTTTTAACAAAGTCGCTGTGGCTTGATCAACTTGCGCTTGAAAAGGACGAGGGTCAATCACAAAGAGTAAGTCACCTGCTTTAACTTCTTGACCTGGCTGGGCGGGAATTTTAGTAATTTGGCCTGAAATTTGGGATTGGATATTAACGCTATTTTCAGTGGCAATCGAGCCAACTGCCTCTACGCTGGGTACAATATCTCTCACGATTACGGCAGAAACGCTCACGGGAATGAGAGGGCGCTTGGTTGTTGGTTCATACCAATGGTAAGCTAAAAAAATTGCAACAATAGCAATAAAGATGGCCCATAAATTTTTACTGCGGTACCAAGGAGTTTTCATTTCTTCCATTATTTATTTCACCTTTAAGCTGTGACCCTAGGGTATATTTACCATTCCGTTATGCCATCATAAAACGTTGATTCTGGGGCTTTTGTTCGCTACCAGGCACGTATGTTCTGCTACGCCCCTCGAAAGCCAAGGTTTTCTGTCTTAGCCTAGCAAATTGTAAACGTGTCCTAGTCTTTATGCGGCCAGTTAAATACGTTAAAATGTTACCATATTATTGTGCTTTGAAACGTTTGAAAAAACTTATTTTTCAATAAACCGATTTAAGCGCGCTTATTTTAATACATTTTTCTCGCCAATATGAAATTGCTCTGCTTTTTAGTCTTACTCCTTTCCTGGCGCTTGCCTATCGTAAATCCATGGTTAAATCGTTTTGCGCTGCTTCCGCAATATGTTGGCTTAGTCGATAAAGCGCTTTATCAACGCGCGTGGTATATGCGTAATACAGGGTTTATTTTTGTTGCTTTAAGCTTTGCAATTATTTTTAATCTGCTTGCTTTGGTTTGTGGTTTTGGCGTTGTTGGTTTTATTTTCCAAAGCTGTGTGCTTTTATTATGTGTACACGCATTAAATAATTTTGAATTTGGCGTATTAAATATTAGCTATATTCCTAATCATCTTGATAAAGTCAGCCTTAATCAATTGTCGGCTAATGTTTGGCAAGCTAATTATCGTTTGGTTGCGCCTGTATTTTGGTATTTAATTTTTGGTGTTTTTGGTTTAACGCTTTACACGATGCTCGCTTATTTACAGCAAAATTCACGTTGGCAAAATGAAGCCCGCAGTTGGTTAGAAGTTTTGGCTTGGATACCAGCGCGTATTTTAGCGTTTGCTTACGCCGTGGCAGGCAATTTCAGTCAAGGGCTAAAGGTTATTGGTGAATTTATTGGTGTAGGTACTCGATATAATCAATACATTTTACAATGCTGTGCAATGGCAAGTGTAATGCAAAGAGGTGAAGATGGCGTTGTTGCTAATATCCAGCGATTAGTGCGAGATGCTTTAGTGCTATTAACTGTTTTGTATTTGCTCCTGGCTTTATTGGGTTGGCTAATTGTTTAAAAAAATCATGGCATAGAGGCGCAGTGTTTATGCTATTTTACTCGTTAATTATTTGAGAAAAGAAAAATGCGTGACGACTTATTTACTCCACAAGCAGATTTTGATCCTACTGAAACACGTGAATGGCTTGATGCATTAAAAGCAATTATTAAACATGAAGGAAAAGAGCGTGCTGAATACTTATTGCATCGCTTAACCGCCTATGCTTCGCGTGAAGGGGTGAATTTTGCGCGTGTTACTCCTTACATTAACACGATTGATTTTCGCCGAGAACCTAAATATCCTGGCGATGAAAATTTAGAACATAAAATTGCTTCAAGCATTCGTTGGAATGCGGCAATGATGGTACTGCGCGCGGGCAAAAAATATCCTGAATTAGGCGGGCATCTTTCCACTTATGCTTCCGCTTCTTCTTTGTATGAAGTAGGCTTTAACCATTTCTTTCAAGCAAAAACCGAAGATTTTGGTGGCGATTTGCTTTATATCCAAGGCCATTCTTCTCCAGGAATTTATGGTCGTGCTTTTTTAGAAGGCCGCTTAACGGAAGAGCAACTCAGCTATTTTCGCCAAGAGGTTGGTGGGAAGGGGCTTTCTTCTTACCCGCACCCTTATCTCATGCCGGATTTTTGGCAATTCCCAACAGTCTCAATGGGGCTTGGACCATTACAAGCCATTTATCAAGCGCGCTTTTTGAAATATTTGCATAATCGAGGCTTGGCCAATACAGAAGGGCGAAAAGTTTGGGCATTTTTAGGTGATGGCGAATGTGATGAAGTCGAAACCTTAGGCGCATTAAGTTTTGCCGCTCGGGAAGGTTTGGATAATTTAATTTTTGTTGTTAACTGTAATTTACAGCGCTTAGATGGCCCAGTGCTAGGTAATAGTAAAATTATTCAAGTATTAGAATCCCTGTTCCGTGGTGCAGGCTGGAATGTACTTAAAGTAGTTTGGGGGCGTCAATGGGACGCATTATTAGAAAAAGATCAATCTGGTAAACTGATCCAGCGCATGAATGAAGCAGTTGATGGCGATTATCAGAATTATCGTGCTAAGCATGGCGCTTATATTCGTGAACATTTCTTTGGTAAGTATCCTGAAACAGCGGCATTAGTCGCCGATATGTCGGATGATGAAATTTGGCGTTTACGCCGCGGTGGACATGATTCAGCAAAAATTTATTCTGCTTATCATGCCGCTGTAAATCATAAAGGCCAACCAACGGTTGTTTTAGCAAAAACTGTTAAAGGCTATGGCATGGGTGAGCGTGCAGGTGAAGCAAAAAATATTACCCATCAGCAAAAGAAAATGGATTTAGAGGCTTTAAAAGAGTTTCGCGATCGCTTCCATATCCCAGTGACAGATGACAAATTAGAAGAATATCCGCTGTATAAACCCGCAGAGAATAGTTTAGAAATCCAATACCTCAAGCATCAGCGCGAGCAATTAGGTGGATATTTGCCTAAGCGTGAACATAAATTAATTTCTCTGCCTGCGCCTAAATTGGATGCCTTCCAAGCGATGCTAGATGGAACAGGCGAGCGGCAAATATCGACGACCATGGCTTTTGTGCGCATGTTGAATGTGCTATTAAAAGATAAAAACTTAGGTAAACATATTGTTCCCGTGGTGCCAGATGAATCGCGCACTTTTGGTATGGAAGCTTTGTTTAAGCAAATCGGTATCTTTTCTGCCGTTCCGCAAAAATATCGCCCAGTCGATGCTGATCAATTGGCAAGTTATCATGAATCAACAGATGGGCAATTGATGGAAGAAGGTATTAACGAAGCAGGTGCTATGAGCACTTGGATGGCCGCTGGTAATTCTTATAGCGTGTCTGGCTTGCCGATGATCCCTTTTTACATTTACTACTCAATGTTTGGTTTCCAGCGAGTAGGGGATTTAGCTTGGGCAGCAGGCGATATGCAAGTGCGTGGCTTTTTATTAGGTGCAACGGCTGGCCGTACCACTTTGGCAGGTGAAGGTCTGCAGCACCAAGATGGTCATAATTTATTGCTTGCAGCCACTATTCCAAATTGTATTGCTTACGATCCTTGTTATGCTTATGAGTTGGCGGTGATTATTCGCCATGGTTTGGAACGCATGTTCGAGAAAGGGGAGAATGTTTATTTTTATCTAACCTTGATGAATGAAAATTATGTTCAGCCTAAAATGCCAGAAGGGGTTGAAGAAGGTATTTTGCGCGGCATGTATCGTTTGAAGCATTCAACCGCTAAAAAAGCCAAGTTTCATGCGCAATTATTAGGTGGTGGGACTATCTTGCGCGAAGTTGAAAAAGCCGCTGAAATTTTAGAAAAAGATTATGGCGTAGCAGTGGATGTTTGGAGTGTGACAAGTTTCACAGAATTAGGCCGTGAAGGTTTAGCTTGTGTGCGTGAAAATATGTTCCACCCAACACAAAAAGCTAAAGTGCCTTATGTGACACAATGTTTAGCAAAAGCTTCTGGCCCTGTGATTGCTGCAACGGATTACATGAAAGCGTATGCGGACCAAATCCGTCAATTTGTACCAGGCTCTTATACGGTATTAGGCACCGATGGTTTTGGCCGCTCGGATACGCGGGAACATTTACGTGATTTCTTCGAGGTTGATCATCGTTATATCGTGGTGGCAACTTTAAAAGCTTTAGCCGATGAAGGTGCTTTAGATGCGAAAGAGGTTGCAAAAGCCATTAAAAATTTAGGTTTGAATCCAGATAAACCGATTCCAACTTCTGTTTAATTGATTGCCGTATGCCCTTGCTCTTCGCAAAGGCATACGGGGCTGTGCCAGGGTAGGTAAAGGTCTGCCTAGTAAAAAGCCAACAGTTTGAGCCAAATTTATAGTAAACTGACAAGAAAAACCATTAATGAAGTAATAGATTTTTTTAACTTTAAACTAAGGAGAGATGGAATGAAAACCTTGAAGAAAACAGCCTTGTTATTAACAGCTTTATTAGCTGTTTCAAATGTATTCGCTGAGAAGGTTTTTGATAGCACAATGGTTAAAGAACCAGATGGACGAGTAGAGCTAACGGCGTTAAGAGCTAAAATTGGCGATGTGGTGACAGTGCAAGGGGCGAATGATCCCTTTGATGTGCTAGTGATTTCTCCGGTGGATTATGCTACTTTAAAAAAACGCGCTCCTAAGTATGCAGCTGAATTCGTGCGGCCTATCACAGTGAGTGATGGCACTGTAAATGCTTTCTTTGTGCCTCTAAAGGGTTATGTTACTGCAGAGGAGTATCAGGACTTAAAAGCAGCTTTAAAAGCAGCAAGATTGCCAGCTACGATACGTGCAGTCAAGAACGTAAAAGGACAAAGTGATGGCGCTTTAGCGGCGTCTGGTACTGAGGGTGTTTTTGAAGTTCAATTTATTGTAGCAGGATCAGTTTCTCCTCCACTACCAGCAGTGAAGTAAGCTAGTTACAGCTTTGATCTCTCAAGCCGTGAGACAGCGTTTGCCTCACGGCTTAAGAAGGCGTATATTTAGCCAGTAGATTTTTAATTTTATTAATGGGGATTTGTTATGAGAAAATTATTATTCGTGGCTGCTTTAGCTGTCGCGCCAGTACTTACTTTAGCTAAAACTTTACCTGCTGATGTGAAGGGCGCTGAGCTTAAAGATGGAAAGATTCTTTTACCAAAACATGCTATGTTGCCAATCAACCCGGAAGGTGCAAAAATTTATTTAAGAGGCCATAAGGCTCCATGGGGCTTCATGTTAGGCTCAAAAGACTGTCTCACTTCTTCTTCTGCTGCTGCACAGGGTAATTATCCTGTCTTTATGCATGATGGTAAAAAACTAGTACAAGTTGGTTGTGCGCATGATGACAAGGTTCCAACCGCTTAAGCTTACTATTTTAAAAGTTGTTAATATTCTCCGTAGCTCTCTAGATTTTCTTGGAGAGCTTGGGAAGTCTTCTAATTGATGACATTAAAGTTTTTCAATTGCTTCTATCAAAAATTATGCTATAATATGCGGCTTAATCCATCGTATTGATTTAGGTTTATTATGAAAAAAGAAACTCACCCAGAATACCAAGACGTGACTTTTAACTGCAGCTGTGGACATGCGTTAAAAACACGCTCAACGATTAAAGGCGGCTCTTTCCACGTGGAAGTTTGCTCTAAATGCCATCCTTTCTATACGGGTAAACAAAAAGTTGTTGATACCGCTGGCCGTGTTGATAAATTCAAAAAACGCTTTGGCACTATCACAAAGAAAAAAGAAGAAGCTGCAGGTTAATTTTCTTGCTTTTCTCCTTCAAAACCCACCTTCGCGTGGGTTTTTTTGTTGCTTGGCTATGTTCGCAATGACATTATGACTCGTCAGATATTTTCTCATCCCATTCACTTTCCTTCAGAGCTGCCAATTACGGCGCATCTGGAAGAAATTCGCCAAGCCCTGAAAAAGCACCAAGTAATTGTCGTCGCTGGGGAAACCGGTTCAGGTAAAACGACGCAATTGCCCAAATTAATGCTTGAATTAGGGCGCGGCGTAGGAAAATTAATTGGTCATACCCAACCAAGGCGGATTGCAGCACGTAGTGTGGCTGAACGTATTGCAGAAGAGCTTAAAACGTCTTTAGGAGATATTGTTGGTTATCAAGTACGCTTCCACCATCAAGCTAACGAAAACACTTACATTAAAGTGATGACTGATGGTATTTTGTTAGCCGAGCTCTCGCAAGACCGTTTGCTGAAACGCTATGACACTTTAATTATCGATGAAGCACATGAGCGCTCTTTAAATATCGACTTTATTCTGGGTTATTTAAAATGGTTGCTGCCTAAGCGGCCTGACCTCAAAATTATTATCACTTCTGCAACGTTAGATCATCAAAGGTTTTCTTCTCATTTTAATCATTGCCCCGTGGTGGAAGTCTCAGGCCGTGGCTACCCGGTGGAAATCCGTTATCAGCCTTTAAATGAAAATGTTGAGGCTTCAGAGGCTAGCCAAGCACATGAAATTTTACGGGCGGTGCAATCTTTGCCGACGGATGGTGATATTTTAGTTTTTTTAAGTGGTGAGCGGGATATTCGCCAGGCCAATGATTTTTTGCGCAAATCAGGCTTGCGCCATACAGAAATTTTGCCTTTGTTTTCTAAGTTAAGTGCCGCTGATCAACAAAAAATTTTTCATCCCTCAGGCTTGCGACGCATTATTTTAGCAACCAACGTTGCTGAAACATCATTGACAATTCCTAATATCAAATATGTGATTGACACGGGGTTGGCGCGTATCAAACGCTATAGCTATCGCAGCAAGATTCAACGCTTGCCAATTGAAGCCATTTCTAAAGCGAGTGCTAAACAACGCGCAGGACGCTGTGGACGGACGTCTCCAGGCATCTGTATTCGTTTATGTTCAGAACAAGAATTTATTTTACGGGAAGATTACACGGAACCAGAAATTTTGCGCTCAAATTTAGCCAATGTTATTTTACAGATGCTTGCCCTGAATTTGGGTGATCCTGAAAAATTTCCTTGGCTTGATGCGCCAGAATCGCAATTTTGGAAAGACGCTTATCAGTGTCTAGAAGAATTGCGGGCAATTACGTTAGGGCATCATCAATGGCAGTTAACAGAGGCAGGCAGGGCGTTGGCTAAACTTCCGCTTGATCCTCGTCTAGGTAAAATGCTCTTAACCGCACAGCAAAAAAACTGCTTAGAAGACGTGCTTATTATTGTTTCTGCTTTAAGCATTGCAGATATTCTTCAGCGGCCCATGGATAAGCGCCAAGCGGCAGATGAAGCGCATAAACAATTTTTTGATCCACGCTCAGATTTTTTAACTTATCTTAATCTTTGGTATGCGCTGCATGAAATTCAGCATCACCAGTCGAATAAAAAGCTTCGTCAATTTTGTGAAGAAAATTTTTTATCTTATTTAAAGTTTCGCGAGTGGCAGGATATGTATCACGAGTTACGAGCAGCATGTCTGCCAAATCGTATGCAGGATCATGTCGCTCAACAAAGTAAGAAAACCTCAGTGGCTTCGCCCGCGGCGCTCAATAACAGTGTTCGTAATGATAATGAAATTATTCCTCTTCACCAATCCATCCTTAGCGGCATCTTAAGTCATGTGGCGATGAAAGATGTTGATGGTCAATATCTAGCGACGCGCAATCGATATATTAAAATTTTCCCGGGTTCGGCGCTGTATAAAAAACAACCGCCTTGGATAATGGCGATGGAAGTTATGGAAACGCAACAAGTTTATGCGCGTACGGTTGCAGGTGTTGAATCGCAATGGATTGAAGGGCTTGCGCCACATCTGATTAAAAAAACTTATAGTGACCCGCATTGGGATGCAAGGCGTGGTGAAGTATTAGCAAGTGAGCGGGTATTATTTTTTGGTTTACCGATTATTCAAAAACGTCGTGTACGTTATGCATCTATTGATCCTGAACTTTCGCATGAAATTTTTGTGCGTGAAGCTTTAGCGCAACGTCAGCTAAATGCGCTTGTAAAGTTTTGGCAGAAGAATGAAAAATTTTTAACGGAACTGGAACAATTAGAGGAGCGCACACGCTCGCGGCATTTTGTACCGGATGAGGATTGGCTATATGCATTCTACCTTAATAAAATTCCACGGGAAATTTGTAATCGGGTAGATTTAGAAAAGTGGGCGAAGGCGAATACAACTGGCTTTCTTGAAATTACGGAAAAAGATTTAGAAAATGAGCAATTAAAAAATTCCCTTAATGCCTACCCATCAAGTTTAGACTGGCAAGGCAACCAGTTAAAGCTAAGTTATCAATTTTCACCGGGTAGTGCAGAAGATGGCGTGAGTTTAGAACTGCCATTAGCGCTATTAGCTGTTCTGCCTGAAGAAGCTTTTGATTGGTTAGTGCCTGGATTTTTAGAGCAAAAAGTTTTAGCTATATTAAAAGCCTTGCCTAAAGAGTTACGCAAAGCGCTAATGCCTATGGCTGATGCAGCGTCGGTGCTTACTAAGTATGCAATGCAATTGCTTGAAGCAAATGCAGGTGAAACACAGCAAGGTTGCCAGTGGTCGCCTTTAACAAACCCATTAAATTTCTTTGCGGCATTGTCACAATTATTGGCAGAAGAATTTGGCGTTAGTATTACACAAGAAGCTTTACGCTCATTGCCTTTGCCAGATTTCCTACTTTTTAATTTTAAGCTTATTGATGATGGCAAAGTATTAGCGATGAGTCGAGATTTGCTGGCGTTGAAGAAAGATTTTTTAAGCCAAAAAAATACAGCCAGCATTGAAGATGAGGTGATTTATCAGGAATGGCCTAATCAAAATTTACCAGAAAGTATTCAAGTAAAACATCAAAATTTAAGTTTGACCAAATACCTTGCGTTACATGCAGAAGACGAAGGTGTTGGCATTGTAAGTGTTGACCTTTTAGAAACAGCAAAGTCTATGCACCGCATGGGAGTTGCAGAATTATTGCGCTTACGCTGTCATGATACTTTTGACTATGTCATTAAAAAGATTTTAGTGCCAGCTGTTGTATCTTATGATGCGCAGCTAATGAAGGGTGAAAAATTTCGCGATAGTCGGATTAAAAGTATTCAAGTTGTTTGGGCAAAAGTTGAACCAGTTTTAGGTGTTTGGGATACGTTTATTAGGCAATTTTCTTATGCTTTAATTTTCATGACATTTCCAGAAGATTTTTGGTTAATTCGGGATGAGGAAGCTTTTGAGGAAGCTTATCAGCATAACCACCGAGACTTAGTGGAAAATGCCAATGTTTTAGTGCCAACCATGCAAAATATGATAGGCCTGCTATTAAAATTATATTTGAAGGGTAAGTCATTAAATGGGTTTGCAACTTTATTTGTGCCTGGATTTTTAGTTGAAGTTCCTTGGGAGTGGTTGGAGCGTTATCCTGCATACCTTGCTGCAATAACTAATGGCCTCGATGAGTTAGCTTCTGATAAGCAACGATCAATTGCAAAATTGGAAAAACTTCATCAACAAACAGGAGCTGGCTGGGATAAGGCGCGTTTCTTGATAGAAGAATATCGAGCTAGTTTATATCTTCCAGCATTCCGCCCCATAGAGACAGTTTCAGAAGCACGCTTGTTAAAAATGCTTGCCTAACCAAGCTAGACTGCTTATTATAAGCTTTTTGGTGGTTACGCTTACAAGGAAGCTTTATGAATAAATATTGTCTAACCAACGATTCTCCAGGCAAAGAGCCAGGAACGCTAATGTCTGGCCCAGAAGCTGCGCCAACGGAAGTTAAAGTAATTGTTTATAATGCGAAGCACGTTAATTATTACACTTTAAATGACTTGGTTCAGCATAAAGTCAGTCCAGGCCCAGATGAAGTGCTATGGGTTGAGGTCACTGGTTTAAAAGATGTGGAGGTTATTAAAACCATTGGAACGTATTTTTCTTTCCATCCACTTGCCTTGGAAGATACATTAAATACTTATCAGCGCGCTAAGGTTGATGATTACACGGGCTATCAATTTATTGTCACTAAGTTATTAGACACAAGCAAAGAGCCTTTGGCGAGCCAGCAATTAAGTATTTTTCTTGGCCATAATTATGTCGTCACTTTTTTAGAAAGACCAAGCCCGCTTAATCTTTATTTTGAAAAAAATATTGCAAACAGCTCAAGTCGCTTACGCGCGCGCGCGGGGGATTATTTGGCCTATGAATTGCTTGATTATGCAACAGATACTGTTTTTCCCATTTTATCTAAAAATAGTGATATTTTAGACGGTTTTGAAAATAGCATTATGGAAAAGCCGACGGCAAGAGTCATTCGTCAAGTGCAGTTTTTTAAGCGTGAACTGAGATTCTTACGTCAAATTTTATGGTCTAACCGTGACATGTTAAGCAGTTTAATGCGTAATGAGTTAGATTTGATCAGCGAGGGAACAACCGTGTTTTTTAGAGACTGTTATGACCATGCAGTTCGACAAATGGATCTGTTAGAATCACAGCGCGAAAGTGCCGTTTCTTTAGTGGATATTTATCTGTCAAGCATGGCAAACCGCTTGGGGCAGGTTATGAAAATTCTCACAGTCATTTCGATTGTTTTTATGCCACCAACTTTTTTAGCAGCTGTTTGGGGTATGAATTTTAAATATATGCCAGAGCTTGAATGGACACACGGGTATTTATTCGCTTGGATTATCATGATTTTATCAAGTGTTTTGCCATCGCTTTACTTTTGGCGTAGGGGATGGCTAAGAGAAGATGAAAAATGAAAATTGGTTTAGCACAGTATGATTTTACAGTTGGTGATTTTGATACGAATGTAAAAAAAATTCTTGCGGTCTATGAAAAAGCAAAAGCTGAAAAGCTTGATATGCTTGTTTTTCCTGAGTTAACGCTCTGTGGCTATACGCCAGAAGACCTACTATTAAGGGAAGATTTTCTTAGTCGCTGCGATAAAGCTTTGCAAGGTTTATTACCATTTATCGGTGAAATCGCTATTGTTATTGGCTTACCACGTAAAATTAATCACCAACTATTTAATGCAGCGCTTGTATTGCAAAATCAAAAAATCATCGCAAGTTATGCAAAACAAATGTTGCCAAATTATGGTGTGTTTGACGAAAAAAGATATTTCACGCCCGGTGAACAATCTTGTGTGTTTCAACTAACAGCGGATGGCCCTAAATTGGGCTTGCTTATTTGTGAAGATTGTTGGTTTACAGAGCCTGCAGTTAATGCCAAAAAAGCAGGTGCAGAAATTTTATTGTCGATACATGCCTCACCCTTTGCTTTTAATAAAGAGGCAAGGCGGCAAGCGGCTTATGCAAATACTTGTCGTGTCAGTGGTTTGCCGTTATTGGCTACTTTGTTAGTGGGGGCGCAAGATGATGTTTGCTTTGATGGTGGTTCACGTGTTTTAAATGCTGCAGGCAAGTGCATGGCGCGAGCGGCATTTTTTAACGAAGAGTTATTCATTGTTGATATTAATGATATTCTTGTGAACGACGCGCCAGTTAATATGGTTATTCCGCCATATGATACTGTAGCAAATATTTACCAAGCGCTGGTTTTAGGTATTCGTGATTATGTGCAAAAGAATCATTTTAAAGGCGCGCTATTAGGTTTGTCTGGTGGAATTGACTCTGCATTAACGCTGATGCTGGCAATTGATGCTTTGGGCAAAGAAAATGTTACTGCTGTTGCATTACCTTCACGATATACCTCTGAGTTAAGCATGAATGCTTTACAAGAACAAGTGGAGCTCACGGGCGTCGAGCTAATTACCATGTCGATTGAAGAGATGTTTGATGCTAGTTTACATACCTTAAAGCCTGTCTTTCAAAATCTGCCTGTTGATAAAACCGAAGAAAATATTCAAGCCCGTTGCCGTGGAATTTTATTAATGGCGCTGTCAAATAAGACGGGAAAAATCCTTTTGACGACGGGTAATAAAAGTGAAATGGCAATGGGCTATGCTACTTTGTATGGCGATATGGCAGGTGGTTTTGCAGCATTAAAAGATGTATATAAAACAACAGTATTTGAATTGGCACGTTATCGTAATTCTATTCAATATCAAATACCTCAAGTTATTATTGATCGTCCGCCAAGTGCAGAGTTAGCGTTTAATCAAAAAGATGAAGATAGCTTGCCACCATATCCTGTTTTAGATGAAATTTTACGTCGTTTGATTGATGAACAGCAAAGCTTTGAAGAATTGACTGTGGCAGGGTTTGATCCTATCCTTGTTAAGCGCGTGGTGAAAGCGGTTTATCAAAATGAATATAAGCGCCGTCAAGCTCCCCCTGGTATTAAAATTACACCTATCTCTTTTACACGTGATCGACGTTATCCCATGACTTGTGGATCTTGGAGTGAGAAATAAGGCTAGTAATTCTTATAAGAGAACACAATTTGGTTTGCAGCATGAAAGCCGACTTTGGTGCTCTGTGGTTTGGTTTTGCAATAAAGGTTGGCTCTCTGTATTTCTTGTATTAAATGGCCCACGTTGTGCTAGGGCAGTTTTTGCTAAACTTGCTGTTTGAGGGGTGGCTTGCCTTACCGCTTTCATTAAAGCGCTAAAAGCTTCTGCCACATTTTTACCTGTTTTTGCGCTTGCTTCAAATATAAGTACATTTTTTGCATTATATTTGGCCTTAATTTGTTTCGCATATTGCTCTATTTCGTTCCTTAATATTTTATCTTGTTGAAGATCAATTTTATTGGAAATAATGGCAATAGGGGGAATGGGCCTATTTATAAAAGCTTCTTTAATTTTCTGTATCCATTCTTCTAGCTGCTCAAAGGTTTCGCGTTTTGTTGAATCAAAAACCAATATAAATCCGTGGGCCCCTTCAAGATAAGGACGATAAATTGTTTGAAATTGTTTTTGACCCGCAGCATCCCAGAATTGAAACTTTTCCTTTTCTAAAACGTTAATATAAAAATCAGTGCCAATCGTAGGAGTATATTTTTCAGTAAAAGAAGATTCTGAGTTGACGTAGCTTTGTACTAAAGAAGTTTTTCCAACCGCTGCTTCGCCAAAAACTAATACCTTAAAGGTTTTTTTAATATTTGTTTTACTTTTCATAGAGCCACCTATTCTTTTGAAAGGTAATAAGAATTATTATACGCCTTTTTTTGATATGTTAGCTTATTTGGTTTTTTGCAAGGTACAATTTTATTGCACATGCCTGTAGGCTAGGGTAGGAGCTGACTTTTGTTTCTAGGCGCTAATATTTTTTTGCCTTTATTGAAGTATAAAGGCTTCATAGGTATTGTAAAATGATTTTATATCTTAGCTCTTAAATATTGCGCAGGCCATTCAATCGAATAGCCAAGCGTTTGTGCTGCTTGCATTGGCCAGTAAGGATTGCGTAATAATTCTCGGCCTAAAAAGACTAAGTCTGCTTGTTGGGTGCGAATGATATGATCCGCTTGAGCAGGATCGGTAATTAAACCAACAGCGCCAGTATTAATATTTGCTGCTTTGCGGATTTCTGCGGCAAACATTGTTTGATAACCGGGGCCTAAGTTCTCAATTTTTTGTTGAGGCACTAAACCGCCACTAGATACATCAATGATGTCTACGCCTTTGGCTTTAAGAATTTTGCAAAGCGCAATGCTTTCTCCTAAACTCCAGCCATGATCTACCCAGTCAGTGGCCGAAATCCTAATGAAAATAGGAAGTTCTTTTGGCCAAACTTTTTTTACGGCATCTAAAATTTCTAGCAAAAATTGAATGCGATGATCAAAGCTTCCGCCATAGGTATCCGTGCGATGATTGCTTAAAGGCGAGAGAAATTCATGAATCAAATAACCGTGCGCAGCATGAAGCTCAATCACTTTAAAACCTGCTTGTGTCGCGCGATTAGCAGCGTCAGCAAATGATTTAATGATGTTTTTAATTTCTGCGAGGGATAATTCTGCCGGCGTAGCATAATGATCTGAATAAGCAACTGCAGAAGGAGCAAGTGCTTGCCAGCCACCTTGATCGACAGGGATTTTTTTATTGCCCTCCCAAGGCCTCGTAACACTGGCTTTGCGGCCAGCATGTGCTAACTGAATACCTGCTATAGCATGCTGTGATTCAATAAATTGTACGATATGTGCAAGACCAGGAATATGTTCATCGCACCAAATTCCTAAATCTTGTGGAGAGATTCTGCCATCAGCGGTAACCGCGGCAGCTTCAGTAAAAAGTAATCCTGCACCACCAATAGCTCGTGTGGCTAAGTAAACAAAGTGCCAATCATTAGCAAAGCCGTCGCTTGCTGAGTATTGGCACATCGGTGAAAGCACAATACGGTTTTTTAACGTAATGCTTTTTAAGTTAAGCGGAGAAAATAAATGCACAGCTTGTATCACTTGCTGCGGTCATCTTCGTACAGTTCTAACCACATAGCATTTAATACAGAAAATGCACAAGCTAAACCCAAACCTAAAACCCAAGAAAAGTACCACATAACGGTTTGTACCTGATGAGAAATAATGCGGTTATTATAAATGGATTTTAAAGCTTTGTCTTTTGTCTATGTCCAATTAAGTAAAGATTAGATCAGATCTTAAACGGGTGGATAAATTGCTGCTTGAGTATAAATTACAAGAGCTTGCAACAAGGATTTTTAATTTTTTCAAGGATATTAGCTTGCCTAAAGAACTTGTTGCTTGCATTAAAGTATTTAAAATCTATCGCAAAACCAACAGTTTGATGTGAGACAAATATTTTAGTACCTCATATCGAAACAGTTGCGGCGTCCCAATGCCTGCATGCTTGGTCTACTTTACACTGTTTGTAGCATTAACTTTCATACCTCACAAAGAAACGTGTTCAAATTCACTTGTTTCATAAGATTTCCTTAATGTTCCAGGAGTAAAATATTCAGCAATAACAGGCACCATACTAATAATTATGCCATACCAAAAACAAGGCTTAGAAAAAAAGCCAGATCTTTTTCAGCTACCGCTAAAGGAGCAATCTGCTGCGTCCACGGTGGATTATCTTAAGTGGTATCAGCGTTTTTTTAAACGCCTAAGTCAATTGAACGATATTCTCGGTAGCGCCCAAACACTTGCTCAGATACTCAAGGAAAGTTTGAAGATTATAGCGGCGATAGGTGATATATTTAATTATGTTTGGAATGGGGGCGATTTAACTTTTTCACTGGCACAATTTGTCCAGGATGTACATCGCTTTAAAACACGCTCAACTTCTCGCGTAAAGAATGGTCTAGGATTAGGCTTATCCGCTTTGATTGTTATAGTTTCAGTCGCTGTAGTTACTTTTACTTTTTATGCGGTTTCAGTTGGTGCGATTGCACTTGGTCCTTTATGCTCTGCTATTGCGGTAAGCATCGCAGCCGTACGCAGCGGTTATTTATTTGTCCGCAGCTGCCTTAAATCTTCCCGAGAAGGCTTATTAAAAGATAGAGAAGGAAGTATTCGTGTATTAAGAGAAAAGTTGTCTATAAGCTCTCCTCAAGAGGTGAAGCAACGATTAGATGCGCTAAATGGCAAGGAAGATGAGTTCAGTGTCCAGCAGCGTCGTGAGCTGCTACGTCTTTATCGCTTACAGCTCCAACAAGAAGCGCTAAGTGAAGAGAACCCTAAGGATGAGTGGAAGCGTAAATTACAAAAAGATTTACTGCTCGAACAACGTCCAAAAAGGGATTGGAATTTATTTAAGTTTGCTACTTCCGTTATGTTTGCGGTGAGTTTTTCTTTGCTTTGTGTACCTTTTCCACCTTTAACGTTTGCTGGTGCGGTCATAGCTGTTGTGGCTTCAGCGACAGTGGCTGTAGGTAACGTCGCCCGTTATTGCATAAATAGTTATGACGCTTGGCGTACAGAAGATACACGGGAACGTTTAATGAGTAAAAATCGGACACAAGGTTATGACGATGAATCACTAAGTAAGCGTTATTTAAAAAGCTTGACGCTAACTAAAGAGGAGAAGAAAAAATATTGGTATGGACTTTCGCCAAGTATGCAGCAGGCTAAAATCCAAGAGCAATTATTAAAAGAAGAAGAAAGCGAAGGCTTAAAACAAAACCGTGGTAAGCAAATACTTAATTGGTTTAAGCATGAGTTGGCAAGCCCGCCGCCAAAATTTGTACTTGTTACAGGCTTGTTTAGTGCTGCTTCAAACGTTGCAAGAGGAATTGGCTGGTTATTAAAAAAAGCCGCTATGCTGGTCTGCGTCAGCCTGCCAGTGCTTGCCGTAGCCAGTGTCGCTGCAGTAAAAGATGCGGTATTTGCACCGAAACCTTTAGTGTTAGTTACGGAAAATGCTGAATCTCAGCTTTCTGTTTGTACTTCTCCTGGAGCAAATTCTTCAAATTCGTTAAGCTCATTTGCTTCAAGAGGTTCACAGCCGGTGGGGCAAGAGAGAGAGGCAGAGGCAGAGGAAGAGGCTGGTTCAGCGCCGCCCGTTTCAGGCGAGGTAGTGGTGAGGCTTCTTAAGGTGTCAGAACAAAAAGCAGAACCAGAAGTACAACAAGAAGTGAGGCAAGAAGACGTGCTGCAAGAAGTAAAGCAAGAAGCAAAACAGCAAGCTTGGTTACCTTTTGGTCGTCCTTCAAGCCGACCCCATACAGCATTGACATTGTTTTTTGGCCGACCAAAAACTGACGCTGCAACGCAGCCAACATCAGCTACGTTGCAAGAAACAGGGGACAGTAATGATGATCCAAAGAGAGTGGCAGTCCGTTGCTCTTAATAGAAAAAACTTAATACATTGAACCAGATTCTTTGCCAAACATTGCCTTGGTTACAGGGCCTTTCATAATGCGGTATACCCACGCGGTATAGGCAATAATGATTGGTAAGAAAATAATACCTGCTACGAGCATTAAGCCTAACGTGCCTTTGCTCGAAGAAGCATCCCAGATAAGCAAGCTCTGTGATGGATTACTTGAAGAGGGGAGTAAGATTGGAAATAAACTCACCCCAACGGTTGTAATGACGCCGGCGATGCTACAAGCGCTGCTGATAAACGCTAGGCGAAAATGCTTTTTCCAGCAAAGCAAAATCGTTAATAATGCGCCTGCAAAGCCTAGTACAGGTGCCGTTTTGAAAAAAGGGTATTGACTATAGTTTTGCAATAGTTGATGTGCTGTCATGATCATTTGCTTATGCAGCGGGTTTGAAGGGCCATCCGTGATAGCTTGCTGCACTAATGCATAACCTGAAATAAAATGTTGCACCCATAATCCACCAACCCCAAACAAGCAGATCACAACGCCAGCGCATAACATTGCAGCTACGCGTGTACGGCTTTGGATTTCTTCTTGTGTTTTGCTGCATAAATAAACGGCGCCATGCATGCAAAGCATAAACACGCTAAGCAAACCACATAAAAGGGCAAAAGGATTCAACAAGCCAAAAAAGCTACCGGTATAATAAAAACGTAACATTTCATCAAAATGGAAAGGTACGCCTTGTAACACGTTACCAACAGCAACACCAAAAATAAGGGAAGGAATGAAGCCACTTAGGGTTAAGAGAATATCCCAAGTTTTGCGCCAAGTTGGGTTAGGCAGCTTGCTGCGATATTTAAAACTGACTGGACGTAAAATAAAACCTGCTAAAGTAATAAACATGGCTAAATAAAAGCCAGAAAATGCTGCGGCATAAAGAAAAGGCCAGGCTGCAAAAATAGCGCCACCGCCTAAGATAATCCATACTTGGTTGCCTTCCCAAACAGGGCCTACTGTATTAATCACAATACGCTTTTCTAAATCATCTTTGGTAACCCAGGGTAGAAGTATGACGGCGCCTAAGTCAAAACCGTCCATGATGGCAAAGCCAATTAAAACGAGGCCAAGTAAAAACCACCAGATAATTCGTAGTGTTGTGTAATCAAACATAAATATTACCCTAATTTATAGAATATTTAATTTTAGTAGCGCTTGTTTTTTCTATAGCGATTAATTGATCTACTAAGCGCTTCCAGTCGTGGTTTTCAGGTTCACGACCGGTAAAAAATTGTTTTAAGATTCTGCTGGTCCTAATTTGATATATTTAATCATCAAATAAAACTCGACAATCGCTAATAAAGTATAGAAAACGACAAAGCCACCTAAGCTAATCCATAAATCCGTTGTCGCCAGCGAAGAGGTGCCTAAGAAAGTTGGTAGTACACCATCAATTGCCCAAGGCTGTCTGCCATGTTCTGCAACCCACCAACCCATTTCAATCGCTACCCATGGAAGTGGTAGTGATAAGAAAGCTGTCCATAAAAACCAGCGCTGTTCTAATTCGCGCTTACAAGATAAATAAAATGCTAACGCAAATAACGCTAGGAAGAAAAATGCGCAGGCCACCATTACACGGAAAGTCCAGAATAAAGAAGCAACTTCGGGTACGGTATCCCAAGCAGCTTGCTGAATTTGCTGTGGTGTTGCATCCGTAACATTTTCCGTATATTTTTTCAGTAGTAAGCTATACCCCAGATTTTCTTCATGGGCAGATAATATTTGTTTTGCTTGTGTATCATTAGGGTTTTTTAATAAGGTTTGCAAGGCGGCATAAGCTTGCATGCCGTCTTTAATACGTGCTTGGTTTTGTTTAACTAAATCATTAATGCCAAGAACAGGTTGGTCGATAGAGCGCGTAGCAATTAAGCCAAGTGCATAAGGAATTTGTAAAGCATGTAAAGTTTTATGGTGAACTTGATCCGGAAAAGCAATTAAGTTAAAGCTCGCCGGTGCTTTTTCGGTATCCCACATGCTTTCAATGGCTGCCATTTTCATTTTTTGGTTTTGGCCATCAAGATAGCCACTTTCATCACCTAAAACAATGGCTGAAAGCGAGGCAGCTAAACCAAAGGATGCGGCAACAGTCATAGAGCGAAGCGCAAATGCACGATGTTTGCTTTGTAAGAGAAAATAAGCGCTAATGCTTAAAACAAACATTGCACCAGCTACATAAGCGGCGCTGACAGTGTGAACAAACTTTGCTTGTGCAACAGGGTTAAATAAAACATCAGAAAAGCTGCTAACTTCCATACGCAGTGTTTCGAAATTAAAATGCGCACCTGTGGGATGCTGCATCCAACCATTTGCTACTAAAATCCATAATGCAGATAAATTAGAGCCTAAAGCTACTAACCAAGTTGCTGTTAAGTGTTGCACTTTGGTCATGCGATCCCAGCCAAAGAAAAATAAGCCGACAAAGGTTGCTTCTAAAAAGAAAGCCATAAAGCCTTCAATCGCAAGCGGTGTGCCAAATACGTCACCCACGTAGTGAGCATAATAAGCCCAGTTAGTACCAAATTGAAATTCCATGGTAATCCCTGTTGCGACGCCCATGGCAAAGTTAATGCCAAATAAGATTCCCCAATATTGCGTCATTTTTTTCCAAATCTCTCGTCCAGTCATCACATAGATGGTTTCCATAATGCCAAGCAAAACAGCAAGGCCAATGGTAAGAGGTACAAAGATGAAATGATAAAGCGCAGTTAATCCAAATTGGATACGCGACAAAGTGACGACATCAACATTGGCGAACATATTATTTTCCCTCGCTGTGAGACTGGAAGTTTTTGGAGATTAATTGAAAAGAGTTTTGATCATTAATAGGATGGCGAAAACAAATAAACCACAACAGCGTTAGCAAGAATAATTTTGCAATTAACGCTAGAGAAATCTCTTTGACAAGCTTGCGTCGTGGTTTTTTCATGCGCGCATTATACCACCATAAAAAAATAATTTCCGAATAAGAAATTGAGAATCATTATCTTTATGGTGGGCGTTTTTTAATTCACCTGCCAGGTAAAAGTTATTTTCAATTTTTGCGTAAAAGAGGGGTGGTTTCTGATGGCTTGGGCGAAAAGGGCGGTAGATCAATCGCTAATAATGCTGCTTGAGTTTTTTCTTCTTGTAAAAGCTTTGCGAAGCTATGGTCTTTTATAACTAGAGGTAAAAGCATTGCCTGCCCTTGCAGTTTATCAAACGCTGCTTTTGCTTCGGTTGGGTTACGGGCAATTAATGCGGTGAAGAAATTATTTTTCTCTTCACTAAAGATCGCCCAGTGTTTGCGTTTGCCAGCTGTACAGCAGCCGACAGGCGTATGTTTTTCAATAAAAGTATTAAAGATATTTTCTAGTAATTTAACAGCGATGTCATAAGTGCGTTGTTTTCCTACTTCATGCGCTTTAGAAACACTGCTTTGGGTTTGGACCCTTAGTGCTTCGATTTGTTGGTTTGAGGCCGCAATTAAGGTTTGCGCAGATTGCTCGAATTCTGCACGATGCTGCTGTGCTTGAGCGCTAAGGCGGTCTTCATAGACTTCTGTCTGCTGCTTAGCTTCATGCATGAGTAGAGTTAATTCTTTTTTTGCCTTGTCCAGAAGTTCTATTGCTTCTTCAAGCTCAGTTTTTTTAGCGGTTAACAATTGTTCATAATGACGTGTTGATGTTTCAAGTTGTTTCTTATGTTCTAGGCTTAATTGATTTTCTCGAATGCTATATTGACTTGCTAATGCGGATGTTTGTTTCTGGAGTTCCGTGACTTTAAGGGCTAATTCTCTTTGAGCTTTTTTCGCCATTTTTACTATGATGCCCTCGATAACATCAATAATTTCTTTGGTTATTGAAGCTTGTACAGTTTTGTAGGCTGGTACTTGTGTATCTGCTGAAAATGGACAGCCGCCTTTCCCTCCAGAAAAAATTTCTGCTGGTAATAATCGCCAAGGAATTTTGTCTCGTACAATGGCTTCAACGCGTTTATACGTGGCTAAGGCTTCTTTATCTATTGCATCTTGTCCTGATTCTGCTGGGAGAGGATTTTCGTCTTGAATAGCTGCTGCGGCTGCCGAGGCAGGAAAATAAGTTGAAGAAGTAATAACAACTGCTGTGGCTTGTGGAGATTTTATTAAGCTGTTGGTTATTGATTCAACGCTAGTATCTGTGTCTTTAGAAGGAGAGGGCAAAAATGTTACCGATCTTCTTAAGGGTCTTCGTGCTAGAAGTCTTTGGGAAACTTCATCAGTGTTTGGCCTGCGTTGCTCTTGGGTGCTTGAGGCGCGCGGATGGTTGGGTGAGCTTGCTTGGCGGCGAGTAGTGGAAGGTTCTGTCGCATTTGACCCTTGAATTGGGATCATATCTTCTGCCTTTATTATTCTTTAAAAAGGTAAGTTTTGTGTTTATTATATCTTAGTTGAGCTTAAAGTGTGAGTTTATTGTACTTAGGTGGCTGTAGGTGCAATAATTAAAATGAAGCGCTGTTGGGCAAAAGAGCGCAAGCGACGTGCCCACCATTTTCATACCCTGCAGAGGATAAAGCGGGGAAGATGTTTTTAAGCTTGGCTTAATAATTAATATGCTAGCATATGGAAAAAATAAAAAAACTTGGATGAGTCATGGCGACAATTTTAATTGATTTTGACCACACTATTTTTAGAGGTCATTTGCATAATCTTATTATTAACCTATATAACGATCACTTTTTAGTTTGGAAGCATAAGTGTGCTGAATTAGAACAGGCTAGGGCATTGGCTGATGTTGCTAGTATTGAATATGTTGAAAAAGAGGTGTCTTCGCTTGCACAACAATTTGATACGCGATGGGCAGCTTATGTGTTTAAAAACGGCTATCCGAAAGTAGATGAAAGTGATCCCGAGTTTGACCGACGATGCTTTGAGTTTATCTGCGGCCGTCCAGAGTATTCCCACCTAGGTCAACAAGAAAGAAATTTTGCCATGCAGATTCATGCTGCATCGCATACATGGAAAGAAGTTATCGAAGGTTTGATCGATAAAGGGCACAAAGTTGTGATTGCTTCTTTTTCTTCTTTTCCTGGCGTGCTAAAGATTTTTTTACAAGAGATCTTACAATTAGATCCTGCTAAACTTGAAAATATTCCAATGGTGTCTTGGTTGCCAGAATGCCCAGATTCAGAAAACAAAAATCACCATCTCGTGCAAGGATTGTTACTGGCACAACATAGTATGTCTGATGGCGATATTGTGCTTATTGATGATTCGCAAAGGCATATTGAAGGCGCAAAGGAATTAGGATATAAAACGATTTTAGCTACGCCCGATGGCAGACATTTAACAGAGGTGTTTGAATGTTATATCCAACAAACGCAAGCATCTACTGCTTGTAGTGATGGGCCGCAATGTGAACAGGATATGAGCGCTGGGTACGCGTCAGAGCTCCCAAAAATTCACGCGGATATCAGTTTGTATCGTGGTATAGCTTCTATACGACTTGATGCTTTAGAAAAAATTCTTCCAGAATTATTAAAACAGGATGAGTTGGTCAGGTTTGTTATTTCCTACAAAGAAGCAAAATCTCTATTTGAAGGTTATAAGGCGATGCTTCTACAGCTTGAACAAGCCGCGGCAAAGTTAATAAGGCTAGATAAAGCTTTTGAAGGAGGGCCTGCAATCGCGCGAGAATTAATTCACTATTTTCAGCAATTGCCGCGTATTGCACATGATTTAGAAAATATGTTGAATGGCTTTTCTGCTAAATTTCAGGAGATTTATAAGAAGTTTGTTCAGTTGTTTCAAAAAAAGATTAACGCCCAAAGATTTAATTCACATCACCCTGACTTTGACAATATTATGCGTCAAGAGTACTCTCAGGCGCTTAGCGCTGTGGAAAACTTTAAATGTCTTTTGCAAGATGCACAAGATTTTGGCGTGGTACTGGAGCATGGGGATAAATGGCTCGCCCATGTGGAAAATGTTTTAAGTCAAGCAAAGTTAGAACACCAAGCCTATATCTTGAGACAATCAAAGTCGTATTTATCGCAACCGCTGGTTGCTTGTTCTAAAATATTTCTAACGCCATCGGTGCCTGTGTCAGAAGAACGCAATTTAAAAACGCCGCCACCGCCACCGTTGTTAAAAGATCGTGATCTAAAAACACCACCACCGCCACCGCTGCCGGTACCATTAGGTCTTTAGTAACGCAAGATATTTATGATGCAAGTTCAAAACTTGCATCTTTAAATCTTCTAAGTTTTTATCGTTTACGATGATATCATCCGCTAAGCGAAGCAGCTCGTCACGCGAGGCTTGTGCTGCCAAAATTTTCTTCAAGATATTTTCTGTGACTTGGTCACGCTGGAGGACGCGTGCAGCTTGAATTTCAGGTGGAACATCAACAACTAAAATGCGCTGAATAAATGACCGGGGGTTATTACGGCCAATCAGTAAGGGTACCACGTATATGGCATAGGGCGCGGTTAATGCTTGCAATTTTTGTTCTGCGGCATGAATAATAATAGGATGTAATAAGCTTTCTAGCCAAATGCGTTCGCTAGGCGCATTAAAAATAATTTCGCGTAGTGCTTTGCGATCTAGCGCACCATCTGGTAATAAAACTTTTTCACCAAAACGAGCGATAATTTGTTTCAGGGCTTCAGAGCTGGGTAAAACAGCTTCACGTGAAAGTTGGTCGGTATCAATAATTGGGACACCTAATTCAGCAAATAAGTTAGCAACCGTCGTTTTGCCGCTGCCAATATTACCTGTGAGTGCGATAGTGAACATATTGCATTGAAGAGGAAGTGGTTTCTCTCCTCCCTAGAGAAGAGAGAAACATAGGGGTTAGCTTAAATTCTCAAATATGCCTGCAGCACCCATGCCGGTACCAATGCACATGGTAACCATGCCATATTTTTGCTTGGTGCGTTTTAAACCATGTAATAAAGTCGCTGTACGAATCGCACCCGTTGCACCAAGTGGGTGACCTAAAGCAATAGCACCACCACAAGGATTGACTTTAGCTGGGTCAAGATTTAAATCTTTGATGACCGCTAAAGATTGTGCGGCAAATGCTTCATTTAACTCAATCCAGGCCATATCATCTAAACGTAAATTGGCTTGCTTCAGCGCTAAAGGAATCGCTTCTTTGGGGCCAATGCCCATAATTTCAGGGGGGACGCCGGTTACATCAAAGCCGGCAAAACGCGCCATGGGGGTGAGGTTAAAGGTTTTTAAAGCTTTTTCACTCACGATTAAAGCGATGCCTGCACCATCGCTCATTTGAGAAGCATTACCAGCAGTAACTGTACCATTGCGTTTAAAAACCGTGGGTAATTTTGCAAGCGCGGCTAGGCTAGAGTCAGCGCGGGGACCTTCATCAAGGCTAACTAATTTGCTGACTTCGCGTATGGTGTTGGTGGTTAAATCTGGGAAAGAAGCATGTGTTTCCATGGCAATGATTTCATCTTTAAAAAATCCCTGCTGAATGGCATTGAGTGCACGTTGATGACTTTGTAAAGCAAATTCATCTTGCATTTGACGCGTGATACCCCATTGTTCTGCAACAAGCTCAGCGGTAATTCCCATGCTATAAGCAATGTTTTCGTGGCCATTAGAAAAATATTCAATATTGGCAGAAAGCTTGTTACCCCCCATAGGTACCATGGTCATGCTTTCAACACCACCTGCAAGGATGACATCTGCCTCTCCTGTGCGAATCCGATCGGCGGCAAGCGCGATAGTTTGAATACCCGAAGAGCAAAAGCGATTCACTGTCATGGCAGGAACAGTATTAGGCAAGCCTGCTAATAATGTGCTAATTCTTGCCACATTCATGCCTTGTTCAGCTTCGGGCATGGCACAACCAATAATGACATCATTAATGGCTGCAGGATCTAATGAGCTTTGTTTTGCCATAAATGCATGGATCAAGTTGGCTAGCAGTGTATCGGGGCGCGTATAACGAAAAGCACCACGGTATTTACCGACAGGAGTACGTTCAGCAGCAACAATATAGACGGGTTGATTCATAAGTGTGCTCTTATATTAAGTGGTAATCAGTAAGTTTTTTTCTGAGGGTTGCGCGATTTAAGCCAAGGATTTTTGCGGCTAGCGATTGGTTCTGTTCAGTTTTTTGCATGACTAATTTTAAAAGTGGTTTTTCAACCATGCTAATAGCTAAAGCATGCAAATTCTTGGGTAAATGGGTATGGTGCTCATTGATGAAATGAGTTAACGCCTCTTCGATGGTGTGGCTTAGGGGGCGTGTAGAATCTTTAGCATGTGGGCTCATTCTGCGAAATCCATTTTATATCTACTTATTTGAATTTACCATTTTATCGCTATTTTAAACGTAAAACAAATGGTCTTAACTAAATTATGATTGGTATATGTTAGAATCGAATCAAGCTTATGCCAGTATTTAGGTGTTTAACAAGGAGGTTGTTATTAAAAGTAGAAGTTTTCATTTAGTTAGCGCTTTTGCTCTACTTATTCTAGCAAGTACAAGTCAGGCGGACCTTCGACCTGTTGCGAGTTTATCTCTTGGCTTAGATCAGGCTTATATTGGCTTAAAGCAAAATGCTATTTTGCTTTCTGATGTAGAAAATACCTATATGCCAGGGGCTAATTTTTCAACGCGTATGCTAAGTGGCGGGTTTTTAGGGGTTGAAACCACTTTAGCAAAAAATTGGGGCTTGCAATTGGGGGCTGCTTATTATCAGTCACAACCTTTTGCAATTTCTGGTCAAGTTTATCAATTCATGAACCCTGCGTATAATTCAATTAATTATCAGTACCAAATTTTTAGCCGGCGCTTTTTAGCAGAGTCGAAATTATTTTATACCTTTTATCAGCGCTATCATCCCTATCTGGTTGCTGGACTTGGGGAAGCCTTCAACTATGCTTATGCTTATCAAGAAACCACTTCTGATGTTTATAGCCAAACAATGGCACCTTTCGCAGGTCACATGCAGCATAGCTTTACTTATGCATTAGGGACGGGGATGGATATTGATCTTACTCAACGTTTCAAAGTGGGGGCTGGTTATCGTTACGTTAATTTGGGTAAGGCAAGTTTAGGGACTTCTCCTTGGCAAACAACGAGCCAAACGCCAAGTTTTGGTCATTTATACGCGAATGAATTCCTATTGCAATTTACTAGCTACCTAAATTAGGAAAATTTTATGAAAGGGTTGCGTTTAAGTTTACTAACTTTTTACTTCTGTGCAAGTAGTGTTTATGCAGCTATTCCGCCATTTATGATCACACCACGCATTAATCCACCAACTCAACTTTATCATAATGAAATTGGCACGGCAGTTTATCAAGTGGCTAATCGATCAGGACAGAATTTTAATTTGCAGCTTGCAGATCTTCCTGCGGGTGTGAGCATTGTCACAAACCCAGGTCCAAGCTATTGCAATATTACACAAGGTAAGTATTATCAATTTTCACTAGCGAATAACAGCATGTGTTTAATTAAGCTGCGTATTAATGCTGCGCAAGCAGGCAGCGTGGTGCAAGGCGGCCCTAAAATATGTATTGATGCGGACCACCAAATTAATTGCAATTTACCTATGCAGGCGCCCTTAAATGTTCGCATTCTTTCGTCAAACTTACCGGCCCTCTGTTCAGCAAATATTAGTAATTTTAATTATACGCTTGCCCAAAATTTAGATAAGACGAGCGAGCCGATTGTGCCAAATTGGGGAATCCCTAAAAATGATTTTACTTTTAGCTCAAGTATGACGAGTTGTTTGAGTGGAGATAATGGTGAATGGGCACGTCAACGACTTGTTGCGGCAGCTAATTTTTGGGTTCAGCAAAAATTAAATTATTGCCACCATTATGTGCCTGACTGGTTGCATGTGAACCCAGCGGCAACTGAAGCCGACGCAGGTTATTGCTCACCTAATCCAGATCTTATGCCAGGCTCGTCTTATTATGGTCAGCGTGTACGCTGGAATTATAATGGAAGTGGCTCTGAAACAGCTTATAACTGGCAGACGAATAATTACATGTGGTATGGCATGGATTGTAGCAATTTCACGAGTTTTATTTATAATTTTGCTTTAGGTGGCACTGATCTTTTATCAGGGCCTTTTACTGGCGATGTTGAATGGCAAGCGGGTCAAAAGGAAAATACAGAAACGAGCCCTAACCAACAAACGGGTGGCCCAGACCCTAAAGGTGAGTTAGATAATGATGCAGCGGCAGGGCGATTAGTTTGCTGGAACGGCGATACAAGTGATTCTAATAATGAATGTGCCGCGGACCAACGTTACGACACTTTAAACCCTTATTTTTCAGCGATTGATAATAATGGTCATCGTACGCTTGATGTGGCAAGCAATTTAGAGAATTTGCAACCAGGAGATTTACTTTACATTGCAGCAGATCTTAAAAGTGGTGCTGTAAAAGATAGTGTGACTCATGTGGTCATTTGGACAGGGAAAAAAGCAGGTATTGATGTTCCGCTTAGCCAAGTGGCGCCAGAGCAAATTTGTCCTACCGAGTGGCAGCCACAAGTAGGTGACTGGCTCATTATTGATAGCCACTATCAAGGCGCGGATTATCGTGTATTCACACCATGTTTTTATATGAATAATCTATGGGGTGTAAGAAGAGTGATTCCATGGACGCGCTCCTAGTCCCTTGGGGAAATTTTTGCTGCAAATAACGAAATAACTTTTATGAAAAATCGATTTTCTGTTGACGCAAGTGGTTTTCTGCAACCGGCAAAGCAATTCACATCGCCTAATCAAAATGATCGGCCGTTAGAAACGCCTGTTAGTTTACTCGTGATTCATAATATTAGTTTGCCGCCAGGAGAGTTTGGAGGAGATAGTGTGGCCGAACTCTTTTTAAATACATTGGATTGCACAAAGCATCCTTATTATGAAAGGCTCAAAGATTTAAAAGTTTCTTCGCATCTTTTTATTCGTCGTGATGGGGAAGTGGTGCAATTTGTACCGTTTCATAAACGCGCTTGGCATGCAGGTACTTCATGTTTCCAAGGAATACCTGATTGCAACGATTATTCCATTGGAATAGAGTTAGAAGGTTGTGATGATCAGCCTTTTACCGATGCTCAATATGCAACATTAGTAGAAGTATCACGAGCGATTATGCATCGATACCCAGCAATTAACTTAGCTCGCATTACAGGGCATAGCGATATTGCGCCAGGTCGCAAAACCGACCCAGGTCCGTGTTTTGACTGGGCTCGCTATAAAGCTTCATTAATTTCTTAATCTCTTTTATGACACCTTTAAAAAAACTGCTCAAGATTTTAAGCGATGGTAAATGCCATTCAGGCGCTGCCCTAGGAGAAGAGCTTGGCATTACACGTGCGGCTATTTGGAAGTTGGTTCAACAATTAAAAGATTGGAATATTGAAATTGAAGCCAAAACCAACCAAGGTTATTGCATTCCAGGCGGCATGGAGTTGCTCGAAGTTAAAAAGATTCTGGATAGCTGCCAGGTACAAAAAATTGATCAAAAGCTTATTAAAGTATTCGATGTTTTGCCTTCAACGAATACCTATTTGGTAGAACGCGTGCGTGAAGGCATAAAAGATACGCAAATATGTTTGGCTGAATTTCAAACTCAAGGAAGGGGGCGCTTTGGACGGCAATGGGTTTCAGCTTTTGGTAAAAATATTTATTTTTCCATGTTATGGACTTTTCATGGTGATTTAAGCCGCTTGGCAGGCTTGAGTTTAGTCGTGGCATTGGCTGTGACGCGGGCTTTGAAAGCTTACGGTATTGAAGAAGGGATAGGTTTGAAATGGCCAAATGATGTGCACTGGCTCAGCAGAAAATTAGCGGGTATTTTAATTGAGCTACATGCTGAATCTCATCATGTTTCTGAGGTTGTGATTGGTATTGGTGTTAATGGTGAACTTTCACCAGCGCTCAGGAATCAAACGCAAAAATCTGTAATCGATATTGTAGAAATTACTGGTAAAGCATTTGCGCGAAATCACTTTGTGGGCTTGTTGATGACTTCTTTAATGCAAGTGTTAGCACAATTCCAAGAAGAAGGACTAAAGCCTTTTGTTTCCGAATGGCTTGGATTAGATGTTGTCTTAAATCAACCTGTCCAGTTGATCTTGGGCACTGAAACTATTAATGGTATCTATCGCGGCATTGATTTTGAGCATGGGGATTTATTATTGGAAGATGATCAAGGAAAGTTGAGGCGATATTCCGGAGGTGAGGTGTCTTTGCGGATGAGCTAGGCTATCCTTTTGGTAGATTGTAAACTATAATTGCGTATAATTAGTTTACAATTAACCTGCTGAGGTTTTATGCGCGCGCTATTTCTCAATAATGTCAAAGTATTGTTTTTATCCCGTGGTATTCGAATGGCGCTTGCTTTCATCGCCATTTGCATCGTAGCTCAACTTTCTATTCCATTAAAACCTGTCCCCATTACCTTTCAAGACAGTGCGATTTTGCTTTTAGCAATGCTGCTGCCCGAAACAGAGATCTTAATTGTTGTATCAACTTATCTTGTGCTAGGTACGATTGGGCTGCCGATATTTGCTGGGTTCTCTGCTGGTTGGCCAGTTTTATTAGGACCAACTGGTGGTTACTTGCTAGGGTTCTTGCCAGCCGCTTTGCTTGCTAATTGCATGCTTGCTTGGTTTAAAACCAGAAGCTTATTAAGCTATTTTACAAGCGCCGCTTTAGGAACGCTAATTGTTTTTGTTTTTGGTATTGCATGGTTAGCACATCTTGTGGGTTTATCAGCGGCTTATCACTTTGGGCTTGTTCCATTTCTTCTGACTGAAACTATTAAATTGCTTAGTCTAGTTTTATTGTTGAAAGTATTGCATCGCTAATGCCGTCAATTAAATTTCGACCACATCATTTTTTATGTGCTTTTTGTTTTGAGGGAAATGGCTATTCGCCAGCATTTGTAAAAAATTTTTATCAAATTTTAGCCCAGGTGAAAAATGTGGCCATTGAAGTGGTCGAAGGGCTGGATGATATTTGCCAGCCTTGTCCTAATCATGCCCAAGGTATTTGTCGCTCTCAGCAAACTGTGCAAGCGCTTGATCATGCACATGCAAATATTTTGCAATTAAAACCTGGCGAGCAATTAACTTGGTTGCAAGCGGTAGAAAAAATTAAGCAGCATATGACATTAGAAAAATTTCATCTTGCTTGCCAAAATTGCAATTGGAAAAAGCTTGGTATTTGCGAGGCAAAATTACACAAGCACACGCGCTACTCGGCGGGGAGCGGCGAACGACAGGGAACAGTTAGTTCAGAAGCAGTTATTTAAAGAAAATATCTTACAGCCGCTTGTAATGCTTCTTGCATTCCTGGCGCGGAACTCAGATGCCCCGCATTGGGTAACACGGTTAACATACTGCCAGGCCACGCTTGATGCAGCGCGTAGGCATTTGCGACCGGACAAAGAAAATCTTTTGTGCCATGAACAATAAATGCTTTTAAATGCTGAATAAGTGAAAGATTCCCTAATAACTGGTTTTCTTCTAGGAAAACTTGTTGCGAAAAATAATGGGTTTCAATTTTGGCCAAATTAATTAAATAATCTTTTTGGTCTATAGGCAATTGATCCATTGGGGGGAATTCTAAGCAAGCACCCGCCCAATTATTCCAAGCTAATGCGGCTGCTTCAACAGTTTTTGGATTGTTGCTAAGTAATTGCTGATAATAATGTTTTACTATTGTGCTTGGGTTAAGAAGAGACTCTGGGTTTAAATGAACCATTGTTGCTTGCATAAATCTATCCCAAGCATCAGGGAATAACTGATTTGCGCCAAAGCTATAAAGCCAATCTGCTTCAACTTTTCGCGCTAAACAAATACTGCGTAATACTAAACCAAGAACATGCTGAGGATGAGTTTGGGCGTAGGCTAAGGCAAGTGTAGAACCCCAAGAACCGCCATAAACTAAAACTTTGTTTAGTTGAAAATGCTGGCGAATTTTTTCAATATCTTCAACTAAGTCCCAGGTGGTGTTATTTTCTAAGCAACCGAATGGCGTGGAGCGTCCGCAGCCACGTTGATCAAACAAAATGACAAAACATTTGTTTAAATCAAAGTTATCAAAGTGCTTCAGTTCGCAACCACCACCTGGACCGCCATGTAAGTAAATAATTGGTAAACCAGCAGGGTTGCCAGCGCTATAAACAGCTAAGGTATGGCTACTATCGACGGGGAGAAACGTTGTGTTCATGGTTAAGGCGCGAAATTTGCAAAATATGGTAAGATTAGCGCTTTAGAAACTAAAGAGCAATCCTTATGGATTTATTAACGACCATCATGATTTGCAGCATGTATCATAATAATAATATCGTCAATGCAATTATTCAAAATGGCACTGGGCATGAGCAGAGCCCTTTAGCGATTGGTATTGTGAAACAAGTTGGCCTGCCAGCTGAAATTAAAACAAATTTTAACAGCAATCAAGAAGCTAGTGATTATGCAAAAGCTGCTTTAGCTCAAGGTAGTCATGCTGAGATTGGTAAAATGCAAATTCCAAGTGGTTGGCTAAATAATTTGAGCCAATATGGTGTTAGCATTGATGATCTATTATATCCTTGTAAAAATGTTGCCGTTGCAACTGACTTGTTAAATCAATCTGAAGCTTATTGCGCAACCTTTACCCCAGAGGGGAACGAGCGAGATTTATGCACGCTTTCTTTTTATAAAACCGGCGATCCTAAATCAGGTTTAGATTATGCGCATAAGATTTTAGATTATGCAGTTGCTAATCCATTAGCGACTGCTGTGCCAGGAGCGATGGGCCCGCACACTCCCCCTAATCCAGCCGTGGATTATAATTCTGTGATGGCTGAAAGTGGTTTAGTATTGCCTCAGCCTGTTTTTAAAGAAGAAGATTCGGAGGTCAATGATGGAAAAAGCTCTTCCTAATGAGAATACTATTCCAGCCAATGCGCGTAGGCAGTATCTTGTGACTTTGGCGGACGTGCCCCTTTGCTGCCCAATGCCAGAAATGGTTTTGTGGAACTCGCATCCAAGAGTTTATTTGCCCATTGAGAAAACTGGTACGGCAACTTGCCCTTACTGTGGCGCAGAGTACTTTTTAAGCGAAAATAGCCGAATCGAATGAAAATTTTAATTATTGCGCCAGCCTGGGTCGGTGATATGGTTATGGCGCAAACTTTATTTAAGCTATTGAAGCAGCAAAATCCTAATGCAGTCATTGATGTGGTTGCGCCGCCTTCAACCTTTGCATTAGCTTCACGGATGCCAGAAATTCGGCAAGCTTTTAAGCTACCTGTGGGGCATGGTGGTCTTCAGCTAAAAGCACGTTATATTTTAGGTAAAAATTTACGAGCTGAAAAATATGATCAAGCCTTTATTTTGCCGAATTCTTGGAAATCAGCGCTCGTACCTTTCTTTGCAGGCATTGCAAAACGTACAGGTTGGCGTGGCGAATTTCGTTATGCCTTGCTTAACAATGTACGTATCTTAGATAAAGAAAAATTGCCTTTAATGATTCAGCGTTTTTGTGCTTTAGCTATTCCTGCTCAAACAGCTTTGCCAGAAAAATTATCTTGGCCTGTTTTATCTGTTGATACAGATAACCAGCAAAAACTGTTGGCATCATTTCAATTGGTGAAGACTGATAAGATACTCGCACTTTGCCCAGGCGCAGAATATGGCCCATCAAAACGTTGGCCGCCTGCTTATTTTGCTGAAGTTGCTAAAGCGCATCTAGCTAAAGGCTGGCAAGTATGGATTTTAGGTGGTCCTAAAGATCAAGTGGTTGCTGACGAGATACAAAAAATTTGTGAGAATGCTTGTACGAATTTTGTTGGCAAAACTTCTTTGCCTGATGCAATTGACCTATTAGCTATGGCTTCTGCAGTTGTGACTAATGACTCAGGTTTAATGCATATTGCAGCCGCCGTGAATACGCCGTTGGTTGTGATGTATGGTTCTACAAGCCCAGGGTTTACGCCGCCGCTTAGTGAACGCGTCAAAATTCTTTCGCTTAAACTTGAATGTAGTCCTTGTTTTGAGCGTACTTGTCGTTTTGAGCACTATCATTGCTTAACAGAGTTAAAGCCTGGACAAGTAATTAATGCTGTGCAAGTGCTTTTGCCATCAACCTCGGTTTAGAAAAAATTTTGGGCCATTTCTGTATGTGAGTCAACAGGTATTTCCGTGCGTAATTTTGGTAGCATGTCTGGATAATTATTGACAACATAATTAATCATTTTTTCCCGAATCTCACAGCGCAACTCCCACAAATTTCCTGAGCTACTCGCGCTTGCAATAAAACGCAATTCAATGGCAGTATTACTTGCATTTGTAACATGCATCGCCGCAACTTCTTTATCCCACCAGCGAGAGGCTGAAACAATTTCCTTGAAAACTTTTCGTGCAGATTCTACAGGAAAGCTATAATCTACATATAAAAATACGGTGCCAATTAATTGCGTAGAGTGGCGGGTTAAATTCAGAAAAGATTTTTCGTTAAGATAGTTAATGGGAATAATTAGTCTGCGTAAATCCCAGAGCTTAATAATGATATAAGTCAGCGTAATTTCCTCAACTTGGCCAAATTCGGTTTCAACAACGACATCATCACCAATTTTTACAATACGCGTAAATGCCAGCTGTAAGCAAGCAATGAGGTTAGCTAAACTTTTTTGCGCAGCCAGGCCAATGATGGCGCTTACAAGGCCTGCGGAAGCTAATATACTCACGCCAATTTCGCGCATATTTTCAAATACCATAAAAATAGCGCCAAGCGTCAGGATAATAACGACGCTAATCATAATCTGGCGTAAAATGTGGGTTTGTGTATAAATTTGCCTTGCTTTAAAGCTACTGGAAAGATCTTTGGTGTAATAATTTAAAATAATTTTTTCATAACTAACAATGGAGCGAATCAGGACAAAGGAAATGACTAAAATGGTAATCACGTTAACCAGTTTTCTTAGGGTTGCTTCATGAGCACCTGGAATATTAAAGTAAGGCACAAAGCCATAAAGTAACCAAATAAAAGCAATGACTTTTAAACTATTTGCAAGCAGGGGAAAAATTAAGCTTAATACTTTTTTTTGGTGGGTTTTAGCATAGTTTTGCACTATATCAATAAAATAACTCAATATTCTCATGACAAGCCATGAGCTTGAGGCAAAAATTGCTAGTGTTAATAAAAGATCAAGGGAAAGCCTTATGGTATGAGCATGAGAAATGCCGCGAATAAAGTTGGCTAAAAATGCAGTATAAAATGCATAAATGATAGCAAAAAGGATGACGCAGACTAAAGGGGCACGTAAAGTGAGATATAAAGATTTTAAATAAGTTGTGATTTGTTGGCTCATCAAGGTTCTCATGTTATTAAATTCAATATTAAGAAGACAAGTCAGATCAGAATGGATAAGAATATCAGTCTAATAAGCAAAAATTGTTCCAAGAAATATTGTCTTTAATCTTTATGAGATATTTCTAGATTGTTTTGTTAGAAGGGTATATACTTGTGCACCTAAAATAAATTAATAATAAATCTCTATCGCAATAAATTTTATGACTAAATATAAAAATCACCCGCTTTTTATACAAAGACAGCAAGAAGAAGCGGATATCTCAAAGCTGCGTAATTTTTTCTCGCATTTTTATGGCATATTAACTGCTGCGGGGATTATTCCTAAGCTTGTGGTGATTACGGCAGATTCTATCCCAGAATTTTTTTTGGGGAAGTTAGGAGTTACTTGGCGGGCTTTATTAAGTATGCCTGAGCCTGTTCGCTATTTTTCGATTATTGCCGGCATACTTGGTACCTTATCTATTTTGCCTTTTGCTTATAACAAAAGCCGAAAATTTACACTATATTCTGATCGCTGGTCTTTGCTCGTTTCAATTTTTTTTGGCGTTCCCTCAATGAGCTCTGTTGCCTCGGGGTCGCGTCGAGCAATTTGTGAATTTTTGCAATTAGACCCAACACTATTAGAAAACCAAGCAGCGCTATTGCCAGGTTTTTTAATGGGGTTAAGTGTTGGCTATGATGTGTTAACACAGTTAAGAAGCCACGGTCGAAAAGATTTGCGTAATTTTATGCGCTTATTTCCTCGGCGCTCTGCAGAATTAACTGCTGAAGGTAAACGCTTATTGATTTTGCATGTTTTAGATGATCAAAGTATGCGTGCGGGATTTTTAAGCGATCAAAAAATTAACCGAATGTTAGAGTCAGCGGATCATGGCGAGTGGTTTTCGCAAGCTTTTATGGGGGAAATGGCGGCTTACTTGAGAGAGTCTACGTGGAAGCGAGGCTTGTATCGCGCTGCTTCTATTATGAGAGATTACGTTGTTGCGCCTACAACCAGCGGCTTAATTGCAAGCAATACATATACGTATGGTTGTACATTATTTTCTCAGCTATTTAGTTTTATCAATGGTGCCAATCCATTAGCCGTTAGGATTTGCAGTAATATTCTTGCGGCTGGTGGTTCCCTAGCGGGCTTTTTCTTTACATTATATGCTTTGCGTGAGCACTTGTTTACACCACTCTTGCGAACATTCTTTAAAGACTTCACTTCACTTGATACCTACAAGCAATTATTTTTTAATTTACTTTTAGCGGTACCTTCCATTTTAGTAGGTTTATCAAATTTTTCTTTGGCGAGAGACAACCCAGACTTTTCTAAATTAATGGGGTGGCTAGTGGGAATGTCCCTGGTTTGTAATGTTGCTGCGGTAAGCTCTAAAGGTTTTTCTGAATGGCTGTTTAAGTTTAAAAGTTTTGAAGCTACGTCATTAGCGGATGTCAAAGGACAGTTTGATGAATTTATTGAAGGTCTAAGAAAATATATTTGTTCGCTTCCTGCAGAATCTTCAGAGCTTGAAGAGGTATATCAGAAATTTGTTGAGACAAAATTAATCGCAGCAGACCTTGTTGTGCCCAAAGCCTCAATAGGTTCAACTACCGAAAGCTCTTATTTACTCGGTAAGGCAGTTGTGTCTGTATAGCGCACTTTTAAAGGGCAATGAATAACGCGATGTTTATAGGTTGCTGTATCTAGAAGGCTTTGTTAGAATGACTAAATAAAGTTTTTTGGTTTAGTTCGTAGCTCGTCAAGTTTAATCAGGTACTTTTGAAATGTTGTTTAAGGAAGAACATTCAGTTTATGTCAAAAGCTAAGGCTATTTTAATCGTTGGTTTTCTTATTTTTTTTGGAGCTTTAGCTTCGGTTATTTTTTATTTTCATTATGAAGCTTCCCACCCAAACACAGACGATGCTTATGTTGAAGCAGCTTCTATCAATGTTTCTGCAGAGGTTAATGGAAACCTTGTTCATCTTAATGTGGAAAATGGCCAATATGTTCATAAAGGTGAGTTGCTTTTTGAGGTAGATCCTAAACCTTATTTAATCGCCTTGCAGGCAGCAGAAGCTCAGGCGCTGTTAGCAAAAAAAAGCTTAGATAGTATTGCTCCTTTGGCACAACAAAAATATTTACCGCAAATTGAAAAAGATAAAGCACAGGCTGCATTACAAGCGGCACAGGCGAGCCTTGAGGCTGCAAAGATGAACGTTCATCATACCCGGTATTACGCTCCTTTTGATGGTTATGTGGCAAACTTGCATGCTTATCAAGGTAGCTTAATTGGGGTGGGTGAACCCTTATTTGTTTTAATTAATAAATCACAATATTGGGTATTGGCTCATTTTAAAGAGACCCAGCTTTTGAATATCAAGCTTAATCAGCCAGCAGAAATTATGGTTGATATGTATCATGATAAAAAATTCAAAGGTAAAGTTGTTAGTATTGGTTATGGTAGTGGTTCCGCTTTTTCCTTACTTCCTTCTCAGAACGCTACGGGTAATTGGGTAAAAATTGCTCAGCGCTTTCCTGTGCGAATTGAGTTTGTGGATTTGCCCAAAGATGCTGTTTTTCGTGTTGGGGCAAGTTGTTCTGTCAAGATAACGGCATAAGCTAACATGACCACGAAGCCGTTAGATCAGTGGGTTATTCTCTTTACCATGATGCTTCTTGCAATCATTGAAGTGCTAGATAGCACCATTGTGAGTGTAGCCTTGCCGAGCATGATGGGGCATTTGGGTACGAGTTATTCCGAAATTTCTTGGGTTGTAACGACCTATGTTATTGCTTCAGCAATTGCGATGCCATTGACAGGCGCGTTTGTGCGAAAGCTAGGTGAAACAAAGGTTGTTATATTAAGTTCTGCTGGTTTTTTACTTGGCTCGATAGGCTGCGGATTTTCTAGCAGCTTAATTGAAATTTGCCTATTTAGAGTAGTGCAAGGCTTTTTTGGTGCGACTCTCGTTCCTTTGGCGCAAAGTATTATTAGTGAGGTTTTTCCCAAGAGCCAAAATGAGAAAGTAATGGCAATCTGGGGCATCGGGGTAATGGTTGCACCGATTTTAGGTCCCGTGGTAGGTGGATGGATTGTGCAGCATTTTGGTTGGCCGTTAATCTTCTTTATAAATGTTCCTATCTGTGTGACAACAATTATCTTGGCGAAAATTTTTGTACCAAGCAAAAATTATCCTCAAGAAAGATTTGACTGGACTGGTTTTGGTTTATTAGCGATTGGTATAGGTTCCCTACAATTTTTCTTTGATAAAGGTCATGATTTAGGCTGGTTCCAATCTGAAGCGCTTAGTATCGCTTTTATTGTTTGCATATTTTTTATTTTTCTTTTGATTTATCACTGTATTCAGAAGAAAGATAATCCCGTGTTAAATCTGGCTTTATTTCGACGGCCAAACTTTTCCTTAGGTTGTTCGCTTATCTTTCTTTATTGTATTGCTATTTTATCAATAAATACTTTGCAACAAATTTTGCTGCAAAGTATTTATGGCGTAACGCCAGAGCTAGGAGGGCAACTAATGCTGCCTTCTGGAATTGCATGCGGAGTAATCATGGGGCTTTCTTCTAAACTGATGCGTTGGGTTTCACCAAAGATATTGATTGCTGTTGGCATTGTTTTTCTTTTTTTAGGCACTTGGCTATTTCAAAATCTTTCACCAACAACAGATTTGGGATTTGTGGTAATGCTTGATGTTACGAGGGGAATTGGCCTGGGATTTTCTTTTGTTCCATTGACAGTTATCGTATTTAACTTTTTGCAAGGCGAAGAAAATATGGCAGGTGCGGGACTGTTTAATTTGTCAAGAAATTTAGGTAGTTCGATTGGTGTTTCTTTGGCAACAACGCTGCTGGCGTGTTTTTCTCAAAACTACTGGCACCATCTAATTAGTTTCTTAACGCCAACGAGCTCAGGGGTGAAGTTATGGTTAGCGCAACAAAAAATATTGCCACATGCGACGGCTTATAGTCCTATTGTAAGAGGTATCTGGGCTGGTGAAGTTACAAAGCAAGCCTTTGTTTTAAGTTTTGGTTTAACAAGTGTTATGGTTTCCTTGGTTTATGTTTTTGTATTTATTTTAATGCTTATTATGCGTACGCCTAAGTCGCTGGATGTGCAATCGGGAGTATAAAATGAAGTTATTCAACAAAGTTTGTTATTTAACCTTAATGAGCATGAATCTCTATGCTCCTCAGGCATTTAGTGCTGATTTAATGGCGGTTTATCATGATGCAATTTTGAATTCTCCAGCGCTTAAATTGGCGATTGCGGATCGTAAAGTTCAATCGCATTTAACTTCTGAGGCAATGGCGGGTTTTCTGCCAAAGCTTGAGGCAAAATATGATCAAGGATATGAGAAAAGCCATACAAATTTAAATCTTGATTTTATGACTAGCATAGGAATTAATGCTACGGCTAGTGATAGTATGGTAGGGAGAGATTTTAGTCTACAATTAATCCAGCCTATTTTTAATTATAAAAATATTATTGATTATCAGTTGGCAGATCAAGTTCAAATTATTGCGGATCAACAGTTGGTTGCTGCTGAGCAAAAGCTTATGGTTGGTGTTGCCAAAAAATATTTTTCTATTCTTTCGTTACAAGATCAACTGACGGCACTTGAAGCAGAAAAAAAATATTTAACTGACGAACTAACTTTTATGCATAAAAAGGTTGGCGCTGGCTTGGAGAGTCAGTTAAATACAGATGAAGTAAATACTGAGTTAAGTTTGGTTGAGGCAGAAAGGATTGAGTTGGAATCGAATCTGCGCACAGCTGTTGATGAATTAACAAATATTACAGGAAAAACCTATGATGGCTTTCTCCATCTTAGTCCAAAATTTACGCCAGTAGACCCGAGACCGACAAAACTGAGAGAGTGGGTTGACGCTGCTCAAAAAGGTAATATTGATTTGCAGATGGAGAGTGCCAATCTTGAATTAAAGCGTAAAGAAATTAAGCGAGCAGGAGCTGATGGTTTGCCGCAAGTAAATGCGGTTGCTGCATATCAGAATTATAATGGTCTGGAAAGTATTTTAGGTACCCAAAAAGTAAACCAAGAAGATTCTATGGTAGGGGTTGAATTAAAAGTTCCAATCTTTGCAGGGGGTTATTACGCCAGTAGACAGGCTGAGGCAGAAGACAAATTAACCTATGAATATGCTCGTTATGATCAAATAAAAAATGAGGTGTATACAGGTACGGAAAATTTGTTTGGTGGTATTCAGGCGTTAATCATGAAAATTAAAGCAGATGAGTCAGCGGAAAAAAATGCGGTGAAAGCAGTTGATTTTGCTACTAAAGCCTATCAGGCTGGGCTGCGTGGTTCAGTGGATATTTTAGCCTCTCGAAGAGCTTTATATAAAGCAGAAAGTAATTATAGCCAAGATCTTTATACTTATTTAGGATTAACATTAGAACTAAAACAAACAACAGGTATTTTAAAGCTAAAAGATTTGCAAGATATTAATGCATTGTTGCAAATTAAATCCCCCTTAGTTTTACAAAAGATGGATATGATGTAAATTATTCTGGTAAATTTTTTTTACGGTAATTTTAATAAATCTTGAATTCAGTAGTTGCGCTGAAGATCTTTTCTCTTCTGAAATAGGCTATTAACAGAAAGGTTTCCCTATATTTGACAGCCATGCTGATTGCTTGTAATATTGTTTCAATGTATTAGCGTATTAATACATTACAACGAATTAATTATAGAGATTGTAATGAAAAAACTGCGAAAAGTAGGGGCGGCGAAAGAGTTTGAGAAGGTGGAAGCAGAGCAGGATCTTTTTAAAGCAATCGCGGCGCTTCAGACAAAGGAAGAAGTTAAAAAATTTTTACAAGATTTGTGTACGCCAGCAGAGATTCAAGCAATGGCAGACCGTTGGAGGGTCGTGGATTTGTTAAAGCAAGATGAACCTTATCGCCAAATTTACGAAAAGACAGGGGTTAGCGTAACAACAATTGGTCGCGTGGCAAGATGCTTGTTGTTAGGCGAGGGTGGTTATAACTTAATCTATAAACGATTGCATAAATAATATTAAATTTTTCAGAATTAAAGAGAAAACTCTCATGGCAATATCAAGAGCGCCTGGCAAACCTTTAACGACGTTTTCGCTGATAATGATCAATATCATTGCAGTAGATAGCTTACGTAATTTAACGGCTGGTGCAGAATATGGGTTTGCGCTAGTATTTTTTTATCTTCTTGCGGCGGCGATTTTTTTTATTCCCACTATTTTAATTAGTGCGGAATTAGCAACAGGCTGGCCAACCACCGGTGGCGTTTATGTGTGGGTTCGTGAAGCCTTTGGTCCACGTTGGGGTTTTATGACCATTTGGCTGCAATGGATTTATAACATCGTTTGGTATCCCACTATTTTTACCTTTATGGCAGGAGTGGTTGCTTATTTAATCGATCCCGCGTTGGTCAATAATAAAGCCTATATGCTTTCTATTGTACTGTTTGCGTTTTGGGGTACAACGCTTATTAATTGCCTGGGTTTAAAAACAGCTAACTGGGTAACAACATGTGGCGCCCTTGGTGGAACATTGCTGCCAATGTTGCTGATTGCGGGTTTAGGCATTATTTGGTTAGCACTGGGTAAGCCAAGCCAAGTGCACTTTAGTAAGCATAATTTTTTTCCTGATTTAACCCATGTTGCTAATCTTGCTTTTTTAACCAATATTTTTTTTAGCTTAATGGGAATGGAAATGTCAGGGGTGCATGCGGGGGATGTTGCAAATCCTCAGCGCGATTACCCACGTGCCTTAACCATTTCAGCGGTGATTATTCTTTCAACTTTGATTCTATCTTGTTTGGCAATTACCATCGTGATTCCAGTTAAGCAATTAAATTTAGTTTCGGGTTTAATGGATGCATTTGCCGTATTTTTTAATGCCTACCATATGGGGTGGATGATTCCGGTGATTGCTATTCTTATTGTGCTTGGCAGCTTTAGTGGCGCAGCTGTTTGGGTAGTTGGCCCTGCACGCGGTTTACAGATAGCAGCCGAAGAAACCACTTTGCCAGCGTATTTGAAAAAAGTGAATAATCAAGACATGCCGGTAGGTATTCTACTTGTCCAAGGCGTGATCGTTACAGCACTTTGCGCAGTTTTTATAATTATGCCGACGGTGAATGGTGCTTATTGGGTATTATCAAACTTAACCGCGCAGCTTGCGCTAATCTTTTATATTTTGATGTTTGCTGCAGCAATTTGTTTGCGTATTAAACATCCTCGTATTGAGCGGACTTTTAAAATTCCTGGCGGGATTTGGGGTATCAGCATTGTCGGTGGTGTAGGAATATTCGCGTGCCTTGGGGCAATTGTGATCGGCTTTCTACCGCCATCTCAAGTCGAGATTGGCAAAATTATGCATTATGAACTGATTTTAATGGGGGGAATGGCAATTTTCTGTCTTATTCCTTGGCTTTTAAAGCGATGGTGTCTGGCTTAGGCTATGGCATGAAACATACTATTATTAACAATAAGGCGAATCGATATGCGTTTATTTCCCTTAAGGGCATCAGTGGGTGAACTTCTGCTAGCAGATGAGCCTATTAATGAAGCAGGCTTGGCTCTGCAAGTAGCTCTGCTGCAACTTCAGCTATTGAACGGCGGACATGTACTGCGTCAACCGTTGCTTTTTTCTCATAGCAAAGCAGTGCTACAACGGCGGTTGCATGAGGCAATTTCACAGTCACAACGGCCAAGCTTAAGGCAGGGCTAAAAAAGATGCAGGATTAGGCTTGATCTTCGGGCGCGGATTAATGCGAACACCCACTGCCACAGCCACCAGGATGGTGGCTGTCGACATAATACCAACGGCCATCAATCTTTTGGAATTCGCTTTTTTCATGAATGTGATGAATTTTATTGCTGGAAGAGTAACGCGCTACAAATTCCACAAAGCCTTGATCTTCAGTGACAGGATACACTTTAATAACATTTAAATCCAACCATTTAGCTCTCTTTGCCCAGCGGCGGGTTTCTTCAGCATTAAAGCTTGTAGCTGCTGTCCCTTGTTGGGTTTGTGCGATATAATCCACATTCCCTTTAGTAAAGGCAGTATAACGCGAACGCATGAGTTCTTCTGGCGTTGCGGGTAGCGCAGAGTTATTAAGGAATTTTCCGCAGCATTCTGCGTAAGTTTTTTGGCTTCCACAAGGACAGTGAGTCATATTTTGAACATGAAAAAATAGTGAGCGTAAGGATAAACCATTCGATATCGTTTGTAAATTTTTGAGGATAGTATGTTAAATCAACCAAAAGGTTTATTTGTACTTTGTTTTAGCGAAATGTGGGAACGTTTTGGCAACATGACGATTCTAACATTAATGGTTTTATACTTAACAAAGCAATTGCATTATGCGGACCACTATGCTTATTTACTCTCGGGTGCTTTCAGTGCGTTTTTGTATATCACGCCTGCTGTTGGGGGTTCTCTAGCAAGCCGTATACTTGGCTTTCAACGCGCTATTTTAATTGGTGGTGGATTATTAGCGATTGGCTATTTTACCATTGCCACCACGACACAGTTTGCTTTTTTTGTAGGCTTAAGTTTGTTGATTTTGGGAAATGGTTTTTTTAAACCAAATGTTTCTAGCATTGTTGGCGAGCTTTATGCAGCGGGTGATTCGCGCCGTGAAAGTGGGTTTACTTTATTTTATATGGGAATTAATTTAGGGAATCTTTTACCGCCCATATTCATTGGTAAGTTAGTTAATGCTTATGGCTGGCACAGTGGATTTGTGCTTGCTGGGGTCGGTATGTTGATCAGCTTAGCAATTTTCTTAAGCGGCCGTCGATATTTAGACGGGGTCGGCGAAGTTCCAAAACATAGTATATTAAATCAATCGCCTGTGGAGCGAGCAAGGTTTAATTTGTTATTTGTTTTAGGAATCATTATTAGCGTATTTGCAGTTTTTGGTGCATTAAAAGTGCCGCAATTAAGCAATGTCATCTTGCTGATCTGCTCAGTATTAATTATTTGTTATATTGTATTAACAACCTTCTCCTTAGAAAAATCAGAACGTAATGGCATGTTAGTTTGCTTAATTCTGACGGTTATTTCAGTAGCATTTTGGGCCATTTACATGCAAGTATTTAGCTCATTACTTTTATTTGCTGATCGAAATATGAGTATGCAATTTTTAGGTATGACAATTAATGCAGAAATGACGCCAGGATTTGAGTCATTTTTTGTCTTAGTATTTGCGCCTGTATTAAGTTTGCTATGGCCTTATTTAGCTAAAAGAGGATTGAATCCCAGTTATTCCATGAAGTTTGCCGTGAGTATTTTAGGCATCGCTTTAGCACAATTTGTATTAGCATTTGGCATTAAATTCTTTAGCCATAATGGTTTAACCTCACCATGGTGGATTGTGCTGACATATTTTATGCTTGCGGTTATGGAATTAGTGTTATCGCCCATTGGTCTTGCAATGGTGACAGCATTAACACCGAAGAAATATATTGGCTTGATGATGGGCGTTTGGTTTTTAGCGCTAGCAGCAGCTTTCTCTGTTGGTGGATTATTAGCAACAATTGCAAGCGTTCCCCCTAATAGCAGTGTTTTGGCTTCACAAGATATCTATATGCATGCTTTCTTTAAATTTGGATGCATTGGCTTATTCTTTGGTTTAATTGCTTTAGCATTAGTGCCAAAGCTAAAGAAAATGGTGCCTGCCTAATCATGAGCGACAGGTTGATCTGTCGCTCATCTGGTTTAAGTGCATTTTTCGTCTATTTCAAGTAATTTAATCTTTTAATATCAGGTTGATTTTCGTATATGAAAATTTGGGTTGATGCTGATGCTTGCCCTCGCATTATTAAGGAAATTTTATTTCGAGCAGCTGAGCGAACAAAAATTCAAACAATTTTTGTTTCAAACCAGTCATTGCAATTACCACCGTCTTTATTCATTAAGCGTGTGCAAGTAAGTTATGGTTTTGATATGGCGGATAATAAAATTGCGCAGAGTGTTGAACCTGGCGATTTGGTGGTGACGGCAGATATTCCTTTAGCAGATTTGGTGATAACGCGCGAGGGAATAGCACTGAATCCTCGAGGCGAATTATATTCTAAAGATAATATTAAACAGCGATTAAGTTTTCGAAATTTCAATGAGCAATTACGTGGTGGTGGAGTAGATATTGGTGGCCCCGCTAAGTTAACTCAGCGAGACAGTCATGCTTTTGCCAAACAGTTAGATCAATTGCTATGCCGCGAGTTGGTCTAAAATTGAAGTACCCATAGCGGCAAATGTTGGTCGGCTTTGCGCAATTGTTTGCGTAGTGCTAAGCAGTCTGCAGAAAACTGAGTTAACAGATGCCAAAAACGTTGAGAATGATTTAAGTGTATGGTATGACAAAGCTCATGTAACATGACATATTCGACAAGCTCAAATGGCAAAAACAATAAACGTGAATTTAAAGAAATATTTTTTTTGCTTGTACAGCTTCCCCAAAGCGTTTTAGTATGGCGAATGCTAGGACGCGCAAATGGCAGATTATGCTTAACACTTAATTGCTGTAATCGAGGGATTAAATGTTTTTTGGCGTAGTGGGCAAGAAAGTGGTTCAAACCTTGGTGAAGAAGTTTTTTATTATGCGTATTGCCAGAAATATAAATACGTTTTTCAGTTTCATTTATCCTAAAACGCAATTTTTTTTCTAACGGCTTTGCTTCATAATAAATTTGCCATTGTTCTTGCAATGCTTGAAAATTAAGTACTTCTGGGAGTTCTGGTTCATTAACGCGAATAGTATTTTGAATGCGGCTTAAATGTTTTTCAATCCAGACCCGATGTTTATCCAGGATGTTTAAAATATTTTGTTGCTGTAAACGTTTAGGAACAGTAACTTCTAAACCTTTATGGGGATGAACACGAAAGCCGATGTGCTTGGCACGTGTGCTGATTTTAAGCTCGTATTGTGGAGGCCAAGGAAGACTCATGGGGCAACATTGTAGTAGGGTGGACAAAGCAAAGTGTGTTTAGCTTTATAAATTGTGAGGCGGACAAGCATTGCTTTGTCCGCCTCACAATGACTATGCGGCAACCTCTGCCAAATTCCCTTTGTTTTCAAGCCAACTTTTACGATCAGTAGCGCGTTTTTTCGATAAAAGCATATCCATCACTTTATCAGCGTCAAGAAGATGCTCTAAGGTTAGCTGCACCATACGGCGAGTATCAGCAGCCATGGTGGTTTCGCGCAGTTGTGAAGGGTTCATTTCGCCTAATCCTTTGAAGCGCTGAACGTTAGGTTTGCCACGTTTATTTTCTTTTTCTAATTTTTTAAGAACACTATCTTTTTCATCTTCATCAAGCGCATAAAAAACTTCTTTGCCTAAATCGATACGATAGAGAGGCGGCATTGCAATAAAGACATGGCCTTCTTGTACCAGTTTTTTGAAATGCTTAAGAAAGAGGGCGCAAAGCAAAGTCGCAATGTGAAGCCCGTCAGAATCCGCATCGGCAAGGACGCAAACTTTGCCATAGCGTAAGCCAGACAAGTCTTCGCTAGCCGGATCAACACCGATTGCAACCGCGATGTCGTGAATTTCTTGAGAGCTTAAAATTTCATGTGAGCCAACTTCCCAGGTATTTAAAATTTTTCCGCGTAATGGCATGATCGCTTGAGTATCACGATTACGGGCTTGCTTTGCAGAACCTCCCGCTGAATCACCTTCTACTAAAAATAACTCAGTGCGTGCAGGATCTTGCAGTACACAGTCCGCAAGTTTGCCAGGTAGGGCAGGGCCGCTGGTAACTTTTTTACGCTCAACTTTTTTAGCGGTTTTTAAACGTGCTTGCGCATTTTCAATCACCAGTGCTGCGAGTTGTTCGCCTTGAGAGACGTGCTGGTTTAACCAAAGGCTAAAGGCATCTTTGATAACGCTACCAACAAAAGCTGCTGATTCACGTGAAGATAATCGTTCCTTCGTTTGACCAGAAAATTGTGGTTCTTGCATTTTCAGCGACAATACAAATGCACACTGTTGCCAGATATCTTCTGGTGCAAGTTTAACGCCGCGAGGTAATAGGTTACGGATCTCACAAAATTCGCGCATTGCGTCTGATAAGCCAGTACGAAAGCCATTGACGTGTGTACCACCTTGCTCAGTAGGAATTAAGTTAACATAGCTTTCTTGCACCAATTCGCCACCATTGGGTAACCAAACGGCGCCCCAAGCGACTTGCTCTTTATTGCCTTTGAAATCGCCAGAAAAAGCATCAACAGGCAGGAACTCATTAGTTTTAATATTCTCAAGTAAATAATCGCATAAACCATTCACGTAATGCCAGGTAATTGATTCATCCGTGTTTTCATCATGAAAATGTATCGTGAGGTTAGCGCAAAGCACGGCTTTGGCTTGCAGAGTTTGTTTTAACTTGTTAAGCGAAAATTTTTCAGTATCAAAATATTTTGCATCAGGCCAAAAATGAATGGTGGTACCGGTTTCTTTTGCAGCTGTTGTACCAATGACTTTGAGTTCGCTCACTTTTTCACCGTCAGCAAAATCCATTTCATAAATTTTGCCACCCCGTTTAATGGTAACGGTTAATTTTTTGGAGAGCGCGTTAACAACAGAAACCCCCACGCCATGCAAGCCACCGGAGAATTCATAATTTTTGTTGGAAAATTTTCCACCAGCATGAAGTTTAGTTAAAATGACTTCAACGCCGCTAAGTTGTTCTCCGGGATGGATATCAACTGGCATACCGCGGCCATTATCAGTGACGGTCAAAGAGTTATCTTTGTGCAGTGTCACCCAGATGGTATTGGCATGGCCTGCTAAAGCTTCGTCGACAGAGTTATCGATCACTTCTTGCGCTAAATGGTTAGGGCGTGAAGTATCAGTATACATGCCAGGACGGCGGCGGACAGGATCTAAACCGGTTAAGACTTCAATAGCAGAGGCATTATATTCTTGGTGTTTCATAGGTCAGTAAATTTAACGTTATCGTATTCTATCAATGGGAACAGGCTATACCTGCAGGATTTATCCTTTAAAGTATAGCCTATTTAGCGAGGATTTTCCTATCCGTTATGCGATATTGGGGGACGACTTGCGCGGATCATATAAAAAGCAATATTTCCATCACGTTGCAAATAAGGAACTACTTGTAGGTTGACAGCCCCAATATTATGCAAAGCTTTCTTGTACTGGTTAAAATCTTCAATATTCCAAAAGCATAGCCTGAGTTCCTTGCCCTGTTTTAGCGCATCTTCAGCTTGTTTATCTAGGTTAAGGTCATATGCAACACGATTTCCGGTTAAGAAGTCAAAGGAAGTCATAAAGCCCCATTCAGGAAAAATATATAAAGCTTTATCCTTTACACCAATTGCTTCTTCTGCCATGAGATTAAGCGCATTAGAATATCTATAGATCCCTCCAGTTGCATCCAAATAATTAAAAAAGCATTGTTGCTGTGTAATATTTAGTAAGATGAGTAAGCTTGCGACAATAATTAAGATTTTATTCGTTAAGTTTGCCAAGCTGGTGGCAGCCGCTAAGCGCCAGATGAAAAAAGCTGCAATGGCAAGCTCAATATAAAAGAACGGTATGAGAACAGAGTAGTGATGAACCCCAAGCCTAGCGCCAAATAAAGTAGCAAAAGTAAAGAATGAAATTGGTAATAAGATAAAAAACCAACAGTTTTTATCTTCTGAGGTTTTTTTTGCGATTAGTCCAAGGAGCAGTCCAAATATCAGTAGTGTTATTAGACAATATATTTTTCCATTCTCGAGGAAAGTAATACCGGTATGTTTAAACATAAGGCTTTCATTACCGCTATTTGTTAAAGCGGATATTAATAGATGAAAACCATGCTGCCAACTTTCGATTAGTCCTAATCGGTGAGAAAGCGGTTGTAAAACATGCGCAGTATTAAAGATTGCCGTAAGAAATTGCTTGCGCAATGCTAATAGCATAGATAAATAGCCAAGCGCATAAGGGATCAGGCCAATGGCAACACCCTGCACCCAGTAATAGCCTGAAAGAATACGTTTTCCTCGTGGGGAGTTGAGGAAAACCCATAGTGCAATCGCTGGTAAGAAAAACAAATAAATAAAATAACTATAAACGGCTAAGCCATAAAAACAGCCAATGAATAAAAGGTGCTTTTTATCTAAGCTATTTTCTTCGTTAGCTTTTAACAAAACAAAAATGGCAGCGAATAGCCAAAAGTCACCTGCCATTGTGATATAAAACTGTGTGCGAAAGGAGGCAATAAACGCAATTTCTGTTGCAAGTCCTAGCATGGCTACAAACGCAAACCAGCGGTTTTTTGTGAGTAGAGTGGTAACGCGATATCCAAAATAAATGGCTCCGGCGCCAAAAGCTGCTTGGAATAAGCGCAGCGTAACAATTGATGTGCCAAAAATGAAGAAAAATGGTAGGCCCAGATAAATATGTTGAACGCCATGATAAAGCTCGACCAGGAGCGGGATTTTAATAATACTTGGCAAAACCCAAGCCATATTGTGAATATGGTGGTTTAATATCATCGCTGCAATATAATCAGGATTAACGGCGTCAAAATATAAGCCTGGAAGTTCAATATAGCGTAAAACACCCAAGAAAAAGCATGCAAGTACAAGATAAATTAAATATTTTTTAGCGCTAGTTGGAACAGTATTCGTATTACTCATCTAAATATCCTTTTATTTTTTATACAGCGAGTGACTTGCTTTAATCATATAGAAAGCAACATCACCGTTACGTTGCAAGTAAGGTATAGTTTTTAAATTTTTTGCACCAAGCTTCTGCAGACTTGCTTCATATTGGTTGACATCTTTAAAATCCCAAAAGCACAGCCTCAGCTCTTTATTTTGTTCTAACGCATGCTTAGCTTGTTGGTCAAGGTTAAGATCATAAGCAACACGATTATGGGTTAAGAAAACAAAGGGGGCCATAAAACCCCACTCGGGGAAAATATACAATGCATTCTCTTTTGCACCAATCGCTTCTTCTGCCATGAGATTTAATGCATTAGAATATTTTTTAACACCACCGGTGGCATTGAGATAAGTAAAGAAGCATTGTTGTTGAACTAGGTTTAGCAAGATTAATAAGCTTGCTATGACGATTAAAGATCGCTTAACTATATTTATGAAATTAATGGTGTAGGCTAATTGCCACATAAAGAAACTCGCGATAGCAAGTTCAATATAAAAGAAGGGTAAAAGAACTGAATAATGGTGTGCCCAAAGCCGGGTGGCAAATAATGCTGCAAAAATAAAAAATGAGATTGGTAATAAGATAAAAAACCAGCAATTTGTATTCTGAGGGTTCTTTTTGTTAAACCCTCCAGCGATTAAACCTAGCCCTAGTAAAATAATTAAAGCAAAAACTTTTGGCTCTTCAAGAAAAAGAATATTTTGTTTGGCAAAAATTAATAGTTCATTTCCTGCATTGGTCAATGCGAGTAAGACTAGCTGCCAGCCTAATTTCCAATTGGTAATTAAATTTAAGTGATGAGGAATGGCTTGCAATTTATTTACTGAAGACATTGCTTGAGTAGAAATGGCTTGTAGCTTGTTTGCTGCGGCGATGTTTTGAGATTTGCTGACGATGACTGCTGCGTGGTGTTGTGCAGCGGTCATGATTTGGAGTTTAAGAAAGATTGAAATGTAATTAAAGGTGTAAGGGCATAAACCAATAATAATGCCGATTATCCATCTAATGCAGGCTTTTAATTGGTTTGGCTTGGGGGAAATTTGCATTACCCATAGCAGAAGCGCAGGCAGAAAAAACAAAAAGATAAAATAGCTATAGATAGATAAGCCAATGAAAATACCGGCCCATAAAAAGCGCTTAAGCGGTGGATTGTCTGCCACAGGTTTTGTTAGCAGAAATATTGCAGCAAATAGCCAAAAATCACCCGCCATCGTGATATAAAACTGTGTGCGAAAAGCAGCAATAAAAGCAATTTCTGTTGCAAGGCCAAGCATGGCAAAAAAAGCAAACCAATGGTTTCGCGTAAGTTGTTGTGTAATGTGATAACCAAAATATAAAATGCCTAAACCAAATAGTGCTTGAAATAATCTTAAGCTAACAATATTGGTTCCAAAGAGGTAATAAAAAGGCAAGCTTAGATAAATATGCTGCAGGCCATGGTAAGGGTGAGGGGGGAAAGCCGCAATAATTAAATTACGTAATGACCATGCTTGAGGTAGATGAGGATGAAGAATTTTTGCTGCAATATAATCAGGGTTTACCGCATCAAAATATAAGCCAGGTAATTCTATATAGCGTAAGACGCTGATTATAAAAACACTCAGAATAAGCCCTAGCAAAAATTTTTGCGAGGGCTTGCAATGTTGAATTAGGTGGCCAAACATTATTGCATTATTTTGCAGTTATTTTTTTAAATAAGGCAACATTAAATAAAATAAACGTTTAAACTCTCGTTTATTTTCGCCAACATTATCCAGAATTAAACCACAGGCAATAGATAAAATAGCGATAAGCATAATACCTGTTGAGAGTATGGTAGTAGGGAGACGCGGTACTAAACCTGTATTAAAATATTCTATTAAAACAGGGATGTAAATTCCAATAGAAATGACAGCAAAAAATGCGGCTAAAATTGAAAAGAAAAATAAAGGGCGTACTTCTTTTAGCAGAAGCATAATGCGCCACAAAATACGAAAGCCATCATGGTAGCTACGTAGTTTGCTGGTTGAGCCTTCAGGCCTAGAGCGATAAGGGGTTTTAACTTCACCACTTGGCAATCTTAATTCCAAAGTATGAATGCTCAATTCTGACTCAATCTCAAAGCCTTTAGACTTTGATGGAAAAGATTTTACAAAGCGACGAGAAAATACACGATAACCTGAAAACACGTCGGTGAATTTATCGCCAAATAATTTAGCGATTAATGCTGAAAAAGCTTTATTACCCAGGGTATGGCCAAGGCGATAAACTTTATTATCGCCTTCAACAGGAACGCGCACGCCAACAACCATATCTAAATGTTCGCTGAGTAATTTATTGATCATTTCTGGTGCTTTACTGCAGTCATAAGTGCAGTCGCCATCAGCTAATAAGTAAATATCTGCATCAATATCTGCAAACATACGGCGTACCACATTGCCTTTACCGGGATGCAATTCTTTGCCGACAATGGCCCCATGTTGCTGCGCAATTTCAGCAGTATTATCTGTTGAATTGTTGTCGTATACATAAATTTTGCTTTTAGGCAAAATTTGGCGGAAAGCACTGATCGTCTCGGCAATAGTTAATGCTTCATTGTAGCAAGGCAATAAAATAGCAACGTCTAAGTCTGTGTATAAATTTGTAGTCATGAAAAATCCTTAAGCTAATACTTCTTTGAATTGTGCGGCGGCAAATTTTACGGGCGCGGGCTTGTCAAAGCTGACCAGGTCCCAAGCTGATTGATCAGCAAGTAAGGCGCGGCAAAGCTGGTTGTTTAAGCTATGGCCAGATTTAAACCCAGTATAGGCACCAATTAAATTATGACCTAATAAATATAAATCACCGATAGCGTCGAGGATTTTATGACGGACGAATTCGTCTTCATAACGTAATCCTTCTGCATTTAATACGCGATACTCATCAACAACAACGGCATTATCCAGGCTACCGCCTTTGGCGAGATCCATCTTACGTAATTGTTCAACTTCAGCTAGGAAACCAAAAGTTCGAGCCCGGCTGATGTTTTTAATATAATCCGCTGTGGAAAGGTTGATTGATGCACGACAGTGCTTGTCTTCAAAAAGCGGGTGATTAAACTCAATCGTAAAATCAAATTTGCAGCCGTCAAAAGGCTCAAGTGTTGCGTGTTTATCACCATCGCTAATGGTAATTTTTTTCTTGATACGAATAAATTTTTTTGCGGTTTTTTGTTCTTCAATACCGGCAGACTGAATTAAAAATACAAAAGGGTTGGCGCTGCCATCCATGATGGGAATTTCAGAGGCGCTGACTTCTACAATGGCATTATCAATGCCAAAAGCAGCAAAGGCAGACATAATATGCTCAATGGTTGAAACTCTGATGCCATTTTGAATCAGGCAAGAGCAAAGTTGCGTATCACCCACAAGGTCGGCTGTTGCTTTAATCGAAACAGCTGGTGTTAAATCGGTGCGAACAAAAACAATGCCAGTGTTCGCAGGGGCGGGTTTCAGCGTCAAGGAAGCAAGTTCACCACTGTGAACAGTAATCCCTGTTGCTTTGACAATATTTTTAAGAGTCCGTTGTTTCATGAGTTGCTTTAAGCTGCATCTGAAGTTGTAAATAAAGGAAGTATAGGCGCAATGTCTTCTCTAAAGATTAAGCGTTTAGTGCCAGCACCTGTTTGATTTAAATCATAAACCCAGCGTTGCATATTGCGGTTGGTTAACGCTTCATAAGTATATGTTTCACTTAGAAATAAAATGATGCCTTTACTAAAAAGATCGGCAGGAACAATAATGGCTTTAACTTTTTCGCCATTCGCTAATGTCAAAATACCGCCAGAAATAGGGAGCTTTTGCACACTAGGCAGATTCAAAAATAGCTTTTCAAAAACAGGGTAGGGGGTAGAAGCGTCATTAGAGTCAAAAAATACTCGGTATTCTTTGCCGTTGTCTACAAAGCGGCCAATGGCATAACGAGGTAATTTGCTTTGAGTGCTAAGCAGAAATTTAGGGAATAAAGGTTGGCCAGCAAAAGTGATTTCATGGTTAACTGTTTGATTTTTTGTTTCATCTATGTTGATGATGACAGCGCTTGCTAAATGTGGCGCAAGAAAACATACGAAAGCGATTGAAAAAATTTTCATTAATATTTTCATTACTTATGCCTTATCTTCAATTGAGCGTACTCTAACATATCTTGTGCTATTCATAAAGCCTTAGACTAGAGGCTGCTAGGGGTGCCAGCGCTAGGCTTTAAGCTAAAATCCATGATTTCTTGTGCTGCTTGCAAAGGGGTAATATGGCTAGTATCAACCGTTAAGTCGTAATCTATGTCCTGGTGGATAGTGTTTAATAGCGCTAGGTAAACATTTGGCATGCGATCGCCACGGGCTTTTTCACGTTCAGCAAGTAAGTTTTTCTCGCAGGTCATTTTAACAAGAATACGCCGGCAGTCTTTTGTCATGGATAAAAATAAGTCACGCCATTTAGGAGTTAATAGGACATGATCTAAAACGACCCAATAGCCTTTCTCATAAAAATTAATTGCAGACTGATACATCATTTCAATAGCATCATTTGCGACTTTGCCGCTACTTACCATTGGCCAAGGTAAAGGGTTTTCGGGGGTGTTAGGTAAAAGAAAATGTGTTCCTTGTTTAACCTCGAGATCTTGTTTTACGTCCTCAAGCTTTGTCGCCGGTTCATAAAAACGAGGAGATAAACATTGGCGTATCCAGGTATCCAAACTTAAATAAATTAAAGGAGTTGGGTAAATATTTTGTAACGTACGCGCGGTACTGGTTTTCCCTGTGCTGGAAGTGCCATGAAGCAATATAATTGCATTAGACATATTAGGTTTAAATAATAAAAGGATGAGAGTGTAATGAGGATAGAAAAGATTGTCAAAGGAATAAAGTAAGCTTTAGTTTATTCTTATTCCATCCTGTGGTAAGCTTTGGCATATGAACACGCAAGGACAAGGAGGGGATATGCGTAATAATAAAATGCTTAATTTAAGTATTTTTTTGTTATTAAGCTTTTTTACAATGGTCCAAGGGGTTGCACAAACTCTAGATAACCGCGAGGAGGCAGTTCTTGTTGTTTCTCAAGGGGTTACGGTGGACAGAGATGATCCAACCGCAGATATTTTAGCACGTTATACTGGTAGGCAAGATATTCGTAATGCGCGGGAGCTTTTGATTGGTAGAGATGAGGTGAAATTACTCTCAACTATTTCGGATATAGGAAGTACTGGGGCAACGTTATCGCTTGCCGATATGGAAAAAGAAAAATTGATTTTTGTGCATCGAGAAAACGCTTATGGTCCTAGCAAATATGTGGCGCAAGATATCCAGAGCAAAGGTATTGAGGATGCCAAAATAGAGCAAAACGAAATCATTTTCCATACCAGGTCATTACGAACTTATTACGCTTTGCCAGAGGCAGCATCGCATTCAATTTAATAGGTGAGAAAGGTGAGTCAATTACAAGAGGCAGCAAATACTTTAAAAACAATTAATGATCTGGTGCGCTGGGCAGTTAGCCGCTTTAATGAGGCCGGCATCTACTTAGGTCATGGAACAAATAACATGTGGGATGAGGCGGTTAGTTTAATTTTACCAGCCTTACATTTGCAGTATGATTTGCCCGATCTGGCTTGGCAAGCTAACTTAACCCCAAGCGAAATCAACCATATTTTAGAGTTGGTTGCTCGGCGTATCGAAGAGTATATTCCTGCAGCTTATCTGACAAAATCAGCTCGTTTTGCCAACTTAAATTTTTATGTTGATCAACGCGTATTAATTCCTCGTTCACCAATTGCTGAATTAATTGAGCGCCGCTTTGAGCCTTGGCTGCATCAAGATCATGCAGAGCGTATTTTAGACATGTGTACAGGCAGTGGATGCATTGCAGTTGCTTGCGCCCATTATTTGCCAGAAGCGCGCGTTGATGCTGTTGATATTTCCTCCGATGCTTTAGAGGTTGCGAAAATTAATGTTGAGAAGCATCAAGTAGATGATCGTGTTCGCTTATATGAGGGTGATCTTTTTGCGCCGCTACCTAAAAAACATCAATATGATCTTATTGTAACAAATCCTCCCTATGTGGACGCTGACGACATGTCTACATTGCCACGAGAATATTTGCATGAGCCTCAGTTAGGCTTAGCAGCAGGCCAAGATGGCTTAGATATTGTCAAAAGAATTCTTCATGAAGCTAAAAATTATCTCAAGCCGAACGGTGTATTAATTATCGAAGTTGGAAATTCTGAAACAGCTTTAATGCATCAGTTTCCAAATGTGCCTTTTACCTGGCTTGATTTTGAGCGTGGTGATGGGGGAGTATTTTTATTAACTTATCAAGATTTGGTTAATTATTTATAGAGTCAGAGCCGTGAGCACTGGCGAGTGGTTAATAAAGCTAACTTGCGCAGCGGCATTGTTAAATGTTAAATGGAAATAAATTATGCTAACAAACAACTATCAAAATTGGCAAGTTAATGCTGATGCAGATCAAATTGCTTGGTTAACGCTTTCGAAAAAGGATGAGAGCGTTAACAGTTTAGATGCAAGTATCTTAAACGAGCTAGAACAAATCTTAATTGAAGTTGATCAGGCTAAAGAATTAAAAGCTGTTGTGATTCAATCTGGAAAAACATCAGGCTTTATTGCTGGTGCTGATATTGAGAAATTTACCCAATTAAAAACATCAGACGAAGCGTTCAAGCTTATTCGCCATGGGCAACAAGTTTTTAATAAACTTGCTGCGCTAACGATACCAAGCATTGCGTTGATCGATGGGTTTTGTCTAGGAGGTGGTTTGGAGTTGGCGTTAGCATGCCGTTATCGTATCGTTGAAGATGGCCGTAGCAAATTAGGTTTGCCAGAAGTGATGCTTGGTATCTATCCTGGTTGGGGCGGCTGCGTACGTTTACCAAAATTGATTGGTGCTGTGGCGGCGATGGGGTTAATTTTAACCGGGCGCACAGTTTCCGCTAAAGCTGCTAAAGCAATGGGGTTTGTTGATGCTGTTGTCCCACGCCGCTATTTAGTTAAGGCTGCAAAAGATTATGCATTAAATCCGCGTAAACCAAAACACGGAAATTGGCTGAGTGTGCTAAGCAATCATACGGCGGTAAGGCCATTGCTTGCAAAATTATTTCGCTATCAGTTAAATAAAAAAATCCGTGCTGACCATTACCCTGCACCTTATACTGCTGTAGCCACTTGGGAAAAAGAAGGTGTGGATGGTGATAAGGTTTATGTTGCAGAAGCCAATGATCTTGCGTCTTTACACCAAGACTCAACAGCGCAAAATTTAGTACGAGATTTCTTCTTGCAAACAAGGTTAAAAGGTCTTGGTAAAGATACTCAATTTAATGCAAAACAGGTGCATGTGATCGGCGCGGGTGTAATGGGTGCTAATATCGCTGCTTGGTGTGCTTACAAAGGTGCTCGTGTTACTTTACAAGATAAAGACCCTCAAATTATCGCTAAAGCGTTACAAGGTGCGTTTAAGCTATTTCAGCAGAAATTAAAAGACCGCCTCAAAGTCCAGGCGGTTATGGATAGGCTGGTACCCGATGTGGAAGGCAATGGTATTGCAGATGCTGATGTCATTATTGAAGCGATTTTTGAAAATCTTGAAGTTAAGCAAAATCTATTTCAATCTTTAGAAGAAAAAGCTAAGCCAGAAGCAATCTTAGCCACCAATACCTCAAGTATTCCGTTGGATGATATTAATAGCGTGCTAAAAAATCCTGGCAGATTAGTTGGCATTCATTTCTTTAATCCGGTTGCTAAAATGATGCTGGTTGAAGTGGTCAAAGGCGATAAGACGAGTGATGCGGTCTTTAATAACGCGCTTGCTTTTGTGCATGATTTAGATAAGTTGCCACTACCTGTTAAAAGTAGCCCGGGTTTTTTGGTCAACCGTGTTTTAATGCCATATTTAATGGAATCTATGGAACTGCTCAAAGAAGGCTATTTGCCTGAGGAAATTGATGCAGCTGCTGTAGATTTTGGTATGCCAATGGGGCCTGTTCAATTAGCAGATACTGTTGGTTTAGATGTTTGTTTATCCGTGGCGCGTAATTTAACAGCGCATTACGGCGGTGAAGTGCCACAGCGTTTAATTGAAATGGTTACGGCAAAACAGTTAGGGGTTAAGACAGGCGAAGGTTTTTATGTTTATAAAAATGGTAAGCCTATTCGTAAAAAACCTAATAGAACATTAAGTGCCGCGCAAAAAGAAACTTTAATCGATCGTATGATTTACCGCATGCTAAATGAGTCTGCGGCTTGTTTGCGAGAAGGTGTGGTTCAAGACGGTGATTTACTGGATGCAGGCATGATTTTCGGTACGGGTTTTGCGCCATTCCGTGGCGGCCCAATTCATTATGCGGATTCTATCGGTAAAGAAACTTTATTAAACACTTTCCAAAAATTGGCAAGCCAGTTTGGTCCGCGTTTTAAAGCAGACGCATATTGGAATACACTAAAGCCATAGCGTCATGACTATAAGAGAATGGTTAATAAGGTAAATAAGGAAGAAATATGCCAGACTTAACACCTGTAAAGCTGCCCGATGGTCAACCCGTGCAGCGTGTGACTGCCCGGCCAAACGAGGCAAACCCTGGGGGCGACTTATTTGGTGGCTGGATTATGTCAGAGATTGATATTTCTGGCGCTATTGTTGCCGTACAGCGGGCTAAAGGCCCAGTTGTTACAGTTGCAGTGCAATCATTAACTTTTTTAGCCCCTGTTTTTGTTTATGATGTGTTAAGCTTTTATGGCACATTAGTTTCGACTGGGACAACATCACTGACAGTGAAAATTGAGGTTTTTGCTGAACGATTTTGGAAAGGGGAAAGTCTTGTGCTAAAGGTGAGTGACGCAACCTTGGTTTATGTTGCTGTTGAGTCGCCAGGGGTGAAACGCGCACTGCCCCCAGTTATGGCTTAATGGATATATTATTTTTACGAAAGAATTATGACAAAAGCGACACTTCCCAATGTTTTTTTAGTAGGCCCAATGGCGGCAGGGAAGAGCACGATCGGACGTTTATTGGCACGTGAATTAGATCGAAAATTTTATGATTCTGATCATGAGCTTGAGCATGCAACTGGCGTGCGGATTGCTTGGATTTATGATCTAGAAGGGGAAGAAGGTTTTCGAAAAAGAGAAGAAAATGTCATTGAAGAAGTTACCAAACGGCCTAATATTGTTTTGGCGACGGGTGGCGGTTCCGTGTTATCAGAACTTTCTCGACAAATTTTACGTGGACGAGGTTATGTTATCCACTTGCAGGTTTCTTTAGAAGAGCAAGTACAACGTACGCTTCGAGATAAGCATCGTCCTTTGATTCAAACCAAGGACAGACGAGGTGCACTTGAGAAGCTTTACGCCGAACGCGAGCCTCTTTATCATGAAGTGGCTGATTGGTGTATTTTAACGGATAGTGGTCCAAGTACACGAATAGTGCATGAAATCTATCAGCACTTATGCGAACATTTTGTGGTTGTTTGAATTTATGACACAAACCTAAATCTACTTTCGACCTTTACAAGGATGAGCGGCTGAAAAAGCGCTTGAAGGATAAAAAACGTTTGTGTGGATGTTAACAAGGAGAAAAATTATGGCTGATCAACCAGCTCAAATTGAAGGTCCTGATATTACAAATTATTGGCAGTATTTTAGCCTTGAGCGTGATCCATTTGCGATGACTGCAGAAGAGGTATTAATTTATCTTCCTTCTTATTGGGAAGAAATGCTTGATCTTGCGCAATACCTTGTTAATTATAAAAACCAAATTGTTGTGGTGACAGGCGATAGCGGCAGTGGTAAATCCGTCTTTGGTGACTTGTTAATAGCCCAGATTGGTGAGGGCGCGCATACAGTTAAAGTCCCAGGAGAGCCAAACCTTACGGTGCAGCGCTTAGTGGAATTTTTAGGCGATGTTTTCATGCTGCCATGGAAGCCAGGTGGGGCTATTGAGGCAACCTTGGATGAGCAATTGCAAGCGATGCAGCATAAAGAAAAAAGCTGTGTGTTATTAATTGACAACGCTCATCTTTTGCCAGCAGAAACTTTAGAAGCGCTACTTTATTTAGTAGGGCAACAATCTGATAATCAAATGCGTTTCCATGCAGTGTTAGTTGGTGAGCCCAATGTTGTCTCAACCCTTCAGAGAATGTTAGAGCCTGCTGAAGAGGGGCTAGTTCACTTTTTATCTTTAGAGCCACTAAGTTTAGAAGAATTGCAGCAGTATCTTTCTCATCGTTTAAATGCCGCAGGATGGCAAAATGATAATCCGATGAGCGAGGAAATAGTTGCGCGTATTTTCCGCTTATCAGAAGGGAATCCTGCCCGTATTAACCGTATCGCACGTAGATTTTTATTAGATATGCTTAATGAGCAGGAAAACGGGCTTGAGAAATCACCCAGCAAAAAATTATTAACCCGTTTGTTAGGGGCAGGCTTAATTGTTGCGATTTTAGCTGTGCTAGGAATTTGGGCTTGGCGTATGAGCAACAATACTAGCCCGCAAACACCTGATCGTCCGGTTATTTCTGTTAATGGCCAGGCATTATCCCATGATGCAGCCGTGCCTAATGCGGCACTAAATCAGCCAGCAGCAACAGTGGCACAAAATACTGCCGCTGCGGCAGCAGTTGTGCCACAAGCTAATGTTCCTGCTTTAACGGCGCCTGCTGCACCAAGTTCGCCAACACCGGCTGCGACAGCTACAAATCCAGCGCTTCAACCAACTGCGACCCCACAGTTAACACGTGTTCCTGTAGAAAATACCAGTGCAACGGTCAGCCAAGCTGTTGTTTCTCCTGCCGCCTCTGTAGCAGCGCCTGCACCAGCAGAGAAAGCTGTTGAAAAACCAGTGGCTAAGCAGGCTAAAACAAAGCCAGTAAGTCATGTGACAGCTAAAAAAGTCTCGACAAAAACAACGTCAGCAAGCCATGCAGCATCTTCAACAAAAACAGGTGGCTATAGTATCCAATTAGTTGGTTTAACAGATGCTCAAAGCGCGCAGAACTTTATTCAGCAAAACCATCTGCAGGGTAAAGTGCGTATTGTGAAATCTAATGGCAAGGTCTTGGTATATTATGGAAAATATTCTTCGATGAATGCCGCTTCCCAAGATATAACCAATTTTACTCCCGCGATGATGCAAGCAGGCCCTTGGCCTGTGAAAGTTAAAGGCTAGTGCCTTCAAGCGGATCAGGCGCATGCCAAGCGCTAGAAAACTTGGCATGCTGCTGTGCTTCGCCTACTTCTGTTATTTTTCGCAATTACGATACAGGCTGTCTAATTAGATCTCCCTAAGGATTACGGAGTATATGTTTAATTAACTACTTCCTAAGAGGGGCAGCTCTTCACGAAATGCGAGAGCCAGATACTAGTTCATGTTATAATCTCCTCTTTTTGACGTTGAGCATCGACATGCTACATTATCCTCATTTTAATTCAGTGGCATTTTCTATTGGCCCGCTGCAAGTGCATTGGTATGGGCTGATGTATTTATTGGCTTTTCTTGCTGCCTGGTTGCTCGGCAATTACCGTGCTAAAAAGCCTGGTAGCGGTTGGACAGAAGAGCAAGTGAGTGATTTTATATTTTATGGCGCCCTAGGCGTGATTATCGGCGGTCGTGTTGGCTACATGCTATTTTATGATCTTAGCAGCCTCTTAGCTGATCCGCTTGATCTCTTTAAAGTTTGGCAAGGTGGAATGTCGTTTCATGGGGGTTGTCTTGGCGTTATTATTGCTATCATTTGGTTTGCTAGGAAAACCCATAAAGGCGTTTTTGACGTAGGCGATTTTGTGGCGCCGCTTGTACCAATTGGGTTAGCGCTTGGTCGTGTTGGGAATTTTATTAATGGTGAACTATGGGGTAGGGTAACCACAGTTCCTTGGGGAATGGTTTATCCGCAAGCCGGCCCACAACCACGCCATCCTTCTGAGGTTTATGAGTTTTTAATGGAAGGGGTCTTGTTATTTACCATTATATGGGTTTTTTCCTCTAAACCCCGCCCCCGTATGGCTGTGTCTGGCTTGTTTTTATTATGTTATGGCATTTTTAGAATTATCGGTGAGTGCTTCCGCCAGCCTGATGCACAATTAGGTTTTATTGCTTTTGATTGGTTAACCATGGGGCAGTTATTGTCTTTGCCAATGGTTGTAATTGGTATTGTTTTGTTAAGCATGGCATATAGGAAACGCTAGTTTAGAGGAGTCTAGTGTGCTTACCCCAAATAATAGGATCAGTATGACATTTTCTCGATTATTAGTTTTTAGCGTCCTGCTATTAATATTGGCAATAGTTTCCTATTACCAGCTAGACATTCCAGCGATTATTTATGTTGCGGCACATCAGACGACGACCATAAAGCTAGTGGGTACTTTTATTCAATATGCTTTTACGTTTCCTTTATGGGCAGCAATTAGCGTGATCGGCTTAATCATTAACTTTATTCGCGCTGGCAATATTAAAGTTTTTATGCAACGGCCGTCTACCCAATTTTTTTTGGCCTTATTTCTAACGATGTTTTTTGCAGGAATATTAAAAACCTCTTTAGGGCGCTACCGCCCCGAGATGTATTTGCTGCATAATTTATATGGTTTTTCTGGATTTGCTTTTGGGGAAAAAGTACGTAACTCAATGCCTTCAGATCATACGGCAATTATCTTTACCCTGATAACCACTTTGTTTTATTTTATGCGATCACTAGGCTGGCGCATACTTATTGTTTTACTAGGTTTAGCCTTAGTGGCAATGAGAGTTTTTTATTTAAAGCATTATCCAAGTGATGTACTTATTGGCATCCTGGTAGGCGTATGGGGTGCTTACTTAGCACATCTTTTTTGTCAACATTTTTCTGCGGAACGTTAATGTCTTATCAGCTGAATCAAATTCGTAATTTTTCGATTATTGCGCATATCGATCATGGCAAATCCACGCTTGCTGATCGTTTTATTCAAATATGCGGCGGCCTTGAAGAGCGCGAAATGGAAGCGCAAGTTTTAGATTCTATGGATTTAGAGCGTGAACGCGGCATTACCATTAAAGCGCATAGTGTTACTTTGCATTATAAAGCGAAAGATGGCAAAACATATCAATTAAATTTTATTGATACGCCAGGGCATGTGGATTTTACCTATGAAGTTTCACGCTCATTAGCCGCTTGCGAAGGCGCATTGTTAGTTGTGGATGCAGGCCAAGGGGTGGAGGCACAAACGGTTGCAGTATGTTATACCGCAGTTGAGCAAGGCTTAGAAGTGTTGCCTGTGCTAAATAAAATTGATTTGCCGCAAGCCGATCCCGAAAAAGTTATTAGTGAAATCGAAGAAATTATTGGTATTCCAGCTGAGCATGCTGTACGCATTAGTGCCAAAAGCGGCTTAGGTGTACGCGATGTATTAGAGCAATTGATTGAAACCATTCCATCACCAGAAGGTGATCCGGAAGCCCCATTACAAGCCTTAATTATTGATTCTTGGTTTGATAATTATTTAGGTGTAGTGACATTAGTACGCATTAAAAATGGTACTTTAAAAGTCGGCGATAAAATGCAAATGATGTCGACAGGTCGAAACTATGAAGTCTTAAAATTAGGCTTTTATTCGCCCAAGCCACAATATGTTCAAGTGTTACGTGCTGGCGAAGTAGGCTTTATTGTTTCGAATGTTAAAGAAGTTGATGGCGCGCCAGTCGGTGATACTATTACCCATACGCAAAAACCGGCAACTGAAGTTTTGCCAGGGTTTCAACGTATCAAACCTCAAGTCTATGCAGGCTTATTTCCCGTTAGCTCAGAAGACTTTGAAGCTTTTCGTGAAGCTTTAGCAAAATTACGTTTAAATGATTCCGCGTTGTATTATGAACCTGAAAGCTCCGATGCGTTAGGCTTTGGTTTCCGCTGTGGCTTTTTAGGTATGTTGCACATGGATATTGTGCAAGAACGATTAGAACGTGAATATAATTTAAATTTGATTACCACTGCTCCAACTGTTGTGTATGAAGTTGAAACCAATGGTGGCGAAGTTATTCTCGTGGATAACCCTTCTAAATTGCCCAGCGTTGCAGTTATTCGGGAAATGCGCGAGCCGATTGTGCAAGCCAATATTTTGGTGCCGCAAGAATTTTTAGGCCAAGTCATTACATTATGCATCGAGCGCCGTGGCGTGCAAACCAAGATGCAATACCTCGGTAATCAAGTTGCATTGAGTTATGAAATCCCAATGAACGAAGTAGTGCTAGATTTCTTTGATCGGTTAAAATCCGTTTCGCGAGGTTATGCCTCTTTAGATTACTCCTTTGTACGATTCCAGCCAGCCAATTTAGTACGTTTAGACGTATTAATTAATGGTGATCGGGTAGATGCTTTGGCGTTAATTGTGCATCGCGATCAAGCTCAACGCAAAGGCCGTCAGTTAGTAGAAAAAATGCAAGAACTCATTCCAAGGCAAATGTATGATGTGGCCATTCAAGCGGCTATTGGCGCACAAGTCATTGCACGCTCAACGGTTAAAGCCTTACGCAAAAACGTATTGGCAAAATGTTATGGTGGTGACGTATCACGTAAACGTAAATTGTTAGAAAAGCAAAAAGAAGGTAAAAAGCGCATGAAACAAGTGGGTAGTGTAGAAATCCCACAAGAAGCGTTTTTAGCAGTATTAAAAGTTGAAAATTAGTGTTTGCTTGACCCTAAATTTTTGTTGGAAATGAGAAAAAGATAATCACGGCAACTTTAAGGATTATTTGACATATATAACGGGAGAATCGCTAAAGTTAGCTGATAGCGTTTCTTTTTCTGCCAAGTTAAACTTTAGAGACATGTCTTGATAATAAAATTAGGAAGAAAACCATGAATAAAGCCACATTTCGGCAATTGGCCATAAATAGTTATTTGCGTATTTCTTCTGGCGTTAATGCCCAAGTTCATTCAACTACAGGAGTCGCAGTTGCGCACGCTGTAGATGAAAATATTCCTTATGGACAGCCGGTAAATAGCAATGTGCCACATTTAAATCTACAGGCGATAGATACAATCTATAATAATGTAGCAGAGGATTTATTTGTAAAACCAAGCCTGTGGCTTCGCGTGCTATCTGCTGTAGTGACCTTTAGTTTAACAGAAGCTATTCCTCGTTATATACCAAATTATTCTGTTGTATCAGCTATTATTGTATTTGCGACAGCGTTTGGCATGGAAACCTTTATGCCACTTTGCACCTCTAAAAATTCAATGAATATGGCACGCGATAAAATGTTAAAAGAAGTGCTTGCTCGTTTAGAGCGTGCTACAACAGAAACAGAATTTTCTCGGACCCTGGAAGGGTTGGCTAATGTTTCAAATGAATTAATACAAGGCTCTGGTTGCTTTCCATATGTGCGAGGAGCGTTTTCTGCAGCTTGCGGGTGTTTTTTTAAAAGCTCGCAAGTGCCTATTGGAGGCGTTTTGAGCGCTTTAGCTTCAGATTTTTTTATTGAGGGTAATAAAGCTGCTATGACAGACAATATGGAAAATCTAGATCAAGTGTTAAATGATTTTCCACGGGCAAGATTTGTTTAACTAACTATACAATATTTAAGGATTATTTATGGAACCAGGTTTCAGCTTCATGGCATATTTTGAAGAAATTCTTACTTTTTTAGTGATTATTTCTGGATTAATTTATTTATTAGATGCACTATTTTGGGCAAAAGCACGTGCTACAAAGCCTGAAGCAAAAATGCCTTGGTATGTGGAATATTCCCGTTCATTTTTTCCGGTGCTATTAATCGTGCTCGTCATCCGCTCGTTTGGTTATGAACTTTATCGCATACCTTCAGGTTCTTTGAAACCAACTTTACAAGTAGGTGATTTAATTTTAGTTAATAAATTTGATTATGGTTTTCGCTTGCCTGTGGTTCACACGAAAATTATTCCAGTTGGCGAGCCAAAAACAGGTGATATTGTGGTTTTTCGTTCACCAACAAATTCACGTATGGATTTAATTAAGCGTGTGGTTGGGGTACCAGGCGATCATATTAGTTATATTAATAAAGTTTTATATATCAATGGCAAAGAAATGACGCAAGCCTATGTCGGTGATGCGCGCGATCATAATGATGATCCAACTTCAAGCTGGGCAGTTAACGAAAAGTCAGAAAATCTTGCTGGCACTCAACATCATATTTATGTTCGTCCTGACTTAAACGAAAGTGGTGATTTTCAAAATCTTATTGTACCGCCAAACAGTTATTTTATGATGGGTGATAACCGTGATGATAGCAACGATAGCCGTTTTTGGGGCTTTATGCCAGAAGCTAACATTATTGGTAAAGCGGATTACGTTTTGCTAAGCTGGGATGGTGACGATCATAAATTACGATTAAGTCGTAGTGGGCAAAAAGTTGTATGATCAATAAGCTTGAGACGTTGCAAAGGCATTTAGGCTACCGCTTTAATAATGAAAAATTATTAAAGCAAGCTTTAACGCACCGTAGTGTTAAAGGTGAGCATAATGAGCGTCTTGAGTTTCTTGGGGATTCGATTTTAAATTTTATTATTGGGCATGCACTTTATCAAAAATTACCTCATGCGAAAGAAGGTGACTTAAGTCGTTATCGCGCGAGTTTAGTTTGTGAAGAAACACTGGCAGAATTAGCTATTGATTTTGATTTAGGTGAATATTTAATTCTAGGTGTAGGGGAATTGCGCGCCGGTGGTTTCCGGCGAAAATCAATTTTAGCCGATGCGCTTGAAGCAATTATTGCGGCAGTCTATTTAGACTCCGACCTTTTAACCGTGCAACATTTAGTTGAGCTATGGTTCACAAGGCGGATTGAGGATGTGGCAACCGTTAAAATTAAAAAAGATCCTAAATCACGTCTGCAAGAATATTTGCAAGCCCAAAAGTTTCCATTGCCCGTTTATAAAGTGGCTGACATTGTTGGCGCTGATCATGACCAAACCTTCTATGTGGAATGTTCTGTTGAAGGTATGTCAGAGTTTGCGAAAGGACAGGGCAGTAGTCGCAAGATTGCTGAACAAATTGCAGCAGAGAATTTTTTGAAAGAAGTATTGAAGCAATAAAATTATAGTGAAAATATTATGACACACTGCGGTTACATTGGTATTATAGGTCGGCCGAATGTTGGCAAGTCAACTTTGCTAAATCGCTTTATCGGTATGAAGGTGAGCATTACTTCGCGCAAGCCACAAACAACGCGTGAACAAATTTTAGGTATTTATACTGAAGACGATACGCAGTATGTTTTCATTGATACGCCTGGGATTCATGCGGGTCAAGGAGCCTATAGTAATCGCTTGATGAATCGTGCTGCTAAAACGATTGTTGAAGAAGCTGATGTTTTACTATGGGTGATTGATGCTAAAAGTTTCGCAGAAGATGATCAGCATATTCTAGAGAATTTAAAAAAACAAACCCAGCCTTTGGTTATTGCTTTAAACAAACAAGATCAAGTTGAAGAAGAAGCTTTGTTTGCATTAGCACAAAAAATTTCACTTGCTTTACCTAAAGCGCAAATTATTCCTTGCTCCGCACGAACAGGATTCCATTGCGAAAAAATATTGCCTGTTTTGCGAGAATTATTACCTGAGCAAGCTTTTATTTATTCTGACGAGCTTGTCACTGATAAGAGCGAAAAATTTTATGCGGCAGAAATGGTGCGTGAAAAAATCATGCGTCATACGGGGGATGAATTACCCTACGCTTGTACCATCGAAATTGAAAAATATGCAGTGGAAAACCGAGTTTTACATATTTACGCGACGATTTGGGTGGATAAAGAAAACCAAAAATCTATTTTGGTAGGCAAGGGCGGTGAGCGCTTAAAAACTATTGGTCAAGAAGCAAGAATAGATTTAGAAAAATTTTGGGACCAAAAAGTATTTTTAAAACTTTGGATAAAGGTCAAAAAGCCAGGGTTTATTCCCCCCATTTATTAAAGATAAATTAATGCTCTATATGAGCCGCATCCGCACAAGCGCCGCGGCCATCAGAGCCACAATCGCTAGGGAGCGGTTGATTAAGATAACTTACACCGTGAACATGCTGCCGCAACCGTTTTATTTAAAAAGATTATTTTAGCGTTATGCGTCAAAAACATGACCACTTAAATGCTTATGTCCTTCATGCGCGCCCTTTCCGTGAAACATCTTTATTAATTGATTTTTTTACGCAAGAACTGGGGCGGATTAGTGCAATTGCAAAAGGCGCTTATCGTGGAAAATCCTCAACTCGCCTTTTATTGCAACCATTCCGGTTATTAGCGGTGTCTTTGCAGGGTACAACAGAGCTATTAACGCTAACGCAGGTCGAAAGCCTTAGTCTAGCGCCTTATTTTGAAGGTCAGGCTTTAGTCTGTGGTTTGTACCTAAATGAATTGTTATATCATACCTTGCACCGTGAAGATCCACATTCTCGCTTATTTCAAGCTTACCAATATGCGCTTAACGCCTTGCCTCACCATCAAGCACTTGCTTTACGTGAATTTGAATTAACTTTGTTAGAAGAATTAGGTTATGGCATTCATTTTGAAAAAATCACTGAGCCTACGGAATATTATCAGTACGACCCGCAGCGCGGATTCCAAATGCTAAAACATGAGTCTCAAACTGGTTTTTATGGGGAAACCTTGCTACAAATTTCCCAGGGGGATTTAAAAGATGCCGCTGTGCTTAATGCTGCTAAAAAGCTGACTAGGCTTGCTTTGGCGCCTGTATTAAACGGAAAAGAAATTCGTTCAAGAGAATTATTATTTTAGGTATTTAATATCACTATGCGAAATACTAGTCTTCGTTCATTAATATTGTTGTTTGCGCTTGGTATCACCTGGGGTTCGGGTTATTCAATTGCGAAATATGCAACAACCAATGGTATTAGTCCTTTAGCTTATGCATTTTGGCAGTCTTTGGGGCCAGCAATTTTGGTGAGTGTGGTTGCCTTGCTGATTCATCGACGCTGGATTCTTTCGCTAAGCTATTGGCGGTATTATTTGGTTTGTGGCTTGTTAGGTATTGCGATTCCCAATACCAATATGTATTTTACGGCGGCGCATTTGCCTGCTGGTTTATTAGCGATTATCGTCAATATTGCGCCAATTTTAACTTATATTATTGCCCTATTTGTTAAACAAGAAAAATTCCATCTGTTAAGGATGAGCGGAGTGGTTTGCGGTATGCTAGGTATTCTTTGTATCCTATTGCCTCAAGTTGTCATGCCGACAAAACATGAGTTCTTTTGGTTGTTGCAAACTTTATTATCGCCTTTGTGTTTTTCTTTATGTGCGGTGTTTATTGCTAAATATTATCCTCCCCATGAAGACTCATTATCTTTAGCGGCAGGAATGTTAATTTGCTCCAGCATTCTGCTCGCACCTTTAGTATTTTCTCACCATGTTTTTTATTGGCTAAAACCTTGGGCAAGTTTTCCGGATACCATGGTTATGGTAGAAATCATTTTATCAAGCTTAGGCTATGTATTAATGTTTTTATTATTAAAGCATGCTGGGCCAGTTTATTACAGCTTAGTTGCGGGCGTTGTGGTAATTACGGGGATTTTTTGGGGTGGCAAAATTTTCCATGAGGTTTTGAGCTTTTGGGAAGCATTAGCCATGGGGCTAATCTTTTTAGGGATTAGTTTAGTCTCTACTGAAAACGCGGCGTAATTTTCGGGGAGCTACTTGGACTATTACAAGAGTCTTGGGCTAAGTCAAATTTATATTTTTTTATGATGGTTGCAAAAGAAGGAGTCTCTTTTATTTTTTGCCAGAGATGCTCAGAGGGTTTGCTTGTTAGGTGAGGTGAAAAGGTAGGATCATATCTGATATTAATAAGCGCTAGTTTAATCACTAAATCATAAAGTAATGCGATATCAATTTCAGTTTCATTTTCATATTGCTTTAGATACTCTTGAATTAAGGTAAGAAAGTTAATAACAAGGCGTGGCTGTTTACTACCTTGAAGGCTTTTTTGATAGCTGGCTAAATCTTCTTTTAGTAATGTAACCGGTGCAAGCTCTGCTAAACTGGGGCGGCTTTTCTCTTCTCTTTGTTGGGCCTTTTCTGCCCACTGGTCAATCTGATTTAGGGTTACATTTTCAGTTGCGCATAATTCCAAGTAGCTCATTAACTTTTTAATCATATGACCAAAGGCATAGATGTCTCTTTTTTCAGAGATAATAAGCTCTTCGCCTGGGCATTTAAGTTCAGGTGGCGCATAAGCAGATAATCCACTTAGCGTGGGGACAATAACTTTGGTACCAATTTTTGCGCTTTCTTCAAAATCAATTGCTATGGCTGAAAAACTTTTATCGGGTTTTTGATTTAATAAAAAATTTCCTGGGTTAACATCGCCATGGCAGATACCTAATTTGTGTAATCGCGTAAGCTCTAAAGCGATAGCCTGAATGATGGGGATAAAGTTGCTTTTAACAAACCCTTTATCTTGTTTAAGATAATAGGCTAACGATTTTCCAGGAAGCACAGATTCAATAATAAGATAATGACCGTAAGGGTTTTTTTTATCTTTTAAAATATCAGTATAAAAAGCTGGATGCGCTTGACGAAAATAGCGATAATGGTTTTCGGCTCGGTCTCTTATGGTTTTTATGTCTATTCCTAAGGCTAATAAAGTTTTCCATAAAGGCACTTTGGCGATTAATTCTTGACAGGCCTCAGGTTTTGCGCCGGTGAGCTGGTATCTTTCTACGCGATAAAAATTGCCTTGCCCAATGAATTCAGCTGCTTGATATAAATACTCATTAATGATAATAGAAGCACGAGATACATCGGCAGTATTTGGTATTTCGCTTTGAATTTCTTCAATTTCAAAAACGATTTCATAGCCAGGGTATTTACTTTGTAATTGGATCCGCGGCATAGAAGGGCTCAACTTTTCTTTATTAGCTTGTTTACAGTATATGAAAGAAAGCTTAAGGGAAGATGAAGGCTATTTAAGGTGTTTTTTGCCTTTTTGTGCGTTAGACAAAAAGTCTATCTTGTTATCACGAAAGAAGAGAAGATGCCCAGGCTGTAAACAATATCTAGTAAATCCGAGGCGCTTTCTGCCATGTTTTGCTTGTGGTTTCGGTAGTGGCAAAATTGTTCATGGCAAGAGGCATAGATGTCCTTTACCGAAAGATGTTGGCTAAAGGCTAGCTGTTTGTGGAATGGGAGAAGCAATGCCTGCCTCAGCCGCACTAGTTGCAGCAGTTTGCGCGCTACTATCTTTTAATTGAGAAAAAACTTTAGAGAAGGTATCTCTTAATAGAGGATAGTTTGGATTTTTGTCGAGATTTTTTTGAAAAGAACTTGAATCTGATGTGCTTGCCAGCGTATTACCCAAGCTGCTTCTAGACGATAAAGATTTTCTACGTTGCGTTGGTGAATCACATGATTCGGCGCTATTACACAATATAGCGCTCTGTAAAATTAAAAATGCAACTTCAGGTTCACTTTGAAGAAGCAGTTGGTATGAAATAGCAAATTGCCGAATAAAGTTATTAAGAAATGTATTAAATACAAGGCTGCTTGGCTCGCTAGGTTCCTCATGCAGTAAAGGGAATAATTCACGGGCAGGATGATGTTGTTTGCAGATGCTAGCTAGTTTTTGTAACGAAGGTCTTTGCTCCGCAGGGTTGTTAACAGCATCTTGAATCCACTGAGTTAATCCTGTGTATTCAGGAAAATCTTTAATGTTAAGGGTTAATGGTCCAATTAATTCATCGAGTAATATAGCAAATGAATAGATATCTTGCGAAGGATCCGCAGGGATTTTGGCTTCAGTATCATCACCTGGTTGACGCAGGCATTCTGGAGCAACATAGTTATTAGCGATAGTAAGTTTTAGCTTGGGCTCTCCTGTTAATGCAGAAGCAGCAAAATCAATTAAGCAAGCCTCAAAGTCGTCAGAAATAATAAAGTTGCCAATATTAATATCACCGTGCACTATATTTTTTTGGTGTAACAATTCTAGTGCGTCTGTCAGTGCTAAAATAGAAAGGAATAGATTTTGTGTAAGCTCTGCCTTAATTGAGGCACCAGCTATTGGATCATTAATCTTTGCAATTTTATTAGCCAGGCATTCACCTTGGACTAATGGAATTTCTAAAATTGGGATGGAACGCCCCCTGTTATCATCGCGAAGCGGTGCAATAAGAATTCTGCAAGGGGTAAGCGAATCTGGCATGAGTTTATGATAAATGCGTTCTTCATTTTGAAAGCGCTCAATAGTTTCGCTAAAATGCTCGAAAAAGTCTTTGTCGGTTGCGCCGACATACTCAATTTTATAAGCTTTACCAGGTGTGAGAGGTTTCTCAAGGCTAAATACCGCAGCCATACCACCTCGTCCAATAGGCTTCACATTACCTACTTTCCCTAAAAGGTGTCCTGCCGCCTCTAGAATTTCCTCAACTTCAATTTTCCCAACTTCGGTAAGTTTATCATTTGCCATGGAGGTATTTATTCTTGATTTTTGTAAAAGCATTTTACTAAAATTATTATTAATGTTTGCTTAAGGTTATTAAACATAACAAGTTATAAACTCTGTGGCGCATAAAAATTAAAAAGAAACTGTCTGTGCAAGGGAGAGGCAAGCTCGAGTGTAAGCAAGGCATAACCTAGTCTCTAAGCTCATACCCTATTATTTCGCCTTTCATATTGCCTAAATTTTGTTTCTTACCTAAAACGATAAAAATATGGTTTTTCCAGCTGCTTTAAGAAAGAGGATATTTTTTTATGAAGCAATTAGCGCTAACAGTCGTGCATTTTCTATTTCATTTAACCCATTAGCTTTCATCTTTTCTAAAAGCGCCGTAATTTCAATATGTTTAGCTTGTTGCTCTAGGCGTTGTAGGCTATCTTGCCAAGTGGCTTGTAAAGTTTTTTCATCATTAATTTCTAATTCAAGCGCAGCAAGTTTTAATAAATGAGAAAATTCTGGTAGGTTGCGCCAAGCTTCTAATAATGTTGCTGTTGATGCTTCGGGTTTTTCGATACAAGCTAAAAAAACTTTTTCTAATAATTCTGCGCCAGGAAGCTTTTGTGTTAAGTTGTGGATTTTCTCTGCATCAGCACTTTGTGCACAAGAGGGATGTTGTACCAGCAGTGCAATGGCTAAGCGCATGGGCGTTAGCTGTAGCCGATATTGGTTGGTCACACGGTTGGCCAAAACTTCAAACTGCTCAGCAGGCTTCTGCTGGGCGTCTTGCAATAAACGCTGCATGCTTGATAGATCAAATTTAGTCATATTGGCTAACGCTTCACAAAGCATGCGTAAGAAAGCGCCTTGAGGGATTTTTGCTAACAAGGGTATCGCTGATTTTACTAATTTACTGCGACCTTCGGCTTGCTGCAAATTGCAATCGACACTTAATTGTTTAAAAAGATATTCTGATAAGGGCAACGCTTGTTTGGCAAATTCCCGAAATGCAGCGGCACCTTGTTTTTGGACAAAGCTGTCTGGGTCTTCACCCTCGGGTAAAAATAAAAAATCTAACTGTAAGCCGTCTTGTAAGGCAGGCAAGGCATTGTTTAATGCGCGCCATGCGGCATCTCGTCCGGCTTTATCGCCATCAAAGCAAAAAATAATATGCGCACATTGACGAGCAATTTTATTAACGTGTTCGCTGCTAGTTGCAGTTCCTAAAGTTGCAACAGCTTCAGTAATGCCAGCTTGATGCAACGAAATAACATCCAGATAACCTTCAACAACAAAAACTTGTTCAAGCTTGCGTGTACTTTGTAATGCCTGGTGCCAGCCATAGAGTTCATGACTTTTTTGAAATAAAGAGGTTTCTGGTGAGTTTAAATATTTCGGTAAGCTTTGATCCATCACTCGTCCGCCAAAACCAATGACTTGGCCACGAGTATTGTGAATAGGGAACATTAAGCGATTGCGGAAACGATCATAAAAGCCTTGTTGGTTATCTTTTTCAATGACCATACCGAGAGATAATAATTTTTCAGCATGCTTGAACTGCTTTAGCACGCTATCCCAGCTATCTGGCGCATAACCAATGCTAAATTGTTTGGCTGTTGTGCCGCTAATGGCGCGAGACTTTAAATATTCTATTGCTTGTGGCGAAGCTTTTAACTGTTGTTGGTAAAAAGCAGCAATGTTCTCCATCAAACCAACATCTTCTAGTTTGGACTGTTGCTGTTTAGGATCAATGGACTTTTCTCGCGGTACCTCTACGCCTGCGCGTTTGGCAAGAAATTCAATGGCATCAATAAAACCTAGACGATCATAATCCATCAAAAAGCTAATGACGTTACCGCTAACACCACAGCCAAAACAGTGGTAAAACTGTTTTACTTGGCTAACGTTAAAAGAAGGAGTTTTTTCTTGATGGAAAGGACAACAGGCAACAAAATTTTTACCCGCTTTTTTAAGTTGAACTCGCTCTTGAATAATGTCGACAATATCACTTCTAGCGATTAGGTGATCTATGAATTCGCGGGGGATGTGATTTGACATAGCAGGGTAGGCCGGATGTAGAGTAGGTAAAACGCAGCGTGCCGACCTCTGGAAAGGCTAGTGGGCATGCTGCGCTTTGCCCACCCTTACATCCTATGCTTTAAATTTATCCTAATAATGCTTTAATTTTAGCACTAACTTTGCCCATATCAGCACGGCCTTGAAGTTTAGGCTTCAATTCAGTCATCACTTTGCTCATATCGGCCATGACTTTTGCGCCAGTTGCTGCAATGGCTTCTTTAATGTGTGCTTCAATTTCGTCTTCGCTTAATGGCTGAGGTAGAAATTCTTGAATAACACTAACTTCATGTCGTTCTTTGTCAGCTAAATCCTGGCGGCTGCCTGCAACAAATTGCTCGATGGCGTCACGGCGTTGCTTAACCATTTTATCAAGCACGGCTAACACTTCTGCGTCATTTAAGCCTTCATCGCGTTTGCCTTGATCAACTTCAACTTGTTTAATAGAGGCTTGGATTAAGCGAATGACTTCTAAGCGTGCTTTATCTTGCGCGCGCATAGCTGTTTTCATAGCGTCCATTAGTGTAGCTTTTAAAGACATGGGAACTCCTAAAAAAATTAGCTCAGACAGGTAAAGGGCACCGTGCTGGTGCCCTAAAGCAATCTAGGAATAAGATTTAGTATTTTCTTTCGCGGATAGGATTTTCACGTAAACGCTTTTTGATTGCGCGTTTAATTGCAGCAGCCTTGCGACGCTTGCGTTCTGTCGTTGGTTTTTCGTATTCTTTACGTGCACGTAACTCTTGAACTAAACCGTCTTTTTCACAAGCACGTTTAAAGCGACGTAATGCGCTTTCTAAAGATTCGCCTTCGCGAACACGAACATTTGGCATTTCAGACCTCAAAAATGGATTAATATTAAAAGTTTGCTATTATATTAAGATATGGATAAGAAATCAATTTATTTACGCGAATTCGATATTCCGCAGTATTCCCTGCGAGAGCCTTTTTTGCCGTCAGCGGCAGAGATCGCGGCTAAGGCAATGCCTAATTTGACGGCTGAAGCCGTGTCTTTAGAGGTTGGGAGCGATTGGCTGTCTCTACAACAACAGGTATCCGTTTGCCAAAAATGTCCCCTTTGTCAAACGCGTAAAAATACAGTTTTTGGTGTTGGTAATCCCGCCGCTGACTTGATGCTGATTGGCGAAGCCCCAGGTGCAACTGAGGATGAGCGTGGTGAGCCTTTTGTGGGCCAGGCTGGGCAGTTGTTGGATAAAATGATGGGGGCAATAGGCCTATCGCGAGAAAACGTATTTATTACCAATATCTTAAAGTGTCGTCCCCCCAATAACCGTGATCCTCTGCCAACAGAAGTTGCTGAGTGCATGCCTTATTTAATGCAACAAATTGCTCATATCAAACCAAAGCTGATATTAGCTCTTGGACGCGTTGCTGCTCAAAATCTTTTAAATACCCAAACGCCACTTGGCCGTTTGCGGGGAGATACTTTTCATTTTGGTGCGGCGAAAACGCCATTAGTTGTCACTTACCACCCGGCTTATCTCTTAAGAAATCCTGCGGATAAGCGCAATGCCTGGGTAGACCTGCAACGGGTACAAAAAATGCTTACTGAATAGTAAGCGACTTAAATCTATCAATCTCATATTTATATTTGCTTGTGTTAAGTGCGGATTAGTCATGGGCTTATAGGGAATGACTATATTTATAGGGTAAATTTATTTAATTATTAAAATTATGTCTCACCTCCCATCTCTCATTATTGACCTTACCGTTGTCCTCGTGGTTGCAGGGGTTGTGACAATTCTCTTTCAATGGCTTAGGCAGCCAATTGTGCTGGGCTATTTGATCGCGGGTATTGTGGTAGGGCCGTATACCTCACCGATTATCCACGTTAATGATGTTGGTAATATTTTTTTACTGGCAGAGTTAGGCGTCATTTTTTTGATGTTTTCTTTAGGTTTAGAGTTCAGTTTTCGCAAGCTCGCAAGCGCTGGTTTTTCTGCCACGATAACAGGCTTTGTTGAAGTATTAGTTATGCTTGGTGTGGGTTTTTTGCTGGCAAATTTTTTAGGCTGGAAGTTTTATGATGCATTGTTTTTAGGCGCGGCTATCGCGATTTCTTCCACGACGATCATTATTAAAGCAATTGATGACCTAAAGCTCAAGCATAAACGCTTTGTTGGTTTAGTATTTGGTGTGCTAATTGTCGAAGACCTATTGGCTATTTTGCTTTTGGTTTTGCTTTCGACCTTGGTATCAGGAAAAACGCTTTTTTCAATGGGAATGTTGTGGGCGACGCTGAAATTAATTGTGGTGGTTGGTGGTTGGTTTATTATTGGTTATTTTGCTGTGCCTTACTGGATTAATCGTGTTAGTCATGTGACGAGCAGTGAAACTTTAACTGTCATCTCGGTTGCTTTGTGTTTAGGTTTATCAGTGCTGGCGGCAAGGTTTGGCTATTCGATTGCGTTAGGGGCTTTCATTATGGGCTCAATACTTGCAGAAACTTCCCAAATTCATCTGATTGAAAAGCTGATAGCGCCAATTAAAAATATTTTTGGAGCAACATTTTTTGTCTCTGTTGGCATGTTGATTAATCCAAGTGTAATTTGGCAAAATTGGCAAACGGTTTTGCTCATTTCTATTGTTGTGATTGTGGCAAAGATTTTTTCATCCATGTTTGGTGCAATGCTTACAGGCCAAAAGCTTAGCACGTCGTTGCAGGTTGGTTTTAGCATGGCACAAATCGGTGAGTTCTCTTTTATTATTGCAAATTTGGGTTTGGGCTTAGGTGTTATTTCTCCATCATTTTATCCTATTATTGTTGCTGTTTCAGGGGTGACGACGTTTACGACGCCTTATTTAATTAAATATTCTTCAAATTTTAATGCCTGGCTGATGAAATATGTACCAGAGAAATTTTTGTATTTTTTTGATAGCTATGCTTCTTGGATTTATAAAGCTTCTAGCCGAGCGCAAGAAAAACAAGAATACCGCAAAGCGATTATCCGCTTAATATTGAATGGCATTATCGTAGCGATTATTTTTTCTTTAGTTGCAAATTATTTATTTCCTTATGGATATAAAATGTTTCAACGGACTTTTTGGGCGGATATTTTTATTTGGGTAAGTTCGCTGTTTTTTTCTTTGCCTTTTTTATGGGGAATGGTATTTGCATTTAGGCGTTGTGCAAAAAAAACTTTTCAATTTTTGCCGGCATATGCAGCGACGATTAGTTTTTCTCTTGCTGAAATTTTCTTTTTAAGTATTTACTTTTTTGGTAGCTGGGCGATTGCAAGCACTGTATTACTAACCGCACTAGGGTTGTTTGTTATATTTTATCGACATGTGGAAAAATATTACTACTGGTTTGAGGAGCGCTTAGTTAATAATTTTCTTACAGAGCAAGAAACGCCAGAAAAGATGCTTGAACGCTTAGCGCCTTGGGAGCATTTTTTTGCGCGGATACAAGTGCCGCGCTATTCAAATGTGGCATTTAAAAAATTATCAGAAATTGGCTTGCGGGAGAAGTATCACGTAAATGTTGTTGGTATTCAGCGCGATGCGCACGTTATTTCTACACCAAGGGGCGAGCAGATTATCTATCCTCACGATACATTATTGTTGTTAGGGGAAGAGGCACAAGTGGAAAAGGCTCGAGAATTATTTGAATCGCAAATGGTCGTTTCGGGTGAGCATATTCATTTAGATAACTTTGCTTTGGAGATGTTGGTTTTAAACCCTGGTAGCCCATTTATTGGTAAGAGTATTCGTGACTCTAAAATTCGAGAATTAAGCGCCGGTAATGTGGTGGGTTTGGAGCGGGATGGTAAAAGAATCTTGAGTCCAGACCCTTCGATGGTTTTGGAGTGCAATGACAGGTTGCTAATCGTAGGAGAAGCGAAAAAATTAAAGCAGCTTAAGGATTCTCACTAGGTATAAAGAATTTTACGAGTAGAATTCCAAGCTCATATAAAAGCCATAAGGGAATCGCGAGGAAGCATTGCGTAATAACATCTGGCGCAATAATCATGCCGATAACAAAAGCGCCGATGATTATATAACGACGATTTTTTTGCAATTGATCAATACTGACAAATTTAAATTGACTGACTAATAAGATAAGGAGAGGCAGCTGAAAGGCAAGGCCAAACGTTAATAATAACCTAAAGCTAAAATTAAGGTAATTAACAATGTCAGGCATGATATGAACAGATTCTGGTGTGGCGCGGATTAGGACGCGCATGCAGAGAGGTAGCACCACTTGATAGCAAAAAAATAATCCTGCTAAGAATAAAAAAAAACTTCCTGCAAGATAAATTTTCCACCACTTTTTTTCGGTTTTTTTTAGCGCAGGTTTTGCAAAGGCCCAGCATTGCCAGAGCAAGATAGGAATGCTAAGCAATAGTGCAAACCATAAGCTTAATTCAATGGGGATCCAAAAGCCGCTGATGATGCCGGTGGCAATGAGTGGTTGAGAAGGATTTAAGGTATGGAGTAAGGGTCTGGCAAAAACCGTGAATAAGTGCGAGGCGAGTGGTAATAATGCCACTGAAAAAATTATCAGCACAAGTAACCAAAGGAGTAAGCGCTGACGAAGCTCTTGCCAAAGGGCTACAAATGATGGATTAATGCTTGTCATGTTTTTCCAGTGAGTGAAGCGCGGTATTTACACGCTGCTGCCAGTCATTTTTAAGCCGCCATAATCTGCCTAGCCACTTGGCGAGAGACTGAATATCTTCTGGCTTTAATAAAAGAACCGCAATAATCGTGACTAAAAAAAATTCCATGATTTATTTGTTGTTTGGCTCGGAAGTGTTTTGTGGTTCACTGGTCTCTGGCTTTTTCGTTTCACTATTTAATGCGGCACGAAAATTTTTAATAGCGACGCCGATATCTTCGCCAGCATTGCGGATTTTTTTTGTGCCAACCAGTAAAAGCACGATGACAGTGGTCAGAAATAAATTACCTGGAGTAAACATGGTATGACTCTTGCTTAATTAAGATGAGTTTTATTATAACCTTTGTTTTGTAAAATTGCTTTAATTTGATTGACGCAGAAAGTTTTTTGGCGTATTCTCTAACATAAGCTTTATCTTTATTAAAATAATTAAGAGGCTTATTTTGTTTTTGTGTATTGCCGTCAGATTTTCTCACTATTTTTAAGTCTGTTGATTTTCTGTCGTTCTTGCTTGTTTTAAATTTTTTTGTGGAGTAAAGGCCATGCAGTACAATCCACACCTTTATTTTTTCATTCAGCCTCTCTGGCTTACTTCTTGGTTAGCTGCTTCCTGCTGTTCGCTTGATGAACCTCCTTCGTGCTAAGAGCCTCTCAAAGCTAGCGCATTAGCGCTGCTTTTCTAAAGTCAATTTTTATTTCGCTATGGCAAATTAGGCGTACTATGCCCGGAGGTTATTATGATCCGCTTATTAACTTTTGCATCTCATGGTGCAAGCTATTTTCATTTTTCTCGTTTTGTATCCGCACCAGTTTTCATTCATCGCTCGTCTATTGCTGTTGCGATTACTACTAATGATATTTTTGTGGCTTTTGAGATGCCTCTTTTGTCGTTACGGATGGGTAAGCAGCAGAAATGCCTGCTTGTGGCGGTGTCTATGTCATTTACACGAATTTGGTTAGCGGCTGTCTTAAAGTATATTTTTAATGGTTATGAGCAAAGCTCAGACGAAGAAAATGTTTTGATGCAATTGCAAAATAAAAAACATGCTACTTGGTTTTATTTGGAACAGGTAAAAGAGGTGCTCTTTCCCAAAATGACTTATTGCAAAGATTTTTTAGACAATGGCGAGTCTGACTTGCAAGAGCAGGATGAGGCAGCTACTGAAATAAGTCTAGATAAAGCCACTGGGCAAGAGCTGCTGTCCGATTATGTCGTAGATGAATTATGGCAGGTATTTATTGCTGATAGCATAACTCAGCCCGTGGGTGAGCAACAAGAAAGCGTTTTATGGTTAGAGGAATCGATCCATGAAGAACGGCAAGAAACTACACAAGAAGCAGCTTGTGATGAGATTGCTGCTAATGATGTAGTAGATATATCTGAGGAGTACGTTCAGTGGATCGGCGAAGAAAATATTGCATCACCTGACTTTGAAGAGCAGCAAGAAGCTATGTTAGAAGCAGTTTGCGACGAGGTTACTGATAATGATGTAGCGGATATATCTGTAGGGTGCGTTCAATGGGGCGATGAAGAAAATATTGCATCACCTGACTTTGAAGAGCAGCAAGAAGTTATGTTAGAAGCAGTTTGCGATGAGGTTGCTGATAATGATGTAGAGGATATATCTGTAGGGTGCGTTCAATGGGACGACGAAGAAAATATTGCATCACCTGACTTTGAAGGACAGCAAGAAGCTATGTTAGAAGCAGTTTGCGATGAGGTTGCTGATAATGATGTAGCGGATATATCTGTAGGGTGCGTTCAATGGGGCGATGAAGAAAATATTGCATCATCTGACTTTGAAGGGTTACAAGAAGCTATACTGGAGGTGGCCTGTGATGAGATTGTTGATAATGATACAGCGAGTATACTTGATGAGGGTGAAGAAGGGGAAGGGATATTTCAAGTGGGGCAAGCGGCAGGTGAGGTATATGAGGTGCAAGCCATTTCAGAGGAGCTTTTTCAAGAAGGTCAGGAAAGTACTTCTATCGTTTGTTCAAGAGAAGATATGCCGAAAGGTAACTGTTCTGATGATGGGGAAGATCAGTGGGCAAGTGGCCTTGTGTTTAAGTATGACGACGAATCAAATTTGGCTCATCGTGAAAGTAATAAAAGATCGTTTGGCTAACTTCTGCTCCCTTACGGCCCAGACTCTGATATTTAAGGTGACAATTTGATTAAATGGAAAGCAATTTTGTTCCTCGTCGAGCAGAATAAGAATTTCTTTAAAGAGTTAATAAAGCCTTAAGGTTAAGCTGGTAGAATACTCGCATAACGATAAGATGTGCTGATAATAATAAGAAGAAGAAAAGAAAGCATGCGGAGCTAGCAGGGTTGGGGAAGCCTGATCCTGCTGAGTTTCCTAATCGTATGGATGAAAACCAGCCGAGAAGTTTCCTTAAAGAAGTTTCCAGAATTTTCCTCTCCGATGTAAAACAATGAGTTAGGACTGTTTTAGAAAAAAAGTCCAAAAACCTTGTCAAAAAGTGTTGACAAAGGAAAAAACTCGTGTAGAATAGTCGGCTCTTTCGGACGAAACGTCCACTTCGAAGCGGCGGTATGAGCTAAGAAGCAAGTTCTTTAACAGTGTGAATGAAA
>JAJNBD010000009.1 GCA_021156105.1 Gammaproteobacteria bacterium | reverse complement strand
CCAAACTATAAGTTGATGTACGGCCATCACTGCTTGTCACGGTGCCTAAACTAAAACTTTCTGCACTGCCTGCTACTTTAGTTTTTGTAGTTAAGCTTGCATTTGACCAAACAGGTGTTGCATAAGGTAAAGGTTGAAACTGTGCGGTGATCGTTTGTGTTACATCATTATTCACGCCATCTTGAATCGTTGCGCTAATGGCAACATCGCCTGCAAAATCAACATTGCTGACTTGTGCTTTTAAGGTTTTCAGGGTGGCAATAACATCGGCTTTAGGACCTGTCACTTGATATACACCCGCGCTTGGTTGAGTAACTACGGCTGCACCTGAAGCGGTTAATTGCAAACTTGCTGATGAAGTGCTGATTTGTAAAATGGCTGTGAGATTAGAAGCTGGCGTGGTAATTGCTAAAGTATTATTTACCACACTTAAGGCTTGCGTTGAAATACCACCGCTCACAGTTTGCGCGAAATTACTAATTGCTAAACTCGGCTGAACTTGAACATTCAAAGTTAAATTGGTGGTAAAACTTTCTAATTGATTGGTTTCAGGATTGGTACGACTAACAGTAAATGCTTCCGTTAAAGCAAGCGTCGACATGGTTTTTGTTGGTATCCCTGTTAACACGCGTGTGCTGGTGTTATAACTCCACCCCGTAGGCAAATTAGTGAAGCTATCTGTCGTGGTAGCACCCGAGGTAATACTGGTAAACGCCGGTACAGTAAATGAAAAAGCAGTTCCCACAGCAGCTTGCTGCAGTGAAACGCTGGGTGCAATGGCGGCGGCTAACACAGGCAGTACGGTTAAATTTAAATCACTCGCCGTGGAAGCACTGCCATTTTGTGCCGTGACTCTTAACGTGTAATTTCCTGCTGGTAAACCTGCGGTTAAACTAACTACTCCAGTCGTACTATTAATGCTATACCAAGCACCAGACACCGGCTGGTTACTTTGATCCAGCACAACCAAACTATAAGTGGATGTACGACCATCACTGCTCGTTACGGTACCTAAACTAAAACTTTCTGCACTACCTGCCACTTTAGTTTTTGTAGTTAAGCTTGTATTTGACCAAACAGGTGTTGCATAGGGTAAAGGTTGAAACTGTGCCGTGATCGTTTGCGTTACATCATTATTCACGCCATCTTGAATCGTTGCGCTAATGGCAACATCGCCTGCAAAATCAACATCGCTGACTTGTGCTTTTAAGGTTTTCAGAGTGGCAATAACATCGGCTTTAGGGCCTGTCACTTGGCACACACCCGCGCTTGGTTGGCTAACAACCGCTGCACCTGAAGCGGTTAATTGCAAACTTGCTGAGACATTCGCTTGTAAAATTGCCGTAAGATTAGAAGCTGGCGTAGTAATTGCTAAAGTATTATTTATGATACTTAAAGCTTGCGTTGAAATACCACCGCTCACGGTTTGTGCGAAATTACTCATTGCTAAACTCGGCTGAACTTGAAAATTCAAAGTTAAATTAGTAGTAAAACTTTCTAATTGATTAGTTTCAGGGTTGGTGCGGCTGACAGTAAATGCTTCCGTTAAAGCAAGCATCGACATAGTTTTTGTTGGTGTCCCTGTCAACACTCGTGTGCTGGCGTCATAACTCCACCCCGTAGGCAAATTAGTGAAGCCATCTGTCGTGGTGGCACCCGAGGTAATACTGGTAAACGCCGGTACAGTAAATGAAAAAGCAGTTCCCACAGCAGCTTGCTGCAGTGAAACGCTGGGTGCAACAGCAGCAGTTAACGCAGGCATTACGGTTAAATTTAAATCACTCGTCGCAGAAGCATTGCCATTTTGTGCCGTGACTCTTAACGTGTAATTTCCTGCTGGTAAACCTGCGGTTAAACTAACTACTCCAGTCGTACCATTAATGCTATACCAAGCACCAGACACCGGCTGGTTACTTTGATCCAGCACAGCCAAACTATAAGTGGATGTACGACCATCGCTGCTTGTCACGGTACCTAAACTAAAACTTTCTGCACTGCCTGCCACTTTAGTTTTTGTGGTTAAGCTTGTACTTGACCAAACGGGCGTTGCATAAGGTAAAGGTTGAAACTGCGCGGTGATCGTTTGCGTTACATCATTATTCACGCCATCTTGAATCGTTGCACTAATGGCGACGTTACCTGAAAAGTCGACATTATTAACTAAAGCTTTAAGGGTTTTTAGGGTATTAACCACGTCGGCTTTAGGGCCTGTCACTTGGTATACACCTGCGCTTGGTTGAGTAACAGCCGCTGCACCTGAAGCGGTTAATTGCAAACTTGCCGATGAAGTGCTGACTTGTAAAATTGCCGTAAGATTAGAAGCTGGCGTAGTAATTGCTAAAGTATTATTTACCACACTTAAAGCTTGCGTTGAAATACCACCGCTCACGGTTTGCGCGAAATTACTCATTGCTAAACTTGGCTGAACTTGCACATTCAAAGTTAAATTGGTGGTAAAACTTTCTAATTGATTGGTTTCAGGATTGGTGCGACTAACAGTAAATGCTTCCGTTAAAGCAAGCGTCGACATGGTTTTTGTTGGTGTCCCTGTCAACACGCGTGTGCTGGCGTTATAACTCCACCCCGTAGGTAAATTAGTGAAGCTATCTGTAGTGGTGGCACCCGAGGTAATACTGGTAAACGCCGGTACAGTAAATGAAAAAGCAGTTCCCACAGCAGCTTGCTGCAGTGAAACACTGGGTGCAACAGCAGCAGTTAACGCAGGCATTACGGTTAAATTTAAATCACTCGTCGCAGAAGCACTGCCATTTTGTGCCGTGACTCTTAACGTGTAACTTCCTGCTGGTAGACTCGAAGTTAAACTGACCACGCCAGTCGTACTATTAATGCTATACCAAGTACCAGACACCGGCTGGTTACTTTGATCCAGCACAGCCAAACTATAAGTTGATGTACGACCATCACTGCTTGTTACGGTACCTAAACTAAAACTTTCTGCACTGCCTGCCACTTTAGTTTTTGTGGTGATCGTACTCGACCAAACGGGCGTCGCATAGGGCGGTGGCTGAACATTGGCTTGAAAGGTTTGCGTTAATTGTTGATTGCCATTTGTAGCAGTCACTGCAAAATTATAAGTACCTGCTTGCTGGATTAAAGCTTGTGTAGAAACCGTCAACAAACCTGTCGATGCGTTATAACTTGCCATTCCTGCAGGGAAGTTAGATAAATTAACGGACAATGTTACTGGGCGACCATCTGCACTGCTAAATAGCGCCGCTAAGTTTATAGTTACACTATTTCCGGCAACAATATTTGGTACTGAATATCCACCGCTATAAGCTGGGACTGTATTAGGCAACGCTTGTAAACTGACACTTGTCGCTGAAGTTACTTGATAACCGGAACCATTAATATTATCTGCAGCAGTCATATTCAGCGAAAGAGCACCAGCAAAATCAATATTATTTGCTCGCAGCGTAATACCATTTGCTAACGTTGCATTAACGGCGCTAGGTGTACCTGTTATTGTGATTGAACCACTTTGGTAGGTTACTGTTGCGCCGCTTGCTGCGGTAGTCGTAAACACAGTTACATTTGCCGCTGTCATTTGCGCCGCAGGAATACTTATGACAACCGTTGCTTGTGTGGCAGGCGAGTTAATTGAGCCTAGGTTAGCAAAAGTATTGGTATTGCCCGAATAAACTGAACTAAACCCACTATTCGCATTCAAAAACAAAGTATGCTGTGGTGAAAATGAGACATTACTTTGAATAACGGTATGCACTTGATCGGTAAAAGAGCAACTTGCTGTTAGACTCGCCGCGGCAGAAGTTACCTGGATATTTGCTAATAGTGCATTTAAATTCGCCACACCATAAACATTACTGGTCGCTGTAAGCTGACCTGGGCTAATAATAACTGTCACATCTGGATAGCTAGGAACAGAAATCACAGCATTAGAGTCAGAAAAGGAAATGTTAGCCGTTACGCCCACCCCTTGTGTAATTTGACCAGCGCTAATACTTGAAGCTATCCCGAGTTGATAAGGCTGATTTGATGCTGGCGCTTGATATGCTGGCGTTGGCATAATCCAAATGGGTTGATCTTCTTCTTGCTGTGCACCATCGCTACCATAAACTGACACGCTTGTATTAAACATTGGATTAAGTGAAACGCTTTGTTGACTCAGATCAAATGCTTGAATACCCGTGCCCCCCGTGATTAACTGAGCACCATCCATTAAGAGAGACTTAGCAGCATTATTTAAATCAGCAACTTGCGTAAGGCTTTGCGCAGCAGGATCAAAAAAGAAAACATAAGTACCCGCATCGGTAGCGAGTGCAAAGAAATAACCCGCAGGCGAAGTTGTCGTGCCACACACCGCAACGCCACGTGCAGTTGTATTTAAAAGACTTGAAGCAACAACTTTCAGTGTTTGACGAGAAAAGACCAACAATCCCCCGTTCACACTGCCTGCAACAAGGATATATTGCTGGTCAGAAGTAATGGCTAAGCTTTCACCGCCATAGGGCATATAACTTGTTCTTGCCAATGTTGGTGTCGCCGTTAAGGCATTGGTAATTTCAACCAGTGGTCCTTTATAATTTAAGCCGCCAGAGATAGATCCATTCCCAGCAGCATAAACTGTCGTGCCATCGGAAGCAAAACCAATAGCGTGAAAGTTTGATCCAGCAACAGCTGTTGAAGAAACTTGAGAGGGTGAAGCTAAGGTAGCAATACTGTAGACAACTACACTACCACTTGAATCGGCTAGTGCAATATAGTTGCTATTGGTCGGCGAGATAGCCACACTTTGAAAATTTCTTGTTCCTGGCGTAATCGTAGAAATTAGTGCCGGGCTTGCTTTATTCGTGGTGTTAATAATTTGCGCACCAGAACTACCATTTGCAATGATGACCGTATTTCCTGTTGGTAATACAGCAAGCGATTTCACGCCTGTCGCAGAAAAACTACCTAACAATGTCCAGTTTGAATCATAAATCAGTAGGCCTGTTCCTTGCGATGCCACAAAATAATTGGCACCCACTTTAACAATCTGTTGCGGTGTACCAGAAACGGTGACTGATCTTACTGTCTGCAAAGTGCCAAGGTTAAATTGTGCCTGAATTAAATCACCTTTAACGACTCTTTGCGAATAATTATCTTTACGTATGCCAAGCAACCCTTGACCCAAAGTAACTAACGTCTGTGTTGGTGTTGCTGCCATTTTCAATACTAAGTCTGGTACAGAACGTTGGCCAACAAAAGTCACTCGCGGCAAATCAACAATGCTATAAAAATTAACTACGCCATTTGCTTGAGTAACATAAACCATAGCACCATCTGACGTAACGTATAAAGTGCGTCCGGAAAAGATGCCGGAAGAAAAATATATGATTCGTGGCGCCGATAAAGAAGCAATATCCACCACATAAAATAAACCGCTAGTATCTACAATAAAAAGATAATTACCATATGAGCCCACTGAAATTGCTGACGGCACCAAAATAGTAGCGGCTAAAGTTGGACTACTGTCAACGTTGGCATATAAATAAACACCCGCGGTTGAAGCAGCAACTGCCAAAGCATTATTATTTAATGCACAAAGTTGTTTAATCGTACCACTTGGAATAGTGATCGATCTTACTTGCGTGATCGTCGTTTGACTGATGATGCGTACAAGGTTTGTTGATAAACCATCTGCGGCATATACCAAGCCATTATTAACAGCAACAGCGCCAATAAGATTTCCCGCGTAACTACCGACACTTGTTGGTGTGCCAGAAATATTCCAGGCGTATAACCCAGAGGCCCCAGCTATCCACAGGATTGAGCTACCAGGTAATTGTGAAAATTCATAAACCGCTCCAGAAACAGGAAAAGATTTAGCAACGGTAAGAGTTGTAAGATTGTAACAAGAGATGCTTCCACCTGAAGTCCCAATAAGTAAATAATCACTTAAATAATTCATTGCTTGGACATTAGAGATCAGCTTAATGGATGTCGATACTAAGGGCGTAGATATCGATAATCCATAAGGTAAGTCTTTAACATCCGTTATTGCCATACCAGTTGACGGCGCAAACGTAATTCCCATCGTGCTATTTTCAATGGAGATTCTTACAGGTGCTGCTGTTGGCGCATCAAACTGCAACGTTACTGTTGTATTAGTAACCCCACCCGAAACTGTTTTAAGCGCACCAAAAACTCCACTAACGAATAACGAAACAGAAGATGAAAGCCCCATCTTTCGCATGGCAACGAAAGGTACCAAGCTGTTAATGGCATAATTTGTTAGCTGATGAAAAGAATTTGGGAAAGATAAAAAATCAACGGATGATTTATAGTTGACGATGGAAGAAAGCAACTGAGAGCTATTGCTTTGAGAAGTGGATTCTCGCTGCACATATCCAGCACCACTTGGTAAAGCTAAGGCACCTGAACTAATCGTAACAGACTCTTCGCCGATAAAATCAAAGTTATCTTCTGCCACTCCTCGGCGCCCATAAAAAGCACTGGCAAAAAGGTCTTGCACGCCCGCAAACGTAGTTGACAAACCAAGCCCAATCGCCCATCTGCGCCGACTTGCTGCCTCTTGTTTTTCTTTTGCTTGGACTTCTGCAACAAATCTTTCAAGTGAATAAGATGCTAGCTTTGAAGAAAACCAGCCCTTATGTAAAATCCAATAACTGACCTGATCTTCTGTTTGTAGCAACCAATGATTATTGGTTTGCCGCGCAATTTCACCACTTAACTCATCACTAGTTGAAAAGCTTTCAACCTCGTCTCCTGTGATTAATTTATAACTGACAACGCCGTCATATTCTATTTCCCAAGCAGTGGGAACTCTTGAAGATTTTGCAGCATAAGTTTTCGAAAGTTTATTAAGTAACTGACAAAAAACTTTATAATCTTTTCCTCCTCCACTAATTTCACTGGCATCCTCATCCTGAAGTTTTTCTCTATCAAATTCCGCAAAATTTTTTAAGTAAAAGGCTATGATTGCTTCATCTAAAGTTTTTGCTTGCTCAGCTAGCCATTCAACGGGATAACCAATTTTTGCCTGAAGAGTAAGCTCGACAAGCGCTGATAATTCCGCAGACACTTCTTCAAGTTGTAACGCTTGGGAAGGTAACGACGCAAGGTAATCAAAATATAAATCTTCAGCATTTTCTGAGCTTAATAATTCTTGTTTAAAACCTTGAACACTTAAAAAACCGACATAAGCTTCTGTGTTTATGCCAGCAAGATCCAACTGGTCAATGGGATAACCTTTTTGGTATAACCGAGTAAACTCTTCAAGAAATGCCACCTCTTGATTAATAGCTATTTGTTGACAGAAATCAGCGAGCTTATCCTCCAGCAAGGTTTGTAATTCTTGCGAGCTGACATTTGACTTTGAAATCTTGAATTTAGAGGGATGCCCATCGAAGACAAATTCAAGATAAGCATCCTTTTTCTCCTGGACAATTTTTGCCCGTTGGTACTGTACAACTAAAACATCCTCAAACCCTTTTGGCATCCCCTACTCCTTTTAGTATTTTTTTGCGCCAAGTAATTTTTCCTTGCAGATTGTGCAAGCGCTCTATTTAACCCTGATTATACTGTCTTCCTTGATTCAAATGATGGCGTTGATAAGGCGGATCGCTCTTCATCTTCACTCAGAGAATATGTTTGTTCACTATAATAAGAAGTCGGCATTGGCTTACCCGACGCCTCAAACATATTTTTCCTTCTCGCATTAATCTTTTCAAAAAAGCCTGTATAAGCGGACAGTTTTTTATCAACATCTTGCTGACAATCTCTTACAAGTTCAGCAGCATATTCGTCTGCGTACATCATCCTAATTGGTGGAAGCCTCTGCAGCTCAGTTTGTACAGCGGGCCGGGCCGTCCGTGCCGTTTGATGCGTCGTAATTGAGGGTGAATAGGCTTCAGGTTTTTGATCAAATTCGCTTCGCGATAATTGTCTAAGTACAGGAAGTCTTTGTGGTCTAGCCGCAGGCCTGTGCGCCCATTGTACTGGAATGACTGAAGCGGGTGAAACGTCAGTCTGGGTAGACTGGTCGGCTGTTTCGTGGTTAGGGGATGGTTCACGGTCAATAATTTGAAGTATCTGAACCTCGTGCGTCGTGCTAGCTTCCCTCTTTGATTTCCCCCCCGTACTTGAAGTTTTTCTTGCGCCTCCTGCCCTAAGAAAAGGCAAGGATAATTTTGGTTTTTCTTCTGCTTGAGATTTGATAGGCTTTATTTTCCCTGCCGCATATAATGCGGAAGGATAATGGGAAGGCGATAAAGAGGGAAGCGAAACGGGTTTGTCATGTCTGGCCATATAAATTTCCTTTTCGATTGAATTAATTATCCAAGCATTTTTACATTTTATTTTTTCTCAACGGCGCGGTTTTAGCATACCACAAAAGGATAGAAAAGAATATTTTGGAGCAAAGCTTTAACAGGCGTAAATTGTTTTATATATACAATGAGTTAATTGATAAGACTACAAGGGTTTTTACGCTGCAACTTGCAACAAGAATATTAGAAGCCGCAAGTATTTTTGAGGATAAGCGTTTATAAAACCTAGAGGAAAAAACCTAGAAAGGAACCCAATAAAGAAAGAAGCAATAGCTTCTTTCTTTATTGCGCCAATAGAGCAACGGCTAGGCAAGCCAAACCTTCTTCACGACCAACAAAGCCAAGCTTCTCCGTCGTGGTTGCTTTAATATGCACTTGATCTGGAGCAACGTCCAAGTCCGCAGCGATATTCGCAGCCATCTGTAATTTATAAGGCGATATTTTAGGCGCTTGAGCCATTAAAGAAACATCAATATTCTGGATTTGCCATCCGTTTTGCTTTAATAACATAGCGGTATGTCTTAACAATATACGGCTATCAATATTTTTATATGCCTCGTTCCTGTCAGGAAAGTGCTGACCAATATCCCCCAGGCCTGCGGCACCTAACAATGCGTCGGTAATCGCATGCAACAGCACATCTGCATCTGAGTGACCCAGCAAACCTTTATGAAAAGGAATTTCAACACCACCTAAAATTAACGGGCGCCCATCAACTAATTGATGGACATCAAATCCTTGGCCAATCCTGAGCTTCATAAATTTCTCCATGATATTAAAACTTAAATCCTCGGTGTAAAGCAACAATACCTGCTAAAAAATTATTCACTTTGCATTGTTCAAAACCAACCGCTTCCATCATCTGCAATAAAGTCGCTTGGTTAGGGTGCTTGCGAATAGATTCCGCTAAATATTGATAACTCGCAGCATCGCTTGCTACCCAATCTCCCAATTTTGGCAAAATATGAAATGAATAAGCATCATAAACTGATTTTAAGAAAGGCTGCTTTACTTCTGAAAACTCCAAAATTAAAATCTGGCCACCAGGTTTTAGAACACGATACATTTCTTGCAGCGCGGCATTTTTATCCGTGACGTTGCGTAGCCCAAAAGCAATGGTAACCACATTAAAATAATTTTCTGGAAAAGGTAAACATTCTGCATTGGCTTGAATAACCTTTACCTTCTGCCAAAGACCTTCATTAATTAATTTATCTCGGCCTACTTTCAACATTTCATCATTGATATCCGCCAAAATAATTTCACCTGGCTGAGAAATTTTGGGCGCCATCAAGCGGGTGAGGTCTGCTGTCCCACCTGCCAAATCTAATATTCTATCGTGCGGACGAACATCCGCTAAAGCTACTGCAATACGCTTCCAAACTCTATGTAAACCCAATGACATCAGGTCATTCATAAGATCATATTTAGGCGCCACCGAATTAAAAACATCACGCACGTGCTTAGCTTTATCTTGCCAAGGAACTTGTTGAAAACCAAAATCCGTCAATTTTGTCATAATTTTTTAGCCAACCATTAAGGCTGCACCAGCTGGATTAATTTGTAATAGTTTTGCTTGATCTGTCGGCAAATCTTTAATTGTCCCTTGAGCACTTTGCAAAGTGTTTTTGCTAGAGAATGGATATATTCCCTTCGCAACAATGACGTAATCTTTATAGCACAACACCGTAAGATCACCCTCATTAGCTAAATGTAGAAGCAGTTTAGACGCTCTTGAACCTTTTGAAAATGCTACCGCTGTTCCATCATATGTTTGCAAAATAGCTGCATCACTAGAAGCAAGCTTAGGGATCGATGCGTGATATTGTACCAGGTTACCTGAGCCAACAGATCGATCAAAGTTTCCCTGGTAAGTTTCGGCAAAAGTTACCACTGGAAAAACAAATACGGCAGCAAGAATATAGGATACCATCTTCATAACGCTTCTCCTCTTATTTATCGTACTTGTTAGCTGCATGAATCATGCCAGCGCTTATACAAATGTTTCACACAATGTCTATCGCGTATAAAAGCTAACCACTGTGAGATATGAAATCTTTTGCAGGGGGGCAAAGCGCAGCGTGCCCACCATTTTCATACCGTACAGCGATCCACTATATGCAACCAGTTATGCTTCACTTTAGTTTAACAACTTTACCTTGGCAAAAATTCGTTTTCCTACTTGATAAACATGCTCAGAAGGAATATCAACTTGTGCATCTTCGCTTTCGACAACGACACCATCGATACGCACGGCACGTTGTTTAATCATACGTCCAGCTTCAGAGACACTAGGCACAAGACCAGCATTTTTAAGCAGCGGTTTTAATAAAACTTTATCACCTGGCACTTGAATAGTCTGCTCTGGCAAATCATCAGGAATCTGTTGCTTGGAAAAACGCTGAATAAAATCTTGTTCGGCTTGCTCTGCGGCTTGATGATCGTAATAACGTGTAATAATTTCTTTTGCAAAGGCAATTTTTACATCGCGTGGATTTTTGCCTTCTTCAACCGCCGTCTTGAGTTTAGTAATATCTTCTAAAGACTGCGCACTTAATAATTCAATATAACGCCACATTAATTCATCTGAAATAGACATGATTTTGCCGAACATATCTTTAGGTGAATCCTTCAGACTAATATAATTCCCCAAAGATTTTGACATTTTTTTCACGCCATCTAAACCTTCTAACAAAGGCATCATCATCACCACTTGCGGATGCTGATGAAAAGCACGCTGAAGTTCTCGCCCCATCAGCAAATTAAATTTTTGATCCGTACCGCCTAACTCAACATCTGCCTTCATCGCTACTGAATCATAACCTTGCACTAATGGATATAAGAATTCATGAATAGCAATTGATTGCTGTGCTTGAAAACGTTTACTAAAATCATCGCGCTCTAGCATCCGTGCAACGGTATGCATAGAAGCTAAACCAATTAAATCAGCAGCAGATTTTTGATTAAACCAGCTCGAGTTGTAAACAATTTTTGTTTTTGCAGGATCTAAAATTTTAAACACTTGTTCGCAATAAGTACGCGTATTTTCTTCAATCTGCGCATGTGTTAAAGGAGGACGGGTACTGTTACGGCCAGAAGGATCACCAATTTGCGCGGTAAAATCACCGATCAAAAAATGTACGTCGTGCCCGTACTGTTGAAACTGGCGCATTTTATTCAGCAATACCGTATGCCCTAAATGCAAATCAGGTGCAGTAGGGTCAAAACCGGCTTTAATAATTAGCGGGCGCCCTAAAGCAAGCTTTTCTTTTAATTCTGGCAGCGAAATGACTTCTGTGGTACCGCGCAATAATTCTTCGAGTTCTGTCGTCATAGGAATTTAGCTTATAAAATTACTTTAAGGGACAGCTCGCACGCTGCCCCTAGGAAGAGATAACAACCCCATCTTGCTTATTGAGCACTTGGCGCTGCACTGTTAACGCGAATATTTGCTTTCGCTAAAACTTCATCCACATAAAATTGATATTCTAATTGTGCATAGGCGTTAGCAACTTGCTGATCAACAACACGCTCTTGAACAGGTTTAATTTGCTGATCATTTGAAGCAATAATTTTTAATACCTGCACCACAGCATAGTCCCCTGAAGGTAAACGGAACATGCCCACGGATGCTTGCTTACCAGGACGCGGCAATTGGAAAGCAGCATTATTAATCGCCGCATTAACCCCTGTCGCATAGCGCGCAACATTGGTTTCGGTCATTGCAGTGGCATGCGCATCTGCCGCAGCTGCCACTAATGATTTACCTGCCATCACAGCAGTAACTACTTTTTGCGCCGCCGCACCAGTTAAATCATCAAGCTTTTTTGCTTTAAGAATATTAATGATTTGATTTTTTACTTGTGCTAAAGGCATAACATGACTTGGGGTTTGGCTAAGAAGACGTACCACAACCACATGCTGATCATCAATATTAACAGGCGTACTATTGTTGCCGCTTAAGACATCTTTAGAAAACGCCGCTGCTTTTACTGCAGAATTGGCAAAAATACCTTTACCCTCTGACTTTGGACTAATTGGCTCAGATTTTTGTACTGTTAAACCTAAGGCTTTTGCCGCTGCATCTAAGCTTTGCGGGTTGGTATAAGTTAGGTTTGTTAATTTGTCACTTGCATCTGCAAATAACTGTAAGGCTTTTTGCGAATCCGTTACATGATTTTGTTTGGCATAATCAGGTAAATTTAATTCTAAATATTGCAACACTAGCGTTTGCGGCGTTGTAAATTGATCTTGATGCGCTTGATAATATTGCTGGATTTCAGCATCACTGGCAACCGCCTGAGCAACAAAGTTTTTGGCAGGAATTGTTGCATAAGCAATATCGCGCTTTTGATTAACTAAAGCTAAAGTACTGCTTACTTCAATAGGCAAGCCAAAGCTACTGCCAACGATACCGACGCGTAATTGATTAATTAACATTGCATTGCGAATGCTATCAAAAAACTCTTCTTGAGAATAACCTAATGAAGCTAAGGTTTTTTCAAATTTCTGAGAAGAAAAATGACCATTTTCTTGGAATGCGCTAATACCAGAAATAACCTTACCCACTTGTTTTGGCGTAAAGCGAAAATCACGCTTTTGGGCAGCTTGCACTAAAGCCGTTGAAGTAACTAATTGCTCAACTGCCATTTGCTTTAAAGAAGCTTGCATTTCAGGCGTCATTTGAAAATTTGGCCCCAGACGCGCTTGCTGCTGCTCAATTAAACGCTGATAAGTTGAATTTAATTCAGCACCTGATAATGGCTGACCATTAACAGTTGCCAGGTCATGGCTGCTGCCACCAGTAGCACCACTAAGGAAGCTATGGGCTCCCCATAGAATAAATGACGCACAAACTAAACCAATGACCACACGGGTAATCCAACCTTGGGTTTTATCTCGAATATCTTGTAGCATAGAATTTTTAGATCCTTATCTTGCTTCACAACATTTTATAAAAACAGCTCTCAACTTTTCTTTGCAACTCAAAGTCTTATTCATATTTGTACTGATAGTTATAAGTATAGGCGTGACGGCGATACAAGCCACTTTCAGGTGCCCTAAAGTTAAACACTGTACCATCAATTTTAACACCATTTGTTGCAAAGCGTTTTAATGCCAGCTGAATTTCTGCCACTTCATGTGCGTCTGAAGAAAGCACAAGGAAGTTAGTGCCGGTATAGTGCATAATAATGGCTGCATCTGTCACTGCTAAAATTGGCGCTGTATCGATAATGACCAAGTCATACATGGCTGAAACTTTTTGCAATAAATCTTTAAACTTAGCATTCATCAAAAGCTCAGAAGGATTAGGTGGATAAGCACCTGATGCAAGGAAATGCAGCGTTTCAACAGGGCCTGTAATTACGGCTTCTTCAAAAGAAATACTACCTGCAATAACCTCGGTTAACCCAGGGCACTGACCTCCTTTAAAATAATTCTTTAGATGGCCTTTACGAATATCACCATCAATCAACAACACCTTTTTGCCGGTATCCGCTAATAAATAAGCAAAATTTGCAGATATAAAAGACTTACCAACGCCAGGTGAAATGCCTGACACAGCAATGATATTGTTTTGTGCATTTAACATGGCAAATTTTAAACTCGTGCGAAAACTTCTTAGCGCTTCTATAGCCAAGTCTTGAGGGTTGTCTTTTACTAATAAAGGTAACAACGCTGATTTAGGGTCATACGTAGCAATAATTTCTTTTTGTTTTTGGCTATAAGGTACAATCGCCATATTCTGCAAACCAAAAAGTTCTTCAATCTTGGTAGGATCAGAAACTTTACGATGTAAAGTTTGTCGGATCAGCACAATCATACTACCTAAAATTAATCCAAAAATTAGGCTACCAAGTAAAATCAAAGGATAACTTAAGGGAACCGGCCCTTCTGGAAACACAGCTGGTGCAAGAATCCTCACGCTACTAACCGTACCTGCTTTAGAGACTTGTACCGACTGTATACGGTTAAGCAGCACAAGATACAATTGGCTTTTCACACGCACATCTCGCATTAAGCTTACGGCTGCTTGGTCTTTCATTGGCAATTGACTTGCTCTTGTCTCTAATAGCTTCAGTTCTTGTTGCGAAGCCTTTATTTTCTCGTCAAGTGCTATAATGAAAGGATGCGCAGGCGTATATTTTTCTAAAGCCGCCGCTCGAGTAATATGCAACATTTCAAGCTGCTTTTGCGTATCTGAAATTTGAGCCAGTAGAATTTTTTCTGCTTCGCTGAGATTAATTGTGCCTGATTTTGCTACATACTGATTCAAAGCTAATTCTGCATCATCTAACGATTTTTTAACGATGGGCAACTGTTGACGTAGAAAGCCTAGTGTTTTCGTACTCTCAGCTGCTTTCTTCTCAACATCTTTTTGTACAACCACATCAGCCATCGTATTTAAAACTGAAACAATGTATTCTGGATTAATTCCATCTAAAGACACTTGCAAAACACCCGTTTTTCCTTGTAATTGGTTATTTAATCCAAGGTCTGTAATTTTTAACTGTCTAGCTAAGCCATCAATAAATTGCTGCGTAGGTTTCTTTAAAATTGAAAAATGGGTATTCGGGTGTGCCAGCAACTTCCTCACTTTAAAAGTAAATTTGCCCAATCCATCAACATTAGCCTGGACCGTCTGCCCTACTTTTCCTTGTAATATTAATTGGTCGCCTTGATATAAGGCATACATCTGGCTAGGTAAAGCCACTAAAATAAAATGCGAGTTTTTATCTTGGGCTGGAACCGTAAATTCATCAATGCTGAGCTTTTCACCGCCCCAAGCATAATGTGATAACCAATGGGCAGGCGCAGTTAAGCTTTCCTCATGGTGACGTGCGTACCAAGCACCAATAATAGGGAAATAATCCGGCTTAATATCAAGATCCAAGCTTAGCTTACGCACAACGGGTTCAAGAATAAAGCGTGACTTTATCAAAACTGTCTGAACATCTTGAGGTGCAGCACCTGCTTGTGCTGGTAACAGCATTGAAGCAGCACTGGAATCAAGGCCGGCAGCCAAACTATTCTTATCCTCTACTTGAAGCAGGATATTTGAGGAATAAACTGGCGACTTCAAAAATAAAAAAATGATAGTTAGCAATATACATGCAGCAGCAACGGCAGCAATAAACCAGCGATTTGCTTTAATAATATGATACAGCTGATGTAAATCAATTTGTTCAGCAGCAAAGCTTTGCTGGCTTTGACCTGAATTATTAGAAATAGTGTTTTGTTTTCCGTATTCCATAAAATAGCCTTATTAAAATAATACCTAACCGCCGGCTTGTTTAATTGTAGACTGCGTATACCAGATAGTTTGGATCGTTGGCATAATTTGACTAATTGCACGGTTCCAGCGAGCCACATCAGCGGTTGAAACAAAGACTATATCGCGATTTTGCAAATAGAAATGTTCAGCTAATAACATTGCTTCTGGGGATTTAGCATTTAGCCAGTACACTGTGGGATGCATAATATCGCCACGGATGACATAAATATGGCTAGGATCTGCGGAATCTTGGCTGAGGCCACCCGTTAAATTAATGGCATCTGCAATGGTTAACGGGATATCAGTAATTGGCTGCAGCCCTGGTTTATTAACCTCGCCCATCACATAAACTTTGTTGCTGCGATAACTAGAGACACGCACATCAATTTGAGGATTGCGAACATATTTTGATAGTTTTTGCGCCATCTCAACTCGGATTTCACTAATTGTCTTGCCGCTTACATCCACTGAGCCTATCAATGGAAAATAAATACTACCTTCAGCGCCCACCAAAAAGCCTGAAGGCGTAATAGTAGGATTTAAATCTGTATTCAATCCTTGTTGAGTGACTGCTTGCGTAACAGGATAAGCAAGTTCTGGATGTCCCCAGACAACGATATTTAGCACGTCCTCCGGCCCAACTTTATATTGATAAAGCGGCCGATCTTTTGTCATTGACGAAACTAAGTCATTGCTAATTAAAACAAAGTTTGGCGAAATTTTCAGCTGATTCGCTTGATAAGTTAATTTCTCTGAAGGGGCTTCCATCTTCATTCCAGGCGCAATTCCGCAACCTGATAAGGCTAAAACACTAAGAACTACAAAGGATTTTTTAAACATGCTTACTCCATAATCTTTCTTGCCAATCTCGCAGACCTTGTTCGATCAGCTGGCAGCTTGCCTCAAATTGTTCTATCGGTTTGCGATAAGGGTCAGGAATCTCAAAATTACCCCATTTTCCGAGCCTGTGAACTTTACCATAGCTACTTGGAAAAAGACAGCCTATTTCTTTCTTTTGCCACTCCTCCATGACCAATACCAAGTCCATCTGTCGCAGCAATTCCTGGGTCAATTGCGTGGGAGCATGCTGGCTAATATCAATATCTCGTTTTTTCATTATTTCTATTGCTTTAGGATCAGCTGGATGGCCCACCATGGCCGTAATTCCCGCCGAACTTACTTGTAACGGCAGGCTATTGTCTATGGCAAACTGTTTTAACAAGCCTTCACCCATTGGGCTACGGCAAATATTTCCTAAACAAACAATTAAAATATTTTTCATAGATTTTGCTCCACAACCCATTGCGCAAAAGGCAAAGCACAAGTAAATGCTGGTGAAACCGCATTTAATACATGTACGCTATGTGTATCCCCTTCGACGACAAAGTCTTGCACCAATTGCTGCGTCTTTATATTGAAAAGCTGAGCCCGAATTCCTGGTGCAGACCAATGCTTAAAACCTTTTGTATCGAGCTGATTAACTAATTGCGCTGCTTGCGAAACAAAATAAGGCCGATAATTTTTCTTTAATTCCTCAAGCGCATGCCGACGAAAGCCAAACGCATTTTGCCAAAATAATTGACCTTGCTTTTTTAAAATCTCGAAGCATTCTTGCCCGTTAAAGCGCGATAAGCCTTGGTAATTTTCCCGCCAAAAAGCGGGAATAGCCGTTGGGCCAATTTTAACTTGGCCATCAACCGTCACTGTAAAATGCACGCCTAAAAATGGAAAGGCCAGGTCCGGCACAGGATAAACATTGACTTTTAAAGGTGGTGTTTGACCTTCATATTTTAAATAAAGACCTTTAAAGGGCATAATGATAAAGTCTTGGCCAAAACCATATTGCTTGGCAATTTTATCAGCATATAAACCAGCAGCATTAATGACTTTTCCTGCCTGCCAAAGACGTTTGCTACTTTGCACCAAGCCATCCTTGACTGACTGAAAAGCTTCACCTAAAAAAATTTCTATTTGCTGATCCTCAAGCTCTTTTGCTAAAGCTTGGACAATGGCTTGTGGAGATACGGTGGCCGTTTCTGGGGAATAAAGTGCTAGCTCATGAGTTTTCGCATTAGGCTCAATTTCAGCAAGTTCTTGTGTCGATACCAATTGCAAAGGAATACCGTTCTCACGTCCGCGCTCATATAAAGTATGAAGCCCCTGCAACTCTTGGTCATTTTTGGCTACAACAACCTTACCATTTTCATTTAGCGGAAGCTGCTTTTCACGACAAAAATTTTTCCAAGCCCGATTACCTTCTAAAGTAAATTTAGACTTTAATGAGCCAGCGCTATAATAGAAACCAGCGTGTAACACACCGCTATTACGCCCGCTGGCGTGATAAGCTAAAGTGCTTTCTTTTTCTAAAACAGCAATTGTTTTTGCTGGATATTTTTCACGCAAATATTTTGCAATCGCAAGGCCAACGATGCCTGCCCCAATAATTAAAAAGTCAGTTTGTTGGGTTTGCACCTTAAGCCTCAACAATCAATAAATCTTGAAAATTTAAAATAGATTGCGCAGATAATTGATCTTTTGCACCACGCTCCATTAAAGATTTCACATTACTATATTCTGCAGACTTATAATCCTGAAGTTTATTTTCTGCAAATGCTTTTATCATTTGACGAATACCATCTTCCAATGTCCACTTGGTAAAATATTTAAGATCACGCTGAATTTTACTGCAATCTACGCGATAATTTCGTCGATCCTGATCGCTCTCACTTAAAATTAACTTTGCATTCGGAACCAAATGCGCCACCAACTCTCCCATCTGTAACAGCGTATAATTTAAGTTATTATTCCCCACATTATAAACTTGGGCATGAACTAACTCTCTTGGGGCTTTAAGGGCCGCCACCACAGAACGTGCTGCATCTTCCACATGTAAAAATGGCCGCCACTGGTCGCCATTAATTACAGTAATTTCTTGATCTATATAAGCTTTAGCGGTTAATAAGTTAACAACTAAATCAAAACGCGTCCGACCAGAAAATCCAAAGATCGTACTAAAGCGCAAAATAACCGGGGAAAATTTATCACTTGCCAGTTCTAATAAAATTTTTTCACAAGCAATTTTACTGCGCGCATATAAAGAAACTGGATTTAATTTAGAACGTTCATCTAAAACGTCATCGCTTGCACCATAAACAGAACAAGTGCTGGCAAAAATAAAATTACGTACCCCAAAACCTTTGCAAACTTCCGCAATCATGCGTGTTGCCATTAAATTAATTTCAATCGTAAGATTCTCATCAAGGGCACAAGCCGGGTCGCCCACTAATGCTCCCAAATGGATCACCGAATTGACACCTTTAACTGCTTCAACGATTTTATCAATTTGACGAAAATCCGCTCGATAAATTTTAACTTTTGGGTGAGTCAAGTATGGTTTAATAGCCGAGTCTCCATAGATAAATGCATCCAGAATTCTAACGCTATAACCCTCTTCTAATAATAAAGGTAAGAGTGCAGAACCAATATAACCAGCTCCACCAATCACCAACACCTCTTTGTCATTGACCACTTGAATAGCTCGATTTTGCTGGCCAACCTCATTAAGAATAACTTTGCGCCAAATTAATGACCACAAACGAGCAGAAACAAGAAACCCAATACTTAAGACCCAAGATAAAATTAATACAGCGGGACTAATAAAATTAGAATCAACAAGATAATTCGCAAAACCGAAAATTAAATAACACACACAAACGGCTTGAACAATCACCAATGCTTTATACCGGCTTTGATAAGCACGACTTCTTGTATAAAAGCCATTCATATGAAATACGATTAGTGCAATAATATTTACCAAAATCATGCCATAAATATGCTCTGGCAATTTGTAAAAAAATTGATTCCACTGAAATCCTACTGGCGGGAAAAAAGCTTTGATAATAATATCGGAAAGCAAAAAACTTACATTGAGCATTAATAAGTCTGCTACAGCGCGAATTCCTCGGTCAAAATTTAACAAGCGTTTCATAATACTGCTTTCTCCAAAATAGCTTTCATTTTTTGCCCAAACTCATGTATATCCTCTTCCGTATAATGAGGATCTACTAGCAACACCATGCTCGTTTCACCTAACTGTTTTGCATGAGGAAAACGTGCTTTTGGCGCAAAACCTCGAGATGCAAATGCTTTCTCTAAATAAATTTCACTACAGCTACCGACAAAGCAAGGCACACCTGCTGCATTAGCTTCCGCCATAATGCGATCGCGCGACCAGCCTTCTTTCAACCGCTCAGGTTTTACAAATAAATAATAACGGTAATAGGCATGCTGCATGGTTTTGTCCGGCTTTGGAATACGCAGCGCCGCAGAGTCTTGCAAGTAACTATCTAAAATATTTGCATAAGATTCACGTGCTTTAGTCCAGCTGTCTAATTTTTTTAATTGCAAACGGCCAACGGCGGCTTGGGCTTCCGTCATACGATAATTGCTACCGAAATTATCATGTAACCAGCGAAAGCCCGGCGGATGTTCTGCATGGTAAACGGTATCATAGCCTTTGCCATGATCTTTATAGGCCCATACTTTTTTCCAAAGTACATCATCGTTTGTTGCAACCAAACCACCTTCACCCATCGTGGTAATAATCTTATCTTGGCAAAATGAAAAAGCAGCCATATCGCCAAAACTTCCCACTGGCTTACCATGAATACGCGCGCCATGCGCTTGCGCACAATCTTCAATCACATAAAGCTGATGCTGTTTTGCAAAACTCATTAAACTTTCCATATCGCAAGGCCAGCCGCCTAAATGCACTGCAATAATCGCCTTTGTATTTGGTGTTAGATGAGGCTTAATAGTTTCCACAGAAAGATTTTGTGTTTGTGGATCAATATCGCACATCACAGGTTTGGCACCCACAGCAACGACGCAACTCGCGCTAGCCATAAAGGTGCGGCATGGCACAATCACTTCATCACCTGAACCGATACCCAATGCAATTAAGCAAAGCTCTAGCGCATTGGTACCATTTGCCACCGCAACAGCATGCTTAACACCTAAATATTCTGCATATTCTTTTTCAAATAACTTTCCCTGTTCACCCGTCCAGTAATTCACTTTACCCGAACGAAGTACTTGCTCTACTGCTTGAATTTCATCTTCTGCGTATACTGGCCAGCGAGTCATAATATTTCCTTTATCACATACTTACAATTAATATTCATTCCACTCATCTAACTTTCTCATTGCTCTAGCGGGGTTCCCTACGAGTACCTGATTGTCAAGCACTTCCGCATGAGCTAACGCCCCAGCGGTCACTAGCGCCCCTTTTTTTATTGTAATATTTTGCACAACTGTTGAATTAGTACCAATTTCTGCTCCTTCTTCAATTGTTACCTTGCCTGAAATTGCTGCCTGAGGATTAATGCTAACAAAATTTCCAACAGTTACATCATGGCCAATAGAAGCAGAAAGATTAATAATGACTTGATCGCCAATACAACTATTGACGCTAATAATAGCACCAGGCATAACCACTGATCCTGCACCAATTTTGCTTCCTGGTGCAATGATGGTATTGGGAGAAATAATAGTCGCGAATTTTATTTCTCCTCCACTAACAAGGTTTTTAAAAACTTTCTTTCTTATACGAGGGTTGCCAATCGCGATAAAAAATAATTTCTCACGAAACGCTTGCCAGCTGGCTACCTTACCAAGAATATGCTCTCCTGCTGCGTTATCATCTAAAAAACCAAGCACATTAAATCCTGCGGTTTTAGCGACCCAAGCTATCTCATGACCAAAACCACTTGCACCAACAATAATTAAATCCTTCGTCATTTAGCTCTCCACAACCACCAACCTACTCATTGTATGAAACAAATTATAACCATCCCATAGAGGCGAAAAAGCTAAAGCTTTGCCAAAAGGAACAATACGATCAATACCGCAAGCCTGCATAGCAATGTCATTCAGCTCACTTTGAGAAAAGCCAAATGACGTTAGTGTTTGATCTTTCCTTTGTAGTAAGCTTGCCACGCTTGTAAGACTATCTATGCGCATTTCATAAAAACACCCAAGACCTGGATGTTCAGACCTTAAGCCTGCATCTAGGGATTGTGCTTCAATACGCAAAGGAAAGTCATCTATTTTACCTAGCAATCTACCTTTATTTTCGGCAGCAACTTTTGCCAAAAAAGTAAACCGCTGCACTGGGTAACTAAGCGTCGTTAATAAATCCGGAAAACGCTCCTCTACCAATTGGCGAACCGCAGGCCAAAAGTAATTTTGCGCCTGCAAGACAGTTGCCTCATCCCCAAACCAAATAATTGCTCTAGGCGATGAACAGCCTTGCTGATCAAACCAAAATGCGTCATTCACAAATCCCTCAATGATTGCACTCAGGCGATTATCTTGCTGCGATACTTCAACAAGCGCATCAGCTTTTATCATGCACAAAGAAAAACGATTAGCAAAAACAGCTTCAACAGCATGCGCAGGAATAGGGACATGACGTATTGCTTGCACACTTGTGTCGCCACCCCAAATAACGCGAACATCACAATGTTGAGATAAATAAGCTGTAACATGCTCATTATGTTCATATTCCACGAACATATTATAATTCAAAATACTGGCATATTCTGAAGCGTTCTTTAATAGATAATCACAAAGCTCAAGCAAGATTTCTGCAACACGCCCACGCCTATTGGATAAGCGAAGAATATTCTGATTTCCTGTTAATAAACCAATGGCCCAAGAATAAAGGAACATCGTATCCACATTACTTGGCGTAAAATGTAGCACCAGCCCTCTTGGCCGCAAATAAGTGTTAGGCGCCGAGGTCACCAAGTGCTGCTTTACCAATGCAAGCAAATTAGCTTTTCTTAACCAAAATGCCAGGCTAATCAAATCTGGATATTTTTTATATTCAGGATTTTTAAAAATTTCTTGGGAAAGCGCATTTAAAAACTCAATGGCTAAAGGCATAATATTACTTGAAACTGACAAAGAAGCTTGACGCAATTGCACCACGTCCTTTTGCCAGTCTGAAGATTTTTTGCCTAATAAAATTTTCATTGTAGTTACCTTTGATGCGTATCACTACAGCCGCGGGCCTCAGCTTTTGGCAACCGGCCATGGATTTCAATTACCTTTCCTTTCCTTCCACAGAGGCACTCGTCAATTTCCGTAATCTTACCCAAGTCCTCTGTTAAAATACTATGCCCCGGATAACTCTTAGGCAATATACTTAGCACTTGAATTAGGCCAGTTTGATTAACGCCTAATGCTTGAAAATGAATTGGATCACGAATAAGTACATCTGCAAAAAAAGGAATATGCATTTTACCAAATTCACATTCCATAAAGATGGTACCAATCTGTTCCACCATCCCATAATAATCATGCACCTTTGTTAAATTAAACTGTGCTGCTAAACACTGCTTAAATGTCTCTTTACCAATATTGAGATTCGCAAGCTTCTTCCAGCCTCCCCCATGAACCAATATCACCTGGCTTAAGTCAAGAAAAATATTATTCTTTTGACAATACTCATACAAGTAAGCCCAAATCATAAAAGTAAAACCAAACATCAAAATAGGCTGCTGAGGAAACTTTTCTAAAAACGCTTGCAATGCTGCTACTTGCAAACTTAAATCTTCATCACTTAGCAAATAAGTGTGCTGAGCACCAAAGCTACTGAACCCCAGAATTGCAGCAGCCCTTGCCGTCATACCAGCAGACTTTACAGCGCTGGGATGATCCACAATTAACATGGGTAATCTTTTTTTTCCAATAAAATTGGTCACAATACTGGAAAGCACTTTAGCTTGATGGGTCGCGGCTGCTTTATCAAGAAAAATTTGTGAAGGCTGCTGACCCGTAGTACCACTAGAATTTAGCACACGAAAAACTTCTTCCTCGCGAATACTTTTCAAAGGTAAATATTTAAAAATCTGTGCTGGCAAAAATGGTAAATCTTCATTTTGCTTAAAATGTTTCTGTACAAAAATATTTTCTACCAAATTTTGGTAATAAAAGCAGTGCGCTTGATGATGATCTGTTAGCGCAAGCAACTCAGCAAATAATACCTGCTGCTTCTGATCCTGGTTCATTTCAAATGGAGCATTTAATTGTTCAAGCAACATTTAGATAAGCTCCATATATTTTTGGTAAGCAATTTTTCCGCTTGAATTCCGTAATACTTCCGCCATTTCTTTTATCAGTACGCAACGTGGGTCAATGTTTAAAAGACGTGCGATTTCCAAAGCAAGCGTTGCTGGCAAACCTGTTTCTGCTATACAAAAAACAAACAACCGATTGTCATCACTCACACAAACAGCTTCTACCTTGAACTTTGCATCAATTGCTTTTTCCACATCATCCAAGTTAATACGCAATCCATATAATTTTGCAAAACGTTTTAGACGCCCTTTAATATAGATACACCCCTCACTATCTTGCTCAGCAAGATCCCCAGTGCTTAATACACCTTGCATGCAATCTCCTAAGCGAAGATCCTGCAAATTTTCGGCATAACCCAACATCACATTTGGACCACGATATACTAACTCATGTGTTGCGCCGTCAATACAAAAAGAACCTTGCGGAATTGCTATACCCACTGAGTTTATTTTCTCGTGTAATAAGTGAGGAGGCAAATAACTCATCCGTGCCGTTGCCTCGGTTTGCCCATACATCACGTAAAACGGAAGATTTTTTTCCAAACTCCATGCCGCAAAAAAGCTTAATAAGTCTTCTTGTGCTTTTCCACCTGCCTGAGTCATGTAACGGAGACTTGGTAACTGCATTGTATTGAAACGCAACTGGCGTAAAACCTGGTAGGTATAAGGAACCCCAACGAGAGAAGTGAGTGATTTTTCTTTAGCAAAAGTCCAAAAATCACGTGAAGTAATTGCCTGATCAGTTAAAAGTATTCTAGCACCGACCAGTAAATGGCTATTTAAAACAGAAAGCCCATATGAGTAATATAAAGGTAGATTCGTGATCGGCCGCTCAGTTTCATCAAGTTTCAAATATTCTGCTATAGATCTAGCATTTGCCTCGAGATTGCGATAGCTTAAGCGCACAAGCTTAGGACTTCCTGTTGTTCCCGAAGTAGAAAGCAGTAATGCTAAATCAGGGTGGATTTCGCTATTTTCATCGCAGTGCTGTTTAAGTAGCAGTTGATAACCTAAATCAGACCAAACAACAGTAAAATCCTGTGAAACAATATTAAGCTGAGCTGGAAGCATTAGCCACGTAGGTTGATAACCCTGAATAAAGTATTCAATTAATTCTGTCGATGTTTTACCAGACAGCAAAAGAGGAACTTGCCTACACTGTAGCGCGGCAAGATAAGTTGCAATAAAAGCAAGCTGATTATCGCCAATAATGAGCCCCATAGTATTTTTTATTGCTGGAAGATAGCGCTTAATTGAGTCGACCAACTGAGTTAGCTTTTGCTTACTCCAGCTGCCTGTCGCATGGCAATCGATAACGATCCCATCTGGCGAATAAGCTGCTAACTCCCAAAAACTCATATAAGCATTCCACCATCAACGCCAATAACTTGGCCCGTTACATAAGAAGATAAACTTGATGCTAAAAATAAAACAACGCCTGCGACTTCTTGAGGGTCACCAATCCGCCCCATTTTGATACTATTTAAGCGTTCTTGAAATTTTTCTGGGGAAATACTTCTGGCCATCTCTGTATCAATAAAACCAGGGGCAATCGCATTAACACGAATATTAGAAGGCGCAAGCTCTTTTGCTGCAGATAGTGTAGCCCCAATTACACCCGCCTTGGAAGCACCATAGACAACCTGCCCTACATTGCCAACGCGACCAATAATTGAACTGACATTAATGATGCTACCCTTTTTATGACGCTGCATTAAACGTGACGCGATCTGCATATGTTCAATGACTGCCGCTAAATTCACATTTAACGTTTGAAAAAGCTGGGGCTCACTAATCATGCCTAATAAGGCATCTTGTAAAATCCCAGCATTGTTTACTAATACATCCAAGCGCTTAAACTTAGCCAATATCTGCTGACCTGTTGATTTTACAGCTTTTAAATCTGCCACGTCATAAGCAAGGCATAAAGGCTCTAAACCACTTATTGCCAAGACCTCTTCTCGCAGCTGTGTTAAAGATTCAATAGATCTTGAGCAGAGAACTAAATTAGCATTAGCTTGTGCAAACAGCAATGCTGCTGCTCTTCCAATACCACGCGAGGCGCCCGTAATCCAAATAACTTGTTCTGAAAAATCAAGCTTAATCATTGACATACTTTGCCACAATTTCCTTTGCTTTTAAGAAACTTGACATATCAATTACGTCATCTGTTTCTAACATAATGCCAAACTCATTTTCTATTTCTGCAATTAATGACATATGCATAATAGAATCCCAAGTAAAATTTTTCGTTTCTCGATATTTCACATCATCATTAATAGTTTCAACAGGCACAGAAAAAACGCGTGAAAAAACTTCCTTTAATCTTTGTTCATTATGGCTTTGCATACTTACCCCTTAATTACTTCCGTTAAACTTTTCCATCGTTGCTTGCCCTTGCTGATTCACCCCTTCTTTCCTAATCACTTTCAACAAAGTAAGCCAAAAAATTTTGCTATCTATTGTAAAGGATTGATGGTCTACATACCAACAATCCAACTTAAACTTTTCTTCCCAACTAATCGCATTTCTGCCATTCACTTGCGCCCAACCAGTAATACCCGGCTTAACCTGATGCCTGCGCGCTTGCTCTTCATTGTAGAGCGGCAAATACTCAGCCAATAATGGCCTAGGGCCAACAAAGCTCATATCCCCTTTTAAAATATTAAACAATTGCGGCAATTCATCTAAGCTTGTAGCTCTAAGGAATTTTCCAAAATCTGTCAACCTATCCTTATCCGGTAACAATTTACCATCAACACCTTTAGCATCCGTCATAGTGCGAAATTTATAAAGCATAAACACTCTGCCATGGAATCCTGCTCTGGGTTGTTTAAAAACAGCAGGTTTTCCAAGAAACACACGAATCAAAATAAAGACAACTAGTAATATAGGGCTTAAAAGGATCAGCAACACCAAAGAAAATAGCCGATCAAAAACTGGTTTAATAAATTTCGTCCACATAGTTCAAACAATGCCTATAAGAAGATTACGCTATATTTGCAAGATACCAATCCACCGCCACTTCCAAGCCTTGTTTAACCCCATGGCTTGGCTCATATCCTAATAAATTTTTAGCTTTACTAATATCCGCTAACGAATGACGAATATCACCTGGGCGAAAATCTTTATATTGCGCCTGCGCTGAAGTCTTTCCTGTTAATTGCTGTAAGAATTTATAAAGTTCATTGAGTGTCGTGCGCTGCCCAACAGCCACATTGTAAGCGGTGTTTATTGCTTCCATATTCGTAGTTAAAGCACTGAGAATATTGGCTTGCACAATATTTTCGACATAACAAAAATCTCGTGAAGTTTCGCCATCGCCATTAATATATACTGGCTCATCTTTCACCAGCGCCTTAAACCATAGCGGGATGACTGCTGCATAAGGGCCATTGGGATCTTGCCTTGGGCCAAATACATTAAAATAACGCAAGCCTATTGTTTCTAAATCATAACAATTGCTAAAAGCTTTTGCATATAGCTCATTCGTCATTTTAGTAACGGCATATGGCGATAAAGGATTCCCTTGATGCGTTTCCACTTTAGGCAATATAGGAGAATCACCATACACAGAACTTGAGGAGGCATAAACAAAGCGTTTTACCTTTGCATCTTTGCTCGCAACTAACATATTTAAAAAGCCTGTTGCATTAACGTCGTGTGTTGCAATGGGATCTTTAATTGAACGCGGCACGCTGCCTAATGCTGCTTGATGCAAAACAAAATCCACACCAGCAACTGCTTTTTGGCAATCAACTAAATTACGGATATCACCTTCAATGAAAGTAAAACTAGCATCAGGGTATTTAACTAAAGTTTCCTCAAGATTTTTGCGGTGACCTGTTGCAAAATTATCTAAGCCAATCACTTTTTGATTATGCTTAAGTAAAAACTCTAACAAGTGGCTACCGATAAAACCAGCGACTCCAGTTATTAACCAAGTATGCTGCCGAACTAACAGTGTTTCTTTAATCGTTGAAAAAACCATTGTCTATAATCTCCACACAGTAACGCCTAAATCTGCAAGCTTTTGTATATTTAGTATACTTTTCACATCAAGTAAAAGGCGACAGTTAGGTTTTAATAAATCAACCAACTGCTGCACTGGTATCGCTAAAAATTCAGCATGCGCCACTGCTAATATTAATATATCTAAATTATTAACCGCCTCAAAAGGTTTAATCGTCACACCATACTCGTGAAAAACTTCTTCAGCACATACATGAGGGTCATAAACCAATGGGTCTACCGAGTAGCTTTGTAGCTCTCTAATAATATCAATCACTTTAGTATTACGAAAATCCGGGCAGTTTTCCTTGAACGTAAAACCCAAAATTCCTACTCGCGCATTTTTAGCGCAAACGCCAGCACAAGATAAAAGTTTAATGGATTGTTCAGCAATATATTTACCCATACCATCATTGACACGGCGCCCAGCTAAAATAACTTGCGAGTGATACCCTACTGATTCTGCTTTATGCGTTAAATAATAAGGGTCAACACCAATACAGTGACCACCAACTAAGCCTGGTTTAAAAGGCAGAAAATTCCATTTGGTACCAGCCGCATCTAATACTTCTTTAGTATCAATACCCAATTGATGAAAGATCATTGCCAACTCATTCACAAAAGCAATATTTAAATCGCGCTGTGTGTTTTCAATAACTTTAGCAGCTTCTGCCACTTTAATGCTCGAAGCTTTATAAACGCCCGCCTTCACAACGCTGCTATAAACATTAGCAACAATATTTAATACTTCTGACGTTTGACCTGAAACAATTTTTTGTATTTTTTTGAAAGTATGTTCTTTATCGCCAGGGTTAATTCTTTCAGGAGAATAGCCAACGAAAAAATCTTTACCGCACTTTAAGCCAGAATATTTTTCTAATACTGGCACACATTGTTCTTCAGTAGCGCCAGGATATACCGTAGACTCATAAACGATAATATCACCTTGCTTGAGATAAGACGCAATTGTTTTAGATGCTGATAGAATAGGATGTAAATCGGGTTGATTAGCTTGGTTAATAGGCGTAGGAACAGCCACAATGTAAAAATCTGCAGCTTTTAAATCTTGAGCATCGAATGTAAATAAAAAATTGCCGTTTGCTAAATCTTGCGTTGAAACTTCTCTTGTCCGATCAAAACCTTTTTGCAATTCGGTAATTCTTGAGACTTGAATATCAAAAGCAATAACTTTACCTTTTTGCGCAAATGCTGCTGCAACCGGCAAGCCTACATAGCCTAATCCAATTACAGCTAATGTTCGTTGATGCATCACGTTTTCCCTACATTAAGAGCTTGGGATTATACCAATTTCATCGCCGATAATATAGACAGATTCACCTTATGCACATCGTACTTCGTCTCAGCAAGCTCACGACTATTCACCCCCATTTGTTGAATTAATGAAGGATTTTTAATAAATTTTTCCATCGCATGCGCAAGCGCTTCCGCATCTTTGACTGGCACTAAATAACCATTAATCTCTGGCTGAACCGTTTCGCGACAGCCAGGCGCATCAGTTGTAATAATGGGCCTTCCCATCGACATTGCCTCTAGCACCGACCTTGGCGTTCCCTCTCGATAAGAGGGCAAAACTAAAATGCTAGATTGGGCAATAAAGGGCCTAACGTCCTCAACTTCTGAGTGATAAATAATAACCTTGTCTTGGATAGCGGCGTGCAACATTTTTTCAGGATAAGATCTAGGATGTTCTTTAGAAAAGCCCCCTAAAATATTAAACTGAATATAAGGATAACTCTTTTTAATAAGCCTAGCTGCCTCAATATATTCCGTAATTCCCTTATCAACAAGCAAACGTCCTATAAATAAAAAATTAATTTCCTTTGGCAAATCGGCTGTTGCATAATAATTTAAATCTACCCCCGAGCCATTAATTAATAGAACTTTTTGCGGATTTACCAACTTCATTTGCTCAAATAACCCTATATCATCTTTATTCTGAAAAAAAACTTTTTCATTCATGCTTAAACCTAACCGATAAAGCGTTTTAATTCCTGCTAATAACACTTTATCTTTAAAGTTACGCACAATAAACATGCTACCTAAGCCAGTAACCATGGAAAACACATGGGACACACCAGCAAATTTCGCTGCGATTGAACCATAAATCACGGGTTTAATGGTGTAAGAAAAAACCATATCCGGCGCTTCTTTTTTAAAAAATCTAATTAACTTTATTAAAGCCAGCCAATCTTTAAAAGGATTCATGGAATAGGTATTTAAGTCTATTCCTCTTAATTCAACAGCTGGAAGTAACTCTGAGAATTTTTTTTGAAACGAAGAATCAATCGTATTGGTTGGCGCCAAAGCAATTACTTGCGCACCACTTCCAATAAAAGCCTCAATTAACTGGCGCCTAAAATTTAATAATGAAGGCGCAAAACTAGCAAAAATAATAATTTTTTTCATAGCGCATTCACTCTTTGTAAGGAAGTTATTTTCTTTTGCACATATATTACAGCCCACACCATGATAAATGGTATCGTGTACATAATTTTACGGCGCATAGATAATCCAAAATTAGTATTAAGTAAGGCAAGAAAAAAAATACCGATGAGAAAAAAGCAAACGCAAAATAAAATTAAAGGGTTTTTTCTAACTAATTCTTTAAAAACATCCCTATTGCAAATACAATAAACACTTATCCATAAAAAAATAAGATTTTCAAATGAACTAATAACCCCTAAAATGTTTTTTGCATAGATAAACAACGGAAAATAAGCATTTGCCAGCATGAGGAATGGCAATAGAAAAACAGTTTGCTGCAAAGTAACTTTACCCAAACCAAGAGAGGTACCCTGATTTCCTCCCGCCAAGCTAGCCAAGATGAAGCGCGTCACATCTGCGTAAGTATAATGAAAATGTCCAGTTAATGCTATTTGCGGAGCAATAAGGGCAACCCCACACATCACAATTAAAGCAAGTAATGATTTTTTACTAACCTTAATTTTTGCACCTATTAAAACCCATAACCCTAAAGCCAACAGAATAATCATCAGTAGATATGGTCGCACGAAATAGGCACAAATTAATGCAAAAACAATAACTAAAGAAGATTTAATGAAATTAATATTTATGAAAGTCAACGCCAAAAAAAATAAACCTAATGCAAAAAATGCCACTGAATCTTTTGCAATCCCCGAAGACCAAAAAATTGCTGAAGGCCAAAATAAAATAACCAACGCAGGAAGGCGAATAAGTTTAAAATCACTTTGAACCGCTGGGCTAATTTTCTTAGCTAAATTAATAAAAGCTAAAAAGAAAAAAAATTGCCCTAAAAAACCTAATGCGCTTGAAAACAAAAACCCACCCAATAATGAATCACCTAAAAACCATTGTCGTAAAAAATACATCATAAATGTACAAAACCTTGTACCAATCCCTCTAAAAACTCCATTTCCCATGAAGAAATACATATTAGAATCTGAACTAAAAAAAACAGACATTAACCAATAGCAAAAACCAGCTATAAAATGAAAAATAGCTGCTAGCAATATCCAAACAAATATCTTACCTGATAAAAAATGCTGTCGAACAAGCAATACCCAACTTAAAAGCAAAGGAAGAAGATAAGAAACTATACCTAATGAAAAACCATGAAGTATTGCGTTTAAAGTTAAATCCATTTTTATTAATCAATATTTGATTTAATCATAAGTAGATAAGATATTCTACAACGTAATCAATTTTTTAAATTTTGGTTTGCCCATTCTTGAAACATTAAAATGTTCCACAATAAATAGCCTGTATCTTCTCCAGCAAAGTGCTTACTCCAAGCTTTTTTAACCATCTGCACATTAATAATATCTTGGTTTTGCATATCAGCAATTAAGTCCTCTCCCCATTCCCTTAGAGGCCCCCGTAACCAATGATGGATTGGAATTCCAAATCCGACTTTAGGGCGATCGACAAGTTGTTTTGGAACATATCGAGCCAGCAATGCTTTAAGTAGTCTTTTTCCGCTACCTTCTCTCACTTTGTAATCCGCCGGTAAAGACCATGCAAATTCAAATATTTTGTGATCTAGAAAAGGAATACGTGTTTCTAAAGCAACAGCCATACTTGCCCTGTCAACTTTAGTAAGGATATCTCCAGGCAAATATGAAATGGTATCCCAAAGCATCATATGCTCAGTATCTGTAAGCCCTTGATACGCTTCAAAATCAATACTCTTAAGCTGTTCATGTGACAAATACAATTCCGCTTCGTAGTTTTGGGAAATTAAAGATTGGTACAAAGAATTTGATTTATCAGCATTCTCAAGAATCCAAGCCAGTTTATTTGCCCTATGCACATTCTGCCCTAAACATTGCCAGGGAAAATGTCTAATAAACTTTGCTCCAGTTCTTCTTAATAGTGGAGGCAAACTATAAAGAGCCTTAAACCTTTGCGCCGTAAAATATCGACCATATCCTCCAAAAATCTCATCCCCTGCATCTCCTGTTAATACAACAGTAACACGCTTCTTGGCTAAGCTACTGATTAGATAAGTAGGGATTTGTGATGAGTCCGCAAATGGCTCATCGTATATTGTCGCTAACTTAGGAATAACATCTAGCGCATCTTGCTCACTCACATAAAATTCATGATGATCTGTTTGCAAATGCTCAGCAACGGCTTTTGCAAAAGGTGCTTCGTTATATTCTTTTTGGTCAAAGCCAATACTAAATGTCTGTACTGGCTTATTCGATAGCTTTTGCATTAAAGCAACAATTATTGACGAATCAATCCCTCCTGATAAAAAAGCGCCTAAAGGCACATCACTAATGCACCGGTTGCGAATCGATTCTATTAATTGTCCTTCTAATTCATCGACGGCTTCTTGAAAGGACAACTTGATTTCACAACGTCTTGCTTGTAGCGCCGCCTCTACTGCAGACCAATAACAATGCTTTTGCAGCTTTAGCTTGTCATCCACTACGAGATAGTGGCCTGACTCTAATTTGTAAATACCTTCATAGATTGAATATGGCGCTTGGATATAGGCATAACGCAAAAGCAATTGCAAAGCTTCTTGATTAATACGCTTTTGAAACCCTGGATATAAACATATAGCTTTTAGTTCTGAAGCAAAAATTAACGCGCCATTTACAATGCCATAATATAAAGGCTTTTCACCAAAACGATCACGTGCTAAATAAAGCTTTTTTTCTTGTCGATCCCAAAGCGCAATTGCAAACATTCCATTAAGCTTTTCAAGCGTTTTTGCAAATCCCCAGGCCTCTATGGCTGCAAGCACCACTTCCGTATCCGAGTGCCCTTTGAACTGGTACGTCTTAGCCTCAAGCTCTGCCCTCAATATTTTAAAATTGTATATTTCGCCATTAAATATAATGACATAACGACCAGAAGCGCTCAGCATAGGTTGATGACCTAATGGAGAAAGATCAATAATTGCTAAGCGCCGATGCCCAAAGGCAACATAATCATCATGCCATATTCCACGATCATCTGGACCACCATGAGCCAGAAAATCTGTCATCGCATCAATTGATGAAAAATACCTTGAATCAAATGCAATTCCTGCAATACGGCACATATATACTAATTAAAACCTCTTTTTAAATACCAACGCCATGCATGATCTACCATATCATAAGCAGAAGGATAAACAGGAACAAATCCTAAATTTGTTTTGGCATGATCTGAATCTGCAACCAGAATCGCAGGATCCCCCGGTCGTCTAGGATATTCTTCAATTTGAATTGTTTTCTGCGTAGCCTGGGTAACCATATTAATAATTTCACGAATAGAGAATCCTTGGCCATTACCTAAATTAAACACTTCGCTTTTCTTATTCTTTAAAAGATAGTCTAATGCTAATAAATGCGCTCTACAAATATCGACTACATGAATATAGTCTCTAATACAAGTTCCATCTTTGGTGGGATAGTCTGCGCCAAACATCTTAAAAGGCATACTTTCATGTGCGGCACGTAGTAATAGAGGTATTAAATGCGTTTCTGGTGAGTGCCTTTCACCAAGTCTGGACTTAGGATCAGCACCTGCCACATTGAAATATCTTAATGCAATAGATTTTAAACCATAAGCTCTATCGTAATCCATTAATACTTTTTCTACGAAAAGCTTAGATTGTCCGTAAGGGTTAATTGGCAACACTGGATGAGCAGTATCCAGAGGCAAGTATTGAGGTTCACCATAAACAGCAGCAGTAGAGGAAAATATAAAATTATTTATATTTGCCTTTATGATATGCTCTAATAATATTAAGGTTGCAACATAATTATTCGCATAATATTTTTGAGGATTTTTGACTGATTCCCCAACTTCAATAAAGCCTGCAAAATGAATAACAGCATCGAATTTTACTTTAGAAAATAAATCATTAAGTACAGCCCTATCAGCAATATCTGCCTGTATAAAGTTGTCAGTAAAAACAGCATCTCTATAACCTTTAGATAGATTGTCGATTACCCAAACCTCATAACCCTCTTCTATCAAAAGCAGAACCATATGAGAGCCGATATAACCAGCTCCTCCCGTCACTAAAACTTTCCTTTTCTTAAGCATTATCTATATCCTAAATAAATTTATGATTTCTTTTACCTGTAATAGGAAAGGTAAATGTACATATTCCTTTAAAGAAAAATAACGCTTTAGTTTTCGGACTACTGAAGTCTTATCTTTAATACAAAACTCCAACCAGACTCGTTTGAAAAAAAACTCTACTCTCTCTGGCGCAAACAATTTCTTTGCTTTATTTTGATGCCTTATTTTATCAAAGCATAAAATCAATTCTGCCTGCTGTAGAGAGGTTTTTTCTATTGTAGCATCGGATACCATGCTCAGTAAAACATATTCTTTGTCATTAAGATCAAAGTAATTTTGGACGACTTTTCGACTAAGCAACAATAACAACATCTGCGCCTCAAGCTTATAAGCTCTTTGGGCAGTGATTTGTTGAAAGTGCTTCCGATAAAACAGTAGGTATTCGGGCAAACAATACACTGGATGACTCTGGGAAATCCGTATAAATAGCTCATAATCTTCAGCAGCATTGCTAAATTTTGGATCATAATACATCTTTCCCTTTATCATACAGGATCTAAGGAAAGCGGTTGGGTGTGCTAATGGATTCCTAATAAACATCTCAAGGCAGATATCTTCATAATGTTCCGGGCCATTAAGTTTGATAGAAAAAACAGGGGAATAGAAGAAAACTTTAATCCGCGCAAAACAAGCTGCATAATTTTGATGTTTCTCCATGAATGCAAATTGCTTTTCCAAACGAGCCCTTACTGCTATATCATCCGCATCCATTCGTGCTATATATTTACCACGCGCCAAATCAATCCCTTCATTTAATGTGGCAATTAGCCCCTTATTTTCTCTACTAATATACCTGATTCTCTCATCATGAAATGAACGAATAATATTTTCCGTATCATCTGTAGAACCATCATTAATAATTAGCAATTCAAATTGTTTAAAATTTTGATTAAGGATGCTATTTACTGCTTGCCTTAGAAACCTCTGCCCATTAAATACGGGCAAAAGCACTGTAATAAGTGGCTCACTCATTATCACTTAACTCGAAAAAAATTGTTTTATAAGGTACTACACCTCCAGAGTTTCTAGTCAATCCATAACCAAAATATACAATAGAAGTAAAAAGAATCAACACAAGCATAAACAGTCTCTTACTTAATGTTTCTCTAAAATAAAAATATTCACTAACAAGCAAAGGCAAAAATACTATAAAATAAATAGAAAGTCTTTCTATATAATAACCAAAAGGTAACAAAATAATTTGTAAGCACGCCCCCCAAAAAACCAAGCTAAAAATATTACTTTTTTCTTTTAAGGTATCGTACATTAAATACAACAAACCGAAAGCAAATAAAGAAAAAAATATCACGCCCAGGTAGTTCATATCCTGAGTCATAATAACATAACCAGCATATTTTTGGGTTTCGAAAAAAGCATCAATTAGGGCGAAAATGCCATTAAAGTATGCTTTAAATAAGAAAATAACATAGGACATTGCCGCCGAAGCAAGTGAGTAACTAAACATTCTCGGCTTTGTTAATTTTATTTTTTTTATTAAAAAATTAATTAATATTGCAAAAAGAATCGTACGGTGAAACAAAAAACCTATCACCCCCCATAAAACAGCATTCTTATATTTCTTCTCATCGAGATAAAGTACAGTTAAAACAAATGCCAAAACAGCAACCCCCTGCCTGACAACATTAAAATATAAAATAAAATAAAATAAAGCGTAAAAAACAAATAGAGCCACATTAGGCTTAGCTATAAATCTTTTTAAAATTATCCATAGCAGATATCCTTCCAATACAGAAAAAGATAAAAAATAATAGTAGACACTTCCACCAAATGCTTTGATGATTTGGGCAACAATAGTTAAACCAAATTCATTATATCCAGAAAAAGCATTTGAAATATCAAGTGAGTCCGTCAAAAAAAAGTCATTATAATAGGCAAAATAATCTGATCCAATACCATACCTTATGCCAGCAAGAACTATTAAAAAAAGAACTGTGACTCCCGCTAAACAAAGGGACAAACGCTTCGAAATGCCAATACAATCTAAGAAAGCATTAGTGAACAGCAAAAATAAGATAACACTATAAAGTATATAAGTTAAGATCATAGAAACACACTAAAATATAAGAACTCAAGCTGGGTAATGATTTGCCAACTCTAAATATCGTTTTTGGTAAGGAGCAATAATCCCAAACTTATTAGCCATACGCCAAAATACAAAGTGCGTTAAAAATTTCAATAATAGTACACGCGAAAAATTGCAGTCTATATTCTCTGCTTTTTTTATGCAGTCAATAAATTGACTCATTCCATTTTCTATAGAAAATTTTTCGGCGCTTTGAACCATCTTTTTTGAAACTTCAACGTAACTATCATTATCTGCCTCAATAAGTTTCTCTATAAGATCTGGGTAAGTTAAAAACTCCATTCCTTTTTCATATTCACCAAAATTATAATCGCTACCCATCCCAAACCAACCATAAGTTAATGGCCTATCTGTAAGCAAAGCTATTAAAGAAGGCACCCCAGCAGCAGCAGCCTCTACTAATGCTGTTCCACAACCAATAAATAAATACGCCTCACTAAAAACATGAGGTAATTCATCATATGCCACAGGGCCATGAAAATGAATAAATTGCTCTGCGTTATGTTCTTTTATCTCATTAACCAACCTTTCTTCTAGCTCTCCATGACCGTAAATGTGGTAGCTTATTTCAGGATATTTCTTGTGCAGTTTTTTAATGATCGGCAACATATAAAAGTTATATGTCTTAAAACCCGTAATCCTTCCCACAGAAACAATTTTGTATTTTTTAGGCACATGATCATTCGGAGAAAACCTTTTAATATCAACCATTACGTTCACAATAGGAGAAGCCGCTAATCTATCACCAAGAATATTAATATTGGCTTCTTTAGTTGCTGCATTCATAAAGAAAAGATTACTCGCAGGCCACTTATCTAATATTGATTTAGATAATTTCTGCATGAAAGAAGCATGTTTTTTTTCCCATAAATATTCATTAGGATGATATACACCCACACATATTTTAGAGCAGCCTAATATTTTTCTTAAAAAAAGAGCAAATACTAAAGATTGTATATTAAAAGCATAAATGCAGTCTATTTTTTGTACTCCATTTTTTTCTAGGATGCGAAGAAGCTTTTTCCTACCCAACCCAAACAGTAGCATTAAAGCAAGGTTTAAATTATCAATTACCAGGCTATCTGTTGCCTTTAATTGGTCTAATAGTTGTGTAAACTTAGGCTTTTTTAAAAATAAAAAAATAAATCCATCAAATTTATTTTTATTTTGAGCCATCCTTAGCGTCATTGTTTCAATTCCGCCTAGCCCCATTTGCGAGCATAAAAACAAAATGTTCATTTTACTCCGATAGTCCTGACTTTATATTTCTATTTAAAAAATACCCAATAGTTATCCAATATAAAAAATAATTTAAACAAAAAGCAGATAACACTCCTATTAGCTCGAAATATTGTATTCCTATCCAGGCAAATAAAAAATAAGTAAAAGAAAAAATAACTTCCGTCAAGATAAATAATTTAATATTTCCTTTTGCCCACATAACAAACCCAAGCAGCCATGAACCTATTTTCAAAATATCTCCAATCAACTGCGCACCAATTAAAGGTAGGATAGGCAAGAACTTCTTTGAAAGAAGAACATAAACAATAGGCTTTTTTAATAGAAAAATGAGCAAAGCTAGCAGTATTGTTGCGGGTAAAATATATTTATAAGCCTGAAGAATTTCCCCCTTCAAAGATACATAGTTTTTTAATGAAGACAGTTTAGGCAGATAGTAAACACTGAGCACTGACGTAATAATTGCCAAATAACTATCTGATATTCTTGTTACCGCTTGCCAATAGCCCGCCGCCTCCACTGAAAGTTTATGAATAATTAACGTCCGTATAGCAATCTGGGTACAAGGCAAAGCAATGGCTGAGACAACACTCATCGCACCGAAAACCAATAATTTTTTTATGTAAATTTTTTCTACATTCCCCCATAACTGCTTTATCTTTATAGGCAGCTTTTTTTTGAGAAAAGGATAGAAGAAAAGAAAAATCAGTGATTGGTTTAAAAGCAAAGACCATAATGCTCCGGGCAGTTTAAAAACAGACGTCAATATTACCGTTAAAACCAAGCCCTGTAAGCTTAAAATAATACTATAATAACTATAGCTTTTTATTTCTTTTTCACCATTCAAGATAGCCAATAGAAAATTATTCATTACATAGAAGAATATAACTAATCCAAGTGCAATAAATAGATAACTGTAGTTAGGACAATGCAGAGCTCTAGCCGCAAGCCAATGAGAGGAGCTTACGAGTATTACAGCAAGTAACAAAGAAGAGTAAACAATAATTTTAAATGCTGCCTGCCAAAATTTAATTTTTTCTATAGGTTCATCATAAAATTCAGCCGTATATTTTATCACCCCTTGTTGCACCATGCTGCCAGAAAACACCTGGGCTGTTTGCACAATATTTTGAAATTGTCCTAACACTGCAAATCCTGATGGCCCCACATATAGAGCAAGCACTTTTGATATTAATAAATTTGAAAATGTTTTAATAGCAACAGCTAATCCAGACCATAATGTTGTTTTAAATAAATTCATCGGTTGCATTAAGCATCTCTAACTTCACGTGCAGGAATTCCCATCACAACTTTCCTTGATGGAACATCTTTTGTTACCACAGCATTTGAACCTACTATTGCTCCTTCACCTACACGAATGCTAGCAAAAATACTAGCCCCAGAACCAATTGCCGCATAATCTTCAATCGTAGGACCTACCACATGAGAGTCACTATATCCTTGGCCACCTAATTTATTATCATTAGAGGTTGCAACCAACATTCCAATAAATACATGCTTACCAATCATGCAATCCCCTGTTATATGTGTAGAATCCATGATTTTTGTATAATCACCTATAGTTACATTGTAATTGATGGTTACACACCTGCTAATAACACAATATTGGCCAATCTTACAACCTTCACGAATCGAAGCACAATCACCTACTAATACATTATTTTTGATTTCCACATCATAATAAATAGTCGCATGCGGCCCTATTGAGCAGTTATCCCCAATCGTAACAAGTTTCTCAAACTCTATCTTTCTTGCAAGCGCCCCAGCACCCTTAGGTTCTTTGCCAATATAAGCTCCAGGAAAAATTTCAACATTATTTCCTATAATCACATTATCATTAATAACCACAAAAGGATGGATGACCACCCCTTCGCCCAAGCTGACGTTTTTACCAATTACTGCAAGTGTAGAAATAGAATTTGTCATGATAAATATTGGCCACCATTAATTGGAAAATTAATACCTGTAATGTAAGCACTTTCAGGATCTGCTAAAAAGTTAACGGCCCTTGCGATTTCAGAAGGCTTTGCAAAGCGGCCAGCAGGGATCGTATCTAATATTTTCTGGCGCACCTCTTCCTTCATTTTTTCCGTCATCCCAGACTCCACATACCCAGGAGAAACAGCATTGACTGTTATATTGTGACGAATAACTTCTTGCGCTAAAGCCTTAGTAAAACCATATAAACCAGCTTTAGACGCCGAATAATTGACTTGCCCCAACTGACCTTTTTGTCCATTAACGGATGAAATATTAATAATACGTCCGTAATTGCTATCAATCATATGATTAATCACTGCACGACTCATATTAAGCGCACCAATTAAGTTAACATTGATAACATCAAACCAGTCTTCATATTGACTTTTTTTAAACATTCCATCCCTGATAATACCTGCATTATTGACTAATACTTGAATAGCTCCAACCTCTGATAAAATTTTATTTATCAGCTTTTGACAGTCAGAAAAATCTGTGACATCTACAGGAAAAATATGCAAGCGTGCCTTTTCTAAATCAGAAAAATTCAAATACCATTGATCAATATCTGTCTGATTAAAACTTTTACGATTAGCCGTAGCAACCACGGTAAATGACTGGCTCAAAAAATGACGACAGATTTCGCTGCCAATTACCCCCATACCACCACTAACTAATACAACTTGATCAGCATGCACAGATTAAACCCTCTTTATGTAGTCGTTTACAAAATCGATAATCACTTGCGATTTATCCATCGATAAATGCGGCCCTATTGGTAAACTTAATGTTTGCTCGCTAATTAGTTCAGCAATTGGGAAAGAACCCTTCGTATAAGCTAAACTCGAATAAGCTTTTTGCAAATGTGGTGGAACAGGATAGTGAATAAGTGTTTGAATTTTTTTTTCTGCTAATACCTCTTGTAATGGTTGACGTTGAGAAGTTCTGACAACAAACAAGTGCCATGCGGATTTAGCTTCGTCTATACAATACGGTAATACAAACTCATTTGCGGATAAGTAGTCTAAATATTGCTTTGCTTGAGCTTGCCTACGTTGGTTCCACTCATCAAGGTATTTTAGCTTTACCCTTAAAACAGCTGCTTGAATTTCATCTAACCGTGAATTTACACCAAGCTCTTCATTGTAATATTTTTTCTGTGAGCCATAATTACGTAATGTCGCAACTCGCTCCGCCAGCTCCCCATCATTAGTTGTTACTGCCCCTGCATCACCAAAAGCACCTAAATTTTTTCCAGGATAAAAACTAAATGCAGCAGCGTCACCTAAAGCACCAGTTTTTTTATCATGATAAGTAGCTCCATGAGCCTGCGCAGCGTCTTCAATCACTTTAAGGCCATATTTTTTAGCAATTGCGTTAATTGCATCCATTTCAGCTGGCTGTCCATAAAGATGAACTACTAATATCGCTTTTGTTTTATCGGTGACAGCTGCCTCAATCAAGGCTGGATCAATATTATATGTCTCAATCCGCGGTTCAACAGGGACAACCTTTGCTCCCACATAAGTTACTGCGAGCCATGTTGCTATATAAGTATTTGAAGGCACAATAACTTCATCGCCAGGGCCAATATCATAAGCACGCAGTATTAATTCAATTGCTTCTAAGCCGTTGCCGACACCAACGCAATACTTAGCGCCAATATAATTAGCATATTCCTGCTCAAATTGTTTGAGCTCCTCCCCTAGTAAATACCAACCACTATTAAGGGTACGTGCTATTGCATTATCGATTTCTTCTTTTAACTCTATATAAGGTGCTTTTAAATCTAAGAAAGGAATATGCTTGGTCATGTTTTTTTTACCGCCTCTAAAAATTCTTGATAATTACGATAGTAATCTTCTTCATCAAAAAACATGGAGGTTAATACAAGGTAAACTGAGCCAGAATCAAAATTTTTTTCTGCAGCCCATACCATAGGCGGTATATATAAGCCTACCCAAGGACGATTTATGTGATAAGTCTCTTTTCTAAAGCCAGTATCTGTCTCCACATCTAGTCCACCAGAAAGACAAATAATAAATTGCTCGCATTCTTTATGTGCATGAGCACCTCGATATTCAGCCGTAGGAACATCATAGACATAAAAAACCCTTTTAACTTCAAAAGGAATATGCTTTGCATTTTCAATAAATGTTAAACTTCCGCGAGGGTCTATAATTCTAGGTAACTCTAAAATCCTCGGTTCTTGCATGTATTACTCCGTTTTCAGCCCAACAAAGATGGGCTTCAGATTATATCAACCACCATTCAAACTCGCAAAATTAAAACTAATCCCCGCATTAATCACGGTCGTATTTAATTTGCTGCTCAATGCTTTAAGCTGGCCGACGCTAACATCAGCGCCTAGGTAGGGCGTAAAATGATAGTCAACCCCAACTAAAGGTTCAGTAATAGCCCCGCCGCCTAAAGCTAAGTTTCCGCCGCCACCAGCACCTACTAACCATTCGGCTTTTGCCTGCCAGCCAGTATCACTGGTCATTTTTGTATGTAAACCGGGGCCAATCATGCCAGTTGCTAAACCACCGACGCGTGTGCCTTGATATGCACCTGCACCTTGATAAGCCATATAAAACCTTGGCGTAATCGATTGGTCTAATTGAATTGCAATTAAATTTGCCGCACTGCTTAAATTTGAATTTTCTCGCTGCGGATGCAAATATGTTTGATTGAAGATTTCTGCGCTCCAACCTTGTAAACGGTAATCGCCATATTGTGGTGCAGCTGTCGTACCTTCATGGGCAAAATCGATATAATAAATTACATTACCATTAAATGCAGCCGCATGGAATTTTCCACCTGGTGTATCAAGATAGCCACCGCTTAATCTTGCTGCAAAAGAATGGGTGAAATCATATTGCAAGCCAAGGCTTGGCTCCCAGGCAAAACCACCACCCGTATCAACGTTGCCACCACCTGCAGCACCTGCACCCAATTGTCCAATTAAGCTCCACGATCCAGCAAGCGGATATTGATAACCAACACCGGCTAAAGCATCCATATAACCATTGCTTGGGCCACCATGAAATGCACCAGAACTTCTCAGCCAGCCGAAAGCTTGTGGCGTGAAGTAATGACCCATTTCGAATCCCACTGTCCCCATGGTTCGCGTTTGTGGATTGCCCAAACTATCTTTCACATTACCAACAGGTTTATAGGCTTCTGCCATCAAAGATAAATAGTTATGGCTAAAATTTAGTAAACCCTGCCCGTGATAATTAATTTGTTCTAAACTTTTTAAATGCTCACCTGCGTAATGGGCTTGGGTATATAACCACTTACTCGAGAAAAGCAAAGATAAACTTAATTGTTTACTATGAATCTGGCCGCTGGGAAAATTTGTTATATTATAATTTAGTCCAAGATGCCAGTTTTGATTTAGATCATAAAGTAAACCAACGCCCGGCTGGACCATCGCACCACCGCCAACTTGCGAAGAACGGCCACCGCCGCCGCCAAGATATAAACTTTCTGTAGCAGATAAAGGCCCAACTAAATGCTGCTGTAAGCCAGCCACAGCGCCCAACATAAATAAGCCACCGCTCTCGCCATTGGCTGCGCCATAAACAGCAGGACCTGCATAAAACCATGGCGTAAAATAAAAGCGGTAAGCACCACCTAATAAACCCATGGAATTTACACCTTGTGGCATTTTGATTTCTTCGTAATTCAGTTCATAAGCAGTTGGCATGCTATAAAGAGGAATATCATCAGCGTGTGCTTCTACTACAGCCAGAGTTGTCGTTGTTGTAAAAAAAAGAAGAGAATATTTAGCAAAAGTCCTAAGCTGCATATACATCCTAGTAAGAACTGTTTTTGAAAGCGCTTATGATAAGAGTCATGAAGCAAAAATGCAAATTTCTGGCTTGGCTATGACTGATAGAATCTGAGTTGTCGCATCGCGCCATGCGACCTTAACTAATGACAAAAAAAAGCACATACATTTATTCAATGTATGTGCTCTAAACTGGCGGAGTGGACGGGACTCGAACCCGCGACCCCCGGCGTGACAGGCCGGTATTCTAACCAGCTGAACTACCACTCCATAAGTGTCACTATACTACTTTTAAAAACTTTACCGCTTGCTTGGCGCATACGGCTCAGATTTCATGGTGGGTGTTGAGGGACTCGAACCCCCGACCCTCTCCTTGTAAGGGAGACGCTCTACCAGCTGAGCTAAACACCCAAATACATCTTGGCCAAACAACTTCTTATTTCACCGCTTAAAATATCTTCACCGTGAAAGCCGCACATTATGCCATTTCTTTTGACAGTGGTCAAGCGTTCAATGAATAGTTTTTAATGGCAAATTTTTACTTGCGGAAAGCATAAACTTAAGGCATGATAACCGCTTGATTAAAACAAAAATTATACACTTCATGAAAAAAACAACTCTCGGCCAAACGATCGAAACGCTTTTAGATAATATCTTGACACACAAACCAGCTGATGCCATTCAACAATTACAGAACTTTAAAAACCAACAAAAAACTTACGGCGCTTATGAAAAATTATATAATTTTTCTGCTCATATAGAAGAACAAAAGTCCCGCTTATCCTCCCTCATAAAAGAAGAACAAATAGAGCTATTTTTAGCTGAATGTTATCTTGATTGCTGCATGCATTTTAAAAGCAGCGATACTTTCAAAGCATGCAGCCGAGATATTACTAGCCTACAGCAAGAGGTTGAGTGTTTATTGGAAAAGCTCAATAGCTATAAACACGTCAAAAGCGATCGTAATAAAATACGAACTAAAATTAATGAGCAAGAAATACAACTTCGCAGCTTGATGAAAGGTGATGAAGAAATAGGCTTTACCCGCGGTGAAACTAAAAAGTTAATGCGAGAAGAAATAGCATCGACGCCCGCAAAACCATACCTTTCATCAGCACAGAAAACTTATGTCACTTCGCTATTTGTGAAAAATGAAGCAAACATCATCCCACAGGGAAAAGCACAAGACCAACTAACATCCCCGCTTTTTAGCACAGAGAATAGCATGCAGACCAATACAGATCCGCAACGAGAAACTCTGTTTAGCCGCAAAAGAAAAGCCACGCCAAGCAATGACGAGATTGTAATACAGCAGACATCGAGTCATCCTACTCCACTACCTGAGCCCGCAAGCCCTATTGCTTTTCATGCAGCTCAAGACGACATAGCCACTTCTGTGAAGATTGCAAAAGATGATCTAAATCAACAGCTGCTAGCCTTGCAAGCCACGCTGCAACAACTTAAAGAAAAAAATAAAGCATTGAGATCCCTAGCAGAAACACAACAGCAAAGTTTTCAAAAGCTGACACAGCAAGCATTGCAAGCGGCAACATCTTTAGTACATAAACATCAAGGCCGGGCACATGCATTAGCTCAAGAAAAAGACATGACCATAGAAATATTAAAAACACAAAGGGAAAAAACTCAACAACACCATCAAGCAATTACAGAGAAATTAAGGCAAGCCAACGCTTGTCTTCAAGCAGAAAATAGCATGCTAAAAAACGAACTAGAAAAGACAAAACAACCCCCAATCGCATATACCGCGCTATCCCCAGAGGCAAATGCCTCAGCTGGCATCTTTGCTCCTTATAGCAACCAACCACCCATTACACCCTTGCAAACTGTACGACAGCCAATGGTAGCAGCACCGCCAATGCAAACCTATACGTTGTTATCACCGCCAACAATAGCACCCCAACAGCCCACTTATTGGCTTTGGTCACCTGTTGTCCCCCAACCCAGCAGCGTTAGACAACCACCTACTTCGAGCTTCGTAAATCCTCGTCCTTGATAGTTGAATTAAAAACAAACTTCGATCGACCATATTTGACATAAAAAAAGCGAGAAAATTCTCGCTTTTTTTTTACAACTTAAATTTGTTGCAACAAATTTATTTTTTACCGCCTTTGTTAACCACATCTTTAAGCGCTTTACCCGCTTTAAAGCCAGGCACTTTAGACGCTTTGATTTGAATTTCTTTGCCGGTTTGTGGGTTACGGCCTTTACGAGCAGCACGGTTGCTAACTTTGAAAGTACCAAAACCAACTAAAGTTACCGCGTGGCCTGATTTTAAACTTTTGGTAATTCCTTCTAATACAGCATCCAATGCACGTGCAGCACCTGCTTTTGATAAATCTGCTGCTTTTGCTATTACTTCAACTAATTCTGCTTTATTCATAATAAGTCCTCTTTAAATCCATTAAATATTCCAAAAATCACGCTTGTTAATTCGCAGCTAACAAGCAGAATCTGGTGCTTTACTTAGAAACACTAAGCATGAAGGCTAATATCTCTTAAAACCGCTTACGTGTCAAGAGGCGCATAGGCTTGGTAAGAAAACTTAAGAAAGAAAGCTAGAAAATTTTGCGACGGCCTATTGGCAAAGGTTTTCAACAAGCAATAACTTATTGCAAACCAATGCCAAACAAACTATAAAACTCGTAAATGTTTTTAAAACAATTAATGCCTCACAACCGCTTGAGAAGTTTTTTTCTTCTTCGTCGCAGAAGTTACTTGCTTCTTCGAAGCTTTTTTGCGTGCCACCGTTGGTTGCGTTTTAGACTTCAATTGGTCCTTAAGCGCCAAGGCTAATACTTCATCAATCCAGCGTACGGGGCGAATATCCAAACCATCTGTAATATTTTTTGGAATATCTTTTAAGTCACGCTTATTTTCATCTGGAATAATAACTGTCTTCACACCGCCTCGATGAGCTGCCAAAAGTTTCTCTTTTAAGCCACCAATTGGTAATACCTCACCACGCAAGGTGATTTCTCCTGTCATTGCCACATCCGCTTTTACAGGATTTTTAGTTAAGGCAGAAACTAAAGCTGTACACATACCAATACCTGCGCTTGGGCCATCTTTCGGTGTTGCTCCTTCTGGCACGTGCACGTGGATATCGTATTTTTCATAGAAATCGCCTGGTAGCCCTAAAGCTTCACTGCGGCTACGCACCACCGTTAATGCCGCTTGAATGGATTCTTGCATGACATTACCAAGTTGCCCCGTCGTGGTTACTTTACCTTTACCTGGCATAACAGCCGCTTCAATGGTTAATAATTCACCACCAACTTCTGTCCAAGCCAAGCCAACCACTTGGCCGACTTGATCATATTCTTCAGCTTTACCATAGCGGAAGCGCTGTACGCCCAAATATTTTTCCAAGTTTGCAGAAGTCACCACAACTTGTTTCACTTCTTTGTTTTTGCCTTCTTTTGAAGCAAGTTCACGTACCACTTTGCGGCAAATTTTGGCAATTTCGCGCTCAAGATTACGCACACCTGCTTCACGCGTATAGAAACGAATAATATCAATAATCGCAGAATCCATTAACTTTAATTCTTCCAACTTCAAGCCGTTTGCTTCAATTTGTTTTTTAAGCAAATAACGTTTAGCGATATTTAATTTTTCATCTTCCGTGTAACCAGGTAAACGAATGACTTCCATACGATCCAGCAATGGCGCAGGAATATTCATTGAGTTTGCTGTTGCGATAAACAGTACGTTTGATAAATCGTAATCCACTTCCAGATAATGATCCATGAAAGTATGATTTTGCTCAGGGTCTAATACTTCAAGCATTGCTGCTGCAGGATCGCCACGAAAATCCATGGCCATCTTGTCAATTTCATCAAGCAAAAATAAAGGATTTTTTACTTTGACCTTCATCATTTTTTGCATGATGCGGCCTGGCATCGAGCCAATATAAGTACGGCGATGGCCACGGATTTCTGCTTCATCACGCACGCCACCTAACGCCATACGCACAAATGCACGCCCCGTTGCGCGAGCAATTGATTGCCCTAATGACGTTTTACCTACACCTGGAGGGCCCACTAAGCAAAGCACTGGGCCTTTAATTTTTTTGACGCGTGACTGTACTGCCAAAAACTCAATAATGCGCTCTTTAACTTTTTCTAAACCATAATGATCTTCATCAAGCACTTCTTCTGCATGCTTCAAATCATGAATGATTTTAGAATGTTTTTTCCAAGGAATATTTAACAACCAATCCAGATAATTACGCACAACAGTCGCTTCTGCCGCCATGGGTGGCATCATTTTAAGTTTCTTTAATTCAGCTTCTGCTTTTTCTCTGGCTTCTTTAGGCATGCCCGATTTTTTAATGCGGTCTGCAAATACTTCAAACTCGCTTTTGCCGCCATCTTCTAAATCACCTAGTTCTTTTTGAATCGCTTTAATTTGCTCATTCAAATAATATTCGCGCTGGCTTTTTTCCATTTGCTTTTTGATATTGCCGCGTACGCGTTTATCCACTTGCAGCAAATCAATTTCCGTCTCCATGTAGACGATAAGATGTTCCATCATCTCCAAGAGATTCGTCATTTCTAATAATTTTTGACGATCTTGCAACTTCAGCGTTAAATGCGCAGCAATAGTATCCGCTAAACGTAAAGGATCTTCGATCGCGGCTAATGCAGGTAAAATTTCTGGCGGGATTTTTTTATTGTGCGCGACATAGTTTTCAAAGTTAGTTAAAACATTGCGTGCTAAAAAAGTAGCTTCTTTTTCATCAAAAGTAATGCTAATCGGCTCTAATTGGGTTTCAAAATAGCCTTTTTCTACACGATGAAAACTTACGGCTTTAGCACGATGCAAGCCTTCAACCAAAATTTTAACTGTGCCATCGGGAAGTTTTAACAATTGCAAAACTGTCGCGACCGTTCCAATACGATACAATTCGCTTTGTGATGGTTCATCTTCAGTGGCATTTTTCTGTGAAACCAGAAAAATTTGTTTATCCTTTTGCATTGCTGCCTCTAACGCAGCAACTGAGCCTTTACGCCCTACAAATAAAGGAATCACCATCTGAGGAAAAACGACGACGTCGCGCAGCGGCAACACAGGCATCATATCAGATTTGGTTTGTGATGTTGGTTTTGCAGTTGTTTTTTCTTCCATAAAGTATCCTTAAGACGCTACTGCCGTAGCATCTTCAAGCTGTAATGTTTCGTTAAAGAGCAGTAATGGTTTTGCAGATTTTTCTACAACATCTCCATTTATAACCACTTTATACACGCCTGTCAAAGAGGGGATCTCATACATCAAGTCTAACAACACGCCTTCTAAAATAGAACGTAAGCCCCGCGCACCTGTTTTACGCTCAAGCGCACGCTTTGCAATAGCAACCAATGCATCATCTGTCACTTCTAATTCAACGTTATCCATTTCGAATAACTTTTTGTATTGTTTCACTAATGCGTTTTTAGGCTCTGTTAGAATTTGGATCATTGCTGCTTCGTCAAGCTCTTCTAGCGTCGCAATGACGGGCACACGTCCCACAAATTCAGGGATCAAGCCAAATTTAATCAAATCTTCTGGACGAACATCCTGAATTAATTCATTTAAAGCTTTCTGTTTATCTGTATTACGCACTTCAGCAGAAAAACCAATACCAATTTTTTCGCTACGGTTACGAATAATGCGCTCAAGGCCATCAAATGCACCACCACAAATAAATAGAATATTTTTAGTGTCGACTTGAACATATTCTTGTTGCGGATGTTTACGGCCACCCTGTGGCGGCACAGCAGCAACAGTACCTTCAATAAGCTTTAATAACGCTTGTTGCACGCCTTCACCTGAGACATCCCGTGTTAATGAAGGACTGTCTGAGCGGCGAGAAATTTTGTCAATTTCATCAATATAAATAATACCGCGCTGTGCTTTTTCCACATCAAAATCTGCTTTTTGTAAAAGCTTTTGAATGACATTTTCAACGTCTTCACCCACATAACCTGCTTCGGTTAAGGTCGTTGCATCTGCAATGGCAAAAGGCACATCTAAAATACGCGCTAAGGTTTCTGCTAATAATGTTTTACCACTACCCGTTGGACCGATTAACAAGATATTACTTTTACGTAACTCAAGATCACTCGCTTTGTTTTTATCTTCATGGGTTAAACGCTTAAAGTGGTTATAGACAGCAACTGACAAAGCTTTTTTCGCACTAGCTTGACCAATCACATAATTATCTAAAATTGCACTAATTTCTTTTGGTGTTGGTAATTTTTGTTGTCCTGTTTTTACCGCACCACTTTTTTCATGCAATTCTTCTCTGATAACATCACTGCACAAAGCAATACATTGATCGCATATATAAACACCTGGTCCCGCGATCAGCTTATGCACGTCAAATTGTGACTTACCACAAAATGAACAATGCATACCTTTAGTTTTGTCAGTAGGAGTTTTCGTCATGCTTTTACCTCTCGCTCTTCATAAATACCGTCAATCAAACCATAAGCTAGTGCTTCTTCTGCACTCATAAAATTATCGCGTTCCGTATCTTGCGCAATCTTGCTTATGGATTGCCCTGTATGTTTTGCCATAATATTGTTAATACGATCACGGATTTGTAGAATTTCTTTTGCATGAATAGCAATATCCGTCGCTTGACCTTGCATACCACCTAATGGTTGGTGAATCATCACACGAGAATTTGGCAAACAAAAGCGCTTACCTTTCGCACCACCGCATAATAAAAACGCGCCCATACTTGCAGCCATTCCCATGCAAATTGTGCGCACATCAGGCTTAATAAATTGCATCGTGTCATAGATCGCAAAGCCTGAAGAAACGCTACCACCAGGAGAGTTAATATATAAACTGATTTCTTTCTCAGGATTCTCTGCTTCTAAAAATAATAATTGTGCAACAATTAAATTAGCCATATGATCTTCTACTTGCCCTACCAAAAAAATCACTCGCTCTTTTAAAAGACGCGAATAAATATCATATGCACGTTCTCCACGACCTGTTTGCTCAACAACCATGGGGACTAAATTACTTTCAATTATCATTTTTTGGCACCTAACTAATTTCTGTTGATTTGTAGATTAGACTAACTTCTTTTCGATTACCACATCATCTATAACTTAATGACACTTGGCAAGTAGTGTTATGCCATCTACCGTGCGCATAAACACACGGTAGAACGACTTTTCTGCAGATATGGACAAGATTATTTACCCATCACTTCGCTATAAGCTTTTTCAATCGTATTGATTTTTGCTTTGGTCAATAAATAATTTACCACCGCATCTTCTAGAGCTAAGCTTTCTAGTTGACGATAGTGATCTTTATTATTTAAATAGTACTCACGTACTTGCTCTGGATTTTCGTAAGAAGCAGCAATTTCCTCTGCTAACGTACGAATAACCGCAGCATCTGCTTTAAGCTGATTTTCTTCAATCAATTTTAAAATCAAATAGCTATTTTTCACGCGACGTTTTGCTTGATCGGCAAACATTTCATGTGGAAATTCAGGCACATCTTTTTTGCCTGTCATTTGTCTAAAACGATTTTGCGCATCAGCCATCAAGTGATGAATTTCTTCATGTACTACACTTTCAGGCAATTCAAGGTCGTTAATCTCCGCAAGCTTATCAAAAACAAGTTGATGCAAGTCTTGACGTAATTTTTTATTTAACTCACGTGTTAATGTTCTTTCAACTTCTTGCTTTAATTCAACAATGTCACCGTTTGCAACACCTAAACGTTTAACAAAATCTTCATTTAATTCAGCTGCTTTCAAAGCTTCTACTTGATGCACTTTGATTTTGAAATCCGCTTTTTTGCCAGCTAAGTCTGCATGATAATTTTCAGGGAAAGTTACTGTCACGACTTTCTCATCCCCTGCTTTCATGCCAACGATACCTTCTTCAAAGCCAGGAATCATTTGGCCTGCGCCAAGCACGATAGGATATTGCGTAGCTGTACCACCATCAAATTTTACACCGTCAATGCTACCTTCAAAATCAAGCACAACGCGATCGTTATTCGCTGCTGGACCTTCTTTAGCAGCATAGGTACCAAATTGTTGTTGCATATTCGCCAAGACTTTTTCTATATCTTCTGGCTTAACTTTTGCTTCAACTTTATCAACCACCACGTCATCAAATTTCACCACATCAACCGTTGGCGCTACTTCAAACACAGCGGTGAATTCAAAATCGTCGCCTTCTTTTGCTTTTAAGTCTTCAATATTTGGACGATTTACTGGATAAATTTTTTCTTGCTCAAATGCGCGCATTAAAGAAGAAGAAATTAATTCATCAACAACTTTTTCAAAAATTTCGCTGCCATAGTATTTGCCTACCACTTCCAAAGGCGCTTTGCCTGGACGGAAGCCTGAAATTTTAGCGCTTTGCGCTTTTTTATTTAATACTTCTTTATGCTTCTTTTTGAAGTCAGCACCTGGTAAAGTAACTTTTAAACCGCGCTTTAAGCCTTCACGTTTCTCTAAAATCGCTTGCATCGAAAACCTCAGTCATTATTAAAAAGTCAGGCGCCTTACAATATGCACCTGTAATTAAGGGAAAAGGCTAATTTTAGCAAAACTTAGCTTAAAACGCTATTTTAAGCTGAATGTTTGGTTAATAATTTATAAAAGTTACGAAATTCTGGTAATAGCGATAGTCATTTTTCAGCGTTTTTTGCTGGAGACACCATACTGTGGCCACCCCGTCTTTTTATCCGACTTAACCTATTGGTTTAAGATAAATTTTAGTGGCGGACAATAAAATAATAAATATTTTTGAAAGGAAATTAAACCTGTTGGCCTGCAGTATTCTTGCAGAGGCTGTTAATATCTGACAGCGAAAAGCCAAGCTCTTGCTTTAGAAAGTCGACAATCAACCAGCACTCAGCTGTTTCAGCAGTAAACTCACCAAAATGGCGATAATAATTAGGTAGCCATTCGAGTAAATCTACCATGACTTCTTTTTTATCTTTTCCTTGACAAAATTCATCGAGATGCATAGGAGTATGATGGATAAAGAACCCACCAGGTAATGCCTGGCAGAATTTTTCATATTCTTTTGTATAGAGAATAAATTCATGCCAAACTTCATCTGCCTCTCCGGTCAAAGGCACAAAACCTTTGTTATAGGCGGAACGTAAAAACAGAAACTTCAGCATTTCATTAATTAAAAGCTGGCGCTTCTGAGCGGGCATATTAGCCAGAACAGCATCATAACGCGCTAATATGCGCCCAGAGTCATAACTAGGCGCAATCTTACTAAAAAGTTCTGCGGGTGTTTGATTCATAAAATGCTTTAATTAGCCGCAGCAGCTACGACGAAGGTCCGCAAAAGCGGTTAACTTTTCGAAATTTTTTCTAGCAGCAAGAAGTTCAGCAAGCTGTTTGATTGTCATAAACTCATATTCCTTATTAATAAAAAATAGGCGGAAATTATAACGCATTCTTACTTCTAAAAAAATATGAGGGTAACAAAACGTGTTTCGCATGCCATCTTCACGATGCCTAAGTTTATAGAAAACTGTCATCTCTCTCAAATTAAAGACATCCCTGAAACGTAGCCAAAGGGTATTTTGCTTGCAGCCACCCAACTCAAAAAAGCTGTTGAGTTGGATAGCTTGGCAACGATTATTTTACTATATAGGCCTAGAGGGATAAAAAGGCGCGGGTGCAGGTGCAGGCGCGGGTGCAGATGTATGCACTAGTGGTTGCTGAGGAAAAAATCCATAATAAGCAGGAACTGCTGGATACCCTTGAGCTGGAGCCGCTAAATACCCTTGAGCCGGAGCCGCTGGATACCCTTGAGCTGGAGCCACCAAATACCCTTGAGCCGGAGCTGGTGTATAAATTTCAGAAGCTACTGGATATCTTACAATATTAGGCAAATGTAGTGGTTGGCCGAAGTAGTCAGAGGCTAAAGGTGTATAAAGTTGGCTAGGCGTTGAGAGAAAAGCATTAACTTTATCCGCTAACCACTCAAAGCACTTTTTGAAAGACTCAAGGGACCGATCTGCCTTGATTTTTATCTCACCATATAAAGCATGTAATTCGCGAGTTTTTTCTGCAAGTTGCAGCAAGCTTAGCCCTTGAACATAAAAGGATTGCGCAAGAGCGCATACTCTTTGCAGTTGACTATTATAATCCTTAATATGAACAGAGTATCTTTGCGGAATAAGGGTGTAGTTCACAAAACTCCGGTATTCTCCTAAAAGTTTGCGCGAATCTTTGAGCGCGTTATAAAAAACCAACAAATCTTTGATTTCATCAGAGAATTTATAAGGAAAATAACCGAGAGACCGAAAATGTGAGAGACCCCTATGATCAAGGGGGATAGGCTTAATCCAATCCTTGAAAAAACTTGCTGCATCATCAACTAACAAAGGAGGCAAATAAAAAATATCCGAGGTATAACACTTGATTTCTGGCGCTATCTCTAAAAAACCAGCTAATAACGGGTTAAGTTTCTGGCGAAGGAAATCCTTTATTTTCTTGATATTATGATCTGACAGCGAATCATAAGACGCCGCACCTACATCATCTGCAAGCTTAAGACCAGTTTCGCATAATATTGTCGTTAAGCTTTGAACATCTGGAGGAGCTAACTTTGGAAAGAGCTCTTTAATATAGTGTTCGGTTGGGGTCATAAATTACCTTTAGTTAAATATAACCAAAGTAGTTTAACAGCAAAACCTTAAGAGAAAATTAACCTTTTTTCATACTATTATTAGCCACCTCCGTGGGGAACAAGTTTTTAATAAGCGCATAATTTTTTCTCTCAAATTGGAATAAAAAACCGGGAGATTATTTGTAAAAACTCTTCCCATGCATCCTGGATATGCAGCAAAATATCTGGCGCCGTATCTAAACCATAGCGAAAAAAAGAATACTAGGGACGTCTTGTTTTATCCGGGTAACTGGTATCTTCTTTAATACGAATATAAAAAGGAATTTTCTGATGGTTAAGCCAGCGGAATAAAGTTTCACAGCCAAATTCGCGATCAACCAAACCCCTGCAATGCATTCTTAGCCAAAAGTTTTAACAAATCTTTTGAGTATTTGATAATGCTCTTGGGCAGAAGCGCAAGCAGCTTTATTAAGTAACCACCAAAATAAATTATGGCTATTCTCTCATAAACAACCGCAAGCATTAAGATGTTAATTTTACTTTTTCCCAAAAACTAGTTTGTGCGGTCAAGGCTTAAGTAAATTCTTTAGCTGGGTGAGAAAAAAAGCTTAAAAACCCAGCAGGCAATCGCCGTTGTTTCAAACGAAAAGCCTAAAAAAAAAACGTTTAATCCTTTTATAACAAGAATCTATTTATGCTCGACTTTCAAAAGCAACCGCCAGTTCTCGAGAGTTCACAGCTCGAACGACAAACAAAGCCAATAGCATTCGAATAAAGCAATCAAGATGGGTTGCATTACTTCAGCACTACCGTTACAATACCGCTTCTGCAATTGCATTTTGAAATGTAATTGGTAGACACAATGCTGTATAAAATGCCACATTAGTTGTAAAAAAGTTAGATATGCGAAAGTGGCGACAAATTTGCCAGGAGCAAATTTGAACGTTTGCAAAGCAAACGGCCCTGAGCGTAGCGAAGGGTGAGGCGCAGGATGCGCCGAGTCAATTGGTAGACACAATGCTGTATAAAATGCCACATTAGTTGTAAAAAAGTTAGATATGCGAAAGTGGCGAAATTGGTAGACGCACTGGATTTAGGTTCCAGCGGGTAACCCCGTGAGAGTTCGAGTCTCTCCTTTCGCACCAAATATAATAAACCCGCGCCAGCGGGTTTTTTTATTTGGAAAGAAAGGAGCAGACGAGAACTCTCACTAGAGTTCGACAAATCGGCAGGACTGCCGATTTGGACGTTGCCGCGCAGCGGCGACGCCCGAAGGGTGAGTGGCCAGGATGGCCACGAATCAATCTCTCCTTTCGCACCAAATATAATAAACCCGCGCCAGCGGGTTTTTTTATTTTATATCCCCTGAATTTGCATTCCCACAAACACTTAATTAAAATAACCACCTTTTAGAAAAACAACTCGAGGCGCATTAACTTCATTAAACTTTCCCGGCTTCAAACATTAAAAAGCATTCTTACTGGCGCAATCCCATTTCTTATCAATAGCCTCACCCGATCAGCACGCAGCGTTATTCGCGCTGTATTTAACAACCATATTGGCCCAGATGATTTAGAAGCAAGCCCAGCCATATCCTCAAGTCAATTGCTGCTAACCACGCTTGGCCCTGCAAGTTTAAATGGCGTGAATATACATATTGGTCGCGCCTGTAAGCAAGACCAATCTCAACAAGTTGGAAAAATTATCCTGCAAGGAACAGTGTCCATCATTCCCACGCATGCGCCATTTTTAGTCCTCATGTATTTTACCGGCGACATTTGGGCAAAGCTGGGATGCACACCACCTGTTACTGATGTGATTAATCGTTACTTCACCGCCACCATGTGGAATTTCCCTTTGGTTTCACTTGGCACACTTTCCCGACATTTATTAGATGGTATTGAAAAATATCGTGTCGTTCTTGAAAGTAAAAATCAAACAATGCCGATGCGACCTTATCGCGCTTCAATTATCATTAATTTATTAGGCTTAGGCATTACAGCTGGTCTTGGCGGCATATTAACCTTTGGCTTAGGCCCTATTCCTGCCATGGGTGTAGTAGGTTTTCCTTACGCCTCGCTGATTCAATCTTTTATTACTCTACCGATAACAGCAACTTATCTTTTTTATCACCGAAAATTCATGAGAGAAACTTTTGGTTTTCCTTCATTTGCTTTTCGAGAAAGTTTACCCATACTAAAAGATTTACTTATTACCGGCGGCTCACTCATGCTGCAGTGGAGCGGCGAAATTTTTGCCATGATTATCCGTACCGTATTTGCGCAAAAATTAAGCGAAGATGCTTTTATTGCACAAGGTATTGTTGATCAAGTCGAAGGCTTTGCCATGAGCATTGGCTTTGGTATTTCCATGAGTTTAAATAGCCTCGCTGCACAAGCCGTTAGCCATAAGGATTTTGATCAACTCAAACGCATTAATCATATGGCAATGCTACTGAGTATTAGCACAGCTGGCACGCTTTGCATCCTCTGCTCAGTGCCCAACATACAAGTATTATTAGCTTCAATCTTTTTTGATATTTCAGCAAACCCAAACGTGCTTATACTATTTCAAAGTGCCATGCGCTGGACAGCTATTGGCTTTATCCCAGACTTCATGCGACAAGTCAGCAAGTCGGTTTTAATGAGCATGGGTGAAAATTATACGCCGTCTATCATGAACTTGCTTAGCGTTGCTGCTGGTGTAGCAGGTGGCTGGGCTTTGAGTTTTATCGCCGATTTAAATCTTCCCGGCATGACCTTAGGCGGCGCTGCAGGCTTAGCACTTGCAGCAACAAGCACAGAAATTTATAAATGGTTTTGTTTATATCGCCATGAAACAAAAGCAAAAACGCCAGCTCTACCTACAATAGCTTCTGCTGCCATAAAAACCAATAGCCCTTCGAATTTATTAAGCCACTTTAGCTCTCTGTTTAAATGCAGCAAGAAGCCTGAGCAACAAGCACTGCTAGCAGAGACAAAATCAGATAGCCGTTTTCTACCCGCTTGATACACCTATAAGAATGTTACTCATGCTTTTATTTAGCCTACTCTTTAACTACAAATCAAGCTGAAACTGTTTCGTCGCTTGCAGGACTATTCCTCCTCCTCTTTAACCACAAAATAAAATTTTAGCTTTTATAGTGTAAAATAGGCGATTTGCTGTTAGGTAATTTAGAGGAAGCACATGGAAAGAAGTCAATTGAAGGCATGGCAGATTTGGAGTATGAGCTTAGGTTTATTAGGCATTAACTTTGGCTGGGGCTTACAAATGGCTAACATGAGTGCCATTTATGAATTCCTTGGCGCAAAACCCGATCAAATTCCTATTTTATGGCTAGCGGCACCCATCACAGGATTATTAGTACAACCGATCATCGGTTGGTTTAGCGATAGGACTTGGTGCTTTTTAGGAAGACGCCGACCTTATTTTTTATTTGGCGCCATCCTTGCCTCTTTAGCCTTAATCTTAATGCCTCTAAGCCATAGCTTATGGATGGCTGCGATTTTACTATGGATCTTAGATGCAACGGTAAATATTAGCATGGGACCTTTCCGTGCACTTATTCCAGATATTCTACCTATTCAACAACGCACGCGTGCTTATATCACCCAAGGTATTTTAATTGCGACAGGCACCGTGCTTGCCTCTGCCCTACCCTGGGTGCTACAGCACTTCCAATGGGCGACGCATAGCTCAAGTCATCAAACAATTCCCAACTTAGTTAAATACTCTTTTTGGATTGGCGCGGCCATTTTTATGGTAACAATTTTATGGACCGTACTAACGACGAAAGAAATTCCACCAACTAACGTTGTTCCACAAAAGACTTCATTAAAGCAAACGTGTAAAGAATTATGGCAAGATTTTCTTTCTATGCCAAAAACAATGAAAGACTTGGCTTGGGTGATGATGTTTTCTTGGGCCGGGTTATTCTGCATGTTTTTATTTTTCCCGATAGCGGTTGCCCATCAAGTATTTCATGCGGAGGTTGGCAGTGCCGCATATCAACAAGGCTTGGCTTGGGCGGGCATGTGTTTTGCATTTTATAGTTTTATTTTTTTAATTGTTTCATTAATTATGCCTTGGTTCGCCAATCGTTTTCGCGCAAAAAATATTTATGCCACTTGCTTAACCTGTGGCGGCTTAGGCTTGCTTGGTATTTTATTCGCACATACACCTTGGCAGTTACTCATCCTCATGGTTGGTGTTGGCATTGCCTTTTCCGGTATGCAAAGTTTACCTTATGCCATGCTTGCGGATGCTTTACCAAGGCATAAACTTGGAACGTATATGGGCTTATTTAATCTTTTTATTGTCATCCCTGAAATTGTGGTATCACTTTGCCTAGGCTGGGCAATCACTTATTTACTTCATGGTGATCGACATTTTGCTGTTGCCTTAGGCGGCGTATTTATGCTGTTTTCTGCATTTTTAGTTAAGCGTGTACGTTCTGCACCAGCAGCAAAATTGGAGGAATGCAGAAATGCAGCATAAGGAAACAAACCAAGATTGGTGGCGCGGCGCAGTCATTTATCAAATTTATCCACGCAGTTTTTGTGACACCAATGCCGATGGCGTGGGCGATCTTCCTGGGATTATCAAAAAATTACCTTACATCGCTAGTCTTGGCATTGATGCCATTTGGATTTCGCCTTTTTTAAAATCACCACAAGCAGATTATGGCTATGATGTTTCTGACTATTACGCTGTAGATTCCTTATTTGGCACATTAGAAGACTTAGAACAATTAATCACCCAAGCACATGCATTAAATATTCGTATACTGATGGATCTTGTGTTAAACCACACTTCGATTGAACATGCCTGGTTTCAAGAAAGCCGACAAAATAAAACAAATCCTAAAGCAAACTGGTATGTGTGGGCCGATGCCAAACCTGATGGTTCGCCACCGAACAATTGGTTATCTGTTTTTGGAGGCTCCGCTTGGGCTTGGGATGAAATACGCCAACAATATTATTTACATAACTTTTTGGCGCAACAGCCTGACTTAAATTTTCACCACTCTGATGTACTTACCGCCATGCTAAATGTTATGCGCTTTTGGCTTGAGCGCGGCATTGATGGTTTTCGTTTAGATGCTGTTAATTATTATGTACACGACGCCGAATTGCGTGATAACACTTTACGCGAAGAAGGCACGCCTGGCGCAAGCGGTGTCCCTTCTAATAATCCTTATGCACGGCAATATCATCTGTTTGATAAAACTCAAGAAGAAAATTATCCTGTCTTAGAAAAAATCCGCCACTTGTTAAACGAATACCCTGGCGCTATTGCCATAGGCGAAGTAGGCGATGATCACTCTTTATTAACTAGTGCAAGATATACTGCGGGAGAACGTTATCTTCATACCGTTTATACCTTTCATTTATTAGACGTAAGCGATCATTTCTCTGCAACATTTATGCGGGAAACCATTCAAGAAGTTGAGCGCTACATGCATGAGTCTTGGCCATGTTGGGCGCTATCTAATCACGACGTCCCCAGAGTTGCAACACGTTTTGCCAAAGGGAAACCAAGTTTAGCATTATCAAAACTGTTAATGGCTATGTTGCTCTCTTTACGTGGCACCGTGTGTTTATATCAAGGCGAAGAGCTTGGCTTAGAAGAAGCGGATGTCCCTTATGAAAAAATGCGTGATCCTTACGGCTTAGCGTTTTACCCCGAATTCAAAGGCCGCGATGGCTGCCGCACACCAATGCCTTGGAATGACACTGATGGCGGGTTTTCATCAGCAGAACCTTGGTTACCACTTTCTGCAGAGCATTTAAAACATGCAGTTAGTGTACAAGAAAATTCTGCGCACGCCATGCTTAATTTTACCCGCCATTTTTTAAGCTGGCGCAAAAATTTCCCGGCATTGACCCAAGGAACAATTACTCTAATACCTTGCGAGCAAAATGATCTGCTAGTTTTTAAACGTTCATTTGGAAGCGAAAACATCCTGGTTGCCTTGAATCTTTCTGACCAAGCTCATCAACTTATACTCCAAGATTCAGACTACGCTGCCTTGCCAGGTCATGGCTTTGATTCAAGCTATGAGAATGGCGTAGCAATGCTACCTTCTTTTAGCGCAATTTATTTAAAAACCATACACGCATAAAAATTTAAATTAGGAATGCTATTTGCTTGATACAAAAAGCAAATAGCCACTAATTTTAATTTTATGAGCACTTACCTATTTAAAAATCGTCACGAAGCCGGCCTCTATCTTGCGCGTTTATTAAAAACTTACCAAGACAAACCAGAAGCTATCGTCCTCGCACTTCCCCGTGGTGGTGTACCTGTGGCTTTTCCCATTGCTAAAAGCTTACATCTCCCACTCGATGTTTTTATTGTCAGAAAAATTGGCATGCCTGACCATGAAGAATTTGCCATTGGCGCGCTTGCGGATCAGGATATTTGTATTTTAAGCGAAGATATTATTAAGCGTTACCAAATCAACCTTAGTCAAATAAAAGCAATTATTGAACGAGAAAGAAAAGAGTTAAAACGCCGGCAACAGCTTTATCGACTCGATCAAGAAACAATCAATTTAAAGTTTAAACATATCATCCTTGTTGATGATGGCATCGCGACAGGCTCGACAATGAAAGTAGCTATTGCAGCATTACGTCAATTACAAGTGGCTGATATAACGCTTGCTATTCCTGTTGCGGCCGCCGAATCTTTACGGGAATTAGAACCTTTCGTTGATCAAATTGTTTGCCCCTATACGCCAGAACCATTTTATGCTGTAGGTCAATGGTACGAGACTTTTGATCAAACAAGCGATGAAGAAGTCTTGCACCTATTGGCGGAAGCCTTAGCGCTGCAAAAATAATTTGCAATCCATAAAAGACAAATAATAACAAGTTGACTGGAATAAAATTTGCTTATGCATTAGTACAGTATTCCATAGGGAGGATATAACATGAAAACCTTAGCCAGCATCATTTTGAGCATAAGCCTATTGTCTACTCAAGCTTATGCCGCAAATACATCACCTGCAACGAATACCATCTTTGAAAATCATCAAAAATATTGTATTTGGATTCAACCTAAGGATGGCGCAAGTGGGGAACTTTACTCCATACCGCCCCATCAGGAATGGGTTGGTGCCTATACTTTATTGTTAGGAAATTGTCACAGCAAATCATGCGCTACTAAACAAATTTTTTACTCTTCACCAGATAAAACAAATTTATGTAGTAGCAATGCGTCATTAAAACCTTTAAACATTAAACTTTATTGGATGAGTGTGCACCCAGAAACAAAAACTTTTAAAACGCTTCATGCTTATCCCAACAAAGACCAAGGCATTGTTTTTTATACTTTTGGCGACAAAGTTATTATTTACTAACAAGCTTGCTTTAATAAAAAAATTAGGCTTTTGATAACAAGCTGTTCTATCTAGCCGGCACAGCTAGTCTGGTTATTATTTTTAGCACCTATAAAAAACACTTGTCCTTTGCAAAAATATACTGCTATGAAAGAATGGTTCTACTTATTTCTCGCAATCCTGCTCGAAGTTTTAGGAACCACTTCTATGAAACTATCCCAAGGCTTCACCAATATTTGGGCATCTGTTCTTGTTTTTGTTTTTTATAGTTTATCGTTTATTGCCTTTACTTTTGCTCTTAAACGTTTAGAACTTAGCACAAGTTATGCTATTTGGGCAGCCGTTGGGACCGCAGCAGTTACACTTATTGGTGTGCTGTATTTTAATGAGCCAATTAATGCAATCAAGATTATTAGTATCTTGCTGATTATCTTAGGGGTTGTCGGCTTACGCCTAGAAGGAATCGCTTAAGAAATTTTAAGTTAATAAACTATTTTCTTTTCGATCGATAGAAAAGGCATTAGGTAATAAGGTTTCGATATGTTTGCGCATACGACCGCTATCTTCTTCTATAAATTGGATACCCATTCCTTCTGGCAGCCCTGTATATTCGCGTTTAGGTGTAAGCCAAACAACCTTACCTTGAAATTCAATAGCAGCGAGGCTATCCAGTAATTTTAATGAAATCTTTACCAGGGAACCCAAAGGTAAAGTAGATGAAGTTTTAATAAACAAGCCACCATTTTTAATAAATGGCATACAGGCATATTCAAGTTCCTGCAGGTCACAAATTTGGTACTCAACTATTTCCATAACTATCCTTTTAGCCAGCACGCCGTTGGTGTTTTAGTTTCGGTACCATTGCTCATAGTAACAACTAAACTACTACAAGCGGTGCCATTTTCCGTATCTGAAGATTGCGCTGATAACGCCTGCGCTGTTACCGTATAACTAGTTGCAGAAACATTTGTAATCGACAAAGTATAATATCCACCTGATGTCGTGGTCACGCCATTCCATACCTGAGCGAGGGTACCATAAGTTGGGTTGTCACTCCGATAGTTTTCTTCGGCAAGCTGTATAGAAAGTAAAGTTTCAATAGCATCAATGCGGCGCGCACGTTTAACATGGCTAGTGTATAGCACACCTGCTATTGATACCAATATTCCAATAATAACAAGGGACACTAATAGTTCAGTTAAAGTGAACCCCCAAATTTTTTTTTGCCGAGAAATTAACATAGATTACATCACCGAGCCCATTCTGAAAATTGGCAGATACATAGCAATAACAAAGCCACCAATAATAACGCCTAATACTAACATAATTAATGGCTCCATTAAGGCACTTAAATTATCAACAATCGCATCAACATCTGCTTCATAATAAGTCGCAATTTTATTGAGCATATTTTCTAATGCACCGGATTCCTCTCCCACTGCCACCATTTTAATAACCATACTAGGATATAACTCAGAAGATTCAAGCGCGGTATTAATTTGTTGACCTGATGAGACTTCATCTTTGATCTGTTGCAAAGATGCTTTATAAACACGATTATCAACCACATTATTAGCACAATCAAACGCTTCAATAATTGGCATACCTGCTGAAATAGTTGTTGATAGCGTCCGCATAATACGAGCAATAATTACTTTTTGATTAATCATGCCAATAATAGGTGCGCGAAGCATAAGCTTATCTACCATTAGAGCAAATTTAGGCGAATGTTTTATCCCATAGCGGCAACCAGAATAAATACCCGCAACGATCGCAAGGATGACCCACCAATAACTTTTTAAAAAGTTGGATAAATTAACAACCATTTGTGTAAAGCCTGGCAAATCCGCTCCAAATGATGAGAACATGGTTTGGAAGCGTGGCACAACGAAAAGTAACAATACCGCGGAAGCGCCCATTGCCGCGGTAAAAACCACCGTAGGATACATTGCGGCTTTTTTAATTTTCTTTTTCAGCGTTTCGGATTTTTCTAAATACGTGGCAATGCGGCCTAACATAACATCCAGGGTACCTGAACGCTCACCCGCACCAATCAAGTTACAAAATAAATTATCAAAATATTTAGGATGCTTAGCTAAACTTTCTGCAAAAGAAAGCCCCGATGACACATCATTTTTAATAGAGAGAATTAAAACTTCCATGCTAGGGTTTTCATGCTTAACGCCAATGATTTCAAAGGCTTTAATGATAGGCAAACCAGCATCAAGCATGGTTGCTAACTGACGAGTAAATAATAATATGTCTACCGTCTTAATCTTTGCCTTTTTCTTTTGAATGGAACTAAAAAACGAAGGGCTCTTCTTAGTGATTTTTTTAACGATGATTCCTTGACGCTGTAATTCTGCCTGCGCCAAAGCAGGAGTCTGTGCTGAAATATCTCCTTGCGCTGATTTCCCTTTAGAGTTAACCCCTTCCCAATGGTAAGATTCTGCCGCTTGACTCGCCATGCCAAATTACCCTCTAAAGACTCGGTTTAGCTCATCCAAACTGGTTAAGCCTCTTTTGACCTTCTGCAAGCCTGATTCACGCAAACTGATAACTCCTTCAGAGCGAGCCTGTGCAACCATTTTTGATACGGTTACATTGGCAAGAATAAGTTCAATCATCTCTGGCGAAATAGGCAGCACTTCAAAAATACCGATACGGCCTTTATATCCCCCAAAACAATGGTCACATCCAACAGCCTTATAACAAGTAATACCAGCAGCAACTTCTTCAGGCTTAAATCCTTCTTTGATTAATAGGTCATCAGCAAGTTGTTCAGGTTGTTTGCATTTCTCGCACAAACGTCTTGTTAAACGTTGGGCAATAATGAGAATTAAAGAACTTGCGATATTAAAAGCCTCAACCCCCATATTGACTAGACGCATAATGGTTTCGGTTGCGCTATTGGTATGCACCGTGGATAATACCAAGTGACCAGTTTGCGCTGCTTTAACAGCAATTTCTGCAGTTTCAATATCACGGATTTCACCTACCATAATGACGTCTGGATCTTGCCGTAAAAAAGACCGCAACGCCGAAGCAAAGGTCATCCCCGTTTTCTGATTGACATGAACTTGGTTAATACCTGCCACTGGAATTTCAACGGGATCTTCTACCGTGGAAATATTATCTTCCATGGTATTTAAAATATTTAAAGCGGTATAAAGCGTCACTGTTTTTCCGCTTCCCGTCGGCCCTGAAACTAAAATAATTCCTTGAGAATGCTCTAATGCATCTTGAAAATCTTGTTGCTGTTTTGGCTCCATACCTAAACTTTCAATGCCTGGTAAGGCTTGAGCTGGCGCTAATAATCGCATCACAATTTTTTCGCCAAACAACGTTGGACAAGAACTCACCCGGAAATCAACAGAACGCGTTCTAGATAATGTTAACTTAAAACGTCCGTCTTGTGGAACGCGGCGTTCAGCCGTGTTTAAATTTGACATCACTTTAATACGCGCAACTAAAAATGGTGCGAGACGCGCAGGTGGGGTAGCAATTTTTTGCAAAATACCATCAACCCGAAAACGAATACGATAATAATCTTCGTAAGGTTCAAAATGAATATCCGATGCCCCCTTATTAATGGCATCTAATAAAACTTTATTTACATAGCGCACAATTGGCGCAGCATCAATATCAATACCTAATTCTTCTGGCCCATTTTCTTCTTCTTCGTAGGCGCTAACATTCAGTTCATTTAACTTTTCATCATCTAAATCGCCCAGGCCTGATAAAAGTTGTGCGCTATGTATTGTTTCAATACACCGATTAAATTGCTCGGCAACAACAACAATAAGGCGCAAGTTTAAGCCTGTAATAAATTTAATATCGTTTAAAGCTGGTAAGGTTGGATCGGTAACCGCTAAAAAAAGATTGCCATTTCTTTTCATTAAAGGTAAAGCAATGCGTTTTTCCACAAATGGCGCATTAAGCATCTCTAGTGGAACTAAACTGGCTTCAAATGCTTCGATATCTAACAGAGGCAGTGCAAAATATTTGGATATGGCTTGAACCAGCTCTTGCTGTGGGACCCAGTCCTGCTGGGTTAAAAAAGAAATGAAAGATAACTTTGCTTCAGCCGCTTGCTTAAGCGCTTGACGCACTTTGTCTTCATCAATCTGAGAGTTTCGCACTAAGCTTAGCGCAAAACCACTTAATGCCATTCTCGTCGCATCCGCTTCTGGCATACTTTTTCCTAACTAAAAAATTAAAAATGCAAGCTTACATTGAAGTAAGCTTGCATCAAGATAAAACCTAATTACTTAGCTAAACCAGATGTCACACCACCACCACTAGAAGTCCAAAGCATTTCGTTATTCACGATAGATGGCGTTAAGATGTAGTCTTCAGTAGATGCGATACCATGCTGAGCTACTGGTGTCGCAGTAATAACACCACCAGCCGCAGTTGTTAAAGAAGCAACACCACCGGTAGCCGTTGTAACGTCTGCAGGAACACCGTTAGAACCACCAGCACATTGTGTTAGGTCTCCCGTTGTATGGTAGCATTCAGCCACAGCAACTTTAAGAGGCGCAGTTGCTCTTACAACTTCACTATAATAAGCTTTTTTCGTGTAGCTTAAGTAAGAAGGAACAGCGATTGCAGCAAGAATACCAATGATCACAATGGTAATCAATAACTCCATCAGTGTAAAACCCTTCTGTGAGTTTCTCTTCATTTCCATATAGGCTCCTTTATTAAATTAAAAATGTTAAAACACAATATTGTGCTTGTAGACTGATTCTAGTTGATTCTCACGCAATACGCAATGCTTTTTTCACGAGAATAAATTTATTTAAAATTTCTCTTGCTTTGCCTCTGGCGAATTTGGAAATTGTTCTTTTAATTGACGAAGATAAGGCGCAGCACCAGCCTTGCCATTTAACATCATTTCTATTTTTGCCTTGAGCAACAAGGTCTCTGGCGTAGGCTTCGCAATAGCAAATAATTTTTGCAATGTCTGCGACGCCACTAAATAGTTTTGCTGCTTATAATATATTTTCGCAAGCTCAGTTAAACTACGTTCTCTCATTGGACCATTAGAAAGCGCTTTAAGGAAATATTGTTCTGCCAATTTCAAATCTGGAATATTTAACGCACATAGACCAGCATTCTCATAGGCAGCACCAGTATCAACGTAATTAAGATCTTGAGTTGCCGCAAGGAAATAAGAAATAGACTCCTTGGATTTTCCCGTATGGCATAAAAAAGTACCATAGTTATTTAACGCATTACCGTCTTTAGGCGCAAGTTTAATTGCACGCAAATAGTAGTCATTAGCTTCAGTATTATTTCCTGTTACCTCTAAGTAATACCCCATTGCATACCAAGCAGCTGGATTATCTGGCGCGACCCTTAATGCATCTAACAGTTTTTGTTTTGCTAAAGTTACGTCTTTCTTTTGCAAATAAGCAATTCCAAGTTGGATATTAGCATCCGCAGCAGCATTGAGTTTTGCTTTCGCCGCAGCATCCGGTGTAGGATCTACAGGTTGGTAGAGTGAACTACAACCTGTCATTAGACAACATAAAGCTAAACTCACAAGAACTTTCATGCGCATATTAGTGATCTTCCTTTATCGGTCCTGAAAGGTTAACGCCTTTATCAACCTCTAAGCTCATTTGGTTAAGGCGCTGCTCATTGCTGCTTAACGTCATTGCTTTTGTTTGATCGACAATTTTTGGTGTGACAAAAATTAATAATTCACTGCGCTTTGTATTCTCATTCGTATGTCTAAATAAAGCACCGACGACAGGAAGATCGCCTAAGAATGGAATACGCACAACCGTCTTACCCTTAATTTGTTTATAAACGCCACCAATAACTATGGTTTCATCATTGTTCATCAGCACGTTAGATTGAACCTCTTGGGTGTCGATCGCAGGAACGCCATTCGTCTCTGCACCGCGCTTATTTTGGGTAACTTTTAAGTTTAAAACAATAGAATTATCAGAGGTGATTTGTGGTGTAATATCTAAACCTAATACCGCCTTTTTAAAGGCTACGTTAGTTGCACCACTTGAGGTAGCTTCTTGATAAGGAATGTCTTCACCCGTTTGAATAGTGGCTTTTTGTAAGTTTGAAGTAATTACACGGGGGTTTGAAATAATCTGTGCACGCTGCTCGCCTTCAAGCGCCGACAACTCAAGATCTAAATAAGTTTTATTAAGGCGAATTAATGCTAAGCCTAAACTACTTGGCTGCCCCAAGAAACCACTAGGAGTTGCTGGTAGGTTAAAGTTCAAGCGTTCCTTAATGGGGACCTCCGCCAATGGCGTACCTTTGCGTAAAGTATTAGCACCTTCTAAAGTACCCGAAAGCGAGTGCGTATTACTTACACCCCAGCGTACGCCTAATTCTTTCACATATTCTGTATCAACTGACACAATACGCGCTTCAATAAGTACTTGTTTTGCAGGAATATCTAACTTACGAATGAAATCACGAACTTTATCGACACTTGCTTGCACATCCCTCACTAGCAAAGTATTAGTACGCGGATCAACAGTCACTTGGCCGTTTGGCGACAACAAGGTATTTTGTTGACCTTTTAATACCGTAGCAAGATCATTTGCGTTGGCATAATGAAGCGGTATCATTGCTGAAACAGGAGGCGCAAGATTTGCTAATTGTTGAGCAGCTTGTAAACGTTTCACATCATTATTAGCCAACTCATCAATTGGCGCGATAATCATGACATTATCAAATTGCCGAGAGTCTAGGCCATTTGCACGCATCACAACGTTTAAAGCTTTCTGCCAAGTAACATTTTGCAAAGATAAACTCATATTACCTTTGACAGAATCACTAATAACAAAATTGTTACCTGAGTTTTTAGCAAGCAATTGTAGTAATTCTTTTACACCAATATTTTGGAAATTGAAAGAAAGCAGGCCTGATTTTACTTTTATTTGCTGTGTATCCTCTGCCGGTGCCGCTACTGGCTGAATCTTAGCAGAAGTTGTACTAGCATCATGCCCTGTATTCGGCATTACACTAGAAGAAGCTGCAGACGAATGACTTGCCGCCGCCTGGGCTGGTGAAGGCTGGAGCTTTGCTGCCGTGGCAACAGAAGAAGGCGTGATTAATGGCTTTGCCTGAGCTGCTTGAGCAGTCACCGGCACCGCAGATGAAGTAGCGCCAGAAGAAGTAGCAGGCGCATCATTAGATGCAGCTATTGCCACCGAAGTAAGAAAACTAAAACTGAAAACGCCTGCCCTCACTGAAAAACGCTTTAATGGATATTGCCAAAGCATTTTCTTCCTTAACATGTGTTACCCTTTCGTTTGTAAGTTTATCGTACGTGCCGCCAGTATACCTGCAGCAACATCAGCAGGCTCATTAACCGTAATTTGATTTTCATCAATGTTAGTAATTACCCCATTCTGGTCGCCCAGCTTTGTCCCTAGAGAAACTTGATATATCAACCCATCGGGAGCAGAAATTACGGCAAATTTTTCTGAACCTTCTTGTATTGTACCGAGCAAGTGTAATGCATCTGTAGGGTAACGCTCAAGAGGCGGCTTGCTGAGTGAACCCGTATTTTTCCCTGGACCTTGCTGAGGAAAAGGGCTGCTCAGCGGAGCTGTGGGAGGATTTACCTCTTTACGCATAGGAAATTTTTTAGCCAAATCTTCTGGGGCACCACTTTTCTTTTTGAGCTCAGCAATAAAGCTCTTCAAATCAGAAGAATTATCTTTGCCACCACAACCTACGAGAAAACTGGATAATAGACAGGCTAGGATTGCACGACCAACCAATTTTCGTATCACAAAAGATGAAACCCGTATTGTAAAAAAATTATTCTTTAGCATTATGTGTCTCTGCCTTTTTTGATTTAGGCTTTGGTGAAAAATAATATAATTCCGCTGTCATTTTCGCCTTTAATGCATCTACTGGAAGCGGCTTACCTTCCGCCTTTGCCGAATCCGCCTTTCCATTAGCTAACGTGATTGCTAGCTTATTAAAATAAATATAATAATCTAATTTTGCAATATCTTTGAAAAAATTATCCAATTGAAAGTAATTACCGACCACCTCGATTTGAATAGGTATCTTGGCATAAAACTCTTCCTGCTGCACAGCCTCTGGTTTTAATAAAATTAAACTTAATTGATTATTTGCAGCAATTTTAGTTAAGTTCTCTAAGATATGGCTTAAATGCTCTGGCTTAGGCAATGAGCGATGATACTCTTTAATCGATAAACTTAGTTTATTTAACTGTTGGGTTTGCTGAGTTTGTAATACTGCCTTAGGGATATCCGCAGTTAGCGACTGCTTAAGGCCCTGCTCTTGTTGCTCGGCATCTGAAAGCGAGCTATATTGGGCAACATTACCAAGTAAAAAGAAAATAACGAATGAAATAAGAACACAAGCAACCACAAATACCAACTTGACCTTCTTCGGCCAAGCCCCAATCTCTTGCCAATTTAAATTTTTTAAATCGTTAATATTCACAAAGTTAGTCCATATTTAATGTGATTCGGAATTTTGTTTTATTGGGCAAACCGGGCATTTCACCCGCCTCCTGTAACTGAATGCTTCTCCAGCCTGGCTGCTCTTTCAGTTTTCCAGCTAATTCCGAAATTTGAATTTCCGTCGCCGCATAACCTTGCAGCTCAATAAGTTCTTTTTGAACATTGATACTCGTAATGTATACACCATTTGGTAATAACCGAGGAATCGCATTAAATATCTCGACAATACGATAACGCTGATTATTAAGCTCCTTGACCGTTGCTATTTGGCTTAACACTTCTGACTTATCCGTCTCAAACTTTTTCTTCTTTGCCAAAATACCACTATTTATTTGTTTCTCTTGCTGCAAAATACCATTGCGTCTTTCTTGCTTATTAATTTGCACTTGAAGCATCACAAATATAATGACATTAAGAATAAAAGCAACCCCAACAGCAAGGGCGCATAACAGAATAAAGTTTTGCTTTTGTTGCTTACGCGCTTTTTCCCGCCAAGGCAGCAAATTGATTGTTGTCATAGCGAACCCTCATGTAAAGCTAAGCCACAACATAAAGTTAGCAATGGAGCATGAGCTTGTAAAGCATTTGCATCAATCGCTTTAGAAATAGGCATATTGAGAATAGGGTTTGCAATAGCAACCTTCATTTCAAGATGTGAAGCAATTAAGTCTGCAATACCTGGAATAATTGCGCACTCTCCGGCTAAAAATAACTGCTGGATTTCCCCACTTTGTTTCGAAGAATAAAACATATCTAAAGCATATCTCACATGACTGATTAAAGTCTCATCTAAATAGGAAACCGTAATGGGATCTAAAGATGCATCCGCTTTAGGAGGATGTAGTACTATATTCTGCCATTGCAAATCTTGTTGCAGCTTTTGTAATAATCGCTGCGATTCAAAGCTATGATCATGTGCATAAAGTAACTTGTCATTTTGTACCGCAACTAATGTACTTGAACGACAACTAAAATTTAATAAAGCATAAGGCTTTGTTTTATCTAGCTCAGCTTGCTGGGTCAAAATATAATTTAATGCGCGCTCTAAACAATAATAATCAACTTCAACAACTTTTGCTGTAAAGTTACTATTTTTTAATACCTCTAAGCGTTTCACAAGAGAAGTGGTACGACAAGCGACTAGCAAAATTTCTAGCTGACCTTCTTCTCCATTAGCAGGACCATTGACATAAAAATCTAAGCTTAAGTCTTCAATAAGATCAGGAAAGTTTTTACCAGCCTCTAGCCAAACTTGGTTTTCTAATTCAACATCCGAAAGATCTTTAGGCAGTGTGATCAGTTTAGTCACAACACTGGCGCCTGGTAATGCAATGGCAGCCTGATTAGAAGTCGTCGGATGAGTAAGCTGTAGCCCAGTAAGCGCCGAGCTAATAGTAGAAGCGTCTTTAATTTCATTAGTTTCCGTCAAAACAACCATAGGCAGTTCAGTAATAGCATACTGCAACACCTCCGGCTGATTCTCAATATTATCTAATTCAATATATTTAATATATCGATTATCAATATCGATTCCAACTAATCCTTTAGCTTGCTTTTTAAACCAGAGCACAGATATTCCTCATGAAACACATTGATATTTGATCCACTCTCATGCAATACTTTAACATTACTTAGCTACTTTGCAAATATGTTAGGCACCCAAGACATGGATAAACAAAGCTTACCACAAGGATTTACGTTTTTGGAACTAGTCGTGGCTTTAGTGGTCACCTGTATTTTAGCAGTTGCTAGCGTCCCCATTATCCGCCAATTGTTACTAGAGAACCGTCTACGAGCCGCCGCTGAAACTTTTGCCCAATACATTCAAACGGCTCGAAGCGAGGCTATTCAACGTCAACAGAATGCCTATTTGGTTTTACAAAGCGGCAGCACTTGGTGCTATGGGGTAAACGCAGGAAGCACCTGTAGCTGTAGCCCTAGCAATACCTGTACGCTTGGCTCAATAAGCAGTACCGATTATATTGGCATTACCACCACCGTGGATACAGGGTTTACTAGCAACTCTATTTACTTTGATAGTGTTCGAGGTTTACCTAATGAAGCTTCAACGGTGAGTTTTACTACTTCAAATAAACTAGTCAAAGTACAAATTTCTCAGCTAGGAAATATCACTATGTGCGCCACCAATGTGACAGGATACAAAGCATGTTAAAGTGGAGAATAAAAGGCTTTACTTTAATAGAATTATTAGTTGTGTTAGTTATTACTGGAATTTTGCTTTCAAGCTTAATTTCCGCTTATTTGTCTATTGCACAAAAAGATCGCGCTGCTATGGATACGATGCGCTTAGACCGAAGCTTACATGCTACCATGAGTTTAATGGCTAGCGACATTAGCCGCGCTGGCTTTTGGGCCAATGCAAGCTCAGGTGTAAAAACCGGCACAAACAACAATCCCTTTATGACAAATAGCGTGACTATTAACTCCACAAATGATTGCATTTTGCTCACTTATGATCGAGACGGGGATGGATCTTTACCTAGTACCGGCACAGGCAATGATGACGAACGCTATGGTTTTCGGCTAATGAATGATGCCATCCAAGGACGTCCTTCAGGCGCAACCTTTGATTGCACCGCCTCCGCCAGCGCCTGGGAAAACATTACCGATCCAGATACCATCAGAATTACTCAGTTGAATTTTTCGCAAGCCAATAATGCTGTTGACATTGATGGCGTAGCCACTGGAACAGCGACGATTGCTGTTCGCACAATTACCATTACGATAACAGGGCAATTAGTTTCTAATCCTAGCGTTAGCAAAACGTTAACAGATACTGTTAAAATTCGTAATAATAAATATGCACCTTGATTTTAAACTTTTAAGGAAAGCTAGCATGCAAAGGAACATGACCTTATTCAAAAACCAGAAAGGGGTTGCGCTATTAGTTTTTGTTTTTATTTTGCTATTAACCATTACATGGATGAGTATCATGATGGCCAAGTCAGGTCAGCTAGCGCAAAAGATTAGCGCAAACCAATACCGTGCTCAGCAAGCGTTTGAAGCAGCGGAGGCTGGCTTAAATTTTGGCACCGTTTATTTAGCACAAAATAAAACAACCATTGTCTCTGATGCCAATGCCGATGGGTATATTGACAGCTATTCTAACGCAAGCATCACCAATGTCACACTGAGTAATGGTAGCAAATTCACTATCACTTTCAGCAATCCTACTGCCAATAACTTCAATGTTATCCAGATTAAGTCTGTTGGTACTAGCGGCGATAGCTCCGCTAGCCGCGAAATTCGCCAACTCGTGTACTACACGCCACTCTTACTTAATTTTAGCTCTTATCCAGTTGTCGTCAGAGGAAGTATTGCTTTATCAGGTAGCTCTCAAATTAACAATACAACAGGGAATGTTTCCATACAAAGTGGCGGCCCCATTACCATTAGCGGCAGCGCTAAAACTGTCATAAGCAGCGGCACCTCCTCAACAGCTTCAAGCATAAAATCTGATATATCGCAGAATACACCTGCTCTTGTTAGCACAGGCTCAGATACTTTCTTTTCACAACACTTTGGTACTAGCGCAATTAATGTAAAAAACTCTGTTAACCACCTCTTTCAAAATAGCAACAATACCTCCTATGACTCAGTCTTAAATGGGTTGACAAGTACATCTATTTGGATTGAACAAACAGGAGGAACAGCAACGATTGGTGGTTCAACAACGATTGGCTCCGTCAGTGCTCCAGTCGTTCTTATTGTCAACGGTGATTTAAGACTTTCAGGTAGTTCAAAAATTTATGGCTATGTCTATGTTTCTGGCTCTTTGCAATCCTCAAATACTGCAACTCTCACTGGAGGTCTCGCAGTAGGAGGTAATATTGCTGACTCAGGGAATTTTACGATGAATTACGATACTGCTGTGCTAAACAATATTCAGCAACAATTAGGTCAATATGGAGCTATTCCGGGCAGCTGGAATGACTTACAAAAGTAAGCATATGAACAAGTTTAACCAAAAAGGCGTCACACTTATTGAATTACTGGTCACGTTACTGATCCTAACGATTGGAATTGCTGCGCTCATAAAATTTCAAATGACTTATTTTTACTATTATGATTTAAGCAAACAGCGTGCTGAAGCTATATTTTTAGCAAAAGCAAAAATGGATGCTTTACGCGCTTTTGAAACAATTCCCACGACTTCTGGTAAATTTGCCTATAACGATATCGTTTCAGGTAGCAGCACAAGCACGGGAAACAATGCCACTTATTCGATAAACTGGACAGTTACAACTTATACAAACCCTAACTACAAAACCGTCAATATTACTGTTAGCTGGACGGACAGGCGCAATGCCGCCAAAAGTATTTCATTAAGCAGTATAATTGCTCAATTAGACCCATCAACAAGCGGAGTAGTGATGAATGCTTAAAAGAAAACATTTTCCTTTTCTTATGTTAAGTACATTATTTATTTTTGAACCAACGTTTGCTGACGTACCCATTTATGAAAGCACATCACCTGATGGTACCTTAAGTTTTTCTGATATACCTACAGCTAACAGCAGTATTTATTCTCTGCGTGGTTCAAATGTCAGCAGCTTTGATAGCACTTCAGACAACCTTAATAACACAACCACAACTAGCCCTACAAGCTTAGAGCCAACACAAGTAGCAAACCAAGCAGCAAATACAAACCCAGCCCTAGCTAGTGCTAATACTACCACTAGCAACACCTATAGCAGTATTGAAGTTACCTCGCCTTCTGACCAGCAAACTTTTCAAAACCAAAACCCTATTCCTGTCAGTATTGTCGTGCAACCGCCTTTACAAAATGGGGATAAAGTTCAACTCTTGCTTGATGGTGCTCCTTATGGGCCACCACAAGCTTCTACTCAGCTTTCTATCAATGGAGATATACCGCGCGGCACTCATCAAGTGCAAGCAAGAATTATTGCTGCGAATGGGCAAAGCCAAAATGTTAGTCCAGCCGTTACCTTTTTTAAACAACAAGCTTCTATTCTGCTGCATAACACCTCGCCGCCGATGCAGCCCGTATCTCCTACCATGCAGCCCGTATCTCCCGCTATGCAGCCCTTAAACAAGGCAAGCAGTTAAATATCCTTTTATTAATTGCGGCAACACCAAGTTTGCCGTAAGCCACCAATTGCACGTCTAAATAGCCAAACCATTAACATTTAGCAAAATATCCTTATGGTACAAAATTTGCACTTTTCCCTTTGAACTTTAACGGAGACGCAAATAATGAATATCTATGAATACCTGAAAAAAGACCACGAAAAAGTTAACGATCTTTTAGAAAAATTTTTCTCTCTTCCCAAAGATGACTTTGAAGAGCAAGAATCTTTATTCGAAGAAATTATGGAAGAGGTCTTGCTTCATAGCCAAACTGAAGAGAAAAGCTTCTACAGAGCGCTAGAAGACAATTCAGAAACTCAAGGTGACATTGAACATTCGTTCGAAGAACATGTTGAAGTAGAAAATCTATTAGATGAGATTGCCTCTTTATCCGCGGAAGATAGTATTTGGCTTGAAAAAATGAAGGCATTGCAAAAAGCTATTCAACATCACGTTAAATTTGAAGAAGAAGAGGTTTTTGCAAAAGCAAAAAAAATCTTAGATGAAAATCAAGCTAAAGAATTAGTGAAAGAAATGGAAAAGCTTAAACAAGAAGAAACCATGCTTCCTAGCTCATAACGCTCAACAAATTGCTACCCTCTATAGGTTAATAGATTAAACGCAAAGACGTAGCAAACCGCCACATCTTTGCGTTTATAGCTTCTATTTTTTACTGAATTTAGACAAATTGTTCTTTGCTAACTGCAACAACATGTGCTGTTTCTTTATCAATTGCACCGCTTTTAAGCAACGCTTGCAAGTGTTGATCAAGCGTTTGCATCCCCATAGCGGCTCCCGTCTGGATACATGAATACATTTGCGCCACTTTATCTTCACGAATCAAGTTACGAATAGCTGGGTTACAGCGCATGATTTCTAATGCTGCTACTCGTCCGCCCCCAACTTTTTTCAAAAGGGTTTGACAGACTACCGCCTGCAACGACTCCGATAACATACTTCGCACCATAGGTTTTTCATCGCCAGGGAAAACGTCGATGATCCGGTTAATAGTTTTTGCAGCGGAAGAAGTATGCAAGGTTCCAAACACCAAGTGTCCTGTTTCTGCAGCTGTCAACGCCAAGCGAATCGTTTCTAAGTCTCGCATCTCACCCACTAAAATAATATCGGGGTCTTCACGCAGCGCTGATCTTAATGCATCATTAAAGCTAATGGTGTCTCGATGGATTTCCCGTTGGTTGACTAAACACTTCTTACTCGGATGAGTAAACTCAATAGGATCTTCAATTGTTAAAATGTGATAAGGATCTTTGCTATTAATATAGTCCAAGATCGCCGCAAGCGTAGTACTTTTACCTGAACCTGTTGGCCCGGTAATGAGCACTAAGCCCTGACTTGCATCAGCAATTTCTTTAAACACAGGCGGTAAATTTAAACTTTCCATGCTAGGAATTTTCGAAGGAATCGTTCGGAAAACCATAGCAATACCACGCGATTGATGGAAAGCGTTAACACGAAACCGTGCTAATCCTTCCACCGCATAGGAAAAGTCAATTTCTAAGTGTTCATTAAATTCTTTAAGTTGTTTTTCCGTAGCAATGACCCGTAAAACTTCAAGTAAAATTGCTTCATCAAGCACAGGATAATCTGCCACATGTTGTAAATCACCATCGATACGCATGATAGGAGGCAAGCCAACAGAAAGGTGAAGATCTGAAGCCTTTCTTTCCACATTCAGTTTAAGTAGTTCATTAATGTCCATGAATTAGTCCCTTTTAGCCCTTACTAGGAATTGAAATATTCAAACAATTTTCTGCGGGCGCTGGCTTACCAAAATAATACCCTTGCATTTTATTACAGCCTAAAGATTGCAATATTTCTTTTTGCGCCTGAGTCTCTACGCCTTCAGCAATCACCTCTAAAGATAAGGCTTTTGCCAAAGCCATCACCGCACGAACAATCGCAACATCGCTAGCACTTTCTTGCAATTGCCGAATGAAGCTTTGATCAATTTTAATGATTTGTATGGGCAATAAGCGAATATAATTTAAAGAAGAATAACCTGTACCAAAATCATCGATGGCAATTTTAACGCCAAGGTCATTTAGCTCGCGGAAAGTCTTAATTGTTGCATCAAAATTTTTGATCAGCATCGACTCTGTGACTTCTAAAATAATAGAGTCCATTTTGACTTGTTTTGTGATCGCAGACTCTTTAAGTTTTTGCACATATTTAACAGAGTCAATATGAAATGGTGAAACATTCACGCAAACAGGTGGCACTTTCATGCCAGCTGTTTCCCAGGTTTGTATTTGCGCACAAACTTTTTCAAAAATCCATTCTTCTAATGGAATCAGCAGATGTAAATTTGATGCCGTCTCTAGAATTTCCAAAGGAGAAATAAAACCTAATTGAGGATGGTTCCAACGAAGCAAGGCTTCAAAATGAATAATGGCATGCTGATTGACATCAACAATCGGTTGATAGTACATCTCTAGCAAGCCTTGCTCTAATGCACCAGGTAAACTATTACGTAACAATAAGTTGCGTCGGCTTTCCATATTCATATCTTCGCGATAGAACTGAAAATTACCAGGCCCAAGGCTTTTTGCTTGATACATTGCAACGTCAGCGTTTTTTAATAACACTTGCGCAGAATCACTATCGTTTGGATAAAGCGTAATCCCAATACTCACATTTACTTTTAATGGCTGCTCTTTAACAATAATGGGTTCACGGATAAGTTTAATAATACGCTCAGCAGCATAAGCGGCTGATTCTGGCTTATCCAGTTCTGCCAAGATAATAGCGAATTCATCACCACCAAATCTCGCCACTGTATCTGTCGAACGAAGAAGACCACTAAACAATTTAGCGACCGCTTTTAATAACTCATCTCCATAATCGTGACCTACGGTATCATTAATCAACTTAAAGCCATCTAAATCCAAAAACATCACTGCAAAAATTTTTTTATTTCGCTTACTATGCTCAATCGCAGAAACTAAACGGTCTTCAAATAAACGACGATTAGGTAGCTTAGTTAAGGTGTCATGCAAAGATAAATACTTTAACTCGGTGTTAAGATCCTCAAGCTTCTGCGCCATTTCATCGCGTTTATTAATTTCAAGTTGCAATTCTTCATTCATTCCCTGTAATTGAGAAACAAATGTTTCTAATTGCTTAGCATTTTGCTTTAACTTACGCGACACAAAGATCATGACACCTAAGTACAAACTTAGACTACCAACCAGTACTAGAAAAGTATCTTGCAGCCCTTCCCGGGTTTTATTAAACATATTCTGCGTAAATAACAAACGCGCGGTAGAATTAAGAGAACCACTTGAAGCTGTGCTATTGGCAATTTCACTGTGCAACGCTTCTTCTTGCGTGGTAAATTCGTGAATTAAATTATTCTGTTGATAATTGATAAAGCTGAAAATTAAAATGACACCCAAAGCAAAAACTAGCAGTAGGCTAGGAACGGTAAAACGATAAAAAAATTTGCTAAATTTGCCTTGCGGTTGATTAGCTAGCGCAGCTGCAGAAACAACTTGTGTGTCTAATTCCATTTGGTCCATAAAATACCCCATATCCTAACGTCAATTTAATTTGACGTTGTCCAATTAATATATGCTCTATCCTAACTCACCTTAGGGGTAATCGCAAGGCCAAATTCAAACAGCAGGACCTGCGTATCATTTTGATACTTGCCTGAGCAATATAGAAGCAGCACAAGGCGCCGCAAAATACAGGCCATTTAAAAAAACTGCTAAAAATTTATTGCTTAAAAAATATGATGAAAAATCCAGATCACCAACAGAATAGTGACTGGCACCCCAAGCAACCAAGCAATGAAATATTTCATAATCACTCCTTATACACCTTAGACTCTATCATTCTAAGATGCATAAACAATGCCAAATATGCTTATAGGGATGACTTAAGCGGTTGAAAGTGGATAACAAGATACTTTTCAATAAAAGGATGTTGGCTGCTTGCCCCATCAACTAAAACCCATTGCTGAGTGGCATCAACATTAATAAACTTGCCTTGGCGATCAATTGCTTGCCAATTAACAACAATATCAACTTGATAACGATGCTGTGGTAAAAAAATTACTTTTAATTGTTTAACCTGATGCAAGTTACTGACAATATTTTTACCAACATTGCTATACCACTTTTGATAATCTGCAAAATTATGCACGGTTATTTCTGGGTATTGCATTAACAAGTGCTCCCCATCTAATAATGCATAAGACTTTTGAATATCCGCATGATGATCATGTAAAGAAAACCAATAATAAACAAATGATTTAATTTGGTTTTCATTAAAATGATGGTTCTGAGTAACGGCTAGGCGTACTTGATAGTCATCGATGCTTGTCCGCTTATCATGAGCACAAGCGGAAACCATTAAAAAAGTTAGTAAGCTTACAAGAAGCGTTAAGAGTTTTTTCATAGCTAACTTAAGATATACACCCAGGCGGATTACAAACACTGAAGGCTGCCCAAAGTTTGAAAGTATACATTTTCATATAGTTACAAGCAAACCCTTTGTTATCGCTGTTTCCAATGTCCCCCTCAGAGCAGGATATGATCAATATAAATTTTAATATATACTGCATAAAGTTATTGCTTAATTTCTAAAGGAGAAAATTATGGTACACAAGCTAATGAGAAAGACTTTCAGCATCGTAGTTACATTTTTTCTATTAATCAATGTTGTTTATGCCGCTGATTGTTCTAGTGTCGCCAAGTTTTTAGGTGTATCAGGGGATTTTGCAAACACCTGTGTTGGATGCTCACTACGCACGATAAAAAATACTAAAGTCCTAAGCGGGTACTGTACCACCACTGACAACTCAAAAGCCTTACATAGCAGAATACCTGTCGCTAATTGTGAACAAATCATGAACTTTAATGGCCGCTTATATTGTTTTACCGAAAAAGAAAATAATTGCCCTCGCCTCGCCAAAAACAACGCTTTACAAAACAAACAAACAAGCTTTCAAAATTCATGTTATGACTGCGCCCTAGACAAAAACCAACTATCTGCGCGCTGCTTAAACATGCAATATGTTTTTGCAGAAAGAACTATAGTTGATATCTCAAATTGTCAATCAATTGAAAATATTGATGGACGGTTAACTTGCAAAACCTAGATAGAAAAGAGATGGTTTTGGTGGGCCGTGTAGGGATCGAACCTACGACCTATTGATTAAGAGTCAACTGCTCTACCAACTGAGCTAACGGCCCACAATAACTTCGTCGAATTCTTACTACCAAGCAACCATCCCTGGACTTCACCCAGCTTGCACCGCCCTATGCCTGTGTTTGTCAGTTAACCTTACATAACTGCGTACAATTTATCATATCAACATTCAGCCTTTCCCTCAAGTTATAAAGCGCAAGCTTTTAAGAGCGTTAGCTATATTTTAAAATAACTGAATTAAGTCGCAGAAACCATACAATGAAAACCATTACTGATAGCAAAAATATTATTAAAATTTGGGCTTCTGACTTAGAGCTAGAAGCAGAGAAGCAAATCCGCAACGTTGCCAGCTTGCCCTTTATCCACCAACATGTTGCCGTGATGGCTGACGCCCATGCAGGCAAAGGCTCTACTATTGGAACAGTAATTGCAACCCGTGACGCTATCATCCCTTCTGCGGTTGGCGTAGACATTGGTTGCGGCATGTGCGCGGTTAAAATGCCTTTTAAAATTGATCAATTAGGTGATAATTTAAATAAAATTCGCTCAGCCATTGAAAGATCAATTCCGCTAGGCTTTAATCAACATAAAGAAATTTCCACCAGAATGTTCACTGCTTTTAAGCAGCTTGGAAATATTCAAGCCGTTTTATCTGACAAGCTACTAGAAAAAGCAGCTTATCAAATTGGTACGCTCGGTGGCGGAAATCATTTTATTGAAATCTGCCAAGATGAAAATAATGATGCCTGGGTGATGCTACATAGTGGCAGCAGGAATATAGGCAAAGAACTTGCGTCCATCCACATTGAGAAAGCCAAAGGATTAATGAAAGAATATTTAATTGATTTACCTGATCCAGATTTAGCTTATTTAACACAGAACACAAGAGAGTTTAATGCATACTTGCATGATCTTCACTGGGCGCAACGTTACGCTAAAGCCAATCGAAATGAAATGATGTTAAGGGTTTTAAAAGATATTTCTTATCATGTGTATGGGGAAGATAAAGGTACTGATTTTATGACGACACAGAGAGTGGATTGCCATCATAATTACACAAATCTTGAAAACCATTTCAATCAAAACATTTGGGTAACCCGAAAAGGCGCTGTCTCTGCAAGGAGCGGCGAACTTGGCATTATTCCTGGCAGCATGGGCACAAAATCTTATATCGTGCGTGGGAAAGGCAACCTAGAATCATTTTGTTCTTGCTCGCATGGCGCAGGTAGAAAAATGAGCCGTAGTAAAGCAAAAAAAACTTTTAGCGTTCATGATTTAAAACAACAAACGTTAGGTATTGAATGCCGAAAAGATAAAGATATTCTTGATGAAATACCTGGCGCTTACAAAGATATTGATGAGGTCATGAATAACCAAGCAGATCTGGTCGATATCGTTCATACTTTAAAGCAATTAATCTGTGTAAAAGGATAAACCATTAATTATTTCAGCCGAGCAACTAAGACCCAGCTGAACGTATCAAATTACAAAGTAAATATTAATTTTCATAGATAAACTGAACAGATACTTCAATCTCGGGATGCAGGCTATGATGCACAGGGCAATGATGCGCAGCCGCTTCTAGCAACTCTCTTTTATCAACAGGAATACCTGCGGGTAAATGTAAACTAACAGAAAGTTTACCTATGCGGCGAACAGGCGCAACAACCATTTCTTTTTCAATTTCCGCAGTTGCCCCATCCATATTAATTTGATGTTTTTTAGCTGCCAGCCCCATTACCGTTAACATACATGAAGCCAAACTTGCCGCAAATAAATCGGTGGGAGAAAATTTATCCCCGTTACCACCATTATCTTTTGGTGCAGTTGTTTCAATTTTTGCACCACTTTGCTCATGGATAATCTGACAATTCAAATGCCCTTGGTACACCGCTTTCATTTTAGTCATAACAGCAAATTCCTCTATATTTCATACTATGAATCGTATAAAATATCACTAAGCACTGTCAACGAGGAAAAAACTTATGCGTTATGTTTTTATCGGTACAGTTATTTTTTTATTGTCTGCTTGCGTGACAGCTCGGCAACAAAATTTTCCTGATGGCAATTTAATTATTCCACCCTCAACCATACTGCAAATTGAAAATATTAGCACCCAGCCTATCTTGCTGGATATTGCGCAGCATAATGGCACCGCACAAGCAGGATACGCATCAAAATTAGATCCTAAACATCAAAGTATTTTTTCTCATCAAACGGGTGAACTACAATTAGCTTGTTATAGTTTTCCGCTAAAACCTAATATGCCAAAACTTGACTGTAAAAAAATATTAACAGTAAAGGTTTTGCCAAAAAAGAAACAAAAGTTAAATGGAAATTATTGGGTAGAAGAAAATAAACTGGGGTGAATGACGGGACTCGAACCCGCGACAACCGGAATCACAATCCGGGGCTCTACCAACTGAGCTACATCCACCATATGAAAAACTACTGATTATCAAACATTGTGCTTGCTAACCAACGCTTGCAATGCTGATACGTTAAGTGGCGCGCCCGGCAGGACTCGAACCTGCTACCCCCGGCTTAGAAGGCCGGTGCTCTATCCAGATGAGCTACGGGCGCAGTCATACTGCCAAACTTACAATTCAAACAATTATTGTAACCACTTGCTGACGCTTGCGGCTTTGACTCAAACCATGGTCGGGGCAGAGGGATTTGAACCCCCGACATCCTGCTCCCAAAGCAGGCGCGCTACCAGACTGCGCTATGCCCCGATAAAGAGGTGTAATCATAATACGGAAATGAAGAAAAATCAAGCTTTTTACTGAGGATTTATAAGCTATACTTTAGCTTTTAAAAAAATGCAGTAATTACAATACCATTCGACTAAACCTATGGCATCACAGGGACAGCTCACAAGCTACCTCTAGAAACCCTTGAACTATTTATCGTATTTTCCAGCTTTTACATCATTGTAAAATTTTTGCAAAACCAGATAAGTATTCGGGTATTTTGAAAAATTATAATTTGGCGGAACACTTGTTTCGCGAGCAATAATATCTTCAAAAGAAACATTTTTAGCATTATAGTAGATATCTTGCATGACCATTACCTCCGAGGTTCTCCCATGTCCTTCTCGACAGTGCCAGTGGATCCAAGCTCCTTCACGATTAGCTTGACGAATAAGCGCAACAATTTGCTCAATATTCTGCGGCGTGATTAGCCCCGTTCGATCAACCATTGGGATCCGAACATAATGCAAACCTTGAGTTTGTGCGACCTGTGCTTCGCTTGTCACGGACTGAATGGACAATTCTTCCTGCTGCGCGGTTGTTTGGCTAGTTTTTATCCACCCATTCTTAATTGCCATATATTTTTTTATACTTGCCAGCCATTGATTTTCTGCTTTCAAAACCGCTGCAGCATTTGATCCCAGTTTAATATTCATCGCATTGCCTGTACCAACCAAGGTAATAGGCTTTCCATTTAAATAGCCGTGGCTTTCTTGGCGCAAATCTGCAATATAAATCTTTTTACCTTTTGCCCCCTCTTCGATGGTCTTCCAAGTCTCAGGATTCATATCAGGCTCAGAACTACCTGACATAGGAAGATTACTCAACCCCGTTTGGTTGCCTTGATACATACTGGGATTGCGATACGCATTAAAAGCAAGATCTATCACATAACAAGGATTAGCATTAGTGGGTGTAGTAAATTGGCATGAACTTAATTTTATGGGCTTACTTGAAGCCACATGAGCATGCTGATGATCTAAACTAGCAACAGGTTCTCTCTCATAACGGTCTTCCGCATGCACTTCAGGAAAAGATAATACTGCTAAAATTGAAAACCCTAAGCAAATTTTTCTCATAATGCCTTTATCCCGTAATTTATACTAATCGTTGATTAAATAATTTTTCCAAGATTTTTAATGGTGATCGCTGCGAAGACGACATAGCTTCAACAGGCAATAAGAATGTTTGCTCTAAGCAATACTGCCCTGATAAAGCAGCATGTGACACTTGATCAGTAAATACAATCCAAGTTGCGCCCGCTGGTAAAACAAGCTGTGTTTGCTGCACATGCTGCTGATAATTTAAATCCGCTTTCATTTTATCATGCAGTTGCAACATCAATTCATCATAATCACTACGCAAACTTTTAGTGATACCAAAACAACGCAAAAGATACTTTTTATAAGCTGGCGGCAATATTAATTTCGCTTGAAAAGTTTGCGCTAAATTTTGAAACGGCTCACCCACCCGCCAAACCCGCGGCTTGCCATTGGGGTTCACATTGGTAAACACACGTAATAAACGCTTACCCTGGTTAGGGGTTGCTGGAAAAGCATCGACATGTAAACGTGTATCATCTTTCCGATAAGATGCTGGCTTGCGCCCTTCTATTTCTGCAGGACGAAAACTAGTACGTGCAATTTGAAGATGAGAAACATAATTTGGGAATAAATTTTCAACCAATTTCTGAGCAAAACGCGCGTAACGTGTCATCATGCGTTTTGCCACAATTGCATGCGCTTGAATACCATGAATTTCATCGGTTCTTACATCATAGCTTACGTTTTTACGATTGCTTAATAATTTGTCTGCATAAAGAATTTCTTCTTCAGGGGTAAAAGGAAAGTTCAACTCAGGAAGAAAGATAATCGAACCTTTTTCAAGCTCAGAAATAGCCTCTTCTGAAGCTACATTAGGTATAGACTGGCCAGAAATAGTAAAGAGCATATAAAATTATCCTTAAAAAAAGAGCCGTGTGTATTAGCAAGTGAGTGACTACTAAATCACCTACTTGCTAATACACACGGCTCGATTCGCTCAAACAGCAAGAAGAAAATTAACGTTTGGAGAATTGTTTCGCTTTACGCGCACCAACCAAACCAACTTTTTTACGCTCAACGCGACGTGCATCACGAGTTACATAACCTGCAGCACGCAGTTGCTTTTTGAAAGAGTTTTCATTAGCCGCTTCATCACCAGCAACATTACCAGCATCCGCTAAATCATATTCGATTAAAGCACGGGTAATAGCTAAGCGAATTGCACCTGCTTGGCCAGTATGACCACCGCCAACAACGGTTACTTTAATATCAAAGTTATCGCTAAGATTTAATAACTCTAAAGGTTGGCAAGCAATGATGCGATGCGTTTTACGACCAAAGTATTGCTCCAAGCTAACACCGTTAACGGTGATATTACCTGTTCCTTTGCTCAAAAAAGCACGCGCAATAGAAGATTTGCGACGGCCCGTACCATAATTTTGTTTAACTGCTGATTTTTTCGATTTTGCAATAGCCATGATTATTTCTCAGAAATGTCTAATACTTGAGGCTGCTGAGCAGCATGAGGATGTTCTGCGCCCGCGTAAACTTTGAGCTTACGGTAAGTGTCGCGTCCCAAAGGCCCTTTTGGCAACATACCTTTTACTGCGATTTCAATAACACGCTCAGGTGCTTTTTTCAACAACTTTTCAAAGCTGATTTCTTTAATGCCACCAATATAACCACTGTGGTGGAAATATTTTTTATCTTTTGCTTTATCACCGGTCACTCTTACGTGAGCAGCATTGATAACAACAACGAAATCGCCGGTGTCAGCGTGGGGGGTAAAAATTGCTTTTGTTTTACCACGAAGGCGCTTTGCAACTTCAGCAGCCAAACGACCTAAAGTTTTGTTTTTAGCATCGACAATATACCAATCACGCTTAACTTCTGCAGCTTTCGCGCTTGGTGTCATTTGAGTTAAACTGGAAACCATGGATAGTACTTCCTAACACTTGAAAAAAGAGTTCGAAATTATAACAGCAAGCTTGGATTTATACAAGCACTGCCCCTAAAAAAGTTAAATTTTATCAGCTAGCACCCCCAGGACGAGGGGCGTCGCTTACTGTCGGCTGTTGCTCTTGACGCAAACGCGCCACCAACTCTCTTAACACCTTAATCCCTTCTTCCATGCTAGGCCTTCTGCTAGGCGCTTTTCCCACTGCCTTACGGGCCCATTCTGAAACCTTAGGATCTGCTAAAGCTGGGCATAACCCCTCCCGGAACATCTCTCTTAACATAAAGCCAAAAGAATAGACGTCTTGATTCGGAAGAGAAAAAGGCTTCGCTGACTCAGATGCCTCATTAGGCTTGATCCTTTCAGGAGCCATATATTCAATTCCCGATTGAGGAGGAATACACGCAGCCATAAAAGGCGTAGATCTGCTACTTTCGAAGCGCATCACACGTGTACTGAGCTCAAAATCAAAATAAATAGGCCTTATACGCTTACCTGCCAAAGGCATCAATGCTATATTATTTGCCTTAACATCTCCATGGACATAACCTACTTCATTATGAATGCGCTGTAGCTCCACAGCTACCTCACACAAAACAAGAACTTTCTCTAAATTTGATGCCCGTGGGTATTGCATAAACCGTTGTAACGTCCGACCCAAATGAGGTAACACCACACGGTAAGTAAACCTACCATCTTTTTCATCTCTAAAATGATAAAAAGCTCCTTTCAGATCAGGATACGCCTTAGTAAATATCTTGAAGGCTGTTAATTGTTTTTCTACTTTATATCCCCTACTAGGAGGCAACCACCCTTGTTTTGGCTTAACCACTACCATTGGTTGAGACTGGTCCTCTGTAGAAAGTATCGATTGTGATTGTCCTTCTTCAACCGAAGTAACCGACGTGGCAACAGCTAACCGCCGTGCAAAATGTGTTGCCCCTTCCCCTATCTTGGATTCAGGCTGATATTTTCTTTTACGCGTTTCCAAAAAACTTCCTGGCGATTCAAGCGATTGCGCAGAACTTCCCCCCATCCCTTGAACAAAATATTTTTCGTCATCACTACTTGTGGCAACAACATTCACTAGCGTAATTTGAGATTGGGATGAAAGTTCAGAAACAGGTGATTCAGACGGCAGATCAACATCAGTTAATGGCATTTGTTTTACCTTCTTCTTATTATTTTTATAGGCTCATAATATTAAAGCAAATCAATAGAAAAGAAAAGCATTGAAATAACCTAGGGAACTGCCCTGAAGCCTTAAGTGTCGATTCATAACGAAGCATACCAAGCTGCTCCTAAGTAGGCTAATTCATCGCTCGTAATAAATGCTAAGGGGAACTGTTGGCGCATATGGGAATAAGCTGGATGCGCATTAATTCCTTGCTGCAATGCTGGATTTAGCGCCAACATTGGATTTTTCTTTAAAACCCCACCTGTCATCCACAAACCACCCGTTGGCATGAAACATAATTGGACGCAACCAACAAACAAACCCAAATACCAAGCGAATAACGCCGCTGTTTCAGCAGCCTTACCTTGATGCAATAATACACTTACTTCCCCTGGCGACAAGCCTTCTGCGCTTCCCGTACAAAACTGATGCAACCTTGCTAAGCCAGCACCAGATAAAATCGTTTCAAAAGTAATCGGTTGTTTTAAGGTACTGGTTAAAAAACATATCAACTCTTGATGTCTTTTTGATTCTTGTGAATTTGTAAGCGGTGGAAAACTAATTCCCACATGCCCCATTTCATTGCTGCCTACCCATAAACGATTATCATCAACAAGCGCCCCATCTTTTAAACCCAATCCCGTACCAACACCAAAAACCACATGGCGTCCACGAGGGTCTGGCACGCCAGGCGTGATAATGGTTGCGTGCTTTGGGTCCTGGATATAAGGCGTAAAAGTTGAGCATAATACAGGCACATAATCATGCACCACATTCATTATGGGCCAATTGCGCTCCCAAGCTAAGCGTGCAAAATCCATCCGAAATGGGTAAGGATTGGCGTTTTCTAAAACATAGCCATCATAAGCACCTGCACCTGCAATTAAAATTTTATCTGCCCCATCATGCTTCACCCCTAATATTGCCTCAATATGGTCGGTCAACTCATCTAGAACTTTATAATCGCGCGGGTGCAACATAACAGATTTTTCGCACTCAAAATGATGGTCAGTGATTTTTACTTTAGCTGCGCCACATTTTGTGCCACCCAAATCCCAGATAATAAAATGCTTATTAGGCATGCAAAGAATTCCCTTGGAAAAGCAAAAAGCCACACACTAGGGCTTATAAAAGAAAATGTCAAGATTTAACATAAAAAAGGCCACCCTTTTTATACTAGCGATCTCACACGCTAGATAAACTGGGCAGCCCATATGTTGCAGCAAGAAAGCGTGCGCGCAATAAAATTACGCAGTGTTGGTAGGCAAAAGAGGCGTCTGCTCATTAGCAGATGTGGATTGGGCCCAACACGCGCGCAATGAGTCAAGAAAAGCCGTATAAGTAGCTGCACTCATTTCTTTTCTCGCTATACTTGTAAGCTCCACCTCAAACTTATCTTTCGTCTTAAGCGTAATGTCTCCTACTCGAAAGTTACTTGTTATGCTTGCCATCTGCTCAGCTTGTCGAGTGATGGCGCCATCTAATTGGATTGCCCATGTCTTATAACTACCCGCTTGAAAAAAACAACATAGGCTCCCCTCATATCTACCTTTTTCTGCAATAAAACCCCTAACCATTTGATGGATATGATTCATTTTCTCAAAGTTATATAACGGCATGCGCTTCTCCTAAATTATTATTCGCATGCTCATTGTATCAACGCAATATGAAGAAAATATTAAATTATTATTTTAACCCCCCACACGTTCTCTGCACTGGACAAAAAGTCAGCACAGGACCGGGCCACATCTGCAATTGCTAGCGTGTTGGTGGAAGCGTCACTTGCGCTCCTTTGCCTAGGCTGCATGGCACGGTTAATCAATCAAGATAGTAAGTACAATAAAAGAAACACCTATAACTTTTTAGGCAGCAATAGAGACCGATCATTTACAGCGTCGCCTTGCGCGTTGCTGACCGCCCAAAGGCTTATCGCCTCCAAAAAAGCTTTCTGCTCTGCCCGACTTATATACGCTACCGCTATCTCTTTAAAAGCCTTCATCGCTATTTGTGGATAATCCTGAGCAAGGTCCTTACCCAAAGTCTGGCAAGCTATACAATAATTATTCTGCCGGCTTACTTCATCCTGTAAGTATGCCACCCATTTTTTGTTCTCTCCAGCTTTAAAAAAGCAAAAACAATCGGACTCGTGCCGGCCATGTTGGTTAATAAAAAGATTGACAACGTTATGCATTGCTTGCACGTACTCTATTACAGGATAAACCACACCTAGCCCCAAGTTTATTAATAGATTTATAGGTATAATGTTCAGCTTAATCTTAAAAATACCGCCAAAAACACAAGACCACCACAAACACTAAGAGCAAAGCGATGCCAATTTTCATGGTTTGATTCTGAGCTTTTAACCGATCAACCTCATGAGATAAAAGCAAGGTGTTTTGAACATCCCGTTGGTCTTGTTTTAAGCGCTGATAGATCAAATCCGGCATATCCGGCATTTTTTCCAACCAGTAAGGAAGATTAGCTTTCACTTTTTTCACAAAAGCTTTGATACCCATCTGTTGCTTCATCCAATCTTCTAGATAAGGCTTGGCAGTCGACCACAAATCTAAATCAGGATAAAGTTGACGCCCTAAACCTTCTACATTGAATAAAGTCTTTTGCAGTAAGACTAATTGCGGCTGGACGGTCATATGAAAACGCCGCGCAGTTTGAAACAATTTTAATAACATTTGACCAAAGGAAATTTCACTCAGTGGCTTTTCAAAAATAGGCTCACAAACCGTACGTATAGCTGCCTCTAATTGATCCACCCGCGTATTTTTCGGCACCCAGCCCGATTCCACATGCAATTCTGCGACACGCCGATAGTCGCGATGAAAAAACGCTAACAAATTTTCTGCTAAATATCGCTGATCCGCGCTAGACAGGGTACCCATAATACCAAAATCCACACCTAAATAACGTGGCATTTCTTGCGCATTAGGATCAACAAAAATATTGCCTGGGTGCATGTCTGCATGGAAAAAGCTATCGCGAAAAACTTGAGTAAAAAATATTTCTACGCCTCGTTCAGCTAAAGCTTTCATATTAATACCATGCGCCCTAAGTGATTCTAGGTCAGAAATAGGAATCCCATGAATCATTTCCATCACTAAAACTTTTTGACGCACGTAGTCCCAATAAATTTCAGGTACATATAATAAATTAGAGCCATCAAAATTGCGCCGCAATTGTGAAGCGTTTGCCGCTTCACGTTGCAAATCTAATTCATCATGAATAATTTGATCAAACTCTTGCACTACCTCTACAGGCCGCAGCAAGCGCGCAACAGATATATATTTTTTTACGCCCCTGGCTAAAAAATATAAAAGGTCCAAATCTCGATTAATGGAAACTTCAACCTGCGGACGCAACACTTTGACAATAACTTTTTGCCCATCCCATAATTCAGCCTCGTGTACTTGCGCAATAGAAGCTGCTGCTAATGGCTGGTTATTAAAAGATTTAAATAAGTCTTCAATCTTTTTCTGCAAAGAAGTTTCTATGATGCGCCTTGCTTGAGCGCTGGAAAATGGTGGCACTTTATCTTGCAGCTTAGCAAGCTCAAGCGCAATATCATCTGGCAATAAATCACGTCGCGTAGACAAGGTTTGGCCAAATTTAATAAAAATCGGCCCTAACTTTTCTAGCGCAAGACGAATTCTCACACCACGAGGTTTATTCCGATGTTTCAAACGAAAAATATTTAAACGTGCCAGAAATCTAAAGGGTCTCAGCCAAGGCGCCTGGAAGAAAAATTCATCCAAACCATAGCATAAACAAATCCAGTAAATATGAATTAAACGAAAAACCTGGCGAATACCATGCATGAGTTATTTTTTCCTAAGCATTTTAATTTTATGTTCCAAATGTTCAATGTCTCGACGCAAGTCGCGTACTCCTGCATAAAATTCTTCTACTTCAGCTGCGGTTGGCAATAAAGCTGCTTCGTGGTGCACATAATCTAAACCACTCATTTTTAACGAGCGCGCGTGGTAACCCAAGCGATCTCTAATTTTATTAGCCACCAACATAAATCGATTGGCGGCAAAGTCACCAAAATGACGCGCTAATAATTCTTCCCAATCTAAATGCAAGCGTTCTTGGATTTTTTTCAATTGCATCAACAAATCAAGATCGCCATTAATTTTAATTGCTTTATCCATTAACATTTGTGTGTGTGAATTTGTTTTAGCAAAACGTAACAGTGCCGTGGGTGTGCCACTTAAAGTCACCGTTGCAGGCAGTGAGGTATCCGGCAAGAGACTAATACCATGAGCATGAAACTGAACACAAACATCAAAAGGTGTTTTAAGTACTTGTACTCGTAACACCTGCCCTTGCAGCTTGGCTAATTCAGCCAGTGCTTCAGGATCGGTAGATAAAGCTTGATTAATAAATTGACTAATTTTCTGTAATCCAAGTTGCTTAAGCATAACAGTGGCATTTAAACTAAAATTTACTGTATTTTACACTATTCTTTTCACCACCGGGACCTGGTAAGTTAATTAACGTTTATTTTCATGACTAGGCTTACGGCTAAATTTCAAGTAATATTCCGCAACAAGCAAACCAGACTTGCCAGCCGTTATATTATTTGGATAAAGAATAATGCCTATCCTTAAAAACCACCGTTTTGTTTTGATTTTGTTATTCGCCATTATGGCAGGAAGCTTAACGGGACTTTACCTTGGGCCAAGCGCCAGCAAGCTCAAACCTCTAGGTGAAATTTTTCTCAATCTCATTTTCACCAGTGTCATACCGCTCGTTTTTTTTAGTATTGCCTCTGCCATTGCAGAAATACGTGAAACGCAAACGCTTTATAAAATCACTTGCATGATGCTGATTGTCTTTTTCTTAACCAGTTTGTTCGCCGCCCTTTTTATGCTTGTTTGTGTAAAATTATTTCCTATGGGGCAACACTTGCTAATTCCTTTAGCCGCCGCCGCTCGCCCACAAACAATCAACATTGCAGAACAAGCCGTTTCCATGTTAACTGTTTCTAATTTTATTCAGTTATTTTCTCGCGAAAATATGCTGGCATTAATTATTTTTTCCGCCTTAGTTGGTTTAGCCACAACCAGCATTAAAGAACAAGGCGCTGCTTTTGCCACGCTACTCCTTGCTGGGCGCAACGTTTCTATGAAGTTAGTCTCTATTGTCATGCTGTTAGCGCCTATTGGATTTTTTGCTTTTTTTGCCGACCTTATTGGTGGCATGGGGGCTAATCTTTTACATGCTTATGCACGAATTGCATTAATTTATTACTTAGCAGCAATGGTTTTCTTTTTTATTAGCGCTAATCTGTATGCTTTTATTGCCGCAAGGCAACAAGGGATTAAAAGTTTCTGGCAAAATATCTTTGTGCCAGCGGTTACTGCTTTCGCCACTTGCAGCAGTGCAGCGAGCATCCCCGCTAATCTAGAAGCAGCTGAGTCAATAGGCGTTCCCAAAGAAATTGCTGAGCTTAGCATCCCACTAGGCGGTGTCTTGCATAAAGATGGCTCGGTACTAGGCGGCATGATTAAAATTGCTTTTTTATTTGGTTTATTTCATCTGCCTTTTACGGGCGCAAGCACGCTGACACTAGCTATCCTTATTAGCATTTTAGTGGGTACCGTCATGGGGGCCATCCCAAGCGGTGGCATGATTGGTGAAATGTTGATTATTTCTGTTTACGGCTTCCCGCCTCAAGCCTTAATGATTATTGCTGTTATCAGCATGCTTATCGATCCACCGGCAACCTTAATTAGCGTAACCAGCAACACTTTGTGCAGCATGCTGGTCGCAAGATGGATTAAAGGAAAAAGCTGGCTAGCGCAACAAATTGAGAGATAAATCTCTAGGAGCAGCGCCGCATTGCACAGCCTGCCCCTAGCGCTTAAGAAACTTTTTCTTCGGATATAAAACGTTTAATATCCGCCATCGTTCCCATTAACTGCGCTGGAAAAATAATGGTTGAATTTTTTTCTGTGGCAATTTCTGTTAAGGTTTGCAAGTTTCTTAATTGCAAGGCAATTGGATGCTGCATCATAATATCTGCAGTATCTGCTAATTTTTGCGCAGATAAAAATTCACCTTCCGCAGAAATGATTTTGGCGCGTTTTTCACGCTCTGCCTCAGCTTGTTTGGCAATAGCGCGCTGCATATCATCTGGTAATTGGATATCTTTTATTTCTACACTCGTGACCACAACACCCCAAGCTTCTGTATAACCATCCAAAATTTTAGTTATTGATTCATTAATAACATCTCGTTCTGACAAAATTTCATCCAGCTGAAATTTACCAACGATATTTCTCAACGAGGTTTGGGCAATTTGATCAATAGCCACTATCACATTTTGAATGGCGATAATGCTTTTCACTGCATCTACGACTTTATAATAAGCAACAGCAGAGATATCAACTGACACGTTATCTTTTGTAATAATTTTCTGTGCCGGCACTGGCAGAGTGACCGTACGAAAATCAACTTTGCGCATGATATCAATAAAAGGGATAATCAGATTCAATCCCGGATCACGTACACTAACAATTTTGCCGAAACGAAACACAACCCCTTTTTCATATTGCTGCACAACACGACATCCTGCCAAAAATAGAACAACGATCAATATTAAAATAAATACCATAACTCCTCCATATAGATGACAAAATAATAGCCAAACGTTATTATTATACTCTTCTGTAAGCAAATCCATCGTTTTACTCAAGCGTGAGGTTTGAGTAAAAAAATGATAAAAATATAAGACTAAAAAATTATGCTAGAACCTCTTCAAATAAAGCCCTTTCCACCTAAACCCATCTATGTTTTTTATTCAGCCAAAGATAATGAGCTGCTTTTCTTCTATCGAGAACCAGCCAACCAAAGAAAAGCAGGGCGCCCGCTACTTCCAACAAAACCGCTCAAACTACAAGCAGCAAAGCAGCTTTCTGAAGGCCATTCAAATGTTAGGTTATTTGAAAACAAAAACTATCAAGCCGTTGTCAAAATTATAAATAAATCATCTGATGCAGCCTCTCGTGAATTTAATTTATATCGTCAAACAACAGGGCATCAAGCTTATTTACTTGAGCAAGGAACAGAAGGATTTGTCATGGTAACGCCTGTAATCGATGGCACTACCCTGTATACTGCCATGTGGCAAGACTGCGCCGCTTTTTGTCAAAACTTACTACTCACCCTTTTGATTGTCTTTAAGAATTTGAAATCTTTACATGAAGACCATAAAATTTCGCATGGGGATTTGAAAGAAACCAATATATTACTTGGACTCATTGATAAACCTTTACCAGCTATAAGTAATCAAGATAACCTAGAAGATCACTTTGGGGCGGCTTTCATTGATTTTGAATTTTCGACTTTAATGGGAACACCTGTTCTTCCCATTGCAAAAAGTGTTGTACATTTACCCACAGAATTGGTTGACGCCCCAAAAACTCTACTTGCTTCTCCCGCCATTGATATATATGCTGCAGGCTCTTTATTACAACGTTGTTTAAATGCCGCAAACACGACAGTCGAACGAACAATTTTTTATCAATGGTATCAAGCCTCACAAATTTTTAATGTTTCAAAATCTAGCTCTCTAGATATTCTCCTTGCGCTATTAACTGAAGCCTATCAGTCCGCAAAAATGGCAAAAGCCAAAGAAATACATGGCTTGCTTAATACAGTAAGCCAAAAAATTTCACAACAACTTCATGATTATGAGTTGTTCAAAGAATTTATGGACCAGCCCAAGAAAAATTTTGAAATTCATTGTTTAATCGCCCAGGAAATACTTAAAATTGCTACCCAAAGAATTTATGAAACGGTCATTAGCAAAGAAGAAAGTTTTTCAAGCATTGAAGCACTATTAGCTGATGCTATTGAACAGCTTTGCGTCGACGAGGCTTTTGGCGCCGTTCAAGATGATAAAGTTTATGATTTCTTGGAAAGCTGTTCGCCACAACAGCTATTCCAGATCACCTGTGATATGATTTTGGCCAATGGGACTTTTAACCACGACATGCTTGAGAAACTCGTTATTAGTCGCAACGCCATGCCTCAAACATCTTTAACGTGCTCTGACAAGCAGCCCCCCATTCACCTCTCGCGATTAAGCCTATCGCCCATTTTTCAGTCAACACAGCAGCTTGAGCCAGCCTCTGCCGCGGCTCACTGCTTTGAAGATCCGCAATTACTAGGACCTGGCTACTCAAAACAAGTGGTTTTTTTAGGCAATAGTAATAAGCCATGTTAAATAGCGAGACACTCTCTGTCTCGCCCTACCGCTATATCCCCCAAATCCTCTGAGCACAGACACTCCCCTCTTTATTTAAATACTGATGATAAGTTATACCGCCCCCTAGCATTTATTTTTAAATCTTGTATAATAAACGCAAATGATAATCATTCTCAGTTGAGAGCATGCATATCCTGTAGAATATGAGAAATTTTTTGCCGTAAACGCAAAATTCTCATGCAAAGCAAGAAATTTTAAAAAAACTTATTCTTTTTGTTAGAAGCATTTAATTTTATGCAAACACCTTTGACGCTAGACCAAATCCCCAAAAACAAAAAAGCCTTTATTACCGCTATTGATGATCGCTCGCATCCCCATGCTGAGCTAAGCAATATTGAAAAACGTCTATTAGAAATGGGTTTTGTCGAAGGCGCTCCTGTCATGCTTCTACACGAAGCCCCCTTTAGCAAAGATCCATTAATTGTTCGTTTAAGAAATAACCGCATTGCCATTCGGCGCAGTGAAGCCAAATGCATTCAAGTGCAACTTCAGCTTTAAAATAAGCGCTTTGCTCACGCAAAAGAAACATGAGAGTTACTAGCTATGAGTACATATCAAGTCGCCTTAATCGGCAACCCAAACTGCGGTAAGACCGCTCTCTTTAATGCCTTAACCGGCAGCCGACATAAGGTTGCCAATTATCCTGGCGTGACCGTTGAAAAACGTCAGGGCATGTTAGCCATTAACGACACAAACATTCATTTACTAGATTTGCCGGGCATCTATAGCTTGCGTGGCATAAGCCCTGATGAATTAGTCGCGCGCCAAGCATTATTAGGCGAGCTTGCTAATGAACCGATTCCTAACTTAATCATTTTTGTCGCTGATGCCACAAACCTAGCCCTAAATTTACGCCTGGCAATTGAAGTTAAAGCACTTGGCTACCCAATGGTGATTGCCTTGAATATGATGGATGTTGCTAAAGAACAAGGCGTTGAAATTGATATTCAGCAGCTATCCCAATTGCTCAATGTTCCCATCATTGCAACCGTTGCAGTCAAAAAGCAAGGCTTAAATGAATTACGCCAACAAATTGCAACGCATATTGAAGCTCATCCTCACAAACCTAGCTTAAATGCTTGGCAAGAACCTAGCGCAGAAGACTTGCGTCAAACCTATGCCATTGTTGATCTCATGCTCAATAAAACCGTCACAGAAAAACCTTGGCGCCATCATTTAACAGAAAAGCTCGATCGTATTCTACTGCATCCAATTTGGGGCATGCTATGTTTATTAGCCATTTTATTTTGCATGTTCCAAGCAGTATTCAGCTGGGCTGTTGTGATCCAAAATCTCATGCAAACGGGTATTGATGCCACTATTCAATGGCTACACCACACCTTGCCTGATGGCCCCTTAACTAACTTAATTTGCGATGGCGTTTTAGCCGGCGTTGGTAGCGTAGTTGTTTTTTTACCACAAATTTTAATTTTATTTTTATTCATTTTAGTCTTAGAAGATTCTGGTTATATGGCACGCGCCGCATTTTTAATGGATCGGTTGATGTCAAAAATTGGCTTAAATGGCAAGGCCTTTATCCCTATGCTATCCGCTTATGCTTGCGCTATTCCAGGCATTATGGCGGCACGCACCATTGAAAACCTCAAAGATCGCATGGTCACGATTATGATCACACCATTAACAACCTGTTCAGCGCGTCTTCCTGTTTATACGCTGCTTATTGCAGCATTTATTCCTTCAAAAGATGTCTTAGGCTTTATCAACTTACAAGGCCTAGTTATGTTTTTACTCTACCTTGCTGGTATTAGCGCCGCATTAACCATGGGCTTTATTTTTAAGAAATTTTTATTTAAAGGCAGAGCACCTTTAATGTTAATGGAAATGCCTATTTATCGCTTACCAAGCTTACACAATATTTTAGTTGGCCTGGGTGAGCGTGCAAAAATTTTCTTGATGCGTGCAGGAACGATTATTTTATCAGTAATGATTTTGCTCTGGTTTTTAAGCAGCTATCCTACACCACCTGCAAGCTGGCACGGCGCTGCTGTCGCTTATTCTTTTGCTGGAAGAATCGGTCAGTTTTTAGAGCCTTTCTTTGCTCCTATAGGCTTTAATTGGCAGATGGTGGTCGCATTAATTCCAGGATTAGCCGCACGCGAAGCTGCTATTGCTGGACTTGGCACAGTTTATGCGGTTAGTGGTAATGAAGATACAATTGCCCAAAGCTTAATTCAAACACTTCACCATGAGTGGGGCTTAGCAACGGGGCTCGCCATTCTAGCTTGGTATGTTTTTGCACCCCAGTGCATTTCCACTTTAGCAGTCACCAAACGTGAAACCAACTCTTGGCTATGGCCTACAGTGATGTTTGTTTATATGTTTAGCTTAGCTTATTTAGCTGCCTTTATTGTATTTCATATAACCAATTACTTTTTATGATCCTACAAACGCTATTAACTTTTCTTATCGTTCTTATCGCCGTGATTTATTTAATACGCCGATATTTTTTCCGCACCAAAAAACCTGGCGCTTGTGGCGGCTGCGAGTCTGGTTGTGGAATAAACTCCAAACAAGCGCTTGCTTGCGATAAGCCATTAGCTAATACGCTTAAGCAAAGCATTTTAGTAAAAGATATCAAAAGAAAACCCACACCATCTTCAAAATAAACGGCCGCGAGCATAGCTTTATTAAAAGAGATGCTTTACAAGCCGTTTTACCTTAATCACAAAGGGAAGGCATATGTCAGGTACGAATTATGTAAAGCTTTACATAAAAATTATTGGGGAAAGTAATCGCCCAAAAGCCTTGATAATCAAAGATCCCTCTCTTTAAAGCTTTGCTTAATATCTTGAAAGTCAAAATCCTTCCGGATAAGTTTCAGGTAGCTCTTGTGATGTAAAAAGTAATAAATTACCTAATGGTTTTAACGTTTCTGTTTTATCAAAATAAAGGAGCGTATTTTCTTCTCGCAAGTTTAAAATGAAGTTTTTTTCGCATGTATAATGTATACCAGCGCAAACTTAACCTAACAATTACCGGTTTTTCGAAAGTAACTGTCAGGTTAAGTTTGCGCTGGTACAAATTAAAAGTATGTCAAAATTAACACTCTAAAGATATTCGCTTCCAGATTTTTGCTGACGCAAAATTCAAGATCAACCTAGCTAACTTACTCATGGTAGAAACAAGCTGATCATTATGTGGCTAATAAAGCTCGCTCAGCTTTTTCTTCTTGTCTAAAAGAATAGTGATCTACCGTAACTTTTATTTGGCTAACTTTCTCAATATCTTCTTTAGAAACATTTTTAGTGAAAGAGAAATAATCTTCTGAAGCATACCCATATTTTTTTGCAATATCATCATCTCCAACAGAGAATTTTAATTTCTCATGATAAATTCTTTTTGCAGGCGCATTAAATCTACGTGTTAAAATGTGAAATTCCGTACCTTCTGGATAAAGAGATAATACAGACTCAACTAAACGTGTACCGATTCCTTTCCCGCTAAATTTTTGATTAACTAAAAGGTAAGCAAGATAGACAACATCGCCTACTTCTCTAAATTCTATACTACCAATAAGTGTGTTTTTTTCATCTCTTACTTCGATCGTTTGCATTTTTTTATCAGGGTCTAGCCTATCATGAATATAATGCTCAGCAGCTGCACGTGCATTTGAAAAAAGTATCTGATTTGAAGAAAGCTGAAGCGCATTGCAGGGCTTTTTTGTTAGCTCTGTTCGAGCAGGGTCACTTAATAATTTTTTTGGAAAACTTGGCTCCAGCTGGTTGTAATGCCAAGAATGATAAACTTCAGAGCGTGCTAAACCATATCGCTCTATACTTGAGCTAATTCCTTTAGATTTATTTTCGCCATTAATAATGCACATGCTATGAATGAATTTTAAATCTGGGTAATCTTTAAAAACAAAAATTTGCATTATGCTTTCCTTAATTTCATAATAAAAAAGTAATATTGATTTCTGCTAGTTTGTACTGTTGTTAAATAAAGCAAAATTTATGCCAATCCTAGCATAGAAGATGGGGTATATTTTGCTAAAGCAAAAATTTTTAATGGTATGGTTATTGCAGACGATTATTAAATATTGAAAGAATACAGTGCATAAAAATTAATAGGAGGAATAAATGCTTCTGTCACAAAAATTATCAAATCCTAAACTCATTGATACTGTTGAGTTAAGTAAAATCAAATGTACCCATCCTATCAAAGCAAAATTGAAATATGCCACGAGTAAAAACTTCGTTGGCAGAATTATCAATGGTTATGATCCACAGATTAAGAATACTGCCCTGATGACTCCATTAGCTGCAGAAAGGCTTTGCGAGGTACATCAATATTTAATTGATACGTATGGATTTGGATTATTAATTTATGACGCTTATAGACCCAAGCGAGCAGTAGAGGATTTTGTATTTTGGGCAAAACAAACTTCATCTGGACCTTATGAAGAAGCGAGAAAAAGGAAGCATTATCCCCACATAGAAAAGCCGCAGCTCTTTGAATTAAATTATGTTGCTGAAGATTCTGGCCATTGTTATGGCAACACAGTTGATCTTATATTATTTGATATTAGAAGTGGGAGAAAGCTCAATATGGGCGCCTGTTATGATTTTATGGGCGAAAAGTCTCATACGAAAGGGCGAGAAGTTACAGAAGAAAAGCTTGGTCCAGAAGCATTTAGAAACCGGAAGATTTTGTCTGACGCCATGCAGAAATTTGGCTTTCATCCTTATGATGAAGAATTTTGGCATTTTAGTTATAGAGGCAAAGAAGGTCGAGAAACTCAAATGCCATTAGATATTCCTATTGCTGAAGCAATAAGATGTATTAGCCCCAGCTGAATCTAACGCAGCTCTTGCACAAAAGAGAGTTTCCGGTTTTGATAAAAGTGCAAACTTTGAATTAAAACTAACTCAAAAGGAAACTCTCATTTTATATACTACAGATAAAATTATTAACTTATTAAATTTGGCAGAAGAGCCCAGAAACGTTTCCAAGGCCGAGTCAAGAGATATATTATATCGATATAAGTCAGCGGTAAAAGATGTGGACAAGATAAAATGTGCTTCGGCAGAACGGCAATGCAAGCTTTAACTAATGGTAAACAAATCTGGAAGGAAAAGTTTATTCACTAGAATGGACTTAACCTTACAATACTTTCAAAAAACCGGGAACTGTCAGATCAAATTTGAGCTAGTACATTTAATCCTCCCGCGAGTAACCTCTAACTTCCAACCGCTGTCTCAACGATTAACAGAACTCACTAACTTTCGCTTACGTAAATATACCAACACAAATCCCATCGCTATTGCCGCAACAATATGCTTTAACACATGGCCGCTAACGATATGATGCGTCAACTGATAGATTATGACATCATCTGCCTCTAAAATCTTCGCCAATGCATAGCCTAGTAAGCACAACCATAAATACTTTACTTGAGTATAAGGCGCAGGAAAAAGCACTAAAATAAAAGGGATACAAATCATTGGTGAAAATTGCACAAACAGATATAAACGCAAATCGTCTTTTGCATACCAATACAAAACGCTCACCAAACCTAGCAACAATAAAGGCCATAACAACCAGCTTAGTTTAATGCTAATACGTTCATTTAATATTACGCTTATGATACTCATAAAAGCTAGCGTCATCGGCAAGCGGTCAAATACTAAATGAAAATTGTCAGGCGCCCAATGATAATAAGCTGAGCCTACTGAGATCGCAATAGCACCAATAAAAAACACCCAATAAGCCCTTCTTTCTTGAGGCATACGAAAAACAAGTTTTCTATTCTGAGATAACTGCTGAACCCCTGCGACACCAACTAATAAAAACATCATGTTTGAAACCGTATTCCAAAAATTTGGTATACCCATCAAGGTCCGCTGATCAGCAAACTGATGATAACTCAATGACTGCGAAATAACTGGTTGCTGCATATAAAAAACTGCAACACTCAAGGTAAATAATAAAAGCAGCATCATTTTCAAATATCGACTCATCACTATTAAGCAATCCTTAAGCTTCACTTTAGTAAAATAAAAAAAACAAAAATAAATAATTATGAAACCAGCCTCTCCCGTGCTAAGCTGTGATGATCTTGGCGTTATCACAAACCCTTGCACCCTCTTTAAAAAATATATTAACGTCCATGATCTTTCTCCCAACGACGCAAATGAAACCTTGTTTTTTTCAGAATTCCTAGAAGATTTTCGCGTATTTTTCAGCGAAACTGGCGGGCTGCATTATATTAATCGCCCTGATATACCCAGAATTACTGAAGGATTATATATTTATGCCCTAAATCCTATCACACATCGTTTATATCTTACACCCGACCAAGGCAGCTCAAAAAATTATGATGTAATTATTCATTCACAACCAACAACTGCTTCAGCATTTGACTCAATCGATCTTGATGAAAAAAGCATCTTCTTCACTGCAAGTAAGCCAGCAGATAAAGTGCGTGCCTATCTTACCACTTCTTCAAATTCACTTTTAAAAATCAAGCATTCTTCTTTTTTTGCAGGCGCAGATGTTGCTTGCGCAGGTGAATGCTATATTGATAGCAAGGGAATAATTAAAATCGTCAATCAAAAAAGCGGACACTATCGACCAAGCGATTTACATTTTAGTGCTTTTCGCCGCTTTCTCCAAGATAAACTACCCCAAGAAATTTTCTTACAAATTGACTGGGTCATTTGTCGTAAAAAGCAAAAACCATTCCTACTCTCTTCACCACACATCCAATTTGACGGCCCTGGACTATAAAACCATGGCCACATAACACTTCTTTTTTGCAATCACCCTAAAAGTTATTTGTTTAATTTCTCTCTTTACGCCCCTAGGTATATAATACTTGGAAAGCATTAACAGTTATTATTATGGATAATACTTCTTTAAAAAGTTTTTTCATTTTTTTTACACTTTCGTTTGCAAGTTTGATGGTTGGCGTTGATTTTCTAGCCCTTGCTGTCGCCATTGATCCTCTCATAAAAACTTTTTCGATTAATCTTACGATGATCCAATGGATTCTTACCGCTTTTGCCATTGGAGACTCAAGCTTCCTTGTTAGCGCTGGACGCTTAGCTGATATTTATGATCGCAAAAAAATCTTTGCCATTGGCGTTTTTGGCTTTACCCTTTCGTCGGCAATCATTGCCGCAAGCAATAATATTTATCTTTTAATTTTTATGCGTTTCTTACAAGGCATTAGCTCAGGAACAATGATCACAAGCTCAATTGCTATCGTAAACAGCTATTGCCAACCAAAGCAGCGTGCAGGCTGGATTAGCGCGCTGCTTGGCTTCACCGGCTTTGGCATGGTGCTTGGGCCATTATTAGGCGGATATCTTGTACAAAACTTTTCTTGGCGTGCAATTTTTTTAATCAACGTTCCTTTTGGCATCATTTGCTTAGTATTAATTTATTTTTGTTTACCATCAATCTTATCGAAATCCGCTGGCGCCAAACTTGACAAAATAGGCTTTATATTATTTACGCTAACCATTGGCTTAATAACGGTTACACTCAGCAAAGGCCAAAGTTGGGGCTGGCTAAGCCCTTTAACGATTAGCTGTTTAGTAGTTTCAATATTGTTATTTGTAGGTTTTATTAAAATTGAAAAAAGCATCTCAGATCCAATGCTTGCGCTGAGTTTGTTTTGCAACCGTAACTTTGTGACTGCAAATTTCTTTGGTTTTGTCTGCTACTTTTTAATGACGGCTTGGATGATTATTTTTGGCTTTTATTTACAAACTGTACTGAGCATTAGTCCAAGCCACACAGGTATTTATTTTTCACCATTTGGTTTAGCTTTGTTACTAGCCTCACCTTCGATTATCAAGCTAAGTACGCGATTTTCTCCACTTTCATTAATCAATCTAGGTTTTTTGATCAGCACAATGGCCTTTTTATTCATGCTTCTTGTGCTAAATCAAACCTCTATCCTTCCACTGGCTATATGCTTTGGCTTATTTGGCTTATCTTATTCTGCCGTAAATTCTTGTTCAGTCCCAATGGCCTTAAGCCAAATTGATAAAAGCCAAGCAGGTATCGGCTCAGGTGTCAGCATGATGCTGCGGTGGCTAGGGAGCGCAGTAGGAGCCGCACTGATAACCAGTTTATATATGGAATTTACCATTGATTTTACAGATAAACTTCTAACACAAAACTCTAAACTTTTAGGTTTCCAACAGGTTATTCATACCCTACTCGTCAACCACCAAAAAATCTCTTATCTCAATAGCATTCCTGAAAATATTAAGCCCCTACTTGAACAATTAATGTATCAGGCGCATTTGCATGCTATCCAAAACTGTTTATGGTTATTTATTGTTTTGTCTGCGCTAACTTTACTCATAGGCATCGTGTGCCAAACACGCAAATGATAAACCCTCTAGCTAAATTTGAGGGCGAGAAAACGACGCGGCGTTTAAGTCCGGGGTTAAATTTTCTTCAGAACTGCACTCATCAGGGCTACGCGGCCTAGCTTTACCAGCATCGGTAAGAGTGTCAGCTGAAGCTGCCGCTGCTCCTACTATTTGCAATGGCTGCAGCGCTCTAGCGCGATGAGGGGTAGACTCATTAATTAAAGAACATTTATCCAAAAAAGCTTGATGATCTAAAAATGGGATCGCCGCAAGGCATGCAAGAAAATAATCCGGTGTTTTCAGTGGTGCGCTGCTCTTCAGCCTAACAATATCAAATTTTGCAGCCATGGTTTCTATTGATTCAGACTCATTAGAAATCGGTAGCACTTCTGCCTTTTCCCATTGGCTTTCTGCTTCTAAACAGCGTATTTTTTCTAAAGCAATGAGGCCACTTTTTTCAAGGCCACCCATATTTTGATCTAAAAAAATGACTACTGATGTATTAGGATGTTCACGGCGATAAGCAACATAAGCGGTAGCTAACGCAAGGCCATCTGAACATTCTATAATTTCGTCAGTTTCAGCCTGGAGATATTTGCTTGCTAATTTTTTAATGAGGCTTCTGATAAGAAACTGGTCATCCGTGATAAAGATTTTTATCTTACTGCCTGCACCTAGTTTAAGCGTGCTAATTTCCTGAGGATTTTTTGTCCCAGAAGAAATAGGAGCAGTAGTTAGTGCCGAGCTCTTCCCAAATAATAACATAAGTTTTTTTCTTTTTATAAATAAAATTATTCTAACATAGTCATTCTTAACAGAATATTAACTTCAAAAGATAGGCAAAAATATTGCATCTCCCAAATAATGTTTCCATATCGCAGTAAAAAAATTATCTCAAGAAAGGAGGCCTGCATAATGCATGCTCCCATTAATCGTATCTTAGTCGTAGGTAGTTGCGGCGCTGGAAAAACCTGCTTATCGTTTGAATTAGCTAGGATAACTGGATTACCCATTATTCATTTAGATCAATATTACTGGCTGCCTAATTGGCAAGAACTTAATCATGATGTTTGGGGGAAAAAAGTACAAGCACTCTGTGAGCAACCAAGATGGATAATGGACGGCCATTTTTCTAATACCCTTGCCAAACGTGCCTCTTACGCAGATTTAATCATATGGGTAGACACACCTCGTTATACTTGTCTTATTCGTATTTTATGGCGTTGGCTAAAACACCTTTTTAAGGAACGCCCCGGTAGAGCACCAGGCTGCAAAGAAAAATTAAGCTGGGAATTTATTCAGCGCATTTGGCAATTCCCTCTAAAACGCAAACCAATGTTATTATCTTTGCTTAAAACTTTGCAGAATAACACGTTCATTGTTATCGTAAAAAACAAACATGATAAGCAAACCCTTTTAAATTTCCTTTCTTCTCCAAACCACTAATTTTTTTGTTAACCCCAAAAAATAAAGATTCACTAAAAATAATGGGATTACAGAAGGTTTCCATTGAAAGATGAAGCTTATTCAACGCTGGGCTTACGGATTTCGGAATTATGAAAATTACAGACTGCGTGTTAAAGTTTTATGTTCTTAGGTGAGCGCCCCCTATTATACTCCGAACACACCAGACAAAAAAAAGCCACCTTGCGGTGGCTATTTTTTGTCTGGCGCGCCCGGAGAGATTCGAACTCCCGACCTACTGGTTCGTAGGCAGGAGTTTGATTCTCATAAAATCGTTTAAACTCGTATCCCGTATAGCTTTTAGCACCATCACTAATTGATCAAAATCTACCAAAACCAACCTACACTGAGGTTAGTTTGGTACAATTTTGGTACATCCATAAAGCACATGTATGTTTTATAAGCTGCTTAAAACCCCACTATCCCTTTGCTCGTCATTCTTTAGTTGATCTTGCCGAGTACACCGCAAATCCGACCTTGCTGCATTAAAAATTGAGTTGAAGATGCGAATAGGTAACAGATTGGATCTTAAAATAGGAGGAGCCTTGGTCTTCGCTCACATTTTATTCATAGCTTGCTTAAGAAAAAAACCCTAACATTTTCCTTAAAAAAGCAGTATCATAATCGTATAATATTTTATTTTCCTCTACAATGACAACTATTCTAGTCTCCCCTTTTTTAAAGAAATATTGCACAGGCCAAGAAGAATTTTCTTTGGATACCAATACACTTAATAGCTTTAAAAATGAACTTAAAAACATTTACCCCGATCTATATAACGTTATCTTTAATAATGAGGGGCAATTAAATGGATTTGTTAATATTTATTTAAATGGCTCAAGATTAAATTTTGTGGATACTAAAGATTTAAACCCAAGCGATACTCTTGAAATAATTGTTTCTATATCTGGTGGATAGGACTTTTATGAGCAACTTATGCCTCAAAGAAGTAATTCATTATTCACGCCAAATGGCGCTCCCACAAATAGGAAAGACTGGACAAGAAAAGTTAAAACAATCCTCCATCCTTTGCATTGGCGCAGGCGGGCTTGGCTCCCCCGCCTTATATTACCTTGTGGCCGCTGGTATAGGAAAAGTCGGCATAATAGATGGTGACATTATTAGTTCTGACAATCTCCAACGTCAAATCTTATATACAGAGGAAGATTGTGGTGAATTAAAAGTTACTATCGCTAGCAAACGCTTAAAGGAAATTAATACCTCTGTTGAGATCAAAACTTATCCAGAAAATCTGAGTTTACCAAACGCACTAGAATTAATATCTCAATATGACATAGTCCTCGATGGGTCAGATAATTACCCTACTCGCTATCTTGTTAATGATGCAACTTTCTTAGCGAAAAAACCTTTAATCTCAGCAAGCGTCTATCAGTTTACAGGCCAGCTTTCCGTTTTTAACTATCATAACGGTCCCTGCTACCGCTGTTTATATCCAGAGGCGCCTCCAGAAAACTTAATTCCTAATTGCGCTGAGTCCGGTATTCTAGGGGCAACCACAGGCATTATAGGCTCGCTTGCTGCAACTGAAGCTATAAAGATTATAGTTGGCTTAACACCTATTTATTCGAGCACGTTAATCTCCATAGATACTCTCTCCTTAAATATTAAAAAATTAGACTTTAAGAAAAGAGATAACTGCGTGTTATGCTCTGGGAAAATAACCTCTCTAGACAAGATACATGAGCAAACACCTAGCTTAACTTGCACAAATCTTCCTAGCATTGAACCTCATGCTTTAAAACAGCTTCTTGAGCAGAAAGCAAAAAAAATTCTTCTCGTAGATGTCAGAAGCCCTACTGAATTTCAAGCTTTTAATTTACCTAGCAGCATTAATATACCAATTGAGCGAGCATCAGAATTGCCAGTGCTTCAGAAAAAATTAGCTCCTGATTTAACCATAGTTTACTGCCTAAAAGGTATTAGAAGTGGCGATGTCTTACGTGAACTAATTAACCACGGGGCTCAGAATGTATTTTCACTGAAAGGTGGTTTAGAAAACTGGCTACAGTCAAAATAGCATTAGGAATTAGATATGGATATGACACTAACAAATCAAACTAACACTGCCAATAGAGGCCTTCTTGGCATTTGCTTAATGCAGGTATTTAGCATGATAGGCTTTATGTACGTGTTTAGCCTAATGACTCTCTATTGTACGCAAGCGTTCCACCTAACTGATCATCAAGCTTACACATTATTTGCTGCCTATGGTGCTATTATTTTTGGCTGCCCTCTATTTGGCGGCTACCTTGGTGATAATTTCTTTGGCCATAAGAGAGCTACGCTTTACGCAATTCCTATTCAAACGATTGCCATTCTCTTAATGGCAATAAGTAACTTGCATATCTTTTATGCAGCTGTTGCAATATTCGCTGTTGGGACTTGTTTACAGGTACCAAACCTTTATTGTCTTGTCGGCGAACTTTTCCCGATAACCCACCCCAAGCGCCAACATGCTTTCATCTTAGCCTATATCGCAGTAAATATCGGAGGGGTGATAGCAACAAGTAGCGCAGGATTTTTGTCTCAGCATCTCGGTTACCCTATAACCTTTATCATAGGAGCAATTTTAAATTCTGGTGGCTTTCTAGGTTACTTACTATTAAACGAGCTTCAAGGAGAGAAAAAGTTTTCTCTTTCTCAAAAATTCTATGGAACAATCCTTTTATGGCTTGCAATTCCTCTTTGCATTATGGCTTTTCATTTTCCTGAAATCTGCAATGCACTCATTTTAGCTTTTGGATTGATAATTACAGTTTTCCTTATTTTTTATAGCTTCCGACTAGAAGCTTCAAAGCGCAAGAAATTAAGGGTATTTCTTTTTATCACTTGGATTAGCATTGGTTTTGGAGCACTTTTTGTCATGACTCCTACAGTACTTACGCTATTTATTGAAAGAAACGTATATAGAGAGCTTTTTGGCATAACAATTCCCACACCTACAATAATGGCAATAAATTCGCTTATCATTGTAATACTAGGCCCATTTCTTGGCATCAGAAATAAGCAAATTAAATCTGAAGCCGACGCATCTTTTAAATTATCATGCGGCATACTATTAATGGGCCTAAGCTACCTTATTCTAGTAGCTGGCATTTACTTTTCTGGAGCACTTGGCTTTATTGGACTATTCTGGATTGTCCTCTGCTATATTGCACAAGCTATTGCCGAGCTCTATGTCAATCCTATTGGCTATTCGCTATCACACAGTCTTGCGCCACAAGGTATGGAAGCTTCCTTACTTGGTTTTTTTCAGCTTGGTTCAGGTATTGCTAGTGTCCTTATGAGTTATTTCTCAACTATGACGAGCAAACTAGAAGGACAAATAAATCCCCATATTACAAACCCCATGTACCTTAAAGCTTTTGCGAACTATGGTAGCATTACGATTCTATTGGGGGTATTCTCTTTAATTGCTTTAAAGATATTCTTTGGATCTTATGCTAAACAACGCAACCTTTAAGTTATGATAAAATTGTTGTTACGTAGCTATAACTTATTTTTAAAATCTAGCCAGGAATTACAATGAAAAAGTCATTCTTTGTGTTTTTATTAATATCAACATATACCGCATATGCTCAGACAGAAACATTAGAAGAGCTCCAAGTATCGGACCCTGCAACAAAAAATACAGCAACTTCGACGCAGGTCAAGATTGCTTATGATATCAGACTAAGATTTCCATCTGGCTATGATACACTCAGCTCAAGCATGGAAAGACAGCTCGCCCAAATAAACATTGAGCCTCGAGCTATTTATAGATTTTGGTTCCAAGGTGAAGATGATGAGATGGGGTCAGAATCCTATACTTTCGATCTACGCTCTCACAGAGCGCAGGCTATAAAAGATTTTTTGGTTTCCCAAAAAAACTTAGACCCTAAACACATACAAATAGTTGATTATAAAAAGTTAGGCTCATCTATTGAGGAGACTAGTACTATAGCCTCCCCCAGGCCAGAAACTAATGTAATAATTATTCTTCCACCTTAAAACAGCCTAAAAAAGGCGTAAAGCTTTCAATAAAGCAAAAAAGCTATTGATGACATTGCCATAGAGAATAAGATTCTCTATTGAAACCATCCCCTTTTCTACCCTATAATAAGAACAAGAAAAATAACTTATTATTTTTCAATAAGGAATTCAACTATGCAAGACGATCTTTTATTAGATGTAATTTTTGACGAAGATATGGAAACCGCGCCACTGGGCATGGATAAAATATCTTACTAGCGCACTGAATAAAAGTAAATTTTAGCTATTACTTTTTCAAGGCATCCGCCAACATGAACCTTATTGACCTTTCTGGAACATTAAGGGCCAAATATCCTAACTCTACCTTAAAAATTGCCAGGTCAATTGCCCAAAAAATTGGCATTACCCGAGTTGCAGAACTAACTTATCTTGATGACCTCCGCTTGCCTGTGTTTACTTGCATAAGGCCACTTGCCAAAAGCGTTTCAACTTCTCTAGGAAAAGGCCTTAGAAAAGATCTCGCACTATGTAGTGCTTATATGGAATCTATTGAACATTATTTTGCAGAGAACATAACCCCAAGAAAAATTTCAAACGAAGAGCTTCAAAAAAATAAAACACTATTCATTGCTCCCCATAACCTCCCTAAAAATGCTATTTACACAGAAAGTAGTGTTATTCAGCACTGGGTACAAGGCAGAAATATTTTAAGTGGAAAAAATTGCTATATTCCTCATAGCTATGTTTCTCTTGATTTAACAAAAACCACAAACGAAGAAAATATCTTCGCCAAGTCAAGCACCGGATTAGCCTCTGGGAATCTAGAGGAAGAAGCGTTAATACACTCGCTGTGTGAGTTAATTGAAAGAAACGCCGTTCATAATTTTTTAAATAGCAGCACAAGCTCCAGAGAACAAAGTCTGATAAACCTTGATACAACTCAAACCTCTCCTCTCATAAATTTAATAAAGAAAATTACGCTTCGCAATAGCATCGAGATATTTGACATCACAAATGACTTTGAAATCCCTACCTATTACTGCACGATAGCTTGTAATAACCCCACAAGGCTGCTTGGCAAATATTATGGATCTGGTACACACCCCAATAAAAACATTGCGCTATCACGTGCTATAACTGAAGCCGCTCAATCTCGCCTTAGCTTTATATCAGGCGCAAGAGACGATATTCTATCTAAACACTATGAATCGGTTTGGCACCAGTCTACAACTTCCCCTAAGATTGATTTTTCTAAACAGCATCTCGATACTAATCTCGACCCAAATAAAAGCCTTGATATCCTTATAGAAAAATTTGCGAAAAAAGGTATAACAGAATTAGTCCAGATTACGCATGCCAGCCCTGAATATGACAAGATATCAGTTGTGCATGCATTAGCCATTGGTTTAGCAATATGAATATTGAAAATATTGTATTTATTGATTCCACTTTAAGTGAGGCAAAAGCAAAAGAAATCTTACCAAACGCTATTTACTTACCCGCAATTAAGGCAGGTGATATATTAAAAATTCTTTTTTTAAAACCTAAAAATATTCTCATCATCGATGGACTCTTTAATCAGACTGCCTCAGTCAAGCATAAAGAGATCCTTCTAGCGCTTAAATGTGGCATAAATATTTTTGGCGCAAGCAGTATGGGTGCATTACGTGCAGCAGAACTTTGGCCATATGGAATGATTGGACATGGACTCATTTATAAATCATATAAAACCCATAAAATTACCGGAGATGATGAAGTAGCTATTTCTTTCCTAAATCACAAAGATAAAACAGTACCCTTAATAAACATCCGCTTTACCCTCAAAGAAGCGGTTAAACAATCATTAATCACCTTTAGGGATGCCAATAAAATTATTAATTGCTTAAGAAAAACACCTTATTACGAGCGCACCTTAGAAACCACAGAAGAAATTCTTAAGCCATATAATTTAGCAGAATGGTTTAGAAACAACTACATTGATCAGAAAAAAAATGATGCTATTGATCTGCTAAAAAATTTTGAACAACTATCTATAAACCCAGCTATCGAAAACCTAGAAATAGAAAATATCTTTTTATACAAGCTTTACAGGGAAGTTTCATCTAAACCTTTTGAAAAAATTTATAGCTGGCTTCCTGAAAAGACAAAAAAAATTTTAACACTAGAAAAGCAACAAAATCTTCTTACTACAGATTTCGCTAAACTTTTAAACCTCGTTTACGATGCCAGTAATTTTGACAGTGTTTCAATTGAAACCTTCCTAAAAGAAATAAAAGTTATAATCAATCAACAGCCAGAAGATAGACCAAAAAAGCACCTTTCAGCGTATTATGGTCAACCAGAATCAAGCCAAAATATTATTAAAATTGCTTCTTTATATTCTTATTTTATAAGTTTAATTTCGTCTCAAAAAGTTTCTATTCAGCAAGATGCTCAAAAGCAATGTTTGAACTATATAAGGAGAAAATTTAACCTTACAACAAAAGAAGACGTAAAAACTTGGCTGACTCAAAATAATATTAGCTCAGAACTGCAAAACTTTTTAGAATATATAACAATATACTATATGGCCATTGAAGAAGGGAATGCGCATTATCTAAATATACGCGTTAAGAGCTTTGATATTTATTGGCTAGAGCAAGCTATAGCCATACTCCAATAAACAATAAGTTGTAATAAATCAAATCTAATCTGACAGTCTCCAACCTTTCAGAAGTAACTGCCAGATTAAATCGAGATTAATTCAAGCTATTTTTTTTATTATATGCCTGCTTTAATCTACCCTTCCTATTGATTCACAATGCCTCTTGAAGACTTAATGAGATTCTCTCTCGTTTCCACACGTCGCTCAAACTCTATTCGAGCTGCATCTGGCTCAATCGGCAAACCCCATTCATAAGCTTTTCCACTATATAAACCCAGACCATTAACAGCAATCAAAATTTGGACAAGATTTAACACATCACTTAAAACTCCATATTCTGCTTGTTGCATAATAGGATCTTTCTCATATTTTGCTTCATTTAAAAATTTCTTATAAAGAGGATAAAATTCAGATGTGGTTAACGCACCCCATTTTGTTACCTGTTCTCTAATAGGTAGATTATCCTCCACGCCTCCACCTGCAGGATAAATGTTATTAAGTTTAAGTTTGGCAGCAAGGCCTGGCAAATCATACTTATCATCAAGAATAAAATAAACTTTATCTATTGCCGGAGAATTACCTGTTTCAATACTCGTATCATATGGATGAAATTCAAATCCCTTCAGCCCAGCAGCCGCAAACTCTTCATTTCTGATTGTGCCACGAGATGCCAAGTTCACATCTGGCTGCCTCTGAGATATATCTGCAAACTTATAAGCACCATCCTCTGCTGTAAGCTGTGTAATTGAAGCAGAGCTAACAACCGGAAACAAAGCAACTGATAAACTCAAACCAATTAAGGAAAAACGAAAAAATTTTAGCATAAATAATATCCTTTTAATGTTTAAAAAATCTTTAAAACTAAAAAACATTATTGCACACTTAGCCAACCATTAAAACTTTGGCCGAATTCTAATACAACCATGAAAAAATATTGAATACTCTGGAAACTCTAAACCTTTATTAATACCACTTCCCAACAAAAGGAATCTTTTATCATCTCGAGCTATTGATTTTATCTTATGGTTTATTATGCCTGAACCTTTGGGATGGAAAAAATCAAATTCGGTATTTAATAAAGTTTGGTAAAGCAAGGTTTTGTCTAGTGGATGCTCAAATTTATTTTTAAGAATATACTCTATAAATAAAAATAAAACTTCTCTTATTTTCACAAGCTGATTGATTGTTTGCTTCATAGAAGGCTTTTCGGGAACATCAGAAAAAAACGTATGCCTATGTAGCGAATAGTAAATAGGATTTATCCCATCATAGTGCTCTAGCCGCATAAAGATAGGATAATGGTACCTAATCCGATAACATTTTAAAAAAGCTTGAGTAAAATCCGTAATAGGTCCAGCAGTATCATCACAAGCAGGTATGTAGCCCGGCACCTCCTGCATTGCAATTAACACTAGATGCTTTACTGTTTCAATAATATAAGCATCATTTTTCAGAGGCGACGGTAGATGTTTTAGAAACATAGACCAAATAAAATCATGTGTGACTTGGTTTCGCCTAAAAGATTCCATCTGCCAGACACGATGCAATAAGTCGTACCTTAGCTCAAGAGTATCTGGTTTTTGAGAGATAAACTCTTTAGAGAATAATATTAATTCTGCCTCCCAATTAGTCTCAAAACATTTTGAGATCGCTAAATCCCTAAGAAGGTACCACTGATCAGCAAGGTTTTTAGGACAAAGGTTTTCTTTTTTAACTTGGTATTTAGCCTGAAGTCTTTGGTTAGATTCAGCATGAGAAATTTTTGGCAGCATAATTAGAGACCGACAGCCCGCTTTTGTTGAGCGTAATTCTGCAACTGTATTTGAAAACTGCTGCGTATCGAAAACACTTACCACAGAAAAAGTAGTACCGGGTGGCATTAAGCGGAATGGTAAAATATTCGTTAGATGATCAATATAAGATTCTGTTGAGCCTTTAGTAACGATACCAAATGGAATAGCCCTCCAGTTATAATCTAAGATCTCTTGTATCTCGTTGGGCACTAATCGGTTATCATGCACAACGTTTTTACCATTAACATTCAGCTTAAATTGTCCTTTATCAATAATGTCATCACCAAATTGATAAGTTGCTCTTACTACTTTAAAGTTATCAACCCCTTTAATAGAGTTCATATCTTTAGCAACACGTGGATTAACCGCTTGAACTTTTTTCTTCACATCCTTCCATTGTAAAATTTCTAGCTGAGTTTTATTTTCCATAATTCTTCCAGTCCTAGCATGGTATTGTTTCAATGAAAAACTCATTCATAATTTCTCTTATAGAGTTTTCTATTGAAGCACTGCTTGAGCCTCTAAACAAAAATCTACCGCTGATATGCTCATACGCGCCCTTTCCATCCAATACATCATCTTTAGCTGGTAAAATTTCTTTATACAGACAAGGCACCTTTCCGATAAAGCTCGTACAAGATTGTACCTTACATGGCGTCTCAGCTGGTTCTGGCATTAATAAAAGACCACCGTACTCTTCATTATTTTCCCTTATTTCAGGCAGAGGCTCTTGCAACTGAATTTTCACCCAGCACTCTGCAAGGTTTACACCAAATACATCTCTAATTACCACATTAGATTCACCACCGCCCATGCGGGCTCCAATCTCAAGAAAAAATAACTGATCTTTCTTGTCGTAGATAACTTCCAAATGAAAAATGCCAGAATCAAGAGACAAGGCTTTTAAAGCTTTTTCCGTGAAATCTTTTAGGCGCTTATTTAGCAAAACGTCGTCAATAACTACTGAACCTACGGGCCTACCGTAACGAAAGTCTAAACAACTTAAAATATATTTAGAAGCTTTAATGAATTTAATATCCTGCTTAACTACCACTCCATCAATATGAAAAACTTCTCCTTCAATATATTCTTCACACTCGTATCTATTAAGCTCTATTTCTTTAACAATTTTATGTAACTCACTGAAATTCTCAACTTTATGCAGCCCTCTAGATCCAGCTTCTAATTTTGGTTTTAAGATGATTGGGAAACCTTTTTGATCAATAAGGTTATTAATAGCTTCTTCACTAAAGCAATCAAAATAAAGCGGAACTAAAAGACCAGCTTTTTTAATTGCATCTTTCATGCAAACTTTATTCTTAAGCATTTCTGTTGCTTTCTGATTTAAACCTGGCACACAAAACATCTCTCTTAATTTTGCCGCATTTATTAAATCAGACTCTGACATAGCAATAATTAGGTCTATACCACCTAGCTTGTCTGAAAGCAAATTCGCATTTTGAAGCAATAACTCAAAATCATTTAAATTCTGTTGAGTAAGGATATCCGCTCTTGAGGGAAGCCATTTCTGACCAGCAGGAGTTGTGATATATGCAACCTGATGTAGCTGATGATTGATATAATTTTGATAGTTAGCAAATTCATCTGACCATCGATTGATTACTAAAATATTCATTTGGAAATCCCTTTATAGCAACAATCAGAAAGCAAAAAATGCATTCCAGTTAAAATTTTACCACTTGCAATACATTTTAAATTTGAATTATAGTAAAAACAAGTTCAAAAAATTATAGGCAGTACAGCAAGTTAATAGCAAGTAAATAATTTTTTGGACGTAATAAATTTTAAATTTGGGTAAGGAAAGGTCCAGCCAAGTTGCAGCTTAGCTGGACTAGAGACGAGGCAACAGGTTTAGCGGACCTTTTCCTCAGGAATATTCTAACAACAATAACAGTTCTTGGGAAGTAAAGATTAATCTGTTTCCTCGCAATATTTTAATCAACTTAAAAATATCAGCGAGGTTATTTATGGAAAAATCAAATAAAAGTTTTAGCAGTATTAATGTTTTTTTTAATTTGTACGTAACCGCATGGTCAAATTATCTATTTAGATCTTTTGATTCTCTAGCCATAAAAAAGCTTGAAAGAAGCCATAAAGCACTGCTAAAAAAACATTTCTCTCGACGCTGTTTAGAACCAACCCCAAAAATCCTCATTATCTCTCCTGACATACACGAACAAAACTTCTTAACTCTCATATTTTTAAAACAAAAATTTTATGTTGAGCATGTGCGCTCAAAAGAAGAACTACTTCATACACTTTCTAAAACTGAATCATATAGCATTGTAATTGCCTCTGAGTCCTTCAAAGAAGTTGGCATGGGGTTTTTAGTTAGTTACTTTAAACGATATGCCGCTTCCCCCTACTTAATTTATCTCAGCATAAAACCATCCCAAGACTATTTAGGTTATGGCTTTGACGCTTGCATTGACTATATTTCTACTCCTCAAGACATTTTAGATACCTTACCACCAATTGGACTTGTACATTAATTTTCAAGCAAAGAAAAGCATATGAATACATCATTTAACTCCTTTGAGGCAGTAAGAAGTCAATATACTTCTGAATGGGCAGAAATGATCGAAGATTTAGTCAATGGCGCTGGTTATTCTTACAGTGAAATTGCCCGTAAAGCCAACCTATCCCCTTCTGAAATACAAAAACTTGCTAAAGGAAGAAGACGAGAGCCTCGGTTTAAAGTTTACCGCGCCCTACTTTCTTTATATTGGCATACGTTTTATAGCAGTCATAGACAACGTCACTGTGAAAATTATATTCGGATTAAAAAACATGCATGTCTTAACTGGCTTAACCAAATATGCCAAGAAGTGTCCGGCATTCAGAAGACAAATCGAGGTTTATAAAAAAAGCTTAGACTTTTAATAAAATTTAAAAGATTTTAACACTCAAAATAATTGATCTAATTTAAAATAGCGCCCACTGATTGTCGGCAACGATTATTAAGGATTTACCATGAATAATATTTTTAAACGCACTAGCCTTATTTCATTAACAGTTCTAGTAGCCTGCTCTCTCTTTCCCTTCGTCTCTTATGGCGATTTTACTAGCATGTTTTCGGGTGGGGCACGTTTAACCACAGTCGCCGATGATACTGTCGTAGGAAATTTTTCTGGTAAGTTTTCCGTCAATCCTGCAGGTAGCGCGGTTTATGATATTGCATTAGCCATTCCTCCCGGGACGGCTAAAATGGCGCCATCCTTGAGTTTGCATTATGACTCTTCAGGTGGCAATGGCATTTTAGGCATGGGGTTTAATTTACAAGGTTT
>JAJNBD010000008.1 GCA_021156105.1 Gammaproteobacteria bacterium | reverse complement strand
TACTCCGAACACACCAGACAAAAAAAAGCCACCTTGCGGTGGCTATTTTTTGTCTGGCGCGCCCGGAGAGATTCGAACTCCCGACCTACTGGTTCGTAGCCAGTTACTCTATCCAGCTGAGCTACGGGCGCGTATTGGGTGAAGCTTAATTTGAGCCGCAAATTATGGCATGTTTAAGGGGATTTTGTCAAATTACCGAAGGTAGTACTTGAGGGGTATCAAACCTTACCCAAGCTAATTTGAGGAAAATGACATGGACGTCAGAAACACCCAGTGCTTCTGACGTCCAACAATAGCTGTAAATCTATTAAATAAACCCTAATGGTTTTATTCCTAATTTAACTTTGATTAAAACGCCATAAATAATAGCGAAAACACATTGCACAGCAAAAATTGTCCAAGCGGCACCAATTAAGCCATAGTAATAACACAAAGCAAAACCAAACCCTATTAAAACGATATTGGTAATGGCAGTAATTTTTGCCAGAAAATTTGTATCACCCGCAAATTTTAATAAATAAAGCGCCATACCTGTAGCCAAGCGTATACCATTCGCAGCGGTAACAATAAGTAACGCTGTATAACCTTGAGTATACGCCTTACCAAAATGTCCTAAAAAAGTTTTTCCCCAAACCATAAAAATAAAAAATAATATTAAGGACACACCTGTCATTATGAGGTTACCAATATTATTAAGCCTTTGTAATTCACCAAAATCATTATTATTTTTAGCAAGAGAAATCAAAGGTCCAAACACGCTAGAGCAACCCAAGCTACTTAGGAACATAATTTCAGTAAGACTGAAAATAGCACTCAGCGTACCAACGACCGCCGAATTTTTATAAGCTAACTTTAATACCAGTAAAATAATAGGTTGCTGGCATTGAAAAAATAAATTGATAAAAAGAAACTGCACACTTGTTATAAACCAAAGGCCAACATAGGGCTTTGAAGGAAGGGGTTTTGCTAACCAAAGCGCGCGAGGGAGACTTATTTTTACAATAAAAATCTGTAACAAAATTGTCAACAAGGTAGCCAGGGTAAAAGCAAAAACGGCTTTTTCTAAGGTAAAAGGATAAAATACAAAATAAATAAAACAGGAGACCACTAAAGCAAAAAAGCAAGGGTAGAATTTAAAAGTCGCTAATGAAAAACCAGGCCGCCTAATACTACAAAGAAAAGGCGAGAAGAACCTCATTAAGCTTATTAAAGGGATAAGCCAAAGATAATGCCAAACCAGATGAACTTGGCCAATAGAATTTTTATAGTAATGAAGAAAAAGATAAACAGTAACGCCAATAAAAAATGTTATTGAGCAGGAAATCACCAAATACCGCCTATAATAACCCAGCAATGTTTTCGCAAAATCCCATTTTTCGTCTTTTAAATAAGGTGGAAAAAGCCTAACGCTCGATTGATTATGACCCAATAGTAATAAAACTCCCCAAAAAGCAGCTGTACTTGTAACAATTGAGAAATCACCATAATCTATGGGAGATAAAAAGCGTGCTAAAAAAATATTAAAAAGATATTGCGCAATAAAACCTAAGGTAGCCATGCCAAGATTTAGAAACCCGGCATCTACCAGCTCTAGATCTTCTGCAAAATGGTTTGTCTGAAACATAATAATTTATCATCCATAATAGAAAAACATTAAAAAATTATTATATCAAATGGATGACCTATCAAGCCTCCATTATTTTTTGGATAATGCGCCTGCAAATATCAGCTGCAAGAACTTTTTTTGACATTTTCTCGAACTTTTCTGGCCGGGCATTTTTTTGCAAGAGATAAACTTCATTTTCATCCGCACCAAAAGGCCCATCGGCATGAATCTGATTAGCAATGAGCATATCGCAATTTTTGCCATTAAGTTTTGCTTCCGCATTCTTTAACAAGTCAGTTGTTTCTGCTGCAAATCCCACTACGAAAGGCTTCGGCTTAAGTTGGCCTACTGCACTTAGGATATCTGCATTAGGTTCAAATTCCAGCAGTAATTTTTCGGCTGTCTTTTTTATTTTGTGGGTACTGCGATTTTTTACGCGGTAATCCACAACAGAAGCTGTTGCAATAAAAACCTTCGCATGGCTTATCGCATGCATCACCGCATGATACATCTGTTCAGCAGAAACAACGGGGACAAATTTTACGCCTACTGGCGGGGTTAAAGCCGTAGGGCCAGAAATTAATATAACTTCTGCGCCATGAGCAGAAAAGCTTTCTGCTAAAGCATAGCCCATTTTGCCTGAACCATGATTTGTTAAATACCGCACCGGATCAATAGCTTCTTGCGTTGCACCTGCCGTAATCACAACACGGCCAGTAATTTTTTTTGTCATTGAAAAAAACTTATCAATCTCCGCCAATAACTCTACTGGCTCAAGCATCCGCCCTAAGCCAACATCACCACAAGCTTGCTCACCTGCATTTGTTGGCAAGACTCGCATACCATAAGCCGTGCATTGATGAAGATTTTTTTGCACCCCAGGATGATGCCACATTTGCTGATTCATTGCCGGCGCAAGCCAAACAGGTGAAGTCGTTGCCAAACAAATACTTGTTAACAAATCATTGGCATTGGCATGCGCTAAGCGCGAAATAATATCGGCACTTGCAGGCGCAATGACAATTAAATCAGCCCATTTCGCTAATTCGATATGAATCATTGGGAACGCTTGATCAAAGATATCGCTATAAACCCGATGACATGACAACACTTCAAATGTCATTGGCGTAACAAACTCTTTCGCTGCAGCTGTCATAACAACACGAACTTCTGCGCCAATTTTTTTTAATAAGCGCACAAACTCAGCTGCTTTATAAGTGGCAATACTACCAGTCACACCCAGCAATATTTTTTTACCCATTAATGAATTTGTCATCTTAATTATGCTTTACATTATCTGGCACTAATTTACCACCTACAACCGTAGCCCAAGTCAACTCACGACGCACAACACCCGTGGTATCCATGGTTAAATATCCTGAATTCCCTTGTAATGCAAGAGATTCAAAACCACCAGTTTTTAATGCGTATTGCGCCAGCAAAAACGCATCCATGCCAAAACCGTATAAATTTAAATCTTGCTGAGTTGCATTAGGATTTGCTTTCATGAAAGCAACACGAACAGGGTTTTGCGGGTCAAGCATTAAAGGTGAGGCTGCAAAATGCAAGCCTTCAAGGACAGTTTCATTTGAACCGCTGTAAATAATCGGCAAAGTATAAATTGGTAAGTTAAGTGGCTTTACTGCCGCCACAGCTGCCGCAGAATTTTTTGCTGTTGATACTAAAAATATGGCTGCACCTTTAAAATCATCTGAGCCATGTACTTGCATCATTTTTTGTACGTCAGCGGCAACGTCACCATTAGGATCATAGGAAACTGAATCAACGATCTGGCCTTGGCCCGCCAAATATGTTTGGCCAAAGCTTTCAGAAATCCCCTGCCCCCAGTCACCTGTTGGCGCAACCACAATGACCTTTTGCAAGTTTTCTTGTAGCATCTTTTGCGCCACTTGCTGTGCATCTGCTTGCGGGCTTAAACTAAACTGAAATAAGTTTAAAGGCGCTACCGCATTAGGATCAGCTTGGTTAAGCGCCAATGTTTTCACGGGCAAGCCAGCTTGCAAAGACAGTGCATTCACTGCAGGCTTAGTCAATGGGCCAACAATAAGCCCTGGTTGCGCGTCTTGCGCCGCTTGATAGGCTTGCGCCGGCGTTGGGTAATTTTCTGAATCTAAAATTGTTACTTTAATATTAGCAGCACCACTTGCCTGCTGATAAGCTGCGTTAAAACCATCTTGTACCGTCTTACCCGCAGCAGAAAAATCGCCTTGTTGTGGCAACAATATCACCAACTTTTGCGGTAAATTACTTGGCGCAGAAACCGGTGGCGTTTGGGCCAAATCGACAACAGGTGCTTTATGGCCAGCACCACAACCAGCTAAAATTAGTATAGTAGACGATAAAAAAAATAGTTTGAAATGTGATACTATTTTGCGCATAAATCATTCCATTACATTTATGAAGAATCATGATACCCGCGGAACGTTATACGTTATCGCAACGCCCATTGGTAACTTAAAGGATATCACATTTCGAGCAATTGAAGTGCTGAAAACTGTTGCCTGGATTGCCGCTGAAGACACCCGCCACAGTAGCGCTTTAATGAAGCAATATGGCATTAATACGCCTTTAAAGTCTTTCCACGAGCACAATGAACATCAGCGTTTACAAGATATCGAAAATGCCTTATTACAAGGGCAAGATATCGCTATCATTAGCGATGCGGGCACACCGTTAATTTCTGATCCTGGATATATTTTAGTACAAAACCTCAGTGAAAAAGGCTTTAAAATTTCGCCGTTGCCTGGCCCATGCGCAGCAATTGCTGCCTTAAGTTGCTCAGGCTTACCAACCGAAAACTTTCTGTTTAAAGGCTTTTTACCAGCAAAAACAGCAGGTCGTTGTGCACAATTAGAGACTTGTCAACAAGAAACGGCCACCGTAGTTTTTTATGAGGCACCTCACCGCTTATTAGATACCCTTGAAGACATGATAAAGGTTTTTGGTGAAAATCGCTTTGCAGTCATTGCGCGTGAGATAACAAAAACCTTTGAACAATTTCAGCGTGGTTCTCTAGCTTCTTTGCTCGCTTACTTTAAAACTCATGAAGAGCAATGCCGTGGTGAAATTGTTATCTGTATTGCAGGTGCCCCTGCCAAAAAAACTTCCGAAATTGATGCAGAAAAAATATTAAAGCTTTTGTTAACCGAATTGCCGGTAAAAAAAGCCGCTGCCGTAGCAGCAGAAATTACTGGATTAAGGAAAAATGAGCTTTATCAATTAGCATTAAAATTAGGAACCGCCTGAATCTTCACAGGAGATAATAATGAACTACTGGCTAATGAAATCTGAACCCACCTCTTTTAGCATTGATGATCTAATCAAGCGTCCAAAGCAAACTACCCCATGGGACGGTGTACGGAATTATCAAGCGCGTAATATGATGCGCGATCAAATGAAGATTGGTGACCAAGCCTTCTTCTATAATTCTAATTGTGATGTTCCCGGCATTCTCGGCACCATGGAAGTTGTCAGTGAATCCTACCCTGACCCTACGCAGTTTGATCCTGAAAGCAAATATTTTGACCCCAAAGCTACGCCAGATAAACCTATTTGGTTTTTAGTCGATTTAAAATTCAAAGAAAAATTTAAGCAGATTATTTCGCTGGAGCAATTACGCAAAAACCCGTATTTAGAAGACTTAATTATCTTGCGTAAAGGCAATCGATTATCAATTACCCCAGTAACACCAAAAGATTGGAGCTTCATTATCAAGCTTCATTGTTAACCGTTTGCTGTAGATAATATTCTAAAAAAAATCATCTCAAAATAGATGCTAAGCTTAGCCCTACACTTTATCAGTTAACATTATTTAGCTATAATTTACGTTTTTATTCTACCCTAACAGCAAGGGAAAAAAATGATAACAAAACTTCTTGCTCTGTTCGATATTGACGGCTGCACTTTTCATCAACTTAGAGGATATCGCGATCGCTCTCCTAAAGAAATTAAAGATGCGCTAATTACGTCAAATACTAAGCTATTAAACGTTCTTAAAAAAGCTATTAGCACCAATAAATATCAGGAAGTTGTTATTGGCTCAGGCACTACCCGCCAGTCTAATCATATTGATAAATATAACCTTGTGCGGCATCAAACACCTAGCTCAGCACTTGCGTTCCCTATCTTTCAGAACTATCTTGAACCCTTTTTTCCCAAATCCAAAATATGGGTAGATTTATTTCTTATGGCAGACATTTATGGCCAAGGTGAAAAACAAGATTGCCCTGCAGGGACAAGCTATAAAGCGATGTTAAGAGAACAATATCAAAAAACTCAAGAAGAACATAATAGCTACATGCTTGACGCACCAAAAATCACATTACTTTATGCATATATGCATCGCTTTGCCACGCTTCATTGTCCTTCAACAGTAAGCGTCGCGTCCTCTGCTGCAGCTTGTTCAATTATCCCAGAAACTAATGAAGAAGAAGTAAAACTAACTGTCCAATTTTACGATGACTTGCTTAGCATTTTAAGTTCCCTTGGAAATTTTTATACGAAAAATACTCATTTAATCCCTCAAAATATCACATTAGAGCTTTATCACTATGAAGGCAAAGATATCTCGCTAATTACCTCAATTAAGGGAAGCGGGACTATTGATACACGTTATGCTTGGACAGTCCGGTTTCTATACACCAAACATTTTAAATTTGATAGCAATATCGGCGAATTATGGAGATACCAAAGAAACTGTAACCACACTGCTGATGAGCTCCAAAAATTTCATAATGCTGCACTTTATGGCGCATACGGAAAGAGCTCAATCTTTATAAATAGCTTTGAAAATTGGGATTGCAAACCTCTAGATAATTTTCATCAGCAAGAAATTTTTAACTTACCCGAGCATAGACAATTATGGGCGACCACGGACGCATATACAACAGCAGCTCAACTTGTCAGAGACAACTTATTTCCTCTCGAAGCTTTAGAAAATATAAGCCAGCAGCGCCCCCTAGCCAGTATTATTAAACATTTTCGCAAACCAGCCCAAGGCGCTACAGTTCATACACCTTTACTGCCTAAAGAAAATGAATACGAGGAGGATAAAAGTTTTCCGCCATGCTGCGTAATGCTTTAGCGTTAAAATACGAAGGGACCGATTTTAACGACAGCAGTATTAAAAATTTATTAGGACGTGTCCCTAGGTTATAATAACCCCTCATAAAATAACCAACGACCATCCTTTTTATGTTAAACAGCTTTATCGAATCGAGTGTACTACAAATTTGTTTTGAATGTCCGCGCAAAGTTGCTGAGCCTTTAAGCCAATTCCTTATGGACACAGAAGCTTTAGCTGTCAGCCTTATGGATGCTGCTGACACTCCTATTTTTGAACCCGCGTTAAATGAAACGCCTCTTTGGCCAAACGTTAAAGTAGTTGCACTTTTTCAAGATAAAACGTCTTTAGACGAAGCATTAAAAACACTTGAACAATTATTAGGTCAATTACCACCTTATGAAATTGAAAATGTTGAAAATCGGGATTGGGTAAGCGAAACCCAAGCGCAATTTCAACCTATGCAAATTGGCGAGAAACTATGGATTTATCCTGAATGGGAAAAAATCCCTAACGAACACCAACCTGCAATGAAGCTTGCACCAGGCTTAGCCTTTGGCACAGGCACTCACCCAACAACAAAGATGTGTTTAGAAGCTCTCAGCAAATTGACGGCGCCAGGCACCGAAGTCATCGATTTTGGTTGCGGCTCAGGTATTTTAGGGATAGCTGCTTTGATACTTGGCGCTAACAAAATTTATGGCGTAGATATTGATCCTCAAGCGATTGAAGCCTCTCAGCAAAATGCGTTACTAAATAATATTAACGCTGAAAAAATTTGGCTCGGATTACCCGAAAGTTTCCCTGCGGTAAAAGCCGACATCATCGTAGCAAATATTTTGGCTAAGCCACTCATCGATTTAAAAGGAATTTTTCATCAGCATTTAAAACCCGACGGAAAAATCATCTTAGCAGGATTATTAGACTCTCAAGCTCAGGAAATCATAACCCATTATCGAGACTGGAAACCGTTAGAAATCTTTATGCAACAAGAAGAGTGGGTTTGTTTAGTCGGATAATCAAAGTCAACAAAAGGGCCTGACCCCGTTTGTTGACTTTACCCGAAGTTTCCCTGCGGTAAAAGCCGACATCATCGTAGCAAATATTTTGGCTAAGCCACTCATCGATTTAAAAGAAGTTTTTCAGCAGCATTTAAAGCCTAATGGAAAAATTATCTTAGCTGGGTTATTAGACTCTCAAGCTCAGGAGATCACCGCCCATTACCAAGATTGGAAGCCTTTAGAGATTTTCCTGCAACAAGAAGAGTGGGTTTGTTTAATAGGCCAATAAACAACACCCAAAAAACCTGGTATAATTATTAGGTTTTAAGCTGAAGAGATTATTGAAATAATAACAATAAATTCATAAATCATGGGGAAAACATGAAAACTTTAATAAAAACCATTTTGCTTTTAACCACCAGCTTAAGTATTAATGCTTTAGCAGACACCCCTTCGGCTTGGCCTAAACAGCTGTCTTATTACGATAGCATGCCTTTTCGTGGTGTAAATTTATCGGGCGCAGAATTTGCCCCAACAGCCAAACCAGCAGACCAAATTACCCTCATTCCTACTATTGAAGATGGCGTTCCTTTTGCGTTCGCCGGAATGAATACTTTTCGAGTACCTTTTGCTTGGGAGTATCTGCAGCCTGACTTAAATGGTGATTTTGACCTTAGCTATTCAACAGCCTTATACAATACAATTGATAGCCTGCTCAACCAAGGGGCTTTTGTTATTGTTGATATGCATGATTACATGCGCTACACCAAAGGCGATCCATCTACTAATCCCCAAGGATCAAATCAAAATATTATCGGCACCCCCGGTAATGCATCAACAACTAGCTATGCCAATGCTTGGGCTGAGATTGCTAAGCATTTCAATAACAATCCTAATACCAAAAACGTCATTTTTGATTTAATGAATGAACCACATGACATGGATAGCCAACTGGCATTGCAAAATGAAAACGCTGCGATTCAAGCCATCCGAGCCATCGAAGGTAATGGTTATCATCACTTAATTTTAATAGAAGGTAATGCTTATTCTGGTATGCATAGCTGGAATAGTAGCGGCAATGCGCAAGTCTTCAATAGCACAAATATTCAAGACTCTGCAAACAACTATGCGATTAATGTTCATCAATATTTTGATCAAAACTTTAGTGGCAGTGAATATGCAGACTGTCTGCCAACCGATCAATTAGAGCAACAATTAAATCTACCAGACTTTGTTAATTTTCTTAATAGCAATAAATTAAATGCCATGGTCACAGAGTTTGGTAGCAAAGATTCGCCAACATGCCGTGCAGATATGGCCCGGCTATTAATGGATCTACAGCAAAATGCGGCTGATGGCACTCGTCAGGGTTTTATTGGCTGGACAGCTTGGTCTGCAGGACATGCCTGGGGCAATTATCAGTTAAATCTTAGTTATGGCGGGCCTGCGCAAGGATTAATGGATAATATACTCAGCCAATTTATCACCAAAGCAGGAAATTTGCCTTATGGACTAAGAATTGCTTCGCTTAAAAATAATAGCAATTATACTTTGCAATATAGTAGTAGCGTAGGCGGTTTTCAGACATATACCACAGGGAATATTGCACCAGGCCAAACGGCTTATATTTATACTTTAAGCAATGGCACGTGGCAGAAACAACAGACACAAATCACCTATCAAATCACAGACCAAAGCGGCAGCACAACTTATTTTGGTTTTGGATTAAATAATCAAGGCTATGGATTCTTTTACCCAGCGACTGCATTTGACGGCTTGATACTCAAGAAATCATCAAGCTGCTCGCTAGATAAACAAATTGGCTATGACTCTCCTTGCTATGAGGTAGACTCCAATTAATCTTTCATCTTAAATTTATGACTCACAGCGCCTTGCAATTTTAAGTGGCATGGCGCTGTTTTTTATAGCCTTTGCACTATGTTAAGTGCCATGCAATTTAAATGTCGTATTAAACAGTATGCGCATAGAAGAGTTTGCTCAACAATTACAAAAAGCTCGTGATGAAAAAGCAGCAGAACGCACATTACAAGCTTATTTAAAAAGTTTTGGCTTTCGTTGTTTTGCCTTTACTTATTACACACAGCATATCAAAACAGGGCAAAAACTACGTTACGAGTATGCTTCACCAGCCTTACGCCCTTGGCACCAACATTATTTAAATGAAAACTATGCCGACGTAGATCGCACTTTAGAAAACTATTACAAAATGAATTTGCCTTTGTACTGGGATGTGCAGCTGCAATTAAAACAAGCAAAAAATAAACGTGAGCAACGCATCCGGCAAGAGTCTATTGATTTTGGCATTGACAAAGGTTTATCTATTCCCGTTCATGGTGCTTATAATGATTTTGCCAGCTTAACTTTACATCAATGCAAACATGAAACTTGTTTAAAAAATTATTTTTATCTGCAATATGAGTGGCTAAGCGCAGCGCATCTTTATTATTATTTTTTAAAAGAAATCCTTGACAAACAAAAACCAGCCCCATCATCAAAAACTTTAACAAGACGGGAAAAACAATGCTTAGATCTCACCGCACAATCTTTTAATGTTAACGATATTGCTAAAAAATTAAATATCAGTATGAGCACCGTCAATTTTCATTTGCAAAATGCCAATAAAAAACTCGGCGTAAATAACAAATATCAAGCACTTTTAAAATGGTTAGAATATTCGCAGTGAGCCTTAGATAAGCACACATAGCGAAGTCAGTAAACAGGGCCTGCCCTTGAGGTATCAACCAATAGATTAGAAGAAAGATATTGAGTAGAGTAACAACTTGAAAAATGCCGCTCGCGTTTTTGTACTGCATGGATGGTTATGTTAAACTTCTCATCAAAATGTCTGCGACACCTAATTTTTTCGCACAACGGAGATTTGTATGATTGGCTCACCACCTGATGATGAAAAAAGCATTCAAGCGCTTGATGTTGAAAAGCCACGACTAGTGTATCAATCTCCAAAGCTGATCATTTTGGATGTTATGTTAACAAAGAGCGGCCCAGACCATGTTCCTGAAAGCAGTAATGGTTTATTCTCTTCATAGAATGCGTAAAAAAATTTAATCAGTAAATCCGTGGTCTTAAAGTATAGGCCGCTTGGAAAGGTCAAATAAACGTCGATACCTCACCCCTCCGCTTGCTGACTTAAGAGAGCTGTAGTTCAATGCGGCGATTTTGCGCGCGACCTTGAGCAGTTGCATTATTCGCCACTGGATCTACCGCGCCCATGCCAACGGTGGAAATTCGGCTGCTTGTTACGCCATGCGCTCTAAAGTAATCCGCCACACGCATTGCTCGACGCAAAGATACGAGTTGGTTCTTACGAGCATCACCACGATTATCCGTATAAGCAACAATCTTGATACGCAAATCTGGATACTGCTGTAAAGTCCGCGCCACTTGTGCCAAAGTCTGTTCTGCTTGCGGCGTTAGGCGTGAAAAACCTTTTTGGAAAGTATTATCAATGGGTAGCACAACGATTAACTGGCCACCAGACTGCTGAATACGTGCTGCACTTGGGCTTAAGCTATGCTGTAGTTGCGCAGCGGGATCCGCTAAGTTTGTGCAAGCTGTTAAAGTAACAACACTTGCTAGCGTTAAAAATTTTACGAGTTTTGAAAACATATCTCTTTCCTAATCCTTTTTATCTACGACATTTCAAGGAAGATATTTCGTCTATCTTGTCATTTAATGATTTAAAAATAACTTTTTGCTTGTGCGAAAATAACTTGTTATGATACTTTCTCACCAGCCGCTTGCAGGTCGGCATGATAAGATGACCGCACTAAAGGGCCACTGGCAACATTCTCAAAGCCCAGTTGTTCTGCCACATCCGCAAGCATTTTAAACTCATCTGGATGCACATAGCGTTGTAAACGGATATGGTGCGCACTTGGCGCAAGATATTGCCCCAAGGTTAAGCGATCGACTTTATGCGCACGCAAATCTTTCATCACTTCAATCACTTCTTCATTCGTTTCGCCTAAGCCTAACATCAAACCCGATTTAGTTGGCACATGCGGAAATTTTTCTTTAAAATTTTTCAACAATTGTAATGACCAAGCATAATCAGAACCAGGACGCGCCGCTTTGTACAAACGTGGCACTGTTTCAATATTATGATTAAACACATCTGGCTGAGCTTGATCAAAAGCTGCTAATGCCTTTTCCATACGGCCACGAAAATCAGGCACTAAAACTTCAATTTGGATAGCAGGCGAAAGCTTACGTGTTTCATGGATACAATCTACAAAATGTTGCGCCCCACCATCCCGTAAATCATCACGATCTACAGAAGTAATCACCACATATTTTAAACCCATGGCAGCAATCGTGCGCGCCATATTGAACGGTTCTTCAGGATCCAAAGGATCTGGCCTACCATGTGCCACATCACAAAAACTACAACGGCGTGTACACTTATCGCCCATAATCATAAAAGTTGCCGTACCTTTACCAAAACACTCAGGCAAATTTGGGCATGAAGCTTCTTCGCAAACCGTATGTAATTTATTTTCACGTAAAACTTTTTTTAACTCTTCAACAACAGGCGTCGCATGCACACGTACGCGAATCCAATCGGGTTTTTTCAGTGGATTAAAGTTATTTTCTACTTGAATGGGAATGCGTGCCATTTTGGCAGCGCCACGTTGTTTTTCAGTTACAGTTACAGTCATAGTCTTTACTTTCTTATCATTTGGGCTTTGCAAAGCAAAGCTCATTTTATCACATCCTAAATACACCAAACTTGGTCGCTTTAATAGGCGCATTCAAGCTTGCTGAAATAGCTAAACCTAAGATATTACGTGTGTCTTCTGGCTTGATGATGCCGTCGTCCCAGAGTCTTGCGCTAGAATATTCCGGCCGGCCTTGCGTCTCGTACTGTTCACGCAGTGGCGCTTTGAACGCTTCTTCTTCCTCTGCGCGCCACTCAATACCTTGTTTTGTTTTTGCATCACGTGTAATTTGGGCAAGTACATTTGCCGCTTGTTCACCGCCCATTACAGAAATACGCGCATTGGGCCACATCCATAAAAACCTTGGGTTAAAAGCGCGACCACACATACCGTAATTTCCTGCCCCAAAACTTCCCCCAATAATGACAGTAAATTTAGGGACATTTGCACAAGAAACAGCCGTTACTAATTTGGCGCCATGCTTGGCAATGCCTGAGGATTCATATTTGCTCCCAACCATAAAGCCTGTAATGTTTTGCAAAAACACTAAGGGAATATTGCGTTGGCAACACAATTCAATAAAGTGCGCGCCTTTCTGGGCAGATTCAGAAAATAAAATACCGTTATTAGCAATGATGCCAACAGGAAATCCATGAATATGCGCAAAGCCTGTCACCAGCGTTGAACCAAATAACGCTTTAAACTCATCAAATACTGAACCATCGACTAAACGCTTAATCACGTCACGAACGTCATAAGGCTTTTTTAAATCACATGGCACGATGTCATACAATTCATCAGCTGCATGTTGTGGTTCACGCACAGGTTTACAAGCTAAGGGAATTTTTTTCTGATGATTTAAATTCGCCACCACTTGCCGCGCAAGTTGTAAAGCATGCTTGTCATCATTGGCATAATAATCTGCCACACCAGACGTTTTGCAATGCACATCCGCCCCCCCTAAGGCTTCAGCAGTAATTTCTTCGCCTGTGGCTGCTTTCACTAATGGCGGGCCGCCTAAAAAAATAGTTGCTTGGTTTTTGACCATGATGGTCACATCGCTCATCGCTGGAACATAGGCGCCACCGGCCGTGCATGATCCCATCACAACCGCAATTTGGGAAATACCTTTGGCAGACATACGCGCTTGATTATAAAAAATTCTGCCAAAGTCGTCATGATCGGGAAATACTTCATCTTGCATCGGTAAAAATGCGCCGCCAGAATCAACCAAATAAATACATGGCAAATGATTTTGCTCGGCAATTTCTTGTGCACGCAAATGTTTTTTTACAGTAATCGGAAAATAAGTTCCCCCTTTTACCGTTGCATCATTAACAATAATCATGCACTCTTGACCACTGACATGGCCAATACCGGCGATCAACCCGCCAGCAGGTACTTCTTCAGCATAAAGATTGAAGCCGGCAAATAAGCCAACTTCTAAAAAAGGACTACCCTCATCAAGCAACAATTGCAAGCGCTCACGCGGTAATAATTTACCATGGGCACGATGACGCTCACGCGCTTTTTCATTACCACCTTGTTGCAGCAAAGAAGATTTTTTTTCTAAGTCAGCAAGTAATTCTTGCCATTGTTCGCGGTAAGCGGCCATATGAGTTTTTTCCATGGTGATTTGCGTGTACCAGGTGATTGCATCTAGCAATGACCACTAATTAATTTCCATAACTTCAATTTCAAAATCTAATGCATGCCCTGCTAATGGGTGGTTAAAATCTACAACCACTTCATCTTCACGAATTTCACGCACGATACCCAACATTTCTTGGCCATTCATATTTTGGAATTCAATAATCATCCCTTCTTCCATATCAATTTCTTCGCCAAATTGTGAGCGTGGGAAAGTCAAAAAATTTTCTGGCATAACAAGACCAAAAGCATCTTCAGCTTCTAGATGGAATTCTTTTTTATCACCAATTTGCAAACCCAGTAAGGCTTGTTCGAATTTTTCTGACAAGCTGCCATTGCCTATCATCGCACGTGTAGGACGTGCGGTACGGCGTGTGTTTTCAGCAATAGAACCATCTTCAACACGGATGATCATATGCATAGTTACTTGTGAATTGGGGGTAATTGTTTGGGTCATGGTTTTGCCTATGATTGAAGTTTATTTTGCTAACCGCTCCCTGTCGGTTGCGGCTCTGTTATATTATTTTGATGCTGGCTTTTCGAATAAATAATAAATGCAAAGCATAATAGCGCCAGCAACAACCGCACTATCTGCCACATTAAACGCTGGCCAGTAAAAACTTTTATAGTACAGCTCAATAAAATCGATTACATGACTTAAGCGTACACGATCTATCACGTTACCAAGCGCGCCGCCAATAATTAAACTTAAAGCAGTTGCTAGCCATTTATTTTTCGGTGGTAAACGCATCAACCAGCGCACTAAAGCAATGACCACAATCAAAGCAATCGCCAGAAAAAACCAACGCTGCCAACCGGGCATGCCCGCAAGAAAACTAAACGCGGCACCAGTGTTATAGGCTAAAGTTAAATTGAAATAATGTGGAACAACAGGTAAAACCTCGCCCAATTGAATATGGGCAACAATTAAAAGTTTTGTCCATTGATCAAGAATAATAACGAAAGCACTAATGATTAACCAATTTAAATTTTTCATAAAAAAATCCTAGCAAATTCCCCTCCCAAAGGGGAAAGGGAAAACCCCCTTCTCCCCAACGGGGAGAAGGGCTGGGGATGAGGGTGCGAGTGTACCACCTAAACCCTATTGATTTAGACTTAGCACCCCACCCCTCACCCTTGATCCCTCTCCCCAAAAAGGAGAGGAAAAAACCCCTTCTCCCCATCGGGGAGAAGGGCTGGGGATGAGGGGGCGAGTGTACCACCTAAACCCTATTGATTTAGACTTAACACCCCACCCCTCACCCTTGATCCCTTCTCCCCAACGGGGAGAGCCTCCCTTACTCCACCGGGGAGAAGGGAGTTAATACTGTAGAATGAGCATGGCATAATGCAATAGCTAATGCGTCGCCGGCGTCTACTTGTGGCATGCCCGATAATTGCAACAACACTTGCACCATTTGACCCACCTGTTGTTTTTGCGCAGCACCATAACCCACTACTGCTTGTTTGACCTGTCTTGCGGTATATTCTGCTAAAACAATCTTGTGATGAGCTAAAGCCGTAATTGCCGCTCCTCGCGCTTGCCCTAGCTTTAATGCAGAAGCAGGATTCACATGCATAAAAATTCTTTCGATTGCTGCTTCCGTTGGTTGATGCTTTTGAATCACTTGCTGCAAAGACTCATACAAAATATGACACTTTTCTAACCAGTCATCCGAAGATAAGCGAATGCAGCCTGAAGATAGATAATAATTTTTTTTGTTCTCGACAAGAATAACACCATAACCCGTTGTACGAGAACCAGGATCAATACCAAGAATAATGCGTTGAGTCACACAAGCCTCTTAAGCCAAGTTTGTATATACATCTTGCACATCATCTAAATCTTCCAGCATATCAATCATTTTTTGCATCTTAGCCAAGGTTTCTTCATCCACATCGACTTTTGTTGCAGGAATCATATTGATTTCTGCAATATCTGGGGTCAAGCCAGCTTTGATTAAAGCATCTTTTACTGTTTCAAAAGTGTCAGGAGAAGTAAACACATCAATGGCTTGATCATCATAAGTGACCACATCATCTGCACCGGCTTCTAAAGCAATTTCTAAAATTTTATCTTCTGAAGCGCCTGGCGCAAAACTTAGTACACCGCGTCTGGAGAATAGGTAGTTAACAGAACCTGGCGTGCCAAGGTTTCCACCACATTTTGTAAAAGCATGACGCACATCGCCAGCCGTACGATTACGGTTATCAGTTAAGCATTCCACTAGCACTGCTACCCCGGCAGGACCATAACCTTCGTAAGTGATTGACTCTAAATCTGCTTCATCTTCCGCACCTGCCCCACGCTTAATCGCACGCTCAATCGTGTCACGCGTCATATTCACAGCCAGTGCTTTATGAACCGCTAAACGAAGGCCTGGATTAGTTGATTCATCACCACCGCCTTGGCGCGCAGCCGTCGTAATTAATCGGATCATTTTGGTAAAAATTTTACCACGCCTAGCGTCTTGTGCGCCCTTGCGGTGTTTAATATTTGCCCATTTACTATGACCAGCCATACGATAAAAATCCTCTTTTTTTGATAAGCAATTATATCATGGGGCGACCAAAAATCACCTAAAAATATTAATCTATCAGCATTTCAAAGATACAAAAAGGTAGCAAGCCATATCAATTACCCCCCAAGAAACCTGTATATTATCTTTAGCAACAAATTGACAACGCCTACTGCTTTGCGAGAATATGATCTTCCGTTACTATAATGCAACAAAATTAAACCCCTGATTGAGAAGAAGCACAAGATATTAATAAGTTTTCTGGGTATTTAGTAGATTAATTTTATAGACAGAAGGATATTCATCATGCTTTTATGGAAAAAAGAAAATATTGCAGCATCATTAGGCAATATTTTAGAATGGTATGATTTCTGCCTATATGGCTATTTTGCTCCCTTATTAGCACAAGCTTTTTTCCCAAACCAAAATCCCTCTATTTCCTTACTTTACTTATTGCTTACCTTTGCCTCCGGCTATGTTGCAAGACCAATTGGAGGGTTAATTTTTGGACATTTTGGTGATATTTTAGGTCCTGGCAAAGCTTTGTACTATGCTATTTACTTGATTTCTTTTCCAACTTTCCTTATTGGCCTATTACCTGGCTACGCTATTCTTGGAGCATACGCACCATTAATGCTTATCTTTATTCGATTACTGCAAGGCTTATCTGCTGGTGGTCAGTATAGCGGCGCCTTAACTTACCTATGTAAAAATAATCCTCCTCAACATCGATCAAGTGCAGCCAGCACCGCCTACTTAGGCTCTTTAGGCGGTTTTTTATTAGCCTCTGGCATAGGCGCCATGACGACTACCTTTTACGATAACCAACTAGCCTGGCGTATACCTTTTCTAGCAAGCATCCTTCTTGTTATTCCTTTAGAATTCTACAAGCATCAATTATCCGTTGCGCCAAAGAACCCCGTAAAAAGCCAACATCTTCCTATCATTACCTTGCTGAAAAGCTACAAAGTCGTGACAGCAAAATCATTTCTACTTGCAAGCATTGGCGGTGTTTACTACACAAGCTTTTTTGTTTTCCTCATTTCTTACTTAAACAATTATGTAAACTTAAAAATGTCAGCCATCTTTTGGCTAAATACAATCTGCTTAATTTCCTCTGCGCTAACAATAGGTTATTTTGCAAAATTAGCTGACCACTATGGTCGCAAACCTATTTTGCTCGTCAGTTCATTTTGCTTAGCCTTACTTATTTACCCGGCTTTTCTATTGCTTAATACAAAGTATTTTGTATATTGTTTATTTGGTGCTTGGTTAGTCACGACAGCGAACACAGCTTTTATGGCAGCCTGCGCTGTAGTCTACGTGGAAATATTCCCTGAAGAAATCCAATATACAGGATGCGCGGTTTCTTACAATTTAGGAGCAGGCCTTGTGGGTGGTTTTACACCTGCTTTACTCGTATTCATACTGAACCGCTTTGGCTTTTTTACAATGAATGTTCTCTTAACGCTAAGCGCCGCATTTGCAGTATTATTTACTTATGCCTGTATCCCTGAAACATTACCAAAACAAAGGAAATAAAACTTATGGAAAAGAATTTTGAGCACAAATGGCAGCAATTTTTTGAATCCTTTATGACAATCATGGGCTTTTTAGGATCCGTTGCAACAGTTCCAACTGTCATTAAAGTATGGTTTACTCACCCCGAGCATGCAAGTGGCCAGTCTTTTATTACCTGGAGCTTCTATGCCCTGTTAGCAGGCCTTTGGATATTTTATGGGTTCTATTATAAAAAAACAGCAATCTGGGCAACAAACATTATTTACTTAATCTTATATACTTTCATTGTCATCGGCATCCTACGGCAAACAGGTATAAGCTGGTAGCCTTTTACAGATTAAAACTCTCGGCATTTACTTTCAGCTAGCGAATAAAGCGCCCCTTAGATTTTACACTTGAAATAACATGCGCTCGCAAATTAAGAATTTTATTCTTAGCTGAAAGGCTGGTTTTTCGTTTAGCTTCTTAGCATGCCGTATTTTCTGATGAGCTCAGCCAAATGCATTGGCCTTTAGATTTTTTATTTAATGTTTCAAGTAGTGCTTGATGTGCTTCAAGTTCTTTGGCATCGGCTAAAACGACAAGATGATCAGCTTTTATTGTTGAAGTTGGCGCTGCAAATTGGTCTTGGATCTGAGAGGTTTCTTTCGTTTCAGTCGTATCTGCTAATAGCGTACTTTGGCCACCCGTCATTGCTAAGTAAACACGCGCAAGGATCTGAGCATCTAATAATGCGCCATGCAAGCTACGATCCGTATTATCCACTTTATAACGCTTACATAAAGCATCTAGAGAATTTTTTTGACCAGGATGCATTTCTCGGGCGAGTATCAAAGTATCTACGATGCGGCAAATTTCGGATATTTTTTGCACCGCCGCATTAGCTAGCCTCAATTCATGTTCCAAAAAGCCAATATCAAAAGCGGCATTATGAATAACAATTTCTGCGCCTTGCATATAGGCTAATAGCTGCGCCAGAATCTCTTGAAACTTTGGCTTATCGGCTAAAAAAGCATTATTTAAACCATGAACACTTAAGGCACCTGCATCGACTTCACGCTCTGGATTTAAATAAATATGAAAATTATTGCCTGTAAAGCGACGATTAATCAGCTCAACTCCACCAATTTCAATAATACGATGCCCTTGCTTCGGATCAAGCCCTGTAGTTTCAGTATCGAAAATAATTTGTCGCATCATATGCTAAGCCGAAAAGTGATTAATAATCACAGTAATTTTTTTTGTACCTTGTGTCAGTAATATTTTTGACGCACTTGGATAGTCAATAATCCAACCAGCTTGTTGAATTTGTTTCGTTTGGTCATTTTGTGCAGGGATTATTTTTGACTTAACCTTAGGGTCTGGCAAGCCAATAAACCAATAACGTAAATATTCTACAGGGATTGACCAACCTAAATTTTCTTGCATTAGCGTTTCTGCATCTTTCGCTCGGCAAACTTTACCATCACTGGTAGATAAAATAATCTCACCGGCTTCTTGTTGCAAGTTTGCATGCCATGCGCCTAAGGGGCCAATAATTTGCACGGTAAAATGATCTCCTGCATTTTGCCAAATATAGCCTGCTGAGAATCCTTTACCTTGATCACGGTAACCAAATACCCCATCTGCACGCCATGCTTTCTGCGATAGAGCCTGGGTTGCACTAGGTATTGGGTGTGTTGTACAAGCCGATAATAATAAAAATGAAAAGCTAGTAAAAAAAATCTGCCAATAAGATTTGATAGAAATACTTACCTTGAATTTGCTCATCACTCTTCTTTTTTGCTTAATCATATAAGCCTTAGCCCTGCAGAAAATCAAGCGAAAAACAATTTTCATTTTAAGCCAAAAACCTCTTGCAAATTACTCACGCGGATCAAAGATGTTAAAGATGGTGTAAGCGCTTCAAACGTAATCGTTTTTTTCGTTAAACTTGCTGCGCGCCACCATTCAATCATTAAAGCAACCGCAGCGCTATCCGCTTTAGCCACGCCAGAAAAATCAAACGCTGGCTGGCTAGTATTCGTAAGATAGCGCATTGCTTGTTCACGAATCGCGAGCACCGTGAAGAAACTTAACTCACCTGTAATAACTGCACGTAAATCTTTAACTGTCAGTGATAACGAATTCATAAATTAATTCGTCGACTGTTGGTTCGCGGAGTGATTATGCTGAACAAGCTTTTTAGTAAGCTGATCCATGCTCATCCCTGCTGAAAGATCTGCCGCAAATTGTGAGCGGAAGCTTTGAATCATGCTGATACCTTCAACGCTAAAATCATAGACATACCAGTTCCACTGTCCGGATGATTTATCATATTTATAAATCAAACGATAGCTAACAGGAATTGGCGGGCCGTCGGTACGAATAATTTGGCTATTCACTTCAACGCGATTCTGGCCTGGCTGCAAACCGCCGCGAATAGGGTCAAAATTAACTTTTTCATCAGTATAAGAAGATAGCCCAGCTGCATAGGTATGAACCATTAAATCTGTAAAGGCTTGCACAAATGCTTGCTGCTGGTCCTTGGTTGCCGACATCCAGGCATCGCGGCCTAACGCTGAGCGCGCCATTGCTTCTAAATCAGCAGATGGCAATAAAATTTTCTTAACAATGTCATAGACAACATCAGGATTTTTGATCATGCTCGCTTTATTTTGCTTCAGCGCACTAATCATTTTATTGGAAAGGTTTTGCAGCAGTGGAATTGGGCTTGGCGCTACTTGTTGAGCACCAAAGCTTGGACTTGTGCTAGCACTTGCAGCACTTTGCGCAAGTACGATACCTGATGCACCTAAAGCAATACTAAGTACAGCTATTTTTAAAAGCATTTTATGCATAACCATTTCCTTATAATGTTAATTGATTAATCAGCTGCAGCCATCTAAGCATTTTTTATGCTCAATATGGTATTTAAACTCATCCCTAAAATGACGCAGCATTCCTTGCACTGGCCAAGCCGTTGCTTCACCAAATGCGCAAATCGTTCGACCACAAATATTTGCAGCAACACGGTCTAATGTTTCTAAATCTTCTGGGCGCCCTTCACCATTTTCAATTCGGTGCACAACACGCCATAGCCAACCAGAACCTTCGCGACAAGGCGTACACTGACCACAAGATTCATGCATATAAAAACGTGAAAGGCGCTCCAGTACTTTGACCATGCATGTTGTTTCATCCATGACGATAATAGCACCTGACCCCAGGGAGGAACCCGCTTTTTGTACGGAGTCATAATCCATATTCACTTGCATCATTACATCACCGGGTAATACTGGCATAGATGAACCACCAGGAATAACCGCTTTGATTTTACGGTTTTCACGCACACCACCCGCCAGCTCCAGCAAAGTTGCAAATGGCGTGCCTAATGGCGCTTCAAAATTATTAGGCTTATTTACGTGACCAGAAATAGAGAAAATCTTCGTGCCACCGCTATTGGGTGGAACGCCTAAATTTAAAAACCACTCGGCGCCATTTTGTAAAATTACTGGCACAGAGCTAATTGTTTCGGTATTGTTAATGGTTGTTGGACGGCCATATAAACCATAGTTTGCTGGGAAAGGTGGTTTAAAACGAGGCTGGCCTTTTTTACCTTCTAACGATTCCATTAATGCGGTTTCTTCACCACAAATATAAGCACCTGCGCCTGTATGGTTAAAGATATTGACTTCTACACCGGAACCTAAAATATCTTTACCTAATAAACCTGCTGCGATCGCTTCTTTTAAGGCAGACTCACAACGTTCAAAACCTTCAACGTATTCACCACGAATATAATTATAAGCTACCGTTGCACCCATAATATAACAACCAATAGCAAGGCCTTCTAATAACTGATGCGGGTTATAACGCAAGATATCACGGTCTTTACAAGTGCCTGGCTCACCTTCATCGGAGTTACACAATAAATATTTTTGCCCGGGTGCACTATGCGGCACGAAGCTCCATTTCAAACCCGTTGGAAAACCTGCGCCGCCACGGCCACGTAAAGAAGCGGTTTTTAATTCTGCAATCAATTGTTCTGGCGGTGTTTTTTCTTGCAAAATTTTACGCCACACAGACCAACCGCCGACGCTTTCATAGGCTTTTAGCGTCCAGGATTCTGGTAGGTTTAATGTTCTGTAACAAACTTGGTTTAATTGGATCATAGTTTTCAATTCATCCGCTCCCTCACGGTTGCGGCTCGGTTATTACTTCATCGTTTCTAACAATTCATCGACTTTTTCAGGCGTTAAACTTTCATAATATTGTTTATTGTATTCTAACATTGGCGCACGGATACAGGCGCCCATACATTCCACTTCACGCAACGTGAATTTACCATCCGCGCTTGTCTCTCCAAGCTTAGTTCCACAACGTTTTTCTAAATGATCAACTATCTTTTCTGCGCCATTTAACTGGCAAGAAATATTGGTGCACACGGAAATTTTATGTTTACCAATTGGCTGCGATTCAAACATGGTATAGAAAGACACCACTTCATAAGCGGCAATATGCGACATGCCTAAATAATCCGCGACAGCTTCAATGAGTTCATTCGTTAACCAACCATGATGCTCATCTTGGACTAACATCATTACCGGCAATACAGCAGACTGTTTTTGCGTGGTTGGATATTTTGTAATCCAATGGTCAATTTGGCTGAGTGTTTCTGGTGAAACAAGTTGTTTGAGTTTCATAAATATATCTTACAAAAATAATCAATAGCGACCGCACAAACCTCTTAACGGTCAATTTCTCCAAACACGATGTCTTGGCTTGATAACACAGACACAACGTCAGCGAGCATATGACCTTTGGTCATTTCTTCTAAAGCCGCTAAATGCGGAAAGCCTGCCGCGCGAATCTTTAAACGATAAGGTTTATTCGCGCCATCTGAAATTAAATAAATGCCAAATTCACCTTTAGGATGCTCAACAGCTGCATAGGCTTCACCTTCTGGCACACAATAACCTTCACTAAATAATTTGAAGTGATGAATCATTGCTTCCATATTGGTTTTCATATTTGCCCGCTTAGGCGGCGCTACTTTACGATCATCAATAATTACTGGGCCTGGATTGGCTTTCAACCATTTCACACATTGCTGAATAATTTTATTGGATTCCCGCATTTCTTGAACGCGCACTAAATAACGGTCATAACAATCGCCATTTGAACCAATAGGAATATCAAAATCTAATTGATCATAAACTTCATAAGGTTGTTTTTTACGTAAATCCCAAGCAACGCCTGAGGCACGTAACATCGGTCCAGTAAAACCTAAAGCTAATGCACGCTCAGGCGATACCACACCAATATCAACCGTACGCTGTTTCCAAATACGATTATCCGTCAATAAAGTTTCATACTCATCAACACAACCTGGAAAACGATCCGTAAAATTGGTGATGAAATCTAACAAAGAACCTTCGCGATTTGCGTTACGTTTTGCCGTTTCTTTTTCATTACAAAAAATGGAAGGTTCATACTTTGGCATTTGATCTGGAAGATCGCGATACACACCACCAGGGCGATAATAGGTTGCATGCATACGCGCGCCTGATACTGCTTCATAACAATCCATTAAATCTTCACGTTCTTTAAAGGCATACAAGAACATTGACATCGCACCCAAATCTAAACTTGTTGCGCCAAGCCATAGCAAGTGATTAAGGATACGGGTAATTTCATCAAACATCACGCGGATATACTGAGCGCGAATGGGTGGTGTAATGCCGAGCATTTTTTCGATCGCCATCACATAAGCGTGCTCGTTACACATCATGGACACATAATCAAGCCGGTCCATATAACCAATGCTTTGATTAAATGGTTTAGATTCTGCTAATTTTTCTGTCGCGCGATGCAATAAACCGACATGTGGGTCAGCACGCTGAATAACTTCACCATCGAGCTCTAGCACCAAGCGAAGTACACCATGGGCAGCCGGATGCTGAGGGCCAAAGTTAAGCGTGTAATTACGAATTTCTGTCATAGTTATTTTTTCCGAATCACCTTAGGAACAAGCACACGTGGCGGCAACTCAACAGGCTCATAAATTACACGCTGTGAAGCCGCATCGTAACGCACTTCCACATTACCAGATAAAGGAAAATCTTTACGGAATGGGTGGCCAATAAAGCCATAGTCTGTCATGATACGACGCAAGTCTGGGTGGTCTTTAAACAAGAAACCAAACATATCAAAAGCTTCACGTTCAAACCAATTGACTGAAGGCCAAACGCTTATTAAAGAATCTAGCATTAAAGTTTCTTGATTAGGAAAAACGCGCAGACGTAAGCGCCAGTTGTACTTCAAAGAAAGCAAGTGATAAACCACTGCAAAACGTGGCTTAGGCCAAGCCGTAGAAGTTTTAGAAGGATTTAATCTTTCAACTCCCCGTTCAAAACCCGTCGAAGTTGCTTCAAAGGTCTCCCATTCAGAAGCGCCATAAACAAGATAATCCACGCCGCAAACGTCTACACATTGTTCGAAAGCAAGTTCAGGCTCGTCTCGTAAAATATAAGCCGTTTCACGCAATTTTTCTGGTTGAATTTCTAACGTAAGTTCATTCAAGGCAATAACATGGTCTACGATTGCATCGCCCAGATGACGTTGTGCATTTTCTAGTAATGTGGTTATTTGCATTTTAATCTCGTAAAAACATTATGCTACAGGTTTGGTTGGTGGAACGCTTGCCTTCCTCGGGGTAAGGTGGCAGCCCCGCCCCTCATCCCCAGCCCTTCTCCCCGAAGGGGAGAAGGGAGCCCTCCCTCATTCTTCACTTTTCTTTCCACTGGAAGAAGAGCGACCTCCCTCTCCCCAGCGGGGAAAGGGACCGAGGGTGAGGGGGCGACTTCACACCTGCATACGGAAAAGCCTCACCCCTCATCCCCTGCCCTTTTCCCCGGAGGGGAGAAGGGAGCCCTCTCTCATTCTTCACTTTTCTTTCCACTGGAAGAAGAGCGTCCTCCCTCTCCCCAGCGGGGAGAGGGACTGAGGGTGAGGGGGCGGCCGTACCACCCAACCCTAAATTTAACCTCTTTCCATCACCTTCTTCTCACGGCGAATTTTATTTTGCAGCTGAATAATGCCATAAAGTAAAGCTTCGGCTGTCGGTGGGCAGCCTGGAACATAGATATCTACTGGCACAACTCGGTCGCAACCACGCACCACAGAATACGAATAATGATAATAGCCACCACCATTAGCACAGGAACCCATCGATATAACATATTTGGGATCAGCCATTTGATCATAAACACGGCGAAGTGCGGGCGCCATTTTATTACACAAAGTGCCCGCTACAATCATCACATCGGACTGACGCGGACTAGGACGGAACATTACCCCAAAGCGGTCTAAGTCATAACGTGACGCGCCCGCATGCATCATTTCCACAGCACAGCAAGCAAGACCAAATGACATAGGCCACATTGAGCCTGACTCTGCCCACTCGACTAATTTTTCTACCGTGGTGGTAAAAAAGCCTTGCTCTTGAAATTCTTTTACTCCCATTCGAGAGCCCCCTTACGCCATTCGTAAATAAAACCTAACACTAATACACCAACAAAAATTGCCATGGCCACAAGCCCTGCGATTTTAGTAGTACGCAGCGTCACAGCCCAAGGGAAAAGAAAAGCCGTTTCTAAATCAAAAAGGATGAATAAAATTGCTACCAGATAGAAACGCACATCAAAAGGCAAACGCGCATTTTCAAAGGCAGGGAAACCGCATTCGTAAGCAGAATCTTTTATAGGATTCGGTTTTTTTTTGCCAATTAAATGGCCTGCAAGAATAGGCACGAGTCCAACAACGATGCCAATTCCAATAAAGACAAGAATAGAGAAATATGCTGAGAGATAACCGGTCATAGTTTTTAGTGCCGCTTGCGGCCCCTCACCCCCGGCCCCTCTCCCCGCGCTGCGGGGCGAGGGGGGTTTTTGATTCCCCTCCCCCTCCGGGGAGAGAGCTAGGGGCGAGGAGGCAAAACCTCCCTCAATTTATACTTATGGTGCCGACGATGAGACTCGAACTCATACGGGTTTCCCCGCCACCCCCTCAAGATGGTGTGTCTACCAATTCCACCACGTCGGCTTGCTCATTATTTAGAAGGTGCTGGACCTTCTGGAATCACCGGCGTATTTACCGCTGGTTGTTTTGGCGCTTGGCTTGCCTGTGTCGCTGCCGCCAAGACGTCATTTTCAACTGTATTTTTTCCTACTGCCAAATGCGCAGACATAACCCCTAAGGTTAAACTTGTCGCGAAAAAAAGTATACCAAAAATAGCGGTCAATTTCACCAAAAATGAAGTTGCACCTGCAGCACCAAACATGGTTGCCGAAGCGCCTGCACCAAAAGAAGCGCCAACATCAGACGATTTGCTACGCTGCAAAAGAATCAAGGTCAGCAACACGACACAAATCAGTACGTGTAAAAACAATACAAAAGAATACATTGCTACCCTATCGAATAAATGAAAGTCCAATATTATACCGTGTTAAAACGAGAAATCATAGCACCTATAGACCTATAGACCAGAGGTATCCTTAAAATTCTCTGAAGAAGAATAGAAAGAAGCAGGTTGAACGGTTGAAGCATAGCAGGCAAACTCTTAATTCCCTAAGAAAAATGGGTAATTAGCATGCTAGGTTTTGGGAAAGCCCATACTAAAATATTAGATCTTTTGGTCAACAGCTTGATCCTTCCCGAAAAAGCTTGAGCTTGTGAGTTTGAGCATAATTTTCCTATAAAAACAAATCCCAAGCACGCAAACAAGCGTGTGAAGTATTTTTTAAACAATGAGCATATCGATGTTTTAAAAGCTGATGGAAAAAACCAACCATCTTAAGGGCTTGTCATTAGCCGTAAGTATAATGGAAATCTTAGGGCTTATGGTTCAGCCTGCGGGCTGTCGCCAATAGGTGGCAACAGCCCAAGCTTAGAGCCCTATAATTTAAAGCCCAGGCTCTGGCATAAGTCGATGACCAGCTGTTTCCGTAGAAAATTGCTCCATTTGTTTTGGGCCAGAAAATAAACCACTCGGTTGTGATGCCATAAGCTTAGCGTAAGGAGGCTCAGTTAAAATCGTTATGTTTGAAGCTTCATTAAATTCTTTCTCAGCCTGCTTAATTATTGTATCTGCTTGGTGTAAAAAGAATTTAGCTTCCTCTTCTGCAAAAGCACGATAAGCAAAATACCCAGGAAGATCTTGTGAGGGCGCAGCTGCTAAAGTTGTTGCTGCACTTTGTTTATATTTTACAACCTCAGAAAGATCTGCGGCTATTTTTCGGTAAAATTCTAACTGCTTTGCCAAGCCCATTAAGATCGCATGGTTCGCTGCTATTTCGGGTAGCTGAGGGGAATCCTCGCTAAAGAAAAACAACTCTAGTGTGGCAATTCGCTCATAAATTTCGCTTATGCTATTTCCTAGCACCTCAGCCTCTTGCCAAGATTCATGCATAACCAATTGAGCTGCTCTTTCAGTAGATATTTCCATATTCTCAAGGGTGCTAATCGATTTTCTTAAACCTTCAGTAATGTGTTGGGTCTTTGCAGCCATCTCTCCTAATTGTTGCTGAAAAAAATTGGCGAATTCTCCTTTTGCACATTCGTCAGCAGACAGCAGCTTATGAAAAACATCTAAAGCCTGGTTAAACACTTGACGCGCTTGATCAAAGTCTTGAGCACTGCGCTGAATATTTTGTAATTCAAGCATGGTTTTCTGATGCAATAATGCCATATCAACTAATTTAATACTTTCTAAAATTCTATAACAATCATCAAAATCCACTTTGCCCTCAAGTGAATTTACTTTAGAAATAAGCGGTGGATTAATGATTTCTTCCCGTAGCTCTCCTATAGGCTTTTTGATAAGTAAAATTAATTCTTCTAATTCTTGTATATCTTCCGATGGCAGGCTTAAACTCTGTGGTTCTATTGAGCCAACTTTCTCTAAAAGCTTAGCTTGTAAACGCGCCAAATGCTCTATACTGACATCTAAATCTGGTAAACCATACAATACTAAAAGCACACCGCTTAGATTTGTTAAACAAGAAATAACATTAGGCAATACCGGGCTATCTTTAGTATGCTTCACATCACTAGAATAACGCTGGCACCGCCCTTCCCACTCATTAAAATTCAAACCGAGCTGAACCTGAAGGTTATGTCTTTGCTCATCAAGCCTAACTACCTTAGGGTAAATAGCCGCCTTTTCAATAGCAGAAGCGATTTTAGTTTTTACATCAAGCGCATCGGTTGCAAGCCCCCTGTTTTCTTCATCAGCCAATAGAGATAACGAAGTTTGCGTTGAATCAGCTTCATCTTCTGAAGATTCGCTACTGCCTTGCTCTGACTCAACCTCTCGCACTTCAGGAAACCCAAAAGATTCAACTGAGATTTGTTCAGAATCAAAATCTTGAATTAAACTTTTTTGAAGATCAATAACTGCTGCTTCTGCCTGCGCTAAAATTAATTTTTGTTTTTCATATACCGCTATAAGCTGAGTAGGTTTTATGTCGCTTAAGGAAAATAATTGATAAAATTTCTCAAAAACTTCATAAGCCAAATTAAGTCTTGCTATTTCATTTCGAATATTTTCCCTAACAGCACCTGGATCAAATTCCACATACAAGTTTTGCTCACCCAGAAACTCTTTCACTGCTTGAAAATCTGTCTCCTGAACCTCAGGAATTTGAAGCCGATGTTGTAACTCGTCAAAATAGCTTAAGGCTTGCGCACATTCGACTTCTAGCTTTTGATTTAAAGCTATCCACTTCATGTCTGCGCTAATTGAATTAAGCGTCTCATTAAGTTCTTGAAGCTCGTTAATAGAAAATATCCATTTTTGTAGCAACTCACTTAAATAGAAAGATAAATCTATTGCGTCAACTGCTTGATCACGACTATAAGCTTCTTTAAGGTTTTCTAATCTAAACTTTTTTAAGACAACAACTGTGTTTATTTTAAAATTAACCAAAAAATTAATCGCATCTTTATTTAAATAGGTATTTATTGGTGAAGGCTCTGTTGCTGTTTGCATAAGAACTAATTTATCAAGCTGCAACGCTTGTATATGGCTATCAAGCTCTCTAAGCTGTAATAATAAGTGATTAAACTGCTCAGGATGGCTTAACCAAACCGTTTCCTGCTGCCGAATTTTTGCTTGTAAGGTTGTTAAAGAGCTTACAAGATGCTGAATATTTTGCGTCTGTCCTATTTGCTCAAGTTCAGATTTTAGTAAAGCACATAGCGTCCTAATTTCTGCAAGTTTTTTTTCTTCAACTACTCTCCCTTCCTTAAGCTGCCGGAATGCGCCAATTAAAAGCGTCTGTACTCTGATAATTCCAGATGGACTTCTTTGGGTTTTCTCTATTCTTTTTCGAGCTTCTGCTAACCATGCCTCATGCTCTTGCATACTTCTTTGAGACTGTTGTAATTTTGCTTGTAACGCTTCTTGAGCTTGCTGCAAGTCTGCTGGTAATATTGCAGCTTGTTTTAGAGGCTCAGCAGTACCCGGAACTAGACTTTTAATCATCACAGAAGCTTGTTGCGTTGCAACAGCTACAGGGATAAGCGTTTCTGCTAATGCTGAGCTAGGCGCAGCTGCCGCCGCAACTTTCTGTTTTTCCCCTTTTCCTCGTAGTGGAGTCGGCGAGCCCAAAACAGGATTATGCATTCTACTTTCGCGTTGTGCTCTTACCACGTCCGCGGTAATACGCCAAGACCTTATTTCAGGTAAAGCGGCGGGCTGTCGCTGAGGTCTTTTTTGAACAGGAGGCGCAGCATCTAGCTTAGAGGCAGAATCCTTGATCTTTCGCAAGCCCGCAGCTGCCTGCGCCAGGTGGGTCGTCAGCTGAGGTGATTTATAATCTTGTCTTAGAACTGGCACAAGCGGTTTTTTACCAAATGGCAATTTTGATATTTCAGCCGTCGTCGTTGAAGCTGAAATCGATGATTTAGAACTTTTCATAAATACCTAAGATAAAAACTTATTATTTTTAAACTTATTGTTTATATCGCGCGCAAGTAATACCAAAACTTTCGCACACCTTGAGCTATTTCCTGTTTACAATACGCGCACCACGGGGTGCAGCGACGCATACTAAAAACGGCTGCCGTATATAGCTAGCAAAACCTAAACTTTACAGCTTAATGGCATCTATTGCCATTTCTCATAGAATAAAGCCTGGTGAATACTACGCTTTTTTAATAGTGGCCGGAAAGGATAGTAAGAAATTGTTCAGGAATTAGAGAAGCGCCACCAATCAATAAGCCATCAATATCTGGCATTGCTAATAACTCTGCCGCATTATCCGCCTTGACACTGCCACCATATAAAATGGGAACACGAGAAATTAATGAACGAATATAAGCATGCACTGCTTGTGCCTGCGCGCTAGTCGCTGCTTTACCCGTGCCAATTGCCCAGACTGGCTCATAAGCAATGAGAAATAGGTTGGCGTGGCGAGAAGTGTCAGCAGTAGCGCTGATCAGGTTTTGGTTTTCCATAACAAATTTTAATTGTCGATGAATAACTTCCTTAGTGCGGCCTGCTTCAAATTCTTCAAGGGTTTCACCAATGCATAACACAGGCGTCAAACCCGCTTGCTGTGTTTGTTGAAATTTTTCTACGACTATTTGATCTGAATCACCAAACACATGCCGACGCTCAGAATGGCCAATCAACACATACTGGCAACCGACTTCTTTCAACATGCTAGCAGAAATTTCACCTGTATAAGCACCTTTCTCATAAGGGCTAACATCTTGCGCGCCAATAGCAATAGCAGAATTAGCCAATAAACGCTGAGCTTCCGGCAAATAAACAAATGGCGGAAAAATTGCCACGTGATGCTTTAAGTCAGGCTGGGAGCGTAAAGCTTCAGCCATCGTGTGTAATAAAGCAAAATCGCCGTTTTGCTTCCAGTTTCCGAAAATATATTTTTGCATAAATATTAATTCTTTATTACCCTGCATCTCTCAAAATGATTACATGGCTTTATTTAGAGAGTGGCTGATATTCTCTCAAGCTAACAGATTGGTCATCTTGCTGCAATTGAAAACAAATGTCTTCTACCAGCGCATCCAGTTTCTCTGGAGTCATAGATCCATCAGGGCTGCTGGCAGCTTCTGTCAGTACTTCCCCCACTTTGTTTTTACCCTTTAAGTGTTTATACAATTGGGATACTTGTTCCTCAATATAGGTTTTTACCTGAGTCTGTATCTTCTGTATCTCACCCTGTTTGACTAAATCATCAGATGGTATTAGTTGCTGCAATTTCTGCAATTTCTGCGAAACTGATTGAACTATTCTATTAAACTCAAGCATCCCTGCAATAAAATCATCTTTACCGATCTTCTCATCGCCCAATTGTTTCAACTGGAAAAAACTTCGACTTCTTTGCCCTCTAACCTGCAAAATATCAATTCGCTCGAGCTGCTTCAATAATTCCTCAGGAGAACCAGAAGAATAGATAATTTTCGCTCTAACCACCATAGCAGCCACTACCTGTCCAGGTATTAAATCACTTAGCGCTTGAGTAGTACATAATTTGGGAAGACCTGCGTCCTTAAAAGCTTCAAATATTTTTTCTGCTTCTAGCTTTGGAGGTTTTGCTTGAGCCTTATCTTCAAGACAATCTCGCAATGATTGCATTTGCTTAGCTACATGCGCTTGGATAATTGGCGCGAAAATTTCCTCATCCACCCCTAACTCCCGCGCAAGTTTTTGGTAAGACTCTTCTACCGCTTTTAATTTTTCAACAAAACGCGTCAAAAGTTCCGTACTCTGAGAAAAGTTAACTTCATCTTTAAAACTTAAATCAAGACCATAGGGAACAGTAATATTTAGGATATTAACGTCTCTCACCAGCTGGGACTCAAGCCTTGCCAATAAGCGCTGTTGAAGCATAGTCGCTGGTGCTGTAAAGTCCCTTGCTGTAGAACCCCTCAAATAATGCAACTGATCTTGGCTACGCTCTAATATCTTTAAGGCAACTCTCTGTTTATACTGAGTTTCATTACCCACTTCTATTTTAAACTTACAGGGTGCCCCTGTTACATGCTCGCAGGCAGCATCGATATTTTTTTTGATAAAACTATTAAGATCTGCAAGCGCTTCATCACAATCAGCCGCATCGAGATTTGCAACCATTTGTTTTGGTATCTGCCCATTAATAGTTTTGATCTCCTGGAGCCTTTCGATAAATTTACTCTCAAGCCTGCTTAAAGAACCTAATGGATTATCAGCTTTAATCACCTTTTCGACAGCGTTTTCAGCATCAAAGGGTGTAGTAGGAGCAGGCAGACTATTATCTTTCTCAGCAAGTAAATGAAGCGCATCTCTCCAAGCTAAAAAAATGTCTTGGTCCGCATGCGCCTGCCCCAAAAGCTGTTCTTTTTTCTCAAATATTTCAAGCACACGCTCGCGCAGTATCTCAGCAAAACACTGACTAAAGTTATTTCGTTCTTCCGGTGACGTTAAATTTAAGCTAAATTCTTGGCCAAACCTTTGCAACTCTTCCACCGTTTTTCTTAAACTGTGGGTAAAATGAACCGCTTGCGGTTTATACCGATCTAGCGTCTCTACGTCCTGCTGAGTGAGGCTACCATAAATCTTTTGGTTAAAACCTATACTTTTGCTATTAAGCAAAACATCTAAGGTTTCTTTCCGCACTAAGTGCATCGTCTCTTCTGTAGGCCCATAGCCACTTGCTTGATGACAAGCTCGGTCGAGCACTGTAGGTACTCGCAAAGATAACTGCTCGCGCAAGGCTTCGGCATACACTGTTATTTCTGCCTGTTGATTTGCCTTTTCCGATTTTTTTTGCAGCCAATTAAAACGAGCTTTTATTTCTTCAATCTTTTGATGGAGATGTGAACTATAAATTTGCATTGGACCCCGATCCGGATCCGTTGGGCCGCTCTGAACTTGCGCATCTTGTACAGTTTGAAGATTCGCCCTGGCCGCACTAGTAATGTTAGTTAATTTTTGAGCTTGACCTTGATCTTCCTTCATATTACAGTAAGCTTCAAACTGAGATGTTGTCAACAAATCGCTGATTACTTGTGGGCCTGTTGCAGACTTGTTAGCAAGAGGTGCAAAAGAAATTTTCCTACGCAAAGCATAAAGAGCCTCTTTTATCGCTTCCTGTCTTTCAACTGCAGATTCCGCTTGCTTTATCTCTGGCAATTGCTCAATTTCTCGCTCTGTTAAGCCGCTTGCTTTAGCTTCGTCCTCTAATTTGCGGAGCGTTTGCTTAGCCTCAGCGAGTGTTTTTCCAACCTGTTGAATATTTTCGCGTAAAGACTTATCTCGTGGATAAACGTAGTTTGTTGGAAAACTTACCTTTGGAGCCTTCCTATCTAAAATAGCAGCTATTACATCACTGTTTGCTGTAACATAAGCCTCCCTCGCCCAAGCAAGCGTGCCAGCCGCGTTTGCACCACCTTCATGCTGCTCTAACTGCGCTGCTCGAGCCAGCACTTGACCATCGCTCAACGAATAATAAAGACCTGTCTCAGGATTTTGTGTTAATAACAATGCCGCAAAAGCCGGAACTTTTCCTTCATGAATAGCTGTCATCAACATTGGCATGGTTATTGGCGCTAATTGATGCAATTGCTGACATAAATCATTTAAATGTTGCGTAAGATCTGCTTTAGAAGTTTCTTCTAGCAGCTCGCCATAGATTTTAAGCCGCATTTTCTGCTCTGCTAACTGTTCTTCCGTTTCCTCGGCACGCGCTCCCGTCGCACGACTAAACCTGCTGAGTGCAGCATCAGGTTCTGCTTGGCTTAAGGGTGAAAAAATCAACGATGATGGCAGAGGAATAGCCGGTGCTTCTTCTGGAAAAGAGGTATCGTTCGTAAGCTTAGATTTTATACCTGATGTTAATGCATTTATTCCGCTAATAACCCCTTCCAACAGCAGTAAAGGAGAAGCAATAATACGGCCGACAACTGTTAGTGCTTTGGATAAACCATCCTTAAGTTCGCTTGACGATTTTCCTAGGTAAGCATTCATCAATTTATCAGGATCACGCCCAGCTTTTCTGCATAACCCTTCAAGTTCGTTCACATCGCGGAGTAAGCTTACTGCCACATTCCTTAAAGACAAAGACACCGATGCCTCTATCCCCAAAGACGATATTGCACAACTAAGCTTAAGATACTCATCTATCTTTTCACGCAGCATTATGGCATAGTCATCAACATTTTCAGGCTTATCAAAACCTACTGCGCCAGCGCCAAGTAAATCCATTTTTTCTAGATTTTTTAAACGCTCCTTACAACTGTCAGTAAAATTGAGAGACTTAATGTTCTCTTTGGCCTGTTCCAGAAACGCCTTAAGCTCTTGAAAACGATCTTCTGTTACCCCTTGTTTCTTTCTGCCTTCAGGACCCATCTTGTTCAGTGAAAAAACTTCTGCACGCAATTGCTGGAGATTCATTCCACATTTACGTTGCAAATCCATATTGATTTTTACAAGGCTCTTGAAAAAATCCATCATGTTATCTTGACCACCATCAGGAGGATAATGCGCAGCAATGACCGCTGCAGTTGCCTCCAACGATTCACGCCTTTTTCTTGCTTCACGCAAATCTTCAGGCTTAGCGTTGCTAGGAATTTCAGGGATTTTTATCGTCACTCCATGGCGTGTTGTAATTTGGCCCTCTTTATTAACTTTATCGTCTTGTTGACGTGTTACACGCGCCAGTGCTTTTAAGTAATCACCTGTTTCTGTTTTTACTTTTTCACGATTGACGCCAACTGCAACGGCATCTAAAAGTGCTGTTCTCTTAGGACCTGCTTTATATTTCGGATCTGTAATTTCATATTGAATGCCTCGCGCTTCTAAGCGTTGAATAAGGCGAAGCGCGCTTGCTTGGTTAGTACCAATTTTTGAAAGGTTAATTTTTAAATCTTTTTCGGCCGTTCCATTTCTGCGTTTACGCTCAAGAATTAAGTCAATGGCTAAGTCCAAAGCAGCCATACTTTCTGGGGAGTCATCGCTAACAAGAATTTCATATTCACCCGGATTCCAATGGCCTTCGCGGTCCATTTCATTTCCAGGCGTGTAATGCATTTTGATCTGTGTACCAGGCCCTAAGCGAATATCATTATATTTATCTAATTGACTCAGATAATCATCTTTGAGCTTATCAATAGCTTCTTCGATACGTTGGCGGGCTTTTTCATCCGTCGCGGGGAAAAGCTCAGGTTGCGTCATGATTAAAAACAAACGGCGTCTTTCACGGCTTTTTTGTTCTTCATCCGCTTTTTGAATATTATCTTTAACGGCTTGGACATACTGCGTGGATTGATTTAAAAGCGCTTCTTGCGACTTATTAAAAAATCCTTGCGCCTCTTTGCCTGTGTCGCCATATTGCGCTGTATCTTTAGCAATGTCATCAAATTTTGATTCAAATTCTTCGCCAAGTGTTTTTACCTGCTTTTCATGCTCTGAGACTAGCCATTCAGAAGTCTTTTTAAACTCAGTTGAGCTGACTGTACCATCTTTTAAGTCTTGATACAGCTTATCCATATTTTTCTTAAAGCCTTTGGCAAGCTGGCTCGCTTTTTCCTGATATTTTTTTACCTCTGCATTTTGTGCAAGCTTACCTAAGGGGTGTGTCACGGGTGCGCTTGGCGTAAAGCGTTGGTATAAACTTGCAAAATAATCGCGGACTTCTTTTTGGTAAGCCTCTTCTGGTGAGCCCGAAGGATGAGCTTGACTTAGAAGTGCGCTAATAGTTGGATTATCACTGGCTTGTTTAATAGCACTTTGAATGCTTTCAATTTTATCTTTTTCGGCTGCTTCACTCGTAAGTTGCTGGTTAATCGTATGATCTAATGCTTGAAGTTTTGGCGACACTTTAAAAGGGTTAATATCTGCTGGCGCGGACGCCGGGCTTGGTAAGGAAGGAAGGCTTGAGGGAGTTAGTCTGTTTACTTGATAGTACTGTGCAATTCCATCACGAAATTTTATTAAGCGATTATAAGAATCCTCAATTTCAGGCGTAATACTTTGCCCTGCTGTTAACTGTTTTTTAGCCTCACTGACTGTATTTATAAATTTCCCTAACCTCCCCTCTGGACCAAATGCTGCTTGATACTCGTCAATAGCTTTTCCCGCGTCGCTCTGAGATAAGATTCCTTGAAGATTTTGCACTCCCCTTATAAGCTCCTCAAAAGCAACACCTACTCGAGGGCTATTTTTTTGATTTACAACAACTTTTTTATCTTTATTAAATCCGTTAGTAAATTCCCCCTTAGACAAGTAGAGGTTAAAAATAGCATCTCTATAGCCTCTTACCTGGTGATATAGACCTAGAATAGCTGGATCTAGTTTTGGCAAATTTTGATTATGAGCCAATTTTTGTTCATAAGCCTCTACCTGTTGGATAAAACGCTGAGCAGGGGATATCTCCTCTCCTTTTTGTGCAAAATATCTGGTGTAACTATCAGCGCATTCTTTATAGTTTTTCGCAGTAACAAGAGCATACTGACATCGTTGAATTTCGGTTTGAACCGCTGCGGAACTAACAGTGATGTTTGGATTTGAGTTTGCATCAAAAGCATTAGAAGAAGATTGTGCTAAATAACCAGCCACAGCTTTCTGTAACGTCTCATCAGAAGAACCAACTGGAAATCTTGATGTTAATAATTTTTTAAATGGGGGATCATTCTGAATGCTTAAAATATAACGACCAATTTCTCCAAGATCTTTTTTCTCTTGCAATGCGGCAACTTTTTCCTGAATCTGAACCATTGCTTGATGAATATGAGCCCGCTCCACCAAACCAAAAGTTTTTTCTTCAACCTTCTGATCTAATAAATTCACACCACAATATTTATATGCATCATCACGGAATTTTTTGACGTCATTAAAAAGTGCTAGTGTTGCAGGTTTTAATGGCTCTGAGCCTGGCATCTGCGCATGATATTTTTGATAGGCTTCAACGTCTCGAATAAGACTAGCAGCTGCTGTGTCAGCACCAAAGTATTTGTTATAAATAAAGATGGCATCTGCTTGAATTTCTGTAACAGAACGTAGTTGTTTATCAAGCTGAAGCGTTTTAATGCTTTGTAGTTCGCGCGAAAATGCATCAAAAATATCATCGATACGCTTTAAATTAATTGAAGTTTGCTGACTCGCTCCACCTGGCGCTGGTGGCACTATATATTCACGAGGGTCAAGCTTATGCACACCCTTTTCCCACACAGGCGCTGCAGAAAATTTTGCTAATGCCTCTTCTACTAGCTTACTTTGCTTGTTTAATGCCTCTTGCCCTGGCTTTAAAACACTTTCTTGGTAACGTTTCACATGCAAATATTCCGCATAATTTGCACAAGGTTTTTTTAAATCACCATCAATTGATTTGCGTGCTTTAAGAATTTTTTCATAGGCTTCTTTATAAGCCCCTAATAACTGGCGCGCCAGCTGGGGATTTTTGGGGGTAATCTTTTGATTGATATAAGCGTAAAAACGCTGATAATGATGTTTTAACTCTTCAAAACCTTTTTCATGTGAAACAGCTAATGTTAGAAGTTCATCATAAAATTTTGCGATTTTTTCGATTTGTTTTTCAATCCTGCGTTGGGTGAAAAAATTGACTTTAATAATTTCGCCAACTTTCTTTTCAAGCTCATGGGCAGCATTTTCCAACTGTGGCAAAACTGTTGCAAGTTTTTTTTCATTGTCCGGGTGATAGGCTAAGCGCTCAAGCATGAGCTTGTAGCCCACTAAATAGCTCGCATCTCGGCTATCAACCGTATCACTACCCCAACGGCCATTTAAAAAATCTACCAAGCTAGGAGATGAGCTGACTCGACGAAAACGTGGTTTATTTGTGCCTCTTCTACCCATATGCTTACCTCGTTATTTTTTTAATGCTTGAATAGTCTAATTGCATTGGGCGGCTATCAAGCCGCCCTCAGCATACTGCAACCTTTGCCAAAATTGCATCAAGTTAATTAGCCACTGTGCCTTCTTTTTCTGCTTTGTCTTTCGCATCTTTGCGTCTTTGACGATAACGATCGACAGCACCGCTTGCGCCACCACGGCCACCTTCGCCAAGCGCACCCGCAGCTTTTTCTGCACCGCCTTTAACATCTTTTTCAGCACCTGACCATTCCGAGCCAAGGCTTTCTTGCATACCACCGCTCATCCAGCGGGTGATTTTATCGGGCAAGATATAAATTAAAGTAAAGGAACGATTAATAACCTGCATCACCATTAACAAGTACATGACAGGAAGCGCGACCGCGCCAATTAACGCTTCAATGGCCAATGTCATCGCGTCTGTTAAACCACAAGTTGGACAGATAAAGAATAAACCAAAACCAACCCCAGTTCCCTCAGATTGCGAAATATAGTTACCTGTTTGCACTGCTGTAATCGCTGGCAATATAAGCGCAAAGCCTTCGTTAATGATCCAAACGCCAATGTAGCTAACCATGATTCCCGCCACTAAACCGAAGATCATGAGCGATGGACGTAAGAACAGATTTAACAATAACATCACGCCAGGATCTGCTTTACCAAAAACATCACTTCCTTCAGGATTCATGATTGCGAATGCCACGATGGGAGCTGCGACCATCGCTTCAATGACCCCGACAATCCAACCGACCACCCCGAAGCTAAAGATCATAAACGGCACCATGGGTAAGTAATATTCCAGCATGATACCGGTAACAAACATAGGAAGCAGAATCGCTGACAGTAATGGCGTAATGACCACACCAATCGTGGTAAATACGTCACTGACGGTTACTGAAGGAATAATCGATGTTGCAAAACCGATGATACTTAAAGCTCCAATAGCCGTTAACCAAATTGCAATCGCCGTCGCCGACATACCTGAACCAAAAATCATCATGAGGATGACGGGGTTAGCATTATTTTGCTGCGCTTGCATTAAAGCCGTAAAGGAAGTGATCATGTCTGACAAGCCAGGCAAGATCGCATTAAGTACAATCCAACCACCCGTGGTAATGCCCGTTGCGCTAGGCGTTTGGAGCGTCACGTGGGTATGGCCAACACTGATTTGCTGCTGTGCCTGATCAAAATTGTTAACTAAGCTATTATTGGCAGGATCAGATGCTGGTGTCAGAGAACCAGAGTTATCATTAAAAAATGGCAATAACCATGTTTTAAAATAATCTTCTTGGGCTAAAAATTCTGAACCGGCAACAGAAAACTTGCTCTCAAAACTCTGAGTAAAACCTGGGGACTTAGGCCCACTAATAGTCCAGCCGACAGAACCGCTACTATGATTTAATTGAGCATTTTCGTTAGACTGCAACAATTTAAAGTAGTAAGCGCCTGCCATAAACCAGCCATTCCCTGCCACTTCATTTGTTGTCGAGCTTATATCCTTTACGTTTGGATTAAGGATATCATTGAGGGCATCATGATAGTTTTTAGTTGGGTCGGTACCATATTCATCAAACGCTTGTGTTGTATTTTGATTATTGGTTTGCGCTAAGCCCATATAATCCATAATTGCCGTGTTATAAGTTAACATTAAGTTTGATGGATTAGTAGCCGAAGCGGATAACCCTGGAGAAGGATTACACCAAGATAAAATAGGCACTGTTTTTGAGGCAACTTTGAAAGGATTCACTTGCGCACTTTTAATAAATCCATTTGCATAACAAGTTCCTTCCGTGGGGCAGCTTGCGGCGTCATTAGGGATAATGCTGCCTGCGGGGCAATCTACGATACTACCACTGCTATCATAACATTTTGCATCACAGGTTGAAGTAAAGGATGGCACGGCTTCACTAACATCCGTCATCATTTGTTCCAAGCCTAAAGCTTGGTTAGCATCATATTTGTTAAAGCTCAGACTGCCACACATGCCTGTTAAAAAACTCCAGCCTTGGTCTGGAGAAGATGTACCTGAATTTGCAGGCAAATAATTGGGCATATCGACGGTAAAAAGGCCAGATGCCGATTGGCTATTATCCCGAATCCCTTTGAAAACACTTTCCAGCGGGTCTTGTGATGGCGCTGTGATTGCACCGCTGCTGCTATAGACTGATTCGTCAATAGCACGCCGAGTTAATTCTAAGCAAGTAACTGCGCTTAATATACTTTGTGCTTGACCACTAACGCCCTGCCCCTTAAAGCCAAGAAAGCCCGAAGTGTCTTGGTTTTGCACAATGATCGCGCCACCTTGCATTAAGTAAGTTACTGCGGCATTCCACACCATATTGGCCGCGCTAACGCCTTGTAGCACTACCCAAATCACTAGTACTTGGATCCAAGAATAACCAGTTGCTGTTGGCGCAATTAACAAAATACCTAGAGCGGTACGGAAAGGCACAAAGAATGAGTGGAATTTTCTACCCATAATTTCGCCTTCATGTGCGGTATTTAAAATACTCATCAAGGTGGTATACATCACAACCAAGCCGCCAAGTACTAAGATAGCACTATTAAATTTAGCAAACATTGCCCCCATGATTTGCGAGCCTGAACCATGGAGCACACCATTTACCGCACCAAAAACATAAGATAAAAATATCACCGAAGTATCGGTAACATTTGGCATGCCTAACACGGAACCACTATCTTGTGCTAATGCAAATCCCGGTAAGCCGAGCAATAAGGCAATAGCTAATAATATGCGAATCATACACGTCCCCTAAGTATCCAATTTAACCATGCTTTAAAAGTGCAACCTAGTTTTCTTTGCTTAATCTGAAAGCTCCAAAAACTGTAAAAATAAGCCTGGATTAACAACAAACCAAAAACAACCAAGACCCCTAGATTCACCAATAATGAACTTCGGGACCATAAGTAAGCTAAATAAAATAAATCTAAAATGGCAAGCAACAAAAAAACTAAGCTGGTTTTAAAGAAACGCTTTTGTTGTTGTTCTAACGCAGCGTCATCCATGTTTAAGCGAGCGACAGCTGCATTAAAATCTTCAGCATCACCTTGCGTTGGCGCCCGAAAAAAGACTTTTTTAAACAGTTGCTCTATCCAACTTGCCCCTTCATGGATGGATTCCGTCCCCAACCAGGCTGGTACATTGAACAGAAACCTGATAGACTTTTTGATTTTGGACGGCTTACGCTCTTCCTTGGTTTTATCTGCCATATCGCCTCTTTTTCACTAGATCTTGTCCCATCTTAAATTGTTAGGCTAAAAAGTCAAGGCACAAAGATTGAACGTTTGATCAATTTTCTTAAAATATTCGACTTTCCTACAAAGCCTATTTTCATTAAACCAATCGCAATTGCTTATGCGGCTTGCAAGCTAAACTCTGTTACAGGCTATCGACAAGGATGAAAGTTATGAAGCGCTTAAAGTAGCGCAGTACTCCAAAGCTTCATCAACATCCTTTTGAATTTGAAACTTTAAAGCATCGAGAGAGTCAAAACGTTTTTCATCGCGAAGTTTATGCAAAAACGTCACTTGAATCCGTTGAGCATAAAGATTTAAATCATTTTGATGGGTGAAAAGAAAGACTTCCAAAAACCACGCGGCTTCAGTAGCAACTGTTGGCCGAACACCTACGTTGGCAACACCATACATTTTTTCGCCAGAAGGTAATTGCACGGCAACAACATATACCCCATGAACCGGGCTACGCTTACGCGTTAAGGCAATATTTGCCGTTGGAAAATCTAATAATCTTCCACGTTTAGCGCCATGCCCTACTTTGCCACTAATACTATAAGGATGACCTAACAGTTTAGCCGCTTGCAGAAAGTCCCCTGTTTGCAAGCATTCGCGAATGCGAGTACTACTTACACGCTGCTGTGATTCTTGTACATCGGGAATTTCAAATATTTTTTCACCTGCCGCCTTTAAAAAAGCCACGTTGCCAGCACGATTTTTACCAAAACAAAAATCACGCCCTGGCATTAAAGCTTCAATATGGTAATGGTTTTTTAAAAGCTGCAAGAAGTTTTCTGGTGGAAGGTCCGCTAGCACTTGATTAAAACGCAAGCAAATTACTTGATCAATTCCAAACTGTTGCAAGATAGCAAGCTTATCGCGAAAGCTTTGTAGACGTGCAGGCGCATTTTTAGGGTTAAAAAATTCTTGCGGTTGTGGCTCAAATAAAATCACTGTGCTTGCCAAACCCAACTCACGTGCTTTAGCTTTTAACTCTTGCAAAATAAATTGGTGGCCGCGGTGCATGCCATCAAAATTACCAATAGCGGCAATACTTGGCAATGGCTGAGTGATAAAAGGCTCGACGTGGAATATCTTCATGTAGCTGAGTCGCAGAATATTTTACAAAAGAATTAAATGCTTTTTATAAAATCTCATTCAAGTATTCCGCGCTGACTAAGCGTTCAGACTGTAAATAATTGGTGGCGTCCATCCGGCCCACACCAAAAAATTGGTCATTTTCGGTATAAAGGCGGACCACAGCGTTTGCACTCGCTAACGCTTCATCCCCTTCATGGAACACCATCTTGCCTTGAAACAATGCCTGACAAGTTGCTTTATCAACGACCAATTTGGGCAAATGCGTAATGAGCGCATCAACTGGCAACAGCACGTTAGCTTGCACCTCTTCCATATGATAGCTATTAGCTAATGCTTCTAAAGTCACCATAGGCCCTTCAAGATGCCCGACTCTCGTGCGACGCAGTTCAACCAAGTGAGCTGCCGTCCCTAAAGCTTTGGCAATATCCTCCGCTAAAGTACGCACGTACGTACCTTTGCTGCAAGCAACATGGAAACTAATATGATCATAACCCATTTGCTTTAGATGCAAATCATAAATATAAATATTACGTTCTTCACGTTCAACCGTAACACCCTGTCTTGCTAAACGATACAAAGGCACGCCATTTTGCTTCAGCGCCGAATACATCGGTGGCGTTTGCATTTGCTCGCCTTTAAAGCTTAATTGAATATCGCTTAATAACTCAGAGGTAATTTCAGGAACTGGGTATTCAGCAAGCACTTCGCCCATAGCATCTGCCGTCGTGGTTGATACACCAAGCTTCATCACAGCATGGTAAGCTTTATCGGCAGATAAACCGTATTGTGCAAACTTACTTGCTTCTCCAAAACAAATCGGTAACAAGCCCGTTGCCATTGGATCCAAACTTCCTGTATGGCCTGCTTTTTGCGCACCCAAAACACGCTTAGCTTTTTGCAAAGCTTGATTAGAAGATAAACCTATAGGCTTATCTAATAGCAAAATGCCATGAACAGGTTTTTTAGTATGCATTTCCTAATTCCTTCATTAAGATAGAAGATAATAAATATTCGACTTGCTGCAGCGAAATATCTGGCACAAACTCTTTCAACTGTGTCATCGCGATATCTTTAAATCCACATGGGTTAATTCCATAAAAGGGCGCAAGGTCCATATCAATATTTAAAGCTAAACCATGATAGGAGGCATTACGCCGGATTCGCAAACCAAGCGAGGCGATTTTGCGATTTTCAATATAAATGCCCGGCGCATCTTGCCGAGCATAAGCCTCTATTTTCCAAAAAGATAACAGCTCAATTAAGGCTTTTTCTAGCAAGCTCACTAATTGGCGCGGCGCTAACTGCCGACGTGCAACGTCTAGCATGACATACCCCACCAATTGACCGGGGCCATGATACGTTACCTGACCGCCTCGATCAATAGCCACCACCGGGACATCACCAGGATTCAATATATGCTCAGGCTTACCCGCCATTCCTTGCGTATAGACTGGAAAATGCTGCAAGAACCATATTTCATCCGCTGTTTCTGGCTTGCGCGTATCCGTAAAACGCTGCATTGCCTGCCAAATAGGTTCGTAAGGCTGTAAGCCAAGATGTCGGGAAACAAGCATCATGTGTTATTTCTGCGGAACATAGCCTTCTGGCTTACGGTCTTGATCTTCAAAGAGAAATTTCTTCATCTCTAGCATCAAAAATTCTCGCGCCTTAGGTTCTAATAAGTTTAAACGGTTTTCATTAATAAACATGGTTTGCCGAGCAAGCCATTGCTGCCAAGCTTCTTTAGAAATATTATTGTAAATTTGTTGCCCTAAAGTATTGGGAAATGGCGCTTTATCTAAGCCTTCCGCTTGCTTTTTTAACTTTTGGCAAAATACATTATGGGTCATAGTGAATATCTGATTTTTTAGATGGCTTATTTTAACATAAGGTTTTTCCGGGTGTTTATTTTACCACCGATGGGTAAGTTTATTAAACCGTATTTGGTTCTAGCTTCGTTCCTGACCTCCAAGGGGAAGTTGGTTTGGTGCCACTCCCGCCCCCTCACCCCTAACCCCTCTCCCCGGTGGGGAGAGGGGAACACTTCCTTCTCCCCACCGGGGAGAAGGGCGGGAATGAGGGGGCTGAAGTAGCACCAAGCCACCCCCTTCTCCCCATCGGGGAGAAGGGCCGGGGATGAGGGGGCGGGAGTAGCACCAAACCACCCCCTTCTCCCCACCGGGGAGAAGGGCCGGGGATGAGGGGGTTGAAGTAGCACCAAGTCACTCCCTTCTCCCCATCGGGGAGAAGGGCCGGGGATGAGGGGGCTGAAGTAGCACCAAACTAACTAGACCAGAGGATAAAGGAGCTGGAGTAACACCAAACCAGCCCCTCTATCCTTTCTCCAACATCATCAAAATTGTTTTCAGCGTCTTAGCAAGATGCTGAAAAATATCAGCGTTTTCAAAACGTAATACCTTATAGCCCATCTTTTCTAAAAAGCATGTTCTCTTTTCATCATAACTTTTCTGAGAATTATGCTGGCTACCATCTGCCTCCACTACCAGTCTTTTGTCGCGACAGACGAAATCGACAATATAAGGACCAATCGGAAACTGACGATTAAACTTATAGCCTTGTAACCGACGGTCACGTAAATAATGCCAAAGCTCTTTTTCTCGTTCAGTTGCTTTACGGCGAAGTTCTCGCGCGCGCTGTTTTTGTTGAGGTTCTACTTGCATAGTGTTTTTTCTCTTTTTTCCGCTCTTCGCCCCTCATCCCCGACCCTTCTCCTCGAGGGGAGAAGGGAGTGACTTGGTGCTACTCCCGCCCCCTCATCCCCAGCCCTTCTCCCCGGTGGGGAGAAGGGAGTGGTTTGGTGCCGCTTCACCCCCTCATCCCCGACCCTTCTCCCCGAGGGGAGAAGGGAGTGACTTGGTGCTACTCCCGCCCCCTCATCCCCGGCCCTTCTCCCCGGTGGGGAGAAGGGAGTGGCTTGGTGCTACTCCCGCCCCCTCATCCCCGGCCCTTCTCCCCGGTGGGGAGAAGGGAGTGGCTTGGTGCTACTTCAGCCCCCTCATCCCCAGCCCTTCTCCCCGATGGGGGGAAGGGGGTGTTCCCCTCTCCCCACCGGGGAGAGGGGTTAGGGGTGAGGGGGCGAAGCGCCCACCTAATTAAACCCCTACCAGACAAAATAACCTACTGCATTAATACTTTCTCACTTGCCATTCCTAATTAGCTCAGGTAAGCTTTCGGACACTTAAAATTGAGACAATCCCATGACACACCCTTGGATGCATTATTTCATTTTCTTAGCTCAAACATTCACTATTGTCATTGCTATCCTTGTTCTTGTTGCTGGCTTAGTTGCCGTTTTGAGTAAGAATAAAAATGCGCCTGGCACTTTGTCAGTCCAAAAATTAAATGACAAGCTTGAAGAAACTGCAGCTGAATTAGAATCAATTGTGTTAGACAAAAAAGCTCGCAAAGCGCTTAAAAAAGCAAAAAAATTAGCCGCCAAAAAAAATACCGAAACTAAAAAAAATATTTTTGTCTTAAATTTCGAAGGCGATTTGCAAGCTTCTCAAGTTAAATCACTTCGCGAAGAAATTACCGCCGTTCTACAAATTGCTAAACCCGAAGATGAAGTTGTTATCAAACTGGAAAGTCCTGGCGGCATGGTTTCTGGTTATGGCCTTGCTGCATCACAACTAGTGCGATTTAAAGAACAGCATATTCCGCTGACTGTATGCATTGATAAAGTAGCTGCAAGCGGTGGTTATTTGATGGCTGCTGTCGCTGATGAAATTATTGCCGCACCATTTGCCGTCATTGGTTCTATTGGCGTCATAGCCCAAATGCCAAACTTTCACCGTTTCTTGAAAAAACATAATATTGATTTTGAACAAATTACCGCCGGCAAATACAAACGCACCTTAACTTTGTTTGGCGAAAATACGGAAGAAGGCCGTGAAAAAATGAAGGAAGATTTAGAAGAAATTCATACTGCCTTTAAAAATTATGTATCAACTTATCGCCCCGCCGTAAATATCGAAGAAGTTGCCACTGGTGACTATTGGCTTGCCGTTGATGCACAAAAATTAAAACTCGTTGACCGATTAATGACGAGCGATGATTATTTAATGCTGGCAAGCAAACATGCCAATATTTTTGAAATTCAGTTTATGGCGAAAAAAAGTTTATTACAAAAATTACAAGGTAGCGCAGCGCAAATGTTTAAAGCCTTTTAATTGATCTACTTTATACGCCGGCGAAGTATTAACGCAAATAAAGTAAAAAGGCTAGCAATCCCTAAAAACCACAAAGGCGCATAAACTGCGCGAAAAATTTTATACAAATTCATCAGCACGACTGGCGCAAGCGCACCAAAAAAAGCCACGCCTAAATTATAAGCGCTTGCAATGCCAGTATAACGCACTTCTGATGGGAATAATTGACCGATAAAATATGGGTAGCAAGCATTCACCATTCCCACAAAAAAACTTAACGCAATACAAAAAATGATTAAACCATAATGCGTGGAAAAAGCCCAAAAGCCTGCCGTTGAAACAACAAGGATTGCACCAACACAACCTAAAAAAACGTTTGCATTTTTTCTGCCCCATAAAATCGTAAAGAAACTTAAAGCGGCAAAACCCACGCTCGATAAAAGAAATGCGTTTTGATTCGTTTGCTTTAAAATCGTTTGGACAAAAACCGGCAAATATAAAAAAATAAAAATGGTTGCTGAAGTTAAAGCGGTCATTGCAGCTCCTAACAATACACGCAATCCATATTGTTGAAAAACAATTTTCATTGGCACCCGATAAATAGCACGCGAGGCTAACAAACCAATAAAAATTGCAGTCTCTTGCGTATATTTACGAATCACAACCCCAACTAAACCTAAAATGGCACCAATCAAGAATGGGATTCGCCAACCATAACTCTGCATAAATTCTACCGAGAAATGAGCGCTTAAAAAATAACCTAATGCGCTTGCAATTAAGTTAGATGCTGTCACTCCACCCAATACCATCGAAATAGCAAAGATAGGATTTTGTGTGTGGAAATATTCCGTCAGATAAGTTACTACACCTGGAATTTCACCCCCAACAGCTGCGCCTTGAATACAGCGCAGCAGCAGAAGTAATAGTGGCGCCGCAATACCAATTTGTGCGTAACCGGGTAATAAAGCAATTCCTAAAGTCGCAAATGCCATCAAATTTACCGAAAGCATTAAACTTTTTTTACGCCCATATCGATCGCCAATATGACTAATGAGCAAGCCACCTAAGGGCCTTGCAAAATATCCCACGGCAAAAATAGAAAAGGTATTAATTAAGCCAAGTAGTTCGCTGGTAAAAGGAAAAAAACTGCGGCTAATATAATGGGAAAATAAAGCAAAAATGGTGAAGTCAAAAAATTCTAAGCAACCACCAACGGTCGTCACCGCAACTAATCGACTTGGTCTAATCGTCTGCATGAAACACCCTTTTTCTGCGTGGCCAAGCAGCAATTACCCCACCCAAAATCATCAACACACCCCCTAACCAAATCCAGCGCACAAAAGGTTTATCATATAAACGAACTTCAAAGCCTTTTTGGTCAGGCGTTGCTTCACCTAACGCCAAATACACATCGCGCCAAAGGTTGATATCAATACCTGGAATAGACATCGCGCTTTGGCTGACTGGGTAATAACGTTTTTCAGTAACAATTTGCGTACTTTCAGCACTCTTTAAAGCTGATAAAGTAAACGTCGCAGCAATCGCTTGATAGTTTGGGCCTGTTTTATTTTCTAAACTTTGCAGCGTTAATTGGTAATTACCAACTTTAGCAATATCATTTATCCGCATCACAGCGCTAGCCTCAATGGAATAGTTGGCTGTTAATGTAATACCAAGCACCGTTAAAGCCACTCCAATATGAGCCACACTCATCGCCCACCAAGATTTCGCAAGACGGCCAAATTGTTGATAGCGCCAAATAATATCTTGTAACGTACTTAAAATAATCCATGCACCCAACGTAACACCTACCACAACGCTCCAAGTCAATTGCTGCATGATTAACCAAGGCAAAATTAGCGCAGCAGCGAATGCCAATAAAAAGCTTAGCCAAGTTTTTTGCCAAAGCGATTTCACACTAAAACGCATCCATTGTGACGCAGGGGCTAAAGCCATAACAAATAGCATCACGCAGGCAATCGGCACAAATACCATATTAAAGTATGGTGGGCCTACCGAAATTTTTGCCACATTTAACACTTGTAAAATAAGCGGGTACAAAGTGCCAATTAATACGGTACTCATTAACACAAATAAAAAAACATTATTCATCAGTAATAAGCTTTCACGCGAAATAAAATCAAACGTACCGCCTTGGCCTATCGCTGGCGCTCGCCAAGCATAAATCGCTAAAGCACTCATAATCACGCAAGCTAAAAATTTTAGCAAAAATGCTCCGCGGGTTGGATCAACTGCAAAAGCATGTACTGACGTTAAAATGCCTGAACGGACTAAAAAAGTTCCCATCAAACTTAAAATAAAAGCAGTAATCGCTAATAATACTGTCCAATTTTTAAAAGCCCCTCGCTTTTCTGTTACCACCAAAGAATGAATAAGCGCCGTTGAAACCAGCCATGGCATAAAAGAAGCATTTTCCACAGGGTCCCAGAACCACCAACCACCCCAGCCTAAATCACGGTAAGACCACCAGCTACCCAAGGTGATACCAAAAGTCAAAAAACACCAAGCGACAATCGACCAAGGCAACGACCAACGCGCCCAAGCGGCATCAAGCTTACCGGCCATTAGCGCTGACATTGCAAAAGCAAAAGCAACGGTTGTTCCCACATAACCCATATAAAGCATAGGCGGATGGATAACTAAACCTGGATCTTGCAGCAAAGGATTAAGATCATTACCATCTGCGGGAATATTGGGTAAAAGACGTAAAAATGGGTTTGACGTTAACAGCATGAAAAGTAAAAAACCAAAACTCACGCCGCCCATGACAGCAAGTACCCGAGCGCGAAAAGTTTCATCCATGTTTTTGCTAAAACCACAAACCAAACTTGTCCAGATCGCTAATATCCCTACCCATAAAAGCAATGAACCTTCATGCGCACTCCAAAGTGCCGTCATTTTATAAAATAAAGGTAGATGAGTATTGGAATTTTGTGCCACATAAGCCACGGAAAAATCATTGCTCAAAAAAGCATATTCCAACAAAATAAAGGCTATCGCCACCATACATGATTGGCCCAGTGCTAATGGCTTAGCAGCATTGGCAAACGTTGCATCTTTACGCCAAACGCCATAAAGCGGCAACAAAAACTGCAATAGCGCAAGCCAAAGCGCAAGAATTAAACTAAAGTGGCCAATTTCTGGGATCATAAGCAAAATCAACTGAGGTGCCTAGCACCGCTCGTGGCTGTTAAAAGTCCAGCATTTTATCATTCATACGTTATAATGAGAACCTTAAACCTTAAGAGGCAGTTTTTGAGTATTCCTATGACAAACACCGTTCTTTCTTGTGATAAAGTTTGCAAAATCTTTGACGATGGCGCGTCTAAAGTTCACGTGCTAAACAATATCCAACTTTCTGTGAACGCTGGCGAAACACTGGCGATTGTTGGCGCTTCAGGTTCTGGTAAAAGCACACTGCTTCATTTAATTGGCGGGCTTGATCGACCTACTAGTGGCCAGATCGAAATCATGGGGAAACCCTTAGCCACTTTAAATGATCGGGAATTAAGCCGATTACGCAATGCTCATCTTGGCTTTGTCTATCAATTTCATCATTTATTGCCTGAATTTACCGTATTAGAAAATGTATGCTTGCCGCTCTTAATCCGTGGCGAGCCTATTGAAACCGTCCAAAAAGCTGCAACAGAAATTCTTGAACAAGTTGGCCTGGGCAAGCGCTTAAGCCATAAAATCGGTGAAATTTCAGGGGGAGAGCGTCAGCGCACTGCTATAGCTCGCGCGCTAGTAACTAGGCCGCAATGTTTGCTTGCTGATGAACCGACCGGTAATCTTGATCAACACACCGCCCATCATGTTTTTGATTTATTATTGAAACTTAACCGCGAGCTTGGCACAAGCTTAATTATTGTGACGCATGATTTACAGTTAGCTTCACGCTTAAGCCGCACGTTTGAACTGCAAGACGGTATCCTGGTTTAAAGGTAAAACTATGCCTCATATGCGCCGCTTATTTTTTTTAATTCCCATCTTTCTTATCCTGGGATTATTTTATTTTTTTTCTAAAGGTTTGCATCAAGACCCACGTGAGTTACCCTCTACTTTGATTCAGCAGCCAGCTCCTGCGTTTGCTTTGCATGAATTAGATAGGCAAAAATTGCAATCAGAAAAAATCTTTTTAGGTCGTCTAACATTATTAAATGTTTGGGCAAGCTGGTGCGAGAGCTGTCAAGAAGAACAAGCCTTCCTCATGAGCGTAAAAAAAGCGCATCCGGAACTCTTTTTGGCTGGTTTAAATTACAAAGATAAACCAAACCAAGCGCGCGCTTGGTTAACTAAATTCGGTAATCCCTATCAAATTATTCTAGAAGATACTGATGGCAAGGTAGGCATCAATTATGGTGTTTATGGCACGCCAGAGACTTTCTTGATCAATGCCAAAGGCATTATTCTTGCCAAGCATGTCGGCCCTTTAGATCAAACCGGCATACAAGCGCTGTTATCTCAAGTCAAATCATAAATAGCGTCAGTAGGATGGCGCAGCCTACTCGGGCCCGATAATGTTTTTGATATATTCTTTAGACTTTTCTCTGCAAAGCTTATTTGTAGAATTTCATTCTGGCATTTTTGTGCTAGAATCAAAAAACCCAGGAAGGTGAAACGGAAGCAAATCTTAAAAACCGTCGCGTCTTTAATGACGAAAGGGACCCATGAAAAATGCAGCGTTGATTTTAGTCAATTTGCAAAAAGACTTCATGACTGAAGGCGCTTTACCCGTGCCTAATGCACATGAAGTAATCCCTATCGCCAACTACCTGATGCCTCAATTTAACTTTGTCGTGGCCGTTAAAGATTGGCACCCTCCTAAACACATTAGCTTTATCGAACAACATCCTGGCAAAAAAATTGGTGACGAAGTACCAAATCACACTATTCCACAATTTTTATGGCCTAGCCACTGCGTACAACATAGCGAAGGCGCCGCCCTTGCCGATGATCTTGATCAGTCCCGCATTCATCATGTTATCCACAAAGGTGTTCACGAACACGTGGATAGCTACAGTGCCTTTTTAGATAATCATGGCCGTTTAGGTACAGGCTTACATACTTTACTAAAATTTCAGCGCATTCAATATATTTATGTGCTTGGACTAACAACAGATTTTAGTGTGAAATATACGGCGCTAGATGGCTTAAAACTTGGCTATGACGTACACGTCGTCCACGAAGGCTGCCGTGGCATTAGTGAAAACCCTAATCTAGTTTTCGAACATTTAAGTGCATCAAATGCTAAAGTTATTGGCCTTGACGAAATCCGCCATAGGCCCAACCAACAAAGCTTCGCCTTTGATCTCGATTAAAGCTTTTTCTTGAGTTAATTGATTAGACGAACTATCTTGCTCCGCAAAATCCAGCACATATTGTGTTAATTCATATTTCAATCCTTGGCTATTAGCAACTGCATGGGGAAAACCAAATAAACCCAGCATATCACCTATCTTGCCTTGAATTTCGTAAGATTCATCTTTTAAATAAATTAAAGATTGTTGCGCCACATGCAAAACGAGCGGCCGACGCTGGCGATATTTTTTCTTTAATACGCGTATATTGGAAATTGCATGATCAAAACGACCATCTGTCGCACAGACAATATCAATACTTTGCGCTGATTGCGCATCACAAAAATCAATGGCTTTTTGTAAATCCGTTTGATTCTGATCATAAGCAGGCACAATTAAAATGCCTTGTTCATTAACAAAGGCTTCATGCTGATGCAATTGGATGCCATGCTCCGCCGGGTTTTGCAGAGAATCAAAATCACCCAAAATCACATCGGGTTTTACGCCTAATTGCTTCAAACGATCAGCCGCACCGTCTAAAGCCACCACCGTTCGCCCTGGTATAAAAGCTTTGAGCTGCGCTTCAGGCAGAAATGGGCCATTAGCAACGATGAGGAAACGTGAGAAATTCATAGTTCATCGATAAAGTAGCCTTCAACTTTTCATTAAAGGCTACAAATAATAAATAATTAAGCAGAAAGCTTTAAAGACGTACGCTGCTCTACCGTAACCACATCGCTTAATTCTCGATCATAGGAATGCTTCAAGCCAACTGCACCAAACGCAGCTACTGCACAACCCGCCAGAATTAAGTTACCACCCGTGATAGGATTATTAACAATTTCATAAAAACCTGCTGCAACCATTGCAGCACCACCCGTCATAAGCGCAACACCACCCCCACGCTCTGCTATAACACTTTTGCTAGCAGCTAAACCATTGTCGGGGCTCATTAGCAATGGCGCCGAAGCATCACCAACTTGGGAAGGAGGACGAGATACCGTTGCCGCGGCCCCTGCTCCAGCAATACGCAGCCTACGCTCTTGGATTTCACTATGTTGCCTAATTGAATGAAAAACACCTGAAGCCACTTGCGCTCCAGCTGAAGCCGCAAAAATAGCTGTTGCATGATGCATCGTATCTGCCGCTATTGGCGTTTGAGTTTGAACTGAAATACCGGCCTTGGTGACAGAAAAAATACCCCCTGCTAACGCGCCTAACTTAGAAGCAACATCAAGGCTAAGATCTAATACTTGTGTAAGCGAAAATCCCATATAGGTTCCTTATTTTTGTTTATGAGCAAAATAGAGACCGCACCATACTGTCCCGCATGCAATTATACCGATTATTGTTAGTGAATCAACTCACATAACTTCTAAAAAACTAGGCTCAAGTCTAAACGACTTAACGGCAAAATAAATGCTGCAAGCGCTTAGATAAAAAGCCAGCCATTTATTCAGTTAATTGGACAGTTTTGTATCTTGCCTGATGACCCTTAATGAGTTTGACTTTTGACTTAGGGACTTGCCAAGTTCTTGCTAAAAATTCTATTAATGCTTCATTAGCTCCACCATCTTGCGCACGAGCAGTAAGGCTAATACATAACCGGCCATTTTCATCCTGACCTAAAATCTCATTTTTCTTTTTGCCAGGTTTGACAAAAATATGAACTTCCATATCATGCACCTTGCATTTTTTTTAAACAAACTTCTGTAAAAGATTCTTGCACCAGCAAAGGTTTACCATAAAAATAAAACACCGAGCTACGCGTATTACCGCTAATTTTAAAAGGACTACGTTTTAAAGAAGGATCACGAAATAAGATTTTGCCAAGCGGCCGGTTTTTTAATAACAACAATTGCCGCCCAGGGCCTTGCAAAGTAGCTAAAGGAATATAAGTTGCAGCCTGCACAAATACTTCATTATCCACGCATAGCTCCACTTTACGACACCAAACCGCTTGCTTGGAAGGAAGTTTTAATTCAGGAAAAACATGGGGAGACACCAATACAAAACCTTCACTTAAGACTTTTACTGAAAAGGATTGTTTAGCAATCGATTGAAGCTTTTTAGTTAACGAGCCTGGATCAAGTAAGTTCATAAACTCATTATACCAAAGCAAACTAGAAGCTAAATAGGTAGCGCAGTAAGCGCAAAACCTGGGCGGCTACACTTTCGACACAGGCTGATGAGAGTGAGCCATTCTCTCGTCGTTATTGCGCGCACAAAGCAAGCTAGACTTTTAAATTCATTTATGCTGTTATTATGTAAGCTTTCAAAATTGGCAATATTTTTAACAATAAAAAATCAGAGCACTTGACACACAAGTTTTAAAAAGATAGCTTAAAGAAAAACAATAGGAGCACTCATGAGCCGAGTTAGCAATGGCATTGCTTTAATCAAACAAGCTTATTCAATCTTGAGCCAAGACAAACGTTTGCTAGTTTTTCCCTTACTTGGCGCGACAGCTAGCATTTTAAGCGCTGCTTTAATCTGGCTTGGTTTTTTAACCTTGGTAATTCGATACAATGCAAATACGCAACAGTTAGCAAGTACGTGGCCCTTTTACCTATGCCTAGCATTATTTTATTTATTCAGTTACTTCTTTGTGATTTTTTTTAATTCTGCACTAGCTGCAAATGTGATGATGGCTTTTCAAGGAAAAACCTTACCCCTTAAGTATGGCATCAGCATGGCATGGAAAAATATCAAGCATATTTTTGCTTGGAGCGCTGTTAGTGCCAGCATAGGTTTATTGCTAAATTTTTTGCAAAAGAGCTCAGCGAAATTAAGTGAAATGATTACCATAAACCTCATTGGCGGCGCTTGGAGCGTTATATGTTATTTTGTTATCCCTGTACTGATCATTGAGAATATTGGGCCTTTTGATGCTATCAAGCGCTCAGGATGCTTAATCAAAAAAACTTGGGGAGAATCTCTAACCTCAAACTTTGGATTAGGTATTTTAACTTTACCGATGCTTCTCATCTGCCTATTACCTGCTGTAATAGGATTGCATTTCTTAACTCCAGATTTCACTTTTTGGGGAGTTTTGCTGAGCGGCATACTGATTTTTATTTTTATTTTGGTTTATTCAGCCTTATCCATGATCTTACGCTGTGCACTCTATCATTATGCAAGCTCAGGCCAAACAGTTGATGGACTTGACCCAAACATTATGCATGAAGCTTTTACCTCAAAACAAAGAACCATATTTAAGTAAGAGACTAAGTTAATATTAAATAGCAATCAATTAATTATATTTTTGAAATTTCAACTCCTGCTTCTGCGCCAAACCTGTTTGCTCACTTTGCTCTTGCGACGCCGAAGCCTTGAAAAAAGACTGACTTAACAATGGTGATTGCTGCATAGCGGTTTGGTTTGCTTTTTGATCAAGCAACGTGAGCGCTAATTGCATTTGTGCTTCTTTATAGTAAGTAGAAGCTAAGATGTATAAATCAAGAATAATTACCTGTTTAACAGCCTCAGGGAGGCAGTTTGTTTGTAATTTTGCCTTAATATAAGAGGTCATTTTTTCTTTGAAATACCTTGCATGATCGGCTTCTACAAGTTCTTGATATTCTTCCGAGTTAACCAAGGCTTGAGCATACCCTTCGATATCGCTAGCTAAAGCATCATAAACTTGCTGGCTAATGGTTTGCGTTGCCTCTACTTGGCGCAAGGTTGAAGAATCTTCCCTCCAATCTTCTACATAGCTTTCAAGAAATTCGATGACTGTGTTTTGATATATTTCTCTCCATTGTGAAATCATCGGTTTAAAAGAATCCCAATAAAGTATACCGCCCATATCAGAATTAATTTGCCGTAGAATATTAAGCGCTTTTTCGGGATCAAAGGGATTTAGCTCTGCCGCCACCTCCTGCCCAGCTTCTCTATAGACAGATGCTATTCCTGAAAAATCAAATGCTTTGATTTTTCCTTCTAACTGCACTTGAATCTTCAACAGCATAGATTCGGATAAATCTTTACCATATTGTTGGTAAATAGGCTGTAAATATTTAACAAGGTTTTGCATTACTTCTGGCAAAGCTTGTTTTAATAGTCGATAAGAAATAATTATATTACTGACCATCTGCAGCTTAGATCCAAGACTATACAACAAATCAAATTCAGAACCATGAGTTTGTTCTATAAGGGGCAAATATTTTTTTAGCACTAAGGTTAATAATTTGACTTCTTGATTATGAACATTATTTGATTTTAATTGCTCAGCTAACTGCGGTATTGAGCTTTTATGGGTATTTGGCATGTTAAAAGCCCTTTAGCAATAATGGTAAAGTAATTATAGATCCTTAAAATTAAGCTTTTATTAAAAAAGTTATAGAGGCATTACCTACTCTGCGAGGTATGAAGTTTGTTGTAGGGTGGGCAAAGCGCTAGCGCGGCTTTGTCCACCCTACAAGCTAGAAATCACCGCTGATGCAGCGAGATGGTTTTATTAACTACCCTCTGGCAGTCGCGGCTCTGATAAGGATATTCAATAGAACAACCTGATCAAACGAGAAACAGTTTTATCCTCTGCAGAGATGTAATGGCAACATCTTTATCTGCACAGCATTTTACTCAGCTGCAAGAGCATAAAAAATTATGCTAAAGTAAAGCTGGGACTTTTCTTAAACTTAAAAAGGAAGATAGTATGTGTAAATTAAAATTGGCTTTATTAACTTCAAGCTTAGTATTAGCTTGCTCAGGGTATGCTTGCACCGTTGAGATTTTACAGAATAATAAAGTTATTGGGCGATTCCTCGACTCCTATCGGCCTTATCACGGTTTTATCAACTTACCACAAAACACACCCCTTACCGTACAATTCACCAATTGCCAGTGTCCTCCTCTCCTCACCTCCAACTCACCAAGTTCAACCCCCTTTTCAGGCACAACAGCCGCTAAGACTCAAAGCCCTAACCACCAGGAGCGTTCAGCTTATATTGATGAACAGGGAAGATAATCCTCCTTAAGAATAAAATTCTTGCCTGGCTATATATCCCTTCTTTATTCTTTATTAGTTTAAAGAAGAAATATCTCAAAATATGCAGCCTTTATTTAATACCTCTTAATACCCCTAACCCCCCACCTATAAAATCGATTATAATTAACTTATCAATATTAATTCACGGTACCTTATCTCATGGCTAAAAAAATCATTTATCGCGTTAGTTTTGCCGCCCAAAATCAAGTTTACGAGCTTTATGCGTTGAGCGTCTCTGAAAGCGAAATGTTTGGTTTTATTGAATTAGAAGAATTACTTTTTGGCGAATCTAGCCAACTTGTGATTGATCCTGCGGATGAAAAACTAAAAAACGATTTTGCTGGTGTTAAACGCACTTACATACCACTGCACAATGTCTTACGCATTGATACGCTTGAAAAAGAAGGCACAGCAAAAGTTTATACTTTGCCTGGTGAGCATAAAAGCAATGTCCGCGTACTCCCTACTGGCATTATGCGTAAAAATGACCACACACCCAAGGATGAATAACTTTTATTATTCAATGACTTGCCAGAGAACCTCACCAAAAGTCCTGGCTAAGCATTCATCTCTACACCATTAACAGAGACGACAAACAATGCAATTAATTTTAGGGCTAGAAGCTTGTGTTTTAACGCCCGCTGATATTCAGCGCATCACACATCCTGCCGTTGCTGGCGTTGTTTTATTTAAACGCAATTATGAATCACCAGAGCAACTTCTTGCCTTAACCAAAAGCATTCGCCAAGTCCGAGCAGATTTATTTATTTCGATTGACCATGAAGGTGGCCGTGTACAGCGTTTACGCGAAGGTTTTACGATTTTACCTTCTGGGCGACAAATTCTTAATCAATACCGTTTAAGCCCTTCTAAAGGCATTGCAATCGCTGAAGCAGTGGGTATTGTGATGTCGATTGAACTTCAACAACATGGTATTGATCTTAGTTACGCACCAGTACTGGATGTTGATTTTGGCTTAAGCGAAGTGATTGGCGATCGTAGCTATGGTTCATTAACCCAAGAAATTATTATTTTAGCTGGCGCCGTCATGCGTGGCATGCGCTCTACTGGCATGGCAACCGTTGGTAAACACTTTCCTGGTCATGGCGGCGTAGTCGCTGATACGCATGGGGAAATTGCCGTTGACCATAGAGCGTTAAGCTATCTTTGGCAAGCTGATCTTCAACCTTTTAAGCATTTAGTTCATCAAGGTTTAGAAGCCATTATGCCTGCTCACGTCATTTATCCGGATGTTGATGATAAACCCGCGGGTTTTTCTGAAATCTGGCTACAAGATATTTTGCGCAAACAATTAGACTTTCATGGCTTAATCATTAGTGATGATTTAGACATGGCCGGCTCAGATGCTGTTGGCAATTTAAAAACCAAGCTTTTTCTTGCTTCTGCCGCAGGTTGTGATTTAGCCTTAATCTGTAATAACTTAGATGCTATGGACGAAGCATTGAGCTTAGAAGCACAATATTTTGACCCTGAGATTTTAGCAAATACCACTACAGTTTTTGGGAAATTTTGCCAAAATATTCCGTCACAATGGATTGATTCTCTCCCCACCTACCGTGCTAGAATAGCGCAAGCTTTTTCATAAATTTGCTCGCCGCTTACATTACGTGGCGGCGATTTTTCAGTAGACCTCATGAGAAAATTAACTAATGTCTATTCCAGCACAGATTCGTAAAGTTTTTAATAACGCTATTTGCCTTTTTACCAAGCATGATATTGAAACAGCGCTTGATGCAATGGCGATCAGTATTCATAATGAATTATCCGAAGCCAACCCCATTTTACTAACTGTACTTAAAGGCGGCGTCGTATTGATGGGAAATTTATTACCTCGATTAGATTTTCCGCTTGAATTAGATAGTGTTTATGCAACGCGTTATCAAGGTGCCTTTGAAGGTTCAAAACTTGAATGGAAATATGAACCTAAAACTTCCTTACAAGACCGTACCGTTTTAATCGTAGATGATATTTTAGATTTAGGCATTACCCTCCAAGCCATTGTTGATTACTGTTATAAAAATGGCGCAAAAAAAGTTTATACTGCCGTATTATTAGACAAAAAAGTTGTAAAACGCCCTGCAGAAGGTTTACAAAAAGCTGACTTTGTAGCTCTTGAGGTAGACGATCGCTTTGTCTTTGGCTATGGCTTAGACTATAAAGAATATTTACGCAATGCCCCAGGCATTTATGAAGTGGCGCCAGAAGACCAAAACTAAATTCAACACTAGCCGTTGAACAAGCATTCAACTTTACTCCCACTTTTCATTTAGTTTAGCTATAATAAACTCAAGCAAAAAGAAAAGTGGGAGATGTATCATGTATAGCTTTTGGAATAAAGTAAACACAACAAAACCAGAGACTAGCCAGGATCGTGATGAAGTTTTATCTCATAGCGGAAATCTACTTGGCGTCATGATGGAAAGCGTCAACCTAGCTGCACACCTTGCTCAAAGCGCAAACTTTTTACTTCTTTATACCTATACCGCCTTACAACATCATCTTGCTACAAACATACAACCTTCTGTGCTGCCATTGTTTAATGCTTATCCCTCGGTAGATGATGCCCTGACTCCTCTTCCCGTTGCACAATTGGCGTAGGGTAGCGGCGAGTGATATAAAAGCAAGACAATATAAAACTAACCAGCGTCATTAACTCAATCGTGTACTCTGCACGAATGGAAATCAGCCTTGGTGCAACATCTGCCGCTAATCCCGCAATTAACAAAGAGAACTCACTTCCTTGCCCCAAGCGAAAACCAACTTCTTTAGCATCCGCAGAGCTTTCTCCACGCCATTTTAAAAGCCCCCAAAATAATAGTGGTTTCATAATGATCGCTAAAGCGCAGAAGACCAAACCTGGCAGCAAGACTTCTTCCATCGCGTGATAATTAAAGCCAGCGCCGACCGAGAAGAAAAACAAAATCAAGAAAAAATCACGTAAGGGATTTAAACGCTCACGCATTAGACCTGCCGTACGTGAGTTACTTGCGATAGTGACACCCGCTACAAACGCGCCTACGCCATCGCTTAAGCCTAAGAAAGAACCAAATTCTGCCATGCTTAAGCACCAAGCAATCGATAGAATAAAAACATATTCTTTAATATGCCAAAAATAACGCGCCAAGGGGCGAATCAGCAGCTGCTTACCCACGACAGCAGCAATCAACAAGGTTGGCATACCAACGCCTGCAGCAACTAAATCCTGCCAATTTAAGCCATCCCCAGTCCTTGCACCATTTAATAAAAATAAGGCAAAAATAGCAAGCAAGTCTTGCAGCAATAAAATGCCTACCATCAAGTCTCCTCGACGCGTATGGAATAAGTCATGGCTTGGCATAAGCTTTAAACCAATAACCGTACTAGAAAAGATAATGGCCACGGAAATCAGCAAGCTATCACGAAAATCAAAATGCAAAATATGGCCAATAGCAATACCTAGCCCAATCAAGCTGATCGATGCACCAATCGTCATAAAACTGACTTGCTTGATGGAAGCCGCTAACTCTCGAGGGTCCATATCGATTCCTACTAAAAATAGCAAGAATATAATTCCAATTTGTCCGATATGAGAAAAAGTGTCAACATGAGAGACTAGCTGCGCGCCATAAGGACCTAAGAAAAGTCCTAATAAAATATAGGCAACCAGTAGAGATTGACGTAAAAAAATGGCGATGGTAGAAAAAATTACCGCCCCAATAAAAACTGAAAAAATAACAAAAATAATCTGTTGTTCTGAACCCATAGGTTTTTAGCTAGTTCCCTGAATTAATAATCGCTTCCAAATTGCTACTCTTTTGTGGCCCTACTAAAGTCTTTACTAGTTTACCTTCTGGATTATACACATAAGTAACCGGTAAACCTTGAACATCGCCGATCTTTAACTTTTTAGCAGGGTCTTTTGCTAATAGCGGGTAATCCAAGCCTAATTTCTTCCCAAGCGCTTGTAGCTGCGCTACCGATGGATGATCATAGTCTACCCCATAAACCAACACATGGTTCTGATGGGTTAAATAAAAATGGTTCATTTCTGGCAGCTCTTTTTTACAAGGCTCACACCAGGGAGCCCAATAATTAATCACTAGCCACTTGCCCGGGTGATGATCCAAATCAACTGGATTACCATTTTGATCTGTATATTGTGTACGCTGACAAGCAGTAAACACCACAGAAAGTAAAAAAAGGAGTAAAATAGATGAAAATTTTTTCATAACCCTTGGTTCGAGCTGTTAACTCTCTCATTCTATCGCATGAATACTCAAGCAACAAGTGAAACAACCAACATTAGTGCCGATGCATTACGCCAAAAAGTTATTGCAGCATTGCGCACGGTATACGACCCTGAAATTCCTGTTAATATTTATGAGTTAGGCCTCATTTATCGAGTGGAAGTAGATGAAGACAACAACGTATCCATCGATATGACCTTAACAACTCCCTCCTGCCCTGAAGCTCAGAATCTGCCTGCTTCGGTTGAAGCGGCTGTACAAGATGTTCCAGAAGTCAAATCGGTTAAAGTTGAGCTTGTTTGGGACCCACCTTGGGATAAAGATCGCATGAGCGAAGAAGTTAAAATGGTATTAGGAATTTTTTAAAAAAAATTATGATGAAACTAAAAAACAAAGTTATCTGTATTACTGGCGCTTCCAGCGGTATTGGCAAAGCTTGCGCTGAACAACTTGCCGCACTAGGCGCAAACTTAATTATTACCGCTCGTCGATTTGAACGCTTGCAAGCTTTAGCCCAAACATTAAGTGATCAGCATGCTATACAAGTTCTACCCATCCAACTGGATGTTGCGGATAAAACCCAAGTCAAAAAGGTCTTTGCTGAACTCCCTGAGCAATGGAAAAATATTGACGTGCTTGTGAATAATGCTGGCCTTGCTTTAACCACGGATAAAGTGCAAGACGCTAATATTGATCATTGGGACACCATGCTAAACACCAATGTGCATGGGCTATTATACGTAACTCATGCTATATTACCGAGCATGATAACTCGTGACTGCGGCCATATCATTAACCTTGGCTCCGTTGCTGGCTTTCAAACATATCCAGGCGGCAATATTTATTGTGCAACCAAACATGCGGTGCGCGCAATTAGCCGTTCGTTAAAAATTGATTTATTAGGCACCAAAGTTCGCGTGACTGAAATTGCGCCTGGCGCTGTTGAAACAGAATTTAGCGAAGTCCGTTTTAGCGATAAGCAACGTGCGAAAAATTTCTATCAAGATTTTACACCTTTAAACGCCGATGATATTGCTGATGCCGTGGTTTATGCGGCTACGCGCCCAGCTCATGTGAACATTGCAGAGATTGTGTTATACCCAACAGATCAATCGAACGCATCACTGATACACAGGAAATAGAAACCTCTACTAAACTTTCTCCCATTGATAAGAAGATTATTTATGCAAAATCAGAACACACTTTCAAAATTAATAACTTTTGTCATAGTACTATTACTTGCTTTAGTTTTTCGCCTAATCCCGCATATCCCTAATTTCAGCCCACAAATTGTATTAGCCATTTATCTTGCAAGCTTTTTAAATAAGCGTGAATTATTTTTTGCCGTTTTATTATTAATGGTTATCGTTGATAGCATTCATGGATTTGCTGCTAATTACTCTGCTTTTGGCAGCTGGACTTTTTTCACTTACACCGCAACACTAATCATTAGTTTTGCAAGTTATGCCAGTAAAATTTCCGCAAGCCGCTGGACATTTGTACTTGCTGCTATCCTTTCTAGCTTAGGCTTTTGGCTTTGGACAAATATAGAAAGCTGGGGATTTAGCGGCATGTATGAGCATAGCGCTCAAGGTTTCATCAAATGTTACCTGCTCGCTTTACCTTTTTTAGGTTATTCGCTTTTGGCAGGAGTTTTTTGGAGTGTGATTATTGTTGCTTCACAAAAATTTCTGGCTAAAAAAAATACCTTTATTGGCATTAACTCCCTCATTTCTAAATAAATACTAGGGATAGATAATTTGTCCCTAGTAAATCCATAAATGCCTCGAAGCTTATCTTGAAGTTTTCTGCCCCCAATAAGCTCGCGCCTTAGGCGTGGCATATTGCCCCTGAAATATTTTGTAATGTAGCTTTTGAAGGTCAATAAAAGTACACTGACGTGGACTTCGACCCGGATTCGTTGCTAACTTTTGGATTGTGGATGGGCTAACGCCAAGACGATAACCAATACGAGAATAGCTATAATCAGCGCCAACCACCAAATCAGAAATCATTTCTAGCCAAACTGTTTGAGTTTCTTGTCTATCAATTAACTTTTTTATTTGGCCGTATACCCACCGTCAATTGGCAACACTGTACCAGTAATAAACTTTGCTTGATCACTACATAAAAAATAAATAAAGTTTGCCACTTCTTCTGGCTGCCCCACCCTTCCTAACGGCTGCTCTAACCCTTCTGCTTGATGTATTGCTTCTATTGCTACACCTGTGCGTTCACAATAGTTTCTTATCGCATGATGATAAAGCGGGGTTTCAATCGTTCCTGCAGCAACAAGATTGGCGCGGATTTGATATTGTGCAAAATCCAGTGCGGTTGATTTTGCTAAATTACCTAATGCGGCCTTTGTTAAGCCATAAATTGCTGAATTTTTTTTAGCAACCAAAGTCTGGTCTGATCCCACATACACAATGGCACCTTGATTTTTTTTAATCATGAAAGGCAGAATTGCTTGCGTTAAAAAAAAGCAGCTTTTTAAATTAATATCAACGATACGATCGAAATCCGCTTCAGAAGAGTCAAGAATATTCGCAGAAAAATGCACACCAGCACTACAAACTAAAGCCTCAATAGTACTTACTTTTTCAGAAATTTTTTCCATTGCATGAGCAATTGCTTGGATAGAAGTTAAATCACAGTAGATAAAATGTAAATGTGGGTGTTGGAACAAAGGCCGCTGAATATCTAAATTAAATACAAGATAATTTTCTTGTAAAAATCGTTGGGCAGTAGCAGCACCAATGCCAGAAGAACCACCGCTAATTACCACTGTTTTCATCAATTTTCCTTTATAGCAACTAACAACTTCTCCAGCACGCCATTAGCATTCTGCATTGCCAATTGCAGCGCAACTTTATAATCCATGTGTGCGCTATGGCTTGCATCATCGGTGATGCCTCGAATGCAAAAAAATTCAGCACCTAACTGATGGCAAGCTTGGGCGATACCGCAAGATTCCATATCAAGAGCTAAAACTTCGGGAAATTTATTTTTTAATTGCACCACAACTTCTGCGTCAGAGATAAAAGAATCGCCGGAACAGACAAGCCCAGAAAATAATTGAAAAGGTAATTGCGCGCAAGTCGTCATCATACACTCAATAAGCGCTTGGTTAGCTTGGTAGCCTGTTGGCATGCGTGGTACTTGACCATGTTCATAGCCAAATTGCGTTGCATTCACGTCATGGTGCTTAAGTTCTGAGGCAATAACCACATCGCCGATGCGAATATCCCCATGAATACCGCCAGAAGCTCCGATATTAACAATCAAATCCGGACCGTATACCTGATACCCCAAGGTGGCACAAATTGCACCATTAACTTTACCAATGCCAGAAACAGCGGTAATGATTTTTAAATCATTGAACTCAAAGTGTCGAAAATGAATGTGTGAAACTTGCTCTAGACGCTTAAAATGAAAAGTTTGATTGAAATATTCCATTTCTTCCGGCATGGCCGCAAGAAGGAGAATGTTTTTGATAGGCATAAGAATTTATTTTATTAATTGCTTGCTGACGCGCGCGCAAATACTAGGTTAACTACCCAGCTGACGCGCGCGGGGCTGCTGATATTTAATGCTAAACTATCTCAGAAATACCAATAGCACGTCTCAAAACGAGCATAAGAAGTTCTTTCTCAACAGGTTTCACGAGGAAATCAAATACACCGCCTTGTACAGCATCGATCATGGCTGCGCGTTCACCCGCGCTGGTTAGCATGATCACTGGTAAGCTTGAAAAAACAGGGCTGGATTTGATTTTTTTGGTAAGCTGTGTACCATCCATTTGGGGCATCATGCGGTCAACTATAGCTGCCGCGAAGTGGTCATTTCCCTTGGCGATAAGCTCCCAAGCTTCTGTACCCGAAGAGGCACGAACTGGAAAAAAACCTGCATTAGAGAGATGGGCCGCTAGGATATCCAAAACAAGTGGATCATCATCCACAATTAAAATTTTCTTTTGCAAGCCAGGATTCAGCATCATCATACTGATATCATCTTAAATTAAAGTTAAATTTATAATAACACACTTTTTATTCTGTCGAAACAAGTCCCGCTTGGCGTTTTAAGGCAGCTTGTAATGTATGCCAGGCAAGGGTTGCGCACTTAACACGAGAGGGGTAGTCTTTGACCCCCATAAATACGATCAGTTTACCCAAATCTTCAGAGGCTTCAGCGTTTTCTTGCGTCAAAAGTGCGTGGAAATGTTCAAATAAAGCTTCTGCCTGCTTTAATGTTTTACCTTTCAAAGCTTCCGTCATTAAAGAAGCGGAGGCTGTTGAAATTGAACAACCACTACCTGTAAAACTTAAATCTTCAATTACCCCTTGATCGTTGACATGCAAAAATAATTCCAACTGATCACCACATAAAGGGTTATGGCCTTCAGCATGGTGCGAGGCACAATCAAGCTTGCCATAATTACGTGGCGAACGAGTGTGGTCAACGATAATGTCTTGGTATAAGTCTGATAGCATAATAATATTAGTGGTAGTTTCGCCCAAGAGGGGCTTTGCTCATTTTTCAGTGCGTACTTCGCCCCCTCACCCCTAGCCCCTCTCCCCACCGGGGAGATGGGAACACCTCCCTTCTCCCCTTGGGGAGAAGGGCCGGGGATGAGGGGGTGGGCCTGCCCCTTTACCGGAAAGAGATTTGATTATTTTTTCTTCTTTGGCATATAAAGGTCGGTAATCGTACCTTCAAATGCTTCACAAGCCAACATCATGGTTTCTGCCAAGGTAGGATGCGGGTGAATGGTTAAAGCCACATCTTCAGCCGTGCAACCCATTTCAATCGCTAAAGCAAGTTCAGAAATCATATCGCCTGCGCTGGTACCTACAATAGCACCGCCTAAGATGCGCTGTGTATTTGGATCAAATAAAATTTTTGTCATTCCTTCTTCACGGCCATTAGCTAACGCACGACCACTGGCAGCCCATGGGAAAACACCTTTTTCATAAGGAATATTTTTTGCTTTCGCTTCATTTTCTGTTAAACCAACCCAAGTCACTTCTGGGTCCGTATAAGCAACCGCAGGAATACAACGCGGATCAAAATAATGTTTCAAGCCTGCAATTACTTCAGCGGCCACATGACCTTCTGGTACCGCTTTATGCGCTAACATTGGCTGACCCACCACATCACCAATCGCAAAAATATGGGCTACATTCGTTTGCAATTGATTATTTACTGGAATAAAGCCACGCTCATCCACATGCACACCAGCTTTCTCAGCATCAATGAATTTACCATTTGGCTTGCGGCCGACCGCCACTAAAATTTTATCAAAACGTTCTTTTTCTTTAGGGCCTTCGCCTTCAAAACTTACCCACAAACCATCTTTTTTAGCTTCAACGGCAGTAACTTTTGTTTTCAACCAAATATTTTCATATTTTTTACCAACAAATTTCGCGAAAGGTTGAACCACATCTTTATCTGCACCAGGCATAAGCTGGTCCATAAACTCAACGATATTAATTTTCCAACCCAGTGAGTTATAAACGGTAGCCATTTCAAGGCCAATAATACCGCCTCCCAGTACCAACATGCGACCAGGTTTGCCCTCAAGTTCTAGCGCACCGGTTGAATCAACAATACGTGGATCTTGTGGAATAAATGGTAAGCTAACAGGCTCAGAGCCCACAGCAATAATGGCATTATCGAATTCAATCGTTACTACGCCATCTTTAGTTTCAACGGCAATGTGGTTAGCATCAACAAACTTACCAATACCGTTAACAACTTCAACTTTACGCTGCTTGGAAAGCATTTTTAAACCGCCAGTCAATTTTTGTACAACACTATTTTTCCAAGCGACTAATTTTTTGGTATCAATTTTAGGTTCACCAAAGCTAATACCATGATCCGCCATAGCTTTTGTTTCATCGATGACTTTTGCGGCATGTAATAATGCTTTAGAAGGAATACACCCCACGTTTAAGCAAACACCACCAAGGGTGTCCCAGCGTTCAACGAGGACGACTTTTTTACCAAGATCTGCAGCACGAAATGCTGCACTATAGCCACCTGGACCACCACCTAATACAACCACTTCTGTTTTCATTAGAAATTCTCCGTTAAATTTTTAAATATGGAGCGCTGCACTCCCTTCTCCCCTTGGGGAGAAGGGCTGGGGATGAGGGGGTTGGCCTACCCCCTCATCCCCAGAGAGAGACCTTCGCCCCCTCACCCCTGGCCCCGAGAAGAGGAGCATAATTAAGCATTAGTGGGGCTCTTCGCCCCCTCACCCCTGGCCCCGAGAGGAGGAGCATAATTAAGCGTTAGTGGGGCTCTTCGCCCCCTCACCCCTGGCCCCTCTCCCTGTTGGGGAGAGGGGAATTATTTTAGGGGGTGTTATGCATGAAGTGTTTTCGGCATACTGATACATAACGATCGTTGTCACCGATTTCAACTTGTTCACCCGTCTTTACTGGCTTACCATCTTTATCAATACGCAACACCATGGTCGCCTTGCTGCCGCAATGGCAAATGGTTTTAATCTCGTTTAATTCATCGGCTAAAGCTAATAAGCGCGCACTTCCCTCAAACAATTCGCCTCTAAAATCCGTGCGCAAACCATAGCACAAAGCCGGAACATGCAGTCTATCAACCGCATCAGCTAATTGATCCACTTGCGCTTTAGTCAAAAACTGCGCTTCATCCACTAAAATACAGCGAATTTTATGTCCAGGCCTTTGCAAGCGCTGTTCAATATCAAGATAAAAATTAAAATTAGCTGCAAACGGTATCGCATCTGCTTTTAAACCAATACGTGATGCGACTAAGCCTTGACCAAAACGATTATCAAAAGCCGGTGTGTAAACCAGCGTTTCCATGCCGCGCTCTTGATAGTTATAACTTGACTGCAAAAGCACCGTACTTTTGCCTGCATTCATTGCAGAAAAATAAAAATAAAGCTTTGCCATTACTTGCTTCCTTTCACAATTGGCATGCCGTCCGCTACCCATTGTTGCATGCCGCCTTTTAGAATCACTAAATTTTTAAAACCCTGCTTATGCAAAATTTGCGCCGCCTGACCTGACTGCATACCTTGCTGACAAATTAATAAAATCTTGCGATCTCTATGCTGTTCCAACTTAGCATTCCCTTGAGGTAAATCCACAATAGGAATATTCATAGCCCCTTGGATATGGCCATTAGAAAAATTATTAAAGTCTCGTACATCAAGGATAACTGGATCTTCACGGTTAATTACCATCGTTGCTTCATTGGCTGATAACCGAGCAACACCATTAAAAGTATATTTGAGCTCGAATCCAATCCACACGCCAAGCACAACGAGAAAAGCAATTGAAAGCTGCCAATGATGAATAAAAAAGGGAAGAAGATCAGTTGTAAAGTTGTTCATGATTAAGATAGGCTATAAAAATGTAGGGTATTTTACCAGATTTTCACAAAACCAGGGCCAAGCCCTGGTTTGTCAGGCTCGTGCTGGACGAAAATAGAGTAAAGCCGCGCCGGCAATTGCAAAAAAGCCTAGCGCAATTAACGACAGCTTCAGACTAATCATTGCTAATATGCCGCCAATCACACCAGACACCGCCTGCGACAAGGCTTGCAGCGACTGGTTATTCCCCATCACCCTACCCTGCTCACTTTTATTGGCGGCAATCGATAATAAAGTCGCACTCGAAGGCAAACAAACGGCTAGTGCAAGCGAAGTGACAAAAAGCGTAATCCACAAAGCGTTAACATTTGGGGGAATAACAACAACAATCATAAAAATACCCGTCAACAACCCAGAGAGCGCTGTCAGTTGCACCACGCCCAGGCGCGAAGTCAAATAACCTGTTAGCCATAGATTACCCAAAATAATCGGCACAGCAACCCAAGCAATAAACTCGGAAGATGCGCTCACGGATAAATGAAACCCGTTCACCAAATACATCGGATAACAGCGCAAGAAACCATAAATAGAAATATAAAATAAAAAATCTAAGAAATAGAGATAACGCAAATGCTTTGCTGTTACAATGCTTGCCAAGCTCGTCAAAGCAGAAAAATAATCTATTTTTTCTTGCACGACATGGTCTTCTGTTTCTTTAAACGTGAAAATAATCCACAGTAACACCAAAGCCAATAAAATGAACACCAACCAAAAGGGCGTTGCATAATTAAACCAAGATAACAAATTAGGATCTGCTAATTTTCCCCCTACTAAAGGGCCAAAAATATAAGCAGAGCTTCCACTCATATAGATATAACCAAACAAACGATTACGATTGTTATCCGTGGTAACATCAGCAATTGCCCCTTGTGCAATTGCCACATTGGCTTCTGACAAACCCGCCAAAAATGATGCCAGCATTAACAGCCACAAACTTTTTATCATTAAAGCCCAAGCAATGAAAAAATAAAAAACTGTCGTTGCCAACAGCGACAAAATTAAAATTTTTCTGCGGCCATAATGATCAGAAAACGCCCCTAGTACCGGCGAGCCTAAAAACTGCCCCAAAGGATATAATGCAAGCAAAATTCCTAAAATAAATATGCGACTTGATGTTGGTGTAACCGCTGGCAACATACCACTTTGCACCGATAGCATCATCGGCGTAAAAATAGTAATCATTAAGCTAAAACCAACAAAGCCAAAAAAGATTACAAAATATAAAGGCAACAAGCCACGTAATTTATTCATAACGATTAAGGAATAAAATAATAAGGGTTAGGTAATTTAAATGCAGCATCTTCATAAGCACCAATTTTTTTACCACAGACGATTGGTAAACGAATGGTTGATGTCGGTAAAGGCCTGTTATCTGCCGCTGCTAAATCGCTGCACTGATCACCAATGCTAAATAAAATATCATATCCTTGGGCTTCAATTTGTTTGCGAATCGGCGCTTTATAATCTTCTGCATCGGGATAAGTTGCACCATCTGGTTGTAGATAGAGGTCCTGCCAATCAGAATATCCTGCTGCTTTTAAATTCTTAATGGTTGCCGCACGCAGTTTTTCTTGCCGTCCAGTAATAAAAAACTGCCTAATACCTTTTGATGCCGCATAACGGTAAAGTGCTAATGTTGGTGAAATCGCCGCGTCGTTTGCTTCTGCCTGTTGATGAAGTATATAAGGAACAGGCGCACCATAATCATTACCAAGCATCGATTGGTAATTCGATAAAGATGTTTCATCAATATCATAAATAATGGCAAATTTTTTTCTTTGCTCAGGCGTTGCCGATTGAAGCCGTTGATCAATATAAGCCTTTGCTTGGGCAACTACTGAAGCAATATCGACATCATAAGCACCGCTATCATGATAGGCTCTAAGCTCTTTTTTAACATTTGAAAGGTTTTCTGGTGGTGGGTTTGCATCCGCCAGACTGGCCATCAAACCAACAACAGTACTCAAAATAATTGGTTTAAAACGTCTCATATTGTTCTCAAAAGGTTAAATTATTTACTTTAAATAAACGACAAAAATTTTCTGTTGTTTGGCTGACAATCGTCTCCATACTATCGCCACGTAGTTGCGCGATATATTCTGCCACATAATAAACATAAGCTGGTTGATTGGATTTGCCACGAAAAGGCACCGGCGCTAAATAAGGCGCATCGGTTTCAACCAACATACGATCAAGAGGGATTTTTTTGGCAATTTCTTGCAATTCGACAGCATTTTTAAAAGTGACAATCCCTGAAAATGAAATGTAGAATCCTAAATCCATTGCTTGCACTGCCATGTCCCAGTCTTCCGTAAAGCAATGCAGCACCCCACCAACGTCATGCGCTCGTTCTTCTTTTAAAAGCGCAATGGTTTCTGCCCTTGCTTGACGGGTATGCACGATCAAAGGTTTATTTAATTCGCGTGCAGCGCGGATATGGTTGCGAAAACGCTGCAGCTGCGTATCCGGTGAACCTTCTAAACGATAGAAATCTAAACCTGTTTCACCAACTGCAATAACTTTCTTGGATTGGCCTTTTGCCACTAATTCAGCAACATCAGGCTCATGATCGATAATTTCAGTTGGATGCACACCAACGCTCGCATAAACTTCCTGAAACTGCTGCGCAAGCGCTAATACTTGCGGGTAATTATCCATATCGATGCACACACATAAAAAGCAACCAATACCTTTCTCTCGCGCAGCAGCAATAGCATCTTGCGCGGAAATTTCAAGCCGATCTAAGTGACAATGCGAATCAATTAACATAAAATTTTTTCCTTTTTCCTATTTTGCTTTGGAGAGGCTTAATCACTTTTTGGTAGGTGCTTCGCCCCCTCACCCCTAACCCCTCTCCCCGGAGGGGAGAGGGGAACTCCATCACCCAACCACTGCGCGCTCCCTTCTCCCCTCCGGGGAGAAGGGCTGGGGATGAGGGGCTAGGAGCGCCCCCCTCCAGAGAGAAGGGAGTTATATTTTTTCTAAGAGTAATTCCAATTGTAGCTGCCAATTCAGATTTGCGCCTTGCAACACCGAGCGCTTTAATTGCAGCAACTCTTGCTCCAAACGCAACCAATGATTTAATCCTCGCTTATCTGCAATTTTCGTTAATTTTTCTGTTTGCAACCAAATCCAATAATACCCATAGCGTAAAACTTCTAATGGCGCACAGGACTTTAGCTTATCGGCGGCGGCTAGAAAATGTATTTTGCGCTGAGAGACACTATCAAAAACGCCTAAAATCTCTTCACGAATAGGTGTTTGCGTTTCAGAAAATTCTTCCAATAACGCATAAGGACCAAGGCCTGGCATTAACGGCCGTGAAGCATCAAAATTTGCCTGCGCCGCTAACCAAGCTTTGGTTTCTGCCTCTTCCGGCAGACGTAAACATAGTTTTTGGCAACGACTACGCACAGTAGGCAATAGCAATTCTGGCATTTCACTGGTTAAAATAATCAAAGTCGACTCAGATGGCTCTTCTAGCGTTTTCAAAAGTGCATTGCTAGATGCCGTATTCAACGCTTCTGCTGGTTGGATAACTAAAACTTTTTTAGCACTATCTAAAGGCGATAGCTGTAGCCATTCCAATGCTTCACGAATGCTTGCAATTTTAATAGCTTTACCCGGTGCTTCAGGCTGTATCCAAGAACAATCTGGGTGGGCATTTTGATTTACCCAATGACAATCTCGACAATGTCCACAAGCAGAATGTGTTTCACAAAATAACAGTTGCAGCATGTGTTTCACAAGCTGTGACTTGCCTAAACCTGCAGCGCCTTGAATCAACAAAGCATGCGGAATTTTGTTGGCTTGCACAAACTGCTTCCACTGCTGGAAAATTTTCTGCTGCCAAAAAGGGATTGATAATTGCATGAGTCGCAAAGCTAGTTTTTTTTTATTATACTAAAGTTTCGAGCACTCAGCAGCCAAAACCATGTCAGGCAATACTTTTGGTAAAAACTTCACTGTAACCACGTTTGGCGAAAGCCATGGCCCAGCTATTGGCTGCATCATTGACGGCTGCCCTGCTGGCTTAGCGCTTTGCGAAGTCGATATCCAAGCGGAACTTGACCGCCGCAAACCTGGTCAATCGAAAGCCACCTCTCAGCGCCGCGAACCAGACCAAGTTAAAATCCTATCCGGCATTTTCCAAGGTAAAACCACTGGCGCGCCTATTGGTTTATTGATTGAGAATCAAAATGCTCATGAAAGCGATTATGAAAATATCAAGAACCAGTTTCGCCCCGGGCATGCCGATTTTACTTACCATCACAAATATGGCATTAGGGATTATCGCGGTGGCGGGCGTGCGTCTGCGCGGGAAACCGCCATGCGTGTCGCCGCTGGTGCGATTGCTAAAAAATATTTATACGAAAAATTTGGCATTATGATCCGGGGCGCCATGATTCAAATGGGCGATATTCGCGCAGAGATTTTTGATTGGGCTCAAGTTAATCAAAATGCTTTTTTCTTTCCCGATGTGAACAAGCTGGAGCAATTAGAAAATAAGATCATCCAGTTACGTGAAGAAGGCGACTCGATTGGCGCTCTCGTGCAAGTTGAAGCCTTGAATGTTCCGATCGGCTTCGGCGAGCCTGTTTATGATCGGCTTGATGCTAACTTAGCCAAAGCCTTAATGAGTATTAATGCAGTAAAAGGCGTAGAAATTGGCGACGGCTTTGCTTGCGTGACACAAAAAGGCTCTGAGCATCGTGATGAAATTACGCCAGAAGGCTTTTTAAGCAACCATGCTGGCGGTATTTTAGGCGGCATTTCTTCTGGTCAAGACATCATTGCTCGCGTGGCTTTTAAACCAGCATCGAGCATTCGCATTCCTGGCAAAAGTATTAATATTCACAATGAGCCGATTGAAGTTGTCACCTTAGGCCGCCACGATCCTTGTGTAGGCATTCGTGGCGTTCCTGTGGCTGAAGCCATGTTAGCTTTAACTTTGATGGATGCTAACTTAAGTAAGGTAGAGTAAATTAATCCTGGCTAAGAACAGCAGCTTTGCTGAGTTTTGTCCGGCTTAGCTCTTAACATTAAACTATCCATTTAGCGTGCATTGTTCCGAGAGAAGAGGCTCACAACCCCCTATCCTTGAATATTCACATTGATGATAGTTTCCACTAACACTTGTATAACTTAGGTTGCATCGATGAGCATTAACGCGGCTGCATGAGTCCACAAAAGCACCGGCACACCCACCCTGCTGGGCATATACCGGCATGACAGCCCATAAACTCATTGCCAATATAAATCCTAAACTTATCGCTAGTTTACCTTTCATATATGAACTCCTTGTCTTTGCAATAGTTCCAACGTCAAAAAAACTATAACATAGCTTATCAAAAAAAAACAAGATAACCAGGCCGGTATTCTTTTTAAATTTTAGCATCATAATACCAATTTGCAGCTAGCTATTGACAAGCCATTTGTACTGCCGTATCATTACAAGCGTACAAAGGAAAAAATCATGACAAATACTCTTCAACAAATTTTTAAACAAAATCTTTGGCGTTGGCTAAATATTCTCTGGCGGTGTTGAGAAGGCCTATTCTCGACTTCTACAACCCGCCCTATGGCGGGTTTTTTATTTTTCAAAAATGACAAAAAAGGTAAATATGATGAAAAACATTTTAAAAGCAGCTGCATCTTTAACATTATTAATACTCTCTAGCCAAAGCTTTGCAGACAAGAAGGCTTGCATTCTTATCCCAATGACGCATGAAGCGATGACAGAAATTACCAATGGCTTTGAAACAACCTTGCGCAATGAATATAAACAACCGCTGCAATTCAAAGTGGCGAATGCCCAAGGCGATGCAAACCTTGAACGTGCCAGCCTTCAATCATTACGCGATAGTGGCTGTGATGTTATTGCACCCGTTGGCACGAGTGCCAGCCAAATGGCTATTTCCATGATCAAAAACATTCCCATTGTCAGCTTAGCTTCTGACGTTTCTGACAGCGATCGAAAAAAGTTAAATCCTTGTAATATCGCGGTTGTGCATGATGAAGTTTCCGATGAACAACAGTTAGCATTTATTCATGCTGCTTATCCTAACCTCAAAGAAATTACGCTTTTCCATAGCGCTGATGACAAAGTATTTCCTGAAGTCAAAAGTATTATTGCCGTTGGTAAAAAATTCGATATCACCATTAAGCCCGTCATGGCAACCACACTGCCTGATTTACAAACGGCTTCACAAAACTTACCTACCGGCACCCAAGCTATTTTTGTTTTGAAAGACAGCTTAATTGTCAGTGGCATTGCGCAGTTGGCTAAAGTCGCTGCGCAGCAGCATATTCCTCTCATCAGCTCTGATGATGGCTCTGTACAAAACGGCGCGGGATTTGCTTTAGGCGTTCATGAAAAACAAATTGGCAGCGATGGCGCACTCCTTGCAGCACAAATTTTAAACGGTAAAAAGGCATGTGATTTACCAATTACGGAAATGCATAAACTGACTGTATTTTTAAATCCAGCGGCTATGCAAAAGATGGGCGCTTCAGTTGAGAGCGTTAAGCAAACTGCTGTGAAAATGGGGTATCCCGTAGAGGTAATGTAAATTTAACTTGCCGGTGGGCACACGCGACAAAGCCCACCCCACAAGCTAAGAAAAACAACAGGAAAAAAACCATGAACTTAATATTTAACTTTGTCACCCAAAGTTTACCATTTTTACCATTAGCGCTAGGTATCTATATCAGCTTTAATTTATTAAATGCTACCGATATGACACTTGATGGCAGCTTTGTGGCAGGCGCTGGGACATTTGCCAAAGTGGTATCCCTTGGTTGCTCACCTTTACTAGCTTCCTTGTGTGCACTTGCGGCAGGCATTTGCACTGGCACTATGGTGGCTTGCATGCAGCGCCAGCAAAAAATTGATCCCTTACTTGCCGGCGTATTAGCCAGTTTTATTTTGACCAGCGCTAATTTAGCTTTTATGGGGCGCCCCAATATTAATCTTCTTAACCAAACAACCTTGTTTTCTCAGGCATTTGCTCAAAGTGATTTTCAAGGTTATTTGTTGGTTGCTGCCTGCGTGGCACTTATTTGTGGCACTGCATTAATAGTCTTACACTCACCGCTTGGCTTACAGCTACGGGCTTTTGGTGATAACCCAAAACTATTTGCCCGCTATGGTTTTGCTGTCGAACGTTATCGCATATTAGGCTTTGCTTTTACTAATTGCCTTGCAGCAAGCGCAGGCTGTCTCACGGCACAGACCGTTAATTATGCAGATATTGGCATGGGGTTTGGCGTAACCTTAACAGGTCTAGGCGCGGTCATTGTTGGTCAACAATTAATTTTACATGTTTTAAAAAAACCCTATTTACGGGTTGGTTTAGAATTTAGCGCTTGTCTATTAGGCGTACTTTTATACTTTGCTTTAATGAATTGCTTGCTACGCATCGGCGTTGACCCACTCTATTTAAAAATAGTCCTTGGCGTGCTTCTTGTCGTTTTCTTGCGGGCAGCAGCTCATCTTAAAAATAAAAAAGGATAACCTTTATGCTTTCAGTTAAAAAGCTTTCATTAAAATTTTCAGACCACCAAGTTCTATCAGATATTAATCTTGAGATTCAACCTGGAGAATTAATTATTATTCTGGGCAGCAATGGCTCAGGCAAAAGCTCTTTATTAAAACTTATTGATCGCCGCTATGCTATACAGCAAGGCAGCATCATACTTAAAGATAAACCGCTTGAAAAATATTCACCGGAAAGTTTATCTCAGCACATTGTTACTTTAACGCAAAACCCTCTTGACTCACTCTTTCCTAATTTAACAGTAGAAGAAAATTGCCGCTTAGCCATAAGGCGCGCAAAAAGTAAAATCATTCCTAATGATTATTTAGCCGAATTCAACCCTAAACTAGAGAAGCATAAAAAAAATTTAGCTGGGCAATTATCTGGCGGCGAACAACAAAGCCTAGCACTAGCATTAGCTTGTTTAGCAGAACCTGAAATTTTACTTTTAGACGAACATACTAGCGCACTAGACCCTCATACCGCTGACCGCTTAATGCGCATGACCGTAGAAAAAATTAAAGCTCACAACATGACATGTTTGCTAACAACGCATCACTTAGAATTTGCTAAAGAATATGGCAGTCGATTAATTGCTTTACGCAATGGGAAAATTACTCATGATTTTTCTTATCCCGAAAAAACAAAACTAACCATCGAAGATTTAAAAAAAGAATGTTATGGTGCTTAAATTAGTCGGCTAAAATTCTGCCTACAGTAGCACAGAGCAAGAATATTACCCAACAAATATAAACCCAAATTAAAAAAATGGGCACGGCAGCAATCGCACCGTAAATAATTTGATAAGTGGGAAATAATTTTAGATATAAGGCAAAAAGATGCTTTGCTGACTCAAACAAAATCGCCGCCAATAGCGCTGATGCAGCCGCACAACGGTAAGGCACGTGACAATGCGGTATAATTTTATAAATAATAAAATAAGCCACAAAACTTGCTAATACCGGCAATAAATTTAAAAAACTTCTTTCATGAAAAATTTTAGGCGCCAAGCCATGTAATACATCGCTAAATAAAAATGACAAGCTGAAACTTGCTAATAGTAAAACTGGCACGCAAATTAATATAAAAAGATAATACAAGGCTGCCCGCAACCAATAACGTGGCGCACTTACTTGCCAAATAACATTCAACGCATTTTCAATGGAGAATAACATAGATACTGCCGTTACCATCAAAAATAAAATACTATACCAGGACATCGTTTGTGCGCGGGAAATAAACACCTTTAAATGCGTCAAAACCGTATGACTTGCGCTGGCAACAAAATTGGAAAGAATAAAATCTTGAATTTGCGTAACAAATACCTTTGAATAAGGCAATAAAGAGAGAACGCTAATTAAAACCACCATGAGTGGCACAACCGCCAACGTGGTGGTAAAAGCTAATGCAGCCGCACGTGTTAAAGCTTCTGCCTGTAAAAAATGTTGATAAATGAATTTTAATTGTCGCATTTTTCTTCTGCCCCAAAAGCCCTTTTGGCCCGCGCATTATCGAAGTAAGCTTTCACTTCAGGGATATTTGACCCTAGCAAATCTTTTAATGGCGCAAAAGCTAATACTTTTTTATCACCAATAAATGCAATGCGATCGGGCACAGTAGCTAACGTATCCAAATCATGAGTAACTAAGACAATCGTTAAGCCTAAGCTTGCTCGCAATTCTAAAATTAATTTATCCAAAGCGCTCGCATTAATGGGGTCTAAGCCCGCGCTTGGCTCATCTAAAAACAATAGCGGTGGATCAAGCGCCAGCGCTCTTGCTAAAGCAGCACGTTTAATCATCCCTCCACTTAAATCAGCCGGATACTTTGCGGCAGCTTCATCTGGCAAACCCGCCATTAAAACTTTTAACAGCGCAAGCTTCTCTAAAAAACTTCTATCTAATGAACTATGCTGCAACATAGGAAATAAAACATTATGCAGCACATCCAATTCGCTAAATAGTGCTCCACCTTGAAATAGCATGCCGCAATTCATACGCAAGCGATCTTTTTCGCTATCAGATAATTGATTAACATTTTTACCCAAAATATTAATGCTGCCACCTGCGGGTTTAATTAACATTAATAAGCAATTTAGCAAAGTCGTCTTTCCCGCACCACTACCGCCAACAATAGCAACAATCTCTTGTGGGTAAACAGTAAAATCCAAACCTTGATGAATAACTTGACCATCCATCTCAGTACATAAATCGCGTATATCAATAATAGGATTAGGCATGGAAAGTACTCAATAAAATTGAGAAGAAAGCATCGGCAACAATAATTAAAAACAGCGATTGCACGACACTTCGTGTGGTTTGAATGCCCACGCTTTCAGCGCCCCCCTGTACCTGTATGCCTTGAAAACAACCAACTGAACTAATAATAAATGCAAACACCGGGGTTTTAATCAAACCAATCCACAACTGTTTTAATGCCACACCTTCTTGAAACTGGTGCATAAAAACAGCAAAGGTAATGTTGAGCATTCCTTTTGACATAATCATGCCACCTAAAATACCCGAAAAACTTGCCCAGACGCTTAATAGTGGCAAGGCAATTACCAAGCCCAGTATTTTAGGCAAAATTAGATATTCTACCGGCTTGACCCCCATCGTCATTAAAGCATCTAATTCTTGATTCACTTTCATTGTACCAAGCTCAGCAGTAAAAGCTGCGCCAGTCCGACCTGCCACAATAATTGCCGTCATCAAGGGCGCAAATTCACGCAAAATAGAAATACCTAATAAATTGACGACAAAAATATTCGCACCATAATTTTCTAGCTGAACCCCCATCTGATAAGCAAGAACAATACCAACCAGGAAAGAAAGTAAACCAACAATAGGCATCGCATCATAGCCTGTGGCTTCAACAACTCGCCCAATATTGCGCCATAATATTCTTTGTGGTTTCAACAGCCAATGTAGCATCAAGCAGAAACTTTCTCCGACAAAAGCTAAATATAGCCCTGACTCGAAAAAACCGTTATAACTTACTTTTCCTATGCGCTCCAACCAATTCAACTCTATTCTGGTTTGCTCTGTAGCAGGCTGGGTGGAATATCCTTTAATAAGATCTAATAACTTTTGGTGGACCTCATTAAGCGAAATTTTTGCTTGAGGGTATTTTTGAATAAAGAGGCTTAAAAGTTCAGCGCCGGCAGCATCCAATGCGACAAGGCTTTCTCCATTAATGGCGAGTATTGGCTGATCTAGATAGCCTTTAAGTGAATTTTCAAAAGCAGCCGTTAAATTTAAAATCGTCCAGCTTCCTTCGCAAACTAAAATCTTCTCATCAGGGCGATAACTGACGTTGGGTTTCTCAGCAGTTTCAAGCATAATATCATCTTCCCTGTTAGAGGTATTTATCTAAGGCCTTCAGAAAAATTTTAGGTCATTAATTAAGCGCTGTAAAGCCTCATGCGCATGCATAAGATTATATAAAAAAGCTTTTGCATTGAGCGTTGACTCTTTCGATGCCAGCTCCATATTGTTAGCAACATCTTGCAACTTAACTTTATTACAAATTTGTAGCGCCGCTAAATCCTTCTTCCCATCTTGTAGAAAGGCAAGAATTGCTTCAAAGCAGGCTTGGTTCATCATAGCCATTTGTTGTACAAATTTAAACAATTCCCCTTGCGCTTCCTGTAATGGTAACATCAAAGCCACTTGCTGAGCATTGACGCTATAGAAGAACAAAGGAAAAATTTTATCGGTTAGCGCATAAAACTCGCCTTGATTTGTTCTAAACAAAAAATTTTCAAAATGACCAAAACGTTCATTCTTTTTTAAGTTTATATAGCGAGCGATTAAATCCGCATGCATCTGGTTTACTTGAACCAAATCCCGCTTAGCACGAAAAGGTGTCTCGCTTGCCTCATGATTCAATGCCTGCAAAACCTTCAAGAAATCCACCGCTTCTTGTTTAAATTTTTGATAGGCGCGCACAGGGAAAATAAGCGCGCTAGACAGAATAGCTGCTAAAGCCCCCAGCAAAGTTTCATAAACGCGAATAATTAAAAGATCGGTACTCCAAGCGTTTAACATTGCAAATAAAAAAACCACCGCCATCGTCGCAAAAAAGATGCTTATTTGATAAGACGCTTCTAAATAGTAAACCATCATAAATACACAAGCTAATAAAAGCGGGACCCATAACACTGGGTGTTGATGCGTTAAAAAGTATAACCAAGTAGCTAGCGCACCACCTAAGATAGTCATAGCAATACGCTGAGCTGATTTGCGCAAACCTTCCCCAAAGGTTTGAGAAACCAGCAACATTGCGCTAACAATTGCCCAGTAAGATCTTTGCAAGGGCAAAAAGTGGCCAAAGATAAGCAATACCGTCAATGCAGCGCTGGCTTGAAGCGCTAATGCTGTCGAAGGCTTAAAAGATTTCATACATATACTCCTTGCGCAGCATCCTACTAAGTTGAGCAAGCCCAAGATAAAGATTCCAAAGATAAGTAATAATATCGACAGGCAAATCCGCAGCCAGCAAATTCGCTTTATATTTTCCCAACAGCTCTTTTAACAGATTTACATCTGCATTGGAAAATATTTTTGCCTGATGAAGATCTATCCGAACAGTCGGAAAACTATTAGCATAAAATTGCAGAATTGAAATAATATCTTGCTGCAAAGCCAAGGGAAGCTCAATTTTATTCAAAGCAATTTTTTTACTTGCTTCAATAATCATACTCATTCCTCGAGCACGCTCGCACTCATCAAAAAAACTTTCACTAACAAACGCTGTTTTTTCTGGGCAATTTTGCCGAATTGTTTCATAAAGCGAATAATTTTTTACTAACAATTCTCGCATATCATGCATATAGCGCGGTGCCAATGGAACAAATTCTTCACAAGACACTTTATGTTGATAAAACTTCAAAACCAAATTTACTGCACCACGACAAGATTTAAAATAAAACTTTAAATGTGCAAAAAAAGTTTTATCGTTAGAAGATGGAAAAAAATAAAAATAAATGAAGAACACAAGAACACAAGTAATTAGCATGCCAGTCACATTTTGCATGATTAACACTGGCGCTGCTGGCGGTAATATCATGCTAAAAAAATACATTACCCACGCAAAGATTGGAAACAAACTATAACGCGACCCAAAACCCTGCACATAAAAAGCAAAAAAAGCTAGAAAAACCAGCCCAATGTCTTGGTAAATAACTGGAAAATGCCGCAGTATTGCACCAATAACATATAAAATAATAAAAACAGGATAAGCAATAGCCGCGGTTTTCATACTATCCTTACGACTATCACCCTGATGGATCTGCATTAAAAAAAATGCCATAAATGGCGGCACGATTAATGCCACAGATAATAACCAATGGCATATCAATGCACTAAGAATGATCGCAAACACTGTTTTTATTGCTTGTTTTAAACGTAGCCGGCCTGAATCAGTGAAAATAATTTCTTCTTTTAAGTTTTGATAAAGCTTCATAATTTTTCCTAGGCACAAATTTCTCTCAAAGCTAAAGGCAAAGTTTCGAGAGAGGTCCAATGTATTTTATGTGACTTTAGCGATAAGTTAAAGAAGCCGCCGGTGGAAAAGCGCATAGGAGGAAAGGATCTTGCTTTCCTTAAGAAAAAGCAAGATCCATTACTGGGCATATTCTGAGTACTTAGTAACCTTGCACCCACCTAGAACTTGAAAGTTTTAATGTCGCGCCGCTGGCAAAGCATGAATTTCTTGCGCCGGTGGAAGCTCAAATAACCGTGGTTCATTTCTTGGTCGAATGAAAAAACCTTGAGCATAATCAGCCCGATGTTGCCGATAGCTCTCAATGTTGATTTCATCGGCACCACGATGAATAGCGCCTTCATTCTCAAACCAAGCAAATTGCATACGCTGGAAAGAGCTTTCAACAGAATCAACGATAGCACCCAACCTGCGCACTTCACTACCTCTTATTTTTTCTTGGCTTTGCAATGTCTTATATTCTGTCCAAGCATGATCGATTCTTTTCATTATTCCAGCGTCATCTTGAATTTTAGCGCCTGCATAACGTGTAACCAGCATATCCAACTGCATTGACAACTTGCTTAAACGATTTTCGAAGCTCTCCAAAATCTTTTCTTGTTTTTCTCGTGATACAGCTGGTTCTTCTGCTTGAAAACCTAAACCCGCTCGCCAATTTTGAAAACACCAAAATAATTTCCGAATATTAAATCCTGCCAATATCCCCAAAGCAAGATGCCCGGGCAGCTGATTTAAAGCATTAGCAACTGCTGGCCCAGTAAATTCAATTGTGGCTTGCTCATGCTCACAATGAAAATGACTTTCATCATCTTGTTTGCATGAACTAAAATTTTCATCGATCGCAGACATTAAGCTTGCAGGCGGCACACCTTCTGATAGTAGTGGTAATTCTTGGGTGATATTGGCAACCAAAGGCAAGTCAGAAGCTGGCATTAATTTGATATCCATTGCCAGCTCGTCGATTGAACAATGTGTTTCACCCGTGGCAGGATGCACAACTCGACACGCCTCATCCCCCACATCCGTCAATGAAAAAACTTGTTGGCCTGGCGCTAAGCTAAATCCAGACATTTTAAGATCCATGACATATTTAGTTTTAATAAAGATGCCTTTAGTTCCCCATAAACGCATATCGCCATTATCTTGAAGTCGCAGTTTACAGCCATCAATACCAACTTCCCCAATATCCAAATTATTTAGCACCACCTGCCCTTGGAGATTTAAAATAACCCCCATGCCTTTACTGGATAAAGAAGATGTGCCAACAATAGCAAAAACATATTCGTCATTAATCCCCCAAAATGAAGCGGTATTGTCCATTTGCTGAAGTGGCACGGGAAAAAGTTGTAAGTCTTGATTCAGTTGATAAACCGCCAACTGATAACTAGTACTTCCCGTGGGTTTTAAGCAAGCTAAAAATCCATCAGCAATATCGGCGAAAGCACTGCCAATAAGATCAAGCCTTGCGGGCAATGCAACCGTTTTTTGCAAGTTGAGCGATGCGTCAAAAATTCCTATGCGAGAGCTATCATGCACACCTGTCTCTTCGGCATATAAAAGGATACCTCCTTGATGGCGATTGACGATGATCGGGATATAGGTAGCACCTGAACTGTGCTGATAAACCATTTGCGGTGGAACAACGAGCTCACCTGCAGCACTAATCATATGTAATTGTAAGCCCAAACTAGGTAGCCCTTCATGAGCAATATTGCCCTGACCGACTTTTTGCACAACGTTATAAGCAAAAACATAACCCTGGCCGCTAGCGGTTATCATGGAAGCCCCAGAAATTTGATAACTTCCTGGCAAAACCTGAATGAGTTGCTCACCGGATAATGCCGTTAAATTCTGATCAAAGGTTTGATAAAAAATATTTGCATAGACGGTATCTGTATCTTGACCTTGGAAAGTTTTGACATAAATGACGCATAAACCACCATCTTCCCCAGGAATAAGGCCTGCACTTTCAAGCTGTAAGCTAGGCGCCGCAAACTGAGTGCTTTTTATCACTTGACCATTGATATCCACAATTTGGATGGTAATAAGCGGCGGAGTATCGAGCGTATTTGAAACTGTCGCAAACAAACCATTGCTTAGCATGCGCAAGCTGCCTTTGGCATTCACTTGCTTTAAACCACCACCATAGACTAAGCCAAATCCCCCCGGTTGATAATCCATCACTTCAACCGGATACGTCCCTTGACCAAAGTCCGCTTGCAACTTAGGAGAAGCCGATTCAGAATTTGTTGCTGCTGCTACAAGTTTAAGACTATTACCATCTAGGCTATATATATTTTCCGTGCCCGTTGATTCTGCAAGCCCAACCATTGTTCTTCCCGTAGGCGTTACAATTACCCCACGGTTGTCGCTATCCACAATCATCACTTTACCAACATTATCGGCAATGTGATAACTATCCCAACCTTTGTTCCCTGCAAGATAATGAGCACCCGCGGTTGTTGGAGAATCTGCTGCCGTTAGAGTTAATTGATCATCGCCATCACCACCTAAAACAACTTTACTGCCATTACCTGAAGTATCGACAGGAATCTTATCTGCTTGTGTGCTGCCATAAGTAATTTTGTTATAGTGGCTAGCATCTGTCCCATCTTCTGTCACCGCCGTCGCACCACCTTCCCAAGTTTTTTCTACTTCGCCCGTGGGCAAAGCATATCGATCTTCACCATTCAGTGGACGGTCTGGATCTACTGCTAATACCGCTTGCACCGCACGATGACTCATGTGGATTTTATCGGCACTTCCCAAAAATACTCCAGCTTCCATCACTCGACGGTTAGCAACGCCTGCGGCGCTGTCTTTATCATATTTGTTACTGCGCTCACCTATCTCTACTAATACATTTTCTAATGCAATTAAGTCTGTAGGTGCTTGAGAAAGGCCCGTTAAAGCTTCGAGTAGATTCTCCCCAATAAGTGTAGGACTATTAAAAGCTAAGCTAAGCAAGGAAGCTAATTGATTAGCTGCAAATGGGGTATTGTCTAAACCCGCTGTAGCTAATTTAGAAATAAGCGCATTTAACTCACCAGAAAAAGTTACTGTGCTGCCGTCTGGGCGTTGTTCGGTAACGCCAATAAGGGAGAGATAGAACATATAGCTAACTTGATCATAAGTTAGATCTTTAGATGGTTTGGGTACAGGAAGAGTAGAAAGGTCAGAATAACTATACGATGTACCAAATTTTTGGTTAACCGCAATAATAACAGCCTCTGCTTCGGGGTTGGCTAAATTAAGCCCAATACCAATAGTGATATTCCCTTCACCATCAAAATAGGTATGCCCCACAGCCCCTTCAAATTGGCTCATTAAAGCCTGAAAAGCTTGAAAATTTGTAGAGCTTATGTCCATCGACTGAAAAAATTTCAGAAAGTCTCGAACATTTTGTTGAGGTAAAGACGAAAATTGTTTAGCTACATTAGCTACTACTGAGTATTCTTGCCCTTGTAAGTCAACTAATAATAGTTGTTCGTTTGGAAGTTTATTTTTCATAACCTATAGCCCCTTAGACAATAAAAATAAGAAAAGTTGATTATTTTGAAGATAACCTGCTAACAAACCATTTTTTATAGGAGAAAGCAAATTGCTGATGGAACTATCATTTTTAATGCAAAAAGGTTTTTCATTACCCTGAGTGTTAAAGCTGCATATTTTTGTTTTTTGCATATCATAGTAATACAAGGTACTATCTACCGCGAAAAACAAGCTGCTACTGCCATAGGAGTCAGAAATATTAAACTTAAGCAGAGATCCAGGAAAAATTTTAAAGATTTTATATAATTCATCTTTACTATAAAAATATCCACCGTTATTAAAAAACAAAGAATCTTCAAATAATACTCCCGTCTCTGGCAAAATTTTTTCATCAACATGTAAAGTTTGCCGCCCCGTCTTTTCATCAAAGCATTGTATTTTGTTGAAACCCCAAGCACATGCTTTTTCAGCTGAAAAAGCAGGCCCTTCACCAAAAAAAGTATTAATATTAAAAATTAGTTTACCATTACTTATATCCAATACAGTTAAACCATCCATACTATTAAAAGCAAGATAATGGTCATTAATAGCAATATGCCCACCTACAGGCCTATGATTTTTTGATGAATAGCTCCATAAAACTTTCTGCTGATTAATATCATAAGCAACTACGGTACCAGCAAGATCGTACAAATATGCAATATCGTTATAGAGTAGAATATTTTTGGCATGATAACTTGGCAAGCTTATCAGATAATCGACATGAATAATTTCTCCTGTCTCAGGATTAACCTGATAAATCATGCTCCCTTTATCTGGAGAATAAGCTGCAACATACTGCTTGTCTTTATAAATTTGCCCCACCCCATAAGGAGGGTATAAAAAATTTATTGGTATTTGCGAAGACCATTTCTTTGCTCCTGTATTAGCATCAAACGCCCCTTCTGCTGTAATAATTGAGTTGTTACCACAGATAATATGATGCTCGCTATTGTTTAGTTGAATTTTCCAACGCTGCATTAATGGCTTGGTTAAATCAATAGACTGAACGTTATGGTACACATTTGTCCGCTGAGGATTGCCACCATCTATCACACACCCAGGCGCAGTCTTATACCAAGGATCTTCCTCAGCAAAAGCTATTGCCACATTGAACAAAAAATAAATTCCATTTAGCTTTTAAACACTTTTTTCACAAAAGTCTCAACTTTTTAATGCGGTAGTTAGCAGAGACAATCCAAGAAACAAAGCTCTCACGTGTTTTGCAACCATTTAAGGCTAAGCGAAGGTTAGCTAAATTTTAGCTCTCTGCAAGCATGAAATTTATTGCGGAATGGAAAAAGGCTTATGACAGATAGTCTTCCTCACATGTTTGATGGGGGCAATGCTAGCGCACCTTTGCCCATTCTACAGTGCTGCCATAAGTAATTTTGTTATAGTGACTAGCATCTGTCCCATCTTCTGTCACCACCGTCGCACCACCTTCCCAAGTTTTTTCTACTTCGCCCGTGGGCAAAGCATATCGATCTTCACCATTCAGTGGACGGCCTGGATCCACTGCTAATACCGCCCGCACCGCACGATGACTCATGTGGATTTTATCGGCGCTTCCCAAAAATACTCCAGCTTCCATCACTCGACGGTTAGCAACGCCTGCAGTATTGTCTTTATTACTTCGCTCCACTATTTCAATCAATACATTATTCATTGCGATTAAATCGCTTGGCTCTTTAGAAAACGCTGTTAATGCTTGAAGCAGATTGTCCCCAATAAGCCCCGGACTATTGAACGACATACTCAATAAAGCCGCTAATTGATTTGCAGGAAATGGCGTATTATCTAAACCTGCATCTTTTAATTTTCCAATTAAGGCATTAATTTCTCCCGAAAAAGTTACCATGCTGCCATCAGGACGTTGTTCTGTGACGCCGATAAGAGAGAGGTAGAACATGTAGGCGATCTCATCAAATGACATACCAGGAAAAGGCGGCAAACCTTCTGTGCTAGCTAACTGTTTATAATCATATGTCTTTCCAAATTTTTTATTAACAGCAATAATAATAGCTTCAGTTACAGGGTTTTTTAAATTAAGCCCTATACCAATCGTCATATTTCCCTGGCCATCATCATAAGTTTGGCCTGATTTTCCTTCAAAAAGTATCATTAAACTTTGAAATGCTTGATATGTTGGACCACCTGTGTCAATCGACTCAAAAAAAGCCAAAAACTCTTTTATATTCTGCTTAGGCAATGCATTAAAAGCACTAACAACCCCACTAACAACCCCATACTCTGCAGAGCTCCCCTTGAGATCAATTAAAAGCGGCTGTGTATCAGCAATTGATATAAGATTTCGCATAAGAATATTCTCCTAAGTTGAAGCATAAAAAAACAAAATATTATTTGTAGAACCACCTATTAGCCCTTTTCCCGTAGGTAAACGAAAAGCTGCATTGTTCAAATCATACTCCTGACATACCATCTTTTTATTATCATTGTCATAAGCACAGAGCTTTTTTCTCTCATAATCATAAAAATATAAAATATTATCAATAGCAAAACGAGTATTAACATGCCCGAATGATTGGCTTAATTTTGGAGATAAATCATTGGCAATACTAATAGCATAAAGATCATTTGGCATATATGCATTTGCAAAAAATATATTTTTAGGAAACAGCACCGCTTGGCTAGGTGATATTTGGTCATCATGAAAATTAAACACCTTATATCCACTAGCCTCATCAAAACATTGAATAGAAAAGCGCTGAAATACACAAACGTTTTTATTAATAAAGGCAGGTTTTTGATCAAAAATTTTCTGCACAGTAAAGACAAGCTTACCTGTATGAATGTCCAAGACAATCAAGGAAGAGGAATTAGTAAACGCCAAATAAGAGCCATCAGTTGCTAGAACAGAAGACATATTTTCTCTTTTACCCTCTCTTGCTGAATAGAGCCAAACCGTCTTATGTTTATTGATATCGTAAGCCTCTACCACTCCATTAAAATCATATAGATATGCAATGTCGTTATACATCAAAATAGTTCTAGCCTGGTAACCTTCGGGATTATTTAAAATATCTACATGTAAAATCTGCCCTGTCGAAGGATCAACTTGATAAAGCAAAGATCCTTTATTATGATCATACCCAACAATGAATTGTTTATTTTTATAAATTTGACCAGCACCATCGGGAACATTTAATTTTTCAATAGGAATATGAGCTTCCCAAATCTTTTTACCCGTATTCAAATCAAACGCACCATCGACTGTAATGATGGAATCTTTATAGCACAGAATATTACTAGAATAATTTTTAACTTTTATTTCCCAGCGTTTAACTAGCGATTTATTTAAGTCAATTAAAGGAACATTACGGTATACATTTGTTCTCTGAGGATTGCCACCATCTATCATGCACCCAGGCGCGGTCTTATACCAAGGATCTTCCTCAGCAGAAGCCAGCACCACATTGAATAATAAATAAACAAAAAGTAATATCCTAAGCATATGTGCATTTTCCTTTAGCTTTATATTTATCTTACTCCCTTCCATTTAGCTTTTAAACACTTTTTCCATTTAGCTTTTAAACACTTTTTTCACAAAAGTCTCAACTTTTTAATGCGGTAGTTAGCAGAGACAATCCAAGAAACAAAGCTCTCACGTGTTTTGTAATCATTTAAGGCTAAACAAAGGTTAGCTAAATTTTAGCTCTCTGTAAGCATGAATTTTATTACGGAATGGAAAAAGGCTTATGACAGATAGTTTTCTTCACATGTTTGGTGGGCACATCACTTGCGCGCCTTTGCCCACCTTTCATGACTTTCTGTCATTTAGTTAAATACTTATTTAAGCATTTCGCCTCCTTTACACCAGTACGGGAAAATGCGATGATTTAGGAATAGTTATTTTTATTGGCTAAAAAAGCTTATTTCTAACAGAGAATTTTTTGCTACTATGCTACAAACCTGACGTTTGCAGCTCTGATTTTAAGTAAGTTTAAGTTTTAACTAACAACAGGAGAGAACAAAATGGACCTTGGAAAAGTAATAGACGAAGTTAATTTCAGCGACGTTTTTCAACGCCAATTCAGCCACTTAAAACTGCGACTTGCTATTTGCATCACCATGATTATTCTTGGTTTTGTGGGCGTCATCGTCACGGACATCATTCCGCTTTACTCTTGGAAATACTGGCTTTTTACTTCTATTGTTTATGCTGTTTTATCCGTGCTATTAAGCTTTGTTGTTGCGACCCAACGCAAAAACATTCCCTATTCTTTTGTCGTTCGCGAAGCTTTACACTGGCTAGCGTTAATTTTTATGGTTTATCTGGTTTCGCTTTTTATCCATCATGGTGTGATTAGCAATGTCATTGCGGGTATTTTTATTTTGACCTTGCTCACTTTAACAACTATTTTAGCTGCGATTCATTTTGACACGATGTATTTTTTTGTTGGAATGGTATTGGCTGTTTTTGCTGTGGCTTCCGTAGTCTTCGTGCAGTATTTTATGATGATTGCTATCGTGACAATTGCCATTGCCGCCATATTAATTTTTTGGCAGTTTCGCTTCCGCGTAAGACAAAAGTAAAACTGCACTCATATAGGTGGTATTTGCACTTGCAACTGCATCTACCACCTGTCCTACCTGCTGATCCCCTTCTAACAAAGCCTGACCTGGTTGAACATCTTTAATACCCGCCTCTTGATACACAAAGAAGCTTTGTTTAGGTTTACCACGATAATGGGTACGCGCAATAATTTCTTGCCCAGGGTAACAACCTTTTTGGAAATTGACGATCGATAATTCCGGCAAATGCAAATCATGCGGCCGAAAAAGATCCATAGTTTTTTGGCATAGCCACGGAAATTGATGCTGCATAAATTGAAAGCGCAACATTAATTCATCTGACGCTAATGCAGGCATAACAGTAAAATGGCTAGGCCAAACCAGCATTAATTGCTGAGCATTAAATGCTTTAATTTTCCATTGAAGATTTTTTTCGCTTTGCGCATCTAATTGCAAAACAATTTCTGGCGATAAAACTTCACAGCGGATCCTAGCAAATACGCCATATTTTTTCAGTAAATCAAGCGTTACAGGAACTAAATCTTTAGCCACCAGCAAGTAAAAATCATTTTGTTTGCCCCATAAGGCAAAAATACTTTGCACCAAACCCTGTCGATTACAATAAGCTTGCCATTGCAAGCTATCATTACTTGCTTGCCGTACGTCATTGGTTAATTGGCTTTGTAGAAAATCTGCCGTTTTTTCACCCTGAACATGAATGACTGAGAAAGTTTGTGCCAGATTTAAGACTGTCATTAGCATCCTACCAAATGTTCAACCATTAACTGTAAATTACGTCGGTTTTGAAACTCATTCACATCCAAGCGATAGGCGATACGCGCTTTTCTCCAGTCATGCTTTGGCCATTCATCCACATCCACGTTAAAAGCAATCGCGTCAATAAAACTCTCGCTATTATGCGCACGTAATAATAATTTCAAATGACGTCCACCAACCAAGCGTTGATCCACTAATTCAAAAATGCCATCAAACATTGGCTCAGTGAAAGCTTGGCCATAAGGGCCTAATGCGCGCACAGCTTCAACAGTTTGCAAAGTTAATATTTCACTCGATAATTCACCATCACTATACAAAACATGATCAAGAGGATTACCAGCCAATATCTTGCTTAATACCCCATCAAATGCTTGAGCAAATTTTTCAAAATTGGCGATGGGTAAACTGACCCCAGCAGCCATTGCATGCCCACCAAAACGAGTCAACAAACCTGGATTCTCTGTCGCCACTTGGTCTAATACATCACGGATATGCACGCCTGCAATAGAACGCCCAGAACCTTTAAGCTCCACCTCATTAACTTTTGCAAAGGCGATGGTTGGACGCGCAAAGCGGTCTTTAATGCGGGAAGAAATAATGCCCGTCACCCCTTGGTGCCAATGATCTTGGAATAAACAAATTCCATGTGGCAAATTTTTATTATCTAATGCTAATTTTTGTAAGGCTAAAAAAGCATCTTGCTGCATGTCCGCTTCAACCGCACGGCGTTCTTGATTTAATAGTTCTAAGCGCATAGCTAAAGCTTGTGCTTCTATCGCCGTCTTCGCGAGTAAACAATCAATACCAAGCGACATATCTTCCATACGACCCGCTGCATTTAAGCGTGGCGCCACGATAAAGCCTAGATCACTTGCCAACACTTCTGATTGACGCCGCTTACTTAAACCAATCAGCGCATTAATACCTGGCCGCGATTCACCGGCCCGAATACGCAATAAGCCTTGATTTACTAAAATGCGATTATTGTGATCCAAAGGAACCACATCAGCAACTGTACCAAGCGCCACTAAATCTAAGAATTGCGCAAGATTAGGTTCAGGAATATTTTGCTGCGCAAACCAGCCAAGCTCTCTTAGCTTAGTACGCAGCGCCATCATGACATAAAAAACGACACCTACGCCTGCTAAATTTTTACTGGGAAATTCATCACCCACTTGATTTGGATTGACAATCGCAGCAGCATTGGGCAAGGTATTGCCCGGTAAATGGTGATCGGTAATCAAGACTTGAATACCCAGCTCGTTTGCACGAGCCACACCTTCGATACTAGCAATACCATTATCAACGGTAATGATTAAAGCAGGTTGATACTCTGCCGCCACTTCAACGATTTCAGGTGTTAAACCATAGCCAAATTTAAAGCGATTGGGCACTAAAAAATGGACTTTTGCTACTCCCATTACCTTTAAAGCACTCACTGCTAGCGCAGTACTTGTCGCACCATCGGTATCAAAATCACCTACAATGCAAATAGTTTTTTTGGCAAAAAACATTTCGGCTAACAGCGTACTAGCAGCATCAATATTTTTTAATGCTTGGAAAGGCAGTAAATGTTTAAAAGAAAGATCTAGCTGCGTGTCAGCAGCAATACCCCGGTTAGCTTTAATTGTGGCTAATAAAGTATCTAAAGAATTTAATGGCGCAAGCTCCGGTTTTAACCGGACAATACGCTTAACGGCGGCTCTCATTTTCGTGACTTATTCAATTTAGTGAACTTCATTCTAGCAAACCACCGTGGCTAAATCCAGAATACACCTGCGCCCCACAGACAGTTGCTTAAGTCGCCGCCTTTAAAGTGAAGATGCTTTGTCTTTTAAGCCCTTGATAGAGAGAATATTTTTGCTCATTCTATAAAAAAAAGCGAGCTCCAAGTAGATGGAGTTCGCTTTTAAAATAAAGGCAACAACTGAGCGCTTAACAGCTTACCGCAAAGCAGAAAACTGAGGCGCAGCAGCGGGCGCAGCAACCAATTGACCAGACATATACGCATCAAAATCATTTAGATCAAACTCAACGATTGCACCAAGCCGTGAACCATTTTCATCGGAAACCCAGCCATGGCGAATTTGCTTAAGCGCAATATTTGTTTTAGCTAGCCAAGCTTGCAGTGGATAAGAAGCCTTTAAGTCATCAAACTGCACGTATAAAGTATTGATCTGTGGATTACTTTTACATCGCACAATATTACTTAGCGTAACTTTGCTAAGAAGTTGGTCGCACCGAGTAGAATCAAAAGTAGCTTGCTGAAAAAATAAAGGAGTATTTGTCATATTATTATCCATATTTTTTATTAAAAATTTACGGTATATTTTAACAAAAACATACTTAAGGCTTCCTTAAAGATATACATAAATATTGACAGACACTCTATAGGGGACAAAAAACCAAAGTAGGGTGGGCAAAGCGCACTACATATGAAATTTCTAGTGTGTTGGTGGTCACGTTGCTTGCGCTCCTTTACCCACCCTACAGCAATTTTTTGCCCAACGCAGAGGAGAGACACACCTGACAAAGCAGGCGTTTACGCCGCACCACTCATATCACTCTTATTCATTGCCACTTTAACTTCATTGGGATAATCATAAGCCGCGCCATCAACAACATCCAAGCCCACACCCACGGCACCCCCAAAAAGGATATTGCCTGCCGCCATCGGTTTAGTTTTTGATACCACTTTTGTTTCTGCATCTTGATAACCGTCTTTATGACATTTCACATCAAGGTCTTTATAACTTCGGTGTACTACCACAGAACCTGGGGTCTGGTTCACATACCACTTACCTTTATCATTTTCTAATGAACACTTTGCGCCATCAATTGGCGTTGTTGTAACTGAAATTGGTTGGTTCACTCCACCCACAATCGAGGCGCAACCCATGAGCTGCGTTGACGCTAGAGCTGTTAACAAAAATGCCATATTTTTAATTTTCATCTCAAACTTACCTTTTTATTGATAAAATACAGGCAGAAATTTAATCGTTAGCATTGAGACAATTACAGCTTGAGAAAAATTAATTGAGACTTTAAAAAAAGAGGCACTTCCTAAAAGGCAGCTTTCGCGGATCAGAACCGTAATCAAATCCAAGGCACGCACTATAGAGTCGATTTCTAGTGTCTAGTAGTGTAGAGGGAGAAAGCATATTTGTTAACCTGTTAATCTTTTCTTAATCCTGTATAAGGTAAGATACCGGGAAAATTACAAAAATAGTATTATGAAAGTTATTCTCCTTATTGACTCAAGCATTTACGACAACACATATGATGCTGCTAATATGGGCATTACAATCCCAGCATTTGAGTGCTCAATTGCTTCTGAGAATAGCTGCGACGTTGAGAACTGGACACTATCTTGTGAACCAGATGTTGATGACGACCAGGAAGATCAAACAGTTACAGTAGCAACCTTGTTTAATAAGCATTTTGATGCTTTAGCATTTTTTGGCGTTAAACATAAAATGCAAATCATTGTAGCTTCCGCAGATGACATCATCTGCCAATTAGCTGAAGGTCATGGTTATCATGCGTCTTTACTTAAACTACCAGGAAAAATCGATCCTGATACAAAAACTAAAGCTATCGACCAGCTTCGCACTGCCGGCAAGCACTCAAGGTTCTTTGTTGACATTGATGATACTCTTGTACATCTTGAAAACTCTTACGCAGAAGAAAAAATTATTTACAATAAAGATATCGTTGAGTTTTGCCAGTATGTGCAAAAAACTTTTCCAAAAACAAACATGCAAGTGTTAACAGCACGCAACAGCCTAGAGTTTACTTTACTATTAGAACTGCTAAAACTTTGCCAAGAAAAAGACGAGTCCATAATTAATCAGGGGGACTTATTAGCTAGCCTAGAAAAATTTGATACTCATCAAAACAAATGGTCAATAAAAATTTTTTTGGAAGATTTTAGTTTAGATATTCAGTATATCAATAGCCAACTTTCGCAAGAAGAAATTGATGAAGTTGTTAAAGCGCTTTATGAAACAGACCATTTCTTTTTTGCCGAAAATATTATCCAAGGCTTAGCCCAAGAATACGCTTTAACACTAGATTTAAATATACGTTCTTATACTAATGGGCAATGCAAAGGCAGTCATATTAAAAAATACTTTTCAGATCGACCTGTGGTGTTTTTAATTGATGACAATATTGAACAGTTAAAAGGATTTAACGAGCTTACAAAACCCTTCTTTCCGCTAGGTGTTAAAGTTTACACGATGCAGGATTTTAATAATTCACTTAATGAAGCTCTAGCCAGTATTGCACTAACCATTCGCGCAATAAAGGCAACAACAGAGAGCACAATATTCTTTAATCAAAGAGATATTGCTGATGCGCAAACACTGGTAGCTTGTCACCGAAAGGCTTTAGAGGACCTAGATAGAGAGACAGTAACTATTGATTTAAAAGATTTTAAAGCAGCAACTACCCTTATGAATTATAGCGGCGCATTAATATTTCCACGCAAGCGAAAGAGTCACCACGAAGATCAAGCATATGAAACTGACCACGAGGATAAGCGTCATTGTGACGCACGTGGCATTGCGCTAAAACCCACTTAGCTAAAGGTTAGCTTGATTAATTCTTTGGCTTTTGAAATTTCATGAACTTTGTAAAAATAAGCCTATCTAGCCCAGAGGCATTGCTCAAAGCAAATCACTTTTCCCCCAAGCCTCTAGGCTAAATCTTGTCAGGAGCCGCACACTATCCCCGATCAAGTCTTACACTCTGTCCTGCATCTTTTTCAGGCTCTACCTTACTAATGCCAGATTTAACGCCAGCAAAGATTCCACTAGAAACATTGAGCAACGCTGATGCCTTTGAAACCGCAGGAGCCTCCTTGACACTTAAAGCCTGCATCTCGGTTTCTTTGCGCGTATTTTCAGCTTTATGTTTTTTACCAAAAATTGCACCAAAAACTTCTGATAAAGAAGTGAAAATTGCTTTAACCTTTTCCACAAGCATTTGACCGGCAGATTTTTCAGAAGCGTTAATAGCAGCCGCTTTATTTTGTTGCTGAGTCGAATGCTTAGCACAGGGAACTACTTTTAAAATATTTTCTGCATTTGTCTTATCAAAATATTCGTGCACTTTAATCAAAGTTCTTACAGGTGTATTTTCTTGGGTTAAAATTTTTGTCACATCTGCCACGATTTCAGCCCTAGTTTTATAAGAGCTCTTAATACGCTCATCTGCACTTCTTGCATCAACGAAACGATAAACCGTCTTATCTTTTGCCTCATTGCTATCTGCATACTCTTTGAAGCAAGCAAGCATTGTTTGCACTGCTCGTTGTTGTTGCTGATAACAAGTAATTAACTGATTTAATCTTTCATGCCGCGCGGCAATTTCTGCCAACAATTGCTTCCGCTCAGCTTCAACAGGATGCTTCAAAATTTCAGCAATTAAATTCCTAACATAAGAATTCAACACATACTTATCATCTAGGCCAAAGGTCACTTGATTTAATACTTTATTTGCCTCGTCTGATTGCTTCAAGAGATAAGTTAAAAACTCATGATTATTTTTTTCTAAATCAAAGCGAGCAAGTAATCCGGTTAGTTCTTGATCTGTCATAATGATCACCTCTTATTTTTTTGCTTGATTTCAGCATAACACCAACAAGCTTAAGTTTAGCTTAATAAAGTTTTTCATGCCAGCACCAACTTCAGCAGGGGAGAAATTTTTAATGGGCGTATAATTTTTTCTCCCAAGTTGAAATAAAAACCTGTGAGATTATCTGTAAAAACTCTTCCTATGCATCCTGGATATGCAACGAGATATCTCGTACCTTATCTAAACTATAGCAAAAAAAGAAGACCAAGGACCTCTTATTTTATCCAGATAACGGTAAAGCTTAATGGGCTTAAGCGCGGCTTTCTATTCCCCTACCTTGTTTAAAAAGCCAGGGCTTTCGCTTTGAAGAAACGCATATAACAGAAAGCGTGCGTATTGAAAAATTGATAGCCTTTTTGGTAATCGGCTCTTGTTGACCTCATAAAATTGGAGAATCAACATACCTGATCATACAAGGCGTCCACAATATTCTTATTGCCGCCATGGGTTCGATAAAATTCGAAATTTTTTACTGCACTTTGAACACGCTTGAAATAAATTTTGGCAGATTTTCTCACGGCTAACTATACTAGTTTCAGAGGGCAATTTATGGCTAAATTAAAAAATTGCCCCCCCCTGCAATTATTATAATGCCCGTAAAAATTTGCGGAGATGATTAAGCTGCAGCGCTTGACGCCAATCTTTTTTTAGCGCTTGTAGGTAATATCGGCGCGCGGCCTTTTTATCACTATCGCTTAAGCTGCCACGAAAAAGTGATAAATAGAGTAAGCTTTCAAACAGCCCCCGATATTTTTTAAAACTTACTGGTAGGAGAGGATGGTTAAAAATAGCATCAACAAGTTTTTCTTGTCCTATATGCTGCTTAGTTTGGCCGCGCAAACTATCATCGTGGCGATAGGTTATGCAAGAGGCATTTGGTAAAATACGTAAATCATATAAGGCAAACATAAGTGAAAAAACAGGCTGATCTTCGCGCCCACGGACATTTTCTGGGTAGCGAAGATTTCGCCAAGCTTCTTTGCTGAGCAAAAAGCCGCCTGAACACGTTGGAACCTCACCCTTTAAATAGCGAGCAAAATTCTTTTCTTTGCTAGCTAACCAAAGCTTTTTGCTAAGTTTTTTTTTGCCATTAGGTTGAAAGGAATAATAAGGGCAAATGAATCCTGGGCAATCAGGCGTCTGTTGTATGGCATCAAAAAACTGCTGCAAACTATCAGGCGTCATTTCGTCATCAGCATCTAGCGTCATCACATAATTGCCACGCGCTTGTTCTAGCCCTAAATTTCGTGCTTTAGCAGGACCTTGATTCTCTTGATGATAATAAAAAATATTAGGATGCTTTGCGGCATAAGTTTTCGCAATATTTGCAGTATCATCGGTTGATCCATCATCAACGATAATAATTTCCACATTGTTTTTTTTTTGGACAAGGATAGAGTCTAATGCACGAGGTAAATATTGCGCGTAATTATAACTGGGAATCACAATAGAAATTTTCATTGCCTAGCCACTCAGGGGAATTTGCTGGACATCGTATCAGCTTTTTAATGGGTGAGCAATAAACGTTTTGCTTTGATATAAAGCAACTCCTTTTGCAAACAATAAATTTAAATCTTCGGTTGATCAGTTTTAGCAAATTTAGGATATTTAGTGAGTTTTGCTAAGTATTCAAAAATAGCGCGGATATAAAAATGCGTTTCCAGATCAATGGTCAACATAGCTTACACTTCTTGTAAAGCATTTTAATATCCATAAAGAAATATGACAGATAATTTATGCTGGGGCGATATCCAAAAGGCATCCACAAACCGCCCTAGCAAAACTTATTCTTTTTTGGTTTTCTTTCTATATGGCAAATATTTTGGTTCCCACATATTAGCTTCAATATGTGCCAGCAATGCTTCATCGCTAGCATTACCTAAAGCGCTCAAACCTAAACGCCTTGCTTCTTTTGCCACCGCGAATGCAACTAATTTTGAAATCTCTCGGATATTGGTTAATGGTGGCAATAAGTTTGCCTCTTTATTGAGGCGTGCTGGTGATAGCGATGCAACCGTTTTTGCAGCCACCATAAACATACTATCCGTCACTCGACTTGATTGTGCTGCAATAGCCCCTAAACCAACACCTGGGAAAATATAGCTATTGTTGCTTTGATCAATACGAAACTCATGGCCATTTTTTTGTACCGGTGGGAATGGCGTTCCCGTACCAATTAATGCTCGGCCTTCTGTCCAATTTAATAAGTCTTCTGGTGCCGCTTCACAACATGTGGTTGGATTAGATAAAGGAAAAATAATAGGTTGTTCTGCATGCGCAGCCATAGAGCGAACAATAGATTCGGTAAATGCCCCCGGCTGTGCAGAAGCACCAATAAGCACTGTCGGTTTAGCTTTTTTTACCACTTCTTCTAAGCTAATTTTACCATCGGTCTTAAACTGAAGCTGCGCAAGATGCGCTTTGCTTTGCAAGAATTTTTCTTGGAATGACATCAAGCCTTGCATGCCTTCAACTAATAAACCTTCCCGATCAACCATAAAAAATCTTGCGCGTGCGGTTTTTTCATCTAAACCAGCTTCCACCATAACATCCACCAATAGCTCACTAACACCGCAGCCTGCAGAACCTGCACCTAATACAGCTATTGTTTGCTCTGTAATTGGTTTACCAGTCACTTGTACAGCGGCTAATAATGCCGCTGTCGCAATCGCAGCAGTCCCTTGAATATCATCATTAAAGGTACATAATTCGTCACGATATTTTGCCAATAACCGATTAGCATTCTTTTGCGCAAAATCTTCCCACTGCAACAAAACATTTGGGAAACGACGTTTAATTGCTTGCACGAACTGATCAATAAAATCATCATAGGCCTGCCCATGAATGCGTGGATGGCGGTAACCGATATAAAGCGGATCCTGCAATAACTTTTCGTTATCTGTGCCGACATCCAACAAAATTGGCAAAGTATTTTTGGGGTGAATACCTGCGCAAGCAGAATATAAAGCTAATTTGCCAATGGGAATTCCCATGCCGCCTGCACCCTGATCTCCCAAACCAAGAATGCGTCCACCATCAGAGACGACAATCGCTTGAACATGATCATAACGAGGATTAGCAAGAATTTGATCCATGTAATTTTGTTCTGGCGGGGTTAAAAAAATACCCCGTGGACGTCGATACAGATGGCTAAAATGCCGGCAAGCCAAGCCAACTGTTGGCGTATAAATAATTGGCAAAACTTCCTCAATATACTTTACGGTTAAAGCATAGAATAAAGTTTCATTGGAATCTTGCAAACTACGCAAATATACATAGCGATCTAAATCTGTTGCTTGCGCGCGGAAAGCTTTATAGGTACGGACAAGCTGGGTTTCCAAGGTACTAATTTGCGTAGGCAATATACCAAATAAATTAAATGCCTCACGTTCTTCAAGTGTAAAAGCCGTACCTTTGTTTAAAGTTGGATTGGCAATTAAAGCATAATCGGTCAAACTAGTTTCAATAAATTCTTTTTTGGGTGGAGGGGATATCATAAGGATTATTATCTGGCGCTTGCCATAAGCTCAAGGAATATTTAATCCCTGATATTATATAAGAAAAGCACCACCAACGAAAACCTCAGGCTAACAAACCCACTGGCCGACGTCAGACCAGGCTCTGTGGCCATCCCAACTATTCTTCAAAAAAGAATTTTAAGGAAGGATGGTAAAAAGATGGATTAAAATTAATAATTTGGTATATAGCCAAGCCTCGGCATTAAATACAATTTAATCATTACCCTCGTTAAATATACTTAATAAAAAACAATAACTTTTAACATGAGGCATTTTGGCGCAACGCCATAAGCTCATATCTTCAGCTCAGACTATCAACATTAATAAACCAGGCATCAATTTTGCAAGAACTTCCTATGCCAGGTCTAGCTTCACAATTCTTTTAACTTGAATTTTACTATGCGCAAATTTTTTAAAAAAATTAAAAAGCATATTTCTTCACTTGCCGTTACTGCAGGGAGTATCGCCATAACCGCAGTTTTTGGCTGTGGCAAAGTACTTCAAAGTGTTGGACAGGCATTATTTTCAGCTGGCTTAGATGATGAGGGGCTTGGGCTGCCTGCAGAAGCTAATAAAGCCATGGACTATACTGCAATGGCAGGTAGTTTTATTGTGGCGATATTTTCACGCATCCCTAAAATGTACACTAATAGTAAACACCTACTCGCTTGCCAAAAACCCAAGCAAAATTTAACAGAAATCTCCGCGGCACAAAACTTGCCAACAATTAGAAAAGCAGTTTATAAAACAAGCTTTGTTTATTTCATTTTCAGTGGTATTTGCTCAGCAATTTTTACAACACTTAATGCAATTCAAGCAGGTGTGATTTTAGCGCGAAAAATAATTAGCAAACCCGTCGATAGCAATTTGCCCCCTACTTGGCCAGAATATGTAGGCGCAACTTTTGTGCCCGCTTGTAGCTTTTATTCTTACGCCACTTTCAATCTAACACGTATTTTTACTAATTCTCGAACCGCAGCATTAACCGTAGCGAGCATTGGCAGTAACCACACCACTTTATCTCGGCGCGAAAAACTTTCGCTGATTGCCGCTGGCTTTTTAGCCGTACTCTACACCATTGGCAATGCCGCTTTAGCCGTGATTAGCACAGAAGGGGCAATTATTGAAATTAACCAGTTATTTTTTAACCTTCCCATCAACCCAAGGCTTGTGCAAGCGATTGGCTTAGCCTCCGCTATACCAGGCTTAGCTTCTGTGTTATTAACGGCAGGCGCTGATTTATATAAAATTTTTACCGGCGCACTAACTTTAGTTAATGTAAAAAGCTTTCGTTCGTCTGCTTTTAGAATATGCCTAGCCACCACCCTTGCTTTGGCTAGCGCAGCAGATAGCTTGCTAAATAATGGCGCGGGTTTCTTCGGCAGCATGCTCATGTTATTAAATCGTTGGTTTAGCTTATCGCAACAAAGCCCTATCGCTAAAGGTATTGCTGGATCATTAGCCATCCTCTCTATTCCTCCTTATTTTGCCAACAATGGCGCGCAAGCTTTCCAAGTTATACAATCTGCCTTTAACAAGCCTGCGCTTTCCCCGCCTTCTGAATCAGCTGAAAACTTGTCTATTGATGAGGAAAATCAAAAAAAACAACTACTTCCCCAGGGTGAAATCAAATCAGGCTTTTGGGCAAAACGCCAGCGTCCAAGCCATATTACTATCAAAGTCGAGCCACAAGCAGAGTTAGCTTTACCAACAAAAGCTTCCACCTCTTATGGAACGCTTACCGCCCGAACACCAAGATCCGCCCAAGAGAAATTTAAAACTCGTTTACCCAGCCCGGGCTAATAGAGAAACTTGCACAAAATTTAAAAATATTGTTATATAATTCTCACCTTACTTGTTATGTCATTCATAACTTTTTTGGTTAAATAAAAAAGAGAAAAACTAACATCATGTTTTTTTCCCAAACTTCACGCTTAATCGATGGCTCTATCTTTAGTTTTCTACCTGAATACAGAAAAACGCAGTATGCTGGTTTATTAGAATCCAGCAAAACACTCGTTTGGCAGAGGTACCAAAAAAGAGTAGTTTCTGAATCACCCCATGAAGAAATTGCCGATGATTTAAAAGTGCAAGTACTCTCTCTAGCAATAGATGATGAACTTGCAGAGTGTGAGAAATTACGCCTAAAGTTTTGCGTTTAACTTCACAGTCGTTTTATGAATCTCATAACCAGGCATCAAAACAACCTCCCCCTGCCTTTTTTCAAAAGCATTGTGGTGAAAAAAATCAAAATAAGAATCTCATCCCTATGAAAATAATTATCCTTACTGATGAAATTATTTATAACCATCCAGCTGACCTATGCATCAATGAAGAGGTTAAAGAAATTTTAGAAAAATTAGCTGAAGAATTTGTCAGCCTTAATATTGAAGAGTGGACGCTTACTCAAAACGAAGAAAATGAAGAAAGCATGATTAGCAAAAAGCGCTTTTTAGATAAAGCTTTTGATTATAAAGCTTTCTTCAAAATTGACCGGCAAGAGCAAATTATTCTTCTCTCGGCAGATCGCGCCTTTCACCATAAGGCGGACGAAAGGAATTACCGAAGCTATCTTATCAAGCTTCAAGGCAATATCGATACTGTCCAAAAAAAAGCGTTGCTTAAATTTATTAAACATACCAAAGAACCCATTACCATTTATGTCGACATTGATGAAACACTCATTGATTATAGCTTTTCCAATATAGAAAAAGAGCTTTTTTTCAATGAAGATGTTGTAGAATTATTACAGGCCCTGCAAAACCTTCCCCGGTTAACACTGCAAACGCTGACAGCTCGCAAGAGTCTTGAAAAAAACCTTATAGAACATCTCCTTACTAGGGCAGCTAAAAAAAACGCGCGTGGTGAATTACAAGGAGACTTTTTGAGTATGGTCGCCAGCATTGATGAAAAGCGTGAGCTGCACCAAGAATTCTTTCATACTCTACCTAGCCAAGTAATTACTGAAATTAATAAAAATCTTTCCAATGCGGAAATTTGCAAAATATTAACGCAATATAAAAGCGATCATTTATCATCACACAAGGTTGTCCAAAAATTAGAAGAACACTATGGGGTAAAGATTGTCCACCGTTTTGAAAACCATACTGACCACAAACTAAAAGGCGAGCATATTCAAAAAGCATTTCCCTCTGGAAATAAAAATGTCATTTTAATCGATGATCAAATTAAGCAAACAAACTCCTTTTTAACACTTCCACCTCCTTATAAAGCTTGTCACGCAAATGTTTATACCCGGGAACATTTTGACATTTCCTTTGAAAAGTGCAAACAGAAACTAGCAGCGCACATTGAGCGTTTATTTCAAGCCAAAACACAAGAAGAGACGTCGCCTCAGTCTACCACCTCAGCACTAGTTCAGTTAAGCTGCATTGCATCAAGAAAACGAAAAATACCCGAGGCGTGCCAAGCACCAATTCCTAGTCATCATCTAAAGACAAATTGAGAAAAACTAAATATGCCAAAAAGATCTTCATTCCTCATCACGATTGGCGCAACTATAGGCAGTTTATGTGAATGGTATAACTTTTTGCTTTATGGCTATTTAGCGCCTATCATCTCACAATTATTTTTTCCCACCCAAAATAAACTGCTTTCTTTAATCTTGACGTTTTTTGCATTTGCTTTGAGTTTTCTAGCACGACCTTTAGGTGGGCTTTTGTTTGGCTGGATTGGTGACAACCATGGTCGGCAGCATGCGTTACTAACTTCGCTTGCCTTAATTGGCGCCGCGGCCTTAGGCCTTGCTTTGTTACCCACTTACCAACAAATCGGCATAGCAAGTCCTATTTTGCTCTGCACCATTCGCATCTTTCAAGGTTTTTCTGCTGGCGGCGAACACACAGGATCTGCAATCTACCTTGCCGAAACCGCTCCTGCAAATCGACAAGCTTTTTGGGTTAGCTTAGTGCCTAGCAGCACAGCCATTGGCATTTTAATCAGTTCATTAACCGCACTAGCTTTATTAAAACATTTTTCCTCAGCACAATTGTTGAGTGGCGCATGGCGAATCGGATATTTTGCGGGTTTTTTACTATGCTTAATTAGCTTTTGCTGGCGCTTATTTTTACCAGAATCTCCTTTGTTTCAAAAGCCTAATGACAACAAATTAGTGCTAGCCGAATTAATCAAAAGTCAAACAAATTTTAAAAAGCTATTATTTGTATTTGGCCTATCAAGCAGCTGGGGCATTATGTATCAAATTTTATTTGTTTGGATGCCTACCTACCTTAGCCAAATTCATTTACTTTCTCACGCCCAAACATTAAGCATGAATAGTATTTTATTATTTATTTTTGCGCTACTAATTCTTCTCACCGCTTGGATTGCAGACTACGTTAATAAAGATGCATTGCTCAAAATTTCAGCTGTTGCATTATTAGCGTTTGCTTATCCTATTTTCAAAATGCTAAATACAGATTCACTCAGCCTGGTCTATGTGGGGCTTGGTATTTTTACTTTACTTTTTAGCATTTTTTTATCGACGGCTTGGATCAACATGGTACAAGCCTTTCCAGTAAATATACGCTATACAGGACTTTCACTTGGCTTTAATTTAGGCCTAGCTTTTTTTGGCGGCACCTGCCCATTAGTCGTCACCTGGTTAATAGAGGCTACCGGCAGTAAAACTTCACCGGCTTGGTATATGATTTTTGCCGCAGTGATGGCACTGGTATGCATACAATGCTACCAAACACAGCCTTCACCGACAACTCATAATGGTGATAGTAAGTTATAACGGCAAAACAGCTCAGCGCAAGGCAATTATTATGTAGTGATTAAAATGACTTATATTAGCGCAGATTACTCTTTATAAAAACTGAAACCTCTCAGACCTGAGCCCAATAAAAAATTCATTCTGCAGAATAGGAACTGCAGAACTAACATCATACTGGCAAGCAATTTCGACATCTTCTTCAAAACCTTGGCCGATTAACTCCAAAGCGCTTCTTAATTGAAAAATATTTCTAAATTTTTCTGCTTTTGCTTGTTCAAAAATTAATTCTGCTGTTTTTGCCTCTTCTGTTTTTTCGCCTTTAAGCTGCTTAATAATTGCACCTGAGCCAATTAAATCTTCGTACGCCACTCGCAGTGAATTATCTAGCCATCGCTCTCCGGCAGGAATAACAGCAATCCTTTCACCTAGCTTCATTGCTGCATTTGCTACAGCTGAAGCATTTCTCAAGCAAGCTGTTAAGACATACACTGCTTGCCTTTTAGCTTGCAATGTTAAAGTCGCCCCATTGGGCGAAGGCAGAACCAAACGTGTATCTTTAGGAATATTTAATAATGAACTTGGTGATAAACTATAACTGTCTTTGTTTCTCCCCAAAGCAAGCATGGCGCTTTTTTCAACAGCATAATGGTTTGCCGTTGCGTCATTGTAGGCATAAGGATAAACACATGCACCATTAGCTACTGCAATATCAATACAGGTCGAAAATGAAAGCACATCAACGATAATAATAACATCTGCATGACTGTTAATTAATCCTGACTCGCCCCACTCACAAGCCACCTGGTTTCTTTTCTGCATAATTGCTTTCTTCTCAATTACCATATCAACCAATAGAAAAAGTTAACTTTTTTATCTACTTTTGGCTGATAATTGCATTAACAACGAGCTTTTATTAATGCGCATGTCGAGATAAAGCTGATACGACATGCACTATCAAGTTTTCCCCTTGCTCGGATTTTGCCTGCTCCGCATAAGCAAGTGCGCGACTATCACCAAAACCATGAGCACCAAAAAATCTATATTTAAGAGAAGCTTCTTTTAATTCGCCTTGTTTTGATTTTAAATACATCCCTTTTACATATTTGCAGCCCTGCCCTTTAGCGCCTAATTGGCTTTGCTGAAAAACTCTTTCGATCCTCACAAACTCTTCAGCAGAAGTACCTTTAGGCATATCCTCTGAACTTAATTCAGAAGTGACAAAGTGGCGGCCATGCGTACTTCTAAAAGGCAGTAACGGATGTAAAGGACAAGAGCGATCATCAAGGGCATACCATTGCTTACGCCAATAAATTTTCTGGGGCAAAATATCTGCGCTTTCTTGAGAGATTTGTTCACCATCCATTGCTTCTGCTAGCTCCGAAGCTTTTACTTTTTTAGGTCGCTGCCTGCGGGGAATGGGCTCATCAGACAAAGCCGAAATCGATGAAAGTGAGACAGCTGCAGCTGGGACTCGAACTTCAGCTATTAATTTGGCAAAAAGTTCTTTTTCAAGAGGCGCATATCCTTCAATAATTATTCCCGCAGCTTTAAATGAAACTTTGTTTCCTGGCGAAGTAAAACCATCCAAGAACAATTGGCGATTAAGGTCAATAATTGGCTGAGGCATGAAAACTTGAAAACACCTAATAGGCAAATCATTTTGGTCATGTTGGGGGAAAACCAATAAATTATCACTTATCGCTAGCTTTTTAATAAGTATTCGTAGCTGCTGATGCAAAGCCTTTATTTGGTTTAATCGTGTGATCGTTTGTTTAAAATGCGTAGAAATTTCAGCCGCATTTTTTTCATTTAAAAGTGCATTACCTGAAATAACAAGGTAATTTCCTCGACGATATTGAGGAATAATGCCATGCTTTATTAAGCAGTATTCTAGCGTGTAAGCAGTTGCATCAGCAGAAAGTTTTTCAAATTTTGATGTCGTGATATAAAAATAACTATTTCCAATAGTATTACCTTTCACGCCTGACCAATCGCCGAGGTAAACTAAATTTAAAAGGCGAAAAAAATGACTGAAATCTTTCTGTAAATTTTTTTCTTGGCGCCATGCTTTAAAATCAGCAATAGCATCTTTTGTAGCGGTTGCGGTAATGGCCAAATAAGTCAGCGCACTATACGCTGACACTCCGCTCCAAGTGATTAATTTTATAACAGCTACAGGTGTAGCAATAGCAAAAGCTACCCTAGCAATGTTTTTATAAGGCGCTGCTTTTGCACGCAAAGCACCAACCGCTTTTTTTAGTTTTTCTATTTCTCTTTGAGCATCCGCATAATCATATTGGTGCTGTGTAAAAGCCAAACTAGGATCACGGGAAATCCATTCACGACCGTGCCAAAACCTTAATAAAATTGGATCTAAAATAAATTTTTCACCAAGCACACCTGTTGTTATACTGGCAAAAAATAAAACAGCTCGCAATATCTTCGCTGATGATAATATAAAGTGAACAGAATCTGTAAGCAAATGGGAGGTATTTTCAAGGTCTGCTTTATAAAGTTCCAGCATTTCATAAGCGGCTTGATAAATTTCACTATATTTTGGTTGTGAAGGTAAAGAGCCCACAAGGCTAGACGCTTTATCAATAACATCGGAATTAACAAGAGCAAATTTCGTTTTTTCAAACCATTTTTTTAACACGACATGTAGATTAGAGACTCTTGCCTCCATAAGCGCGTCAAATGGACTTAAGTGTTCTTTAAGTGTTACTTGCATACCGCTTTCTTTCCAAGAGGTAACAAGAAGATCTTTATCAAGTGCTTCTGCAAGTGGCCCAATTGCCTCCTGATATACTGAAGGATTTGTATTCGGCAAGAGAGTATGTAAACCTAAGGATGAAGTAAGCTTAGCTGCAGCTCCATAAAACATCGCGCTTTTATTAAGAAAAACCAAATCTACTAAGAAAGGAAATGCCAAAATGCTAATTGCAGCGCTAAGAGGACGATTAAGTTGGCGGCACAAATCTAATATTTCGTTGTGTAGCTGCTTTATCTCTATTAATTGTTCTGCAGTTGTAGGTTTAAAAGATGCATGTAGAGTATTTGTCTTTTTAGATTTAAGCATGACGATTATAAATAATAGAATTTAAACTTAGCCATTATAACAGGGCTAAACATTTTGGGTAACAACAAAATTTTATTGCCGTTAATTGGCCGCGTGGCGACACTGAGTTAGGGGAGAATAGAATTTTAAAAATAACTCTTACGCCATGAATTAAATATTCATTCTTCTAGAGAAAAGCGCTTCTTAAACAAACAGGCTATATTTTATCGATAATTTATATTGCCTACCCCAATATAAAACCAATTGCAATAAATTTCTTATAACCAATTTTCTTAGCTCATCACACTAAATTTCTTTAGTAAATACACCCAACATACTTGAAGATGTAAGCTTTTAACTTCGATTTATTAAGCAAAGAATTTATTTAATGGGAATTAGAATCAGATCGCGCATGAATCAAGCGCAAGCTAATCATAGCGACCATAAAGAAAACTAAATAACTTATCGCCAGCGGCAAAATATGATGCGCCTTTAATAAGCCGCCAAGAGCAGAAATGATGGCGGTAAGCAATACAAATGCAGAACCCATGACGGCACTTGCTGCACCAGCGATTTCTGGAAATAACATCGCGGAGTACGCCATGGCATTGGAACCAGAAATAGCACTTGCAAAAAAGACAATAGCTGTTGGAATGACTAAAGCATAAATATTATTGAAACCCAGTAGCGCTAAAACAAGCATCAATATACTACCAAAACCAATTAATAAAATACTGGTCGTTAATAGTTCATTTAAAGAAAAGCGTACAATGAGAAAACGATTTAAAAGATTTCCTGAAAAGAAAACCAGTCCTAATGCTAAAGCCAAATAACCATAGTGTAGTGAGCTAAAATGATAGACCACTTGCACTAAAAAAGGCCCTACCACATTAAATAAAATGCTTACAGAATACCCCATTGCTAAGATAATAATGATATTAATAAATACCAGATGACTTAGAACAAGTTTAAAATTATTTCTAATGGTTGAAAAATGGAAAGCATGTTTCTTAAAATTGGTTTCTGGGAAAAAGAAAAAAGCAATCGTTAAATTCACTAGCATGTAAGCTGCCAATAAATAAAAGTTCGCCTGCCAACCAAAATAAGTTTGCAGATAGCCGCCAATTGCAGGTGCAATAATAGGCCCTATACCCCAAGCTGTTGCCATATAGGTAATAGCTTTTTTGCGTTCCGCGCCTTCAAAAGTATCACTTAAGATAGCACGAGAAAGCGTACTTAACCCACCCGTGCCAAACCCCTGAATTAACCTTAATATTAACAAAGCATGAATAGATTGTGCCTGTGCTGCTAAAAAACTTGCCACAACAAATAAACTAATGCAAAACAATAATACTTTTCTTCTGCCAACACTATCCGACAAAGGCCCCCATAAAAGTTGTGAAGTTGCGTGACCTAATAAAAAAATGGACAAGGTCCACTTTACCAACACTGGCGTTGTGTGAAAAAAATATAATACTGATGGCAACGAGGGAACATAAATATCAATGCTCATACCCGCAATTGGAATGGTTAATAACACATATAACAAAATTTGGATTTTGCTAAACTTTAACGGGTTCATTTTAATTCCTTTGTAATATTTTCAGCTAGCTGGTTAAAGAATTTATCTAATGTTTTCTTTTCTTGCGTCGTGAAATTTCTTAACATCACCTCTGCTTCAAACTGTATAGCGTTTTTAACTTTTTCCAATAGCGCATTGCCTTTATTCGTTAAAGTAATCACAAGCAAGCGACGATCCTCAGGCATTTCTTTTCGCTGAATAATATTTTGCTTTTCAAATGCATCTAGCAACCTTGCCAATTGTGCGCGATCAAATTCTGTTGCTTTTAATAACTCTTGTTGAGTGCAATCATTGCCTAAGGCAGCAAGCCAACCTAAAGTTTGCCATTGCGAACGTGTCAAACCTAGCTTTTTCATTTCGCGGTCGGCCAGCTGCCTTTTTAATCGATGCAGTAGATGCAGCTGGTGTGGAATAGAATTCTCAATCTTAAAACTCATAAAATTCCTCTTATACCAATGAGGGCTCTGCCGCCAACCATAGCTGAGCAATTTTTTGATCACGAACCTGATAGATCGCTATCGCATAGGAGGTTACGGGCTTCTGTGTTTTCTTATTTACGGCATTTATCGTCATTCTAGCCGCAATTTTGTCACCGTTAATGACCATGTCATTAATTCCTATACTTCTTGTCATATATTCTTTTTCATCTTCTTTGACATATGCCTTCAACTGCTCCCTATTAAAGCAATCCGCCTCTTCACACCCCCGAAAATCACTAGCATAATAGTGATCAATTTTATCGACCTCATGATTCACCCATATATCGTGGACAGCACCTTTAACCAGCTCAGCATTTTGATCAAGCGCTATATCTGCATAAGACAAGCGTGAAAAACAAAATAGAAAAATTAACAACATTCTTGCAAACGAATACTTTTTCATTATTTTTTTCCTCAATTTATATCGACAAACAAATTGTACAATACAATCGTTGTATTTGTCAACTATTTATATAAACCTTTACTTAAACCTTGAGATTATTCGCACCAACAAACACCTCTCTGACAAGAAAAAACGTTATATCGTGAAGTTTTACAATTTAAGAAAGTATTAAGTATTTGATATTACCCAAGAACGCGCTTACCAATTTTTAGAGGACTATTTCAAACACTCGTCAAGCAAAAAAATGCTGGGACGCCTACATGGATTTAAGCATGAATGATGAGCGGCATCAGTTACTTACACGCAACCAGAAAATACCAATAACTCTGGGGCAGCCCCCAGAGTTAAAATTTTATATAAAGGAGCTTTAAGCAGTCGGATGTGCACCGCTAGCAGCTTTAAAAATCACTTCATCCTGTGTTTGCTTTTCTACATTGGTCATTAAGGCGTTAACCCCCGCTTTCATGATAAAAATTTTGCCGTCTTGATATTTATAACCGCATTCAACCGTTGTTTTACCGTTAGAACTCACTGCTTGTGCAGGAAGACCAGAAAAGGCAATACCATCAACCTTTGTTTCTGTAGCGTTTAAAAAAATTACCCATGATTTTTCAACTTGCCCCTCAGAGCTTGTTCTTGTTTCCTCTGAAGATGCACTTAAATGACCCAAAGTCAGCTCGATTTCACTCGGCAGAGGACATTTTACTTTATAGCTATCAAGAAATGCATTTGGCTCTGATGCTGCAAATGCAGTAGAAGTTAGCAAGCTTGCAAAAAGTAACGGTATTATTTTCATAAAAATTTTCCTTTCTTATTTGTTAGTTTTAATCGCCAAACTTTATTAGCTTGGTTATCGAACAATATATCTGGTATATTTTTTTTTATCAATAGGGGTAAAAATAAATGTCAACAAACGTCCAGGCCACTTCACAGTAAATACATCTTAAACCCTTGCCAGGATTGAATTACCCAAGGATAACACTGAAGAATATCCCCTTTGGGAATAAGGGTTACAACACCAAAACAAAAAACCTCAAACGACCTATTCTAGGCGATAGGATTCAAATGAACACCTGTCTAATAGCTCCTGGAATTTATCATGATATGGTGATTGACGATTGTTCATGAATTCGATAAAGAGAGGATCCAATTAGCCAATTATCAGACATACTTGGCCTTAAGAAAATTGAACGGATCTTTGTGAATCACACAATCCCAATGTATTTCAAGCTCTCCTTCTAATACTGCTTCTTGAAAAGGCAAAAGCCATTTTAATGATAACTTCCATCAAGAATGGCCATTGCCAATATTCCAACCATGCCACACTGATGGTAACCCACAAACCAGCTTCACTTAACTTATAATGTTGCCTTTTGCCATATTGGAGTTAACTCTAAAAGCCACTCTATACTAGTACCACGTTTTATTGCATTTTCTTCCATAAAGCGCTGCCAAGCATCAGGATTATGTTGAGCTATATAATCCTCCAACAAATGGAAATCCTGCTCTCGATTTAAATAAGGCTCAGCAAAAAACACTCGTATTAACATCATAGCTAATCGATAGGCTGGATTTTGCAGATTTGCTAATGCGACATCTGATGTCAACTGAAAAGGTTTTTGCGAAGTTGAGTGATAAGCAGAAACCAGCATTAGAGGTTTTGATGAATGGAGATGCTCAAGCATCAAGGTCCGCAGTTCGCCTGCTTCTTGTTGGCTAACAATTAGACATTGCGGATGCTGTGCATCTGTAAAATCCACCAATACTTCAGCGCCCGTTTTTAATAACAAATCCACATACTGTGTTACGTCCGCTTGATTCGTTGTGATAAGAAAATTATTTGTCACACGAATATTAGCGGGAAAATCAACCTCTTTAATTAATGTTGCCAGCGGACGAGAGTATTCATGTTCTGCCCATTTAAAATCGCGAGAAAAAATTGCTAGCTTATCCCAACTTTGTTCTTCCACCGATTTGACATAATCGCCCACGGTCTGACGCTGATTAACACGCTGTTGCTCTTGTTGACGCTCAACAGCTTCTTGTCGCTGCGAAGCATCTAAAGCACCTAGACTTGAAAAATGTGCTTTAGCTGGCAAGGAACTTTTTTGCACTATCCTCAATCTTTTTCTTAATATTTCTTCATCTGATGGCGTTTGAATATCCGCGTAACGCTGACTTAAAATCTCAGCTTGCTGACTAAAATGTTGCTGCGTATCTTCAAGCACTGCAGGCGAAGCAAAAGATTCTCTCGCCTTCAGGGTTGTTTTACGAGCATTAGCTTGCAGCGCCAATTGACGTGCTTCCGGCGAATGGAATAAACCACTTCGTAAAGCTCGAAAACCACTTTGCTTTGGCACCGCCTCTAATGCTTGCGATGCTGCCGTCATCTCTAAGCTTTCTTCCTCCCGCACTTCATGCAAAATAATCCATACCAATACATGTTGCAGATGAATAACTTCATGCTCAGGTAAATTTAAAAACTCTCTTATCTCATGAGAAGTTTGCTGATCAATTACACTACGCAAACCATGCCCATGCTGCAAACGAGAAGAATTTAACATTTCGACTAATTCTCTTGTATAACGCCGCATCCTACCGCAAGCTTGTACAAAAGTTTCAAAACTAAGTTTTTTAAGAACCACCAAAGCTTCAGCGCCATCTGGATAAGGCATATCAATACCACGAATAAAAGGATTCGAATGAAAAGCAATGGCATTCTTAGGAAGCTTTTTACTTAAAACATGAGGCATAAGATCATGACGATACAACACCATTCGTTGCGCATTACCCTCTACATCATTCACAAAAACAATTGCATCAACTTGCGCAGGATCTGTATGATCAAGCAACCACTGCGCCGTTTCAATATTAGGAACGGTAAGCACACCTGCTGTATCAATTAATACTGTTCTACCTTCCTTAATCTGCTCAAGCCAATGATGCAATAAAATTTCCGGAGAAAATTTTGAAATAATATTAATGGGCAGGTTATGTGGTTGTAATAAATAATGCAACTCTTCGCCTAAAATTTCTGGATGCAAGACTTTTTCATAGTGGTCAGGGAGCCTACCAGCCGTTGCTGACACCCCGCGTGCATTTTCCGGCAAATCATGAGCACCACTAAAAAACTCCCAAGGATACAAGCGTAATTCATTAATCGTAAAACGATTTAAAAAATAATTAATTACCTCTTGTTGGTGCGCAAAAGCCAATTTTAATTGACTTAAGTGCATTGGATCCGTTAAGTCCAACTGTGTTAAAGCGTTTTTTCCCTGCAATACGAGCCTTGCCTGTTCACTTAGCCAAGACCGAAACAATTTTTCAACCGGTGTTTCAATGTCTCCGTGTGGCATCTGTGCCCTCTGAGCATCAGCATCATTCTTTAACGCTTGGAACAGTTTCAATAATTCATCCTCATCCAAGCCATTAATATAATGATCTAGCACACTAAAAGTAATGCTGATTAGAGGAATTTTAAAAAATGTTTTTTCTCCTAAAGGCTCGGTATCTTCACGTGGTTGCGCAATAGTTGCATCTGGGAAGGTTTGAATAGTCACGCCTTCTGTTGTTTCTAATTTTTTATAAAATCTCCCATAATCTTTGCCATTTTTTTGGCTCAAACAAAAAGGCAGGGCCGTATTAAGCAAGCCTTTCACTAAAGCCAGCTCTTCTTGCAAGTCTTCATGCAAAAATTCAAGCAATTCATTTAATCCCGTTTTAACTTGCAGAGGGTTATCCAGCAAATAATCTATGAGCGTCTGCTGGCGCTCCTGAAGAAACTGAGACAAGGATGAGCCAACAAATCGCGCAACAAATTGCTCGACATATTTTTTAATTAAAACGGGCTTTAATACGTGCTGATAAAACTCTTCATCATTCAACTGAAACAAACCAACTTGATCGTAAAAAGAAACTGATCGCCCCTCGTGCTCTCTTAACAGTTGATTAACTTCAGCATCCTGCATAAAACTTTGGATAAACTTTTCGGGAATAGTCCAAAAATAATCTGCTAAGCGTTCTGGCTGACCATAAGTCAGCTTTAATTCGCGCATGGGCGACAAAATATCATCCATTTCATCAAGGTATTTGCGATGTTTTTCCAATAACGCCCAAAGTTCACGATAGGCTTCCAGTTCCGGGCTGGTTAGCTTCTTTCCGGCTTGAAATTCTTGGGCTTGAATTTGCCATTCTGCCATCACATACATTTCGCGTAAATATTGAATACTTTCAAATGTCGTGACAATAGGCTCTTGACGCATGAGCGCTTGCTTAAAGTGCGTCAATACCTTATGGATATCACTTGTTGGTGAAAAGTTAAATACACCTACAGCACGGCCAACGCGGTTAAGCTGCGTACGTAATTTAAATAAAGTGGAATCAAATAAAGACGCCTTAACAATCAGAATACTTGTCTCATCCAAAGATTCTAGCAACAACCCCCAATAAGTTGTTTTTCCGTCCCCAGTAATTGCCTGAAAAAATCTATCCTCTTCCGCCGTTAAATGCTCATGCATTAAACTTTGTCGTGGCCTTAGCAAAATTTCCTCTAGTAACTCAAACACCATTTTTTTATGCACTTTTGCGTCATCAAAAGGATACTGTCTTTGCCTTTCTAATAAACTTCCAAGCTCTTGCGATAATTCTTGAAACTGCGGCGTACCTTCAGAAGGCAAATGATGTAATTTTGATAAAATTTGCTTTGTTTGCTGAATACGATTGCGATAGAGAATAAAATTTGCCGTCTCCGTAACAAGCCTTTCTAGCTCACTCCCGCTTAAAGCAGGAAACTTTTCTTGGTATTTCGCCAAATCATATTGATTAAAAAGGTAAATGAAATCACCCATACCTAGCTGCGGCCGCATACCTAATAAAACTTGTAAATCATATTCTGTTTTGGCTGGGATGTAACAATCAGAGGTAGAAATCTTAGCTAAAGATGCCATACGCTCAAAGCACATCTCGATAACTTTTTGATCTTGCGCTAATTGCGCATACAAGTCACGACTAAGCGCTTCCACTGAAGAAGTCAAGGTATAAACTGATTTTTTAGAATGTGCAAAAGCATCATAAGATCTTTCAAATCTTTGCCAAATTTCTTTTGCCAACGGACGTTGCAACAGTTGCTCCGCTAAAGAACCCGCAGGAATAACCAAAGGAAAGCTAGTATCAGAAAGGCGCTGAGCCTGATAAACAGAAAAATGTTTTTCAAAAATCTCTTGAAAAGGTATTTGAAAATCTACTGGGCTTTTTTCCATAAGAGGAGCAGAGGTTTTTTTTCTGGGCTCTTCTCTAAAGCTATCGGCCCCAGGAATTTCCGCCATAGAAATATGCGTCGGCATGCACTTTACAACAATTTGTTGGTGCTCAGATGCGCTTTCATTTAACATATCCTGAATCTGGCGATAACGCTGGACAATGAAAGCCGGCGGTAAAAACCTAGCACTCATGTAATGCTTCGTTTGAGGCTCAACTTTAATTCCCAGAGCGCTGATCCTCTTTGCAGACTCCTTAGCCGCAATATCCAATTGCTCAAAATATAGCTTTAAAAGTAAAGACTCTTGAATTAGCGTTAATTGAAACTCGGGAACCAAAACATGTAAAGTCGCAAGGTAGTGTTGATAAATATAAGGAAAAAACTCAAGGCTAAAAAAGCTGACCTCAATCCCACCATTTTCTTGAACAAGATACAACCCTAGTAAGCGTAATGCCAAAACTTCAGGTTGATAGTTCATTGAAAAAACACCCTGAACAGACAACTCTTTTATTTTTTCTAAGGTTTCCGCAGAATGCAATGGATAATCTTGTTGGCAAGCCAACAACAATCGTCGAGCCTCAAAAACATTACCTTCCGCTATATGTATCATTACCAATTGGATTTTTGCTGCAGGGTCAAGACTATCCAGACGCCCAAACTCATCTACAAAATAAACGAAATAAGACGCAGGCGTTCGCCCCAAGAGCCCTAATTGAATAAAGTCCGGCGCCTGTCTATGCCCCACAAGACGTATCGGCTGCTTACCAATAATCACTTGTATTTTCCCCTCGGGATCTCTTAATTTGAGGTATTGGTTAAACCGATTAAAATTTACTTGAGGCAATAATTGATCCGGATCAACAATATAATTTAATAAATGACGGTTTACACAAACAACATCGTTACTTTTCCGCTGAAACACCAAATCAAAGTAAGGAATAAAAACCTGATTTTCGTTGAAGAGGATTTCATCTGCACTATGCTCAAAAAGATGCCTTAACGTTGGTAGTACTTCATTTTTTAACAATGTACCATTCACCACGAAATTATCATCTGCTGGCCAAATCAGTGTCTCAGCTTCCGTGCAATGCGCCACAAAATTTTGCCGGCCATCTTGGGATTTCAACCATAAAACAGCTTTATGTGAATCACTTTCCTCAATAACACGAAAATGTTGGTAATTTCGCCGCAGTGCAAGCGGTAAAAAACTTTCAATTAATCGTGTGGGCAAAAACTCCAACCATTTTTCTTGCGCACGAGTTTGAATAATTAAGTTATCATGCCGTCTAAACTTTTCTTCCAGCGTTTGTGGCAATGCTGCAGCACCTGCCGCAGTTACTGGTAGATACTGTAAAATACGATAAGACCCCTTCTCAAAAACCAAGACTCCATTCCAACTAGTTGGTGGATTTGTAAGATGTGGATTAAGTTGTGCAAAGAATAATCTATAATCTTGATGTCCTGTCACGCTCGATGGTAATTTACCTAACGGCAAGTGTCTTCGCGTTAAATGTCCAGAATCAAAACAAAACTCATGGACTCCAGTCGTATAGCAATCTCGATTTTTTGTATCCACCCGGAAATCTTGAGCCTTCGCATCTGGCAGAATAATTTGATACGCTTCTTCGCTGATTTTTACTCGATCGATATTTAGTTCTTCTCGAACCAATCTTAGATAGTATTGATAATGTCTTTGACTCTTTTGACTTTCAATGATCCGATCAACTGTTGCTCCCTCTAAACTTAAAACCTGTAATCTTGCCTGCTGAAGAAATTCTTGCCTTAAGAGAGCCTGAATATTTTCTTCATGCACAAACAGTAATTGTTGATGCATCCGCAAGGCAAAAATTTCCTGCAGCGTTAAAACTTCTTGATGAATATTGGTTTCGATATAACTAATATGTTGCACAAACATTTCTTTTAAATCTGCCAAAGGCTGAATTAAATGTTGTTCCACATGATGGTTTTGAATATAAACAATATTCTGATGCAATACGGATGCCCAATAAATCAATTGAAGATAAATAGGAAGGTGTCGCTTATTCTTACTATAAGTATTTAAGCTCTTCTGCAAAAAAGCCACGAAATCTTCTGCAAAAAAATGATTAAGCCTCAGCTCTTGAGTGAGTAAGCCAGCATACTCTGTATTTGTACTTACAAAATCATTCCCCACCTCAAGCAAACAAACACTTAAGTAATCTAACAACATCGGATTTTCTAGAGTTTCTGTATAGCTTTTAAGTAAATTCAATAGACGTGGTAATTGCAAGCGATCGCTCACCTGCATTTTATGTAAAGCCAAACGTAAACTATAAGCCAGTTCAGATGCCGTGCTTTCGCGATTCAAATCCAACATCAAGGTATTTTCTGGCCTTTCAGACCCAAAAGGTAAACCCAAATTTTTTACATACGGTGGAGTAACAAAGATTGTTTCCTCCCATTGCTCGAGCCTTAAACCTTCTGGACTTGAAATTTGAGTAGCTAAAGAAAAACCAGCTTCATTTGTGCCTATCTGCCCAAGTTTGACTGGTATATAAACAAACCCTTCAACTCGAAATGCAGCAGGATAAGTATTTTCTGGCATTCCCATAGCTGCATAAATAAACGCAGCCCGCCATCGGTAATAAGCTTTAAGTGCAGGGTGAGAAGCACCAAAATGATTCGCGAAGAAATCCGTCACCGTCTTAAACTCAGCACTTTCTATAATAGCAGCGATTACCTTTAAATCCGGCGAGGTATCTAGCATAGCGCTAATAAACTTGAATGGTGTTTGATAATTAAATAAAGCTTGCTTTTTTTGACAAGCTTCTAAATAATACATTGCTCGACCAAAACTTCGAATCAACTCAGGGTCAGATACAGGATAACTAGCCAAATAACTTCTCATGTTTTCACTACCTGTGATCATGTGAAGCGCAACACCATAGTCTGCCACAAGATTTTTTAATAACGGATGTCGATAAGATAATTTTGTGACGATAGCATAGTAAGGAACTTGCAAAATGTAATGTGAGGCAAAATATTCTAATGCAACGCCACCTAACAACTTTACTTCCTCACTGATCTTACTTTTATGCTTCTCCTGATAATAAGGATGTCTTGATAATGCATTGAGTTCTTCTTGATACTCCACATAAAAACGCTGAAAGAATTCTTCTAATTCTGTTAAAACAGCTTCAATACTTGTTTCTGGAATATGATCCCAAAAATCTTCTTGTACTGAAGGCATGGGCAACTGCTTAACGAGATCTGCCACCACAGGCTTAATAATCGTTGCACCTTCGGTGCTTGCCGTTACCAAGGTGAAAAACTCATTGGCTTTTTCTAGCTGGGAAAGCAGGTTAAAAGGTGTAATGTTTTGAAAAACTGGGTAAGCAGGCCTTGCGACACCTCGAGGAAAATCGTCTTGATGCGTTAAGCTTGTTTGAGTCAAAAGCATTTTTGGCGCTAACTTGAAAGCAGGCTCATTTTCCTGCGTAAGCTCAGGCTTCTTTTTCTGATGTACAGCCAAAATTTTGGCAAACTTTAATGACATTTCAAGCGCATGTTGATATTCTTTTTCGCTAACCACATGTGCTTGCTTTAAGACCTTGCTTTCTTCTGTAAAAGCTCTTAATGCTTTTTCCAATGCAAAACGATGAATATTTTCTTGCGGCTGCAATTCTGTAAAGCCAGCTATCAGAACTTGGCGCTTAAACTCCCATAAAAGCCAACGAAATAAGGGTGTATGAAAATCCACTCCCGAAAAAGCAAGTCCTAGCTCAACAACTCTAAACCAGCAATTACCCGAAATTTGAGGCAAAATAGTCCGTTGATAATCTGCCGCACAAGTATTTTCATCCAAATATTCTATTTCGCGCGTCTCAGAAATGCGGTATTTTCCCCTATAGTTTCTTAAAGGCAATCTCAGAGCGTCAGCACTATAACTATCATGTGGAAAAATTTTATAACACCATAAATCCGTTATTTTTTTCTCCAACTCTGCTAACCAATACTCACCTGTATGTTTAAGGGGCTCATATACCATGTCTCGAAGTGTATACAGTTTAGGATGTATATCTATACCCTCACCTGTGTTACCAATAGAAAGTTGATACATTGCCTGCGAAAATTTGTCTGCTATTCGCGTAATTTGAATAACAACTGAATGCCCGGGGATAGTTTTTCGTTTAAGACCCATAAGCCATAACAAGCTTTCACCTTGTTTTAATTCCTTCACTTGTTGCATACGTAATGCAAGAAAAGCTTGAAACTCAGGGTTTGCTATTAATGGCAAAAATAATGCCTTTGTATCATAGTCATTGTTAGACGATTGTTCAAAGATAGGCTGCAACTTTCCTTGGAGGACTAAAACTTCGCGATCAACCTCAGCGGCTACCTGTAAGCGTTGTTGATATTGCTGGAGTTGCTTCTCATACTGAGCAAGTTGCGCTTGAATTTCCGCTGGCAACGTAGATAGGCGTTCTTTTAATTGATCCAAAAATTCCATAAAGAAACCGACAGCTGATCCTGCGTGGCCTCCTTCCAAACCTGTCTGCAGATTAAAAGCATCCGCCACAAAATTCATTAGCTCTTTTGGACCAATCTCTTGTGAAAAGCGGCTGGTTAACATTTGAGGCTCAGGCGTCGTCATCCAGGGCAATAAAGTTTGCATCTCAACTTGTTGCGCCTGCACACTTGCTGCAAAACTTACTAGGGACAAGAGTGGGCTTCGACTTAGGGCATAACTTGTCAGCGCTGTCATTAATGGCGCAGTTAATGCTAAGGCATCAACCGAAAGAGAAGCATTTGTTTCTACCGAACCTTCAAAAGTTTCACTGAATATTGTTTGGCCCGCCGTATATTCCACATGATAAAGCTTGTTATTTATGTGAAATGATGCCTCTTCGCGAACAAGCGTGGCACCATTCATATAGGGTGATCGCTCGTGAAAGCTCACGGCATGATAATCGCTTACTTCCTGCTGATTCCAGGTAAGACGAGGACACTTTGTCTCGTAGCGCCAAGCGCTTTTTATGTCGCCAGTGTATTGATAGCTCATTAAATGGTCACATTTTCCATCTAACGTTAATACTTTTGCTAAACGCGCAGGCATAGGATTAAGCGATAAAATATCCGACCACTCTCCTACTGGGATTTCATAAATCTGAAATTGCTGGCTGTCAGTTTGGGTTATAAATTGTCTAGTTTGCGAAGTCAATTTGCGATAAACACCATCTCCCACCGCGTTTAAATAGGCTTCCAATAACAACATTGTTTTAGCTGCACGCTCTGGGGTGGCGCCTAATTTAGTGAGGCTATTTTGGCCTAGTTTGGCAATAATCCCCCAGAGCAACTGATTCTTAGCATAGGCAACTAAATTTCCAGGCTGGAAACCTAAAGTCACCACAAGATGAGTAATTGTTGCCGCTAAATCAGGCACAAAATTATCTTCTGCAATAGGTACCTGATAATAGGAACGAAGATATTCACAAAGCTTTTGGGTAGCTATTTTTGCGGCATGTGCAACACCAACCGCTAAATACATATTTTGCAATGTCTGCGCAGGCAAACACCACATTGATATTCGCAAAAACTCTTGTCCGATCGTCAGAGCGCCATCAATTAAATTTGTTGAAATGCCTGATTCCGCATGCCATTCCGGCACAGCAGGTTGTAATAAAACATCTGAAAACTGCTTAAGATCTGTATTTACTTCTAGTTTTTGTGTGAAACGATCAGAAAGCTGATAATAAAAATTTATCGCTGTCTTTTTAACTTTATCAAATGGCCACATAGCAATTTATACTTATTATTTAAACAAATATTATACCATTCATTGTATTTCTTCATAGACCTCAGCATTAAATAATAGGGCTGTCCAAATTTTAAGAGCAGCTAACATTCCGAAGCGCAGAAAGAAATCATAGTATATTTTGGGGTTTTTAGAAAAAACTAGAGTTGTGAGAGCTTTAAAGTAATATTTTGTCTGTGATTAATAATATTAAAGTTGGTACTGTAATACAGGATACTTTTAGTTGATCTTTATCGTAAGCAGCATGAAAAAAATCACGTATCGGCAAAAAATTTAATTAACCCAAAACACCATCATGATCCACTATTAAAGCTGGACACACAAAGTTGGTGAGTAGAGATCAAAAGTTCAACCAATTCTTTGGAAGAAATTCTGCAAGCAATGACGACTGGACTATAGCTACTTTCGATATGGGTTCAATATTCTTCAGGAAACTATTTTCGGCACCGTTAATATCCCAAAAAGTATTTCCCAAAAACGCTTGCTAATGCTGACATGTCAAGACTTTTAGGAGGAATCATCATGATTTTCATACCCCACAGCTACCCTTTTGCTTGCAGCGAATTACTTAATAGTTAATTAAGCTTCGTTCTGTACAATATTGCGCAATGTATAAAATAATAAAAGGCATTTACTATTATGACGTTTCCTGCAAAAATCCAAGCAGCTTTAGATCTATATGATGAGAAACAGCCTCTACCAGCAAGAGAATATGCTAGCGTAGAAGCTCTCAAAGTCATAAAGCGCCTCCCAGAAAGCGACCAAAATGATCTTTACAAAATCTATCAGTTTTTTATGAACAATCTTCCTAGAGAACTTGAAGAAGAGTATGTAGGCATGATCACTGAGGAAGGAAACAGAACCCCAAGATTACCAGCAGTCGATCAAGTCTATAAAGCAATAATGGAAGAACTAGGCCCGATTGCTTACGGTGTACAATCGCTTTACCAGTTCAATCACTTAACAGAAGAAACATTTAATATACTTTTTAATATCGTTAATAGACGAAAGACATCCGCCACAGCGGATGAAATTGCTTTTGCAATTAATTTTATAGGTTCTCGACATGAGCTTACGCCAGAGGTTATAGATCTTATTGCCACATCCTCTAACCTATGCAGCCTTCAGAATGCAGTGGAACGTCTTTGCGACAATGAAATTACCATCACACCAGAGATAGCAAATGCGCTTAAAGTCCATGATGACATTGAATGCAAAGCTAGGGCATTAGTAAACTTAAAACGTTTTACCCTTTTAACTGTGCACAATATCAACATGCTTGCACAGCATCCAATAAGATCATACCAGCATCCCATCCATATTCTCACCGACACTCGCCTTTTGACACAAGAGAACTTGAATCAATTATTTGCGATAGAGCATGCTTTTCTTCTCAGCGAAACAGCCCAAGACATTTTCTGGTCTAGAATCCCTGAACATGTGCTAACACAAGACGTATTCAACCAGTTACTTCAGCTTGCGCAGCAAGCTAATCCCGGACAGCTTATTAGGCACTATTTCAATGAACTACTGAGAATCAATGAGGATACAACAACCATCGGCCTCAACGACCGACAAAGTACGCATACTGCCAGCGTGCACCGATCCGTCTCTGAATCCGCCAAAAAGTTATCCAACCGCTACCAAAGCAAAAAGCCTGAAGAAATCATTCCAGAGATAAAAACTTATATCAATAGCCTGCCGAAAGATTCGCTAAAAAATCAAGCTGCCAAAAATTGCATCGAAAGGATTACTGCACCAGGTTATAACTTCATTGATCCTGTTTCGCAAGTAAGCATAAAGCAATTATTAGCCTTTGCTTATTTAGCCACTGAAGACCAAGAAAATTGCACCGCAGCAGCAGAAGATGCCAAAGCACTTTTTATTGAAGGGCTTTATGAAATTCAACGTGGTTATAATTTATCGGAAACAGGTGTAGACCAAGGCAGTATAACTGATAGGCCTATTTGCCTCGCAGGTACTTTTAATAAAATAATAGAAAAACTACAAAGCATTCATCCTGATTGCCAAGTTAGCTTTATTACTAAAAAAACCCTTTCCCTTAAACTTCCGATCGTTGTACGTGAAGAGGCTATGCATTACTTGTCTGCCAAGGCTGATAAAGCGTTGACCGCAGAAGTACAAGCAGACGGCATTGAAGTTATCTGGGATAAAATTAAAGAAAAAGTTAGCGCGCGAATTTTCGAAGAATTTGGCAGCTTATTTCAAAATCAAATAGACCCTGAATTTCTAAGCACGATTAATTCAGGACAATATGTCGCCTTAAACAATACGCTGACCACATTTTTTGCAGCCCCTCGTTTGAATAGTCGCGAGCCACAAGCAGAACCTACGGTAGCTCCAAGGACAGGCCAAAACTAGAGAAATCATCTTCGCAAGCGCTTATAACAACCCCAAATTTGTTAGTTTAAGCCATGCTGAGCTTCTCAGTTAAAAACCTGGTGAAGAAAAAAATAAATATCGTAAAGAATAAAATACTCAGTGTCTTCATATCGTTTAGCTTTTAAAAAATCTAACTCGCATAGGAAGACGCTATATTTTTCAAAGGTTTTATTATTACGACATTTTAACGGCCAAACATGGTGGATTCAAACAATAAGTTCAATACCCTCTACTATTTTCAGATAAAATCATTGCCCAAATAGACCGATGATTTAAAAGCGCTTTTAATGTTTTAGATTTTTCAAATTTTTGGAATGGTATAAAAGCGCTCGCATTATATCGCTATGCAGATATTATTAAAATCGCTATACTGCTGCTATAAAATGCAAAGAAGAAAATTAGAGATAAAACTTATGAAATATGCTTTTTCCAAATATTCATTTCTACGTACTTTACTACTAATTTCTATTGCGGGTATTTTTGCTGGCATTTGCATGCCCTCCTTTGCTAAGGAAGAAAAAACTAAAATAGCTCCGTTACAAAAACAACTAGCTGATGTTGAAGCAACCACGGGTGGACGCCTTGGGATATCTGCAGTGAATACAGCAAATAATGAACGCATACAATATCGTGCGGATGAGCGTTTTCCTACACAGTGTACCTCTAAAGTCATTGGCGTTTCAGCAATGCTAAAAAAAAGTATGACGAATCCTTCTCTTTTACAAGAAAAAATAATCTATACCAAAAAGGATCTAACTAACTGGACACCCATTACAGAAAAACATGTTGCGGATGGCATGACGGTTGCTGAATTAGGTGCAGCAGCAATTGAATATAGTGACAATACAGCCATGAATCTCCTTTTAAAAAAAATAGATGGCATTCAAGGCATGAACCATTTTGCACGCTCGATAAAAAATGCCACCTTTAGACAAGACCATGATTGGCCTGCAGAAGCTATGTCGGGCGGTCCTGGCAACATAACCGATAGCGCTACGCCAGCATCAATGGAGGAAAGTTTACAAAAATTAGCGTTAGGAAATATTTTAGCGCCTTATCAACGCAATCTTTTAGTCTCGTGGCTAAAAAATAATACAACTGGGAACGCTCGTATTAGAGCAGGGATACCAAAAAATTGGATCGTTGGCGATAAAACCGGAACGGGTTTTTATTATGGTACAACCAATGATATTGGAATCATCTGGCCACCTCAGTGTGCCCCTGTTGTTGTGGCGATCTATTATACCAATGATAAAAAAGATGCCAAAAAGCGTGAGGATATTCTTGCAGCTACAACACATATGGTATTGCAAGATTTTGCCAAATCAGACGCTTGCATAAGGAAAAATTTATCATGAACAACAATATTATTATTGTTATTTTCGCCTTATTGCGTAGTTTAAGTTTTAGTTCTGTTAGGGCAAATGAAGGACAAAGCCTACTCACTCCTATGGGTATGCCGCATATAACACAAGATAGAAATGGCTCCTCGGACTGAACTCATTTCACCTAGTTACAGCTAACAAGCAGGGCCTAATCAGGCCCTGTTAAAGTCAGGCTCACTCGTGGAGAGACAAATTATTTTTATTTATCTTAGTCTCATTAAGCTACAATAAAACGCATGAGACCTTGTTGCTGTTATCGTGTGACCACGGGCACCCTTGTTTATTTGCACCAGCGTCCTCAAGCAACTTAACGCATGCGTTATCTTCGTTCCCTGTCGCGATTCTAAAAGGTGAAACATTCATTTCTGAATATATTTCCTCACAACGCATACCTACTATACCTTGATTTATGTCAATGCCTGGGCATTGCAGAAGTATCTTAACGCAAAGCGCATATTTTCTTTCTGTAGCAATACCTAGAGGCGTTTTCGCGTAAGCAATTGGATAAAGATGACTGTTATCAATATCCTCTAGTGGATAGTTAATATCTATAACATGATTATCTCTTTTTAGATAAATTAAAATTCCAATCAGCATAAAAGCATCACCGGCAAGAATAGCTCCCTCTAATTCCTTGCTTAGATAATTTAAGCCTTCTAACTGCCCCTCATCCCAGATTTTTAATTTTCCCTCCAAGTCACTCCATTTTATCTCCTTAGGTTTTAAGCTGTTTAACTCGGTATCATTAAGTGTTAGGCCATACTTATGGAGCGTCCTTTCAATATATTGTTTTGCATAAACTTCTTTATCTTTACGGACAGTCCAAAATTTAGAAGCGATTTCTACTTCTCGCAATTGAACTGGCTCAACGTTAGTATTTTTAGTCATAAGCTCTCCTTTATTATTAACAGTGCTAGTGACAATTATACATTAAGAGTTTAAACATGTAAAGGCTCTTAATGATACATCTTAATAATCAACATCACCCCTGGCTCGTTACTTGCGCGATCTTTGGGTATAAAACTGCTTTAGCTTGAATCATCCAGGAAAAACGTCCCTTCACTGGTAAAGATCATTTAAAAGACAACCAAAAAGCAATGACCAAGAGCTACCAATCAAAAACTGCCCCTGCCCGCCGAGCCTTAAGTCCTTGCGTCTTTGGGACACAGCCATCAGTAAAAACAAAGAACAATTATGCAGCAAGTTTCCTTGAGATAAATTCTTTATTTGCGTCAGCTTGATGCTTGCCATACAAAGTCCGAACATTCCTTAATAATGCTAAATCAAACGACGTCATTTTAATTTTACGCCAGCGTTCACTGATACGTATTAAAGTAGCAAACACAAGTTTTATTGCACTTTGCTCCCCTAAAAACTGAGAATCACTTTGGTTCTGCGCTTTTGCTCCTCAAAGCATCGTTCTAATAAATTCGTGGCGCGGATAAATTTATGATGCCCCTTAGGAAATTCCAAGAAAGCAATGCAAGCTTCAAAATCGTTTTGAAAGCACTTCTCTTTAGCAAGAAACAAGGTTACGCTACTACGCTGTGTGACTTACGAAAGCATAAAATCTTTGATGGGGTAAAAGGTCGATCGCCTAAAGAACTCGCAACTTATTTGGAAACATTATTGGGAAAAGCTAGTCACCCTTGGGAAAACGCTTTATCAATGGCGTGAGGAGATTGTTAGAATGTGGCGATTTACAAAAAATAATGACATTACAGAAGGCTTTCATCGAAAGATGAAACTCATGCAACGGCGTGCTTATGGCTTTAGAAATGTTGAAAACCACAGGTTGCATGTTAAAGTTTTATGTTCTTAGGTGAGCCCCCCTATTATGGGAGAGACCCTAATTTGGATGTGATGCTTGATGGAAATGGCTCCTCGGACCGGAACCATTTTTTATTTCAATCTATTGATTTATAGATTGTTTTTAAACTCATACCTAAACACCCCCAGTTTGATCCCCCGGCTTCAGTGGAGCTTCTATGAGACAATAAGAGAAAGTTTTCGCACATCTCACACAATCATCGCTTATTTTTTACTCAACAATGCGCAAACCAGTCCAACCATTTTCTCTTTTTCTTTAGGATTACTTTCTGCAATTAATAGTGTTAATGCAGTTAAAGCTGGCGGCGTGATTCGTGATATATCTAATATTTTTGCTTGGCGGAGAAACCAAACGAATGCATAAGCACCACTACGTTTGTTCCCATCAATAAAAGGATGATTTTTGATAATAAAGTAAAGTAGATGCGCAGCCTTTTCCTCAGCGCTTGGATACAGCTCTTCGCCACCAAAAGATTGCATAACATTACCAATACTACTTTCAACACTATTTTTATTGCGCTCAACCCCAAAAATATCAGTCGCCCCACCTTTTGCCATGAGAGCTTGCTTAAACTCTACGAGCGCTTCCGTAAGTTTTTCTGCAGTTAATTTAATCTTACGTTTAGTTGTGCCTATTATTTTTAATTGGTCTTTATCATAAGCATCAAGAGAGAACCAGGTGTCGGCAAATAATTTAATTAACTCTAAAACACCGTCATGATCAACGATTGTATTTGCAGGCAATAAACTTTTTACATCATTAACGGCTTTTAAGAATTCATTATAATTTTTTGATATACGATCTTTATTAAGTGTATATCCCTGAACCATATGCGCCTTAAGCACTTGCGTTGCCCATTGGCGAAAATGTGTTGCTTGTTTAGAATTAACTCGATATCCGATAGAAAGCACCAAATCTAAATTATAGTATTCAATAGTTCTTTTAACGTTACGCTTTCCTTCTTGTTGAACTGTTTCCATTTTGGAAACAGTTGCTCGTGGCTCAAGCTCCTTTGATTGAAAAATATTTTTTATGTGCTTTGAAATTGCTGCTTTTTGAACATCAAATAGATCTGCAACCTGTTGCTGCGTTAGCCAAATAGTTTCTTTTTCTTTATCAGCCCTTAGTTCAAGAGCACCACTTTTAGACTGGTAAACAATGAGTTCACTTTGATTTTGAGGTTTTTTCATAGCAAGAAACCTTTTTAGGCAAGCATTTTCTTAATGGTAAAAGTAAAAATACCAAACAGCAATACTTTTAGAGAAATAGTTTAGACTTTGGAAGCACAAAAGGCTTTAACCACATATCAAGTAAAAAACTCAATAACAGCAAAATATAAGCGCATAAAAATATTTGCTCTTCCAACCAAAATCATTTTTACAAATTAGCAGCTCATTATTTTAAAAAACAGCCTTAATAAATATGTTAGATATAAAGCGCCAAAGTAACAAGCCAATCTTATTAAATTAGATCAGCAGATAGAGGGCGAGCCAGGGGTCACATTAAATTTCATTGTATTACTAGAACATTAAACATCAAAGTTGGTCAATTATTTCTTACCATTAAAAAGCTCTTCTGATTTGATTAACCGAAAAAAATGCTTTTTAACAAAGCTATCATGCCCGCGATCTTTAGCTATAACAAGACGTTTCGCGCCTTTTACTATATTAAAATTCAAATCTTTAATTACTTTTCTTTTGCTTTTCCAAATAAATTTTCTTGAAGCAACAAAAAATCCGACTTCTGGTGATAAAGGAAAAAACAGAATAAATTTCCTAGATAAGAACAGATCTGTCAATGAGCCTAGCTTGTTCAGGCTTTTTGCAACCTGTAAAAACTTAATTGAAACTTGATTAATTGGAAGAAATGTTAAAGGATGATCAATCGAAACAAGCCCAAAAATAGATTAAAACAGCGATCTTCAGGACGCTTAACTAGCCCCATTATTCTTAAAACTATAAACCGGGTGATCGTTTTTTGAGACTCTCTCGATCCCCGCTTTGGCCCCCCAGTTTAGGTGGAGATTCTGCAAGAAACCAATAGACAATAAGAGACAGCCAAAAACCAGTAACTAATTAAAAACCAAGGAAGAATAGACGTTAAGAGATGCTAGTAGATGAAAAAATGTCTCCTCGGACTGGATCTGCCACCATCAATAACCAATTGATTTATTTTTGATTTATCAAATCACCTATCAAATGTCCCCCAGCTTTGTCCCCCAGTTTTAAGCAAGCTTTTATAAAACCATAATAGACGAATATTTTAATGAGAGATTCAACACAGCTTCATGCTGCTCCAATATATTAACCAGTTAATTTAAATGTTTCGAGCCATCCTTTTATAACTCTTCAGCAGAGAGCACCTACAAAGCAATAAAAATAACCGTACTAAGGAAAAACTCCATTGGTCATTTTTTACCTAACGAATGCGCAAACCAAGCCAACCATTTTCTCTTTTTCTTTAGGATTACTTTCTGCAATTAATAGTGTTAATGCAGTCAAAGCTGGCGGTGTAATGCGTGATACATCTAATATTTTTGTTTGACAAAGAAACTAAACAAATGCATAAGTGCGACTATGCTTATTACCATCAACAAAAGAATGATTTTTTACAATGAAAAAAGTAGATGCGCGGCCTTTTCTTCAACGCTTGGATACAGCTCTTCGCCACCAAACGATTGCATGACATTACCAATAATATTTTCCACACTATTTTTATTATGCTCAACACCAAAAATATCAGTTGCCTCGCCTTTTGCCATTAGCACTTGCTTAAATTCTACAAGCGCCTCAGTATGCATCTTACCTCTACCCATGCATTTATCTCGATTAAGTTTTTTATAGTAAATTCTCTTCTTCGGTTTCTAGTATTCTTAGAACATATCAGTCCTTGCCTTTCCAACTCGAAAAGAAAGCGACCTAAATTTAAAATGAGATTGAGTTTAAGACAGACCTACTTTTAGTTTAATACTATCTATATAGCGTAAAAAATCTTCTCGCGATTTTTCTAGCTCAGGGAAAGGTAAACCAAATTTATAGCAAATTTTTTGGCTTTCTATATTTTCAAGACTGTCAACAGCAAACCCTAATTTATTATATAAAGCTAAAGCCACCTCCCTTCCTTGTGAAGCTACCATTACAGTATAGTGCTCTACATTAGGATATAAATCACTAGCTATTTTTAGCAATTTTGACATTAAGTAAGTCCCTATTTTTTTGCCTCTGTAATTCGGATCTATGATTACATCACTAATATAGGCTATTTTTTTATCAGTTATCAAGCGAGCAAACCCTATGATTTTTTCGTTGTCTATAAGCGCAATACATACAGATGCACTATCAATACGGCCAGTTACGTTGTTACGCTCCCACTCTGCTGCCCAATAAGCGTGTTGTTTCAATAGTGCAAGTATTTGTAGCTGATAGTCTTCTCTTAGCAAAGAAGATTTATCCAAAATAATTTGGATCCCTTCAATCGAGGGTTCAAATATACAAAGATTAAGCTTCTCTTTGCGGCAGATCATTATTCTATTTAATGTACCAGCAACAAAACCTTCTTGAGCAAATATACGCAATTGCTCTTGAGGCGCTAAGCATAAAATTTTATATTTTTTATCGGCTATCTTAGTTTTCAAGTAAGAATCTATTTCTGCTAAAATTTCTTTCAGTAGTTGGTCATCCAAAGTTTCATCAAGGCTAAACAGAAACACTTTATCTTCTGGATCAAACTTAACATCCAACTTATAACCTTTATACAGTATCATTGACTCTGTTATTCGGATATTACTTTTTAAGGGGTAATCAAAAAAATTCATAACAGCTCTTATAGAATGTTTATTTACAAAAGTTCATATAAAATGCAAAACTCATACCAAGACGAACAGTGATCAAAAGAGATTCATCCTCTTCTTTGCATGGTTAATAAGCAGTGGGGCAGGAAGTTTGATTGTGTATTTAACTGTAAGCTTCATATTTGATACTAGTCACTACCTATAACGGTATGATTTTCACGTTCTTAAATATTAGCATACAGTATATTACTCAACTAAAAAGAGGTTTTTAATAAGGGCCGTTGAAATACTTAATAAAAATACTTCTTGGAATCAGGTCTGTTTGTAAGAAAAGATTGTAAATTACAGGAATCGAAACAGGTCCAAAAAATAAGACTAAAACAGCTTTCTCTATGAAGTCTTGCTAGCCCCTTTACGCTTAAAAACTATAAACTGGGAGACAATTTGATAAACATATAAATGTCCCCCAGTTTTGTCCCCCTGTTTAGGCGAAGGTTCTACTAGAAACCAATAGACAATAAGAGACAATAAAAAACCAGCAACCAATTAAAAACAAAGAAAAAATAGACGTTAAGAGATGTGAGTAGATGAAAAACTGGCTCCTCGGACTGGACTCGAACCAGTGACCCATTGATTAACAGTCAATTGCTCTACCGACTGAGCTACCGAGGAACTGAAGAAGCAATATTATAAATGATTTTATGAGAACGTCAACCTTTTTTACAAAGGATGGTAAAAATTCTTTTCAAAACAGCAGAATTGCCCACTTAGTTATTAATTCATTATTGCTTTTGCCACATAACTTATTCTTTTTAATAAAGCTAGTGATGTTAACCGTGGCTATAAGCCATTTAGGGCGAGCCAAAACTCGCCCTAGCGTTGGCAAAACTTATTCTACTTTTCATTTAGCGCCTTTCTAACCCATGTGTTTTATTAATGAAAAAAAGTTACCACGGCCCCATCCCCTCTCATATCATGCAAAGCCCCAGATCCAGGAATTGGGCTTGCGACTCCTGCCTCACTTGACATGATAGACTCAATAGGCAACACATATCGATCCGCGCTAAGGCTAGATAGCTTTTCCGTTAATATTTCAATTGTCCTATGCTGATTTTGAATCAATTTTTTCTGTGCATCAAGTGTCTTTTGCATCAACGCCATTGCATCAGGCTGGGTAGCTGCTTCAGGGTGTTTGCCATAACCTTTTTGGGTTTCATAACACAAAGCAATCTGATGAAGCCTTTGGAAAATAGATTGATAACGCTCATCAGCCGTCTGCAATAAGGGCGAAAAAGTTGTGCCTGAAATATGTTGAACTAACTCTTGGTCACTTGTTTGCCAATAAGCACGCAGCCATTGATCATGCAAATAAATATATTCCTTGCGCATAATCTCAATATATTCTTTGCTCAAATCATGAAAAAATCTTGCAAGTTTGCCTTTCTGTAAATCACCCGCTACAAGGCAGCGGAAATCTTTTAAAACTGCATGAAAGTCTTGGCGAAATTGGCTAGGCTGCTCCATTCCTTGCATAGGTGAAGTAACTCGCTGCTGCTTTAACTTTTTAATCATCATTTGATTAACTTTAGTGTATCCCACTTCCGCTTTAGTTGCTTCCAGTCGATTGATTTCTGTTACATGAGGATACTTTTCGTCCAATTGCTGCCTTGCGCTCATCGCAGAAAAAACACTTAAATAACCTTCTTTTTCTACCACTTTTAATGGCGTTAAACCTTTTGAATCACTCTGCAGAGGAGAAGCCCCGACGCTCAACAAGTAGAGCGCTGCTGGCGCATGATGCTGCTCCAAGCTAGTTAATAACAGTGATTTCTTATCTTCACCAGCATGATTTGGGCTAACACGTGGAGAAAACTTACTAAAAACTTTGCTAACTTGTACGCCATACTCTTCTTCAAATGCCTCCTGCATTTTTCGTTGAATTTCTTTTGATTTAGTCTCTTTTTGTGAGAAATCCGTTTCTGATTGAAGCGCGGCTAACTCATCTTTCAATGCAGCAACACGGTCAGGCTTCTGCAATTGGCAACCAGCTTTTATTAAATCATCTAAACTTTCTGATAAAAACACTTTCCGCAAAGGCAGTGGCAGCCTTGGCAAATCAGGCTGAGTCAGCTCAAAAGTTGCTTCTCGACTTCTTAAAAAGTAAGCTAAAGCTCGCAAAGACTCACCTTTTTTTTCACGCATCGCGGCAATATACAGGTTCAGTTCATATACTTCTTCATCGATTACCGCTATCCTTTGGAGAAATCTTTCCAATGCCTCCTCTTTTCGCCGCAAACTTCGCCTTAACTCTTCAGCATTAAGCCGCTCAATTTCTCTTCGGAAACTGTCTATATGCACCTTAAGATTTCGGCGATATATTTCATAGCGTTGATAATCTTCTGTATCCTTATCAATGCGCTCCATGTATCGTTCAAGATAGGCTTCCAAGTCAGCATGAGCCTCACCGATTAACCCTTGCAAACTTTGCTTAACCTCCTCAGCTTGCTGAGTGGAAATTGCCTCTTCTTTGGCTAAAAAGTCATAACGTTCCATAGCTTCTTTAGCAACTTGTGCGAAAGTAGCCTCAATACGTATCGCAAAAGACTGCTCCCAAAGCACTCGCAATGTGTCAAGAACTTGCTGCTCAAGAAATGGATGGGGCACTAACGCTTCTAGAACTTCAAAAAAATTGCAGCCTGCCGCTTCAAGTGCAACCTGATTATAGAAGGCTTGCATCTGTTCAGCATTAAAATCTGAAGAAACTATTTTATCTAATCCCATAAGAATCTCCTTATTTAATGAACCAATTACAGCATACGCCTCTGGCCATGCTATTTGAAGACACCCTGTCAATTCACCATTAAAGAAATATAAAAAAAACATTTAAAATCAAACAATTATGAAAATTGACTATAGAGCAATGTGGTTTAATTTGCTTTATTAAACCGTAAAAAATAGGATAAAAAAGTTGGCATGTTTTTTGCACTTAACCATTTCAACCAAGGGCATTTTAAATTTAAACGCTTGCCATAAAATACAAATAATTATTAATCCGTACGGACGTTTTATGCCTAAAAATGAAATCACTCTTGAACAGCTTAAAACAACATCAGACCTGCTGAACCGCACACTCATTATCGCCACTAAGCTTACACCTTATCTATCAGAAGACCGCTCCATTCAAAGCTTATTTGATAACAAGACTAAGGAAGTTCGCGCCAGCCTTACACCGTCTGAAATTTTATTTCTCGTCAAAAATATTGCACAACGGGATATTTTTGCCACAGAAAAATATAATGGTTTGCATTACAGCGTCAGGACCGCCCATCAATATAAAGAACTTATTGATGCATTCATGCCCTATGCGGATGTAAATTTAGTCGATGAAAATGGTGATACCCCAATACTTTTTTTAGCCGGCTGGCAAAGACTAGATGCGATGCGATGCTTTATCAAATCAGCTAAACAATACAAAAAAGATATTAACTTTAATGCAAAAACATTATTTAACCAAACAACCTTAATCCTTGCCTGTTCGTTACGCGATACCGAGATGGCAAAATACTTAATCGACTTAAAACTCACTGGAGAAGCTTCTTTGGATGTTAATGTGCGTGATCGAGATGGTCGCACCGCCTTGCACTACGCCTGCCTATTAGGTGATATTGAGACGGCCACTCTCCTTGTTCAAGCCGGAGCAAAAATATTAATTGAAGACAATTGGGGAGACACACCCCTTAAGCTTGCTTACTTTTCAAAAAATAAGCTTGAAAACCACCTTGAAGACATGAACATCATACCCTGGCGGGATGAAAAGGCTAAGCAAGATTACTTCTGTGGCAATACCGATGCGGCGCTTAGGCTAGTAACCCCTCGAAAAACAACACTATGTGAAATTGTGGCTAATAAAAAAAATCTTCCTTTATTACTGAAAACCTTAAAAGAAAACTATATTTTAAACCACCGTAAATATATTGAAACCAAAGAGGAGGAAGCACTTAATGATGAGGAGAAGCAAGTCCTATTAAAACAAGCAGAGATTTTTACAGGCAAAAGTATTCTTAACGCAGCCTTAGAAGGGCAAATAAAAATTAGACAAGCTTTCACCACGAAAGAACTCGAAGCTGTCTTTCAACAAGAAGTTTCTCATGGGCAAGCAAGCAAAGTCGAAACAATGCTGAAAGAATCTCCAGCAATTCTCAGCACAACTGACATTCAAACAAAGCAAACCGCGTTGCACTTAGCAGCTATCGCAAATAATGTAGAAACAGCAAAAATTTTGTTGTCGAATCATGTACCAATAGATTCACAAGATATTCATGGCAATACAGCTTTACACCTTGCTTGCCAAAAAACAAGCTATCTCATTATTGAAGCGCTCTTGTATGCAGGGGCAAATACCACTTTAAGAAATAGTGAAGGAAAAACCGCTTGGCAGGTTTTACATTGTGCAGAAAAATTCCCTTTATCTTCAGAAACAGCCCTTAAAATACATCAATTATTTGTAGAAAAATTATGTATAACTAGGGATGACATTGACGAAAAACCTCCTTCAAGACGCTACAAAAAACCCTGCCGTAACCACGCACAATAAAACTTAAGCGTTTATTGCGCATGGCCTTAGGCATTCTAAAACTCCATAGCTTCAAAAGTATTAGGGAAATGTGGGCGTACCGCATCAGCAATTGCTTGCGCAAGTTGGCAATGCTCTTTTTGCGTACCATTACCTAAGCGCTGCTTTAAATAAAACATTAAATCACGCAAAGTAGCAGTAATATAAAGACGGCTTTCGACCAACCCTTCTGGCAGCAAAGAACGCGCAACCTCTTTGGCTACGCCATTAGCCAATGCGTCTTCATAAGCTTGCATCGCTGTATCCCAAACTTTCTTTTGTGCTTCGTCCCACATTGCATGCAGCTTTGGATCATCTGTTTCAAGGGATTTTTGTCGATTGGTTTTATCTTGCAAGCGGCACTCTTGTGGCACCATTTGTTCAGACATTTTTGCATAGCGCCCACTATATTCTTGAACATTCAAACTGCGATGCCGAATAAGCTGACGGCTTACTGCACGTGTGGTCGTCAGTTCTAAAGAAACCGTTACCATTTGGAAAGGACTCACATGACCTTCACGCAATAAAAATTTCAACAGCTTTGGTGCTGTTTCAGTGTTGTATTGATTTTTAGGGGAAGAAACTCGGGCCATATAGACCACAAGGTCTTCGGCAGTCATTTCATTAAGATCTTCAGCAATAGGTTTGGTAATAGCGATAAGACGGGCGGTATGAGCCATAAAACTTTCCTAGTGTGTTCTCCAAAGATTCTATCATAAAGTATTATGCTCAAAAATAGAACAACCAACTCATCTACCCCATCCCCCTCTACCCATTTCTCTTCTTTTAAAAATAGGTATAATAAGAGGCATGCTTAAGCCAGAGAATCTCATCATGTCGTCTTTTCAAAAGTTTTTTTTCTTTAGTTTATTAGCGCTGAACCTTAGCGCCTTTGCTGACAATACCAGCAATGATCCTTATGAAAGCTTTAACCGTCATACATTCGCCATGAACCAAACGGTTGATAAAGTTATTTATAAGCCTGTTGCAACTATTTACAAAACTGTTATGCCTGACTTTGCCGAACAAGGCGTAAGTAACTTTTTTAATAACTTAGCAGTCGTCCCTACTATTGCTAATGATCTTTTGCAATTCAAACTCTATGATGGCACACATGATACTTGGCGACTTTTAGTTAATAGCACTTTAGGCGTGTTTGGTTTATTTGATGTGGCTAGCAAGATTGGCTTAACACCGCACTATAATGATTTTGGTACGACGATGGCAAAATATGGTTTTCGGAATTCTAATTATTTTGTTATTCCTTTTCTTGGCCCAAGCACGGTACGAGATACCTTCGGCTTTGGCGTAGACACCCTTGGTTTTAGCGTTTACCCTTATATTGAAGACGTGCCACTCAGAAACGGTTTAGTTATTTTAAATTTTGTGCAAACCCGTGCGCAGCTTTTACAGTTCCAAGAAGTCGTCAACCAAGCAGCTGTTGATCCTTATACTTTCCAACGTAATGCTTATTTGCAGCGACGCTCTTATGTATTAACCCAAAACCTTGGGGAAAGCGCTAGCGAAAACAACGGAGTAGATGATGCTGATCCATATGTTGCATAAGCCTGTAAAATTTACTGTTAGCTTTATAGCTTGCGCTAGTTTATGTAGCTTCTTCGCATCTGCAACTGCAGATGATTCATCAGCAGTTTCCTTTGCAAAACAAGCAGGGGTTTTAGCAGGTGCTGCACAGGTCTGTGGCCAGCCCATTTCAACTTTTACCATGCGTGTCGGCGAAGTCATTAGCGCGATGGCAACAAGCCCCATGGACAGCACTTATGCTACAGCTGCTTATTCTAAAGCACAACAAGAAGCTGCAAATAATATGGCGCAAAATACAACGACCATGTGCCCTAAAGTTGTTAATGACTTTAATTCACTTCCGTTGCTGCAGCCTGATTATGAAAAAACAGTCATCCAACCTATCAAAGCAAGCAATATCTCTACCGCAGCAGCATCGACGCCAACGATGGCAACCAAGCCGCCGCCAGCCGCAGCAAATAGTTCAGCACCAGCCAACCCATTTGCACCTCCTGGCTCACTCACACCACAAAGTTTTGTTAGCGCCACACCTGCGCCAGCAGCCTCTAACGCAGCTAGTAAACCAACAGACACCCCACCAATTAACCCTGGCTATGCTGCAGGCAACAATACAAACCCAGCAGCCAGCACAAATACTCAATCAAACCAGGCTACTGAAATAGCACGCTTACAACTTGCTCAACAATTAGCACAAATGGCACAGAGCTTAGTTAGCAATAACAACCAGCCAAGCTTTGTTCCGCCAGGACAAGTCTCGAACAATAACCCTACCTATAACTCAGTGCTCAACCAACAGCTTTATGGGCCAGGGGCTAACAATCCTGTTTATACAGGTACACCTTTGCCGCCAATTAATCCTGCACCACCACCAACGCCTCAAAATCCAGCTCCTATACCCACACCAGGCGCTCCAGCGAATCATTAATTTAAACAGGCTTGATATCCCTCTACTGTAGGGGGAAAGGCCGCTGCCTGTTATTCTGGTATTTAAATATTAAATAGAATAAAGAAACTAAGCTTGACGATTAACGACCAAGTCCGTCAAAGCAGACAAGGCTTCTTTGTAAGGGCCATCTTGAAGAATTTGCAAACAATTATTGGCTTTTTCCACATAACGTTTTGCCAACATGGAAGTGTAATTCAAACTATCACACGCTTGAATTATTTGTTGTAGCCGCGGTAGGCTCTCGCGGTCTCCAGTCATAATTGCCTGGCGAATAAAATTTTTATCATTAGCATTAGCATTTTTTAATGCGTGTAACAATGGCATGGTAATTTTACCATCGGCTAAATCATCGCCTAAATTTTTCCCAAGCGTTTCAGGGTCAGCGCAGTAATCCAAACGATCATCCGCCAGCTGAAAAGCGATCCCCAGTGCTTCACCAAATTCCGCCATTAGCTTTATTTCTTCTTCTGGACGAAGCGCCGCAATAGCGCCGGCTTGAGTTGCCGCAGAAAATAATGCGCCTGTTTTATAACGCAAAACATCAATGTAGTTATCTTCTGAAATATCAGGATTATGGCGATTTTGTAATTGCAATACTTCACCTGTCGCCACAATATTTGTTGAACTTGCCAGCATACTCAGCACAGAAAAATCTTGTACACCAACAATTAATTGAAAAGCTCGAGAATATAAAAAATCACCAACAAGTACAGCCGCAGAATTATCCCAAATAGCACTCGCCGTTGCTTCATTACGGCGCATTTTAGAATTATCAACCACATCATCATGCAATAAAGTTGCTGCATGGATTAACTCTAATGCCGCAGCTAGCATAATATCTGCACGACCCTCGCAGCCATATGCATGATAGACTAAAATGACCAGCATGGGTCGAATACGCTTACCGCCTGAGCGAATAAGATGCGTTGAGATCTCTTTAATCAAAGAGACAGGGGAATTAAGCTGCTCATCGATAACATCTTCAACATCATCGAGAGAGTCTTGAATTAATGCTTTGATAGCGTTTAAATTCATAACAGTTATGGCTATAGACCTTCCCTTCCCCATTAAGGAGAAGGGTTAGGGATGAGAGATAAAAGCAATATCGACTTTTCCAAGCCGAGTATTGCCTCCCTCACCCGGCGCTTTACGCGCCGGATTTATTTTATTAACCGCTTGCTGAGGCTCGCGGTTCTAATTTTATCGACCTAAAACTTCTTTAACAGTTTTGCCTAATTCTGCAGGTGATTTCACAGTGCGAACACCCGCCGCTTCAAGCGCAGCAAATTTCTCTGCAGCAGTTCCCTTACCACCAGAAATAATTGCACCGGCATGCCCCATACGCTTACCCGCTGGCGCCGTAACACCTGCAATATAAGAAACCACAGGTTTAGTAATATTTTCTTTAATAAACGCCGCTGCTTCTTCTTCTGCCGTACCACCAATTTCACCCACCATGATGATGGCTTCCGTTTGCGGATCTTTTTCAAATAATTTTAATACATCGATATGAGTCATACCTGGAATTGGGTCGCCCCCAATACCCACGCAAGTACTTTGGCCTAAACCTAAATCAGTCGTTTGTTTAACGGCTTCATAAGTCAATGTACCTGAGCGAGAAACAATCCCCACACAACCTGGTTGATGAATATAGCCAGGCATAATACCAATTTTACATTCACCTGGTGTAATCACACCTGGGCAGTTTGGCCCGATCAAACGTGTGCCAGGATGCTGATCTAAGTAATATTTTACTTCGAGCATATCTAATACAGGAATGCCTTCAGTAATACAAACAATTAACTTAACACCCGCATCAATCGCTTCAATAATAGAATCTTTACAGAAAGGCGCAGGAACATAAATAACCGAAGCATCTGCACCAGTTTCAGCGACAGCATCAGCAACCGTGTTAAATACAGGTAAACCTAAGTGGGTTTCACCACCTTTACCTGGCGTTACACCGCCTACCATTTTGGTGCCATAAGCAATCGCTTGCTCAGAATGCAATGTGCCTTGTTGGCCTGTAAAACCTTGGCAAATAACTTTGGTGTTTTTATCAATTAAAATACTCATGATTAATTCCCCTTCACTGCTTTAACAATTTTATCTGCCGCTTCAGCTAAACCGTGCGCGGGTATGATATTTAAACCACTATCAGCTAATTTTTGTGCGCCAAGCTCTGCGTTGTTACCTTCTAAACGCACAACCACTGGCACTTTCACGCCAACTTCTTTTACCGCACCAATAATACCATCAGCGATCAAATCGCAGCGAACAATACCACCAAAGATATTCACTAAAATACCTTTCACTTTTTGATCAGATAAAATAATTTTAAATGCTTCTGTCACGCGTTCTTTGGTTGCACCACCGCCTACATCTAAGAAGTTAGCAGGGTTACCACCATAAAGCTTGATGATATCCATGGTTGCCATTGCAAGACCAGCACCATTTACCATACAACCAATATCACCATCTAAAGAAACATAGTTTAGCTCCCAATCACGCGCGCGGTTTTCACGAGGATCTTCTTGAGAAGCATCACGCATTGCACGAATATCAGGATGACGGAATAAGGCATTATCATCAACCACTACTTTAGCGTCTAAGCAATTTAAGTGGCCATTTTTCATGACAATTAAAGGATTGATTTCAACGAGAGATAAATCTTTTTCAACAAACAAACGGCCCAAACCAGTCATAATGGTGACGAATTCTTTTACTTGTTCAGTCGTTAAACCTAAAGCAAAGCCAACATCACGCGCTTGAAATGGCATTACGCCTAAAAGCGGATCAACTTCTACCTTGAGAATTTTTTCAGGCGTTTCGTGAGCAACTTGCTCAATATCCACACCACCTTCCGTAGAAGCCATGATAACAACACGACGTGAAGAACGATCAACCACCGCACCCAAATAAAGTTCACGTTCAATATCACAAGGCTGCGCAATTAATACGCTATTAATTGGTTGTCCATCTGCATCGGTTTGGAAAGTCACCAAACGTTTGCCCAACATGCCTTTTACGACATCAACTAATTCATCTTTGCTTTTAACAATTTTGACGCCACCAGCTTTACCACGACCACCAGCGTGCACTTGGGCTTTAACGACCCACATATTATCGCCAGATTGGTTAGCAATATTTAATGCTTCTTCTGCATTAAAAGCAACTTCGCCTGGGCTCGTGGGTAAGCCATATTTTTTGAATAATTGTTTTGCTTGATACTCATGGAGATTCATGTTGGAGCACCTTATTTGGATTTAAAGTGGGCGTATTATACTCGAAAGTCGTAATAAGAAAAAACCTTTTGGTCAAAACTTCAATGCCAAGTGCCATGCCTAGCCCCTCACTTGAATTGACACCCAAGTGAAAAATGTGTAATCTTTTCAGCAATATCTTTCAGGGCGGGGCGAAATTCCCCACCGGCGGTAATCATTCTTATGAGAGCCCGCGAGCGCTTCATATTAATTGTGAAGGTCAGCAGATTTGGTGAAAAACCAAAGCCGACGGTTAAAGTCCGGATGGAAGAAGATGTTATCAGCTAAGAGAGAATAAGCACGCACTTTTTTGAGATTGCAATAAATCTATTGACATAGCTTATACGCCCCCTGCCTCAGCAGCAAATTATTGCACTGAAGCTCGATTTCTGCCTGCAAGGAAATGGCATATTGCGCGTCTTGATATTTATGCCAAGCTCATCATACGGCGTACGATTACTTTAGGCAGTGGACGCGCTTGCGCATTTTCTCCACACCACATCATTATTCTTATGCTAATGCCCTGAATAAGACTTTTTATTTTTTGGGTAATTATGCAAGAAAATAGCCATCTTTTTTACATGCAACGCGCTTTACAGCTTGCTGCCCTTGGGCGCTTTACTGTTTCACCTAATCCTATGGTTGGTTGCATCCTAGTAAAGAACCATCAAATTATTGGTGAAGGCTTCCATCAGCGAGCAGGCGAACCTCACGCAGAAGTTTATGCTTTGAAAAACGCTCGCGAAAACACTCAGGGTGCGACAGCTTACGTCACGCTTGAACCTTGCTGCCACACGGGCCGCACACCACCTTGCACCCAAGCATTAATTGCCGCAGGCATTAAAACAGTTTATGTCGCTTGTTTAGACCCTAATCCTTTAGTCGCAGGCAAAGGTGTTGAAACACTTAAAGCCGCTGGTATTGAAGTTCATCTTGGGCTTTGTGAACAAGAAGCCATTGCCCTTAATAAAGTATTTTTCCATTTCATCCAAACTCATAGACCCTATGTTATTTGCAAGTGGGCTATGTCATTCGATGGAAAAACTATCACTCACCCTGAAGATGATCGCCTTATTTCTTGCCATGATTCCCAGCAACACAGCCATCAAATACGGCAAGCTGTGGATGCCATTGTTATTGGCGCTAAAACCGCATCACAAGATAATCCTTTGCTGACCGTAAGACATGCTGAAGCCACCAAGCAGCCACTAAGGTTTATTTTAGCAAGCAAAGGCAACTTACCTTTAGATTTAAAGATTTTTGCTCCTTCATTGCCAAGCAAAACCATTATCGTTACCACACCCCACGCGGATACCAATTGGCTAAAGGCTGCCAAAGCAAAAAATATTGAAATTTGGCAATGTGCTACAAAAGATGAGCAAATTGATCTTCAAGATTTTTTGACCAAACTAGGCCAAGCTCATATCAGCAGCATTTTAGTAGAAGGTGGTGAAAGTTTACATGCAAGTTTTTTTGCACAAACACTTGTCAATGAAGTGCAAGTTTATTTAGCACCGAAAATTATTAGTAAATTAACCCAGAAAAAACCTTTATTTAATTTAACAACCACAAGCATTGGATCAGATATTTTTTTAACAGCAACTTGCTCAACCGATCCTTGCTTACCAAAAAATGATTAATCTTAAAACAGCCCGGAGGAGAAATTAATGTTTACCGGCATTGTTGAAACGACAGGAAAAATCACGAGCCTTGATTCACAAAATGACTGCAAAACTTTTTGCATTACACCAAAAGTTAAATTTAACGACCTGCTTGTTGGCGAAAGCATTGCTGTCAATGGCGTTTGCTTAACAGTAGAAAAATTTAGTGACCAAAGTTTTTATGTCACCCTTGTGCCTGAAACTTTACGTTTAACAAATTTATCCCAGCTACAACTAAATAGCGAAGTTAATTTAGAACGGGCTATGCTGGCCAGCAGCCGGATTGGCGGCCATTTCATGCAAGGTCACGTTGATCAAGTTGGTGAAATTGTCAGTATCGAAAAAGATGGCGCCGCAGCGTTATTAATTAAAATTTCTATTCCAAAACATTTAGCAAAATACATTATCAAAAAAGGCTTTATTGGTTTAGATGGTATGAGCATTACCCTTGTCGATGTTAGTGACACCTGGTTTAGCGTGACATTTATTCCGCATACCATTTCTGAAACCATTGTAAAAAATTATCACGTTGGCACACGCATTAACCTTGAAGTTGATATGTTTGCCAAATATATTGAAAAATTATTAGAGACTCGTCATGAACAATAATGTTGCACGTGCCATTGAAACTTTACAACAAGGCAAAATGATTTTGCTAACCGATAATTTTGATCGAGAAAATGAAGCTGATTTAATTTTCCCTGCAGAAAACATCACCCCTGAAGTCATGAATTTTATGATCCGTCAAGGCACCGGTATTGTTTGCGTAGCCCTCCCTAAAGCCCATTTGCAACGCCTAGACCTAGCCTTAATGGTTGCACCAGAAAATAATGATACGCAACACGGCACACCCTTTACCATTCCTGTTGACGCGCATGATGGCATCACAACGGGGGTTTCTGCTTTTGATCGTGTAAAAACCATTCAAGTGCTGATGGATAAAAATGCTACCACCAAAGACCTCGTTAGGCCTGGCCATATTTATCCCTTACAAGCACGCACAGGTGGCGTTTTGGAACGTGCTGGCCACACTGAAGGCTCTATTGATATTGTACGTTTAGCTGGCTTTCAACCAGCGGCAGTCATTTGTGAAGTCATGGAAGAAGATGGCAGCATGCGCCGAGGTGAGTCTTTGCAGAAGTTTGCCAAGGAACATGATTTGCCAATCCTTTCTATTCAAGAACTTATTGAATATCGCTTATTTCATGAAAATCAAATTCAAGAAAAAGCGGGCACAAAAATCCATCTAGCAGAATATGGTGAATTTGCTATGACCGTGATAAAAGAAAAACATTTCTCACTTGAACATACGCTTTTATTTAAAAAACCTCTGAACCTGGAAAAGCCACCTTTAGTCAGAATCCACTCAGCTTGCACAACAGGAGATATTTTCCGCTCAACCCATTGTGATTGCCATGATCAATTACATCACGCTTTAAAACGCATTAGCGAAGAAGGTGGCTTATTGATTTACTTAGATCAAGAAGGACGAGGCATTGGCTTATTGAACAAAATTAAAACCTATGAATTACAACAGCAAGGTTTTGATACCGTGGAAGCTAATGAAAAACTAGGTTTACCCGTCGATTTACGAAAATATTATATCCCGGCACAAGTTTTACGTGAAATGGGCTTTGATGCCATTCGTTTATTAACCAACAACCCTAGCAAAGTTGCCAGCTTAGAAAAAATCATTCAAGTGACACGAGAATCGATGCCCACATTTTTACATGCTTGCAACAAAAATTATTTACTCACCAAAAAAATCAAATTAGCGCATGCTATCAATCTTTAAGGACCTTTTATGACAAATTATGCCATCGTCGTTAGCGAATTCAATCAAGAAATTACTTCCAAATTATTAGAAGGTGCATTACAGCGTTTTGCCGAACAGGGTATTGCAGAAAAGAACATTACCGTTATGCAGGTACCTGGCGCTGTCGAAATTCCGCTTGCCGCACAACGATTAATTAAACATCATAATGCCCAAGCCGTTATTTGTCTTGGTGCTGTTATTCGAGGAGATACCGATCATTATGACTATGTTTGCCAAATGGTTAGCCAAGGCTGTATGCAAGTCATGTTACAACACGATACGCCTGTCATTTTTGGGATATTAACCACGGACAATGAAGAGCAAGCTTTAGCGCGTGTTGGTGGCAACCATGGTCATAAAGGTAAAGATGCTGTTGATGCAGCCATTAAAATGGTTTCTCTTTGCCATTAACTCCAAGATAGCACGAGTACAAAAACCCTAGCCCTGGTTACGCTGCATTGGATTAAGCTATTTAGGCAAGTATGCAGACGGTCTCACTTTGGCTGGGGATTTTTAATTAATATGTAAAACCTGAACGTGCATTCAATGCGAATTGACGGAAACATTCTACCCCCATAAAATGATAAGTGATTCTTACCTCGACAGGAGGATATGCATGTTAAAACCAGAACAAGAAGCATTAATTGATCAAGCGCTAAAGAACAATACTCTCGGCGCCAAAGACAAACTCAAAGCACAATTAGACTACTATCAGACGCTTGACCCAGCGCAATTAGCTGCGATACAAAAGGGCAGCGAAGAAAGACTCGCCGACCTAAACTTAGCCGAAAAAGATCAACTTGAGTGCATGATTCAAATAAAAGCCATAGAAATTCTGCAAGCTAATTTACAAGCAAATAAAAATCTTAAGCAAGAACAAGGTGCAGCACCCGCTGCAAATACTCCATTACTTGCTCATGCACAAAAAGGTGCTGCCCCTGAGAATGACGTTGAAAAATTAGCAAAAAGTCTGGGCGCTGAAGCAAAAACCTACGACAAGCTTGACGATATTCCCAAAGAACTCCAACATCATTTTAACGATAAAACAAATTTTCCCGTCAAACTCTATTTCGTGCCTAGCGACAAACTCAGTGAGTTTACCGCTAAAATGAAAGAAATGGGATATGAAGTTAAGCAATTGACCCCTAAGGCTCCTGAACTAACTAGCCATGTCGCCTCAAGCAAAGTAGCAGAAATGCGCGCCGCGGCTACTCAGGCTGCTCAAGCTGCCCCACAAAACACGAGCAGTAAGCACCGCGAACTTCCAGCGTATCCCACGCCAACGACAGATACATCAACGCCAAAACCACATTAACAACGCTTTTATTTGCGCCTCTTGCAAATAAAAGCAGGTGGAAAAATTCAATTACAGGCAAAGCATCTGAAGAAAGTCAGATGCAATATACCGGCGGTCGCTTGTAATAAAGAATAGGAAGAGCAAACCGCGCGTGGCAAAGCTCATGCCACAAGCGGTTGCAAGCAAAAAGAATATTTTGCCGACAGAAATTAAACAGCCATAGTTAAATTTACTATCGCTGGTGCTGTCTTGAGCAAGCTGGAGATTCTCCGGAAGATTCCGTGATAGAGCTTGCCTTGCATTCTTCTTGTGCTAATCTCCTAAAAAATAATTCACACCGGGCTGGCCCATTCCACACTTTGCTTATTATGGCTTGGTATTTTGCGGTAGGTGTTTCAGCAGCGTGTCTATAAGCAGCTTGTTTAATTTCAATTCCTGGCAATTTACTTTGCTCGACTAACTGAATGACTTGTTTTTGAAACTCTTCTTGAGTTTTTTCATTCACTAGCGGTTGCCACCCTGACAATTGAGAATACAACCGATCATTGCAGCGGTTAATTTCATCTTTGACGCTTTTTAATCTTGCAACGATAGCAATTAAACGATCTGCTTCTTCCCAACTGAAATTGGTAAGCTTACTCACAATAGTAATAAGAATTTCATACGGAAGCTGATATTTAACACCAAAACCCGTAATTCTCCCTGTCTTCTTTGGTGGCACAATAAGCGTGCTTAGTTGTAACCGGTGCTTACTCCATGCTTGAGCTTGGTCAAAGTTAAATCCATAGCGATCTTTTAATCGACACAAAAGCTGGATATGATTACGCAATGACTCGTAGTTTAAACCATTAGCTGTAGTCCCTGCATTCTTAAGCATGCTCAAAAGAAGTTGATTTCGAATGTCATCATTGGCTATCTCAACTAAAAGCTTGCTTATATTTTCTTCTAAAACGCCTTCTTGAGCCGCGCAGATTCCCATACTAAATCTAGCTACCTGCCCAAAATCTAGCATATCCGTTTGCCGAGCTGTATCAGATTTCCTACAAAGGGATAAAATATACTGCATATAAGCTTGATAGTTAGCGGGACTATATCGTTTTATCTGCTCCGTGATATTTCCTTTATCATTGAGCTCGCTTTTTAACAATAGCAAAACTTGCGAAGCGGACAGTTTTTCAGTCAATTTCAATAAACTGACCATGTTAGTTAAGCTTTGATAATAAGCGTATATCTGGCTTAAGCTCCAACCCTTTTTGCTTTTATGGCTTAATACTACCAAGAGCTGCTCAGAAGAAAAATCCTTTAATAATTCATGAAAACATTGCGGTACGGCATCATCTCGATTTTGAAAACGTGCAATAAACTGGCAGAGGCTATAACCATCTTTCTGTTGCATGAATATTTTAAAGCGTTCGCTTAAAGATAAAGACTTTAAGAGATTAAAAAAGCTCATGACCGTGGCCGAATCCCCGTGCATAGCCAAAAACATACCCAGGGTATTCTGATGTTTGTCCTTTTGACTTAATACTTCAACGCAATCCTCTGTAGATAAATGGCCTAAAAGCTCAAGCAAGCTCATGGTCATTGCTGCATTGTGATGGCCCGCAATAAGCATGCCAAGATTGGCATCATCCTCATTCTGGTTTTTTAATATGGCGAAGCACCGTTCGGAATTTAGCCTACCTAAGAGCCTAAGAAGTCTCATGATCACGATGGCATCGTGATGGATCGCAACAAACATAGCGATGTTATTACTTGTGTCCCATTCCAAAGCTGTGAGTACGGCAAAACGCGGATTGGGGGGTAGCCTCTCGATAAGGCCAAGCAGCCTCATGGCCACTGCAGCATCCTGTTGAAAATTACCAAAAATACCTAAATTAATTCCACCGCCTGCCGCCACGATTAAGAGTCTATATAATTGACTTAGGCTAAATTTATTGACTACTCGGGTAAATAACTTCGACGTATAATCCGCTGGAACACGGTCATCTATCACTGCTTGCAAAAAAGCATGGATAGCAAGGACTTCTTCATCGCTAATAGTTTGGTCACTTAAAATTTCCTTGATCGCATTTTTGTCAATTTGCATCACAGCCCCCTCACTCCGTTTAAGTTGCAAAATTTATTGTCGCAGAGAAACCTTAAGAAAAAATTAATTTTTCATACAATTTTTACCCTTCTCTGTGGGGCATGAAAATGGTGAACACGCGCTGTAGGCTGGACAAAGCGCGTCACATAGGCAATTTCTAGCATGTTGGTGGGCACGTCGCTTGCGCTCCTTTGCCCACCCTACAGAAGATTTCATACCTCAGAATCAGTCGCTTTGTGTTGGAATTTTTTAACGAATGCACTCGCCTACTTCATCGCTTCAAACCATTAACGGTTTACAGACAACCCAAAACGGCAGCCACGTTTGCTGCCTACGAAAAAAAATATCTCTAATGGCACCAAGACGATCATTGTGACGCCTTGTATCATCGGGAGACTTATAGAGAATAGCAAGCTATTTTTCAAAAACTGCAGATGCTAGCCAGAGCGGATGCATTGTTCAAATGGCAAATGCGATTATAAAGTAACCGCCAGCTGCTCGCTTATTGTGAATAATAAATATTTAGGGGAAATATGCGGTGTCATTTCTGAGCAGGGATGACAAGTTAACAGCTACATCCTATGGTATAAAATTAGAATACCCAGACTGTGATTAAAACAACCGCACTAGCTGACGATTTTATCGACAGCTAGTGCGTGTTCTTTACTTGCTTATTTTACTTTCATGCCAGGCTCTGCACCTGTTTGTGGCTCAATTAAATATAATTGCGCGCCTTCAGGCTTAGAAGCTACGATCACCATCCCTTCCGACATACCAAAACGCATTTTGCGTGGCGCTAAGTTCGCAACCATTACCGTTAATTTACCAATTAAATCTTCCGGTTTAAAAGCCGCTTTGATGCCGGCGAATACTTGGCGAGGTTTTTCTTCACCAATATCAAGTTGTAGTTTAATTAATTTATCAGCTTCAGGCACAGGTTCAGCACTAATGATTTTTGCAATGCGCAAATCGACTTTCATAAAATCGTCGATTGAAATAAAGTTTTCTTCTTTGACAGGCGCTGCTGGCTGGCTGGCTACTGCTGCTACTGGCGCTTCTGCTTGTACAGCTTGTTTGGATTCTTCTACGATGGACATAATTTCTTTTTCCTCGATACGTTGAAATAAAGCTTGATAATCGTGAATAGCATGATTTAACAATGGCTGCGCGGCAGATTCCCATGCCAAATCGTTTACAGCTAAAAACCGTTCAGCCTGATTGGTAATCTCAGGCAACACTGGCTTGAGGTAAACCATCAGCTGCATAAAGTGATTAATCACTTGGCTGCACACTTGATGCACTTCTTCTGCCTTACCTTCGACTTTAATTTGCGCCCAAGGTTTAGCATGATCAAACATTTGATTAGCCTCATCCGCCAATGCCATAATTAAACGCATAGCTTTAGCAAAATCACGTGCTTCATAGGCTTGAGCAATTTCTTTACTTTCATCAGCAAAATGTTGGAATAATTTTTCATCAGCTAATTTTGTGGATAGTTGATTATTAAAATGTTTCGCCATAAAGCTCGCAGCACGGCTAGCAATATTTACGACTTTACCCACGATATCGGAATTAACTTTTTGACGGAATTCTTCCAAGTTTAAATCAATATCTTCAATGCCATCGTTTAATTTTGCGGCAAAATAATAGCGCAGCGCTTCTGGAGGCAAATGTTTTAAATAAGTTTTCGCTTGGATGAATGTCCCACGCGACTTGGACATCTTTTGACCATTGACGGTTAAATAGCCATGCACATGGATTGAAGATGGCGTTCTAAACCCAGCACCATGCAACATAGCTGGCCAAAATAAGCTATGGAAATAAACAATATCTTTACCAATAAAATGACGCAATTCAGCCGTTGAACCATTCCCCCAAAATTCATCAAAGCTTAATGCCGTTGCAGCACTTAGCTCTAATACGGCAGGATGGCAAACGTTTGCGGCGCCAGGCACCGGGATTTCAGTGTTTGGCACTACATTTGGTTGACACTTTGGATCGCAAAGCTTTTTAAAAGTTGACATATAGCCAACGGGCGCATCCAGCCAAACGTAAAAATATTTATCTTGGACATCAGGAATTTGAAAACCAAAATAAGGGGCATCACGTGAGATATCCCAAGCTTGCAAGCCTTGCTCAAACCACTCTTGTAATTTATTGGCTATCGGCGTTGAAACATGCTGATCCGTTTGTAACCATTGTTTTAAAAAACCCTCAAAATGAGCAATTTCAAAAAAGAAGTGTTCTGATGCTTTACTGACCGGCGTTGCGCCACTTAAAACAGATTTAGGATTTTTTAATTCCATCGGTGAATAAGTTGCACCACAAGCTTCACAGTTATCGCCATATTGATCTTCTGCCCCACAACGCGGGCAGGCACCTTTAACAAAACGGTCGGGCAAGAAAATATTTTTAACCGGATCAAATGCTTGCTCAATTGTTTTAGTGCTGATATGTCCTGCTGCTTTGAGTTTTTGATAAATATCATAAACCAGTTCACGATTGCTTTCGCTATGAGTTGAACCATATTCATCAAATTGGATTAAAAAGCCTTTTGAGTCTCGCAAATGGCTTTCTTTAAATTCAGCAATCAAAGCTTCTGGCGTTTTACCTAATTTTTCAGCCAGCAGCATCACCGGCGTACCATGCGCATCTTCGCCACAAACATAATAGCAAGTATTACCTTGCAAACGCTGAAAACGCGCCCAAATATCGGCTTGAATTTGTTCAATGATATGCCCCAAATGCAAATCGCCATTTGCATAAGGAAGGCCCGTGGTAATTAATATTTTTCGTTTAGCCATGGAAAGTTTACTTAAATTAAGAGTTGATTTTATTATTATAGCGCATTACAGCAGATTAGCGCTTGCCCCCAAGCACGGCTATTCTACAAAAAACTGGTCATAGCTTGCCTCTACAACAATGACTCCGCCAAATACCGTTTTACTGGCCCAAAGGTTTTTCGATGGATAGGTAACACACCATATTTGGCAATGGCATCACAATGTAGTTTAGTGGGATAACCTTTGTGCGTCGCAAAGCCATATTCTGGATATTGTTCATGCAGCAAAAGCATTTGCCGATCGCGTGTGACTTTAGCCAGGATAGAGGCTGCCGAAATACAAACTTCTAAATTATCCCCGCCGATAATGGCTTGAGAAGGAATACTCAATACTGGACATTTGTTACCATCAATTAAAGCTTTATGTGGCTGAATGACTAAAGCTTCAACAGCACGCTTCATTGCCAGTAAGCTAGCTTGCAAAATATTTAAGGAATCAATTTCTTCATGATCTGCTTCAGCAATTGCATAACAAAGCGCATGCGCTTTAATTTCATCAAATAGCAATTCACGCTTTTTTTCAGTTAGCTTTTTGGAATCCCTTAAACCATCGATAGGTTTAGAGGGATCTAAGATAACAGCCGCCGCCACGACAGAACCAGCTAATGGCCCACGCCCTGCTTCATCAACACCTGCAATTAATAAATTCATCAAGCAAACACTCTATAAAAATATAATTTAACCCAGTATAATCTTTCCAACACCTCAAGGACAAATCTATGAATGGAATACTCATCCTCTTCATCTTTTTCAGCATCACGATTTTAATCGCTTGGCTAGGAAAATACCGCCTCAGCATATGGCTATTCCTCATTTTTCTTATTTTATCGACGGCTGTTTTCCTCCACCACATCACTGACGCAATTCCGATCCAACTCTAAGGAAAAACTCTCATGGACAAAAAACGCGCGATTAATTTACTGACTTACCTAAACATTATTGATTTATTTGGCATATCGCTTGCACTCTTTGCCGCTTTTTTATTTCAATTTATTTTAAAAGAACTACCATGCCCCCTGTGTTTGCTGCAGCGCCTAGGGTTGCTAGGCATTAGTTTCGGTTTTTTACTCAATGTACGCTATTGCGTTAAACCAAACCATTATGCTTTTATTTTACTAGCAGCCATCTTTACGGCTTCCGTTGCTTTACGACAAGTCTTATTACATATCGTGCCTGGCAGTGGTGCTTATGGCGATGCTTTTTTAGGTTTACATCTTTATACTTGGATGTTTTTGCTTAGTGTTATCATTGTTTTTTATACTGCCATCATGCTATGTATTCCAGACAAATATACTTACCATGACTTAACTGAGCAGCCAGCCATATTAAGAAAATTATCCTATTTAGCTTTTATGTGTTTATTTGCGCTTGCCATTGCTAACGTGGTTTCCACATGGTTAGAATGTGGATTAACCGCATGCCCAGACTCTCCAACCCAATATAAAGTTCTTAGCTAATGAATAATCTTTATTCGGCGTTTCAAAAAACTATTATTCAAAACGCCCAAAAAATCTTTATTCAGACCACTAAAGGAAATTTTTCTTTTTCTGATATAGAAATTTTTTCAGCAAAAATAGCTAATGCTTTAAGCGCCATGGGTTTACAAGCGGGTGACCGTATTGCGGTGCAAGTTGAAAAATCTGCTTACAACATATTTCTGTATTTAGCTTGTTTACGCGCGGGATTAATTTACTTGCCATTAAATAATAGTTATACCGATGATGAGCTAAGTTTTTTCTTTAAGGATGCAAATCCTCGCTTAATCATTTGTGACCCAGTAAAAGAAGTGGCTTTACGCCAAATAACAAACATTCATCTTGAAACCTTAAATCAAGAAGGACAAGGCAGCTTGGCGAGCGCCTGGCAAAACCAAGCTGAAAAACATCATATTTTCCCTTCAGCCGGCGAAGATGTTGCTGTCATGCTTTACACGTCAGGCACCACTGGCAAGCCCAAAGGCGCCATGTTAAGCCACCGCGCGCTTTTATCTAATGCAATGACTTTAAATCAAGTCTGGCAGATTACTGCACAAGATGTCTTCTTGCATATGCTGCCATTATTTCATGTCCATGGCTTATTTTTTGGTTTACACACACTACTATTAGCTGGTGGAAAAATTGTATTAGCTTCCAAGTTTGATACCGATACTTTTTTTACTCGCCTACCTGAAGTAAGTTTATTTATGGGCGTACCCACCTATTACACACGCTTGTTAAATGACGAACGTTTAACAAAAGCAAGTTGTGCGCATATGCGCTTGTTTACCTCTGGTTCTGCTCCCCTTTTACCGACTACCTTTGAAGCTTTCCAAGCACGAACAGGGCATACTCTGCTTGAACGCTACGGCATGACAGAAACAGGTGTTAACACCAGTAATCCTTTGCAAGGCAAACGCAAAGTTGGCAGTGTTGGCTTACCCCTGCCTGGTATCGATGTCCAGATTGCTGAGGCAAAAAGATCCGGCGATATTGGTGAAATTCAAATTCGCGGTGAAAATCTGTTTAGTGGTTATTGGGAAAAAAAGCTGCTTTGCTCCACGCCGCAAAAAAACGCTAACGCTACCAACCCATATGACCGCCCCTATTTTCACACAGGCGATCTTGGCTATTTTGACGAAGATGGCTACTTATTTATTGTGGGCCGCTCGAAAGATTTAATCATTACCGGCGGCCTTAATGTTTATCCCAAAGAAATTGAACTAAGTTTGAATGCGCTAGATGGCATAGAAGAATCTGCAGTGATTGGCATACCCCATCCCGATTTTGGTGAAGCGGTTATCGCCGTAGTCGTAGGGGATGCAAGCAAGCTTAATGAAAAAACCTTGATTGACAACCTCAAGCAACATCATGCAGGATATAAATGCCCCAAAAGAATTTTCTTTACGGACGCACTTCCCAAAAACACTATGGGCAAGGTGCAGAAGAATATCTTACGCAAACAGTTTGAGCAATGTTTTAAATAAATTTTACTGGACCCAACTTTAATAAGCTTGTTTTGCTTTGCTCAGCTAACACCTACGCCTCTTCTCAAATCCAGAAGAAGCAATGATAACTTTATTTTTTGAGATACAAGGAGATTTAACGCTATGTTTAACCAGTATCTGGCACTTTTTATCTTTCTATTAATTACCACCATTCTTGCCTGGAGCGGTAAATACAAATTAAGTATTGCGCTATTTATCTTATTTTTAATAGGATATCTTGCCGCCTTAGCGCCCCATTTCCATACTCATTATGGAATACAATTTTAAGGAGACCCCCATGGAAAGAAGCGAAATTATAGATTTTACTCGATTAATTAATGCCTTAACTTTAATTGGCATCTCTTGCATTTTATTATTTGCTTTTGTCGCTCAAATTGCCTTGTGGGAACTACCCTGCCCACTATGCCTGTTGCAAAGGATTGGCCTGTTAGCCATGGCATTTGGCTTTTTATTAAATATGCATTATCAAATTCGTCCTACCCACTATGCACTTTCAATTCTTGCTGCCATAGCGACAGGTATTGCAGCAACAAGACAAATTGTTATTGGCGCGTTACCGCCCCACGGTTATGGTTACCCTATCTTAGGGCTTCACTTATACACTTGGACTGCGCTATTATGCACCGCTACCGTGATTTATACTTGCATTTTAATGTGCATCCCTGGGCAATATCAGTTAACACATTATGATAGACCTGTAGAAGCAAAATCTAGCGTTGTTCGCTGGGTCTGCCATTTTGCTTTTAGCTTTTTAGTATTAATGCTCATTGGCAATGTTATTTCTGTCTATTTAGAATGCGGATTGATGGAATGTCACGGTGACTTTTTAACTTATAAAATTTAAGTGTGACATGAGTAAAAACCTTCTTAAATCTACCTCAGTTGTTTCTTTCATGACATTCATCTCGCGCATCTTAGGTTTTGTGCGAGATGCCTTAGTTGCTCAAATGTTTGGTGCAACGGCAGCAGTCGATGCTTTTTATGTTGCCTTTAAAATCCCAAATTTTATGCGCAACCTGTTTGCTGAAGGTTGTTTTTCTCAAGCATTTGTTCCTGTTCTTGCGGATTATCGCACAACAAAGCCCGAGGAAGTAAAACCCTTCATTAGTCATATTGCAGGCGGCTTAGGTTTATTTTTGTTCATATTAACCATTGCAGGTATGGTTTTAGCGCCTTTTATTGTCATGTTATTTGCACCGGGTTATCACCTAGGCTCAGAACGACATATCTGGGCAACCGATATGTTGCGCGTCACCTTTCCTTATTTGATGCTCATTTCGCTAGCTGCGCTAGCAAGCGCCATTCTTAATAGTTATAAACATTTTGCCGCAGCTGCTTTTACACCAGCTTTGCTCAATATTTGCCTGATTGCTACAGCTATTTTTCTTTCGCCACATTTAGCTATCCCCATAGAATCTCAATCCTGGGGTGTGCTCTTTGCTGGCTTCGTCCAGCTTGGATTTTTAGTCGCCACCTTATGGCGCTACAGATTACTTGTTAAACCCAAAATTCACTTTGGTGATCCTGGCGTTAATCGTGTTTTAAAATTAATGGGCCCAGCATTACTTGGTGCTTCTGTGGGCCAAATTAGCTTATTAATTAACACAATTTTTGCTTCATTTTTAATTGTTGGTAGCGTATCTTGGTTATATTATTCAGAACGTTTAGTGTTTTTCCCCTTAGGCGTTTTTGGTGTTGCCCTAGCCACAGTAGTTTTGCCTCATCTTTCGGCAAAGCACGCTGCCAAATCCGCACAAGATTATGCCAAAGCTTTAGATTGGGGTATTCGCTGCAACTTAATTATTGCCCTTCCTGCCATGGTTTGCTTAATCGTACTTGCTGGACCTTTTATTATTAGTCTTTTTGGTTATGGTCATTTTACAGCTTATGATGCGGTGATGACACGTAAAAGTGTGCTTGCCTACTCCTTTGGCCTACCTGCTTTTATGTTAGTGAAAGTATTAGGCGCAGCTTTTTATGCTAAGCAAGATACTAAAACACCCGTAAAAATTAGCGTTAAAGCAATTATTGCAAATATGATACTTAATGCTGTGCTGGTATTTCCTTTAAAGCATGCTGGCTTAGCCTTAGCTGCCTCTCTAGGTTCTTGGTTAAACGTGGCTATGCTGCTATACGCATTAAAAAAACAAAATATTTTCCATTTTGAAAAACACTGGCTGTGGTTTGCCTGCCAAATGATTATCGCCAACCTAGTCATTGGTGTTACGCTTTACTTTCTTGCTGGGGATTATTTAGCTTGGCTTAATCACCACTTTATGTGGCGGTTTTTAAAGATCCTAGAACTAGGCGCTGTAGGTATTGTTGTTTATTTTGGCACGTTACGCCTAATGGGCATGCGCTGGAAAGATTATCGCATTGAGCATGATTAACCTAATGGCAGCTAAACAAATAAACTTACAACGCTCTCACCGCTTCATGTTGTAAAAACTGCTCCAGCGGCACATTCACCAGCCGTGTAAAACCAGGCAGAGTCGCCAACAAAGCAGCACCATAATTTTTGGTATATAAGCGTTTATCTAAAATGGTGACCACGCCTCGGTCATCTTCATGACGTAATAAGCGGCCAATATATTGCGCAAGCTTAATTGATGTTTCTGGCAGAGTGACCAATTGAAAAGGATCTTTTTGATATTTTTTTAACCAATCCGAACGGGTTTGTGAGATAGGATCAGAAGGCACTGTAAAAGGAATTTTTTGAATAATCACATGCTCACAATACAAACTTGGCAAATCAATACCTTCCGCAAATGAAGCTAAACCAAAAATAATAGATCGCTGGCCTTGATCAATTTTTTGCTTATGCTGTTTGATTAATTCCATTTTACTCAAACTTTGTTGCGATAAAATATCTTGCTTAAACGCAACGGGTACTTTTTGCAAAACATATTCCATCGCTTTGCGACTGGTAAATAATACTAGCGTTCCATGCCGAGAAAAAATTAATTTTGGCAGCATGGCAAGCATTTCATCTAAATGTTTTTCTTGCTGCGTTTGGCTTGGCTCAATTTGCATCTGTGGTACAAACAAAAGCGAGTGCTGATACTCAAAAGGAGAAGCTAAAACATTTTCTTTCACTTTTGCATTATCTTTTAAACCTAGTTTGCGTAAAAAATCTTCAAACTTTCCCATAGCTCTAATGGTTGCAGAACACAACACCGCGCCATTTTCTACTTTATCCCATAATAAATCTTGCATCGCCTTACTAACATTAATAGGTGAAGTATGCAAAGTAAAATCGTCACCATCACGCGTATCATGCATCTCGAACCAGCAAGCATAAGGATTTTTTGTATTTTGATCTGCCAGTTGCAATAAATCGCGCCATGTTGCTTCAAGATTAGAGCTACGATCCAAAATAAAATTTAAACTTGCTTGTAAACGCGTAATCGCTTCTGCCTTGGCTTTCTCTTGTACACTCATCGCACTTTCATAAGCTGACGCTAAATGTTTTGCCAAAACCTCAACAACTGCGGTAACTTTTTCTGCATAATGAATGATTAATTGAGCAATTTCTGCTAATTTATTATCCAATGTCTTTATTCGCCATTGTTTCTCAATAAACAAATCCGATTGCCAGTCGACAAATTTTTTAGCCTGCCTAATTGCTTCAACTAATTCTTTAATATCACGATTAAGATCATCACTGCTTTGCTGATTAAATTTAATATAGCTTGTTGCTTTTGCAACTGTTTTGCCAATCAGGTTAATCCAATCTAAAGAACGAATAACAGCCGCCTGTTTGGCAAAATGCGATAAAGCTTTTTCTGGCAAATGGTGGCATTCGTCAAGAATATAGATACTGTCTTTCATATCAGGCAAAATAACCCCACCACCTAATTCAAGGTCTGACAATAATAAGCTGTGATTAGTAACAATAATATCGGCTTGATACATTTGGCGGCGGTTTTGATAAAACGCACATTCATTAAAGTATTCGCACTTGCCTGCACTGCAGCCACTTGAATCGGTAGAAATTTTTTGCCATAACTCTGGATTAATCGGCGCAAGCGCATGATCTAATTCGCCCAGCCACTTTTTCTCTTCAATTAGCTGTTGTAATTCCAGCATTTCATCGGCAAAATGATTATCATCAAAAAATTGATCAGGCTTAAATAAACGCGCATGGCAAACGTAACGGCGCCGGCCTTTTGCCAAGACCACCATTAATTTTTCTTGTAATATTTTTTCGATGAGTAATAAATCTTTTTGAAAAAACTGTTCTTGTAAGGCAGTCGTCGCCGTGCTAATAATTAAGACTTGTTTATTTTCTTTAGCACTTAAAGCACCCAGGCAGTAAGCTAATGTCTTACCAGTTCCCGTTGGCGCTTCAACACATAAAATATCCCTCGTTTTAACCGCCTGGTAAACGCTTTCCAGCATATCCACTTGCGCAGCACGTTGGCGCAAACCTTGCTGCGCCATTTTTTTGACCAACTCTTTCAAGGACATGATGGGTGTTACGTTCAAATAAAGAAAGAATATTTTACGTGAAATCGTTGCAGAAAGATAACAATTTTTTTATACCTTGCCAAAATGTACAAATTTTGTACAGCCGCTTAAAAAATCTTAAAAAAAAACAAATACAGACTTGCATCATCCTAGTTTTCAGTGGTAGTCTAACGCCAAGCAAAAGGAAGAAAACCATGCTCGATTTTTTATTATCACCTAACACATGGGTAACGTTGATTACTTTAACGACCTTAGAAATTATTTTAGGTATTGATAACCTTATCTTTATCAGCATTGCCATTAGCCGCATCCCTCAAGAGGCTCAAGCTAAAGTACGCTATATTGGCTTATCGCTTGCACTCATTATGCGCCTATTACTTTTATATGGCGCCGCTTGGCTCATTACTTTTACCCAGCCGCTTTTTACTATTGCCAACCAAATGATTTCTGTGCGCGATTTATTTTTGCTCATGGGTGGTTTATTCCTCGTCGTCAAAGCGACCAATGAAATTCATTTAGGCATTGCCGAAGCCCAAAGCAAGCCAAGAAATCCAAGCTTTCGCAATGTCTCTTTTGTCATTGTACAAATTATTTTATTAGACTTAGTATTCTCTTTTGACAGCATCATGACCGCCATTGGTTTAACCAATCACTTCGGCATCATGGCCATTGCTATTATTATTGCTATTTTATTAATGATGTTTGCGAGCAAAGCTTTGCATAATTTAGTAGTTAAATATCCTAGTTTAAAAGTTCTAGCCTTAAGCTTTTTAATGCTCATTGGTTTGGCTTTAATCACCAGCGGCATGCATTTTGAAATTCCTCGGGGTTATATTTATTTTGCCATGTTCTTCTCGTTTGGGGTTGAAGTTCTTAATATCCTTAGCGGAAAAAGAAAAGCAAAAAAAATAAGCGAACAAGACCAGTTAGACACTTAATATACCCAGAGAAACTTTTCTTACGCAAAAAAGGCGCAGTTAGAAACTCGCGTCTTTAAGTGTAATGGATATAGTCTTCATTTAAAAGCAAGGATATTAGCTTTTAGCAGTCGAGCTAGGATAGAGTTATATGACACAAAACTTTCCAGCAAAATTATCTATTCTCTCTGACGCTTTATTTGCCGCTGAAGGCTTAATACATGTGTATTGCGTTAGTAAAGATAATCTCCTGTTAAATGCCAACCCTTTACAAATCGAAATTATCAAACTTACCTGCCACTTACCACCCGAAGAAAGCATTTTAAATCAGCCCTTAACACATATTTTCCGTCATATTGATAGCAATATTTTAAACACGATTTTGGCAGATTACACTAAAGTTCTACAATCAGGAAAAATGCAACAATTTTTTCATATTTGGTCACACAAAAATGTAGGCGAGATCAAACTGCTAACAACCGAAGTGCCTTGTTATAATGAAAAAAGCGAAGTGATCGGCATACTAGGCATTTCACAATACATCACACGCTTTCACTTGCCTGAATCATTTAAAGAAAAACTTTCTAAAAAACAAACTGAATGTGTGCAATTGTTATTGGATAATAAAACTACCCAGCAAATTGCCGACATTATGGGTATTTCAAGAAGAACGGTAGAATCCTATCTCAACTTTGCCAAAGCCAAATGCGCATGCCATAGCAATGCGGAATTGCTCGCCAAGCTCATTCACGCCAATCAAAACTTTTTAGAAACAGCAAGCTTTAAGCGCGTTGAATTTGAGGAAGAAAGTTAATTTTTAGCTAGCATTAGCTGCGCATAAAAAGGACATGGATAGTTTGGGCAAACTACCCATGAGATAAAGAATATCTAGCGGCGCGGAGAAGCAATGCTCGGCGCTTCTACTTCTAGCTTTAATGAAGGAAAAATGCTTGCTTGATATTTTTCAGGAATATATTGCATTACGGCATCCTCTAATAATTTTAAAAATACCTTTTGCGAAGCTGGATCTCTTTTAAACATAGGGTGAATTTCTACCACAGTAGCACCATCCAGTTCTTGAAGAAGACTCTCATAGCTTGAAACATCTGGATGATAATTAAAAACCCCCCTGGTTGCCGCACATGAGGACAATGCGGTTGGCAACTGAGGATGTGGCGCCTGATAATATTGCACGTACTCAGCTAGTGCTACTGAGACAAGCTGTTTACGAATTTCAACTAAGCCTCCATCGCTTTTCAGCAATTCTTCAATTAATGAAGTATTATTTTTGCCAATCACAATCGGTAAGTTCTTTAATTTTGCTAAGGGCCCAGGCTGTTGGTTTGAATTTAATTGGGCAGGTGCTTGTATCACCGGCTGTGCGGTTGCAGTGAGTTCAGGATGCGCATCTAACATTCTTAAACATTGCACCGCATGATTTTTCATTAACTTTTGCCGTAATGCATCTTTGTGTTCATCACCATCTACAATGCTATTAAACAGCGGTTGATATTTTCCAACAAAAATGTCTAAAAATGCTAGGTGATTATCTACACGAATAGCATCTTGCAATAAAATTTCACTTGCGCCCTCTAATTTGAGTGCGTTCATCCATACATCTTCATACGAACTGGGCAAACCAAATAAAACAAGTAGGCGGCACTCATTCAGTTCAGAAACTGTGCAACAAGACTTTATTTTTATATACAATTCTTGCTGCTCATTGGCACTGTAATATTTTTTTAGAAGGTCAATACCACGAGCACCTTCAATGCGCATGTGTAAAACATCAAGAAAGACTTGAATTAATGCCGGCTTTTGCTTTAAAAGCTCAGGTAAAGTTTTCTTTCGCAAAGCAACAAGTACTTCACGCATTTCTAAAAAAAGACATTTAAACTTGCCTTGTGCAGCAGCACCACTTTGAAACTCCGCCCATGCTTGTTTAACCTGTTCAAATAACTCATAAACGTTATTAATTTTTTCCGCTTCAACAAAAGGGTTAATTTCAGCGTACACATTAATGAGACAAGCTTTAAACTCCTCTTCATTTTGCACGGAATTTAATTGTGGGAATTCTTCAAGAAGAGGGCTAGCAGTATCATCTTTTAATAACTCACGGAAATCTGCAACATCATTTGGCATATTATTACCCTGTCATTTGTTATTAGTCTGTAAAATAGTTTTACAGCAAAAGCCATTCAAAATTTCAATGGTTTACAAAGACTATGATAGCAAGAAAAACTTAAAATTTTGTTAAGAAAATTTATAAAATTGCTATTCCACCTCTGTAAAGTATGAAAATGGTGGGCACACGCCTGCAGGGTGGGCAAGGCTGTGCTAGCGAGCAAGGTGCCCAACGAGGCGGCTATTGCTGGGCACCGCCCTTACTTTGCATCAATAGCTTCTTAATTCTTCTCACCAATCAAAAAAACACCTTTAACTTAAAGAATAAATACAAAAAAACCGCCAAAAGGCAACACCACTAACAAGGTGCATGTGTTATCAAGAGAATCTCCTGTTCAAACCAGCATTTTGTCGTCAAAACTGGTTTTTTCATGTTTTTTCATTGACTATTGCATCATTTCCAAGTATCATAAGCAGCTTCATTTTCGTATAGGTTTCGAATCATGGCTGTACAAAAGTCTAAAAAATCTCGTTCACGTCGTGGCATGCGCCGTTCGCATGATGCTTTAACAGCAACCACCCTTTCTGTTGATGCAACCAGCGGTGAAAAACATCGTCGTCATCACATCAGCAAAGACGGTTTTTACCGTGGCAAAAAAGTGGTTGACACAGATAAAAACGCAGAATAACCATAACCCCCTCGCCCCTTTGGGGAGAGGGTGGCGCACAGCGCCGGGTGCGGGAGCGGTAAAATTCACTTCACCTCAACCTTATCCATATCTATCACATGAGCACAACCCCTAATCCTGTCATCATAGCTTTAGATGCAATGGGCGGAGATTTTGGCCCCGCTGTCGTTGTGCCTGCCGCGCTTAAAGCTTTACAATTTTTCCCTGAACTTCATCTTATTCTCGTTGGCGATGAAACCGTTGTGGGTGAAATGCTCCGCAAGCATCATGCGCTTAATTACCCCAAGCTTTCCATTGTTCACGCCTCACAAATTGTTGGCATGGATGAAAAGCCCTCTCAAGCTTTGCGATTAAAAAAAGATTCTTCCATGCGCGTTGCCATTAACTTAGTCAAAGAAGGCAAAGCACAAGCGTGTGTTAGCGCAGGCAATACAGGCGCCTTAATGGCTACCGCAAAATTTGTGTTAAAAACCCTGCCTGGCATTGATCGCCCGGCCATTATCGCTAAACTTCCGACCACCAAGAAAAATACCAAAGTCCGCGTGTTAGATTTAGGGGCGAATATTGACTGCACGCCACAAAACTTAGTGGAATTTGCCATTATGGGTAGCGTCGTTGCGAAAGTCATCGGCAATATCCCAGAACCTAGCGTAGGCCTTTTGAATGTCGGTGAAGAAGAAGTCAAAGGTAATGATCTTGTCAAAGATACGTCAGCAATTTTAGAAAAATATAGTGGAATCAACTATATCGGCTATGTTGAAGGCGATGATATTTTTAAAGCAACAGCTGACGTTGTCGTGTGTGATGGCTTTGTTGGTAATGTTATGCTGAAAACTACCGAAGGCGTCTTAAAAATGCTGACAAAGTATGTCAAAGATGCTTTTACGCAAAATTGGTTCACTAAATTATCCGCCTTAGCCGTTATGCACGTCCTTAAAAAAATCGGCAAAAGCTTAGATCCTAGTGAATATAATGGCGCAAGCTTATTAGGCTTACATGGCATTGTCATCAAAAGTCATGGTAGCGCCAATCAAAAATCATTTTTAACGGCAATTCGTGAAGCCGTACAAGAAGTTGAGCATAATGTGCCGGCGAAAATTCAAGATGGCGTTGCAGAATTATTAGCGGCTAATGCAAGCAATATTTCTAATCCCCAATCATCTGAAGAATCGTGATCATGACAACACCCAATATCGCCGTTCTCTTTCCTGGGCAAGGCTCACAAAGCGTTGGCATGTTGATGGAGCTTGGTGCAAGTTTCCCGATTGTACGCGACACTTTCCGCGAAGCCAGCAAAATCTTAGGTTATGATTTATGGCGCCTCATACAAGATGGCCCAGAAGAACAACTCAACCAAACTGAATTTACACAACCGGCTTTATTAACCGCTAGCGTCGCTATTTGGCGCGTATTAGCCAACAATCTTCAGCTAAAACCAAGTGTCATGGCAGGCCACAGCCTAGGGGAATATAGTGCGTTAGTTTGTGCTGGCGCCATAGATTTTGAAGATGCTGTCAAATTAGTACAACTGCGCGGCCAATTGATGCAGCAAGCTTGTCCGGAGGGTTCAGGCGCCATGGCAGCTATTGTTGGCTTATCGGATGAAGCCATTGAAACGCTCTGCAAACAAGTTTCGAGGCCAAACGCGCAAGTCGTGGTCGCAAACTTTAACTCTATTGGTCAAACAGTCGTGGCTGGCCACAAGCAAGCCGTTGAAGCATTAGTCGATACCGCTAAAGCGCAAGGCGTTAAGCTAGCAAAACTTATTCCAGTTAGCGTTCCTGCTCATTCTTTTTTAATGGTATCCGCCGCAAGCCAACTGGCAGTAGCATTAAATAAAATAGCAATTCGTGCCCCTGAAATACCTGTCATTCATAATGTGAACGCACAAGCTTGTGATGATCCTCAAGAAATTCGCGAGCTATTGCAAGAACAGCTTTACTTGCCCGTGCTGTGGACCAAAACCCAACAAGTTATTGCAAGTATGGGGGTAGCGTTAATGTTAGAACTTGGCCCAGGCAAAGTTTTAACAGGACTTGCCAAACGGACGATTCCTGAAGTAAGCTGTGTTCCAATCAATAATTTAAGCAGTATTGAAGCGTTAGCGGAATTAACTTAAAGAGAAAATTTTATGCGTAAATCATTAATCGTTTTACTTAGCTTATCCATTTTATCCCTTTCCGCTTGCAGCTATATCAAAAAGCAAACAGTCATAGGTGACCAGGAAAAAGCTTATCGAGATGCAGTGAGTGTTGCCCCACTTCAAGTTCCTAAAGATTTATCAAACAGTAAAATTGGCACTGATACAGAAGCTTTGCCAAGCAATATCCCAACAGGGGTACTTAAAGAAGCACCATTACCACCTGATAGTTTAGTCGATCAGATTGCAACTGGCAAAACCCCTAAAAGTGCATTAAACGTAAAGTTGCCTGAACCAAAAAGTTAAAGCAGTTCTGCATATATAATAACAAGCTAGCAGAACCTTGAAGTCAATACTAACAGGCAATATCTTTATAAAATGTGCCAATATCAGCATGCACATTTTATAAAGGATTTAAAAATAATAAAACTAAAATCCATCATATGCCAACCAAAAGATCTCATACATCTCCCCCTGAAAAAAATGCGTCTCGTTTAAAGCTTGAAGAAGATTGGCGCTGCTACGAATCCTTAGAAACATCCCCTTCTGAGGGGATGTTAACAGAAAACTTTCCTCATTCTGAAACTTTATTTTCTGCAAAAGAAGACACAGCACCAACGCCACAGTTTGCATTAAAAGATATTTGGCTACCAAAACAATCTGAGCTAAATATGCGTTATTTCTTATCTACGCCTGAAAGACCACGAAGCGCATTAACTGTTGGCGGTGAAACGCATACTATTGAACCTGATCTATTAGGCGAAGGCGCATCTAACATTGCTCGCCCGGTGGCAGAAAAGCCTTGGGTAGTTGTCACCCCCATTGAAAGAAATATTCGAATTAGCCCTCAAACAGAAGCAGGTCTTGCATGGCGGGTTCAAACATTAAAAAAGAGCTGTGAAATTTTCTTTAATTTTTACCAAGAGCGTAAACCTACTAGTGCATTTTATTTTTTTCAAAGCACTGATAATCAGTATGCGACATACCGTATTGTGCTTGAAAATGCTGGCCGGCCTTTATATTCTGTAATTCCAGAAATGCAAAGCTTAGAACAGATTCTTTTATTAAGAAAAGTTGTCCAAGAAATCCTACGTTTCCACAATACTTGTCAGCGCATTCATGGAGATTTAAAGGGCGATAATATTTTAGTAAAAGATGGCAACCTCACTTTAATCGATTTTGAATATAGCATTCCTTTTGGTGCAAAACCAATGCCCTTAACGGCTGACTCTAAAGTATCTTCACACTTGCCGCCAGAGCTTTTTGTTGCCACTTATACAGATATAAGTTTCGCACTTGCTAATTTTTCAAATGAAGAAGTAAAAAAATTAAAAACTTTACCAAAAGCGCAATGGTTACAGCAAAGAAATTACACTGAGCATTTATATGCGAAGCTTCAATTAGTTTCTGATGAAGAAAGCTTATACAAACAAATTCCATTCCAAACTGAAGAAATAAATTTCCTCAAAGCCTTGCTGGATTCAAATCACTATCACGAATTAAGCGCGAAACTCAATACCAATAAGGCTACATCAAAAACCATAAAAGACATACCTGCCGCTGATCCAAGAATGGATGTATATTCTGTCGGACAACTACTTTACAGCTTAGTAGACCAGAAAGAGGAAAATATACTGTTATCTTTCCCATCTGATATTGCAGTATGGGCAGCAATGGCCATACAACAAGATTTACACAAGCGCCCTTCGCTTGAAGAGCTGATAGCGATCTTTGACAAAATACTTGCAAAACATCAACTATTGGCACAGGCGCTCAAGCAATATGTCATGCCTGTTGACTCTTCTGTCACTATTGATACTGAGCAAAAATTACATTGTTTTTTATTCAATGCCTTTTTAGACACCTTAAACCTTATGCTAGAAGATAGTATTGTACATCCTAGACTTACGCTTCTTGGACTGGACTTCCTCTATCAGGAATACAAAGCATTGCTTCCCTTAAATACCACACTGACTGATTTAGGATCTTTTCTTTTCCTTTCTGGCGAAACAAATAACGAAGCCATACAACCATTGATTGAAGCTAGACTCATAGAAGTATTCTTAGACCCCACCCTTCACCCGCCTTCAGGGCCACGACTGTAAAGAAGCACAAGAAAATTTATTTAAGCGCTCTCATAAAGCAAAAATATGTCGTGCATTATCCTTTTATAGCCGGATAGGGCATAAAGCGCTTTTCATTAGCGACAATTTTTTCGTTAAACGCTGAATATTTATTACAAATAAATTTAATACGAGTAGCTAATGAGCCGTTTTGATTTTTAAGTTCAATTCTAAGCAAGCGGTTTATAATAACATCGATATCTTTAATAATATAAACATCCAAAATAGCTGAGACATCCTCTAAATGGTGACGATTCCAATGTCCGCTAAAAAAGCGCATGGCCGAAGAGTTATCTTTGGTATAGTCCCTTAAAAGATATTTAGCGCTCTCCAAAAAGCAAGTTCCTTTCTGCCAAATTTTTTCATACGAAGAAGGATACTCTTGGTCTGAGCTGATATAGCCTCTTTGGGCTACATCTTGAAGGTTTTGGTTTCTTAAGGTGTCCTCCAAGCACCACGTCCATCCCCACTCTCGACTATTAGGGTACTGAAAGAATTGAAACCTAGCTTCGCCGTAATGCTCTTTCTGGTAATCAGGGTGTAAGAATTTATTCCAAATTTTATCAGCAAGCTGATAAAAGAGCCTATTTACTCGAGCTATCCTTAATAAATCTTGAGGAGATTTTATTACTCTAGAAAAAATAATTAATAATATTTCATCAGGCAAATCCTGTACGCCTACTGCCTGAGGGTTTCTTGTGTTAGGGAGAAGCTGTGCTTGTGATTTTAGCTCTTTTTTTGACATGTCAAATCCTATTTTTTATTTTTGATTGCAATATTCTAGAAAAATTAACGCTTTGGAAAAACCGTAAAAAAATACGGTGATAATTGCTTAAAAAAAATTAATTATTCCTTAATATTGATAGGTTGATTGTAATGGTTACTTTTTTAATTTCTTTTGAAATTTTTTCGCAATTATTAAAAGTGAGGTGTTTTCCTAAAAAAATAAGCTTTTTTCTGCAAATTTTTACAACCCAAGAGCTCATTAACTCTGCGGGGTATGAAAGTTTAAAGAGTTTCTTGTTATAAAAGAATCCAATACTTCTTTTGGGAATTTACTTTTGATTATACCCAGGTAGACTGCTTTATTTTTAGTTGTAGAGTGAATGTGAGATGCCTTTTCCACCGCTTTGGTGGGCACGTCGCTAGCGCTCCTTTGCCAGCCCTATATGCATGCCCATCATGTGGCAATGTGATGCCATCTAATTGCTCTGGCTCAGCTTTTAATGCGCTTACCTGGGGGCTTGAGTAGATTAAAATAGTTAGTTATTATCTTTATTAAGGTTAAGCAAAATAGAGTATCTAAATTAACAATAATCTTGGAGCTAAAATATGGTTTATCCTATCATAAATAACGTGAAAAAATCGCATCAAATGTTCAATGAATTCATTGTTGCCTATGGTCAGCATAAATCTAGCTGTCTTTGCTTTTTTAAAGCAGGAGATGAGAAAAAATGGGTGGCTCTCTTAAAGCAAGAAATACTTCGTCAGCAAGTTGAAATATCTCTTCATCAGGCCATGCAACAAGATTTGCCTCCACACCGCCGTGAGGAGCTCAACCAAAATCTTCAAGATATAGCAGATAAAAATATGTCTGGAAAAGACCATTCTACATTCACAATTCATAAATTTAACTCCACACTGCAAGACCTACAGCACACAGTGGATGTAATAAACACGCTTGAATCTACAGCAAATGAAATGCGCCTTAAATAATATGTCATAAATATTTTGCAAGTTTTTTTTATTGCAGCAGCTCGTAAGGTAGGCAAAGGAACGTAAGCGACGCGCTTGTCACAGTGACTGAAAGCTACCTTTGCGGCGTGCATTGCCTACCCCTGCTATAAATTTTTGCCCCCTCCAGAGAAGCCTTTATGGTTTTTTTTGTAACTTAATCAAACCTTAAGGGAGATCATGCGATAATTTCACTTGTCAGTTTTCTAAAACAATGAGATAAAAGGAAATGATCATGAGTGGCTATACAAAGTTAATCGAGAATGCAATCAAACAACTTGAAGCATACAAAGTAAAACCTGCTGGTTTTTTTGAAGATGAAAGTTTGAAAGATGTCCGAAAAGAAATTGCTGCAGAAATTGCCGATCGTTTAAGCGCATTTATTAAAGAGGACCTTATTGCAACAGATCTTATTGCAACAGATCGTACTACTGTAACAGATTCTATTGTAATAGATCATAGTGAAAAAGCTACTGTACAAGATCTTAACGAATTTTTAGAAAAAAAACTAAGCTTTGTTAGTAATGCCCGTAATGAAAAAAACGCCACTTTATTTTTTAAAGCTGGAAAAGGTGAATTAGAAACCACTCTAGAGAATCTTATTCAAGGTATTCGAGCACATCAGTCTCCTATACAAAGGTCTTCCGACGAGCAAGCTGACCCTTGCAATAACGTTTATTCTTTCTAACATGTAGAGGAAGTTTAAGCGGATAGATGTAAGATACAGACAAATATTTGCCCAGTTAATCGCCTGCATTTCGCTGGGCAAATAAAGCAAGAAAACTTAACTCGCAGCCAAATCACTTCCTTCTGGCCGAACCATTAAAGTTGTAGGGTGGGCAAAGCGCTAGGCGGGCTTCCTTTTCCACCGCTTTGGTGAGCACGACGCGCATGTCCACCATTTTTATCCAGCGCAGAAAAAACACTGCTCTATGTGTTGAAATTTAACCAAACCTTAAGACAAACCATGGCATAATTTCATCTGTCAGTTTTATAAAATAATGAGATAAAAGGAAATGAGTATGAGTAGTTATACCCAATTAATCACAAACGCAATTACACAACTTAATGCATATCAAGCAAAACCTGCGGGTTTTTTTGAAGATGCTCTAAAAGGAAATAATCAAGAAATGGCGAGAACGGTTATCAAGCGCTTAGAGGAAATTCAGGATATTGACCGGCTTGCTATAATTTTAAAGAATCAACTCAGGGCAGTTAAAGCAAATCGCAAAGCAATAAATTCAGACGCTGGATTCTTTAGTTTTAAAGCTAGAAAAGATGAACTAGAAACCACTCTCGAAAAACTTATTCAAGACATTGAAGCATATCAAGCTTCCAGGGATAGGTTTCTTGAAATCAAAGAGCATTTAATAGCAAAATTAGATGAAATATCTGCAATGAGTTATCCATTAGCGCAAGGCGCTTTAAGAGCGAAACCCCTTGTTCAGCAACAAGATCGGTTTAACTTTGATGACGAAGCACTAGCGGAAGCAATAAAACGCAATTACGTCCATGATCAGTATGATCAAAAAGCTTTTACCCAGCATATTCTTCCATTTTTGACGTATATCTTGCAGGGAGAAAAAGAGCAGCTTCAAAAATTACTCGGACCTGGTGTTATTGACGATATAGCTTTGCAACCACGTCCTTAACGGAAAGCATAAAAACACACTAACTATTTGCCTGGCGAATGGTAAAAACTTAGCCAGGCAAATACTTAATTTGCAGCCAAATCACTTCCTTCTGGCCGAACCGTTAAAGTAAATACGCGAAAAGCAGCAAATGCCGCGGAATCTTTTGGAACCGGTAAAGGTGAGGCTTTATTCACAGCGGCAATAGCAGAACGATCTAATGCTTCATTACCGCTAGATTTAACAAGGCTCACGCCTGTCACCATACCCCCTGGTGCAACTTGGACTTGCAATACACAAGAAAGGTTTTGCACGTTTTGTGGCACAATCCAATTTTGCTGAATCTGTTGCAAAATCATTGCTTTATATTTATCCACTTCCCCTTGTACAGCTTGACTACGTGCAGTTTTTACTTGCCCTTCATCGGCTTCTAACTGTTGATCCATTAAAGATTGCTGCAATGCTTTTGCGGTATTTTTGCTGGGTGTTTTTGGTGTTGCGGCTGCTGATAAATCTTCTTGCAATAAACTTTCTTCCAAAGATTTTTGTGCAACTTTTGGATTGGTTTTTTGCACAACCTTAGTAGGCGCTGTTTTTTGTGGGATAGGTTTTGCAGGCACTGGCTTTTCAATCACCTTCGGCACTGGTTTTTCAACTGGTTTGGGCAATGGTTTTTCCACAGGTTTTGGCGCAGGCTTTTCCACTGGTTTAGCGGCCAGCTTTGTATTTGCTTGCGTCATCGCGGCTAATTGACTACTGGTAACAATTGTTGCTTGAACTGCTTGTTGTTCCACGGCATATTGTGATGGCCGATAGAAAAAGATACTGCCAAACAAAAACACAGCAATTAACACATGTAGCAATACCGCTAAAGCGACTGGCCAGCGATATTGCGTTTGAGGAAAAGACAGTTGCATAAAAATATTAATTAATGACCTGCGATTAGCCCATCAATATCCTTTTGCATTTGTGCAGGAGGCATGGTAAATTTTACAGCAAACCAAAGGCTAATAAAACTCACAAACGCCAAAGCAATAAAATCATAACCAAATGATAACATGCCTAAGCCACCAAAAGTACCCAAGCGGCTCACGATTGCTTCGCCAATAAAGAAAGCCCAAAGCCAAAGCGATGCGCGCCAATCTAAATCAAACACCTTATCTTTGTGGGCATAAAAACGGTAAGCAACAAGCATGATTAAGCCAATTAGCAACATCACCAATAATTTTTTTAATACGTCCCAGCCAGTCCAATAAAATAGAAGGCTACAAATATAAAAAGCGACAAAGCACCATATTCTCGCAAAAGGTAATTTAAAAAAGCGCGGATGATTTTGCAAATGCTCTCTTAAAGTTAATACTCCTAAAGGCGCCATAATGTAAGTGATCGCCATCAGCGAAGTTAAAAAACTTGCCATGGATTCCCAGCCTGGAAAGGGTAAAAAGAACACCATTCCCAAAATAAAATTAAAAATCACTGCACGTGCAGGTAAACCTTTAGGCGTAAGTTGTGCAAACCAAGCAGGAATAGAACCATTTTGACTCATGGCATATAAGGTGCGAGCACCACTACTACCAAACATTAAACCTGCTGCAAAAGGCCCAATTACCGCGCCCACATACAATAATGGCAGAAACCCATCTAATTTATTCTCATGCAGCAATACTGAAAATGGGCTCATCATGGTAGAAAATTTCATCGCATGCCACTGCGCTAATTTTGCATCGCTACCCATGCCAATTAAAAAAGCATATTGCAAAGCCACATACAACACTAAACAAATTAACAGTGAACCAATCAACGCAATAGGTAAGGATTTATGGGGATCTTTTGCTTCACCTGCCATTTCGGTTGCATGGCGGAATCCATTAAAAGTATATACCACACCACCGGTAGAAATGGCAGCCAATATTCCTTTTAAACCATTTGGGGCAAAAGTCATGTGGCTAAGGCCACCATGGGCGGTAGGCAAGCATGCAACAATAATGACCAAGGCAATAGCAATTGGAATAATCATTTTTAAGACAGCTAAAAAGTTATTACAACTTAGCAGCCACCTCAAAGAATAAAAATTTAAAATACTAATTAACAGCATCATAACCGTTGCAAAAAAGTAACCTTGCCCCGTCAATGCACCTGTTGGGTAAACAAGGTTCGGAAAAAAGAAGCTGCCATATTGTAAAATTGCTTGGACTTCAATAGACATGGTTGAAACATACGACGCCCAAATAATCCACGCGAGCACAAAGCCAACAAACTGCCCATGCGTGTAGCGCACTACACGCGTTCCAACCCCTGTCACTGGGACAAAGGCACTTAATTCAGCATAAGTAAACGCCACAATAATAATGGCAAAAAAACCAATGATCCAAGATAATAATGATGCAACACCCGTCTGCATTGCTGCATAATAAGCGGCAAACAACCAGCCTGAACCAATAATTGTGCTGACAGAAGTAAATAATAAGGTTGTGGTTGAAATCGTTCGTTTTTTCATGCGTGTTGCTCAGCAATTAATAACTCAATATCTTGCTGCATCTTATCAACAGGGCGAGTATATTTAACTCCAAGCCATAAACTTACCAGGCTAATAATCGCAAAAGCAAGGAAATCCCAGCCAAAAGGCAATGTTCCTTTGCCACCAAAACTACCATAGTAACTGATAATGCTTTGGCCAATAAAGAAGCTCCACATCCATGAGGATGCTTTCCAATCTAAGTGTAGTAATTGCTGACGCTTGCCAGAGTACCAACGATAAACGACTAGTACGACAAAGCCAACAATCAACATGATTAATAATTTTTGCAAAATATCCCAACCTGTCCAGTAAAAAAGCAAGTTACAAATATAAAAAGCAATAAAGCACCAAACTTTTGGATAAGGTAATTTGAAATAACGTTCATGGTCCGGCAAATGCAAGGTTAATGCCAAAGAACATAGTGGCGCACTAATATAAGTTAATGCCATTAGTGAAGTTAAAAAACTAGCCATTGCTGCCCAACCAGGAAACGGCGCAAATAAGCACATCCCTAAGGCAAAGTTAAAGAAGATGGAACGTACAGGTAAGCCATGTGGCGTTAAATGAGCAAACCATTTTGGAATGGAGCCATTCATACTCATAGCATATAACGCACGCGCACCACTGCTACCATACATTAACGCAGCAGCAAATGGGCCGGCGACCGCACCTAAATATAACACTGGTAGAAAATGATTAAGGTTTTCTTTAGCTAAAATAATCGCAAACGGACTATTGATGCCAGATAAGTTTAAAGATTGCCAATCTTTTAAATGGCTATCGGTAGCAACAGCTGCTAAAAAAGAATACTGCAAGCACAGATAAACAATTAAGCAAATCACCACTGAGCCGATTACAGCAATTGGCAAAGAGCGCTGAGGATTTTTTGCTTCCCCTGCTAATTCCGTTGCTTGGCGAAAACCATTAAAGGCAAACACAATTCCACCTGTTGTAATGGTGGCAAAAATCCCCTTCATGCCTTGCGGTGCAAAAGTCATTTTCTGCAAAGTATCATGACTGACTGGAAATTGCGCAACAAGGATTGCGCCAGCAATAACAATAGGAATAATTAATTTAAGAACCGTTAAAAAATTATTGCAGCGTAACAACCAACGTAAAGAATAGAAATTAATGATAGCAACCAATAACATCAAAATCGCGGCAAAGACATAACCAATAAAAGTTAAACCGCCACTGGGGTAAACCCAGCTGGGAAAAAAGAAACTGCCATATTGAATAATCGCTTGCACTTCAATGGCCATAATGGCTACATAAGAAATCCAAGTAATCCACGCAAACATAAACCCCGTAAATTGACCATGCGAATAACGCAGTACTCGCATGCTCGCACCCGTCACAGGAACAAAGGCACTTAATTCTGCATAAGTAAAAGCCACAACAATCATGGCTAGGGCACCAAAGATCCAAGACAAAATAGCCGCTGGCCCTGTCGTGGTTGCGGCATAGTAAGCGGCAAACAGCCAACCTGAACCAATGATGGCGCTGACGGAGGTAAATAATAAGGCTGGTGTTGAAATCGTTCTTTTTTTCATGTCATTTTTCCGTGCTATAAAAAGGTCATCAGTCATACCCAAAATAATTGTTTGCTTGGCTGATACTTTGTGTCCTAAACCTATTGCTGCTTAGCTGTAGTAGCCTTTAGAGCTGCTAGGTCTATTTGCTCAATCCCTTTACTATTCAAGCCAGTAATAATATTGATGTTCTTCTCTGCTAACCCAGATAAGTTAAGCACCTCTGAAAGGCTGCCAAAATATTTAGTAGGAATGCTTAACAGTACAACACGCGCAGGATAATTTTTTTTCAAGTACTTAAGCCGGGAATCTTTTTTATTTTCTTTTCGAATAACTTTATAAATCCCTTCTGGATTTACATCTGCGGCTTGTCTTGGCCTTTCACCTGGATAAGCTTGAGCTAATTCCGTTGGGCTAATAGTTATCAAATCTTCACCCATACTTACTGCATGAACTAAAGCACGACCTGAAAGAATATCAGGTAATGGCGGCGCTTGGAGGGGGGGATGCGCACTAGAACCTGCGGGTAATACATCGATTGCATAATCCTCAGGAATCCCAAAAGATACCGTTGTTGCACCCCATAAAACAGCAGCTAATACCATTTGCTTAATTTTCATCGATTATTCCCTGAATCCAAAACCTTCATCATACTAATAAAACGCGCTCAAGGAAACAAGCCTTGCAGGAAAAAACCTCAACTATTTAATAATTTTAAGTTTTTAAAAAGCCTTTGCTCATAATCTCTAAAAAAATCTTTTAATCCATTGCCACCCACTTAAACTCACACACATTGCAAGAATAGCGCCAACGCGATAAGATTTCATTCTATATCATTAAAATATCAAGCTCATGCAGGCTAATATCGATCACCAAGAAATTCAAAAATTTAGCCAAGGCCACTGGTGGGATTTACATGACCCCACCTATGCCATGCTACATCAGCTTAATCCAGTGCGTTTAAAATTCATTGAAGATCACGTCAAATTACAAAACCAAAATATCGTTGATCTTGGCTGCGGTGGCGGTATCTTAACCGAAGCGCTTGCAAAAGCAGGCGCTCATGTCAGCGGCATTGACTTAAATGAAGAAGCTTTAGCTCAAGCAAAAGCCCATGCGATAGAACATCACTTACCCATCCATTATCAAGCCATTCCCATTGAACAGTTTGCTACACAGCACCCTGCTACTTTTGATGTGGTGACTTGCATGGAAATGCTGGAACATGTGCCCGATCCGGAAAGCATCATTGCAGCCGCAAGCCATTTAACTAAACCAGGCGGCTGGGTTTTCTTCTCCACCATTAACCGCAGCTTACGCGCTTACCTTGAAGCAATTGTTGGAGCAGAATACCTATTAAAGCTTTTACCCAAAGGCACGCATGATTATCAAAAATTTATTAAACCTTCAGAATTATGTAACGCTGCAAGAAGGTATGGGCTTGAGCTTGTTGCTTTGAATGGATTAGATTATCATTTCACATCTAAAAATTTTTCCCTATCACCAAAACCACAAACTAATTATCTAGCGGCTTTTCGACATCAATAAAAATTTTAAAACGTAGGAGATTAAAATGGGATTAGTAATTTATAAAGAACCTATTATCATTAAAGGTATAGTGCTCCGAGGAGAGTCTTTGCACGCGTCTATGGCTTATGCGCTTTCACAGGTAAAACCCGAATCTGACAAAATTGATTTAGCCGCCATGCACTTACAGCTTGTTTTCTCTGTAGATCATGAAATAGTACAGATAGATTTACCATTCAATGAAAATCTAAACCAATATAGAACAGGAAAAATTTTTCCTTCCACACAAGAATCTTTATTTAAAAAATTGAGTAATTCTGCAACGGAATTAGCGCAAAGACTAAAGCAACATTATCCCCAAGCCAAGAAATTTATTTGTCATGGCATAATTGCTGAAATACATAGCCTAAAAGAATTTTCTCCACAAACTAAAGATGTTTTTACGAAGTATGTTCAGTATAGAGAAATGCAGATTAATCCTGACTTTAGCCACACAACAGTGCTAACCCCTAAGCAAACTAAAATTGAGGCTGCTGCTAATAAAATTAAAAAATCTTTTATTGAAGAAGGTATTTCTGTTGAGAGTGATGATGACACATTCTTATTTCTACGCTTTAGCTGCACCACTCCGGGGGCAAACCATACCATTAGCCCTAGAGAGTATAGTAAAGAAGCTATAGCAAAATATTTTAACCTTGCTGATGAAGCAAGCATTGCGCAAATTTCTAGCGACTACACTATCGCCAAATTTGATCCTGATGCACCTCGTCAAGCAGCCCCTAAAGTCAGGGCAGTACAAAAACCTATTGAGAAGAAAGCTTACCCACCAGGCCCTCATTTAAGACGAAAAATTGAAGTGGATGTAGGCGCAGCTATCCCCAAAAGCGAAGATGAATTTTCTGCTGCTGGCGCTGCAGAAATTGATAATGCAAGCCCTGATCTTCAAGCACTACCTCAGGCTGGCGCACTAAAACGCTCCGCCTCTGCTACAAAAACCAGAACGAAAAAACAAGCACACTTCAAGGCCAAAAATGAAGTTGAGGAAGCTTCACAGACAATACAATATAGTTCACAATCGCAAACACCAGTCTATCAAGCAGCAGCTGCTGCAACGCCAGTATCAACAGGCGCTGCTTTTGCGAGAACGCATACTGGCACAGACGGATCCTTGCTAACAAGGTCGGGGGCTAAGACAGCGACTCCAGCAACTATCGCTGGCCCCACACCAGCCGCAGAACCTCCATCTTCCTATTTTTTTAGAAAACGTCAGGCACCAGCTCCTGCAAAGTTTTCTCTTCAAGTTAAACGCGTTGCCGCGCCTCCCGGTAGTCCTACCATTGTTCAAAGCAAAGCTAGTAGAGCACTTGAGGGCGCCAAAGCAAAGGACGAAGGTAAGCAGCAAATGCGTCCACCTTTTTAAGTAACACTTATCTTAATTATGGGCACGAAGTGCAAAGCAATCTAGGTTTTACATAGTTTTTTGAAACCTTTAAAATCCAGGTTGCTTCATTGCTCGCTGCCCCTCTCCCCCACTATCGAGCAAGAAATTCATTAAAAAATCAAATCATTATTACGACCTCACCCCGACCTTAATACAATCACACTTGAAGCCATTGAATTTTTACTGAATTGACGAGTATACTGTGGGCTTTGATTTTCAGCTTGGAATGTTCATGAGTATTGAGACTTCACACGTAAACATCCCCCACCTTCCTGATGATTTATTAAATTATGCCGAATCAGTAGGTCATGGAGAATTGCATATTAAAATGGATAAAGAAACGGGCTTGCGCGCAATTGTTTCAATCCATAGCACTAATCTTGGCCCAGCATTAGGTGGCTGCCGTTTTATTGAATATAACAATGCTAGTGAAGCAATATATGACGCCATGCGTCTTGCGCGCGGCATGACTTATAAAGCAGCGATCAGCAATTTGCCTTTAGGTGGTGGCAAAAGCGTGATCATGCGCCCAAAAGTGATCCGCAACCGAGAAGCTTTATTTGAAGCCTTTGGCAGTTTTGTCAATGACTTGGGCGGCCGCTATATTACCGCTATTGATAGCGGCACAACGGTTGAAGATATGGATGTGATTCAGCGCAAAACGCCATATGTCACCACCACTTCCCGCGCTGACGAAAGCCATGGTGATCCTTCTTTCGCAACGGCTTTAGGGGTATTTTCCGGCATTCTTGCGGCAGTAAAATTTCGTTTAGGTAAAACAGATTTAGACGGTTTACATTTTGCTATTCAAGGAACAGGTCATGTTGGTTATCTGATGGCAAAAAGGTTACATGCTGCGGGCGCTAAACTAACCGTGTGCGATATGAATATGGAATCTGCCCAGCGTTGTGCCAATGAATTTGGCGCTCACGTGGTTGACCCTAAAGATATTTTCCAAGTTGAATGTGATGTTTTTTCACCTTGTGCATTAGGGGGGATTTTAAATGATCACACTATCCCACAAATCAAAGCAAAAATTGTGGCAGGCTCTGCCAATAACCAGCTTGGCTTAATCAAACATGGCCAAACTTTATTAAACCGCGGTATTCTTTATATTCCTGATTATGTTATCAATGCAGGTGGGTTAATCGAAGTCGTGGGTATTTACCACAATGATTCGCCTGAAAAAATCAAAAAAGATGTGGAACATATCCACGATACCGTACTCATGATATGCCAACAAGCTCAAGAGCAAAATATTGATCCTGCTGTTGTTGCAGATAATATTGCCGCTAAAAGAATTTATGGTTAAGCACTATGACAACTTCCATCTCTGCTGAATTTAAAATTACTTACACGCAGTTTTTAGACAGTGACGGCCAAGCTTTAGGTGAATTACCCGCTTTTGCCCATGACAAAAAAATCATGCTAGAGTTATATCGCTGGATGGTAGTTACACGCACATTTGATGCTAAAGCTATCAACTTGCAACGTACTGGCAAAATGGGTACTTATGCCTCTTCATTAGGTCAAGAAGCCATATCAGTTGGTTTTGGCCATGCTATGCAAGCGAATGATGTACTGGTTCCTGCTTATCGTGAATATGGCGCACAATTTCAACGTGGTGTTGAAATGAGCGAAATCCTTGCGTTTTGGGGTGGTATGGAACGAGGTAATGCTTACCAACACTGTCCAGAAGATTTCCCTATTGCTGTTCCCATTGGCACTCAGCCGTTACATGCGGCTGGCGTTGCTGCTGCGTTTAAATATCGTAAACAAAAACGCGTTGCTGTCGCCGTTTGTGGCGATGGTGCAACATCTGAAGGCGATTTTTATGAAGCAATCAATGTGGCAGGCGCCTGGCATCTGCCCGTTGTTTTTGTCGTTGCTAATAACCAATGGGCGATTTCTTTATCACGTAAACAACAAACCAATTCTGAAACCATTGCACAAAAAGCCATTGCTGCTGGCATCCTTGGCAAACAAGTCGATGGCAATGATGTAATTGCCATGCGTGAAGTTTCTTTGCAAGCACTAGAGCGTGCACGCTCTGGCAAAGGTCCAACCATTATTGAAGCAATCACTTATCGTTTACATGATCATACAACGGCCGATGATGCAACTCGCTACCGCGGCAAAGAAGAAGTTGAAAATGCTTGGAAAAATGAACCTGTTCGCCGCTTAAAAATTTATATTGAAAGCCAAGGCTGGTGGACGGCACAAGATGAAGAAAAACTTCAGCAAGAGGCTCAAGAAAAAGTTGAAAAAGCCGTGAAAGAATATTTTGCTTTGCCAGCAGAGCCCGTGACAGCTATGTTTGATTATCATTTTGCCAAACTACCGCATGATTTAGCGGAGCAGCGAGAAATAGCAGAAGCTTTTTTTGATTCTAAAGCATCACATCATTAAATAAATCCAAGGGAGATAGGTTCATGAAATTTCGGTCAAGTCTATTCATAAGTCTATTAGGCATGGTAGCTTGCAACGCTCATGCAGATGGCTTTTATTTAGGTGCAAACGCAAATTACATGCAAGGCACGTTTGATCACACGATTGCTTTACGCAACCCGCCTGGCCCTAACCAAAGCATTAAAGATGGCACTCAAGGCTTCGGTTATGGTATCGAAGGTGGATACCGCTGGTATTTCAATCATTACACCTTAGCCAGCAGCCTATATTATTTTGATGACAATCTTGTGTATAAAAATGTTGGCTCAACAACAACAAATACCAATAAACTGTCTTATGACTATGGCCTTAAAATCATGCCTGGGTATTTGATTCAACCTGGATTCATTTTCCAAGGTATTCTTGGCGGCGCAATGGGGCAATTCAAATATCAAGCGATAGGTGCTAATAATTATACAAATAATTATAGCGAACCTGGTTATATTTTAGGTGCAGGCATTGATTATCAACTCTGTAAAAATCTTCACTTGAACTCTAGTTACGAATATACTTATTTCCGTAATAAAGAAAATATTTCTGGCGATACTGGTTATTATCAACGTAACGGAAATGAATTTACTAAACGTCTATTAGTTGGCGTGAGCTATCACTTTTAATCATGACATACTTCACAAAAATGCATGGCCTTGGTAATGATATGATGGTTATTAATGGCCTTGAGCAAGCGTTGACACTCACCCCAGAGACAATTCGTACCTGGGGCAACCGTCACACTGGCGTAGGTTTTGACCAGCTTATGATCATTACAAACCCTTTTCATCCTGAGGCAGATTTTGGTTATCGTATTTTTAATGCAGATGGCAGTGAAGTGGAGCAATGTGGCAATGGTGTTCGTTGTGTTGCACAATTTATTCATGATAAAAAATTAAGTGATAAGAAAACTTTAAAACTCGCCACACCTTTTGCGACAATGGTTTGCGAACTACAAGGGAATAACCAAGTAACCGTTGATATGGGTGCTCCCAATTTTGATCCTACCGCTTTGCCTTTTTTAATTGAAGCGCAAGCACCATATTATGAGTTGCCTTATCACCATCGCACGCTTTCTTTTGGCGCAGTTTCCATGGGGAATCCTCATGTTGTGTTTGAAATGCCGGATCTTGCTCAAGCCGAAGTAGATTTACTTGGAACTTTTTTCAACGCGCACCCTGCTTTCCCCAAAGGTGTCAATGTGGGCTTTATGCAAATGATCACGAAAGACCATATTAAGCTACGCGTCTTTGAGCGCGGCGCTGGCGAAACACTCGCTTGCGGCACAGGCGCTTGCGCGGCAGTTTCTATCGGGCAACAATGGGGTTTGCTCAATTCATGCGTGCGTGTCAGTTTACCTGGCGGCGATTTAACGATAGAAAAAAATTCTTCTGGAAATATTTTAATGACAGGGCCGGTTGTCACTGTCTTTGATGGAGTTTTGCGTTAAACTTTATTTTTATACCAACCCACAAATCTCACGCCTGACAATAACATAATTTAGAGCATCAATAATTAAATTTAGTTTTTTATTTAATTTTAATTGTTGCACCAAGATAACTACAGTATATTGCAGCGAGCACAGCAATTTTCTTGCTCTGTAGAGCGACTTGCTTGGGGAGGACGGTTCACATCAGAAAATACGGATATTGTTCTCTGTCTATGCAGTATAGGCGTATTTTCATCTATAGGGGGAGTTGGACTTGCTACTATGCCTAACAACCCATAAGCGACAGTAGCTGACGTTTGACTTACACTACCCGTCGCAGCCGAAACGCTGTCGCCTTCTTCCAAGGTTATCGTTGACTCTTGGGCTACTTGACTAAGCGTATCAATTTTCCGGCTTACTTTTTCCTGCACAGTGCCTGCTGCTGGTGTGCTTCCTAATTGTTTTGCCAGGATAATTGCTTCTTGCTCGGCTGTCGTACGCACGAGGTAAACTTGCTTTATCGCTTCTGTAGAACGAACCTTGCCATTTACTACTTTAAGTTGAACTTGATTTTCTGTAAAAGAAGCTATGGCAGCAACAAAAGCGCTTGCTGCTTGCGCGTCAGAAAATATCAGCGTTATGCCATGAACCGAACCTGAAGCATCAATCTCAACATCAGCAATACCTTTAACTGGATAGAGGTTTTGTAAGCGCATAAATTTCTCGCTAAGTTAATTTAAACAATTAATGCTGCTGCTACACTGCGATTTTCCGACGTTAAAATTTGAAAAGTCCGACAAGCTGCGGCAGTATCCATAAACTCTACGCCAAAATGCTTTTGGCGAAACCAAGCAAGCATCTCGGTTGTAGGAAAAACTAATTTTTCACCTGTGCCAATTAATAATATTTTGACATTTAAATTTAATAATTCTGCACTCTTAGAAGCTGTTAACTGTAATATATCTGTTACTGGCCAGTTTTCCAGCAAACGATCAGGTAACGCAATTAGGCTCTTCTCATGAGCTTCGCCATTAATAGTTAAGCGATGGTCGTTATACGACTGAATTTGTATTTTTGCTTGGCTTTGAACTTGGATGAATTCCATAATATGCGCTTAAATAATTTAAAAAACTCTTAACCTGTCAATAGGATAAGACTTGCAAATAGTATACCGCAGCTTATGCAAGAAATAAAAAAGGCATCACGAAGATGCCTTTTGAATATGCATAAAGTTATTTTAAAGATTAACGTGTGGCATCAAGTTGGGCTAGGGCTGCCTCTACGCTATCTTGCTTGCCCAGCTCCATTCTGAGGGTAAACTTACCGCCATTGTCTGGTCGTATAGTGAAATACTGTCCTTCCTCACGTTGCACCCTTACCCCTTCCGAGTTAACAAGAGTAATGACAGATGATAGCCCTTGTTTAAGCCTATCTGCAACCTTCTGATCAATCTGAATATCCAATACGTTAGGATAAGCAGCAAATTTTTCTTCCTCACCTTTTACCTTAACCATTTGAGGGCTAATAAGTAAGGTTATCTTGTCACTAGCAACCCTATAGCTCCTGAGCTTTTCCCCCATAATTCGAGCCAACTGAGCATCATCGCTTCTTTTAGGCACTGCCACCATTAGCTTTCCAGCTTTATTATAATAAATAACACCCGTATGCTCCCCGAGGGGGCCGTTCAAGGGGATAATTACGCCAGCAGAATCACGAGCTGCGACTACCTTATCTGCCATTGCCGCTAAAGGCGCCAAGCCTAACATCGCTGCTAATAATAAAACCTTACTTGAAGTGTATCGTTTTTAGCGCTAAAGTGCAAAACCTTTAGAGATTTTATCAAGGTAAGATAAAATCCTCTAAAAGCAAAAGGCACCACTTGGGTGCCTTTTAAAATAACGCTCAAAATTTCAAGCTTATTTTTTAACTTTGCCTTCTTCGTACATCACATGCTTACGAACTTTAGGATCAAATTTCTTGATTTTAAGCTTACCCGTCGTTTTCTTGGGGTTTTTAGTAGTCATATACCAATGATCGCTTTCGGTGGAGCGCAATTCAACTATTTGCCGACCTTTCTTTGCCATAATTCAAACACCTTAAAATTAATAGGATTCGCCGCGAGCTTTCATGTCTTCTAAGACTTTCATGATGCCCACTTTATCAATTGTGCGCAATGCTCTTGTGCTAATACGTAATTTAACATAACGACCTAATTCTTCTACCCAAATTTTACGATATTGTAAGTTTGGTAAAAAACGGCGTTTGGTTTTGTTATTGGCATGTGATACTTTGTTCCCAACTCGGGGACGCTTGCCAGTGACTTGGCATACTCTGCTCATGGAAATCTCCAACTGCTTTATTGTCAAAAAGAACTGCTATTTATACCATAAAAGAGCACCCTAAAGCAACTCATCGATGACAAACCAAGGGTTAATGATGCGTTTGCCATGGTATACCCTACCATAAATAACAAACACAACCAATTGATAATTTATATAAAAAATAAATGCCAGCCAAAGCCCAACATCAACAGCCAACCCACTAACTTAAAAGCCGGAATAGCATCTTACGGCACAAAATTTGCTCTACTTTACCCATTCACTCTCTTAATAAGGCCACACCATGCAATATCAACCCCTCAAAATTCTCTTAACAATCATTATCGGTATTAGCACATCCGCAATCGCCTTTGCGGACGACCCAACCATTATCACTTTATTTAACCAGCAAGGCACAGCACCAGTTACGCAAATTGGCTTAAAAATTAATTTACCCACAGGCGAAGAATGCTTGCCCACCCCCATATGGATCCCCGCCACAACCTACATGACAACTGTCACACAAAAGCAGTTAAAGCCGGAATGTGTCGGCAAACAAGATTTTGCTATCTATGTTGCAGGAGATTTTGCCAAAGAATTTAAATATAGCGCACCCGCGAAACTTGGCGCGGTATGCCGAGCGGTTCACAATGGTCGATTTATTACCCGTATTGATCTTAGCTGCGATCCTGCTTTATACAGGCAGGCTTTCTAGATTATAAAAAGTTTTCATTAGCTGCAGCATTACATGCATGCTGCAGCACCTGATCATTTAACAAAAGAAATTAAATCCCCGCAAATACTTCAATTTTCTTTAGGTTTTCCTCAATTGCACTCGCTTGCTCTTGCAAGAGCGCTTTAATATTAGCAGGATAATCTTTACCTAACACTTCACGATAGCGTTCAAGCATTGTGGTTTCGCCGCGTTTAACTTCATTGGCAATAGCAGCTGTGTCGCTGCCAGTTGCAAGGCTCTTTAAATCAACCATTGTTCTATGTAAAGCCGCTGTTAGCGAACCTGATTCCACGGGTTTTCCACCCGCTTGAACAATTGCTTGATAGAGCGATTCACTAAAGTGTTTTCGTTGACGCTCAAGCTCATCAAACAAGGCTTCTAGTTTTGCATCTTTAATTAAATCAGCACACTCATTAAAGCCGTTTTTACTATCGTAAAGATATTCTAAAAGGTCGTTTAAATCATCAATTAGCTTATTATCAGTCATTAGCTTCTCCTCATCTTTATAAAATTAAAAACCACTAAAAAATCGATAACCCTACTGCTAGGATGCTTTTGGCAAAACCAAATAGTCTTTAAATTTATCAGCAAAAGCACCGCTTTTAATTTGTTCTTTTAACCAATTAACACTATCTTCATTTTTATAGATTTTATGATTCTCATCTTCTTTGTAAGCGATATAAAGATGATGGATAACCTCTTCAATATACTGACCTATCCGTAAATCAGGAAAGAGAAACTTCGCCTTCTCAGCCATCAACATAAAATCTAGAACTGATGGTTTATCGTCTTGTTTCTCAGCACTCGCTTTTTCTTCAGAAGGAAAATTTTTTGTAATAAATGCGCTCATCTCGCTAAAAAGATCATAACGCTGCTTAAATAAATCGCTACGCAACTGTTTAGCGCCAATTATTTTCATTTCACGGTTAGCACGATAAATAAATATCGTGGTAAACATGTTAACAAATGTCGCAAAAGCCCCAACGCCCGCAGAAATATTTAGCGTTTTCGCCACTTCAAGCAAGTGCCTTAATAAAGAATAATTAGTCACCATAGGTTAAGACTGGGGCGCCAATTTATCTACCGCTTTTAAATCACTTCCAATGATTTCCAGATGTTCCAATAACTTATTTTTTAACGGTTGCGGCAAATCTTCACTAATAGCTTCTTGGTAATATTGAATCAGAATGCTTTCACCCCGACGAATTTCTTTAGCAATCACCAATGGATCTCCATTGGTAAGCTTGGTTTTTATATTTTCATAAACACGGTGCGCCTGACCAAGCGCCGTACCACTTTTTTCTGGCTCAGCACCAAGCGCAATAATTTCTTCGCTAAGCTCTTTGACCATTTTTTCGCGAGAGAAATTTAATTGATTAAAAAGTTGCTTTAACTCAGGGTTTTTAACATGACCAATATGATCTTTATAACAGCTTTGACTGTCATGCAAAAAAGCAACAATTCTGTTTAAACATTTTGCAATATCTTGATTGTTCATGATCTTATCTTTAGCTTAAGAACGCCACCTAAGCGATGCAATTCACATGCCAGCAACAGATAAAAATTAAATTTTAGCCAATGCCTGCGCAAGCGAAAAAGCCAGCGAGGCTAAGCGATCATAATTAATCTTATCAGGGGTATCCTCGCTGGTATGATAATCAGGATGCCTTAACGCTGCGGTATCGGTAATCATCATGGCCGGAAAGCCAAATTGCCAAAATGACCAATGATCGGAAGCGTTAATTCCCGGTAAAAAACCTGGTAAAAGAAATTTATACGCCGGAAATTTTTTGGGAAATGCTTGCTTAAAATCCATGACAAATCTTCGCGAGGCAAGATTGCCTACAAAAGCAATAAAATTCCCAGTTTCAGGATAATAAGATTTAGGCAAAAATCCAGAAAAGCGTTGACTATATTTACCCTCAGAATAATAACCGAGGGTTTCTAAAGCAATCATGCCAACAACATTGTGATGTGCATCTTTTAGCTTTTGCGCATAACGATAACTACCCATATTTTTTGTACGCGTAAACGGTGGCTCTTCATTAGCAAAAGCAACAAAGCAAATCGTATAGTTAGCGCCCATTTCTCGCAACAAGCGCGCCAGCTCCAATAACACAGCAACACCTGAAGCATTATTATTTGCCCCAGGACCACCTTTTATCGAATCATAATGCGCGCCTAAAACCAAAATTTTTTCTGGTTCGACTTTGCCTTTTAGCTGTGCTTCGACATTACAAAAAACATTAGCTTGGCATCGGAATTCTTGCCGCTGAACAGGATACCCCTCTTTTAAAAAAATTTGCTCAATATAATCTCGAGCCGCCTGCAGCGCCGAATAATGTTGATAATTTCTCTCGCCAATTTCACCGGCCAGCTGTTTAATATGCGCAACGAGATTCTTTTTAATTGCAATAAGATTCTTATTTGTTTGATTTATCATTTATGCTTTCCACCCACCGCTAATGCTACCGGTTTCTAACATAGGTTCAAATAGATTACCTTCACTAGCCAACGCTGGCTTATCTTGGAAATGATCACGCTTAACTTGATGTGCATAAAATTTCGCCGTAAGATTAGGCGCAAATTTATGCGCATTTGCCAAAACGGGCGCCATTGCTCCAACGAAAACTTCTGCTTTGGGATGATCAACCAATTCCACGATTGCTTCAGCTACGTCTTGGGCATCATAAACAGGGGTTAAAGCTTTTGCCGCCTTGCCGCTATAATTAGCGCCATGCTGAAAAAATGGCGTATCAATACAACCTGGCAAGACTGTGCAAACTTGAATACCCGATTCTTCTAACTCCCAGCGCAATGCCTCAGAAAAACCACGAATGGCATATTTGCTTGCGGTATAAGGCGTAGTGTAAGGCTGACCGATTGTACTAACGACAGAAGCTACATTGATGAGGATACCCTTGTTTTGCTTGGTAAAAAAAGCTAAAGCTTCACGCGCACCATACACATAGCCTAACAAGTTTACTTCAATAACACGTTTGAAAACCCGCGTGGGGATTTCAATAAACTCGCCAAAAGCTGCAACAGCCGCGTTGTTAACCCACACATCCATTTTGCCAAACTTTTGCACTGCATCGCTAGCAAGCTTTTTCATCATCTCTTCATTGGCCACATCTATTTGTACCGCTAATCCTTCCGCGCCTAATTTTTCAATCTCAACAACAACCTCCTCTAGCAGCTTCTTCCTTCGAGCAGCCACTACAACTTTTGCACCCTTTCTGGCGAATTCTAGCGCAGTTGCCTTACCAATTCCGCTTGAAGCACCTGTAATAACCACAACCAAATTTTTCATAAGCGCTATAACCTCATAAAGAACGCTAGCAACTTAAAATTTTATGCAAAATTTACACCATGATGAAATGGCACGCTAAGTGCTTATGAAGATTTCACTTGAGCCCAAATAAATAAAGCAGACTACGCTTATGAAAATTCTTTGTGTTATTCCAAGCCGCATTCGGTCAACTCGTTTACCACGCAAACCACTTTTACTCATCCACGGCAAACCTATGGTGCAATGGGTATATGAGCGCGCTAAACGCTGCGAAATACTATCCGATGTGATTGTTGCCACAGATAGCGATGAAATTGCTGCTGTGATTAACAACATCAACGGTAAAATAATGATGACGGATCCAGATTTACAAACAGGCTCTGACCGCGTAGCCGCCGTCGCAAAAGCGTATTCTGATGTTGATGTTGTTATCAATTTACAAGGCGATGAACCTTTCATCCGACCCCAGATGTTAAAGCAGTTAGTTACACCCTATCTCGAAGGCGAAACACCTGAAATGACAACGCTTGCTTATCCCCTAGACATGGAGAAAGATTACCCATCACCAAATATCGTCAAAGTAATTACTGATATCAATAGCAATGCAATTTATTTTTCGCGATCACCGATTCCATATTTTCGCACCGAGCAACAAGCGCCCGTCTATCATCACATGGGTTTATATGCTTATCGAAGAGATTTTCTACTGCACTATACCTCGCTGCCGCAGACACCCTTAGAAAAAGCCGAAAGCCTTGAACAACTTCGCGCCATGGAGCATGGCTATAAAATTCGCGTTTGCTTAACCGAGCATAAAACCTTTGAAATTAATACGCCGGAAGAATATGAGCAAGCAGAGAATTTTCATTATGAAGAATAAAACACTTACTGTGGAATAACAATATTAGGAATTTCTCTTTCATGCCACCAGTTTAATTATCAAATAACAAGCAGCATGCCACAAAGGTTTTCACAAACCTATGATTACTGGATTTATTGAATAGCGCCTCAACTAGGCGCTAAGCATAGCTCAAAAAGCTAGAGCTGTTTATTTGAATCCATGAGAAAAACAGCCAGTATATAAATTGCTGAAATACCGACCAGCCCATAGATAACCCGAGCTGCAAGCATCATTGGCCCCCCCACTAAAGTTGCCACCAAATCGATTTGTAGCAAACCTACTAATCCCCAATTGATTCCACCAATAATTAATATCATTAGCATGACTGTGTGCAATATACTGCGGCTATTTGTATCCATTGTTTTCTCCAAGAAAAATGTTTTTAACGTAAGACAATAATGAGATGCAAATTTAGCGCCATTATTAATTGGCATATGAATTGCAGTTAAAAAAATTTACCCATAAAGCTAGAGAAAAAAATATGCTTGTATTAGAGCCAAATATTGTTTACAAAAATCGCTTTTGGTTAAGCATTTGTGGCATGATGCTTTCACTATTTGGACTTATCGTCATTGCCGGCTATTTAATGAACCGCATTGCTGGCATTGTACCAATTGCCATTATTTTTGCTGCTCTTTTTATTTTGCTACACACATATAAGTTCTGGCTAAGAAAATGGTTAGGTTTTAGCTTGCACTTATTAGCAGGTATTTTATATCTAGCTCTTAGCTGGCTATTAGTCTATCCACAAGCATTAAATTTTTGGGTTGTATTATTTAGCCTATCTTATTTAGCAATGGGTATATTTCGCATTGCCCTTGGAGAAAAACATCAACACAATCAAAATGGTTGGCGCTGGACAGCATTGGCGGGCTTTATCAATCTTATTTTATGCGGCGTTGTTTTATATGCATTTAATTGGCCAATACTAATTCTTGCCTGTGGCACTGATCTTATTTTTATGGGAATTGCGCTTTTAATGCTCGATAAAAGCGCAAAGATTGTTTAATACAAAATTTTTTAAACAGGAGTAGGCGCCGTTATTAAATCAGCCTCTACTTGATCTTTTCTTGTACAGCAAGAGATTTTTTCGCCAAAAGCAAGCAAAAGCTTTTTAATATCTTTCATTGCCTCTTGCCAGTATTTACCATGTACAAAAGTTCCTACAAAACCATCTAATAAAACAATGCTACTTATGATAAAAATTTTAGCCATATGATCCAAAGGCAAGATAGCCACTGTCGCTGCTGCCGGCAAGGTATGTAGCATGGAGGCAATCAGATTTCCCAAGCCCAATAAAATATTGGCAAAAGTTTTTTTTAGCCAATTTAAAAAACCACCATGCTTTTCATGGGCTTTTTTAATATGCACCCCTTCAACCACCCCTGTCTTAAAAGCAACTGCTAAGGCAAGAAGCCCAACGGCAGCAAATGCTAAAGCCTGCCCGATATTACCAAAAGCTAATAACTGACTACTGCATACTTGAGCATCAATAGTGCTATTGGTGAAATTCATTATGGTTGCTTCTGATTCATAAAATGTTTCAAACCCATGCCCAACAGCTGCTACGATACTAGGCAGACCAAACCAAAGTAACTGATACCCCAATAGCTTCAATGCCATTGAACAATCTTTTTCTTCCTTAATTTCTTCATATCCATCTTTCTTTTGAAAAACATGAGACAAGCTATGAGCATGATTCAAACCAAAAACACTAATTGCTCTAGGCAAAGCAAAGAAAGAACCTAAAATATATTTTGCTACACTTGGCACTTGAAATTGATTTAATAATTCCGCAATCGCATAAAAACTTAAACCTGCATCCGTGAGCGCCGCCAAACCATCCACGAGCGTTTCACCAACTTTCAAACCCAAAAAACACTTTGGTGTTTCAGCTGGTTTTTTATGATGATGATGGCTAAAAACAGAATGGCTTGCAAACATTTTCGTTTCACTTGGCAACTGAAAAATTAATCCCAGCGCACCGGAGGCAATCATAGCAATTAAAAATGCCTGTGGATCTGGCAACTTTGCGACACAACGCAATAAAACAAAGCTGACATTATTTAATTCCGCTAAGCCCGCTATCGCTGCAGCGCCAGAGGTAGAATAAACAAGCGCTTTTCTTGCTACTGAAGAATGCTGATTCTTATGAGAAGTTTTTTCACCTATCATTTTTATATCTTATTAAAATAAAAAAATATTATAACAGAAGTATGACTCACAACTTCTTTTATTTTTTAAAAATCGTAGATTTGACGCTTTATCTAATGCAAGAACTTTTGGCAAGCCATCCCATACAAACAGTTACCTCTCGCCTATGAGAAACTCAGCAGCTCATCAGACTCTTTGGCTGCCTCGTATTTTAAAAACACCTATAAAAATTGACTATCCTCGCGCATAACTTTATTATGCCTCTCACTTTTAACCGCCACTCCATTTTTACCATTATGACTAAAGCATCAAAAGATAAAACTAGCCTCGATGATATTCAAAAACAGATTGACACCCTAAAAAAAGCAAAAGATTTTGATGGATTACAAGAGCAGTTAAAAATACTTGTTAAAGTAAATAACCAGGCAAAAATAAAAAAATTTTCTGCCATCTGCGATATTTTGTTGTTCTTACAGGCACATGAAAAAGACGCTCCTGAAGCTGCTCTTGAGTGCCTAGCAGATGCTGCTAACATCCTATTAAAAGTAGAATCAACGCCAGCGAAAGCAAAAGCGCAAAAACCTCAGAAAGCAGACCCTAAAGAGAACTGCTTTAAATACTTAAAAACAGCTTGTGATGTTCATGGCCCCAAATATCCCATCTTATATTCACTAGCATTTAGGTTCTCCACACAGCCTTTTTATATCCGCCTTGAATATCTTCAAAAAGCATGTTTGCGCAACAATCAAGATGGACTAAGCAGCTTAATCGAAGAACTTAAAATTAACTCTAATGTACTAAGATCTAAACAATCTCTCGATAAAGCACTCGCAATATACACAGAAAGCAAAAAAGGAGTAAATGCTGCCGTTACTTGCTTAGCAGTAATTCTCTATGACGCATTCTTAGCACTACCATCAGATTCTTTCTCAGAGCTAATTTTTAAAGCACCCGCAAAGGAGCCCATAAAACAAAAAGTAGATGAACTTTATCGCTTACTTTTAACCCAAAACCAGTTGCCAGATTACCTAGCAATAAAAGCTTGGGATTTTTTTGCCAAGGAAAATCAGCAAAATTTTTTTATTTCTCACTCAAAACCATTAATTGATCGTTTATCGGGTGAAGCTCAAGCCAATCTCGTGAAATATATTGCTGAATACTTTGATGCACAAAACGATAAAGATAACGCCCACAACTACTATAAACGTTTATGCAGAATCATTGACCCCAAGTTTCCTGGCTACCAAAGTATACTTAGTCGCCTCTCTGAGCTTACTCGCAATACCGGTAGGCTGGCAGAGCTTACTGGGTCAGAAAGCCTTTTAGGACAAGCCGACCATTCTTTTGAGCAAGCGCTGATTACTTTTAACGAAGCAGCAGCTCAAGAAAACTTATTAAAAAAAATCCGCCCTCTACGCGCTGCTTGCTCAGAACTTTTCCAAGCTTGCTTGAAAGAACACCAATCTGAAGCTCGTACAGAAAAGTCTTACGAAGCATTGAAATTTTTACGCAAACAAATTTTTGACCTTAATAAGAAAGAAACCGTTAAGCCTGATGAAAGATACAAGTTAGCCTTTTTGAATACAACTTTAATTAAAGTCTTAGCTAAAATCGGTATAGGTAAAGGACAACAAGATTGCAAATTAAAACCTTACTATTATTATAAAACAGATAAAAAAAACGAATTAGAAGATCTAAAAAAAACCACGCGTGCCCATATAGAAAACATCTTGCCTGAAGCGCCACCAGCCTTTGTTGAGTTTGCAGCAGAGTTATTTCTAGACGAAAAAATTTTCCCTCAAGATGATCATAAAGACGGAAGGATTTTCCCTCAAGATGACCATATTGCAAGAAATTTATTATCCAACCTTAATCACACAGACGCCAGCACTAAAGCGAAATTTATACTAGGTAAATTATGTTTTCTAGGTCAAGGTGGAAAAACAGACTTATCCACTGCAACAAAAAGCTTAAGCACCATAACAGAATGTCAAGAAGAATTTGTCGCGGAAGCAAACTTCATTTTAGGACAAATCTATGAAACAGAAGATTTTAACCTCGCACTAGGCTACTATATTAAAGCCGCTGAAGAAAATTATAAAAGAGCAATCTATAAACTATATCTTTTGCATATATTAAAAAACAATGTTCCTGCTACTATTGCGCTTTTTAAACTCTTTAAACGGGAAATGGCTTTAGATCAATCTATATTAAAAGAAATGACTTTTAGCCACTATCCTTTCCCCTCAGAGCAAATTCACCTACATTTACAAAAATTTTTACTTGAAAAAAAGGTTGATAACATTTTAGAACTTACCAGCGAAGAAACACAAATTCTTCAACAATCACTGCAAGAAAAACAAGCAAAAGAAAAAAATATATTAGGTAAGCGCCGAGCAGAAATTGACCAAGAAATTGAACAAAGTAAAAAAATTATCCTTGACTTAAATTTAGTTGAAACAACCCCTGATATACTAGCACTAGGCTTAAAACTATTAACCAAACAATCAGATCCAAGACTGCTAATAAAAGCGGCCACAACCTCACAAGATTTACATGCAGCGGAAGCATTTTTAGAGCTAAAAAAACATTATCAGCAAGCAAAAGATGGCATCAAAATTGTTTTAAGCATGTTGTGTTATGAGTATTTACGGGCAAATAAAAATGAAAAAAATCTCCAAGTTGTTTTACTCAAAAAACTATTACTTGAGCTTGAGCCAAACTATCGAGAGCATTCAATGGATGCACTACGTAAAAAATTAATTCAAATTGAAAGGGTCGATAACACCTACTACGATCCTTGCGCTTCTGATGCCTCCGATGACGAACAAGCGTTAAATTTTAGAAAATTAGCTCCCCAAAGCAAGGCGCATAGAGGCAGACCAGAAGAATTATTAAAGCAAATTTCCATAAAAGAAATTGAAAAAAGACTAGAAACTTATACAAAATCTGAAGATGCCATAGAAGAAACTACTGAAACAGATGCCATAAAAAGAATTTTTTGTACTTACAAACCAAAAGCCTCTTCAAGCCACGACAGCAGAATAATTTCAGATTTGGCAAAGTTAAATGCTTTGCCGTTAGATAAGGCGCTAGGGCTTATTACAACCGATTTTGTTGTGATGCAAGCGCGTGGACTTCATTTTAAACCCACAGCATGGTCAATGGAGGCTCGGCGAAAATTTAGAAGACAGCTGCATCAAGACAAGCTGGATGGGACCATTAACCAACACCCGGTATTTAGCCACGCCGTTTATCATGATGCCAACGTAACTGACTTCACCTCTCGCGACCAAGAAGATTTACTTGCCTTAGAATTCTCTGCAAAGCTTATTCAACAGCGTTTAACCAAGTTGCAAGAACTCCCTCCACATACTGCTAATGATTTTCAGGAAACAGATGATAAGTTATTGGTAAATTATTTTGCAAAATCTTATAAATTTAATAATCGGAATGAACAGCTACAGCAACTTTATACCAATAATCTTGACTTATTCCACCGTTACCTTGCTTGGGAAACCAAGCAAGAAAATTCCATCTTTATTAATTCTTACAACCACTTTGTATCAACAGGAGATCTTCCGCTACACAGCCTAAAATATGCTTATGGCATCAAACCTTATGCAGGGCACAAAGATGAAAGGCTGTTTCAGCTTTGGGATAAAAACGGCATTGCTCACCGACCTTATGCAGGTGTTGTCTATTTAACACTACACCCTTTAGAAGACTATCTTAATTTGCCCGTTAACCATGTTGTTTCAATGAATACCTCAGGGAAAATAAACATTGAAGAAATGATTATTCACGAAAGAGAAACATCATTTCTAGGCTATTTGCCTGGAGAAAGAATTGCGACAGAACCTCATTTAGCCAAGTATCCATCTTTCGATAAACCTTACAGCGAAACATTTCTTCACATATATGGACTAAACGAGACTTTATATAAAAAATTTCAAACCTTATTTAAAAACTCAGCGCCACATACCGCCAAAAGGCGCTTAGCAGAATTACTACTAGGAGAATTTCTATGCTGCTATCAAAACTTATGTTTAATTCGCGAAGCAGAAGAAACAGCTATTGAAAAGAAAAAAATCTTAATCTACCGTGACATTTATGGAAATTTTTCTTTACAGCCACCAGAGAACGTTGCCGCCCATCCTAATGGCGATGATCATGCCAAGCGAAAACTACGTATGCTTGGCGCAGCCTCTATCGCTAACCGAAATGGCTTTTTCACACCAGCGATAAAAAGGGGTCATGAAGAAGAAAGCCGGGAAGACCTCGATAAAGATTTAGACAGAAAAATTACCGTGGATGAATCTGGAGAACAGCTTGGAAACGAAATTATTGATCAACGACTGACGCAGATTTATCGTGACCCTTTAGCTGAGAAAGGCATTGCTTTAACACCGGTGTTCCGTTTCCCTGGCCCTAATGATTTAGGAAATATTTTTACCGCCATAATGCAGGAAGGAAAAATAGATATTGAATCGCTTTCTGGCGAAGGCATTATTCCTTATACTTTAGAACATACCTGCTCACAGATACTGATGCCAATTAATTTTAGCAATGCACACTATGGACTTGCCTGGTTTAAATTTGATGCATTTAATAAATTAACCCATGTTGAATGCATTGAATCTTTAAGCAGAGCTGATAGCGAAGAAAGATGGACAGGCTTTTTAAATGAATTAAGAAAATTAAACGAAAATGTTACAGTTCAATTTCATCATCAAGACCAACAAGATGACTATTCCTGCGGGCATTATCTATTAACCAATATCTCTGACATTGTACAGAAAGATAATATTACGCCCAACCTCCAGCTTTCGCCGTCAGAGATTGACTCCCTTTCTACTGAGCTTACAACTCATCGAGATAAAAGAAGTTGCGCCAGGATGATTAGACTATAAGCCAGCTGTTTTTCTCTCTATCTAGGGGTCGCGCTGCGCGCGATCAAAATCGGCTGTCCTGCCGATTTTGGCAAACCCAGACGTGGCTTCTCACCCACCCCTCTTCTTCAGATAAAAAAAATCCACCTTGCAGGTGGAATTTTTTTATCTGGCGGAGAGGGTGGGATTACTCGCGCACTTCCTGTGCGCTCGCCCTGCGGGTCGCGCTGCGCGCGATCAAAATCGGCTGTCCTGCCGATTTTGGCGAACCCAGACGTGGCCTCTCACCCACGCCTCTTCTTCAGATAAAAAAAATCCACCTTGCAGGTGGAATTTTTTTATCTGGCGGAGAGGGTGGGATTCGAACCCACGTGGCGATTTCTCGCCCAACCGATTTCGAGTCGGTGCCGTTATGACCGCTTCGAGTACCTCTCCTAAATTGCTTCGAATAACTACCCTACATATTATAGCAACTCTATTGCTATGCGCAAGAAAGTGCAATTATACTAGGTGCAGTGTTTTAAACAGGACAGCAAACCTTGACTAACTTGCCACAATTACGCTTTAAAAATCTTGGCATTAATACGCATAAAGAAGCTGTTATTTATATGCGATCGGACTGCCCTGTATGCCGCTCTGAAGGCTTTGAAGCGCCAGCGCGGATCCAAGTACGTTTAAACGGCAATACGGTCATTGCCACATTAAATACAATTGACTCTCCCCTGCTTTCTATGGAGGAAGCAAGTTTATCTACTTATGCCATTGAAGTTTTACAAGCCCAAGCAGGTGATATCCTTCACCTTTCTCACCCCAGACCGGTCGAATCATTAAGCTATATCCGCGATAAGATCAATGGCGAAGAATTAACGAAACCTCAACTTTCACAAATTATTGCTGACGTTGTTGCTGGCTCTTTATCTGATATTCAAATTTCTGCTTTTTTAGCAAGCAGTGGCAAAGGCCGCTTAAGCTATCAGGAAATTATGAGTTTAACTCAAGCTATGATTGACGTTGGAACGTGCCTTAGCTGGCCAAATAAAACTGTTGTTGATAAACACTGCGTCGGTGGTTTGCCTGGCAATCGCACCAGCATCATCCTTGTTCCCATCGTTGCGTCATTTGGTTTAACCATGCCAAAAACCTCATCGCGTGCAATTACTTCACCCGCAGGAACAGCAGACACCATGGAAGTATTAGCGCCCGTTGACCTTAGTCTAGCGCATATGCGACGCGTGGTTGAACAAGAAAATGGCTGTATTGCTTGGGGAGGGTCTGTCAATTTGAGCCCAGCGGATGATATGTTTATTCGTATTGAGCGCGGCTTAGGTTTAGATAGCGAAGGTCAATTAGTTGCATCAATTTTATCGAAAAAAATTTCCGCTGGTTCTTCTAATATTGTCATTGATATTCCTGTGGGACCTACCGCAAAAATTCGCTCTATACGAATTGCTAATGTCTTAAAGCAGTTGCTTATAAACATTGGCAAAGCCTTAAACGTTAATATAAACGTCATTATCACCGACGGATCCCAACCGGTTGGCCGCGGCATCGGCCCTGCTTTAGAAGCTAAAGATGTCCTTGCTGTTTTATCGAATGATAAAAATGCGCCGCGAGATTTGCGTGAGCGCGCTTTAATTTTAGCAGGGATGATTTTAGAATTTTCCCCGCATGTAGAGGCTGGCGCCGGAAAATCACTTGCCACCTCCATCCTTGAGAGCGGCAATGCTTGGAAAAAATTTCAAGCCATTTGCCAAGCACAGGGTGGCATGTTTGAACCTCCAACTGCCGCTTACACCCAGAGCATTGAGGCAAAATATTCAGGTATCGTCACAGATATCCACAATCATCATTTAGCTCGCGTCGCGAAACTTGCTGGCGCGCCTACAGCAAAAGCAGCTGGCGTAGAATTGCTCGTGCATCTTGGCACGCATGTGAATGCCGGTGAGCCATTATTTATTATTCACGCAGAATCCCGTGGCGAACTAGAATATGCAGCAAACTATGTAGCCCAAGAGCAGCCCATTATCTCGATTAAAAAGGAAGAAAGATGACACCGCTAGTTTTCTCTTTATATACAGCAGAATCTTTCGCAACGAATTTTCAAACACATTTTGATGCAGAATGGGGGAAAATTTTAATTCGCCAATTTCCTGATCAAGAAACTTATATCCGTCTTGATTCAAATGTTAATCAGCGTGAAGTTATTTTTGTTGCAAGCTTGAATCAACCTAATGAAAAACTATTACCACTTTTGTTTGCAGCTAATACTGCACGGCAACTAGGTGCTTCAAGCGTAGGCTTAATTGCCCCGTATCTTGCCTATATGCGACAAGATAAACGTTTCCAGGCCGGTGAAGGCATTACCTCGGAATATTTTGCTGGCATTATCTCTCAACATTTTGATTGGCTTTCCACCATGGATCCCCATTTACACCGCCATCACGACATGAGTGAAATTTATTCCATTCCAAGCCAAGTTTTGCATGCCGATCCTTTTATTTCACAATGGGTAAAACAAAATGTTACCAAGCCACTGATTATTGGCCCTGACGAAGAAAGTGAGCAGTGGGTTTCACAAGTTGCTAAAGCAGCAGATGCCCCTTATGTGGTGTTAAAAAAAATTCGTCATAGTGATCGCGAGGTAGAAGTCTCGCTTCCCGAAATTTCTAAATATCAAGCGCATAATCCCGTGCTCGTTGATGACATTATATCAACTGCAAAAACCATGGCTGCCGCAGTAAAACAGCTCAAAATATTAACGACGCAGCCAATTACCTGCATCGGTGTTCACGCCATTTTTACCGACAATGCTTATCAAGAATTGCAACAATCCGGTGCCGCAAGAATTATCACTTGTAATACGGTTCCGCATATATCTAACACGATTGATGTGAGCCCAGCATTTGCTGCTAATTTGATGGATAGGAAACTTTAAATAGGCCTTTATTTACTTAGAGACAAGATCATTCTTTCTGTAGTGAAATGGACTCTCTTTTTTAGCGCTTTCAAGGAAGCCATTGGCATCTAAAAACGCCATACTGGTTTTGAACTTCAGCAGGTTTTTTTATTACCTACAAAAAATTGCTCCTTGCAGCTCTTTAAAAATCATACATGGGTAGAATGAACATAGGAACCCCCTATGTAGACCCTACCCAGTCTTGTATAGAAGCAAGTTTAGTAAACTAATGACAACTATAGGATGCAGGCCTTGGCGCCATTACCTCATTAGCTTCGTCAGCTAGTTTAAAACACGCAAGAATTTTATTTCGGGATGCTTCAGGCACATAGGCGGCAACTGTCTCTTTTAAAAAAGTTAAAAAAGAGTATTTATGCTGACAAATACTACCCGAGATAGCTTGTTCATTGTAGGTTAATTTACCTTGCATTAATTTCTTAGAAACAAGTTGAATCTCGCTTAACGAGGAAACTGATAATATCTCCTCGAGAAAAGTCACTGCACGTTTTTGGCCGTCGACTGCATGCGTTTTGAAGAGACGATATCTATCACAAGCCGTTGCCTGGATAAGATTTTCTAGCAGTGCTCTTGCTGTATACCCCTGGGGTCTGTATTGAGCCAAGGCACCAGACTTATGCTGCTCCTCCTCATACCACATAAAATAAGCTCGCTGTGCATGTCCAATCATTAGCTTACATGCAAGCACGGAATAACGTTCATCAGATTGGCCAAGTAAAACAGGTATTATTTTCCTTAATTGTTTCTTTTCTCCAGGAAAAGGGAAGCTTTCTTCTTGAGCAATAATTAATGGCAGTTCATTTAATAGAAATTCTTTTACATCATCATAACCATCATTTTCTGCACTATAATGCAGTAGCTCGATGAATAGCCTTCTCTTTTTGCAATCCGGCTTAGACCGTATTGCTTTTATTTCCTCTAAACTAAATATATTGTCGGAAGTGTCAACAGCTTTTATCTCTTTGCATGCAACAAAATATAAAAGCATGGGAAAACCGCTGTATGATGGCGTTAAAAGCTGACGTTGTTGTTCTGGGTTTAAACCTCTCCATAGCTTACTGATAATTTGTCTCATACGCTTATTAGTGCTCAGAGGCTCACTATAATTAATATCCTCTAGTAGACGTAATAATAGACCATATTGTTGTTGTTCCGAAGTTAATTCGTCACATACCATGATTTCAACAATGTTTTTCTCTTTTAGCAATAGCGCCCAGCTGAGAGGCGTCAATCCTTTTCCTTCACCATCTCGTTGCATTAATAGCTCATATCTATGCTCTAGCGTTAATCCTTCTAGGATAGCTTTTACTACTTCAACCTTTCTAAAACTAACAGCATAGTGCAATGGGCGGTGATTGAACTTATCTATCCAAGTCGACCATAAATCAAATTTTTCCTTCGAGTCCATTCTTGCCAATATAGGCTTGAGAGGTTCCATCGCTTTTTGTAGATCTAAATAATATATAGGAATGAAACTTTGGAGCACAGGGATTTGATGCACTGGAATTAATCCACTAAAAAAAATTGCCTTGGCTGTTTCTTCTCTCCCTTGATAATATTTCGAATTCAATAATAAACTTAAATCTACTCGGCATAACAAATTAGACTGTTGGCTTGAGCTTAGGCCATTCAGCAGAAGTTGAATCATCTCTATTCGGCTGGATATATTATCGATTATTAGTACACCGTAAAAAATATCCCGGCCCTTTTCTGAAGTTAATAGCGTAAGCTTATCGTCGCTACTTAGTCCACCTAATAATACTTTAAGTGTTTCTTCTTTCCCTTGATAACATGCCGAACCCAGTGATAAACTTAAATCTACTTGGCATAACAAATTAGACTGTTGGCTTGAGTCTAGCCCTTTCAGCAGAAATTGAATCGCCTCTATTCGGGTGGGTACATTATCGATTCTTAATGCATGAGAAAAAATATACTTTGATAGCGTAAATTTATCCTCGCTACTTAGTCCGCTTAATAAGAATTTAATGGTTTCTTCTCTCCCTTGATATTCCGGCACCAGTAATAAATCTAAATCTACTCGGCATAACAAATTAGACTGTTGGCTTGAGTCTAGCCCTTTCAGCAGAAGTTGAATCATTTCTATTCGGGTGGGTATATCATCTGTTAGTAATGCAAAAGAAAAAATATAGAGGCCTTTTTCTGAAGTTAATTGCGTAAGCTTATCGCCGCTACTTAGTCCATTTAATAATATCTTGCAAATATTTATATCCTTTTGCTTTACAGCAACGCACAGCAATAACTCTCTATGGTTTAAATCCATGTTCTGAATATGACTAAAAAAAAACTTGATTGCCCTAATGTAGCCTTCCTTTATCAGCTCAAAGAAATAATTAATATTACTAAACATGTCTTTGCATCTCGTATCAAGGCCGCTATGGTTTTTCTCAGTATAGTCCCTTAAATAATTTAAACACTGTCCTGCACCATTGCGTATTAAGTAGTTTATGTGCTTCCATAAAATTTCTTCTTGTTGATCCGCGCTTTTTCCTTTAATTTCTGGCAAGGTTTTTTCAGTAAAATATTTTTCGAAAGCAGCGCGATTATCTGCACACACAATGTCTTTTAATAATGGGCCACTTTTTGATTTAAGTGCCTCCTCCCATGCTCTATGCAGCTTATGTAGCTTAAGTGGCTGCTTAAACAACACTGCCAAACGAAGCTTATCAAATTCACTCCAATAGCCGATTTCCTTAAGCACTCCCCAATACAAGTTTTCGCGCTCAGCTTCAGAATAACAATTTAATAAATCGGCTCCGTAATGGCCACTAACCAATAGCCTTAGGGCTGTAATGATACCTCGAACTTGTGTAAGAGTTTTTTTTAATTGCTCCCACGAGCTCTTATTACGCAAAGCAATAAGTGTTTCCTTAAATGGGATAACAGGCACGTCTTGCCAACATTGAAGCCCCTCCCTCCATTGCTTTTCATTTTCAATAGCTATTTCACTAAACCGAAGATCTGGCACGGCTTGCCATTTCCGCTCATAGCTAAATTGATCACACAAAGCCTGTAGATCATCGGGGTTATTTATCTCAATGAAAGGATCCATTTGACATAAGATCATCATGAGAGCTTTTTTCAACTCATCCTCATTTTGAGGCAAAGGCAGCTTAGGAAAATGCTCCGCAAGATGTTGATAAACTTCTAACGTGCCATTCGTTAAAGCCGCAGGCATTAAAGCATTCATTTGTTTATTTGCTTGGGATAAGTTAGCGAGGCTTCTTAACTTCTTGTCAGCAACCAAGGAGCGAGCAATTAAGGCTAAAGCATCGTCAGGTAAGGTAAGCAAGTTTATGGCATCATTTGGCATAGTAACGACTCCTTTCTCATTGAATTGCATTGAATTGAATAGAACAGTTATCGCGAGCTGTCATCTCTCGATAACATGGTCTTTGCTCTCAGTCTACGTTGCCTACCTTAAGATTAGCTTAATTTTTTTAAAATTTATAATAGACTTTTCTATGGGGTATGAAATTTATTGCAGGGTGGGCAAAGCGCTATGCAAGGGGCTTTTTTTACCGCTTTGGTGGGCACGTCGCTAGCGCTCCTTTGCCCACCCTACAGCGCGTGCCCACCATTTT
>JAJNBD010000001.1 GCA_021156105.1 Gammaproteobacteria bacterium | reverse complement strand
TAAATAAAATGCTTGCGTGATCTAAATTATGCCACGTCTAAACCCACGACACATTACAGCAGTTAACACCTTATTAGCCACGATGATTGGCAACTTAGAACAAGAGTATCTATTGCATGCGCATCCTGCGCAAATCGAAAGAATTGTGGCAAGGCTATTGCCGTATACCAGGCACGACTATATGCCTACTGATTGCTTACCATCCGCTTTAGCAGATATAAATAAACTTTTCTTAGCACCAGAGCAATTAGCTTTAGGGGATGCCGACAAGCCCACGCTGATTTGCTTAGTAAGATTTTTTATTACTAGCTATCTTTTAAAACAGCAGAATAATTATTTTCAAGTAGCTGCGCTAGATCCAAGCCAAGCTCAGCTTCGCTTGGATCTAGCGCAGAAATTACATCAATATCAACAAAATTATGGAAAGACATTGCAACAAACCTTGCCTTGGGGTTTGCAACAGCAAATCCCCTGCTTGCGCAGCTGGCTTGATGGGCTTCAACCTCAAGTGCCAGCTCCCTTAAACAGGGAAGCCATGAATAGTCAAGCCTCAACAGTAGGTTTAATGACTGAAAACACGCGCCGTGTTTATAACCGTGCCAGCTTATGTGGTGGTGTCTGCACGCTGCCAATTTTTCTAATTATGGGGCTTTACCTTGCGCTTTCAACGCTTACTCGTCAAGATGATACCTTAGCTGAAGAAACGGGGATTATCATTAGCGATGGGTTAGCAGCAATTAGCTCTGTTGCAGCAGGCCTTGTTAACCTCTCAGCTCACAACAGACGTCATCCCTTAATTGTCAGCATAATAGCCGCAGGAATTTCCCTCGTTGAGCTCATCCTCTGTGCATCACTAGCCTTTACTGGAGGTATCAATAATACTTGGCTATTAACGGTCGCCGCTTCCTTTGCGGGTGCGCGCTTGCTTTTGTTAACCCCTGGAATTATTGATAACAGTGTAGGTTATTTTCAATCTCGTCACTTGATCCCTCAAGAAAATCGAGCAAACGTTGAGGTGGAAATTGCGAGGCCTGAACCCTCGCCAACTTTAGCCTTACCTGCTCAAGACCCTACAGAATACACGCGCCTCTTTTCACCAGAACCTACCAATGCCCATGAATTGGCTTACCCTACTTTTGCTTTACTTGAAGGTACGAGCCAACAAGCACAAACCAATACTCATCAGCAGGATTTTTCGGACTTAACAGAAAACAAAAGAGAATATCAGCCTCCGGTTTAAGCGTCCGGCATCGCTAGCTTTAACATATAAGCTAAAATCTGATTAAACATCATACTTTGTGCACGTCTTTTGGAAAACAAATGCACGCAAGGTAAAGCTGTCAATTCCGTCATGTATTTACCTTGCTGATAATCTTTTTCAAATGCACTCAATGTGGCAGGAACAATATCCATGCCATCGCGTTTTTTATATTGATCAAACACTTTTGTCGGCAGCTGTTTGGCAAGATAACGACGCATGAGATATCGCCCTTGACCATAGCGGCGTTTTTGCTCTGGCGGAAGACTTAAATAAAATTCTAATAATTTGGGGTAAAGTAAAGGATAACGATATTCAAAGCCCATCGACTTAGTAACAATCGCACTATATTCAATACGCATGCGGACCTCATGACTAAATGGCCCTTGTAGAAAAGCCCATTCGGATTCGCGTAAGCTAGGAAAGTAAAGCGCAAAATAAGGATGTGAGGTAATAACGTTAGCTTGACCCAATAAATTTTTTAGCTTATTTTTTGCTTGGCCTGTCTGCCAAAAAATTTCATGCAAAACAGGATGACTATAGCGCAGCAGGTTTAACGCTTGACGCGGATATTTAAATTTCACATGGCTATTTTCTGCCTGCAATAACTGCCAGGCTGCTCGATAACCACTTTGTTTAATGACACTCGGCAGAATGTGCCTTAACGGTACATGTCCAGATACACCCTGGTCCCCGCCAAAACCTGATAATAAAATCTTATACCCCTTCTCTGCCACCGCGCGATGAATGTTATTTGCAAACATGTAAAAAATATATGGGGGTGCGCCAGCAAATAACTTGGCTTGTTCTTGAAAGACTTGCAGCGCATCAAAACCTTCTGCACCAATACGATGTAAATTATTAATACCATAATGCTGTAAAAAATGTTTTTCATAATCATCTTTATAACGAATATCTGCATCTGTCCCTGGCGATGCAGCATGCATAAATAATTCTGGCTTTAAACCTTGATTAAAAGCAGCACAGCACACAGCTGAAGAATCCATCCCTGCGCTAAACTCTGCGGCAATTTGAACATGACCTTGCGTGGCATTTTTTATAGATTCATCCATTAGCACAGAAAAATGTTCAACATAATCCTCATCGTTTTTATAGTGCAACATCTCCCCTTCTGATTCTAATCGCCAAAACGCTTTTTTAGTGATTTTTCCACGCGCATCGATATGCACCGTATGGCCAGGTTCAACACGATAAATGCCCTGATAATTAGTTTCATCGGTATAAAAATTGACATCAGAAAAAAGACTATGCACCTGCCCTTCATTCAAAGCAGGCGTACTAAGTAAATGTTTTAAGATATCAGCGATTGTTTCGCCAAAAATTAATTTGCCGGATTGATAGTAGTAATATAAGGGTTGCAAACCAAGGTGGTCGCGAATCAGAGTGATTTCATTGGCTTGCTGGTTATTAATAACACAGGCAAAAGGCTGAAAAAAATTGCGCCAACTATTTATATTTAAAGATTGTGCGCAAGAATAAAAGGAATTAAAGTTTGTATCATCTGCTAAGCGGTAAAAAATACCATGGTTATTGCTTTCCATTAGAAGAAAGCTACTTGCATTTATAATATGCTGATTATACAAACCACTCATCCTTTTCATTATCAAATAACTCGGGTGTATGATACTTTATTGTTTCAGCAGTTATTCAACAAAATTAAAATTATATGTAGTACCCGTAGAATTAAAGCAGGTTTGGCTAGCTGAGCTACAAGTTATAGGAAAATAACCAGGTAATATTACTAAGGACCTCTGGCGCATCAGCAGCTTATGCAAAATTTATCCCGCAACCAAGACAGAGTAAAAAAAACATTGAAAAACTTTCATTTCCTATCCTTATGTAGCATAAAAGGTATTTAAGAAAAAGCATTGCTACCTGATTCAGACTATGCACTAGGCGTTACCCCGGTTGCAGTTTGTTTCATGATCAAAATTTGTATGCTTGGAGAAGACCAGATTCTAAATGGGTGTGTTGTGCTAGTATTCTGCTCCATCGGGCTTTGAGGTAAAGAATTAGCGCCATCACTAAACATTGCAAAAATCCTTATGCATTAATTTCGCATATGCTATATTAAGTAATTTAGCACTGTCAAATAAGTAGCTGATTTGATATGGACTTATAAAAACTAGCCGTCTTTCTCTTAAGCTCTCAGCACTTTAAGAGCCCGTAACAAGGCTGCCATTAGAGGATTCTGGTGCTATTTCAGAGCCATTTTGCGTTTCATCAATAGCCAATAACGCGACAGAAGGAGCAACCCAGCTTCTTTTATCAAATACATTGTGGTTATAAATGTCATTTACTTTAAAATTTTCTCCCACAACGAGTATCCTTGTCATATTCTTAATTTAATAATTTTAGCACGGTTTTTTGTCCATCGAACATTAGCGATTACAAAAATAAGCACTCGCTGACGTTCAGGGCTGGAATCGTTCTGCACTTTAAGAGTTTGCAGCAAGGTTACCATTAGACGATTCAGGCATTGCACCAGAGCCATTTTGCGTTTCATCAATAGCCAGTAGCTCTACACAAGGAGAAACCCAGTCTTTTTTATCAACGGCATTATGGTTAGAGGAGGTATTTACTTTAAAAACATCGTTCATAACAAGTGTCCTTTTTATAATTTCCTGATGGCGCGTAGCCAATCCTTACCAGCATTTAAATAAAAAGCTGCACTTGAACTAAAGGAAAAGCCCGTGGAATCTATATAGAAATTTCCATATATTAATAAATAATATACTTGTACATTATAAATATCTTTCAACATCTTATCATAAGATAAAAAGAATTAATACAGCTATCAAATAAAAATATAAGTACAAAATAAAATGTTGGGCTAGATTCTGATTTCGCCATATTAAAAACTATGATATTATTTTGGCCTTTCACTCAATGTTCAGTAATTTTACAAACTATGGATACCCCTTGCTTACGGATAGAACCTCACACAAAGCTACATAGCAATCAAGAACTCTTCAGCTCAAAAATTGATGATGAGACAGTGATGATGGATGAAAACCAAGGTTTGTATTTTGGTTTAAATCCTGTGGCATCAAGCATTTGGACATTATTGGAAACACCACTCACCTTCCAAGAGCTGGTCACGCATTTATTAGATATGTATGATGTGACAGAAAATCAATGTCGACAAGAGGTAGAAAAATTTTTGTATCAGCTATTAGAGAAGAATTTAATTAAGATTCTGGATTGATATGTCGCTGGCCCAATGGATTGCACGGAATCGCCGCTTTCTAAAACCCTGCTTGGAAGCGTTTTGGGAATTAAGCCTTGCCAAAGCAATAATTGTTTTTTTGCCCTTTCACTACTGGAAAAAACGTTGCGGGCATTTCCAATGCGAAACTTTGAAAACATACCCCGTTAGCCCTCAAGAACTGAAAAATATTTCACGTAGTATCAAATTTGTCGCAAAGTTCTTACCTTGGAAAAGTAAATGTTTAGATCAAGCATTAGCTGCACAACATATGCTTGCTCGGCGGCAATTAGCAAATACGCTTTATTTAGGTATGATTAAGAATGAGCAAAAAGCGTGGCTTGCGCATGCTTGGGTTAGGTGTGGTAATGATTGGGTAATTGGCTATCAAGCTGGGGTAAATTATACAATTGTTGGAACTTATGCTTGGGTGGGGAAACATGTTTAAAAAAATGCCCACTCAGCAAAAGCTTGCTTTGGAATTTATGTGGCAAATGATTAAAAGCCATGTAGCTAATGAACCGTTTGTAATCCGTATAGATTTTGAGAAGATAGACCAACATTTTTTTGAAATGCTTTTAAAAGAGCATCGCCTATATTTAATCGCCTACCCTTTACTAAAAAATTTTTTACCCGCTTCCCATCCATTTTTGCTGCAATTACATAAAAAAAACTTTGAATTGACCTTTCGCCATCTTCAGCAAAAAAAATCGCTAATCCAAATTACAAAAGAATTTGAAGCAAATGAAATTGCTTACGTCGCATTAAAAGGTCCGGCGCTTAATGATTTGCTCTATGGTAACCATTGCTTAAGACAATCTAATGATTTAGATATTTTAATTACACCACAAGATGCATTAAAAACCCATGCCATTTTGAAAAGCTTAAACTATCAAGTTGCAGGCCAACAGTTTGAGAAAGGCCTCATACAATATCCTGAACAATTTCCCAAGCATGTGAAAGATATCGCTTACCTCAGTCCTGAAAAAATTTTGCTCGAGCTGCATTATCGCAGCAATATGATTAAAGAGGTTGGTGTACAATTTTCATCAAAGCATGAAATAAAAAAATTGAACATGATGGATCAAACCATCCACATTTTATCCGCGGAAGAAAACTTGCTTTACCTCTGCTTACATGGAGCAAAGCATCATTGGGCAAGGCTGCAGTGGTTAATTGATTTGGCATCGTTTGTGCAAAAAATTCCATTGAACTGGGATAAAGTACTTAAGCTTGCTTGCGAGACGCACTGCCTCCGGCCGCTGCTTGAAGTTAAAATCTTGCTTAAAAACCATTTTAACTTAGCACTGCCTAATTTTAATACAAGTTGGCAGGACCGCTTAGCTGTCTATCAGCATTTAAAATATGTAAAGGCACGCTGGCAATTAATAGAAAAAACTACTCATAGATTTTATAATAACTTGAGGGGCGTGATGATCGACTCACTGCTTTATAGCCACTGGCAACACAAGTTAAAATTTATTCAAAATACTGCCCTCAGTCACCACGATCCGCTTATTAAGCTGCAAAAGCAAAAGTATGGGAGGGTACAAACTTGAAGCCTTTCTTTTACTTTTTACAATATTTAAAAAAGCTATATGCTTTTGCGCCAAAACAATTTATTCTAGGCTGTGCCTTAACTGTAGCAGACGCATTTCTTTCAGGCTTTGGCCTGCTGCTATTGATCCCTCTTTTGCATTATGCCGGCTGGCTACCAGTGGCGTTATATCAAGATAACAACTGGCTGTTAAAAATCATGCATTTCTTACCGCCCGTTCATGGCCACCTCCCTTTACTTTTTACCTTGTTTATTTTTATTTTGCTCACGGCGGTTATTGGCAGCATTGGTTATTTTCAGCAGCAAATCATGAGCCAGTTAAGACAAAATTATTTAGCTTTTTTAACGCAAAAATTAAACCATGCTGTTGCCAATGCTCAATGGTCATTTCTATTAAAGCATAAATTAAAACATGTTGAACAAATGATCGCTACAGGTTTGCCACAGATTGAAATGCTGACTTATCATAGCTTGCAAATGATTAGCAGCTTAATTGTGATCGTTATTTTTACTGGGTTTTCGTGTTTAATTTCTTTTGATCTGACGCTCATTGTTTGTTTTATTGCTATTGGCTTATTCCTTATTCTCAATCGTTGGAAATTTTTTGATACAGGAAAAAAAATTTTTGAAACTTATCGACATTTGCAAGAGCAACTAGCTAGGTTTCTGGATGGCATTAAGTTAGCAAAAAGTTATAACCAAGTAGACACCTATCTTTGCTATTTTAATGGATTAAACCGAAGTTGCCGTGAACTACAAATAAACTTTATTAAGCAGCGCAGCTTAATGCGCTTTTTTTATTTAGTGGCATCTGCAATTGCTATTTCTATTATATTTTTTACTGGTATTTTATTTTTTAAATTAAATATCATTACTCTGATGTTGCTATTATTAATTTTTTCTCGTTTATTACCTAAGCTTTCCTCTTGGCAGCAAGATTATATTTCTGCTATTGCCACAACACCTGTCTTCCACCAAGCTCAAACAATGTTAGAAGAATTTAGCCACGCCCAAGATTTAGCAAATCCAGTTGATAAGATATCATTTTCTGAATGCCTCCAAGCTCATCACCTGAGCTTTAGCTATAATGAAAAAAATATTTTGGAAGATATCTCATTTAAAATAGCCCACAACACAACCGTTGCAATTGTTGGCCAATCAGGCGCTGGAAAGTCTACGCTAGCAGATTTGCTGTTAGGATTGTTATTGCCAACCCAAGGCAAAATCTGTATTGATAATATATCGTTAGATGCCAAAAAGATTTATCAATGGCGCGAGCTTGTTAGCTATGTACCTCAAGAAGCTTATTTTTTTAATGATACTATCCGAGCCAACTTACGCTGGGCAAAACCTGATGCCACCGAAGCACAATTATGGGAAGCTTTATCGCTTACAGCAGCAGATAATTTTGTAAAGATATTGCCAGACGGCTTAGACACCCATATGGGCGATCGTGGCATACATTTTTCTGGCGGTGAAAAACAAAGGCTTTCTTTAGCTAGAGCTTTATTACGCAATCCACAAGTGCTTTTATTAGATGAAGCCACTAGCGCACTCGACAGCCAAAATGAAGAATTAATTTATCAAACCTTGCACAACCTGCATGGAAAAATAACCATCATTATTATTACGCATCGATATAGCACGATACGCGGCGCGGATTCCGTATTCGTTTTAGATCAGGGAAAACTGGTAGAAACTGGAAAGCCAAGCGAGCTATTAGCGATAGAAAATTCATTTTTTTCTCGTTTATTTTATTCTCAAACAGTGAACTAACTTATGTTTCATTATTATGCTTATGGTTTAAATTTTGCCTCGGATATTGAAATCCCTGAGCTTTTATGGAGCACATCCCCTAGCGAATCAGCGATAGAAATTTATCAAGGGAAGATAGATGAGTTTACCAATGATAATATACAGAATTATATTGTTTATGGTAAGCCGCAAAAACTTTTTTTAAATATTCCTCAAGTAGCAAAATTCCTTGTAGAAGATGGACAGCGGATTATTTATCATTTATATGAAGGCGCGCATATTGACGAATTTCGCTTATTTTTATTAGGTTCTTGCTTTGGCGCTATTTTACAACAACGAGGTTATATTGTCCTGCATGGCAATGCTGTTTCTGTCGAAGGGAAAACCTGTAAGATTTTTGTGGGGGATCAAGGCGCTGGCAAATCCACAACAGCCGCCTGGTTTATGAAGCAAGGTGCAAGAATCCTGGCGGATGATGTTTGCGCAATAACTTTTAATGAGGCTCTTGAGCCCATGGTTATCCCTGGTTTTCCGCAACTCAAAATTTGGCAAGATACCGCCGATAAATTAGCCATTAATACACAGGTGCTTCGCAGAGTTCGCCCGCAAGATGCAAAATATGCCCTGCCATTTAAAGAGCGGTTTTGTACAGATCCTCTGCCCATAACAGCAATTATTGAATTAAAAAAAGATAATGGAATTTCTCAACAAGTCGTTGGGTTAGAGAAATTAAAAAAATTAATATTACACAGTTACCGTTATTGTTTTTTAACACATCAACAGTTAGAAACCACTTACAATAAGCAATTACTCCAACTTGCACAAAACATTCACCTCTCATCTATCTCACGTCAAATGCTCGTTAGTTTGTAATAGCCATGCACTACCATAAAAAACGATATTAAACGGTACCGGCAATCTGTTAGTTTTGGCATAAATTCTGCATATTAATAAGCATTAAAATAGGAGGAATACCATGTTAAGTACGGCTGAACAGCTTATTCAACTAAGGGAAACTTTTGCTAGTGAGCTCAGACAGCTTGACGATCTTAACCGTAGTTTAGGCCCAAATCTCTTTTTAGATATGACTCCTCTCGAGCAGGGTTTAGAGCAAATCCAACACTGGAAAAAAAGCGCTCTTTTAGGTCATCAATCTTATTATTTGGGGGAAAATGGTGCTATTGCACAAAAGTTTACAGAATTACAAAATGCACTTGATCTAATAAGCTACACAAAACTATCCAAACATCGTTCCACCTTACGCCGTGAAGCTCCATTAGCTAGAGCTGCCCATTTAGGCGAAATGAGAGCAGCAAAAGATAATATTGATAAAGCTCGTTACAGCTTGCAATGCGTCTTGCAAGGGGCGCATCGCTACCTTGAAACTAAGGCACCTTCAGCATCAGAAGATAAGATTTACAAACGCATGGGCCAATTACTTGGAAAAGTAAATTTAGCCAAAGAAATTTTAAAGGAGAATGTGTCTAATTACCATTTACTTTGTCGACTGATAAGTGAGCCTAACACTCTTGAAAACACGCCGCTCTCTCAGTACGCGAACACAGAACCCACCAGCTGCTCATCTTTGTTTTTCAAGCTATTCTCTTGCCTTGACTGTTATTCACAAGAGCCAGAGGAGCAGCTATTACGCAATGAAAGGCGTCCTTACTATTGAATTCTTTAATAAAGCTTCCATTATTAAAAGGATTTTTAATTTTTGTATCCTTCAGAGTGTAAACAGCGCGAAGCACGCTAGGTTTTACATGTTTCTTTATGGCTTCTAAAATCTGATTTACTTCGTAGCTTACAGCTATAGACAGAAGAATAGTTATGATTATTAATTTTCTTGACCTTGAGGATGATATGCAAGTTGAAATTGCTAAACATCTTCCAATAAAAGATAGCGTGATGCTGGGTTCAACATGCAAGCATCTTCGCACCCTTTTTAATTCCAAAGATACCTATAATGACCATGCAATATTAGAGCTAAAACATGAGCTTTCTGTTTTAGCTATTGGAGGAAAAAAGCTACTACCAGCAAATATTGATAATTTATTTTCTCAAACTTCGCCTGTAACTGTCCTTCAAAAGCTCTATCTAAGTAAAAAGGAGTTGCATAGCAAAGTTAAAACAACGCTATCATTAAAAAAGTTTGGCCAAATCTACCAGGACGCATTGCAACAAGACGACATCTTCACCGTCATTAATTTACTTCAGTTATGCTGCACGCCAGGCAAGCTCGCTCCTTCTGAAAACTTATACGACTATCTTGCAATGGTATTGGCAAACACCGATAAATGTTCAGGGCCAAGATGCCAACATTTTTTTACTGAACTTTTTTCTCACCCTGTTTGTAAATCGATGGATGAATTTTATCAATTATTTACAATTACACCTCAATGGCGACAGAAGTTTTATTTTTCGCTGTTGCCAACACTTTTCGCTTTTTTATTATTCGCAACCTCCTTGTATTTTATGTTAACTGCCTTACCGAATCCAACTGGTTTAGCCATTGGCACGATTGCGTCTTCTTTATTTAGCCTTTCTTTCATTCCATATTTATCTCTGCAGCTAAAATTCGTTAAAGAGCAAAAGCAAGCGATTAAAAATTTTTTTGTTGCAGCACAAGAACGCAAAACTCATACAATCATTAAAGAAGACAATTGTTGGCAAAAAGGTCGCAAGCAGCTTAAAGCACCTTTTGCTAAAAAAGAATTTGGTAAGCTTCTTGCTTTGCAGCTTAAAGATATCTTGGAAGACTTTACTGTCTCTGCTGCCTTAGATAGCGAAGCTTTAAAATTCAGTTGCAGGCCTAGCCAAGCTCGAGACAAAGTAGAAATACGCTTGCAGCATCATGGTCAGCAAATAAGCACAACACAAACTTTATGTTGTCATAGCTTGGAAATTCATCGAGATAACTGTCATGATCTTGCCTATTTATGTCAGCTTATTCTGAATAAATATCTTAATGACTGTCGCTATTTACATATTATGATTGAGGGAGATCCACCGGAAGCATTAGAGCAAAATGCAGCTGAGAGAGCTCCATTATTAAAACCTTGTTAGCGCACCAATTTACCATCTTGCAACCGTAGGGTTTTCTGCATTCTTTTAGCTAATTGGTTATCATGCGTCACGACAATAATCGTAGCACCTTCTTTTAAACACGCATCAAAAATTGCCATAATGTCTTTGCCTGATGCGCTATCTAAATTACCCGTGGGCTCGTCTGCTAGCAACAGCTTTGGCTTAGTAACCAACGCACGTGCAATGGCGACACGTTGCTGCTGACCGCCAGAAAGCTCGCTTGGGTGATGTAACATACGGTCTGCAAGCCCTACCCTTTCTAACTCAATTCTTGCTCTTGCTTGACGCTCTTGAAGTTTCATTCCCCTATAGATTAAAGGTAAGGCAACATTATCCAAAGCCGTGGCATAAGGCATTAAATGAAATGCTTGAAAGATAAAGCCAATTTTTTGATTACGAATAAGGGCAAGCTGCTTTGTATTTAACCGTGAAACATCTACCCCATCAAAAAAATAGTGGCCACCTGTAGGTTGATCTAAGCAACCTAAAATACTCATCAAAGTACTTTTGCCCGAACCTGAGGCACCAAGAACTGCCACATATTCCCCTTTATCAATGCTTAAATTAATATCTTGCAAAGCATGAACACTGACTTGCCCTAACTGATAATCTTTATAAATATTTTCGCAGTGAATCAATGGATAGTTATTCATGACGCAGCGCCTCCACAGGCTGAATACGAGCTGCATGCAAGGCTGGAAAAATACCCGCACATAAACCCACTACCGCTAGAATCAAAATAATGAATAATGCTAAAGGCCAAGACAATATTAGAAATAAGTGAACTGGCCCAAACAAGTTAATATTGGGCAAAATTAAATTAGCGGCTTTTATCACCAGTAAGCTAAATAAGAAGCCAACAAATCCACCCACCAAGCTTAGCAAGAGACCTTCAATAAGGTAGTTTCGTGCAATTTGATAAGGTAGTGCACCTAACGCCATACGCAAACCAATCATTGGAGTAGCACGTCTTATTGCCAAAAGCATCATGTTGGCAATACCAAAGCTCGCTACAAGTAAAGTAATACCACCCAAGGCACCTAAAAACCATTCAAGCCCATGAAAAAAACCTGTTACAGCTTTTAATGCTGCATCATTGCTAGAAAATTTTACTAAAGCTTGATCGGTTGGATCTAAGTGTTTTGCTTGTGCAAGAACAGCCAGAACAGTTTTCTGCGCTGGTTTTTCACCGTGACCTTTTATACTTAGTAAAAGAAACTTGGGCGCTTGGCCTGGGTAGAGAATGTTAAAAAGCGATGCTGGCAGCCAAGCTAAATAATTATTTGGCATCTCATAAAGACTAAATTGATTTTGGCTAGCCTTTGCCATACCCACAACTTGCAGTGCAAAAGGGCCAAGATTGACCCATTGTCCAACAGGGTTTTTATTTTTAAATAAAGCTTTGCTAATTTCACTCCCTAAAATAATAACATCGCTTCTATTAGCAATATCGTGCGCATTAATAAAACGCCCGGTTTTTAAAGAGACAGGATGTAATGCTAAATAATTTTCATCGACGCCAGAAATGTGTAGTGAAGTTGACTTACTTGAATACTTCAACTGATCCTGCATAGAATATTCTGCACTTAAGTTTTTTACGAAAGCCAAATGCTTTAAGGCCTCAATATCTTTGGGTGTAAAGCTAATAATGGTTCCTGCTAAGTTGCCTTGAAAAGACATGCTGCTTATGCCTGGCGATATCACCATGGAATGGCTGCCCATCTGCGACATAAAACCACTTATTGACTTTAAGAAGCCTTGCCCAACCGCTAGCATAAAACTAATGGCAAATGTTCCCCAGGCAATCGCTAAAAGCGTTAATAACACGCGCAATCGATCGACAAAAATTTCTTTTAATAAATATCTCAGCTCCATCAGCTACCCCTATCACTCAAAGCATTTACCGGTGAAAGGCTAGCAGCACGCCTTGCAGGAAAATATCCAACGCTGCAAGCAGTTGTAAGAAGAAAAAATAAAATTAAAACAAAATCAGAAAAAACAAGCGTTGGAATTCCTAACCATTGCGGCAAATCTGCATAGTGCAGCATATTAATACTAAAGGCTGCACAGATGAGCGCTAAAAGCCCTGCGCTAAAGACAAGCAATACCGTTTCTAAAATAATACCAAGTAAAATCCAACGAGGTTCTGCACCTAATGCCATTTTTAGGCCAATCTCATGGGTACGTTCTTTAACTAGAACATACATCATGTTTGCAATACCAATGCCACCAACCATAAGGCTCATCAAACCACAAAATAATAAAAAATATTTTGCCAAGCGTAAAATATTAATAAAAGTTTTTGCAAATTGAGTGACATCAATAATACGAATGGCATCAAAATCTTGCGGGGAAAAATGCAATTTTCTCGCAAAGTAAGCAGTTATTTGCTTTTGAAAAACGGTGCTATCAGCCCCTGTTGCCAAACTAACTAAAAACACATTGACTTGATCTGGGTAAAAATCCTTATAAACACTATAAGGAATATCAGCGCCCACTTCATTAAATGAAATACCGCTTCTCTTTAGCGCATAACCAATTACTTTGAAGTAAATGTTATTAATACTGATCGACTGTCCTAATGGATCTTGATGAGAATATAAAAGCTGTTTTGCCGTTTGCGTTAGAAACACCACTTGACGATGCTGAGTAATATCAGCTGGGGTTAAGGTGCGACCTCGATAGGCTTGGGTCGTCAGCCGATAATAATCAGCAGACACCCCCTCTAACTCAGCGTTAATTTGCTTTTCTGCAGTGGCAAAAGAACTTTGTGGTTCTGATTGTATAGGCGTAATTGCAAGAATATTAGGAAAAACTTTAGGCAAAAACATGACTTCGTCAGTGCTTAAAAAAAGCTTGCGACCCGTACTAAAACCTTGATAAGGCTGTTTGGTGTTAGCCAAAACCACATAGAATACAGTTTTAGTAAAAGGCGCAATAGTTGTCATGTTATAGCGATAAACGCCTTGGCCAATGCTCATCAGCAAGGTGACGGCATAAGCCCCCCAAAAAATCCCTAATGCCGCTAAGCCACTACGTAACTTTCGGCTCCATAAATTAAAAGCAGCTTCTTTTAAAAGTTCGAAGAACATTAGGCGTCTCCGTCTGTCTGCCCTGTATTTAATAATACTTTGTCATTTTCTTTTAAGCCGGAAGCAATTTGCACTTTGATACCATCCGTTAAGCCTAAGCTTACGTTGTGTTTTTGCTCCTTACCTTTAGCATCTGCTAGCAGAACATAAGCTTGGTTACCATCATAATGAATAGCGCTTTCAGGCAAAGTAAGCGCATCATGAACTTGCTGCGTCGTCATAGTCGCTGTAGCCTGATAGCCTGCACGCAATAAAGTATCTTGCGGTACTTGAAAACCTGCAATCGTCACAGTATATCCATTTTGGATTTTATTACTTTGTTTAAAGAGATCAGCATTTTGATTATTGGAAGATTGATCATTTTGATCTGCCGTTACCAAGGAAATTCTTAAAATTTTACCGCTTAATTTAAGATTAGGAAGCGAAGCAATTAAGATATCTGCAGGCATATTAGGCTTAAGCTTGCCAACATCAACTTGACTTACTTGACCTTGGAATTGTAAGTCATGCATATTGGCAATCACAAATAACACCGTACCTGCTTGCGCCATGGTAATGGGTGTAATGGTGTCACCTAGCTCCACTTTTCTACTGAGAATCACGCCATCGATGGGGCTCCGAATTTGGTTAGCTATTTTTTCCCCGGCAATTTGTGCGGTTCCTGTTTTAAGTAAATTCAGCTTAACCTGATCTTGCTTTAATTTTTCAGCATCAGCAAGGTAAGTACTTTTTTTAGCATCAAATTCGCTTTGAGAAATAAAATGCTGTGGTAAAAGTTTTTTATACCGCTGATATTCGGCTTGACTATCAGCCAGCCTTGCCTGATCTTGCTTGACCTGAGCTAAAGCATCATTATATTCTTCTGGTGTAGCGTTCGGCGCAACAGTCATAAGAACCTGGTTTTTAGAAACCACATCTCCTTCATTAACATCAATCTCACCAGCAACGCCCGCAATCTGCGACTTCACCTGCGCGACATGTGCTGGAATAATTTGCCCACTGGCAATGACTTGATCTTTGATTTCGCCACGCGCCACAGTAGCGGTTACTTCTACTGCTTTATCAGAGTGAAAAAGTAAATATAAAGTAATAAGGACCAAACCCAAGACTAAAACAACCCAAGGCCTTTTACGCAAGGAATGTAAAAATGCCGCCATTACTTTCTTTCCAATTTTTTGTAGGAAGATCATGCAACATTGGTGCCAAGTGCCTATGGCACAACTATTGCAGATTTTTAATAAAAAATGAGGGCGCCTTATGCTAAAAAATTTAGGCTTTCGCGCAGCAGCTCTTGCTTTAACACAAGAAAGATATCAGGAAGATACTTTAGTAACAGCCACGACTATTAGAGAAGATAATCATATTTGTTTAAAAGACTTAGAAGTGGCGCTAAGTAAAATCTTCTTGAATTACGAGGCACTCCAGCAAAGCCTCCAAAAACAAGATGATAGTTCCTATTGCTTTAAACACAATATTAAAGAGTTTTCACTTATTTCAAGAAAAGTGCTTCAAACTTCTGATCCTGAGTATTGGAAAACCTATGTCGAAATACAATTAAAAACGCCCTTTGCCTTTAATCAACCACTTTGGGAGTTTACTTTGCTATCCAATCCAGATGGATCTGATACGCTGATCTTTAGGTTTCATCATGCAATCGCTGATGGTATTTCTACGGCATCATTAATCCATCAGCTTTTACAGCTTTATATTACACCCAGTTATAAACTTGAACCTCAAAAGTTATTGATAGCGCCTGAGTATGCTTACCAGCAAGAAAGAAGCTTAGAGGATTATGAAAACACCTCTGCTTTATCCCCGTCCCCAGTTACACCTTACGCAATACAAGCGGCCATCATGGAGAGAAAAACCAAATTCCATTTGCTTGCTTTTAAACTAACACCGCTTAAAGAATTTTGTACTCAGCATGGTGGAAGCGCTAGCGGCTTAACCATTAATGCATTATTAACAACGCTCTTTATCAATAGCATGTTTGCCTTAAAAGAAAAATCCAGCAAAGCACAAAGTATCAGCACATCAACGGCTATTGATCTGCGTCAAAGGACTACTAAAGAAAAATTCAATAAAAACACCTTTGGGTGTTTTTATTCTGATGTTACTTGTAACTTTAATGCGGCTGATCTTTCTTGCAAAAATTTTGTTGACCAAATAAAATTTGTACATCAAGTCATTATGACAAGAATTCAAAAAAACTCTCAGCCACCCATCGGGGCCCAGCTAAAAGACATCCGACGCTTATCAGGCGTTGAAAGCCAAGAAAACCTTAGCGAGTTTCCAACAAACCTAAATTTATCTAACTTAGGTGATACTCCGATTAAGCGATATTATACTGGGAATAAACATAGCTTAGAAACGCTAAGCTATTTTTTCTTTGTTAATTTTGTCATGGGTTTTAGTGAAATTGCTATTTGCTGTGCAACAAGAGATGATGAAATATTTTGTAATTTCACTCATACTGAACCGATATTTAGCTTAGAAGAAAAAATACAATTTATTAAGCTATTTCTAAAGTTGATACAAACGCACATTCCTAATTTTACCTTAGTGAAAGCTGTCAGCGATAGTTATGATTTACCCCTTGCCGAACATGAAGATTTAAAAGAAGAAATCCCTCAAAAATTTTGTTTACGTTGTTGACTTCACTTACCTAAATAAGCTAGGCCGCCTTCTCTTACCCGAATAAAATTGTTAAAATCTAGCTTCGCCGCAAATGGCAAATAGACTTGCTAAGAAAAATAAAGCTTAAAAGGAATAAAAGTACATGTTTAAGCCGCTGCCACCTACAAATGTAGAAAGAACAATTATCCGTCAACTTTTTCCTGGCTCATTAGAGTATATTAACGCTAAATTTTTGGATGCCGCTCGCAGAGGAGATGTAGAAACACTAAAAACTTGCCTCGGCCACTGTATTGATATTAATACTGTTAACGTTAATTATTTGACCGCTTTGCATCATGCCACCTCTGAAGCGGTACATGAAGGACATTATGAAGTAGTTAAACTCTTATTACAAAGAGGAGCAAACTTCAATATGAGAGGTGGGCTTGGTATAGACGTTTATACAGCAGAGGAAGGGCTGCATCGCTACCCCCCCTCAGCACAACGATATCAAAATAAAAATTTTAAATTTACTTAAAACAGCAAGCCACGCTTTTAATTTCCTACATGAGTGTTACTTGCAGTGGGAAAAACAACAGGAAAACTTAGTCATAGAAATTTCTCCTGATTTCTTTTCCTATTTACAAAATTTTCCAGAATTTATGGGGCTCGTTTATTTCCCTCCCAGACAATCAGATAAAAACTTTATTGAAATCAATGAAGAGTCTGTAGAAGATTTAGAGAAACTATTAGCTAAACAAAGTATCTTTACAACAAAAAGCCCTATTTTTAGCCCACAGCTTTAGGCTAAGAGGCGTAGATGCTATAATAAGAAACATTCTTCATCTTTTCTTAATAACCATGAACTTTTCTAGTCATCAAGCTTTGTTGTATAGTTTTTTATCTTTGCTTGTCGCCGGAATCATAAGCATCTTCTTATTTTTTATTTTTCGTTATTGTTACCCTAAACTCGCTCGAACCGAGCGAGCCTGGGATGATATTGCACTAAAAGCCGCTTTTGCACCTGCACAATTACTAGTTTGGACATATGGCATAACTTATGCGATTGAAATCTTTTCAGCAAAAAACTCTCTTTTCTCTCTTGATCTGATTGGCATGCATGCGCGAGATTTTATTTTAATTCTCTGCTTACTTTTGTTTCTCTGGCGATACGTTAATTTTTTTGAGCAAAGAGTAACCACACAGAATTATAAAATTATAGAAATTTACGATAAAGCCAAGCTGCTCTCGTTTAGCAGATTTATTCGTGTTGTTATTATCTGCGTTGGCATAATCGCTTTACTGCAAGCCAGTGGCATTCCTATCTCTGGCCTGCTTGCCTTTGGCGGTATGGGCGCATTAATTGTGGGTTTAGCTGCAAAAGATTTATTAGCCAATTTTTTTGGTGGCCTACTTATTTATGCGGACAGGCCTTTCACCGTTGGTGACTGGATTAGTTCACCTGATAAAGACATTGAAGGTGTTGTTGAAAAAATTGGTTGGCGCTTAACAGTTATACGCCGCTTAGACCGACGGCTTTTATTTGTTCCTAACAGCATCTTTTCAACCATTTCGCTTGAGAATGTGAGTAAGCGAACCCATCGCCGTTTGCTGTATATTATTGGGCTTCGCTATTCAGATCTCGCCGTTGTTGACACCGTTTGCCAAAATATTCTAACTGCTTTATCTGCAAATGATGAAATTGACAGTGAATTAACTTATTTTGCAAAACTGCAAGAGCTTGCTGCTAGCAGTATCAACATCAAAGTCCAAGCTTTTACCAAACAAATATCCAGTGAAGCCTTCGTTGAGCTACAGCATAAGTTTTTATTGCAGGTTGCTCAGTGCGTCAAACAAGCTGGCGCAGATTTTGCCTTTCCAACACAAACGATTGAAATTCCTCAGCTTGATCAAAAGAGCCAATAGTTTAAGCAAAGGGCCTCTGCAGAGGCCCTTTTATTTTATTGATGCTGTACCACACAATCTTGACCATTAATAATGACGTTATTAGGTATAACGTTATTGGGATTGTTAGTTGCAACAGTTACACTGTAGTCACCTTTAAAATGATTTCCAGCTGCCGCCGCCACTCCATTTAGCGTGTGGTTCTTGAAGGAAGCTGTCCAATTTTCATTCTGCGCTAAACTAAGATAATCATTATTAATCCAACTAATGTTTAAGTTAGGATCAGGCGTTTTTGCATCCACCATAAAATGAATATTCGCATAACTTTTACCATTGTCTTGCCAGGTTTGTGGTTGTTTAAAATTTACCATACATTGCGAGTATTGATCATTGGGCAGCGTAACTTTACAAGTCGTACCATTAATACTCACATCATCATTATTGCTTATATTGGGCATAAACCAGGAAATATTTCCTTTTAACAAATCCCCACCTGATTTTTGGTGATTATAAATTTCTCCTTGAAATGAAATTTTGGCAGGATTCTGAATTACACCTTGAATACTATAACCATCTTCTGCTAATTGCCCATTCCAACCTTGAGGTGCCATGACTTGATCATAATGATGAGTTTTAATATTAAGCTGTAATGGCAAAGAAAAGCCACTTGCATTAATGCTTGCCGTAACAACACCAAAAACATGATCTTTATTTGCCATAACAACTTTATCCAAGCCAAAATTTACACTACACTGCTGCTTTTGTGCAGCTTGATAATTCACAACTATAGTGGGATATTTCTTTTGTTGCATGACAATACTTGTTGGTGAAACGCTCACCTGATAACCACTGGGCGTTGATGCAGTAATACCATAAGTATGGCCGTCAGGTAAATGCAGTGCTTGTGAAGTGCCATTGCTGATCTTAAATTGCTGGACTATTCTGTCTCCTTCTTTAAAAGTTAGTGTCTGTTGAATATCATTGCTAGCCTGCGGTAAACCTTGGACATTTAGATGTACTAAGCTTGCAATAGATGCACTTAGCGTTGGTTGCAGATTCGTCGTTTGATCTTTGGTAAGTAAAAAGTTATAGCCATCACTATTCTTTGCTTGTTGAAATAACAGCGTATAAGTGGTCACATCATCGCCGCCAGTTGAAATAGGTTTAGCATTAATAGTATAGGAGCCTACCTTGAGTTTAGACAAATTAAATGTTTTTCCCCAAGCTAATTGCAGTGGCTGAATATTTTGATTTGCATCAGTTAGTGTGGCATCAATTATTTCGGCAGTTACCCCATCTGGCTTATCTGGCAGAGCGCTAATCGCTAAATTTCCAGTTCCTTGTGTTGGATTGAAATTGTAAGGCTTAATATGGCTTAAGCATTCTGCGCTAGTTCCACAAACATCAATTTCAATTTTAGTTTTATCATCTTCCACACCGCGTGCTTTTAATTGTGGTATCAAAATATCATAGTTATCATGGAAACCATCAAAGATATCAATATGCTGATTCTCAAATGACCAACTATCATCGTCCACACTAAAATAGCCATCAAGCTTAACACCATTAACCATTAAACCATCGAAGGCTGGCAAATAAATGATGGTACCAAATGGAATGGCGGGGTCATTAATAGCAACAGACCTAAGCGGGTAAATAGGATTATCTTTACTGCCTTTACCATAAGGGAACTTATTAGCATCTAACACCTCAAACTTTGCTTTACTGTAATCTTTTTTGAAATCGGCCGCTAAATTAATAACATCTCCTTTTGCTGTTACACCGCTACCCTCCTTAACCAAACGGCAATAAAAATTATTTTTATCTTTATCATCGTTACCTGTACAAGTTTTCACATCACCTCGCACAACAATAGGATTACCCTGCTTATCTAATAAAGGTTTTAAGTTTTCATCTTTTAAAGTTACTTGTCCGATATTTGGAAAATCTGCCTCCTTCAAAAACCAGTAATGGGTTGATATCCAATGAAAAATTTTTTTATCTCCATTATTAAAACGATATTGTTCCCATGGGTTATCTTCCGGCGCATCTTGCTTCGCATCCAAATTATTTGTGGTACAAGTACTACCTTGTCCATTATCAATGCAATACCATCCAGCATTATTAATTTCATTTTGATCGGGTGCATGCAGTACTTTTTTCCCATCCTCAAAAATACTTGCACCATATTTATAAGCAAAATGAAAAATATCATTTTTAGGACCTTTAAACTCGGCTTGTGGTTCGTTAGCCGCTTGATAGAAAACGCTATTTAGATAAGACACTGCAACTGCACCAGTACGATCTAACCCATGTGAGCAGTGAAAATAAATTAGCGTTGGAATAACTTTACCATCTTTGTCTTGGTATTCTTGGTTTACCTGATCAGCAATATGACTTACTAATTCTTTAAGTTGATTAAGTTTAAAAGATTTTAAGTCATCACCCTTAAGATTATTAATCACTGAACTCTCAGTAACAGCAGACTGATTCCACCGAATTGGCCATGGCACAAATTGGTTTTTAGGTTGCATACTCGTTATTGGCCATTGCATATCATGATCAAAGTCAACATGATTAGCGATTGCTTTTAAAATTTCAGAATTAGGTATGACTCCGGTCACGGAAGCCCATTCTTCTTTCACAAGCTCTGGCTCCCATGAATCATCTGTCCCCATTAAATCAATGACAATTAAATGAACTTTATCGCTTGCAATTAAACTTGTATATTCAGCTAAACCTTGCTTAGTCATTGCATTGGTAACAGCCGAAAAAAATTTTTCGGTAGCAAAACACCGATTGCCATTAGAACAAATCTCAAGCGGAAGATTGCCACGCACAACCAGATTAATTGTATTAGCGGTTTGCCGCTTATCGACAATCGTTGTTATTTCCGGATCATAATCAGGAATATCGCCAGCAAAACAATTTTTTATAAGACCAACGCCAGACACGGCCAACAAAGCATATAAACAACTTTTCTTAAATATCATAGAGCGTTCTCCCAGTATTAACGATAAATTTTCTTAAAAAAGAAAAACAGTTAGTTTTGAAAGGTTCGCTTGGTAGGTAAGAAGAATATAGATAGCTGATTTGGGCGCACTACACGCTTCCTTCACACACCAAAGGAAACCTGTAGACATCATCAGCTCAATGAGCGGTTTGAATAGGAGGAATGTCATCTCCCAATCAGTTATTTAAAAAGTAAAAATAACTGCTCTAATTATCCTAACTGAAACTATATTCCTAGTCAACTTTGCTTATTCTTAAGCATTTCTTAAGGATTAGAGTATTAGGATGTAATCAAGGAACAATAAAACTAAGGGGCTTATCATGAAAATTCTTACATTGCCAGAACAAGCTGCTTTAGAAATCCAACGCCATGCTGGCCAATTTGATAACTCAATAGAAGAAAACCAATACTTAGAAACTATTAAGTATTTTCTAGTAAACCTCGAAGCTTTTTTATACATGAGTAAAATTAACAGTTTTGATGCATGTCAGGAAGCAAAGATAACAGCAAAAGAACAAGTTACACTAGGGGTACTTCAAGAGGATCTTCGAAAAATTTTAAATCAAAAACTAGCAAAATTAAGAGCGGTGTTTGAAACCGCAGCATTTCAGGCCACGCTTAAGCCAGGCTTAAAACCTCATCAGCTTAATATTCAACAATTAATTCCTTTATTTGATTTTGTCAAGAATCTTTCGCAAACAGAACGAAATAAATTAGCAAGCTTTGCCAAAGGCAATACTACTGCTAAAAAATTTATTATTGAAAAGACTGGCCAACAAGCTGAATATGAAGCACGGGAACAACGAGTAAGCGAAATCATTCATAAAGCCACCAGCGCATTTTCCAAGGCACTATCAAGCAAAGTTACTGTTGCTGAAGTTTTACGCCGCTATGCATTTAAAGATGATCCTAAAGGCTTTCAGAAATTAAAACAGCAACTGGGTGAGAATCTGCAATATATGATTATTAATTTAGCAAAGCCTATGAATGTAAGGCACCTGGAAGTATTAGATCAAGCATTAACTATGTTAGCCGCGCAGAATGCTACAAACTTTTCGCCTGTCGCTTACCTTGCTATCTTTAAAGATACGCCAACATTAGCCGCGAGCTCAATTAATACACTGCTTAGTAATTTTTCATCATTAGAACCTTGCCAACAAAATGAGCTCAGACGTGCTTTAGCAGCTCAAGAACCAACACCTCAACAAGCAGCGACAGTACAAACTGTTGTCTCAACTCAGACTGTTGGAAAATTTCTTTCTCACCCAAAATTTATGGGATCTGCAAAAGATTTTTCGGGTCAAGATGTTGTCAATTTAGTGAATAAAATCCCTGAAGATGATGCGAGAAACAAGATTTCTAGCTACGTATTAACGGTACATACGACTGCAAATGATTTAAGTTTTTTTGGTAGAATAAAAAATGGTTGGAATAGATTTGTTGCATGGATGACAGGACAGCCTGCCACCCCCAAATACCGTGGTCGACTAGATGAAATGCAACAGCAGGCTTTAGCTGGCCATGCCCCCGCGGATTATGCAAATTTTGAAGCGTTTAAAAAAGCCCTTGAGGAATCACCACAAAATATGAAGGCTAATTTCCTTCATGGTTTTCTCAGCAGAAAAAAAGCTAATCGAGAACTATTAGCAAGTAATAGAATGTTTTTTCGCAAAGAAATCATGCCAATCTTAAACTTAAGCTTTGTACAAGAACCTTTTGAAGAACGCCAAGCCGTTTATGCTAGAAGAAGTCTGTTTGATAAAACCTATCCAGACTTAACAGGCTTTACCTCTCTAGTTTATTTATATGAAGCACAATTGCTGCTAAAAGCAAGAAAGCCTGCTATCACAACGGAAACAGCAACAAGTACTAACAGCACTGACAAAGCTTCAGCTGCTCAACTTATCGGCAGCATTTCAGGTACTATTTTTAGTTCAATACATTGTGAACCTCAAACGGCCAAGGCAGCAGAAGCTCCCCGAACAAGCGCACGCGCAGCTGCCGGGTAACGCTTTATGACGATCAACTTAAGCAACATAAAAACGCTTACAATCTTTTTGTAGCGTATCATACACGTGCTGGCACATATTATCCTGTGATACATTCGCACTTATCCAGCCACTTGCCTGGGTTGCTGCAGGAGATACCGCTTGTACGGCACGGACATCAAGCACCTCTTCACAAGGGACTTTTCTTGCTTTATCCCTCAATTCTTGATGGCAAACAAAATCTAAGCGGTGTTCAGCCAGATAAAACGCAGCAAAATCCCTGGCTTGCAAATTTAATTTATAGTCAATTTGAGTAGCGCCATTAATTTTAGCTGTATTTATTTGAACATCTTTTTGATCTTTATTATAGATCTCATATACGACAGGCGCCTCTTGGCGTTTATTGCCTAAGACAACTCTATCTTTAACAAACCTTACCAGTGGTAAATCCCGCAATTTATGGAAACCATAATGATGATGTGGATGAGGCATACCCCAAAAGGTAAAATGCTGCGCATAGGCAAGATGAGATAAAAAAATTGCGCCTAAAATAAGTCCAAATAAGGATGTTTTTACTTTCATTGGTCGTTTGCAAAAAAATAAATTAAATAATATTCCATGAGGAGGCACAAACTGTACAGAAATATTGTTTCCTCAAGGGGATAATTTATAAAGCCAAAGACATGAAGCCATTATACCTTAACTTGAGACATTGCTAAAAAAGGTAAATTACTTCAATATTATCTAATAAGCTTTTTAAAACTCATGGTAGGAACGATGATCTTTCAGCAAAATTGTTGGTATTCTTGTGACAGCACGGATGTACTGCAGCAGCTTAGAAGCCAAATAGAAGGGCTAGACCAAGCAGAAGCTGAAAATCGCTTAAAAACCTATGGCTTGAACACTTTAGGTGTCGCTAAGCAGCGCGGGTTAATAGCGCGCTTCCTCGTTCAGTTCAATAATGTCTTAGTTTATGTATTATTAGCAGCCTCTGTAGCAACCGCCCTATTCCAACACTGGATTGATATGGGCGTTATTTTAGCCGTTGTTATTATTAATGCCGTGATAGGCGCTATCCAAGAAGGAAAAGCAGAAAAAGCCTTAAATGCGATTCGCCAGATGCTCTCTTTGCATGCCAAAGTTATAAGAAATAATAAGCAAATGACGATAGCAGCCGAGTCTCTAGTACCAGGTGATATTGTGTTATTAAGCGCAGGTGATAAAGTACCTGCCGACATACGCTTACTATCTAGCAAAAGCTTACAAATTCAGGAAGCGATTTTAACCGGCGAGTCCATGCCAGTTGATAAAACGATCATGCCAGTTGCAACTAATGCGAGTTTAGGTGATCGCAATTGCATGGCTTATTCCGGGACATTAGTTACTTACGGAAAAGGCATGGGTATTGTCGTTGCCACTGGCAACAAGACTGAAGTTGGCCGCATTAGTGCCATGCTTGAGGACGTTAACACTATTACAACGCCAATGTTGCAACAGTTAAATACCTTTTCACACTGGTTAACCGCCATTATTTTAATTATTGCAGGTTTTACTTTTGTCTTTGGAAGTTTTGTTCGTGGTTACTCTTTAGATACTATGTTTATGGCAGCTGTTGGTTTGGCTGTTGCCGCTATTCCAGAAGGCTTACCAGCAATTATTACCATTGCTTTAGCTATTGGAGTAACTCGCATGGCCAAGCGGCAAGCCATTATTAGACATTTACCTGCTGTAGAAACGCTGGGTTCAGTAAACATTATTTGCACAGATAAAACAGGAACTTTGACGCTAAATGAATTAGTAGTACAAGATATTATTACGACACAACATCACATTCATGTTAGCGGTTCTGGATACAATGATATTGGTAATTTTTATGTGGGAGAAAACAGCATTGCTTTAGAAAGTTCTTTTGATCTTCAGCAAGTTGTTCAAGCGGCTATTTTGTGTAATGACGCAACGTTAACACAAACTGATACTGGCTGGCATTTACAAGGAAACCCTGTTGATGGCGCGCTACTTAGCTTAGGTTTAAAAGCAAAAAAAGATATTTCCCGTCAAAAAGAATCTTATCCCTTAATTGACTTTATTCCTTTTGCATCTGAACATAAGTTCATGGCAAGCTTGCATTATAATCAAGCGGACCAAGCCTATGTGTATGTTAAAGGCGCGCCAGAAAAAATTTTAACCATGTGCGATTTACAGAATATTAATGGACAGACAACAGCAATTGATAGAGATTACTGGCAAAACGAAATTGATCGCTTAGCAACTCAAGGTAAACGGGTTATTGCAATTGCAATGAAACCCAGCGCTAGCAGGCAAAATAGTTTGCAACTCAACGACGTAGAACAAGGTTTAACTCTTTTAGCATTATTAGGTTTACTTGACTCTCCACGGCAGGAAGCTGTTGCGGCTGTTGCTGAATGCCAATCAGCTGGCATTTGCGTTAAACTCATTACCGGTGATCATGTCGCAACTGCTAGTGCAATTGCTAAGAAATTAGGTATACACCATCCTGAAAAAGTTTTAAATGGAAATGAGCTAGATAAGCTCTCTTCCGCTGAACTTATTCAGATTGTTGATGACGTTAATATCTATGCCCGTACTTCCCCACAGCACAAATTAAAATTAGTTCAAGCGCTTCAAGACAAAGGCAATATCGTTGCTATGACAGGTGACGGCGTGAATGATGCTCCTGCACTTAAGTCTGCTAACGTTGGCATCGCTATGGGAAAAAAAGGCACTGAAGTAGCAAAAGAAACTGCTGAAATTGTACTTACAGATGACAACTTTGCTTCTATTGTGGCCGCTGTAAAAGAAGGGCGAACAGTATATGATAATTTACGCAAAACGATTCTTTTTATCCTGCCAACAAATGGCGGTGAAACGCTAGCGGTCATGGCAGCAATATTATTAGGATGGACACTACCAATTACACCCGTGCAGATTCTCTGGGTAAATATGATTACATCCATTACTTTAGCCTTATCGCTTGCATTTGAGCCGGCCGAAAAAAATGTCATGACACGACCACCAAGAAAAGCTAACAGCGCCATTTTTTCTCCTTTGCTAGTTTGGCGGGTATTATTCGTCTCTGTTTTAATGCTGCTAGGCAGTTTTGGGCTGTATCTTTGGGCACGCGCCTCCCTCTTACCCATTGACACAGCACGCACAGTTGCAGTTAATGCCTTAGTTATAGGCGAAGTTGCTTACCTTTTTAACAGCAGAGAGGCTATTGCCTCCGCATTAAATTGGGAAGGATTTTTTGGCAATAAAATTGCAGTAGCCGCTGTTATTGTTGTTTTATTTTTTCAGTTATTATTTACTTATCTCCCATGGATGCATAAACTTTTTGGTACGACAACGATTAACTTATCTTGGTGGGGTTATATTACACTTTATGGAATTCTGCAGTTTTTATTTATAGAATTAGAGAAAGCCTTGCTTCGTTTTTATAATACGAAAGAAAAAAAGCTGGCATAACATTTGCTTAAAGTAATGTTGTGATAATAACGACAACATCTCCCCACATGTTAAAAAAATTTTCTTTTTTATTACTTTTTAGTATTAGCAACATAACATATGCAAATTGTAACTCGCCCATAGGAGTCTACCATCAAAAGCTTTATCTTAATGGAAATAAATATTTAGGCGAATATAATATTAATTTTACTATTGCACTACGTGATATTAAATATTTGGATTTTTCTGTACCTAAAAATCCTCATGATATGGGACCACAACCATATTTCCCACGCAGGTGGCTAGGCCCCTGCCCCAATAGTTTATACAGTGGCGGCAAAGAATGTGTGGAGTACACTATTTATCCAGGCCCCCTCTTTTTTAAACCTTCAATCTCTAATGAACCTAAAGATATTATGGATAAAATTTTTCAAATACTTGGTCAAGCTAACCGTGGCCCTGTAAGAATTATTGCTAATCAAGCTAAAACAGAATATACCTACACAGTTGATCATGAGCGCAGCTTTTGTGGCCCTTACAAATTTTAAAGCTATCACCAACCCGAAAGATAAAAATAGTTTAAAAATAAATACCAAAACGTGCTGTCAATTGATTAATATTATGTGTCGTTTGAGGATAGACGAATATACCCTGGCCGCTTGCCGTATCTGAGCCAGGATAGCTAATCGCATGCTGAACTTCAAGGCTTGCGAGCGTATTTTTCCAAACAGAAATATTAAAGGCTGCAATATATCGTTGTTGTGGGATATTTAATGCCAAAGCTTGCCAACTGCGATCATAGCCAATAGCAAAGGAACTAGGTTTTTGCCAAGCAGAAAAATTATAACCTGCTTGAAAATCAAATGCCTGAGGCTGTGCTCCATGCCCATTAAAGCTTAAGTTATTTTCGTTAAAGCGTTTAGTGGCGGCTGTATATTCAGCTAAAAATGTTAATGCACGCAGTCTATATTTTCCATGCAAATCTATTCCAGGTATGCGCTTATCAAGATATTCATTATCACTACCTTTGCCAAATCCTTCAAATCCCGTACCATTCGTGCCTTGCATACCTTGAGCATCAGCAATATTTGTAATAGCATCAGCACCAAAATCTAAAGAAGTAGCATTTTTCTTGAACTCATAACCTAAAGAAAAACCGCCGCGGTTAATATTATCATTTGATGAATTTATTTTCGTATACCCTTTAAAAACATAGAGATTGCCATACAGGCCTGCATCCCCTAAATGCTGATAGCCGGCCTGCAACACTGGTGCACGCGTTCTCCCAACCGATTGTGGTAAGGTAGCGCTAATCATAAAATTATTATATTGGCCAAAAGGCAAATATTTTTGCCCTAAAGTTCCATACCATGGCGACTGATTAAAATTACCAAGCGTTATAAAGGCTTGATCAATGAATGCTCGGTTACTGCTAACATTCACTGGATAACCGGTGTTTCTATCATACCCTATCGTGACCAGACTTGTGACCCACTGATTAATATGAGCCGCTATAGCCAACTCTGCACTTGAGAGATCTATACTACTCGTATGCCCTGAGTTATTACCATTGCGCACGTATGCCTGCCCTTCAACTTTGCCGCTGATTTCTAATAAAGGATGATCAACAATACTTTTATCATCGGCATTGCTTTTCAAAACTTGATTTTGCAAGCGTTGATTTTGTTTTAGCAATAATATATCTTCATTATAAGTAGGTAATAAAACTACAGCTAACGCATCAATGTTCAAATAAGGGGCAATTATAACTGAGGCAGAGGCTTGTGAAGCCGTAGGTTTTTTTTCCTGTTTTTTTAATTCAGCAATTTCGGATTCTAAGACCGCCACATGCTGTTCAAGCGTCGTTGTTGGCTTTTTTACAGCGTCATCTTGAGCAGCTTTACTTGATGAACTTTCGCTATCTGCTGAGTAAACAACGGCTGGGAATAAGCATAAGTTAATCAATGCCACTACTAATAAATATTTTTTTATCATTCTACCCCCTTAATCATCTTGAATAAACATAAGCCTCTTAACAAAGCTACTGGATATTTTTTGCAAAAACAGTGCCATTTTTTTATTGGCGTATGAATTGCAGTTAAGCTCAAGATAAAAAATCTAAGGAGAAAAATTTATGACACAAATAGATAGCTATCGCGAAATTGACGCCAAAAAATCTAGTAAAAACGGCGAGGAAGCCCAAAAAAAGCAAAATTTAGCTGATCAAGCAAGAAAGGTGCTTTATTTTAAAAAAGCGTATCTTCGCCTTTCGCATCAAGCACACTTTTTAAGCAATTCATTAGGCTAGGATATGCAGTGGGATGCTTAACAAGCAGACTAGAGGCAATCATTAATGTTTTATCTCTTGCATGTAGGTAGTCTTGCTTTTCAGCTAAATATCCTAGCTTAGCTAATGCGATAGGCGCAATTGCACCGCCCGCAGGGATTGCTTCATCAGCAAAACTTTTTAACCTATGCATAACAAATTCATGTTCATTTGAAGTGAAAAAGAAGCCGCCTTGTTCATCTTGAAAATGCGCTAACATAACATCTGCTAGTTGGCTAGCAAATTCAGTATCACGTTCTTGATGATCTGATTGGATGAGATAAGTTAAGGCATCGAGCGTAAAAGCATAATCATCGAGATAACCTAGAAATTTAGTCTTGCCATTTTGATAACAGGAAAATAGCCGACCATTTTTATATAAATTGTTATAAATAAAATCCATTAACTCTCGGCCAATTTTGCTATATTCTTGGCAATCAAGCGCCTTAGCCGCCTTTATCAAGGCTTTAACGAGCAAAGCATTCCAGCTGGTTAAAATCTTTTTATCACAAGCAGGCTGCGTTCTTTTTTTTCTTAATTGCATTAGTTTATGCTGAATAGAAACAAGCATTTTTTTGATAGCATCCTCTGAGAGCTTGAGCTTACTAGCGCATTTTTCTACACTTTGGTCGATATACAAGTGCCAATGGTCGTGGAAATTAGGCTGGTGATTAAGGCCATAATAAGCAGCGACAAGTTGATATTCTTCCTTAGTCAAACATTGCTGTACCTCTTCTTTATCAAAACAATAATATTTTCCTTCTTGATGATCGGTATCAGCATCTAAGGCTGAGTAAAAGCCCCCTTCCGATGAACGCATATTACTCACAAGCCAATTAATTGTTTTTTCAATAACTGCTTTAAATAATGGGTTTGGTTCAATTTGGTAAGCAGTGGCATAACAATATATAAGCTGCGCATTGTCGTACAACATTTTTTCAAAGTGTGGAATTCTCCATTCAGCATCCACACTATAGCGAAAAAAACCACCCTGAAGCTGATCATAGATGCCTCCTTGAGCCATTTGGTTTAGCGTTTGTAGCACCATCTGTATTGCTGCATTAGCGCTAGCCTTCTTTTGGCAATCATGCCAGCCATAGTGTAACAAAAATTCTAAAACAGGCGCTTGCGGAAATTTAGGCGCATTACCTATTCCACCATGCACAAAATCAAATTCTGATTTTATTTCAACAAAAGCTCGCTCAATCAGTGAAGTGTTAAGCGGTGCTTTGCTAGCCTTCTCAGGCGCTAAACGCTGTAACGCTTGGTGCAACTCCTGCGATTGGTGAGAAATTTCTTCAGTATGTTCAGCATAGTAATCAGAAAGTTGAATAAGAATTTCTTTAAAGGCTGGCAAACCAAATTTTGGCTCAGGGGGAAAATAAGTGCCGCCAAAAAATGGTGTTAAATCTCTTGCGTCTAAAAACACTGTCAGTGGCCAACCGCCTGGAGATCCCATCAGCAATTGATGGCAATGTTGGTATAGCTTGTCTAAATCTGGTCGTTCCTCTCTATCCACTTTGATATTTACATAGCGCTGGTTCATGATAGAAGCGGTTTCAATATCTGAAAAAGATTCATCTGCCATCACATGGCACCAATGGCAAGCAGAATAGCCTATAGAAAGCAAAATTGGTTTATGATTGTTTTGCGCGAATCGAATGGCGTTTTCCCCCCAGGGTAACCAATTAACGGGATTTTTAGCATGCTGTAGGAGGTAAAGACTGTCTTCCTTTTCTAATGAATTCATGACTCATCACACCTATATGGAAAGTTTCTAGGATAAAAATATCACGCCTAACGTAATCAATAAAACTAATTCAAAGGATTCTAAAGTTTTTACAGCCAGCATTTTTATTGATATTTTTACTATATTAGCGGTGAAGCAAAGAACAAATTCGTTTAATAGATACTTATTCGCGCCGAATAATAAGAGGTATAACAAAAAAGAGATTAAAACAAATAAATCTCTAGGTTCTAATTGAAGCATTCTGCTTTCCTTAAAACTTAATAAAGTTTGCCGCCATGGGTCTTTAAAACGTTTTTAAAAACCCATGGCAACATACTATTTTTCTAACCTCTATCCTTTTGCCTACCGCTGCCATGGGAATGAGCTCCGCCTTTTGCACCTGCTTTCGCCAGACTTTCATGCCCTCTTGTTTCAGCCGCTTTTTTTCCACCCTCTACCCTGTTTTCATGGCTACGCGATTGGCTAGCTTTGCTTACAGCATCTTCTCTTGACCTAGTCATAATCTATCTCCAGTTAAAATTAAAATTTGCCTTTCACAGCAAAAAAACACTTAAGCAAATCTTATGCCAAAATTCATCGTTATCTCTTATCATCAAGCAGATTCTAGCAGTGCTGCAATTCCCATCCCTCCAGCTGTACAAATAGAAATTAAACCTCGCTTTGGTTTTTTGTCAGCAAGCAACTTTCCTAATGTTGCAAGAATTCTTGCGCCAGTTGCTGCAAAAGGATGACCGATCGCAATACTACTCCCAACAATATTTAATTTTTTTCTATCAATCGAGCCCAGTGCTGCAGTAAGACCTAATTGCTCACGGCAATACTTTTCTGACTCCCATGCTTTTAATGTGCATAAAACTTGCCCAGCAAATGCTTCGTGGATTTCAAAATAATCAATATCCTCAAAAGTAAGGCGGTTTCGAAGTAATAACTTTGCCACAGCTTTTGTTGGCGCCATCAGTAAGCCTGCATCATAAACAAAATTTACCGCCGCCACTTGAAAGTCGATTATTTTTGCGACAGGATTTAAACCAAGCTTATGAGCGGCAGCAATATTACCGATGAGCACGCAGGCAGAACCATCGGATAAAGGAGAACTATTACCTGCTGTCAGCGTTCCATTAACAGCATCAAACGCGGGTTTAAGCTTTGCTAATTTCTCTAAAGAAGTATCGCTACGGATCGTTGCATCTTTGATTAAGCTATTAAAAGGATAAACCAGCCTATCAAAAAAACCTTGATCATAAGCTCTGGCCGCATTGATATGGCTAGCGAGTGATAACTCATCTTGCGACTTGCGAGAAATATGCCATTCTTTTACCATTAATTCACAATGTTCTCCCATCGAAAGATGCGTTTGAGGTTCACGAATGGTAGGGATCTGTAGTTTTAAACGAGACAAAGAAATATCTTTAATTGCATTTAACCGATGCAAAAAAGTTTTTGCACGTTTGAATTTAAGCAGCGCTTTTTGTAATTGAGTGGATGCTTCAAAAGGCATATCACTATTTGTATCTACCCCACCTGCAATACCATAATCAATAGCACCAGTATGAACTTTCAAAGCAATATGCCATGCGGCTTCCAAACTTGTTCCACATGCACGCTGGATATTATAAGCAGGCGTCTCAGGATTCAAATCAGTAGCCAAAATACATTCTCTTGCCAAGTTCCAATCTGAAGCACTATTAATGACAGCGCCAATTGCAACATCATCAACAAGCTTGTTCTTCAAACCAAGTTTCTTCACAAGCACACTTAATGAAGCTAACATAAGCTCTTTTCTAGAAAAGGTGGCATAGTCGCTAAAGCTTCTTGCAAAAGGAATACGTGCACCCCCTAAAAGATAAACATTATTTTCAGATGATTTCATAGCACCTCTGTTGGAAACTGCCTTTTATCTGTTAGCAAATTTCATTCCAAAATAGTTTTTGTTTTCAAAATTGGCATTCATTTTGCTCTTATATATTTAAACTATTTTTAGGAGAGTAATATGAACCGGCAACCGCTTGACGAAACCGTGGAAAACAATGTTGATGCTTCCAATCCATTATCTGGCGGAGAAGATAAATTTATTTCTCAGCAAACAAATGATCCCCATCAGCAGCCACAAGATAAAACTTTAGACAAGAAACGAGAAAACCTTGAGCTACCGGAAGACACAAATCAATCTATTGAGCAAGAATAATTACTCGATCGATCCCTAAAGCCAGGTAGAAATAGCATTAATGCTATAAGTTGGCTTAAAAATTGCACTACATAGCAGACGTAATTTTTCTATTTGCCTTTTGGAGACCACTGCTTATGAATGCTATTGATATTTTACACGACGACCATCAAAAATTTCTTTATTACTTTGATCAAATCGAAAAACTTGATACTAGTGACAAAGAAAAACTTAACCAGCTTTTTAAAGAACTTGAAGTTGTTGTTAGGAATCACATGAAAGCTGAAGAAGATATTTTTTACACAGAAGCTATGACGATTGATGAACTTCGTCAGCTTATTGAAAAAAGCTATCAGGCGCATCATTTTGCAAAACTTGGTCTTGATGAATTACACCTTGTCCCCTATGCATTTGATTCATGGAAACCTAAGTTTATGGCATTAAGAGATTTAATTACGCTTCACATGTCGGAAGAAGAAGAAACCGTTTTCCCTAAAGCAAGAGAAAAATTTTCTTCTGAAAAACTAGAGGCGATCGGCCAAAAAATTTTAGAACTCAGAGAAGATAAATAGTTCAAGATACTTGGCATGGATTGTGCATTACATATAGCACAATAAAATGCCAGAAGTAAAAACCCTGGCATAAAAAATATGTAGCAAAACTAGTATGGGATTGGTGATAACCAGCAATCACATATAAATTATTATTAACACTAACTAAGGAGATAAAGTATGACAATGACACGTGAAGAAGCCGGTCGTAAAGGTGCTGAAGCACTTAATGCTGACCCATCGAAAAAAAGTGAAGCCTCTCGTAAAGCGGCTGAAACTCGCGGCCATGAGGCGATGGCAGCGATGGGCCAAAAAGGAGGAAAAGCTTTAGCAAGTGATCCCACAAAAAAAAGTGAAGCCTCTCGTAAAGCGGCTGAAACTCGCGGCCATGAAGCGATGGCAGAAATGGGTCGTAAAGGTGGCGAGCATTCACACGGCGGCGGTCGCAGAAGCGATATTGAGGAAGAATAACCTCCTCAACAGCAATAGCAATTATTGCTGATTATTATTAACCTCAGGATATATCCTGAGAAGCGCAGTAGTTGATGGGCATAAAATTTGCTGTTCAGCAATAATTATGCTCATAGCTACTGCATCACTTATAGAAATTACATGCCCAAGGGATGCGCCTCATGGAGGTAGAAGATCAATAGCTCCAGAATTTAATTAAACTTCTTTCGAAACATAGTATTTTGCCTTGAGCGCAAGTGCGTTGTAGTCTGAGGACCAGAGTGTACGCGCTGGTAAGTGAGCAAAGAGGGTTAATAAGGCAATGGAAGTACACAAACTGGAGGTTATAATGCCAAATAGAACTGAGGTATTTTATTTGCATGAGCAAATATCTGCTATTCAAAAAAAATTAGATTTAAATCATGAGAAAAACCAATATCAAAAAGATAGCAGCGGTTTACGCAAACTTATAGATGAAGCCAATTTATCCTTTGAAGCTAAGCTTGAGGCTTACCGCGAATACGAACGATTAATTAGCATCCCCGCTTCAACCCCCGAGTACAGCATGATACGCACTTACTTGGAGTGGCTACTTTCTTTGCCCTGGAATCAGCTTACTGGTAGCCAAATTGATGTTCAACACGCCAGAAAAATCCTTGATGAAGATCATTATAATTTAGATAAAATTAAAGACAGGATTATTGAATATCTCGCAGTGAGAAAACTACGCGAAGAAAGAAGCATTGCAAAAAATGTACGTTGCATTGATACGACAAGCCAAGTACCTATTCCTACCGCACAAATATCGGCACCTGACACGAGCCCAAATGTTAAATTAGAAACACCAACTGACTTATGCGCAAGCGAACCTATTCTTTGTTTGGTCGGCCCTCCGGGCGTTGGAAAAACAAGTTTAGGCCATTCCATCGCTCGTGCTTTAGGCCGAAAATTTGTCAGAATTTCATTGGGTGGTATACATGACGTTGCTGAAATTCGTGGACAAAGGCGCACGTCTTTTGGTGCCCTGCCAGGGCGAATTATTCAGAGTCTTAAAAGAGCAGGTGTGCGAGACCCAGTATTAATGCTTGATGAATTAGATAAGTTAGGCGCTGATTGGCGCGGCAATCCTTCTTCTGCATTACTAGAAGTTTTGGATCCCGCACAAAATCATTGCTTTGTTGACCATTATTTATCTGTTCCTTTTGATCTTTCTCAGGTGCTATTTATTGTTACCGCTAATAACTTATATGACATTCCAGATCCACTACTAGATCGCATGGAGTTACTGCACCTTTCTGGTTATACCGATGATGAAAAACTACAAATCACTCAAAGATATTTAATTCCAAAACAGCGCGCTGCACATGGCTTAAAATCCGATGAAATTATTTTTAAACCTGAAGCAATTAGTTCTATCATTCACGGCTATACCCGTGAAGCTGGCGTCAGATGCCTAGATCGCGAAATTGCCACCTCATGCCGCAAAGCTGCGCTTAGAATCGTCAACAGGAAAACTGATACTGTTGTTATCACCCCTGAAGTTGTAAAAGACTTTTTAGGACAGCTGCGTTATTTTGAAGAAACTGCAGAAAGAACAAGCCGACCGGGTATTGCCACCGGCCTTGCTTGGACTTCAGCAGGTGGAGAACTACTCTTTATTGAAGTAACCATGATGCCTAGTGGCAATGAAAGGCTTATTTTAACAGGGATGTTAGGTGATGTTATGCGTGAAAGTGCTCAAGCTGCCCTATCCTATGTCCGTTCGAACTTAGAGGCTCTTGGTGTTGAAAAAGATGCCTTAAACGATCATGCGATTCACATCCATATTCCTTCAGGTGCTATTCCTAAAGATGGCCCTTCTGCCGGCATTACGATTGCAACAGCGCTCGCTTCACTCATTACCAAGCGAAATGTTCATAGCTATTACGCAATGACAGGAGAGATTACGTTACGCGGCCAGGTATTACCTGTCGGCGGAATTAAAGAAAAAATCTTAGCCGCACATCGGGCTAAAATCACGACGATTATTTTACCAACCCATAATAAACATGACTTAGAAGATGTACCTAGTGAACTAAGAAAGCAACTTCATTTTATTTTTGTGGATTCCATGGAAGCGGTTTTAGAACAAGCGCTAGAACCGCCTAGCAGTCTCCCTGAAGAATGTAAAAAGCATCAAGAATAATTGGCTTTTATTTTTCCAGCCCACAGATGCCCGGCGAGGTAAACAATATCTTTTAAAGATTCACCCTCATTAAACAACTTCCGTAGCCATGCAGCATCATTATGTTTATTAGCCACATCTTTAATAAGCTTTAGCATATAGGCTTCGTTATCAAGTTTTTTACTATAGGGCTCTACCTTCCGACAAGTTTCAAATAAGTCATCGATCAATCGATATTCTTTAAATGTTTGGGGCTCAATTAATTCTGCCTCAAAGCCTGATTTGCTTGCTTGAAAACGGTTATAGCGATAGAGATCATATTTGTCATCCGTTAACTGATACGGTTTTTCTTCAAGCAAGTATTTTGCCAAGGATTGCGCAAAAGCGGCTATCGCAACAGATTTTTCAATCGTCAGTGGCATATCGCAGACGCGAATTTCAATGGTGCCATATTCAGGCCTTGGGCGAATATCCCAATAAAAATTATTAATATTCTCTACCCAAGGTAGCTTTTGCATCTTATCAAAATAATTACAAAATTCTTGCCAATTTAACATAAATGGCGGCATACCGCTTAAAGGAAAAAGGTTAGTAATATTACTACGTGATGAGCAAAACTCAGTATCCACTCCCTGACAAAAAGGCGAAGAAGCGCTAAGCGCAATAAATTGAGGGATGTGACGCGCCAAAGCATGCGTTAAGTAAAGCGCATCTTCAGGATTAGCACAACCAATATGAATATGCATCCCAAAAACCGTAAACATTTTTGTTAGATAACCATACTTCTTTTCCGTTTGGATGTAATGTTTTTTAGGATAAAGTTTTCTTTCATTCCACATTTGAAATGGGTGCGTACCGCCACCTGCAAAGAATATATTTAGGCTTTCTGTTTGAGCGAGCAGCTGGTCCCTTATGTTATGAAGCTCTGTTGCAAGGTTTTGAACATTATCATGAATTCCTGAATTAATTTCCAGCATGGATTGCGTAATTTCAGGTTTAATTTGTTGGTCGTAAGAAGCATGTTTTAAATGCTGAAGGATATCATCTACCAAACCGCTAAGATCATTATTTTCCCGGTTGACAATTTGAATTTCTAGTTCAATCCCAAGAGTGAAAGGCTTTGATACTTTAAATGGAAGTAACATCCTGTCTCCTTTTGAGTTTTTTATCGCAGGTCACAAATTTTAGCCAGATGTTTATTTTTTTTCATGCTTAAAGCTTATGCAACTTCCATGCCTAAGCAGCAAGCTCTAGATTTTTTTAGTCCTCAAAAGAATACCCGCAATAAACATACCAAAACATGCCCAGAGGATTGGCAAGCCTTCGCTAAGATGAGCTGCAAAACCACTTAAAAAAGTCGTTACGCCAAAAGACAGCGCCATAATCGCATTTGTCACGCCCATGACCCACCCCTGCTCTGATTCATCCACTTGGTTTGAAAACATGGTAATGAGAAGTGAGTATGCGATCCCTACAGATAGGCCAACCAAAATACTCCCCACCCAAGCAACCCATGGCGTATAAGTCAAAAACGTTATTAAGCAAACTGCAGCAGCTACAAATAAATTAAAGCAAATACAACGCTTGAGGTTAAAATGCGCAGAGCAATAATCCACTAAAAATCCAAAACTAATGCTAAATCCAATCGCTAGAACAACCATAAACAAAGAAGTTTGTAGAGAAGAATAGGCATAGCGGCGCAATAAAAATTGCGCGATAAAACCAAAATATTCCCCCCAGCCAGAGATAAAAATCAGCAAAACTAATGATAACCAACAGATTTTAGGATGTTTAAAAGCATCAATAAAAATTTTAAACGCAAGACTTGGCTGGATTTTAGCTTTTCGCGTTGCCGTAAATGTTTCTGAAAAATATTTCCATAATAGACCAGCATTTGCTAAAGAAAAAATACCTGCAAAAAGCATTGGCGTTGCATAATTGAACCAAGAAAAAAAACGACTGTCTGATAATATACCACCTGCTAATGGTCCAAACACGAAGCCTAAAGAACTTGCTAATAAGATAAAACCAATATTGCGCGCTTTATCTTCGGGAGAACTAATATCCACAATTGCAGCCTGAGCAATAGGCTGGCTACCGCAAGTAAAACCAGCAACCAGACGACCAATAATTAATACACTTAAACTATGTAAATAAAACGCCATACCTGAGATAAGATAGCCAACACAGGCTCCCAACAAACAGATTAATAGGGATTTCTTACGGCCGATAATATCGGATAAATCACCTAAAATAGCCGAGCCAAAAAACCAGGCAATCATATAAATACCAATAATTAAGCCATAAAAAAATTCACGCACTAAATTAGAGGTTTGTGGCGACAAAAATGTTGAGCTTGGGTCGATAATCATACTGCTCAAAATAGGAAACAAAATTCCCAACCCCATGCTGTCAATTGCTAGCACTAAAAACAAAGGTGCCATCTCAGCAATTCCCACTTTTTTCATATCCATTGCCCAATTTATTCTTTTAAGAACTTATTATAATACCTGAACTTTTTTCATTATCCTATCAATTGGCAGATTTATCTATAGATTTTTATACTTAGGCTAATTAAAAATTAGCCAGCAGTTAAGGATAATTGGGTTTAATTAGGTAACGGATTAGAGAGAGGCAGCCATAAAATCGTTAAACTAGGCAAAATAGGCTGCCGCTGAGAGCTTTAATTTGAGTATGCGCAAGGCCTCCTTGCCCTAATATTCGACCTTAAGTCGGACTCAGTTTTTCTATACTTATCAAAAATAAATTCAATGCGCGCCGCTAATGAGCCATGTTGGTTTTTAAGTGATGGCCTAAGCTCAAGTAAGCGTTCTACCAAAGCATTTTCATTGCTTAGATTCTGATCGGCTAAAATTGATGTTATTTCAGCTATGTGATGCCTATTCCAATGACCTGTAAATAATCTTATAACGGCGGAATTGTCTTTAGTGTAATCTCTTAGAAGTAATTGAGCGCTTTTTAAGAAATCTCCAGAACCTAATTGCCAAATTTTTTCATAAGACTCCGGAAAAGTACCAGAATATACTCTTAACGCTAAAGCCAAGTCAGTGATATTAGAATGCTGCTGCCCTGATGCGCCTACAACTTCATCATCGTTAACTACGCCCGCAGCAGCACCATGTGTTACTGCTATAGACGCAGCTTGTCGAACCACTTGCGGTAGTACCCTCTCAGGTTTGGCTTGCTGCGCTTGTATTGAGGTGGTCTGCCTAGCTGGCATCAATGAAGTTTTTTCTAACACTGGTTGCGCTTGTTGTTGCTGCTGTTGCCGTACTTGTGGCAGCGGCGCTACCACTTTAGGCACAGCAAAAAATGGGCTTTGCCGTATTTTGAAAATTTCATTTTCGATTTTTTTAGCTAGTTCAGAGGTATTCTTCACGTTACCAGGAATTAATTCCCATGCTTTTGTAAAATATTCTAATGCCTTTACAAGGTCAACAGCCACCCCATGAATTTTATTACCCTGTTGATAAAGTATGGCAAGTCTATACGCTGATCGCATGTGTCCGCGTTCCGCGCCTTCTATGAGTAAACTTATTGCATATTTCCCATCCTCACCAGCCTTAGAATCTACTCGATTTTCTATAATTAGCATTGCTAAATTGCAACGAGCTCCGAGATGTCCTTGTTCTTTACTTATCGCCAGCTTATAAAGGATATAAGCCCTTTTGAAATCATTCGCTAAATCAGCTTCCCCCCCTGCTTGATAGAGATTTGCTGCAGTTGCATTAGCCACTTGATGCTCAAAGCTCTCTTTAAAAACCGAAATAAACCGAGAAAATTCCTGGGCACAACAAAGCTTCTCAAGAGCATCACTAAAAGGAATGCGCAGATTATTTTGTCCTTCCGTTGGAAGCTGAAAATCAATGCCAAACACTGTTAAAGTTTCTAACAGCGCAGCAAAATTTATTGCATTTTCAACTTTAACTGATAGATAGTATCCCGTCTCGCTTAAGATTTCAGTGGTTAATCTTATCTTTAGCTCCAATAAACAATCTTTTAACCCGTTTAAAATGCTTACACTTTTTTTTGCTTCTTGTGCCACATTAATATTAAAATTCAAGCCTAAAGTGTTTCGGAATGCTTTAGTTAAAACCTCCTCTAAACCATACGTTGCTTTAATAGTAAGCCGACGATAAGCCATATGTGGGGAAACTTCTGTTTCTTGAACATTAAAGCCCATAATTTTCAGTACATTAACTAGCGCCCTATAACAATAAGCAAGCACTTCAACAGAAAGCCCCTCTGGCTGCTCGTCTTTACCCAAAATAATTTGAACATCCTGAATAATTTTAGTCTCAGCATTGGTAGAATTTAACGCTTCAATACAAGATTTAAGGTGGCCAAGCTGGATTAAAGCTATTAGCTCTTCGGACAAAAGGGACTTATAGTCCTCAATAAGCCCCCAAGCGCTCTGCAGCCAACTTAATAACGTTTGCCAATCCTTTTCCTCTATTGCCTTAGAAAGGCTTTTTTTAAATTTCTTAACTGATGTTGGTAATTCTGCATTATTTGGCATTTTTTGACTCCTATTTCTTTTGTGCTAAATATTGGATACCGCTTGAAATAAACCTGATAAACGAAAAAAATCCAGCTGTCATAATAGTTATCTGGATTGGTCTCAGATCAATAATAAATTTAAATAATGTTAGTATTAGCATTATGAATCATTCGTTTTTGTTATTAACATCATAAAAAATTTAGCAAATAATAAAATATACTAACCAGCAGAAAAACCGTAAAAAATTACGGTAATCTCCAAACGTTGCATTTTGCAATCTTTAATAATTCATAACTGAAAAAATCTTTGCCTGGCTATGGTCAAATCTTTAACCCAAAGCAAGACAACTTGTCATTTATCTCGTTTTTATTTAAATTGATAGTTAATCAGCAAGCTATCCTAGGGAAATTATGACTATCAAAGATGACTTATACTTTTTAAAACTTGCTTATCAAGAAGCCCAAAAAGGCCTTGCTGAAGGTGGGATACCCATTGGTGCGGTTTTGGTCATAGATAATAAAGTAGTCGCCAAAGGCCATAATAAACGCGTGCAAGAACTTAGCGTGATCAAGCATGGTGAAATGGATTGCCTAGAAAATACCCAGCGTAAAATCTCGCCACAAAAGATGCAATGCGCAACCCTTTACACAACGCTTTCTCCTTGCTACATGTGTGCAGGTGCGATTTTGTTAAATAACATTCCAAGAGTTGTGATTGGAGAAAACATTACTTTTAAACAATCAGAATCGCTCCTAAAGCAAAAAGGCGTTGAAGTTATTGTGCTAAATGACAAAAAATGTGTGGATATGATGCTAAATTTTATTCTAGAAAACCCCAAACTTTGGGGTGAGGATATTGGTTTAACGCCTCAACAAGTTTTGCACAAATATAAAAAATTATTTAGCGAATTTGGCTAACAGGTAGCATTACTTTCGCCCTGTTCTACCTGGAACATTATAACCTCCCATACTCAGCGCACTCCCATAAAAAAATTATCAGCGGGTAGGCAAAGCGTACCACACAGGCAATCTCTAGCGTGTTGGTGGATGCATCGCTTGCGCTCCTTTACCCACACCCTACAGCGCGCACCCACCATTTTCATACCCTACAGAGATCCATTTCGATCTTGGCGCTATCTTAAGCCTTTCTTAAGCATTAATCATATAAAATACAGCGATTAAAATAATAAAAATAATATGCTACCTGAACACTGTCAAAAACTGTTAGACGCTGCACTTAGTGGCGCAATAACAACACAAGATGAAAAAAAAACCATTGCGGTTTCTTTCTATGAGCATTTTGAATATACAGGTGACCCATCGGCAGCTTTTTGCTTAGCGGAGCTATATCGTCAAGGAATAGGTGGTGTAGCTAAAAACGCCAAGTATGCTACGTATTATTATTCAAAATTATTAACGGAGTATCCGCATCCAGGCTTAAAGGCACTCGCACATTGTGGTTTAACTTTCATTTGTGCTGAGTCAGAAGTATTTGATTACACTACCGTAAATAAACACTATTTAGCTGCGTATGAATTAAGAAACAGTGCTATTGGATCAACAGCTTTATTGGATGATTACTTACAAAAAATTTATGAGCGTTATATCCATAGCAAGCTCAATGAAGTAAAGCCGCAAGATTGTGAATATTACCTTAACCGAAAAATGAACAAAACCTGGGAATGGCGCTTAAAGGACGATTATTTAATCTCGCCCAAGCTCCACTATGATAGACATGCCCCGTTAATGATTGAGCACATAAGAAAGATTTTTCCTTTTGTAAAATTCAGCTTAGAGAATGACAGTAAATACTGTCGTATTCATCTTCTCTTAAAAAATATTCAGCATGAAGTATTAACAACTAAAACGAATACTTCTCCTACTGCCAACATTAATGATGATGTACTCAGTGTTATCTTTAGCAAACTGCCAGCAAAAGACCAGGCAAGTGCCAGCATAGTCTGTCAGCAATGGCGTCAAGCATTCCTTTTAAGTGGCGTATTCCAAATTCCAACTGAGCAACAGTTAAAACTTGCCCATGAGTTTTTATGCAAAAATTCTTGGCGACAAAGCATTTATGATATCAACAAGTTTCGCATTAATTATCAACCGCTGGCCTTAGTTCCTGGCAAGCCTCATTTGGTCAAAATCATTTTAGATGCGGATAGAAATGTTACCAGCAAACGTGAAGCAGCTGCACTTATTGCTCTAGGGCGTGAGGATGAAATTGTTCACTCTATGACGATTGAAACATTTTGCTCGAGCAAAAATATTATTGAGCTTGCGAACTACCAGACAATTATAAAGTTTTTCCAGAATCAAAAATGTGAGGCACAAATTTTGGGCAATGGCAATATAAGTATTCAAGGAAATTTTATTGCGCTCGGGATTATATCCGCCGAAGCGCTGGAGAAAAAATCGCATACGGAGCACATTATTGCCAAAAATAAAATAAGCGAATGCGCAGCAGCACTACAACCTTTTGTAGCAGATGAAGTTGCAAAAACTAGCACTCTGAAACGATAATGTGGTATTTTAGACATAAATTAACATTAAAAAAACCCACATGAAACTTGAAGCTGTTACAGAAAAAGACTTTCTGCTTTATCTACTGCAATCTTATCGCGATGAGAAGGCCTGTCAAAAAAATACTCACGAGCGAATCACTTTTTTATTGCTTGTTTTAGAAAAAGCCTATAAACATAAAGCTTATTTTGAAAGCCAATATCCAGGTGCTTATGAAACCTATTGTAATCCTTTTAAGCACAACAGTGATGAACATCTAACACCATTACGCTTTATCGAAAAAGAACTTCAAGCTGAGAAGAGCATCCAAGAGGACAATGCTCCATCAAGCAATTACAACTCAATATTTCCCCAATGACAAATTAAGAGATAAGGGAGAACCTTCTCCCGTTAAAACTGGCGAATCAGATTCACATCTTTTTGCAAGTTCTTCTTGGATGACTTTCGCTTTGAATATATTTTCCTGCACTAGTTCACGGTAAGCCTGCCGCTCTTCGAGAGAAAATCTTCTCATCTCAAGCTCGATAACTCCAAGATTTTCCCACTGCTCTGATGCTTGTTCCGCATGCAACTGGAGGATTGCCGGCGTTACAATCTTTGAATCCAGAGGAAAACAACTGGTAAAATTCTTTAAGAACGCATCAATGGGCTGCGAAGAGGAATAAGCAACAAAGCTTGGAAGCCAAGTTGGTGTTGATGCATGTAAAAACTTATCTTCTTGCTTAACAACATCATACTCTTTTGAAGAATTTAATTTCTCTTGATAGCTAACATAAGCTTCTGGCAAAGGGAGCTGTGATAATAATTCACGAGAAGCATATTTATCAGAAACCCAAGTGAGATTTAGCTCGTCACAGGTTTTGACAAAAGGCTTCAATTCGGCGACCTGATAAACCAAAGCAACAAAACTACTACATATCAAGCCGCGTTTAGTCATTGTCTGCGGCCGCGTTGCTGCCATATCTCGGCGTGCTGCATATTTTATAGCACGGAAAAAATTAGGTTGATAATGGTTTTTCGCATAGTCTAATAACTTTTGCCGGCCAAATTTTGGATGACAAAATTCTTTACTGTCCTCAAGCCGCATAATTAACTCAAAACGTTTATCATCATAAGGAATACGATACTTACACCACTGCGTTGCTTGAGCTGCTGCTGCTTCTGCTAAAACTGGATCTTTGTGACGACAAATCTGATAAGCATCATCATCATGATCAGCTTTCAATAAAGTCTCAACGACTGCATTATGTGGGGCGCCAACCGCATGCGTGATATAACAGTCTTTTCCATCAATACGCGTAACAATTGCCACATGATCTGCAATTTGATCGCTATTCAGCTGGAAAACCACATCACCTCGTTTTAAGTCTTTTGTTGTTAATCCCATAAAATATTCTTATTTTTAATGAAGGATATTTTACAGGATCCAGGCTTAAGATTTTATGAAGTTACTAAGATAAAGGCACGTTTTAAGCTACCGACTTAATATTTCCTTAAGCATAGCGAAGGTATAGTACCCTTGAGCCAACACAAAAAAAATACCTATGAAAAATTATATTACCTCGGCAGCACAATCCGGCAGTGGTTATCCTACAGCTTTTTTACAAGAATTACCCCAAGCGCAGAGCACTAACATAGGAGTAGAGGCTAGCTTTAATCCCGCTAAAAATTCGGTTATTTTTGTTGATGTCGAGGGTACACTTGTTGGCGCTGATAACACACTCAACAAAGCCTTACTGGAGGCCTTAAGAGGACAAACCGTTTATCTATTAACTAGTATGGATATCAGCGAGGTGACACAAAAAGCCGCTGATCCAGACTATCTTACCCGTCATGAATTAATCCGAAGCATGCAGCAATCTTACAGCATCAACGTGCTCAAAGTTATTACACCTGTCGATTTGTACCCTGGCTTGACGCCAGGTCAAGGTTACACGGAAATGATTGAACCTTGGGTTAAAGCAGCCATAGAAGGAAAACTAACAGAAGAGATGTTTTTATCACCGTCTGATAAGCATGGCGAAGTTTTTGAAAAATATCAACAAGCCGCTCATCATTTTGAGGAAAAATTTAGATCGGTAACTGTTAGGTTACAATCTGATCCTAAAGGCGCCCTGGTAGAAAAAATGCTTAGCGCTCCAGAAAATGTAGGCGCCCAGATGGTTTATGTTTTAGACGATCGTGAAAATTGCTTATCTGTTATTAAAAGCACTTGCGATGAAATGCAAAAAGCCTGTATAGCACTGCAAGTAAATATGAAAGCGAAGCCCTCACAAAGCAAAGGAGACTATATTATTGCTTTAAATGCTAGGCCGGTTATCTTAACAGAAAAACAGCCACCTCAGCCTTTTTCCGGCTTCTGGAGCGAGTCAGCGCCTCAAACTATGCGAACACCTTCCCAAGCACAAAGCGCTGATGTAGCGTTAGCAACTAGATTTATTCCTGCTAAAAATTCAGCTATCTTTGTAGATATTGATGGTACGCTTATTAGCAGTGGTGATAATACGCTTAATAAAGCACTGTTGGAAACCTTAGAGGGAAAAGGTGTTTACCTGTTAACCAATATGGATATGAGCGATGTGAAGCAAAAAGCCGCAGATCCAGACTACCTTACCCGTCATGAATTAATTCAAATCATGCGGCAATCCTACAACATCAATGTACTCAAAGTTATTACACCGGTCGATTTACACCCTGACTTGGCACCAGGTCAAGGTTACGCGAAAATGATTGAACCTTGGGTTAAGGCAACCATAGAAGGAAAAATGACAGAAGAGATGTTTTTATCACCGTCTCATAAGCATGGTGAAGTTTTTGAAAAATATCAACAGGCCGCTCATCATTTTGAGGAAAAATTTAGATCGGCAACTGTTGGGTTACAATCTGATCCTAAAGGCGCTCTGGTAGAAAAAATGCTTAGCGCTCCAGAAAACTTAGATATCCAGACGGTTTATGTTTTAGACGATCGAGAAAGCTGCTTATCTGCGGTTAAAAGCACTTGCGATGAAATGCAAAAAGCCTGTGTAACCCTACCAGTAAACATGAAGGCTAAGCCCCCACAAAGCAAAGATGATTACCTTGTTGTGTTAAATACTCAACCAGTTATCTCAGCACATGTAGCGAAACCAGCTTTCGGCTAAAACTTTCACTGAGGCTGCTTGGTAAATTAACTTATCAAGCAGCATTGACCATTCACTACACCCGCTATTTTTTAGAGTTATATCACACAACTCCACCAAACCCAGAGAATTAGTGTGCCAGCCCCCAGTTGTCACCTAGGCCAACATCAACAATTAAAGGAATTTCCAATTCAGCAGCCTCAGCCATTAATTTAGGGATTTCTTGCTTGGCAATGGCTAAATCTTTCTCATCAACTTCAAAAACGAGTTCATCATGCACTTGCATAATCATGCGTATATTGAGCCCAGACGTTTGTAGCCAATGATCAATCGCAATCATTGCTCGTTTAATAATATCTGCAGAAGTTCCTTGCAGCGGCGCATTAATCGCTGCACGCTCTGCCGCTTTAACGCGAGCAGCAAGTTTAGAATTAATTTCTGGCAAATATAAGCGGCGACCATAGACGGTTTCTACATAACCTTGCGAATGCGCTTGTACGCGTGTACGGTCCATATAAGCCTTTACACCGGGATAATGTGCAAAATATTGATCAATATAACTTTGCGCCGCAGTACGAGACACACCCAATTGTTTTGCTAAGCCAAAAGAAGACATACCATACATCAAACCAAAATTAATGGCTTTTGCATTACGTCTTTCATCAGCACTTACCTTTTCTAGTGGCACACCAAAAACTTCGCTAGCCGTTGCACGATGGACATCTTCATTATGCTTAAAAGCTTGCAGCAAGCGCTCATCTTGCGATAGATGCGCCATAATACGTAACTCTACTTGCGAATAGTCGGCTGATAAAATTTTATATCCTGCTGGCGCAATAAAAGCTTCACGAATTTTTTTACCTTCTTCTGTACGCACAGGGATATTTTGTAAATTCGGATCACTAGAAGATAAACGCCCCGTAGGTACAACCGCCTGATGATAAGAAGTATGAATACGTCCCGTATGCCCAGAAATCTGTTGCGGTAATTTATCGGTATAAGTAGATTTTAATTTGCTTAAACTGCGATGTTCTAAAATAATCCTCGGTAACTCGTATTCAAATGCTAAATCTTGCAACACGTCTTCCGAAGTTGATGGCTGCCCAGTAGGCGTTTTTTGAGTTATCGGCAAACCAAGCTTGCCATATAAAATTTCTTGCAATTGTTTTGGCGAACTTAAATTAAATTTTTGCTGCGCCAATTCATAAGCTTTTTCTTCTAATACTAAAATGCGCTTTTCTAACTGGTAACCTTGTTGACGTAAGCAATCTGCATCAATCAACACGCCGATACGTTCCATGCGCGCTAGGACTGGCACCAATGGCATTTCAATTTCATTTAACACCTTGAGCAAGCCAGGCGCTTTAGCAAGCTCTTTACAAAACACATGATGCAAACAAAATGTTACTTGTGCATCTTCTGCAGAATAAGGCGCTGCCCTTTCTAACTCAATCTGATCAAAAGTTAATTGCTTAATTCCTTTGCCAGCAACATCTTCAAAAGCAATTGTTGTATGGTGCAAATATTTTTGTGCCAAATGGTCCATATTGTTGCGTTCATGACTATGTAGCACATAAGCTTGCAGTTGGGTATCAACATAATGCTCAACATCGATGCCATATCTGCATAATATATTTAAATCAAATTTGGCATGCTGGAAAATTTTTAAAATATTTTTATCTTTTAAAATCGGCGCCAAGGCTTTTAAGCAGCTTTCCCGATCAAGCTGTACTGGGGCACCCAAATAACGATGCAAGAAAGGTAAGTAATAGCCCTTTTTTTTATCGACTGCAAAAGACATACCGACCAATTCTGCTGTAGTAGTATCCAAAGAATTTGTTTCTGTATCGATGGCAAACTGCTTAGCTTCTGTTAGGCATTTCAGAAGCGCATTAAAACTTTCTTCTGTCAAAATAACTTCTGCATCATTAATATGTTTTTCTTGTGGCTCTTCTGTAGAAACTTCTTGCTTTATCTCGCTTGCGACTTCTTTTAGCAAGTTTTTAAATTCATATTCAGCATACAATGCTTGAAGCTTAACAGCATCAGGTTCTTCTAATAATAAATCATTAGGGCGACATGCTAGCGGTACATCGCAATGGATGGTGACTAATTTTTTTACCCATTCGAATTGACCAATATTAGCGCGTAAATTTTCACCCACTTTACCTTTGATTTCTTCCGCATGTTTTTCGATATTTTCTAATGTGCCGTACTCACTTAGCCATTTTGCGGCTGTTTTTGGACCAACGCCTGGCACGCCTGGTACGTTATCGCTGGTATCGCCAATCAGCGTTAAGTAATCAATAATTTGCGAAGGTTTAACCCCAAATTTTTCTTCCACGCCCTTTTCATCTAGCTGTGTATTGGTCATCGTATTGGTCAAAATAATATGGGGATTGACCAGCTGAGCGAAATCTTTATCGCCGGTTGAAATTAATACATTCAGCCCCTGCTTTGACGCCTGGCATGCTAAGGTACCAATCACATCATCGGCTTCAACGCCTTCAATCACTAAGAGAGGAAAACCCATTGCTTTAATAATTTCTTGCAAAGGCTTCACTTGGCTACGCAATTCATCTGGCATGCTAGGGCGATGTGCTTTATATTTGGCATATAAATCATCTCGAAATGTCTTACCTTTTGCATCAAAAACAACGGCACATTGCGCTGGCTCATAAGTTTGCAATAGGCGCTTTAGCATATTAATCACACCAAACATTGCGCCTGTTGGCTGGCCTTTGCTATTGGTTAGCGGCGGAAGCGCATGGAAAGCACGATAAAGGTAGGATGAACCATCGACCAGGATTAAACCATGAAATTTCATATAGGGAAGTGTTATAATATAATTTTTAAATATTAGCATAAAGATGCCAAGCAAAAATACACTAATAGACTGGATCACAAACCAATTAGATGATAGTAAAGCAAAAGATATCATTGCTTTAGATGTCAGTAAATTAACCAGCATCACCGATTACATGGTGATTTGCACAGGTACTTCAAGCCGTCACGTGAAAGCCATTGCAGATAAATTTGCTGAAAGCGCCAAAGAGAAAGGCTTTATGCCTCAGGTAGAAGGCGAGCAAACCGCAGAATGGATTTTAGTGGATATTGGCGATGCGATTATTCATGTTATGCAACAAGAAACCCGCGATTTTTATCAACTCGAAAAACTATGGGGATAAAGATCCATATTCTCAGCATTGGCAAAGGTATGCCCGCTTGGATTGAAGCAGGCTTTGCCGAATATGCCAAGCGTATGCCCCGAGACTTTGAAATTCAATTACATGAAGTTTCTGCCATTAAACGTGGGGAAAACGCTAACTGCGAGCACGTCAAAGAGCAAGAAAGCTTAAAGCTACTGGAAAAAGTCCCTAAAAACACTTTAAAAATTGCTCTAGACCCCAAAGGCAAAAAGCTTTCGACTGAATTATTAGCTAAAGAACTGCAAATTTTTTACGAAGAACATCAGGATATTGCATTATTCATTGGCGGACCTGAAGGCTTAAGCCAGGCTTGCTTAAAGCAAATGCATCAAAGTTGGAGCTTGTCGGATTTAACTTTCCCCCACGCTTTAGTACGCATCATCATCGCAGAGCAACTTTATCGTGCGATGACAATTATTAAAAAATTACCATACCACCGATAAAATCAAAGTCAACAAATGGGGCCTGACCCCGTTTGTTGACTTTGGTTTTTTTTTAGCCATGCATAGCGACTAACTGCAAGAATTCTTTGCGCGTAGTTTCAGACTCGAGAAATGTGCCTAGCATGGTTGAGGTACTCATTACTGAATTTTGTTTTTCAACGCCACGCATCATCATACATAAATGCTTAGCTTCAATCACCACTCCAACACCTGATGCACCGGTGATTTCCATCACACATTCTGCAATTTGGCGGGTTAAGTTTTCTTGAATTTGAAAGCGTTTGGCAAAATAATCAACAATTCTTGCCAATTTTGATAAGCCAAGCACTTTACCCTGAGGTAAATATCCAATATGGCATTTACCGATGAATGGCAATAAATGATGCTCACAAAGCGAATAAAGTTCAATATTTTTTACTGCAACAATACTTTGAGCATTTGAACTAAATAGCGCTCCATTAATAATCTCATCTAAATTCTGGCGGTACCCCTCAGTTAAAGACAATAATGCTTTTGCAGCGCGAGCAGGCGTATCTTTCAACCCTTCACGATTTGGGTCATCAACTTCTTGAATAATATCTAAATAAGCTTGCTGCAATGTTTCAAACTTCATGTTGTTATCCATTCAAATTATAGGCTAAAACATGATATTATAATAAAAAAATGAGGAAAGAGGTAAAACTTTGATGGATCACAGGATAAAAAGGATAACTTTTTGTTTTTTAGCATTTTATTTTTCAGCAATGATCGCTTTCGCCCAAACCAATAATTCAACCAAGCTCGCTCCAAACGCAATAATTGTACAAGTGGCGAATGCTAATTTGAGCAATCCACTTTTTGTTAAACGATTTTTTGCCAATGCCACTGGCAATAACAACGGAAATTTTACTTTTAATCAAATGCAAGTCGTTCACCAAGCAAGTAACAACTTACTTCAAGTTTATCCTGCGCATTTCATTGGCTTAATGCGCTATAAAAGCTTTATTCGACCCAATACGGTTAGCTCTACTGCCATTAATAACCAATATATAGCTATCATTAATCAACTTGCAAACACTATCCAAAACCCAAGTAGCTTAGCTTGGCTAACCCCATCAAAAACCATGAGCTTACCGTCACGGTTCTATTATTCACCAGCAGGCTATTCCGTTTTAATTTTAGATTGCCAGCCATATGGTTGTCGCAATGAATTAGCTGCTTTTTATAATATTCAAAATGGCCATGTATTTGGCTATATTGAAATGCCTCATCCACAGTACCCAGGTCAAACCGCTACTTACCTATTTGGCATGGGATCTCCTTTGGAACTTTCATATGCATTAGCGCTCAAAGCCCGACGTTCAGCAGAAGCAGTTTTGCATGAAAATTCTATTTTAGCCAACATTAACAATTAACTTTATGAACAATATGATTAATAGCAGCACCCTACTTGCTCTCTCGCCCTTAGACGGAAGATATGTCGCAAAAACCGCCGCATTACAATATTATTTTAGTGAATATGCTTTATTTAAATACCGTTTTATCGTTGAAGCAAAATGGTTTTGTTATCTTTTAACCCATGCTAATGAACTGCATTTTGATGCCCCTCCCCCAAGTGCCTTAAAAAAGATTGAAGAACGAATTGAACACTTCTCTTTAGAAGATGCCAAAAACATCAAACAAATTGAAGAGACTTGTCAGCACGATGTTAAGGCTGTGGAATATTTTCTTAAAAATATCCTTAAAGACATTCCTGAACTAGCAGCATATACCGAGTGGGTACATTTTGCCTGTACCTCTGAAGATATTAATAATTTAGCTTATGCTTTGATGATCAAAGAATGTTTACAGACAGTTTTGCTGCCCAAATTACATGAGTTATTAGATGGGCTTCGCGCGAATACCCATTTATATGCAGAAACACCTATGCTAGCACGCACCCATGGGCAAGCAGCGAGCCCAACCACCGTTGGAAAAGAGTTTGCAAACTTTACTTACCGCCTTAAACACTATTTATCACAGCTGGAAAATGTTCGAATTTTGGGGAAATTTAACGGCGCGGTAGGCAACTATAATGCGCACCGCGTTACCTTTCCTAGCTTTGACTGGCCCGCTTTTATGCAGCAATTTGTTGAAAGCCTAGGCCTAGTATGGAACCCTTACACAACTCAAATTGAACCCCATGATTATGTTGCAGATCTCTTATCGCAATTTTCTAACATGCATGCGGTGCTGACGGACTTTTCTAGAGATATCTGGGGCTATATTTCTCTTGGTTATTTTAAGCAGAAAATCAGCCAAGAAACGGTAGGCTCGTCTACCATGCCGCACAAAGTTAACCCCATTGATTTTGAAAATGCTGAAGGAAATCTGGCTTTATCTCAAGCGCTGGCACAATTTTTATCCAATCGTTTACCCGTCTCACGTTTCCAACGCGATTTAGTTGATTCTACCTTGATGCGCAACGTTGGCAGCGTATTTGGGTACGCGATTATCGCTTATGACTCGCTTCTAAAAGGATTAAACAAGTTGATTGTTGATCATGAACGCATCGAAGCAGATTTAAACCAACATCCTGAAATATTAGCAGAAGCGATCCAAACCATCATGCGGGCTAATGGTCTACCATTGCCATACGAACAGCTTAAAGCGCTGACACGAGGTCAAAAGATTGAACTTGCCACTTTAACAAAATTCGTTGAATCTTTAAGCTTGCCAGAAGATATCAAAAAAACTTTATTAGCTTTAAGGCCTGCTGACTATGTAGGATACGCGAAAGAACTAGCTCAAAAAATCTAATATAAATTAATCACCATGAAAATTACTAAATTAAGCCACGAAGGCCGTGGCATTGGCCATGACAACGGCAAAACACAGTTTGTAATGAATGCATTACCTGGTGAAGAAGTCACCATCCAAAAACTTAAAAAACACTCCAAATATGATGAAGCCATTGCCATCGAAATTTTAGAGCCAAGCCCTGAGCGTGTTAACCCACCCTGCCAGCATTTTTTAGTTTGCGGGGGCTGCTCGTTGCAACACTTAGATTCACGCGCGCAGATTGTCTTTAAAGAAAATCAATTAAAAGAACAGCTACAACATTTTGGCCATTGCGAAGCAAAAGAAATCATGCTACCGCTACAAGCTGATGTATTAGGCTACCGCCGCAAAGCTCGGCTCGGCGTGAAATATGTTGCCAAAAAAAATAAAGTACTGGTTGGCTTTCGTGAATTAAATGGACGTTATCTTGCTGATATTCACTACTGCCCTGTGCTGCACCCTCAATTTGGCAACTTAATAGCACCACTGTCTGAATTATTTTATTCGCTCAGCATTCGCGATCAAATTCCCCAAGTAGAATGTGCAATGGGTGATGAGGAAGCGGCTTTGATTATTCGCCATCTTGCACCATTCACAGAAGAAGATCTGACTCAATTAAAACAATTTGCTGAAAGCCACAATCTTGCGATTTTCTTGCAACCCAAAGGCCCTGAGTCAATTCATAAATTGATTCCAAACGATGAAAATCTATTTTTAACTTATGCATTACCCAACCACCATGTCACCCTTGCTTTTCACCCTGCTGACTTTACGCAAGTGAATACCAGCATCAACCGCCAAATGATCGATCAAGCACTGCATTTGCTCGAATTAAAAAACACTGATGAAGTATTAGATTTGTTTTGTGGCATTGGTAACTTTAGCTTGCCAATCGCACGCTATGCCAAATCCGTTCTTGGCGTTGAAGGTGACCCAAAAATGGTTCAGCGTGCTACTGACAACGCTAAACGTAATCATTTAGAAAATGTAAGATTTACCGCTGCAGATTTAACAAAAGAGTTTGCTTTTGCAAAAAATTTACGTATCAACAAAGTATTAATTGATCCACCAAGGTCTGGTGGCTATGAAGTATTGCCGCATCTTCTAGCATTAAATCCAGAGCGAATTGTCTATGTCTCTTGCAATCCTTCAACACTAGCCCGTGACGCAGAGTATCTTACAACGCATGGCTATATACTCGAAAAAGCAGGCGTGATGGATATGTTTCCTCACACCCAGCATGTAGAATCCATGGCGTTGTTTTTAAAAAAGGACCACGACTAAATTAATCGCGGCTAATCATATAGTAAATATCTCCGCCATTACCTAAAGCGCTGCTTTCCGTCTGAGCCATCCATTTTGGGGAAATCTGGTAGCGTATTTTAAATACGCTAACTGTTTGTCCCGTACCAGCGCTGTAAGTAAAAAATAATTTAGGGGAAAGAGATTTAGTTAAAATTAATGCTGTACCTTCCGTCACCGATTGAGTCGTTGGGTTATATTGCGATACCGTACCTACACCAACTTCAATGCCAAGACCATTCTTTAATTGTTCTTGTAATTGCGAAATTGCACCACCACTTTTGCCATCGCTCAAAGAAGATGCAGCAGATAATAACAATTGCCCACCCCCGCTGCCAGCTTGCGAAGCCGGTACACCCAAAACAAGATAAGACAAAATATCGCTTTGCGACAAGCCAGCAGGAATTGAAAATAATTCTGTCTTGCGCTGCGCTAAAGGCCCTGTAATAGAAACACCAACTGTTAAGCTACCATCTGGTCCAACCAAGCTTGCGCCAGGGGCGATGGCACCATCCGCAGTAAGTGGCGTAACATTTTGTAGCACTTTGACTGCTTGCACGTCTAAAACAGGATTATTAACATTTCCACCTTTAAAAGATGCTGAGCCTCTTTGAATTATTAAAGTTTGCCCATAGGCTTTATATTTACCATCCACCAAGTGAATTGCACCAATAGCGGTTGCTGGCGCATCAGTCGTTTGCTGTAATTGTAATTTACCTTTTAATTGTCCTGTCAAACCGCCATAACGCAACTTAACATCATCGCCTAGCTGAAGAAAAATATTTGAGTTAAAGCTAAAACGCTTTTGCTCCTCGTCCTCATAAACAATATCATCTGTTAGCGTTATGGCTTTATTTTCATAATCAGCAAACTGTAATTGTGCTTTAGGAATGAGCAAATTTCCTTTCAAGCCAAATTGCGTTGCTGATAAAGTCATATCCATTGCCGGTGTTGCCCAAACTTTATAACTCGGTAGGTTAGCTAATAAAACGTTTTCGCCTTTAAGATGAAGTAGCAAGCTTGGATCGGAGAATAAATTATTAATATCCCCTGTAAAGCCTAAGCGCCCTTGATCTGACATTAAACTACCTGTTACCTTAAGCGCTTCATTACTCCAGCCCTCCAGCTTAATGAGAATATTTTTTAAATCAAGGTTATAAGGAATGACATGTGCTGCAGCTTGATCTAACTGAGCAAGTAAATGGATTTTTGGCGCTTGCAGAGAACCGGCCACCTCCGCCGTGGCCGCAAGCTTGCCACTAACATTTGATAAGACATCAAAAAAGCCAGATAAAAAACTTATATTGCTAACCCGTAATATTAATTTTCCACTAATCGGTTGGTTCGTCCAATCTGATGCTAGATAATTCATCCACTGCGGCAAGCTCACGTTTGCCTCAAGCTCACCAAGATTAGTTTTCAAATTACCTGTTAGTAGCGCATGAAGTCGGTTAATATTGATGCGCCATAAACTAGATTGGATTTGCACAGGTAAACTTTGCGTTGCGCTAACTTGATAATTAAAGCTAATAGGCCAAGATTGAAAAACAATATTTCCCAAAGGTCGCCAGTTATGGTCAAAAGAAATGTCAGCATTAATTTTTATATCACCATGCAGCAAGCTGATTTTATCACCTAAAAAATCTTGTAAAAATGCCAGGTTAATTTTTGATGTTTGCAATGAAAAGTCTTTATTATTTTTGCTGTCATCAAATTTTACACACACAGCATTTTGTTTTTGCTGAAGGCATAAAGGATCTTGCATAGCAAAACTATGCGGCCCAATATCTAAAGCTACCGCTTGTTTTAACTGCCAAGCTAGGCTGTTTTGAGGGATAATACTCAGTGCTTTAAGTAGCCCTTGCCAAGCATCATTTTTATAACTCCCCTCCAAATTTAATACGAGTTTAGCAAGTTTATGCTTCAACTCTAAAGCAATAGAATGCTTTGCTAATGTTCCTTGTGTCTGCATCGTAATAGCATCGAGCTTTTGCGTTTGCCATTGCAGTTGACCACTTTGAAGATTAATAACAAATACTTGACTAGCCGAAGCAATATTTGCATTTGCAAGCAAATTTTTAATCGTTAATGCCCATATTTGAAGGTTAAGAATTTTTAATTTACCATTTAGCATCGGGCTAGCCAAATCACCCTCTAAACTACCATTAGAATAAATTTCACCCGTTGCTTTAGGGAACCAATAACCAAGTTTGGGAATAAAAATATCCCATTTAAGATCTGAATTTTTACTGAGCTCACCAGCAAGTGTCATAAAAGATTGTGCGACTTGGATATGCCAATCTTGCCAAACTAAGCGTTGGTTTTGATCGGTAATTACTCCATGCCCTGCAATATTTCTACCCTGTATTTTTCCGCTAATATTTTTTAAATCAAGCTGCCAATGATGGCTAGCCTCATCAAAGTGTTCACCCGAAAAAGATAAATTCAATAATAATTTTCCACTGTAAGCCTTTGACCAAATCCTAGGATCTATGACGCCTGAAAACTTTGCTTCTGCCGCCAGAAAAGGATGCCATTGATATTGCACAAAGGTTTGTAACTCTTTCGGCCAAACCTTTCCTTCAATATGGCTTAAATTCAACGAGGAGTCTGTGCCATCGCCTGAAAACTCTAAGCTCGAAGCGTCCTTCGGTGTTACATGCAGCCACCAAGAATAATGTGCAATAGGTCCTTTAACTAGGCCAGAAAGATTAATGCTATGGTGAGCAATAATTGACGAATAGCGAGAAGAAATATTTTCAAACTTTTGCGCAGTAAATTGCAACTGTAGTTGTTGATGATTTGCAAAAGCCTGAACCCTTAAATTATCCAAACTCAGCCGCAGCTTTTTTTGATGAAAGTAAAATTGATTTACCTGCAGTTGCTTAATAGCAATAGAAGAAATCCACCAAGGCAAATTTAAACGCTCATGCGAAAATGGCGTTGTTGTTTCATCATTCTTGTGGAAATGGTCCCAGCGCACACCCTCTAACAGAATATTATTAATCGTAAGATTTAATTTTAAAAGATAAAGCGGTTGCCAGGTAAAATGAAATTTACTCACCGCAACATTCTGATTTTTAAGATGCAGAACTAGCCCATCTATCTCAAAATCCTGCAACAAGCTTCCTGAATAATTCGTATAAGAAAACTTACCCGACGATTTTTGTGCAAGCTTTTCAATAAACCAAGCCGAATAATGGGAAGAATTACCAATATAAATGACGATAGAAACACTTGCTATTAAAAAAGCAAAAACAGCAACTAAGAAGTATAAAAATATGCGTAGCGTTTTTTTCAAAAACATAGCATTTAATGCTCGCGCAATACGCGGGCCCTAGCCTACATGACTTCTGCTGCGTAATCAGATAGACGAGATCTTTCACCGCGTGTCAATGTGATATGTGCAGCAAACTCACAGTCTTTAAAACGATCAATGACATAAGCAAAGCCTGATGTTACCTCATTTAAATAAGGGGTATCGATTTGCTGTAAATCGCCTAAAATAACAATTTTGGTTTGCGGACCTGCACGTGTAATTAAAGTCTTTAATTGTTTTGATGTTAAATTTTGTGCTTCGTCGATAATTAAAAACTTTTTCAAAAAGGTTCGACCACGCATAAAATTAAGCGTACGAATTTTCAAATAAGAATTTAAAATATCTTGCGTTGCGTCTTTTTCCCATGGTGTATGCCCCTCGCTGTGGTGCAACACCTCTAAGTTGTCCAATAATGCGCCCATCCAAGGGGTCATTTTTTCTTCTTCGGTGCCAGGTAAAAATCCAATATCTTCGCCAAGTGGCACGGTCACGCGTGTCATAATAATTTCTGAATAACGCTTATCTTCAATAGTTTGTTGCAAAGAAGCAGCAAGCGAAAGAAGCGTTTTACCCGTTCCCGCACGCCCTTGCATGGTCACTAAGTCAATATCAGGATTTAATAAGTGGTTTAATGCAAAATCTTGCTGTATATTGCGCGCATTGATACCCCAAACAGCGTGTTTAGGCGACAAATAATCACGCGCATGCTCAATCACAATACCATCGGCTTCTTTTTTACGAATAATGGCACGGAAAGAATCATCACCTTCAATAGTTAAACCATCGTTGACACATAAAGAAGCAAAATCGCTGCCTACAATCTTATAAAATGAACGACCTTCCGTTTTCCATGAAGTCAATTCTTTGCTATGCTTTTCCCAAAAATCTCTTGGAAGTTCCTCCATCCCAGGGCGGAGCTCATTCAAACTATCAATCACTTGGTCATTAAAATAATCTTCCGCAGGCACCCCAATAATCGTTGCCTTCATGCGCAAATTGATATCTTTAGTGACTAAAACAACATGTTGATCTGGCTTTTTATTCTGCAAAGCAAGGGCAATGGACAGCAAGTCGTTATCCATTTTATTGGAGGCAAGCGTTACCGGTAGAGGTGCGGCTAAAAGCTCAGTTTGAAAATAAATTTTTCCGGTTGGTTTGTATAAGGTCGTTTTAACCAATTGAGCTAATGGGATACCTTCGATAATCTTTTCCCGAGTTGCACCTTGTAAAATCTCATCTAACACATGAGAAGCGCGACGAACATCGCGCGCTATTTCGGTCAAACCCTTTTTCAAATTATCTAATTCTTCCAACACAAGAATCGGAATAAAAATATCATGTTCTTCAAAGTGCCATACCGATTGAGGATCATGAATTAAAACATTGGTATCTAAAATAAATAACTTTTTACCCGATTCTCTATTTGCCATAAGATTTCCTATCTTTCAATAATTTCTTCTGCTAATGCTTGATATGCGCGGCTTCCTGCAGCAGCTGCATCATAGAGCAACGCAGGTAAACCATAGCTCGGCGCTTCGGCTAAACGTATATTTCGAGGAATCACCGTACTAAAGACTTTGTTTGAAAAATTTGCTAATAATTGACTGGAGACTTCTGTCGTCAGCGCAGTACGACCATCAAACATCGTACGTAAAATACCAAAAATTTCTAGTTTGGGGTTAGCACTTGCCTGGATCTGCGCGACTGTGTTGAGTAATGCGGTTAATCCTTCCAGCGCATAAAATTCACATTGCACCGGAATAATTAAGCCTTGCGCCGCCACCAGCGCATTAACGGTTAGCATATTCAGCGTCGGCGGACAGTCAATTAAAACATAATCGTATTGATCTTCAATTGAGGCAAGCGCTTGGGCAAGGCGAAACTCCCGCTGCTCCATAGAGAGCAACTCAAGCTCAGACTGGGTTAATTCATGGTTGGCAGGAATGATGTCATAGCCCCCTGGCGTTGGCAAAATACATTCAGCTGCTGCATTATCTCCTAATAGTAGCGCATTGGTAGAGCCTAAGAGTTCAGATTTATCTATGCCACTACCAGTTGTCGCGTTTCCTTGCGGATCAAGATCAATTAATAAAACTTTTTTACCAATTGCCGCCAGAGATGCGGCAAGGTTAACACAGCTAGTCGTTTTCCCGACGCCGCCTTTTTGATTTGCAAATCCTAAGATTTTTGCCATTAGTTATAACCTTAACAGTTCTCTTTTCCTTATGTTAGGAAAAAAGCTAGAGGCAAGAAAAAAATAGTTTAGCTTTCTTACCTCTGTATGCTCCCGCCAGGAGCAAGGAAACTTTACTCAAAAGAAATTTTTACCAAATGCCGCTCACCATCTAAAAAAGGCACTTGCAATTTCACGACATCTAATAATTTAAACTCTTGAGGAATTTCATGTAATTCCGTCAAAGGATAAACACCTTTCATTGCCAAGAACTGACCATCATAATGACATAAATGCTCTGTGTTATAAAGCATTTCGCGCAACGAAGAAAATGCCCGTGAAATGATGGTTGTATATTTTGAATAACGCGAAACTTCATTAAGTTGATTACTTTTTTGGTAACCCTCAACTCGCTCATTAACAACATTAAGGTTTGGGATTCTTAAAATTTGTTGTACATGGAAAAGAAAGCGAGCTTTTTTACCATTACTATCAATCAGTGTAAAACGCTTCTCGGGATAAGCCAATGCTAAAGGAATCCCTGGCAAACCTGCACCAGAACCTACATCGATAATCTCATCACCATGTAAGTGAGGCCCTGCCGCCCAGCTATCAAAAATATGGCGGACCATAATTTCACTTGGTTCACGCACAGAAGTTAAATTATATGCACGGTTCCACTTAATCATTAAATCAATATAATCTAACAATTTTTGGTGGTTTGCTGGCGTTAACTTTAAATTAAAATGTTCAAGACCTTCACTAAGTAATTGTGTAAGATCCTTTTCTTGCCGCTTAAATTGTGGCGCTTCCACAACGAAACGAATTTTTTTGCTTTCCATACCTTGTGTCATCATTTACCTTACCCACTTAATAACATAAAATAAAATTATAAAATACCGAACCCGATAAACTAACATGAATCTTTCCCATCAAGCAAGTGCGCAGAGCGCATTTGCCGCTTTTTTATATGGACAATCACTAAAGAGATCGCTGCAGGTGTGATACCTGGGATCCTTGATGCTAGTCCAATGGAAGCAGGACATTGATTTTTCAACTTTTGGCGCACCTCGGCTGACAAGCCAATAATTTGGTCATAATCTATGTCTGCTGGAATCAACATATGCTCTTGCTGACGCTGTTTTTCAATTTCCAACAATTGACGCTCGATATAACCACCATATTTAACTCGAACTTGAACTTGTTCCGCCGCTTGCGGATCGTCAAGTCCTGGCTTTAACGCTTCGATTTCCATTAACTTTTGGTAATCTAACTCTGGGCGCTTGAGCAAATCAAGCGCGGTATGTTCATGCGTTAATGGTTTATCTAAATGCCTATGCAATTTTTCCGCCGCAACGGAATTTGGCGCAATCCAAAAGTTTTTTAATCGTTGATTTTCAGCTTCCACTGATTCTTGTTTTTTACAGAATATTGCCCAGCGCGCATCATCAACCAGCCCCAACTTACGGCCAGTTTCAGTCAAGCGTACATCGGCATTATCTTCGCGTAATAATAAGCGATACTCGGCGCGGCTAGTAAACATGCGGTAAGGTTCTTGTGTGCCGCAAGTAATTAAATCATCGATCAGTACACCAACATAAGCTTCATCGCGCTTTGGTGTCCAGGCTGCTTCATTTCGGACGAATTGGACAGCATTGATCCCTGCCACCAAACCTTGAGCCGCAGCTTCCTCATAGCCGGTGGTACCATTAATTTGGCCAGCAAAGAATAAACCGTGTATAGCTTGCGTTTCAAGCGAAGGTTTTAAATCGCGAGGGTCAAAGTAATCATATTCAATCGCATAACCCGGGCGGGTAATATAAGCATTTTCCAAGCCTTTCATGGAACGCACTAATTCTAACTGCACATCAAAAGGCAAACTAGTCGAAATACCATTAGGATAAAATTCGTTAACGGTTAATCCTTCTGGTTCCAAGAAGATTTGGTGCGAAGATTTATCCGCAAAACGCACGACTTTATCTTCAATCGAAGGACAATAACGCGGCCCTACCCCTTCAATCACCCCTGCATATAAAGGCGAGCGTGATAAACCTTGGCGAATGGTGTCATGCGTTTGTTCATTGGTATGGGTAATAAAACAAGAAATTTGCTGAGGATGATCAGAAGCTTTCCCCATGTAAGAAAAAATAGGGGTTGGCGTGTCGCCAGGCTGCTCTGTTAACACACTCAAATTAATGCTGCGCCCATCAATGCGCGGCGGTGTACCTGTTTTCAAGCGTCCAACTCGCAAGGGTTGTTCGCGCAAACGATGCGCCAAACTATTTGCCGGTGGATCCCCTGCTCGCCCTCCCTGGTAATTCTGCATGCCAATATGGATTTTACCGCCTAGGAAGGTACCCGCAGTTAAAACAATGGCGCGAGCTTTAAATTTCAACCCCATTTGGGTAACCACACCAGCTACGGCATTACCTTCCAAAATAAGATCATCCACCGCTTGTTGGAAAATCGATAAATTAGGAGTATTTTCTAGTGTATGACGAACAAATTGCTTATAAAGTAAGCGGTCAGCTTGTGCGCGTGTAGCACGAACTGCTGGACCTTTGCTAGCATTTAAAATGCGAAATTGAATACCCGCATGGTCAGCTGCTTGAGCCATAACGCCACCCATGGCATCAATTTCCTTAACTAGATGACCTTTACCAATGCCCCCAATCGCAGGGTTACAAGACATTTGGCCAAGCGTTTCAATGTTATGCGTGAGCAATAAAGTATTTGCGCCCATACGCGCAGCCGCCAGCGCCGCTTCCGTTCCCGCGTGCCCGCCACCCACCACAATAACGTCAAATTCGGAAGGATAAATCATGACAAATTAAAATATTTTTGAGCCTGCTATTTTAGCATAAAACCTCCCTTAAAGCTGCATCTTAAGAGACATTTTAAAAAGAATTTGGAAGATGCTTAGCTTGTTTGGCATAGGCAAAAAACTTTAGGGGTAAAATAAGGTTTTTTGCGCTTAATTTTACTTCGCTATAATTACTTGAATAGCAGCAGCATGACTACCTAAATAAGTCTGCTTATTATCCTTTAACACCTGACAGGAATTGATAAAAAAACCCAAGTATGATTAAATGCCACACTGCATAAATTAACATAAAATCAGATGGAAGCTTTACTGATAGGATATGAAGGTCACTTGCTCTGGCAGCTTCCCGCCTTATTAAGCAGAGTCGGATTTACAGTTGACGTTATTTCAAATTCTACCTATTTAAAACGAAGCCAATATATACGGTCGGTTTTTAATATACCCCATCCATCATCCGCCACAAACGAAATTATTCAGCAACTTGATAAAAAAAATTATTCATGGATAATTATTACCCAAGACCAAATTTTACAAGAAGTCGTCAATTCTAATATTTCCGATGAAATAAAATGTCGTATATTGCCTGTTACTTCTAGCCTTCATTTTAACCACATAAGTTCTAAAATTGGCTTATCCCATACTCTTTGCAAAGCAGGAATCTTGACACCAAAATTCCGCGTTATTACAAAGCTCTCTGAAGCTGAACAAGCATTGCATGAGCTTAGCCCCCCAGTTTTTTTTAAAGTAGATGCTTCTTGTGGTGGCCGAGGCGTTTATGAGTTAAGTCACAAGCAACAATGCAAAAAGCTAATAAAACTACTAAAGCAAGGACCAATGCTTGCCCAAGAAAAAATCTTTGGAACAGAAATTGACTTATCTGCCTTGTTTTTCGAGGGAAAACTCATTCATTTTAGCTATAGCATTCCGGTAAAAAGTGTTTATAATCATGGCCCTTCCTCTCTCCGATATTATTTTCCATTAAAATATGTTGATCCTGAAATTTTTCAAGAATTAACTCAGCTAGGGAAAGCCCTTGGAGCAAATGGCTTTGTCACCATTAGCTGCATTGAAAGGCCTGACAAAAAACGTTTTTATATAGAAGCGGATATGCGCCCAAATGCATGGGTAGATTTTACTCAATTCATTGGAGATGATGCCGCTCCAATGATTAGAGCCTGGTTAGCCTCTAATTCTACTCTAACCCCCTCCACAGAATCCAAAGATAGGGATCTATCAACTTTTAAGCCCATACTCATCCCGCACTTTCTTCGCACCCCACTTTTAAGCTTGTTAATAAACCATAATAAAGTATGGAAATATATCCCTAATCAAGATACTGCTCTAATTTCCATCTTATTATTTAAAAAGATAATCCAGATTCCTTTTTTAGAATATATTAGAAACTTTATACCCCAAAATTTACGGCAACAGCTTAAAAGATACTTGCGATTTTACATAATATAAGCCATTTAAACCCTCAAACCTCTTTAACACTGAAAGTCAAAATACTACCTCTTTCTTTTGCTGTTAGCATGCAATATGATGCTTAAATTTAGACAACGAAGCCCGCTACCAGTATAATTTACCTATTATTTTCAGGACTTTTTAAGTTTATGGTGCGCGAACAAATGCAATATGATGTAGTCATTATTGGCGCAGGCCCTTCTGGTCTATCTGCTGCAATTCGATTAAAACAATTAAACCCTGAAATAAGTGTTTGTATCTTAGAAAAAGGCGCGGAAGTTGGCGCGCATATTTTATCTGGCGCAGTCTTTGAAACCAAAGCACTGAATGAACTAATTCCTAACTGGAAAGAACTTGGCGCTCCGGTTAATACTCCCGTCAAAGAAGATCGCTTTTTATTTTTAAATGAAAAATCTGCCCGCCAAGTGCCTAATTGGTTATTACCTAAACAAATGCATAATGCCGGCAACTATATTATTAGTTTAGCCAATCTTTGTCGCTGGCTAGCCGAGCAAGCAACGGCATTAGGCGTCGAAATTTATCCTGGGTTTTGTGCCGCAGAAATTTTATTTGATGATCAAAATCGAGTGATAGGCGTTGCTACAGGTGATATGGGTATCGCTAAAGATGGTTCTCATAAACCTGAATATACCCAAGGCATGGAATTACATGCTAAATATACTTTGTTTAGTGAAGGCTGCCGTGGGTTTTTATCCGAACAATTAATGCAGAAGTTTCAATTAAGAAAAAACTGCGATCCACAAACTTATGGCTTAGGCATTAAAGAGGTTTGGGAAGTTTCCCCTGAAAAGCATCAACCAGGCTTAGTAATGCATACGGCTGGCTGGCCATTAAACAATGATGTTTATGGCGGTTCATTTATTTATCATTTAGACAATAACAAAGTTGCTGTCGGGTTTGTCGTAGGATTGGATTACCAAAACCCTTACCTTGACCCTTTTAAAGAAATGCAACGCTTCAAAACGCACCCTGCTATTGCCCCTTTATTTGAAAATGCGAAAAGAATTGCCTATGGCGCACGGGCTTTAAATGAAGGGGGCTATCAATCCATTCCTGAGCTAGTTTTTGCCGGTGGCTTATTACTAGGCGATGCAGCTGGCTTTTTAAATGTGCCTAAAATTAAAGGCTCACATAATGCCATGAAATCTGGCATACTCGCCGCAGAAGCCGTGGCAAAAGCTTTGCAAGAGAATCGATCTTTAGATATTTTACAAGACTACCCTTTAGCATTAAAGGCCTCCTGGATATATAAAGAGTTGCACACTGCCCGTAATTTTCGCCCCTGGTTTAAACATGGCTTAACCATTGGCACATTGATGGGCGGTTTAGAGTTAAAACTCCTTCAAGGCAAAGCGCCTTGGACTCTTCGCCATAAGACCACTGACCGCGCAGAAACTTTAGCAGCCAAGCAATGTCAGCCCATCACTTATCCAAAACCAGATGGCAAAATTTCCTTTGATCGCATGAGTTCCGTTTATTTAGCCAATACACGCCATGACGAAAATCAACCGCTTCACTTAAAATTGAAAAGCCCGGCACTATTTAAAACGTGCTTAGAAAAATATGCCGCGCCAGAGCAACGCTACTGCCCTGCTGGCGTATATGAAGTTGTTGATAATCAGCTACAGATTAATGCGGCGAATTGCGTTCATTGCAAAACTTGTGATATTAAAGACCCAACCGATAATATCGTCTGGACAGTGCCTGAAGGCGGTTCAGGACCAAATTATGGAGAAATGTAATATCCTATTATTTAAAATACGCAGCGTAAACAAAATATTACTTGTTTACTTTTCTTTCCAACTTCAAATATAAACTTATTTTATGAAAAATTTAGTTTCAATCTTATCTCGCCTGATTTTTGTTAGCCGCTGGTTACAAGCCCCATTGTATTTTGGCTTGGTTATTGCCCTTGGTTTATATGTCTATGTTTTTTTTGTCGACATTAAAGAAATCCTTATTCACCTTCAAAATCTGACTGAAACCGAAGTCATGATGGGCGTATTAGATTTAATTGATGTCGTCATGGTGGCCAATTTATTAATCATGGTGATTCTTGGTGGCTATGAAGTATTTGTCTCACGCTTAAATCTCAGACTGCATCCAGATGAACCTGAATGGATGGATGAATTTGATGCAGGCACGATGAAGGTAAAGCTAGCATTAGCCTTGATCAGCATTTCTTCTATCCATTTGCTTCGCAGTTTTTTTGATGCTGCAAAACTGGCTAATACCACGCTTATGTGGCAAGTAATCATCCACTGTACTTTACTTATTTCTGTATTAGCAATCGTTATTACCAATAAACTTATTGCCAAAGAAAGCGATAAGAAAACTTAAAATAATGCTATAATTTTGCATTAAATCATCCATAAGACTTTGTATGAAAATCCTCGTTCCTATCAAACGCGTTATTGACCCGTATGTCAAAATTCGCGTTAAAGCAGATGGCTCTGGCGTAGAAACACAAAACATTAAAATGACCATGAATCCTTTTGATGAAATTGCCATAGAAGAAGCCATTCGTTTAAAAGAAAAAGGTATTGCCACAGAAATTATTGCGGTCAGCATTGGTGCAACAACCTCGCAAGAAACGCTACGACATGCTTTAGCATTAGGCGCTGATAAAGCCGTTTTAATTCAAACCGAACAAACGCTAGAACCATTAGCTATCGCAAAATTGTTAAAAACTATTGCTGAAAAAACGGAAGCTCAATTAATCCTTATGGGTAAGCAAGCGATTGATGACGATTGCAATCAAACGGGTCAAATGTTAGCGGCTCTTTTGAATTGGCCACAAGCAACTTTTGCTTCGCAGATTACGCTTGAGAATGGGGTTGCTACCGTCCAACGTGAAACTGATAGCGGCTTACAGACGATTAGTGCAAAGCTGCCTTGCTTGATCACTACTGATTTACGCCTAAACACGCCTCGTTTTGCCAAGCTGCCAGATATTATGAAAGCAAAAAGCAAACCAATGGAAATCATCGCTGCGGATAGTTTTGGCATTGATTTAACCACCCACCTTCTCATACAAGAAGTATCTCCCCCTTCCGTTCGCAAAGCGGGCGTCAAAGTTAGCAGTGTGGATGAATTAGTACAAAAATTACGCGAAGAGGCGAAGGTCATATGAACAAAATTCTTGTCGTTGCCGAGCTTGATCAAAATGGCATAAAAAAAAGTACGCGCTGTACTATTGCAGCGGCAAAGCAATTAAATAGCACTATTGAGCTTTTAATCGCTGGATCTTTTGCGCCAAACTTTGCTGAAGAAGCGGCAAAAATAGAGGGGATCTCTCAAGTCATTTGCGATGCAAACGCTTGCTATGACCATGGCATTGCTGAAAATTTTGCTCAACTTGTTTTGTCACTTGCTAAAAATTATACCCATGTACTTGCGCCCGCTTCAAGCTTTGGTAAAGATTTTATGCCACGCGTTGCGGCTTTATTAAACGTTGCACAAGTATCAGAAATTACCGCAATCCTTGATGATAGCACTTTCATCCGGCCAATTTATGCCGGTAATGCTTTTGCGAAAGTAAAAAGCCAAGATGCCATTAAGCTGATTACTGTTCGCTCAACGGCTTTTGACCCAGCAAACAACCAAGCGCATGCGGCTCCCATTCAAACTATTGAAGCCAAATTTGAAGATAGCCGAGTAACTTTTATTAAAGCTGAAACACAAGCTTCTGAACGCCCTACGCTTGAAAACGCTCGCGTGGTGATTTCTGGCGGTCGGGCATTTCAAAGCAAAGAAAACTTTGATAAATTGCTAGAACCATTAGCAGAAAAACTAAATGCAGCAATTGGCGCTTCACGCGCTGCCGTTGACGCAGGCTATGCGCCAAATGACTATCAAGTTGGTCAGACCGGCAAAGTTGTTGCACCTGAGCTATATATTGCCATTGGAATTTCCGGCGCCGTACAACATCTTGCTGGCATGAACACCAGTAAAGTCATTGTGGCTATCAACAAAGATGCAGATGCATCTATCTTTCAAATAGCCGATTATGGGCTGGTTGGTGATTTGTATCAACTTATCCCAGAGTTAACGGAAAAACTATAAGGAAACTAGCTATGACAAAATCTTTCTTCTTAAAAACACTTATTGCCTGTGCTGTATTAATTGGAGTTAATACAAGTTTTGCTCAGCCGCCTGTCCAGCAGCGGCAACCATCACTAACATGCCAGCAATCTTGCGCTCAGCAAGAACAGTCTCTAAAACAGAAATGCCTTTCCCTGCCGAAAAACTCCCCAAATCAAATGGTTTGTGAAACAGACTTACAGATCATGGCAAACTGCACAAACATGTGCAACATAGGCTTTCAAAAGTAAAACCTATACCTCTTAAAAGCCCAATAAATTAAAAAATTTGTAGCTAATACCCTAGCCTCAAGTTATGGGGCTAGGGTATATAAATACCAGCCGCCAGTAAAAATGTTGATGCAATGATTTTTCAAATTGAGAATGATAAAAAATATCTATAAAGCACATGGCGGTAAAACATAAAACAAAAACGCTGCTACATGGCAAAGGCTGCCAAGAAGGACAAATAGATGCCAGACTGTATGCGCATAGCGTACGCGGTCACTGGCATAAAAAATAATTCCACTCGTATAAAATACCCCTCCAGCCACAACCCACATTAATCCTGCAAAAGGTATCGCATGTAAAAATGGTTTAATGGCAATAACCGCTAACCAGCCCATACCTATATAAATCCCAATGGATAAACTTTCTAGCCGACCAGTAAAAAATAATTTAAATACCATTCCCATCAGCGCCAAGCCCCAAACCACACCAAATAAACTCCAGCCCCAAGCCCCGCCTAAAGCGACTAAAGTAAAGGGTGTGTAGGTACCTGCAATTAAAAGATAAATCATCATATGATCGATGATTTGTAAAATCTGCTTAACTTTAAAATGCTGGATAGCGTGATAAAGGGTAGAAGAAAAATATAAGAGAATTAAGCTTGTTCCAAAAACCGCAGAGCTAACAATAGCAATAGTTTGATGAGAATTTACTGACCGGAACAACATCGCTATTAGCGCGATAACACTAAGCAAGCCTCCTAAGCCATGGGTAATAGCGTTCGCAATTTCTTCAGGCAGCGTCTGCTCTAGCGTATCTTTTAAAAGTGACTTCATAGAATTTATAAACCTTGAATAACTTCATTCAATGCAGCAAAATTTTTCTTGCCTTGCAATAAAGAAAACATACCGACTTTTTCCAGTTTTTTTTGTACTACCATGTTTGCTTCGCACAAATAAACTTTTACCCCACGCTGATGGTAAGCAAGCAACAAGGCTTGAAAAGTTTCTAAACCAGTCATATCCATGAAAGGCACATCTTTTAAGCAAAAAATAATCGCTTTAGGATCGGTATTCGTGGCAGCCAAAGCGCTCTCAATCTTTTCTGCAGCCCCAAAGAAAAACGGCCCTTGAATATTATAAACAAGCGTATCTGCAGGCAGGGCTGGCCAGCCATTTGTTTGCAGCATTTCTGAGCTATATTGTTCAATACTCACCGCTTGATTCATACGACGAATAAAAAATAACATTGCAAAAATCACGCCAATATTAACTGCAATGACAAGGTTGGTAAAAATAGTTAATAGAAAAGTCAACAAGAGAACAATCACATCATAACGTGGCGCGCATTTCAACATATGTTTAAAATGAGGAATATCGCTCATGTTATAAGAGACAACAAAGAGAATGGCCGCCAAACAACATAATGGGATATTATTTGCCAAAGGTGCAAGCGAAATTAAAATCAACAATAATAGTAACGAATGTACAATGGCTGAAATGGGTGAATTCCCACCATTACGGATATTGGTTGCCGTACGTGCAATCGCACCGGTTGCTGCAAAGCCGCCAAATAAAGGGCATAAAATATTGGCTAAACCTTGGCCAATTAATTCTTGATTTGAATCATGCCGCGTATGCGCCATACCATCAGCTGCTGTTGCCGATAATAATGATTCAATAGCGCCTAATAAAGCAATCGTGAAAGCAGGCCCAATCAATCCCAATATAGAAGAAAAAGATAATATTGGCCATTGGAAATGCGGTAAACGCTGCGGAATAGCTCCGAAAGCACTGCCTAAAGTTGCCACATTTTTAAAATGAAAAAGTGCTTGCAACACTGTAGCAATAACCATTGCGACTAAAGGCCCTGGAATTTTTTTCAAAACCTTTGGCGTAATAAGCACTAAAGCAATGCTTAACACACCTAATAAAGTTGTAGCAATATTTAAATGTGGTAAAGCTTGAAACAACAAGGATAATTTTTGATAAAATTTGGCATCCAGGGGAATCTGTACTGACAAGCCAAAAAAGTCTTTCCATTCGCCAACAAAAATAATAATACCAATACCACTGGTAAAACCTACAATCACAGGATCAGGGATAAACTTAATCACACTGCCTAAACGCATCACCCCCATAAAGAGCAAAATAGCTCCCGCCATTAATGTCGCCGCTTGTAAGCCACTAACGCCATAACGTGCAGTAATACCAGCAAGAATAACAATAAACGCGCCAGTAGGACCAGCAATCTGTAGGCGAGAGCCACCAAAAATGCCGACAACTAATGCAGCAATAATCGCTGTATACAAACCTTGTACCGGTGCCACCCCTGAAGCAATTGCAAATGCCATCGCTAATGGCAATGCCACAACACCAACGATCAGACCAGCCGTAATATTTGGCAACCAGTTATTTTTCTTTAAAAGTCCTGCGCGATAAGCCTCGATAATAGCAAGCACGATACTGCCCCCAAAAGCTTAAATTATAACAAATAATATTTCTTTATTGATTGAAATGAGAATGATTATCTGGAACAGTCGCGACCGGCCCCTAGGAAATCTAACGTAAATGTGCAAATCAGTAAATATTTACTTTACTGATTAACACCTGGGCTCGATTTTTTCTTCATTAAACGCGAACGACTGGTGCGGTCAGCAACTTTACCCACTAGCTGTCCACAGGCAGCATCAATATCATCCCCCCGAGTACGACGTGTGATACAAGTAATTTCTGCTGCATCTAATATTTTTTGAAATTCACGAATGCGGGTATTGCTAGAACGTTTATAAATCGTTTCAGGAAAAGGGTTAAAAGGAATTAAATTAACCATGCAATTTAAATCGCCAAGGAGTTTCACAAGCTGATGCGCTTGCTCAATAGAATCATTCACCCCTTCTAGCATGACGTATTCAAACATAATTCGGCGCTTGCCACCTATTTTAAAATACTCTCGGCAAACCGCCATTAATTCTTCAATCGGATATTTTTTATTGATAGGTACTAAGATATTGCGTAATTCATTAGTAGGGGCATGTAAAGAAACTGCTAATGAAGATTCGCTGACTTCTTTTAATCGATGCATCATCGGAACCACACCAGAGGTACTGAGAGTGACTCGGCGCTTGGATAAACCATAAGCTAAATCATCCATCATGATATCCATTGCGGTAACAACAGCATCAAAATTTAGCAAAGGCTCACCCATGCCCATCATCACGACATTGGTAATTTTTTTGCTATGGATATAATTTTCATCAAGTTTCTCTAAACGTCTGGCAACCATCCAAACCTGGCCAATGATTTCTCCTGGCGTTAAGTTACGGTTAAAGCCTTGCCGCGCGGTAGAACAAAAGCTACAGTTTAGTGAACAACCCACTTGAGAAGAAATACACAAAGTCCCACGATCATCTTCAGGAATAAATACCGACTCAACACAGTTACCATCGCGCAAACGTACTTTAAACTTTATCGTGCCATCTTTTGCAATTTGCTCCTCTGCAATTTCCGGCGCATAAACTTCACAATGCTCTAACAGATATTCACGCAATTTTTTACTTAAATCCGTCATTTGCGCGATGTCACTCACGCCACGCTGATGGATCCATTTAAAAATTTGATCGGCGTGAAAAGGCTTTTCGCCAATATTTTTGACGAATTCTTTGAGAGATTTATGATTAAAATCGAGTAAGTTGGTTTTCATGGTATTCAACGAAGATAGGTCCCCGCTTACGCGGGGATGACAGCAATTAAGGTAAAATTTCAGTTGCAGCAAAGAAATAAGCAATTTCTGTTTTTGCATTTTCTAAGCTGTCAGAACCGTGAACCGCGTTAGCATCAATACTATCAGCAAAGTCTGCACGAATGGTGCCTGGTGCTGCTTCTTTTGGGTTAGTTGCACCCATAATGTCACGATGGTTTAATACGGCATTTTCACCTTCTAACACTTGAACCATGACAGGACCAGAAATCATGAAATTCACGAGGTCATTGAAAAATCCACGCTCACGGTGAACAGCATAAAAACCTTCTGCTTGCGCACGGGTTAATTGCAAACGTTTAGCAGCAACAATGCGCAAACCTGCTTTTTCAAATCGATCATAAATAGCGCCAATCACATTTTTGGCAACAGCATCTGGTTTGATAATGGATAAAGTACGTTCAAGAGCCATAAGTTTCCTCGTGTTGTTATAAATTAAAGTTTGAAATTATAGCATAAAAACAGCTTGATGAGGATGTCGATAGCAAAGTATCCTCTCTTTCAGGAAGTATTAAAATTTATTTTTTTACGCTTATCGCTTTGCCTCAGTCCTCATGGCGGTTAAATTAATTTTTTGTCCAGCGTCAAGCGTTTTAATAAGTTTGGCACTAAGATTGCCTCTATAAATTAAGTCAAAATTAAATACCCAACGCGATGCGATTACCTCATATTCCCCAGCATATTTTATTTCCGCAAACCATCCCTGAAGCTGCAGAAATCCAACGGGCTTTAGCGAAAAAAGTCATCACTACCGACCAGTACTCCGCGCTAAACATGATGGCTGGCGTTGACGTAAGTAACAACCTATATGATCCTAGCCAGATGGTTTATGCGGGGGTTGTCAATTTAAGTTATCCAAGCTGTGTGCGATTTGAAACGGCTTATGCAGCAGCCAAACAAACTCTGGCCTATCAACCCGGTTTTTTAGGCTTCCGAGAAGCCCCTGTCATTCTGCAAGCCTTTGAAAAATTAAAAAATAAACCCGATTTAATTTTAGTCGATGGCCATGGCATTAGCCACCCAAGGCGGTTTGGTATCGCCACACATTTAGGTATTTTGCTTGATATTCCCACCATTGGCGTCGCAAAATCTATTTTAATTGGAAAGCCCGCAGCCGAATTAGGCCCTAACCCTGGTGACGCAGTTCCTTTAGTTTGGCATCAAGAAACAATTGGCATTTTATTGCGCAGTAAAAAACGTGCTAATCCATTGATTATCTCAGTTGGCCACCGTATCTCCCTCGACTCAGCTTTACAGATTGTAAAAAGCTGTCTAAAAGGCTATCGCTTGCCTGAAGCAACGCGTTATGCGCATTTAGCCGCCAACCATGCAAGAACTTCCGCCTCCCCTATTGGCAACAAGGAATTTTTACCGCATAATCAGCAAAATTTTTAGAACGCGACCTACCATGAGTGACAACATTATTGAATTAGTCGATGTCTCCAAGTATTACCATGATACTTCGGTTTTGCATCATATCAATTTACATGTTAAAAACGGGGAGTTTTTAACCCTGCTTGGACCATCTGGCTGCGGTAAAACAACCTTACTGCGCTTAATTTCTGGCTTTGAAGAACCAAGCAGTGGGAAAATTTATATTGGCGGTCAAGACATGGAAGGCATTCCACCCAACCATCGTTATGTTAATACTGTATTTCAAAGCTATGCGCTTTTTCCTCATATGACTGTATTTGATAACGTTGCTTTTGGCCTGCAATGTAAAGGCACTGACCCTACAGAAATTACCGATCGCGTTCATGAAGCACTTAAAATGGTAAAGCTTGATGCCTATGTCCATCGTAAACCAGCACAACTTAGTGGCGGCCAACAACAACGTGTCGCCATTGCCCGTGCTGTCGTAAACAAACCATTGGTGCTGTTATTGGACGAACCATTAAGCTCATTAGATTATCGCTTGCGCAAAAACATGCAGTTAGAATTAAAACAGCTGCAAACTGCTCTGGGCATCACGTTTATTTTCGTGACCCATGACCAAGAAGAAGCTTTATCCATGTCTGACCGTATCGTAGTATTAAGTGAAGGCTTGATTGCGCAAATTGGTACGCCGCGAGAAGTTTATGAAGAGCCGGCGGATCTTGCTGTTGCAACCTTCGTGGGCGAAGCAAATATCTTTGAAACTGAACTGATTGAAGCTGATGAAAAATTCTTAGATGTGATCATTAATGGTAAAGCTTTTAAATTTAAAAATCGCAAAGGCTTCAAGACAGGTGATAAAATTATTACCCTTGTCCGACCAGAAGATTTACAAGTCTGGTCGCTGTCAGAAGTTCAAGACCCAACCAACATGTTTCCCGCTACGGTTGAACAGGTGACCTATAAAGGTGTAACCGTTGATTTACAATTACGCATGCATAATGGCAAGCGCGTTGCTGCCACGCAATTTTTCAATGAAGATGATGAAAAACTAGACTTCGTTGCGGGTGAAGCCGTTTGGATTGAATGGCTACCCGGCTGGGAAACCATCTTAAGCGCTGGAGAAGATTAATGGTGAAAAAAGGTCATAAATTCTGCTTCAAGAATATTAGCGTGACGCTCATTTGGTGTTGGCTTGGTTTTTTTGCGTTAATCCCAACGTTTTTGATGTTGATGACAAGCTTGGTACAACAAGGCGACACTGAGCTTATTCGCCTTCAGCTTACCTTTGCTAACTACTTTACTTTGTTTAACAGCATTTATCTTAAAATTTTTGCGCATTCTTTGTTAGTTGCCTTTGAAGTAACGATTATTTGTTTAATTCTCGGCTATCCGTTTGCTTATATCCTTGCCAAATTGCCAGAAAGCCTCAAGAATCTTGCGTTACTTTTTGTGATTATCCCCTTTTGGACAAGCTCGTTAATCCGCACTTATGCAATTGTGGTTATTTTAAAAACAAAAGGTCTATTAAACACTTTCTTACTTTGGCTAGGCCTTATTCACACCCCTCTGCAACTTTTGTACACCAATACAGCGGCAACGATTGGTTTAGTTTATTCACTGCTACCATTTATGATTTTGCCGCTTTACGCCAATATTGAAAAATTAGACTCAAGGTTTGTTGATGCAGCACGCGACCTTGGCGCCAATTCTTGGCAAGTCTTTTGGAAAATTTTAGTGCCTTTAACCCTTCCAGGAATTATTGCCGGAAGCATGTTAGTGTTACTGCCTGCGATGAGCTTGTTTTATATTTCAAATATCCTTGGCGGCGCAAAAACGATGTTAATTGGTAATCTCATTGAAAACCAGTTTTTAGCCGCTCGAAACTGGCCTCTAGGCGCCACTGTAAGCGTCGTGTTAACGCTTTTTATGGCGCTAATGTTTTTAACCTATGTAAAAGTACGCAGTAAAAACACCGCCGACATGGGAGACTTATTATGAAACCTGCACAAGTTTCCAAGGCGCTTTTTACCGCATTTATTTATGCTTTTTTTTATTTACCAATTGCCATTTTAATTATTTATTCTTTTAATAATTCCGCGTTTTCTCTCGTCTGGCATGGCTTTACTTGGCAATGGTATGCTCAGCTTTGGCAGGATTCTGACTTACAGATTGTTACTTTACATTCTGTAATTGTTGGCGTGCTAGCCTCAACTTGTGCCACTATTCTTGGCACGCTTGCAGCGGTAAGCTTATACCGCTACAAATTTTTTGGCAAAAAATTAATTCATAGCATGATATTTATCTTGATTGTCTCTCCTGATATTGTGCTGGCAATTTCTTTATTAATTCTATTTTCTGCTTTTAAAATTTCTTTAGGTTTTTGGACATTGTTATTTGCGCATATCACATTCTGCTTACCCTTCGTTGCTGTCACTGTTTACGGGCGTTTAGCTGGCTTCGATAAAAATATTTTTGAAGCTGCAAAAGATCTTGGCGCATCAGATTCTAAAATCTTTTTTAAAATTATTACACCACTCTTATGGCCTGCTATTTTAGCAGGCTGGTTGTTAAGCTTTTCGCTTTCATTAGACGACGTAATTATTAGCTATTTCGTCACCGGCCCAGATTTTAATATTTTACCTCTGCAAATCTACTCCATGGTTCGCCTAGGCGTTAAACCTGAAATTAATGCCCTTTGTTCAGTCTTATTTGGGGTAACTTTATTATTTGTTTGTATCTCGCAATTAGCTTTAAAGAGAAATTCAGTGACAAACGCAAGGAATTAACTAACGGCGGTGCCAAGCACCGAATTTGATTTTTATGAGAAAAATTTTACTCTTTTGTTTAAGCTTTTTTATTATCAATGCTTTTGCGAATGATGAAAAAGTTGTTAATGTCTATAACTGGTCTGACTATCTGCCCGATGAGGTTTTGCAGCAATTTGAAAAAGAAACAGGCATTCACGTAAATTATTCAACTTATGATAATAATGAAACGATGTACGCCAAGCTAAAAGCGAATCCAGATGTAGGGTACGATATTGTTGTGCCATCAACTTATTTTATTGATCGCATGCGACGCGAAAAGATGCTGCAACCGATTGATAAAAAACGTCTAGTTGGTTTAAGCAACATGAATCCTGCTTTAATGAATAAATCTTACGACCCTGGCAATAACTACAGCATTCCTTACTTAGTAGGTTCAACAGGCATCTTATATAATGATTTATTTTATCCTATTGGCTCTATTAACGCTTGGAAAGACCTGTGGCAAGAGAAATACCATGACAGACTCCTATTACTTGATGATGTACGGGAAATTTTCTCTATGGCTTTGTTGGTCTTAGGCTATTCGCCAGACACCACAAACCCTGAGCAAATTAAAGCAGCCTATCAAAAACTTCAAGCATTATTGCCTAACGTTAAACTTTTTAACGACGAAGCCGTTAAAGCGATTTATATTGATGAAGATGCAACCATTGGCATGGTTTGGAGTGGTGATGCTTTTGGCGCACAACAAGAAAATCCTCATTTACACTTTGTCTTTCCTAAAGAAGGCTATGTATTAAGCCAAGATAGTATGGCCATTCCTGCCAATGCGCCACATCTTGCCAACGCTTACCGTTTTATTAATTTTATTTTACGACCAGAAATTGCTGCTAAAATAGCAGCAGGCACTGGCTATTCCACACCAAATGCTGCTGCTATGAAGTACTTGCCAGAGGCGATGCGTAATAGTGAAATCATGTACCCTAATGCAAAAATTTTAGCTCGCGCCCATTTTCAAATGGACGTAGGTGATGCGGCAGATGACTATGAAAAATACTTAGAGCAATTGAAGCTTAGCGCCTAAAACTTAATTTAATATTTACCCAAGGATAAGGCATGTTTTCTCGTTTTCATGAAGATTATAACTTTATTTTAAGTAACTGGCACAAAAAGCTCAGTACTAATAAGCGCATTTACCAACTTACCGCTATAAGTCTACTCTTAGCCATACTTAGTTATATCTTTAAATACTATAGCAATGTGTTACTTAGCCATTGGCTGGATTTGAATGATTATAGCCATTATTCCTTTTTCATAGGCATAATTACTCTGGTTAGCTCTATAGCATTACTGGGCAAAGAAAGAACCGGTTATTTTATATTAACCCTACTTTAAAGCTATGAACACTTGTTTAATATTTAAGGAGAAAGACTAATGCTATCTCATTTACACTTCCTCCATGAAGCAGCAGCCCAGCCCATTACTACTACGGAAGCAAAAAATATAAAAAGCAAATCCATTTATAAAATAGCCATTGGGGGGCTTATCTTAGGGTTTCTTGGCTATTTTTTCAGATATTTTAATAGCATTTTTCTTACCCACTGGTTAAGTATCCAAGACTATGGCCACTATAGCCTAGTGACTTCTTTAGTAACATTTACAGGCATTCTCGTATTGTTTGGCATTGATAAAGTTACGATTAAATTCTTACCTGCTTATCTTGAAAAAAAGAGTTGGGGCGAAATATGCGGATTATTTAAACATATTATTTATTTTCTTAGTCTTGTTTTTCTAATCCTATTTGGATTAAGCTTTGTTATTATTTCCTGGAGTCAATACTCTGATTATTTTCTACATAACACTTTTTGGCAGTATCTTTGGCTTGTTCCCTTTTACGCTTTATCATTAATTCTAAGCGCACTTTTGCGAGTTTATAACCTCCGCCTAATGTCAATGGCATCCCAAGGTATATCACGTTATTTTTTCTCGCTTTTACTTATTGTATTATTTAAGATTTTTTTGGGGAAGATTACCCTTTTCACTTCATTACTTGCCTATCTTGGCGGTATTTTCATATGCATTATGATTTCAGTTATCGCCCTGAAGAACCAAGTATATTGGCAAAAAATAAGACATACTTTGCCAGTTTTACACCTTAGAAAATGGATATTAATTGGCCTGCAACTCATGCTGAGCGTTTTAATCTTAAGCACAGAGCCGTCCATCATTACCATTTTATTGAAAGTTTTCAATCATGAAATAAAGTTATTAGCGCTTTACAATATTTCTTATATGCTAAATGGTCTTATTTGGATTTCTAGCAGCGCCTGCGCAAGTATTTTTACAACGGGCATTTCTAAAGCAGCCGCAGAAAAAAACCAACAGAAATTACAATTTATTTATAATCTCGGCACAATCACTATGATTGTTCCTGGCATGGTTATTATGCTCGTTTATATCTTTTTTGGTAAAGAAATCTTAAGCCACTTTGGGAGCAGCTATGTCGCTGCTTACCCGGCCTTAATGGTGCTTACTTTCGGTAGTTATGCGACTTTATTTACTGGAATGTCAGTATACTTTTTAGAATACGCCCTTCCCCCTGCAGTCCTCATGAAAGCGACTATTATTATTTCGACTCTTTCCATTGCTGTTGGCAGTATTTTTTGCTATTACTATGGATTAGTAGGGGCTGCTATTGCTTCTACCATCCTTCAGTTTTCCTTAGGGATTTCATATGGGATAATGGTAAAAGTCTATTTAAAACTTAAACCTTTTATTTTTATTTAAGGCAAAACTTTTATGCAAGCAGAAGCATTGGCAGAACGTCATAAACAAACCTCCCGCGTTACTTGGTTAGGCGCCATTTGTAATTTATTTCTTTCTTTAATTAAATGTCTGGCAGGTTGGTTTGGGCATTCTCATGCCTTATTTGCTGATGGCATCCACTCGCTTTCAGATTTAATTGCCGATGGGCTTGTATTAATTGCATCAAAATTTAGCAGTGAAGAAGCAGACCATGAACACCCTTATGGCCATCAACGCATTGAAACAGCTGCCACCATTGGCATCGCTGGCTTTCTTGTCTTTGCCGGCTTAGGCATTATTATTAGTGGTGTACAGCATATTTTGTCTCCTTTTCACGATAAAATTTCTCCTTATGTCCTTTGGACAGCTGTTTTAGCACTGGTGGTTAATGAAGCCATTTATTGGATTACCATGCATATTGCTAAAAAAATCCAATCTGACATGCTGGTTGCTCACGCTTGGCATCGGCGTAGCGACGCTGCGGCTTCATTGATTGTGCTCGTGGGTATTATCGGCTCTATGCTTGGCGTTTATTATTTTGATGGTTTAGCTGCTATTGTGATTGGCTTATTTATTTTGCGCATGGCATGGCGCATGGGGCGAGCAAGTTTTGATGAATTAACAGACCGCGGCGTCGATGAAAAAGAGTTAGATAAAATAAAAAATGCTATTCAATCTGTAGAAGGCGTTTGTGCCTTACACCAACTTCGCACACGGTTGATGGCCGGTAAAATTATTGCCGATGTCCATGTTATTGTCGATCCTTTATTAAGTGTCTCTGAAGGCCATTATATTGGTGATAAAGTTTATGAGCGCTTAGCTAAAGACTTTCCTTCTCTCGAAGACGTAACCGTACACGTTGATTCAGAAGATGATGAATTGCAGCATTTTACTCGCTATCTTCCTTCACGTGAGCAAATCCTTAGTGCTTTAAAAAATTTAGACTTGCCTTGTTTTTCAGACATGAAGCTTAAAGCTATTCATTATCAAGCAAATCATGTCATATTAGAATGCGTGTTTCCTTTAACCATTTTAGCGAAAACTAGCGCTGACACTTTAGAACAGTCCTATACGGATAAAATTCAAGCACTTTATCCTGCTGCAAAAGTAAAAATCTTTTATCAATAAATTAAAATGGCAAATAGCACAGCACCTAGAAGCTGTGCTATCGATAATATTAAAGCGCGTTTACAATTCACTCGCCTGATGTGCTTTCTTATTTTTAAAATAAAAGAAGACCAAAGCGATCAGCATTAAAACTATCCATGGCACATCCCCCATTAATACCCAAGGTGTTACACCTTCATAGCCTGAAACCATTCCTGTTAAGACCCCTGGCATAAACTGAGGGATTGTCGATTGTAAATTTCCTTTCGGCGTAATTATGGCACTAATACCATTGTTACCAACAGCTAATAGCGGTCGTCCAGTTGCTAGCGCTTGGAATTGAGAGATTTGCAAATGTTGTGCTGGCGCCAGAGAGTCTCCAAACCATGCATCATCTGAAACTGTGATTAATAATCTCGCTTCAGGTAAGTCTGCTCGCACCACCGCATCATAAGCAATTTCATAACAAATATAAACGCCAATAGGCAAACCATGTACCGTTATCAAAGACTGGCTCATATTACCGGGCACCATCGCAGACATAGGTAAGTTAAAGAATTGAATCAGACCCCGCAAAAGGTTTTCTAAAGGCACATATTCACCAAATGGCACCAAGTGCCGCTTCATATATAGACCTTTTGCCTCACCTAAGCCAATCACGGCATTGTAATAGCTAACGCCAGCTGACACTGGAATGCCTGTAATTAACGCGCCATGAGCTGCCTTAAGTTTTTCTTCCAGCGTGTTAAACAAAGGTTTGGCTTCTGCCGGTGTTAAAGGAATAGCCGCTTCTGGCCAAACAATTAAACCGCTTTGATAATGACCTTCTGTCAAACTTTGGTACGTCGTCAAAATATTATCAACTTCTTGAGGATCCCAGCGTAAACTTTGTTGAATATTACCTTGCACTAAACTAACACTTAAAGGCTGACCGACAGGATGGGCCCAAGGAATAAGTTTAAGTAAAAAAGCAAGGATAAAAAAGATAGCTAAAGATAGCCAAGCAACATTAGCCGCCTGCATCCTAGCAATTAACCTCCCTTTGCTTAACGAAGGAACGATTGCCAACAAAAACAAACCACTAGCAAAAACAATCAGGAAGGAAGTGCCGTAAGGACCAAGCAGCGGCGCAAAACCTGCAAAGGCAGTGCCTGGCACTGCATGGCCTAAAATTAACCAAGGGAAACCCGTAAAAATCCAAGAACGCAAAACTTCTAATAGTGCCCATAGCGCGGGGTATACGACTAAAACTTTAGCAAAATTATGTGCTGGAAAAAACTGCTGCAAAATAAAAGCAAGCAAAGCAAAAAAGCCTGCGAGAACCATAGAAAAAAGTAGCGTAATTAGCACCGCTAGCCAAGCTGGTGTGCCACCAAACACATAAATCGCCACAAATACCCATGAGATACCTATACCAAAAAACCCCAGACCATAGAAAAAGCCAACTAAACTTGCAGATTTGGCAGGATACTTTATCAACAAAAAATAAAGAATCGCAGGAGAAATAAATAACAGCCAATAAAAATGCATCGGCGCAAAAGCAAATACCAAAGCAACACCAGCTAAAAGGGCGATTAGCCAATCTAATTTGAATAAGAATCGCATAACAATTTAATTCCTTGGAGGTGACTTAACAGACCTTTTTCGAAACTTCATCTTTTATTTGACCGCTATGTTGCATTTAGACTACTCGCTTTCTGGCGACTCACTCTTACAAATGCACTTTGCGCGCCAAATTATGTTCCACAAATTTTTGTTCTCAATACTCATTGTTAATGCGGACACTTCGCTCCTCAGGCTACAATCTGCCTTGAGCTTAAGACAGAGCACTGTATCTCAAAAAAAATCTAGACTATCGGCAATTTCTTTATACTTTAATTGCCGCCAAAACTTCTTTGACATGACCGTCAACTTTAACTTTACGCCAAAATGCTTGGATAAAGCCTTTCTCATTAATCAAAAAAGTGCTGCGCTCAATACCACGGACTTTTTTACCATACATTACCTTGTCTTTCATGACATCATAAAGCTTACATGCTGCTTCATTTTCATCCGACAACAATTCAAAATTCAAGCTTTCTTTTTCAAGAAAACGATGATGTGATTTAATAGAATCACGCGAAATTCCTAAAATAACAGTATTTAATTTTTCAAATTCAGCTTGGTGATCGCGAAAATCTTGGCTTTCCAAAGTACAGCCTGAGGTACAATCTTTGGGGTAAAAATATAGCACAACTTTTTTACCTTTTAATGCCGACAAAGTAACGCTCTTCCCTGAGGTTGAGGGCAAAGTAAAATCAGGTGCCTTATCACCAATATCTAGGTCTGCCATAAAGCTTCTCCTTATTAAATAGCCGAAACTTGAAATGCGAAGAATATAAATTAGATATGTTAATATAACATGGGTACTTAATAGGAGCTAGACATGAAACTTATTAACTTAAAAATCATCTGTATTGCCAGTGTATTAAGCTTATCTGGCTGTTCCTCCATAACTAAACAAGACGTTGGCACTGGCGTAGGTGCTGTTGCTGGTGGTGTAGCTGGCCATGCCTTGTTTGGCAGTACGCTTGGTACTGTAGGCGGCGCAGCTGCTGGTGCCATTGCAGGGAATCAAATTGGCAAGTATATGGATAATCACTAAATATTTTCACCAGGTTCCCAGGGCAGCTCATCAGCTGCCCCTACAACCTACTAAATTTCTAATTCCTTATGGCAAAAACAAAAACTCAATTTACCTGTCAAAACTGCGGTGCTATTAGTCCCAAATGGGCTGGACAATGCTCTGACTGTGGTGCTTGGAATAGCTTTGTAGAAAGCGTCCGAGAAACGAAGCCTGCGGCCTTACGTGGTTATGCGGGTATTACGGAGCGAAAAGCCCAAAAGCTTTCCGAAGTTGCCTTAGAAGAAAACCCAAGAATTGGAACAGCAAGCCCTGAATTTGATCGCGTACTTGGCGGCGGACTTGTCCTAGGCTCAGTCGTTTTATTAGGAGGTGATCCGGGTATTGGAAAATCTACTCTTTTGCTGCAAACATTAGCCAATTTAAGCCAGCAATATGCAACGCTTTACATTACGGGTGAAGAGTCATTACAACAAGTAGCGTTACGCGCCAATCGCCTCGAAGTCCCCACAAAGAATCTAACGCTATTAGCTGAAACACAAATTGAAACGATTAGCCAACATATTTTAGAACAAAAACCACAAATCGTCGTTGTTGATTCTATTCAAACGATTTACACCAATGAATTACAAGCTGCGCCCGGTAGCGTTAGCCAAGTACGCGAAAGCACAGCTGCTTTAGTGCGTTTAGCAAAGCAAGAAAATATTGCTTTTTTTCTGGTTGGCCATGTTACGAAAGAAGGATCCCTTGCTGGCCCACGCGTTTTAGAACACATGGTCGATACAGTGCTTTACTTTGAAGGCGACCCTAATCATCGCTTCCGCATTGTCCGTGCAACTAAAAACCGCTTTGGTGCTGTCAATGAACTAGGCGTTTTCGCCATGACGGATCGTGGTTTAAAAGAAGTCAGCAATCCTTCGGCAATTTTTCTAAGCCACTACCAAACGAATATTCCTGGCAGCGCAATTATGGTCAGCTGGGAAGGCTCAAGGCCTTTACTAATTGAAGTTCAGGCCTTAGTTGACGAGTCACACACCAATAATCCACGCCGTGTTGCTGTTGGTTTAGATTACAATCGTTTGGCAATGTTATTAGCCATCCTTCACCGTCACGGAGGTATTGCAACTTATAACCAAGATGTATTCGTCAATGTTGTTGGTGGCGTAAAAATTGCGGAAACTAGCGCTGACCTTCCTACGCTACTCGCCATTATTTCAAGCTTAAGAAATAAACCTTTGCCCGAAAAACTTATCTCTTTTGGCGAAGTAGGTTTAGCCGGTGAAATCCGTCCTGTGCAAAGTGGACAAGACCGCTTAAAAGATGCCGTCAAACATGGTTTTGAAACAGCATTGATTCCTCGGGCAAATGCGCCTAAACAAAAAATCCCTGGTTTAAATATTATTGCCATTGATTCTTTACAGCAAGCTATCGATTTTTTAAGAAAATAATTCTATGTTTTTAACAAAATTCCCTAAATATCTCTATATCAGCGCCCTATGCTTCTTGCTTATTTTATTTGTCATTTCACTTTCTATTGGTGGCATTACCTGGGATGAGTGTATGGCCCTCAAACAGTGGGGCCTACATATGCAGATACTGCATCAGCAGGCCGTCCTAAGTCAAATTCAAGGCGATGACATTTATTATGGTATTGTTAACATACTCCCTCAAATAAAGCTGTACCGCTGGTTTCATCATGCGAGTTTTGGCTTATCTCCTGATGCTTTGCCCTATTTCTATTCGCATATCAGTATTTTTATCATGGAAGTTTCGACATCTTACCTGGTAATAAAAATTTTACAACTTTTGGATATTGATACTCGCTTGCTTATTGCATGGGGGCGATTTTAGTATTATACCCCACTTGGAATGGATTAAGTTTCTTTGATTACAAAGATATTCCATCAGCATTTTTTTATACTTTGTTTACCTATACCACTTGTTTGCTGCTAGCAAAAATTAATGAAAAAAATAATTTTGTGTACAAAATATTTTTCATTTTTTCAGCTGCATTATTTTGTGGCACTAAAATGGCATTTATTCTCGCCACTATCCCAAATATTGCACTGGTTATTTGTGCTCAGCGCAACATTCAAGGTGTAAGAACCGCCATCCTATTGATGATAGGTATTGTCTGCGTAAGCATCCTGTTTACACCCGCCGCATGGTTTCAACCAATATATTACATTATCCATGACATTAAAGTTATGGGGGACCATGCAAAATTCAATCCTGGTTGCGGAAAAATTTGGGGAAGCTGTATCTCCCCTTTGAGCTCTGAGTGGAGCGCCGGAAAATATTTGTTCAAGTGGTATATTTCACAGACCCCTATCGCTTTACTAGTTTTCTTTGCGTTTGGCATGTTGACGAGTATAAAAGCATTGTGCTGCAGCCAAGCTAATTTTAAACAATCCTTCCTTTCGCAAATAAAACTATTACCTGTTATATTTCAATGCGCCGTTATACCTTTTGGTGCAATATTGAAAAACTCTGCATTCAATGATGGAATCAGACACACAATTTTTATTGTGCCAATGATCATAATCATCGCAGGGATAGGTATCCATTCTCTTTTAAAATATAAGAATCTATTCTTATCTCGCACGATTATTCTCTTTTTGTCACTCACATTTATTGGCTTAACTATAGATAATTTAGCCTTAGAACCTTATCAATATTCTTATTTTAATGAGATTGCAAGATTTTTTATAACCAACAAAAATGCTGACAATGATTATTGGGCATTTTCCTTAAGAGAAGCCTTTAACTTAATTCCTAAAACAAACTCTATTACTTATATTCATGCCTGGCCAGATTACTTAGTAACACCCTACGCAGACAAGTCAAAATTCACATTCATTACTCTTGATCAGGCAAAAACAGTTAAACATTTTTATGCATTAAGTACTTCTCGTTTTAAATATCTTGATGATCATGTATTGAAAAAATTTCACTGTACTCCATTTGGAGAAATTCAACGTCGCTTATTTCTATCTCCAGAAAATATGGTTATGTCAAAAGTATATTATTGCGATGGTTATTAAAAATCACCTTTCTTTTTCCCAAGATGCTTTTGACAAATCCGTCACTGGTCTGTTAATTTTATGCCACGCAATGTAGGAGTGATTGACAACAGGCAATCAACCTTTTAAGGCGTTAATTTTTTTTGTCCCATGGCACGCTTGTTGGCGTTGAATTAAAAGCGTCGATCCGTACTAGATAATGATCTCTTCGCTCCATTTCAACTGTTGTACGTGTTTGTAGGAACTGCTTTAAAAGTGGCGTAAAATTATAGGTATATTTTTTTGTACTATCAAGGTAAAAAATAATATATTTAATCTTATACTGCTTAAGAAAATCCTGCAGCTCATCAAGTGTTTGCTGCTCACGCAGTTGTTTAAGAAATTGATTACTCATCCAAGTATTCGTGTAAACCTGACCAGAGGCTGTAGCCATAACAGTGTCATCAAGCATTAATATATTTGCGCCAGGTTCTTTTACATTGACATAATTAATTAACTCACGAATAGGAGAACCCCAATTAAGATAACGACTATTTGGCACATAAAAGTCCCTATGCCCCCATCCAGAAGTCGGCATCAAATAACAATTTAGAAAAACTAAAATGCCAACCGCATAAAGGAATGACTTATAAGCAAATGCGTTAATGTTTTTAATATTAAATAGCGCCTCAGCAGATAACAAGGTTAAAATCGGACAAATCGGATAAACATAGCGTAAGTAAGATTGAAAGTGAAATAATGTAATGGTAAAAAAGAAAGTTACAAATAAGCCAAATAAAAAAATATAAGAGGGAAACAATATTACAGCTAACAAGATAAGCGGTAAGAAAAAAATATATTGCAAACCAAAGCTTCCATCATCACTTTCCAGATAAATATGGGAATGGAAACTCATATCGTAAAAGCTAGAAAAATTAAAAGGCGTATTAAAAAGAGGGTTATTAAACGATTTTGTTATTTCATAATAAGGCGATTTAAAAAACGAGTTCTCATAAGGGAATATGGGATTGCCCGTTTTGATATAAGAATAAATATAAATAAACGCAGAGAAAAACAAAAATACACCGAATAACTTGGCCACAAACAAAGATTTTTCTTTTGCCGGTAACGTCCCTTTAAAGGAAACCTCATAAATTATAAAGGGGGCCATTGCAAAAATAAACAAAATCGTAATCATTTTGATAGCCATCGCCGTTCCAAAAAAAACAGCGATAAGATAAAGATACTTTTCTTCCTGCGAAGCCCTAAATTTTAGCATGGCGACAAAAGCAGAAAAAAGGAATAGCACCCAACAACTATCAATAAATAAGCTAGCAGCCTCTAAATAAACAAGGGGCGCAGATAAGTAAAGTGTTACAAACAAAAGACAAATAGGCAAAGAGAGCTTTTTTTGCTCAGCAAGATAACAATATAAAAGCGCAGCAGTTAAAATAGCAAAAGAATAATTTAGAAAATGCGTTGCAAACTCGCCGGCTAGCATATAAACAAATGCATAAAGCCACTCAGTACCCAGCGGCATTAAAGCGTATATATAATTTTTAAAATCAAAATGCCAAAAATGATGATAAAAAAGCGTTGTAGCAACTGTTAAATGGTAAGATAAACCATCTGCGCTAGTATCTGGTTTAACAACTTCTACAATAAACAAAACATTGACAAAAGCAAACAGCAGAATAGACCAATACATACCTTTGTTCCAGGCAACTGGCTTAAATGCTAATAAACATTGAGTAAAACTATTTTTAGCTTTTTCTGCATTTATCAAATAGGGTACCGCCAACAAAACCCAATCTACTGACACATAGTTGACGCGAACATGGCCTAAAACGCTTAACAATAAGAGATAAATAGCAATTCCCAGTATTAAGTTTAAAACAATATCCACTTTACCCTGTGTCGCTTTACCCGTAAGCTTGACAATAATTTTGTCGCCTAATAAATAAGCAGAAAACAAAAACAATCCAGGAATAAGTAATGATTGAATTCCCGTAATCGAGAAAATAAAGACAGCTACCACACCCGATAAAATAGATACCAACCATTGCCTTGCGACAGTGGAGAAAAGCCAAAAGCCGACAAGAAAATAAATTAAACAAAATGAAAGAAGCGCATAAACACCAGGCTCATGCCAAATTTTATGCCCGAGTAAATTAGCACTAAAAATACCTGTTAAAGTAATTAAAAGTCCTAATAGAAAACCAAGTAATGGAGAAAATTTTATTAGTTTCTGACTATTAAACATTTCATTTCCTTATTTACTATACCTTGTAAGCAACATTCAGACATCGAAAAAGCGTTTTGTCATAATTTAGCTCTTTAAGCTACAAGAAACATATAAACATCTTGCTAGACACCAATCTACCAGACACTAATGCAAATTCCTATAAAGATTACAGCAGCACCGAGTATCGTTCTCGAAGCAATCGCTTCACCAATGAAAAAGTAATTTAAAACAGGCACAATGATAAAAGCCAAAGCTTGTATGGGATAAGCTAATGGTAAAGGCGTGACTTTTAAAGTATATACCCAAAGAAAAGTAATTGACCCATACAAAACTAATGCTGAAAATAAATAAGGATTAAAAACAATCATAATTGCTTCTAATACACTATGCGGTTTTACCAATGAATTTGCCGCAAGTTTAAATAAAACTTGCCCACTTGAAATACCTAAAACACAAATCAAACATAGCCCAAGTTGGTAGAGCGTCATTTCTTTTCTTCCCATTTGCTATCCTTCTTTGTAGCGACAAGAGAAAACATCCCCTGCCGCTGCCGAATTTAAGAAGCCATAAAAACTTCAATTTCTTCTGTAGTACGTGGCAAACCTTTGGTTAAAATATCATAGCCTGTCTCTGTCACAACAAGGTCATCTTCAATTCTAACGCCAATACCATGCCATTTTGGATCTAAGCCCGCAATATCTTTAGATAAATACAAACCTGGTTCAACCGTTAATACCATACCGGATTGTAACGGACGCCATTGTCCATCAACTTTATAAGCCCCAACATCATGCGTATCCAATCCAAGCCAATGGCCAGAGTTATGCATATAAAATTTAAATACTGCTTTCTCAGCTAGTAATTTTTCAAGGTCACCTTGCAAAATACCTAATTCTACTAAGCCTTCTGTTAAGATACGAAAAATATTTTCTTGAAGAGACCACCAAGGTGTTCCTGGCTTAATTAATTTAAAGGTTTCTAATTGTGCTTTGAGCACTAAGTCATAAATTAATTTTTGCTCTGGCGTAAATTTGCCATTAACTGGAAACGTTGTCGTAATATCCGAGGCATAATATTCATACTGGCCGCCCGCATCGACCAACAGCAAGTCACCTTCTTTGACTTGATCACGATTTGAAATGTAATGTAAAACAATCGCATTTTCACCACCTGCAACAATACTGGTATAAGCTGGCTCTTGGCAGCCTTGATACATAAATTCATACTCAAGTTCTGCTTGAAGTTGATATTCAAACATGCCTGGGCTGCAAGCTTTCATCAAGCGTTTATGGGCAGCCACAGAAATTTGGCCAACATGACGCATCAGCTCAATTTCTTCGGCACTTTTGATTAGGCGCATTTCAAATAAAATTGCTTCAACATTAACAATGTCTTCTGGCACTTTAATGCCTTGACGTACTTTACGCTTTAGATCATTTAATGCTTTAATAATTACTTCATCCCATTCAGCATAACGCCCAAGTGCATAATAAAGTTTATTACGACCTTGCATGAGCTCGAGTAATTTCTGAGCAAACTCATCAATAACAAACGCTTGGTCAGCCTTAAACTGCTTAACCGCCTCTTCTTGCCCCACTAAAAATCCGGTCCAAATTTCTTTCTCGCGAATTTTAGGTAGATTAAATAAAACAAACTCACCTTCTTTGCGATTGGGCAAAAATACCGCTACACAGTCTGACTCTGTATATCCTGTCAAATAATATAAATTCATATCGGGATGATAAGGATAGTCATTATCCGCACTTTTATGCCGAATTGGCATTGAGGGGATAATTGCGATTGCATCTTGAGGAAGTTGCGACAAAAACTTTTTGCGACGCGCTTGATATTCTGTTGCAGAAATTTTCATTGGTCTTTTATCTCAGGGGCTAGTGATACGGGATAATATTTTGTTTTAATAGAGAAGCCTATGCACGCTGCATAGGCTTCTAATACGATTAACCAAAGTGGTAAGCCAAGTTAGCCAAAAGCATATCAATATGAGGAATAGGGCCAGTTTTAAAGGTATGGGTATATTCCAAACCTGTTGTCACATTTTGATTGAAATCGTAAGAGGCACCTACGCCAGCTTCAGGTGTCCATTTTGAATTATCCACATAAATGCCACCAAGCGCATGATTATTGATACCACCACTGGTGTTGGCATTAATATAAGCGGCACCAACTTTACCAGAAAGACCTACACCATATTTAAGTGGCAGCATCACTTTAAGTGCCGCATCCCAAATATTTAATGCAACTGCACCATTTGCAAGCGCTGTTTGGTTTGTAGGATTAGGCGTAGCTAAGCTAATGTTTTTCACACTTACGCGGTTACCACGGACATAACCGACTTGTGCTGCCAACATTGGCGAAAACTGATAACCAAAGAAGGCACCACCAGCAAGGCCAGAAGTAGCAATCTGCGAACTTGTCATATAAGGAAATTGGCCTGTACGATAGCTTGCGTTATCCGCCCCCAATTGGCCACCAATATAAAAGCCATCAGCTGCAGCAAAAGCGCTGCTGCTTGCAATTAATAATAAACCTGCAGAAAGTTTTGCTAATTTAGACATAATATTTTCCTGAGATATGAATTAAGAGAAAAACAGCTATTCTACCACTAGTTGAGTTGAAGCGAAAATTCAGTTATTATGTCGGCGCGTCAGTCTCCTCGCAAGAAACACCTGCGAACCCCGCCAGGTCCGGAAGGAAGCAACGGCAGTAGGTTGTTTCTGTGCCGAGCCAAGGCTGACGCACTTTCCCCAAGTTTTACCAGCCCCTTAGAAAGCTGCAACTAACCTTCTTTACAGCAAGGCCCTCTTTTTGCTTCATTTTACAAGTCTTTTGCGGTATGATACTTGCAAAAGAAAAATACAATCTTAGTGTTAATTAATAAATATTAACAGCAACATAAACCAACTTATCGTTAAATTACTTGCGCTTTTTAAATGTTTCTAGAAAGTTAGGCCATTAGGTTAAGCGTCAAAAAAGTTTTCAATCCTCGCGCTTAAAATAATAGATTAATTATATTAAGAGAATATTTATGAGATTTTATTTTTCAGAGAAATTAAAACAACTTAATGAAAGTGGGGCCGCTCAGCTTATTATTAAAAAAAGTACTTCCAAAGAGGATATAGCTGAACTTCTTGTATGTTTTGCCTTTTCTTTAGAAGTCGCTTCTGCCATTCAGCAGAGAAAAAGAATATTAAGCAAAGACTCAAAGCTTGGGGAAGTTGATGAACAATTACTACAACAGCTTATCTCTATCTCTGAACAAGACGCAAACACAGCAGCAGCCACGCTTAAAATCCATTCTCTTTCAGAACAGGCTGATAACCCTGAGGTTTTGGTTAATGCTTATAAAATAGCCTGCACTCAAGCAAGATACATACTACATGCGGATAGAGTGTCGCTATTTAATTTTTTACTTGTCGATGGCGAAATTGATGATGTACAGCTACAATCTAACGTTAAATTCCTACTTGAAAATCTTCCAGCCCAGAGCCTAACAGCAAAAATTTTTAATGCTCTTTTGAGGGCCGCACAAGACAAACGTGTCATCTTTGCGCACTACGAAAAAAACCTTAGCAAAATACAAAAGCCTTTTAATGATATCCAAATGGACTTCATTTATGATCTTGTCACTGAGAGCAAGCTGCCAAGAATAATGCCAATCATGAAAGGCGCTATGCCTGAGCTTGATGGATCAATAAGCGCCTTATATGTTAAAGCAGCGGTAAATTTCCAAGAAAGTACTTCAAAAACCCCCATCAAAGAAAAAATTAGTGCAATTTTAAGCGCTTCTCCCGATTTTCCCACACTACATTTTTTAACCCAAGTCTATTGGGAACAAATACCCGACTCATTGAAAGCGGAGAATACCTCGAACATCTTTTTTGAAGCAAGAGGAAAATCCACCCCAGTTTTAAGTATCCTTATAGCAGAAAAGCCCTTTCAGCTCTCAAACACTGAAGCTAATAGCCCTTACCTACAAGAACTTCTCTTTGAAGAAAGCACCAGAAGTTCCGAGTCTAATATTGCCCCATTGCTTTTTCTTTACCGCAAACTTCCTGTTCTCACAGATGAAAAATTTCTCACTCGCATTCAACTTGAAGTTCAAAGAAGATGCTCGTGTTTCCCAGCGCAGGAAGGCCCTGTCTTAGTTGAATTATTATCCAAAAACCCACCTCTTTTGCAAAAATTTATTGATAACCGTGCATTAGCACTAAAAATTTTCCGTAGCCTATCAGTAAGCTTAATTCAAAAAAATGCCGCAATTATCCCTCCCGTTTTTTTCCCTGAATCACCTGAACCTGCTAGCCTTGGATCTGACGATGAAATATCAATTACTTCCACTTCAATTCTTAGTAGCATTACGGCAGAAGATTGGAAAAAAGTTATCTCTCAGGAAGGCGAAGCACCAGCCTGGTTAAAGACAGTATTTGAAAGAACAGATAAGCGTTTGCTTTTTCAACTCTTAGAATCAACCCCGCTAAATTACCATGCAAACCAAGCTTGGCTTAGGCCTTTATTAGGCGATAAAAATAACCTCTACTCTTTTATCCAACATTATTCCTTTAAAAGTGAAGAAGAATTAGAAAACTTTATTGCAAACCATCTTCATCTACTACAAGAAATAGTACTTGATAGCACTCAAGCAGAATTTATTAACAGCCATAAAAATTTATTTTCAAAGCTCGCCATAAAATATTTTCGCGCACCAGAAATAGAAAAAATTCTTACACCAGGCACAGAAGCACCAGAATGGCTACAATCTGTTTTTAAACAGCGATTAGACTTGTTTTCTGCCGCATTAAACACTCACTTACCTTATGCTAAAAACCAAAATTGGTTAAATTTATTCCTACAAGATATTAACCACCTAGAATGTTTTATCAAAAACTATTCATTTAAAGATGATCAAGAATTAGAGAGTTTCATAACGGACCACAGAACATCTTTAAAAAAATTCCTTCTAGATAAAGATCAGGCTGCATTAGTAAGCGCTCATAGCGCCTTGTTTAAAAAACTTGCAATAACCGTCTTGGCTGAACTTACTCCTAACGAATTAATCACGCTCATTTTACAAGAAGTTTTCGAAGAGCAAGATTTAATTGAGCATAACTTTGAACCAGCAACGTCTAAAGAAGCACTTGCCTTTCTTATCAAAGATGATCAATGGCGACAGCTTCCACCTAAAGGTTTATCAAGCTTGATACTATTAGCAGGAAATGATTTTTTTGAGGCTGCACAAAGCAGCGAGAGCTTAATCCAAGAGAAGCAAGAACTTACCTTTCAGTTTATTCTACACTCGAGTGAGAATAAAGATAAAGAAAAGCTATTAGCTGTATTAGAAAAACTATTAATACAATCAAATCTAATAGAAGGATTTTATTCCAGCAAATGCATCAAAACACAGGAACAGGTACTGGAGTGGCTAAATAAAAATCCAGGCTGTGAAACCTTATGCTTTACCAATGAAAATTTCATTCGAATAGCCATTCATAAAGGCTATCGATTTACTAAATTACAAGAACAGAAAATTTTAATTACATGCAGTAAACTACAACACCTATTTCAGCTACCTGATCTACAAAATGCTTTGCAAGCCATCCTTATACGCCAATTTGAAAATTTATTCCGTGAACAAAAAGCAACCTTTACTGCAACAGCACTAGCGGCTGAATTATATCAGTTGCAATCAGCACGTTCTGCTAGACAAGAATTTAAGATCATTGTTTCACAAGAACCTTCATTTGATTTACCTGCTGGATTTTTAGCTAGCATTCAAATTTTAATTTGCAGCCCACAAATACGGAATTTATGCTGGCCCGCATTAATGAGCAGCCCAAGGTTGATACAGCAATTTATTGATGCCGGCGATGAAATCATTTGGCAATCGATCTTTGATGACAGCGGAAATTACGCTAGCGAGCTTCAAAGCACTTTGTCACAATATTCAGGCAAAGCACTTTCTTTGGTTAACTTTGAGAGATTTTATTCTTTTGCTACCTCCCATGTCATTCTACATAGGCTTTTATTAGATATCGTGAATTGTTTTAAGCAGAAAACCAGCTCTTCAACCAATAGCTCTACACGCTCATCAAGAGCAGGTTCTCCCTTACATTTCATGACACCTCAGTCTCAATCTCAACAGTCGTATTTATTTTTCACGCAAAGCAACTTACGTCATAGCACAAACTCTTTAAGCTCTTTAGCTGAGAAAGCAACAGTAACGAATTCTTCTCCCGCCCTTTCACCGACCTTGACGCCGTCTTTAACGAGCCCGTCTCGATCTTTATTCCCACCTCCTATGGTTTTAGATACGGTTAGCCCACAACCTATCTCAGACCAGCCTACAACTAGACAAGAGGAACAACCTTCCTCGCTCCTTGAGGCAACAACCACCGCAAGTACCTTGCCGCGACGAGTTTCTGCCCCTACAACACCAACATCTAATTTGAGCAAACCAACACATGAGAGTGAATTGACTGAACGTCTCAGGCAGCAACTAGCCCGAATTGAAAGCCAAACGCCTTCTCCGCTCTCACCACAAGCAGCTCCTGCCGCTGCCGCCGCAGCCACTACTCCTTCCCCTGTAATAACAAAAAAAGACAGTCCTTTAACTGCTATCCCTGTTGCAGCAGCGGCAACCCCGCCTCTAGCAAGAACATCGCTTACCCCAACAAATATTGCTAGCGCTATGACACCTGAAAGAAAGGGCCTATTAACAGCAATCCTGCAGGGGGCTACATTACGTAAAACCGACTCTCCTCAAGGAAAAAAGAAAGAAGAACCATCAGAGTTTGTGAAACGCATAATGGCTCTAAGGCCTGCTGTTGCCGGCTCTGATTCCGACACATCAACAGAAACAGATGGGGACGTCATAAACCCACCCGGCGCCTTTGGATCACCTCCAGCTGGGCAGAAACCTGGTTAAAGTGTTAAGGGATTAACATTTTAGCGCAGATTACATGACAGCTTGAAAGGATTTGCTTTATAATGAACCAATCAAATCATGCGTACTCAGAAAATCATGGCTCATCAAGTGCTTGCGCGCAAATGGCGTCCTCAACAATTTAAAGATCTTATTGGCCAAACTCACGTCATCCAAGCTTTAACACATGGCCTAGTGCATAATCGCTTACATCATGCTTACCTTTTTACTGGCACTCGCGGTGTTGGAAAAACAACGATTGCCCGTATTATTTCCAAATGCTTAAACTGTGAAAAAGGCATTAGTGCCACACCTTGTGGCCAATGTCCGACTTGTGTTGATATTGAAAATGGCCGCTTTGTTGATTTGATTGAAATTGATGCTGCATCAAAAACTAAAGTTGAAGACACACGCGAAGTTCTCGACAATGTCATGTATGCGCCTATCCGTGGTCGCTATAAAATTTATCTTATTGACGAAGTACATATGCTTTCTGGGCACAGTTTTAATGCCCTACTCAAAACGCTTGAAGAGCCACCAGAGCATGTGATCTTTTTATTAGCCACTACTGATCCGCAAAAATTACCTATTACAGTCTTATCTCGTTGCTTGCAATTCCAATTAAAAGCATTAACCCCAGAGCAAATTACACCTCACCTTGCCCATGTTCTACAGCAAGAACACGTCAAGTTTGACCCTGATGCTTTGCATTTAATTGCTCAAGCTGCACATGGCAGTATGCGTGATGCTTTAAGCTTACTTGATCAAGCGATTGCCACAGGTAATGGTGAGGTCAGCCAAGCCTCCACCAGTAATATGCTGGGATTTCAAGGTCAACAGTTAATTCTGCCACTGGCACAAGCGATCCTGACTCAAGATATCCCCCAAGCTTTAACGATTAGCAAAAAATTAGATGAAGTAGCCGCGGATTTTAACTATATTCTTGATGAGCTCATTGCTTTATTTCATGATATCAGTATTAAACAATTAGCCCCTGATTTTATTATTTCCAAGTTAATTGTTTCAGATGCCGATTGTAAAAAACTTGTGCAATTATGCACCCCTGCTGATTTACAATTATTTTATCAAATTGCACTTTATGCAAAGCGCGATTTGCCATTAGCCCCTACCCGCTCCATTGGTTTTGAAATGGCGCTATTACGTATGATTGCTTTTAGAGTTGAAAGCCACACAACTGGCGTCGAAACAAAAGCTAACTCGACAGCAATAACTCAACCTAGCGCTCCTATTATTGAAAAACGATTTGAAGCAACAGCAGCGCCGGTCATTAAAACGGAAGCACCTCAAGCAAATATTAGCTCCCCACCTCCCCCTGCGGTAGGCGCCAGCTCGCTACAAAACAAACCTGCGAGTGATAGTTGGCATGATATTTTACCGCATTTAGGATTAACCGCTTTTGCTAAAGCTTTGGCTGACCACTTGCATTTTGAGCGTAGAGAAGCCGACCATTTTTATTTCAGTTTAGAAGAAAAAAATGCGCCAATGCTACAAGAACGTCACCGACAAAAAATTGCAGATGCTTTGACCCAATATTTTAAATCGCCTATCAACATGAGCGTACAGATCGGTCGTAGCCAGCATAGCCAAAATTCTGCCTTGGAACAGCGCCAAGATACGCTAAACAAAAAACAAGAAACCGCTTTAAACAATTTCAAAGAAGATAAAAACCTCCAAAAAGTACTGGCTAACTTTGATGGCAAAATGATGCCGGAAACTTTAACTGTAGAATAGTTTTTAATGAGAGACTCCATGAACAAACAACTTGATAGCATCCACCATATTGCCATTGAAGTTACGGATATCCAAAAAGCCATTGACTGGTATCAACAGCACTTAAAATGTGAAGTTGCTTACCAAGACGATACCTGGGGCTTATTAAAATTCGAAAATATCTCTGTTGCGCTTGTTCTACCAGGCACACACCCACCTCATATTGGCATTCCTTGTGACCAACCTGAAAAATATGGTGAGGTAAAGCCCCACCGCGATGGTACAAGTTCTGCATATATTCAAGACCCATTTGGTAACTGGGTTGAGATGATTAAGCTCAATTAATTGTTTGGAAGTGATTATGCAAAAAGTTTTATTAACGGGGTCTTCTTTTACCGCCCCAAAAGATGTAATTAACAATGAAGAACTTGTACGGTCTTTTAATACCTATGTACAAGAATTTAATCGCCTCAATGCAGAAGCAATTGTCGAAGGCAAACTTGAAGCCTTAAAAGAGTCTAGTGTTGAATTCATAGAAAAAGCCTCTGGCATTAAAAACCGTCATGTTATCGACAAGAAAAGTATTCTTGACCCTAACATCATGCAGCCCATCCTGCCAGAACGCACTAATGATCAAATTTCCCTGCAAGCAGAGATGGCGGTTGAAGCTGGAAAGTTAGCGCTAGCTCGCGCCAATAAAAAACCTGAAGAGGTTGATGTCGTCATTTTATCTTGCTCCAATTTTCAGCGAGCTTATCCAGCTGTTAGCATTGAGGTACAAGCCGCGCTAGGCTGCAAAGGTTTTGCCTACGACATGAATGTCGCCTGTTCATCTGCCACCTTTGGCTTACAGGCTGGCGCCGATGCCGTTAGAAGCGGCAGTGGGAAAGTTGCCCTAGTCATCAACCCAGAAATCACCTCCGCGCATTTAAATTTCCGCGATCGCGATAGCCATTTTATTTTCGGTGATGCGTGTACTGCTGTAGTGCTTGAAACTGAAAAAACTTGCCAAAGTTCTGACGCTTTTGAAATTCTTAGCACTAAGTTATTAACGCAATTTTCCAATAATATCCGTAATAATTTTGGGTTTTTAAATCGCACCAGCCCTACAACGGCAAACTCGCTTGATAAATTGTTTATGCAACAAGGACGTCAAGTTTTTAAAGAAGTTACTCCAATGGCTGCCAAATTTATCCTTGAACATTTAAGCGAAAACCATCTCAACCCTACGGATATTCGACGCTTTTGGTTGCATCAAGCAAACTTAAATATGAATCAGCTCATCGCCCAAAAAATTCTGGGTAAAAATGCTGATCCTGATCTTGCGCCAACTATTTTAGATGAATACGCGAATACAGCATCAGCAGGCTCGCTCATTGCTTTTGTACAATATCATCAGGATTTTAAATCTGGCGATATTGGCTTATTGTCTTCTTTTGGCGCTGGCTACTCTATCGGAAGTATCTTGTTAAAAAAGCTTTGATAGACTCGTAAATTATTGCGACAGTTAACTCTCTGTCGCAATTGTCCTCTTTATACTGGCTTAGATATTATCCAAGCCAGTATCCTGCATGAAAGCTATTAAAGGATTTACTTATACTGAACTATTAGTTTGCCTGGGTATTGTTAGCACAACACTTCTGACTGTTTCAACATTATGGCTTTCTAGCTTGCAAGATTTTGCTAAAGGCAATCAAGCACGGCTAGCACAAAATATCTTAAACAATATTGCCGTTCAAATTATTGCTAATCATCAACAGTATAGCGCTGCAGAAATAAGCCAATGGCAACATAATGTTAGCCAGATTTTACCTGGGGCAGAAATTAGTGTCAGTTCACACCAGCTAAAAATTAGCTGGCCATCCTCTAAAACCAATATGAGTTTGCAGCTCGCCTTTTAAAATCCAGCAACTATAGCCTAAGCTTTATTCTGACGATTGCCATGTTTAGCGTTGTTGCATTCTCTTTCTGCTATAGCTCGCCCCTACCACTCCTTCCATTTCTTGAGTCTTTCTCTTGCTGCTATTGCTTTGCATAACTGAATCAGAAAACTTCAGACTAAGCGCACTTGGTGGCGTAGAAGCAAGACCAGCTTGTTTCTGGACCAGAAGGATCTCTTTGGGGTTAAGTTTGCCATAATGCACTACCCAAAAATTTTCTGTCGGTGTTGTTTGACCATAAAAGATTTTATTGATGCAAGCAAGTACGTGGCGAATTTCTTCCGCCAAAGCCCCCGGCACTTTTGCAAATTTCCGCTCAATCCGCTCAAAAGCCCGCTCATGGATATCAGTAACAGGGGTGAAATTGATTAAGTCTGCATGCGCAATGATAAATTTGAAGAAGTTTAGTAACAAGGTCGAAACTTCAAGATCATAACGAAAATCTGGCGCCTCGCTTAAACTTATCGCTAAACAATTCTTAATTAACGATAAAAACTCTAATACTTCATGATGTAAGTTTTGTTTATAAGCCGCAAGAACTTCTCTTTCGCTAAGTAATTTAGCGCATTCTAAGTAGTGTTTTAAAATAAAAGTCGTAGTTTCTGGAAGGAGAGCATTTATACTTGAAGAAGCTAGTTTTTTATCAAAATTATGCACAGAATTAAAATAGTGAACATACTTTTCTTTAATATCATCTTCAGGCAAATACTGAAACAAGTGTACTTCAAATAACTCAAGCACTTGTTTCATCTTAGCTACATCTGATTTTTCTAAAGCCTTGATATATTGAAGCGCAAGTTGAGTTGTTTTTTCTTTAGGAATCATGGTAAGCAATTGTTTTATCTATTATTAAATTCCAATATTATACTCAATAAAACTTAAGCTTAAATTAATAAGAGATTTATTTTCCTGACTGTTCTTCGCAGGGAACAAAATTGTTTCATGTTTACCAAATTGCTTGAATATCTATCAGCCTATACGGTAAGCGTGACACTTCAAAGGATTAAAGCATCGCTTCGCCATGCTCAAGCGGCTTTACCCCTAGGTATTTTGCTAAGGTTTGACCAATATCAGCAAAGCTCGCTCGATGCCCTAAAGCAATTGGCTGGATTTTAGGCCCAAAGATTAAGATAGGGATATTTTCTCGGGTATGATCTGATCCTGGCCAAGTAGGATCGCAACCATGATCTGCAGTAATCACAGCAATATCATCTTCTTTCATGCCGCGAATAAACTCTCCTAAATGGCGATCAAAATTTTCTAAAGCTTTTGCATAACCGTCAATATCACGTCGGTGGCCATACAACATATCAAAATCTACAAAGTTCGTGAAAATCAAGCTACCATCTGGCGCTGTTGCTTGCAGGGCTAAAGTTTTGGCAAATAATTCGTCATTGCCATTAGCCTTAATTTCTTGCGTCGTACCTTGATGAGCAAAAATATCGCCAATTTTACCGACAGCAATCACTTCTTGCCCAGCTTCTTTCAAGTAATCCAAGAGAGTTGGCTTTGGCGGCAGTACCGATAAATCTTTGCGATTGCCAGTGCGATAAAATTTGCCAACGTCACCTGCAAAAGGTCGCGCAATAACGCGGCCAATATTGTAAGGTTCAAGCAACTCACGAGCAATTTCACAAACTTCATATAAACGCTGCAAGCCAAAATGCTCTTCATGCACAGCAATTTGAAGTACGCTATCTGCAGACGTATAAACAATGGGTTTACCACTGTGAATATGCTCTTCACCAAACTCTTCAATAATATCGGTGCCAGAAGCATGTTTATTGCCCAAAATCCCTGGCAATTTTGCTTTTTCAATCAACTGATTAATCAACTCGTCTGGAAAAGTTGGGATTGTCTTAGGAAAATAACCCCATTCAAACATCACGGGCGCGCCTGTCATTTCCCAGTGCCCGCTTGGTGTATCTTTCCCTTTGCTAAGCTCTGCAGCGCAGCCCCAGGCTGCTTTAGGGGTTAGCTTTAAATGCTCTACGGAATGAACTTTACCGGTGCTTAAATGGGCAACATGTAGAATACCTAATGAAATTAAGTGCGGAATCGCTAAGGCATTACGCGCTTGCCAGATATGACCAAAAGTATCAGCACCCTCATCTTGATATAGATGCGCATCAGGTGTTGCCCCTACCCCAAAAGAATCCATCAAGAGAATAAATGCTCGCATAAGTTTTCTCAGTTAATAACGCTGCTTAATAGATGATAAAATCATTTTTACCAATTATTAACAGCGTAAATTTTATTTATCGCTTTTATGAAAGATGGTTGCAAACAACCGTTCCTGACAGTCAGTATGACGCTGGCACTAACTATAAAGTAATATTATATCACTTGTGGTAGAATGCAGTAGATAATAAAGAACTTAGCTTAGCTATGTTAAAGCATATTGAAAACATTTTACTTAAATACCGCCAGGCACAATTTACTGCTAAAAAACAACAGCATCTACTAGAAGACCTTGCCAACCTATTGGAAGACGGCGTTTCCGTAAATATTGCCTTGGAATTAATGATTGGTTTTGCGCATTCTCCATTAGAAGTAGAAGTGATTCGCAGCATGCAGTTAAAAATGGCTTCTGGCGAATCTTTCGTTTTGGGCATGGAAGGCTGGTGTGGCAACAATCTTATTGAAATTATCCGCGCCGGCGAAGAAGGTGGTACTTTAGTTGACTCTATCCGCATGGCAGCTAGCAGTGTTCAAGGTCAAAATGAAGCGATTGCGGTAATCGTACAAAGTATGATGTATCCTGGCGCTATGTTCTGTATTGGCCTTGTCATGCTGGTTTATATTGCCAGCACCGTATTTCCAAACTTTGAAGCAATTAAACCACTTAGCCAATGGCCAACAGTCGGTCAATTCGCCGTAGGCTTATCGAGATTTATTAGCGGGTATTGGTGGCTCTTAATTGCCGGTATTTTTGGTATCATTTTTTTGATTAAATACATCTTAAATAATTACATTGGCGATTTAAGGGTTTACGTGGACCAAATACCCCCTTTTAAAATCTTTCGGCAAATTAATGGCGCTCGCCTTATGCAGACACTTGGATTGCTGCTGAGAAATGGCGTATTGCTTAAGCAAGCCTTAAAAATTGCCCAACGAAATATGCCACCTTATATGCAGTCTCATTTATTGATGATGGAGTTCCGTTTAAGTGGCGGACGTGATAATATTGCTGATGTTCTGGACACCGGGCTTATAGACCAACAAGACTTAGCCCGGCTAAGGATCGTCGCAATGGGAAAAGGCTTTGATGAAGCCTTAATGCGGCAAGGCAAACGCTCAATGGCCGCAAGTATTGCTTCTTTAAAATTACTTGGTAAAATTGGGGGCGGGGCCTTAATGGCAATAACCGCATGTTTGCTAGGACTAATTTTTTATGCACTCTATTCTGTTGGCTTATCAATGACCAACGGTTAAAACTTTTTTTTAAAATTAAACTGGAGAAAATATGATGACTCAAAGAAAAAAAGGCTTAAAAGGCTTTAGCTTGCTCGAACTCTTATTAGCAATTGCTATTATTGGTTTGATTATCCTAATGGCAACACGTTATTTCACTACTGTAAAAAGTGGCCAACAAGCTTCTTCAGCCATTCAGCAAATTACCGGTATCCGTTCTGTTGCAAGTAGCCAAATTGCTCAAGGCCTTACACCAGCTTATTCAACAATCTGTCCAGCATTACCAGCGAACAGCTGTAATGGTACTACCGCGCTGAACTTTGCTTGGGATTCACCAACCACAGGTACCTCTGCCTTCAGCTATACAGCAGGCAATACTAACTATGTGATTACTATTAACGGCATTCCTAGTGCAGTAGCTTGCCAAAATATTTTAAGCGGTGTTAACAATGAGTTAGCAAAAACTGGAACACCAGCACCAGTAGCCAATGACTGTGTTGCTACACCAACAACATTAACCCTAACTTTCCCAGCTGCATAAGCATAAATACACAGGGCATCTTCCTTGATGCCCTGTGCTTATACTAATTAATACATCATGTCATGCCGCACGTCTATTAAAGCTTTTTCCCTTTTAGAATTACTATTAGTTCTTAGTATTGGCGCACTTATTATCGCAACTTCTGTTCGTTTTTATTCTACTAGCATTCGCGATAGCAGAGTAACCCAGGCAGCACAGGATATTAAAGTTATTCGCCAAGCCGCTGCTGAGTGGGTATTAAATCAACCTGATTACAAAGGCGGCAGCACAAATTGCACAACTGCGCCAAATAATTGCATTAGCATGACTGCCTTAAACAGTGCAGGTTTACTTCCTAAAAGTATTAGTGATGGTACCGGCACAACACCTTGGCAAACTAACTATAGCATTGCCCCCAACTCTACTAACGCAACTCAAATTGATATCACCCTTTCGAGCATTACTAGTGTCAAGAACTGCATAAACCTTAAGAACCTGTTAAGTAAGCAAGCGATTTCTATTAAGCCATCAGATTGCACCATGGTGGATCTCACCACTCCTTTCCAATTTACTGTTACTTTTGGTTAACATTATTTCATTGCATATTCGCCTATTCTTATTTAGAATGGTTTATCTAAATGGCAAGGAGATATCTCAATGACTGACCCACTAAAATCCCAAGACCCAGAAATTTACCAAGCGCTTCAATTAGAAACTAAACGCCAACAAGAGCATTTAGAATTAATTGCATCTGAAAACTATGTTAGTCCTGCCGTGCTTGAAGCCCAAGGCTCAATCCTAACCAACAAATATGCCGAAGGATACCCACATAAACGTTATTATGGTGGTTGTGAGTTTGTCGATATTATTGAAAATCTTGCGATTGAACGTGCCAAAAAATTATTTAATGCAGCTTATGCCAATGTACAACCACATTCTGGCAGCCAAGCGAACTTTGGTGTTTACACAGCGCTTCTCAAACCAGGCGATACTGTTTTAGGCATGGATCTTAGCGCTGGCGGGCATTTAACGCATGGCAGCAAAGTTAATTTGTCAGGCAAGCTTTATCATTTTATTAGCTATGGGTTAAATCCTGCTAATGAGCGCATTGATTATGAAGAAATTCGCGCCAAAGCTTTAGAACACAAACCTAAATTAATTTTAGCAGGCTTTTCTGCTTATAGCCGAGTCATTGACTGGCAAAAATTCCGTGAAATAGCTGATGAAGTTGGCGCATACTTCATGGTTGATATGGCGCATATCGCCGGTTTAGTTGCTACTGGCGAATACCCTTCTCCGCTACCCTATGCGGATGTCGTGACAACGACAACGCACAAAACATTGCGCGGACCACGCGGTGGCTTAATTCTTGCCAAAGAAAACCCTGAGCTAACTAAAAAGTTTAATAGCGCTATTTTTCCAGGCTCGCAAGGCGGCCCATTAATGCATGTGATCGCTGCAAAGGCTGTGTGTTTTAAAGAAGCCTTAGAACCTAACTTTAAAGCTTATCAAACTCAAATCGTAAAAAATTCTAAAGCGATGGCAGAGGTATTATTAGCGCGTGGATTTGAAATTGTCAGCGGCGGCACAGATAACCACTTAATACTAATTAAGCTTACTGGCAAAAATATTACTGGCGCGGAAGCTGAAAAAGTTTTAGGCGAAGCGAATATTACCGTTAATAAAAACGCTATTCCAAATGATCCTCAACCAGCCACTATCACCAGTGGTATTCGAATTGGCACTGCAGCGATTACAACTCGCGGACTGAAAGAAAAGGAATGCGAGCAAATTGCTCACTGGTTATGTGATGTTTTAGAGTCTCCTAAAGACCAAGAAAAAATTCATACTATTAAAAGAGATGTTGTAGAGCTGCTAAAAAAATTCCCTGTACCCTAAAAGAATTATCCCGTCGCATGAGCGGCGGGATAATTTTGCTGCAGGTTTTTTTAATTAACCATTCTTCGTTGAAGCTGTTTGCGACGTTGATGCAGCATTATCTTGCTGTTGCTCCGCAGGTGGATTGGGCGCAGCTGAGCAATCCCCAGGCACTAAACCAAGCCCCCATTCCATTGCTCCTAAAATATGCTCTTGATAAAGATGCGATTTCCACGTGCCAGCACGATGACCTATAGCACTAAAGAAAACCCTACCCTGTCCATAATTGCGGCACCAGGAAATAGGATAAAAACCTGGCAAGCGGCGATTAGGGTGATGGTCTAAATATAACAAAAGATGGTTTTGTGAACTGTAATTTTTATAAAGTGGAAACTCTTCTTTTGAAATATTCACTTCTTTGCCAAACATTTTCGTTGCTGGGAATTGATTATCGGCTACTAACACTGTCGCTGGAACCTGTTCAAAATGCTCTTGGAATTCACCTCCCAGCATGTCAAAATATTCAGGCTGCTTATGCAATGTGTCTGCTGCACTATGGATAGCAATAAAGCCATGACCGGCTTTAATCCATTGAAGAAAAGCAGCCATATCAGGAATAGGCAATTCACCTGTGGTGTTTAAAAACATCACTGCATCATAACGCGCTAAACCTTGAGATGATAGTTTATCTTTTAATTCTATATTAGTGCTAACAATATCCACAGAAAATTGGCCACTTTGCTTAGCCAAATTTTTAATGACTTTCTCGGCAATTGGAATTACCCGATGATGGTAATCATTGGCAGTATCTATCACCAATAAGCGCTTCGGTTGTGCCCAGGCAATTAAACAAAAACTTAGAGTTAAGATAATAAATATAATAAAAGCTAGTCTTTTGATCATAGTAAATCCTCCTAGCTTTGTGATAAAGCAAATCTTGTACCAAAGCTAAGTCAACAATCGGGGTCAGACCCCAATTGTTGACTTTAAGTGGTGCGCCATGGGGTGACATCTGGTGGAGGTACTACTGAATCAGGGCAAGTGGCAACGCACATTAGCTTACCATTACAATTTTGCAAATTATTTTTTGTATTATGGCAAGTAGATATATTAATGCCACTTACCTTTGGCGAACCATCCCGAGCAGCACAAGTGCAAATTAAAACTTTATCGCTTAATTTACACATCGTACAAGTCTGAAGGTAATTTCCTGGCGGCAAGACAGGATTTGCTCCAATCCCTGGCCGGCATACAGGTGTACAAGAAAGCACACCATCACAATTTTGTAAATTTACTTCTGGACTAACGCATTTTTGATAAGTAATTTCACTAATTGTTTGTTTACCATCTAATCGATCACAAGCGCAACGTAATTTGCCATCTTTTACCGTACAAGCAAAGCAAGTGGATCGATAGCTACCTTTAGGTATTTGTGTAGAAGCTTGCAACACTTCTCCACTAAAGCTCTGAGTTTTAGGTGCATTGACAATAACTTCTGCCGAGCTTAAGTGTTGATATCCTGCTAATAAGAGTGCACTAACAAAGATTAAAGCTTTTCTCATATGACTTACCCCTTTAATTCATCTAGCCCCCAACGAGCTCGTACAGAAAAATCCAAATCTCGTGCTTGCCCTACTTTTAAGCGTAAATAGCCAGCATAAGCAATCATTGCACCATTATCGGTGCAGAATTCAAGCCGCGGATAAAATGCTTTAGCACCAATTGCCTCAAGTTGACTGTCGAGTTGCTGGCGCAAATATTGATTTGCACTCACCCCACCTGAAACAACAAGCTGTTTTAAACCCGTTGCTTTAAGCGCCCTTGCACACTTTGCAATCAAAGTATCAATCACCGCCGCTTGAAAGGATGCAGCTAAATCAGCTTTAGCGGAAATTAATATCTCAGGATTTTTTTGAATTAAATGTGCAACCGCTGTTTTTAAGCCACTAAAACTAAAATTAAAATCCTCTCGATCCAGCATTGGCCTTGGCAGTTTAAAAGCTTGAGGGTTACCCGCTTCTGCTAATTTTGCTAAGGCAGGCCCACCAGGATAACCCAACCCCATCAGGCGAGCGGTTTTATCAAAAGCTTCTCCCGCCGCATCATCTAAGCTTTCCCCTAAAATTTGGTAATCACCTATCGCGCTAACCTTAACAATTAAGGTGTGCCCCCCTGAGACGAGTAAAGCAAGAAAGGGAAAATTTGGCTGTTGCGCCTCTAAAAACGGTGCAAGCAAATGCCCTTCCATATGATGAATTGCCACAGCAGGAATGCTCCTCGCAAAAGCAAAGCTACGCGCAAAAGCGGCCCCCACTAATAAGGCTCCCGCTAGCCCAGGACCGGCGGTATAAGCGACGCCATCAACTTGCGAAATATCACATTTAGCACGCTCAAATAAAGTTTGTACTAAGGGGGAGAGCTTTTGGATGTGGTCACGTGAGGCAATTTCAGGGACTACTCCACCATATTCCACATGGGTACGCACTTGGGTGTAATAAAGATGGTCGACTAAACCTTTTTCACTACTATATAACGCAACACCCGTTTCGTCACAAGAAGTTTCGATGCCTAATACAAGCATATCTATCATTTTTACGGTAAAATAGGAAGCTATTTTAACATAAATGTGCTCCCTCTCCCGCTTAATTAAGAGAAAAAACAGGTTTTAATATGGCGCTTAATGGTAGTAACAATATCAAAAGAAAAACATCATGATTGGTAAATTTATCTGTGGCCTCATTGGCCTCATGCTAGCAGGTCCTTTTGGTTTAATCATTGGCATTATGATTGGCCATTTTTTTGACCGTGGCTTAGCGCAGCATTTACGAGCAGGTGGCGCATTCGGCACGCAGAATACCGAAGCTCAGCAAGCTTTTTTTAAAGCCACCTTCCAAGTCATGGGTTATATTGCCAAATCCGATGGTGTCGTGACACAAGAAGAAATTGAGCAAGCGCGCTTAATCATGCGCCAACTCAATTTAAATGAATCCCAAAAACAAGCCGCCATCGAAGCTTTTAACGAAGGCAAGCAAGCTGATTTTAACTTGGACGCCGCTGTTAATAAGTTAATTAACAAGTGCCGCGGGCAACGTTTACTGCTACAGTTATTTTTAGAATTTCAGATTCGTGCCGCAACGATTCATGGGCAGCTTGACGCAGGAAAAGAACGTATTATTACCCGCTTAAGTGAACAGCTTGGCTTCCTTAAACAAAATACTTTTAACTTTGAGCAATTTTTCAGAAGCTTTAATGAATATGCTCAACAAGGCGGTCATCAAGGCTTTCATGGTCAAGGCGGTAACCCATTCAAAAATCAAATGTCGCTTGACAGCGCTTATCAAACCTTAGAAATCACTTCTGCCGCCAGCGATGAGGAAATCAAAAAAGCTTATCGCAAGCTTATTAGCCAAAATCATCCAGATAAATTAGTTTCTAAAGGCTTACCCCCTGAAATGATCAAGCTCGCCACAGAAAAGACTCAGCAAATTCAATTAGCCTATGAACGGATCTGCGCGGCAAGAGGGATCAAATAATCTTTGAGGTAATATAATGACAACCCTGGTTTTATTAATTAACCTTGGTACTCCAGATGCTCCAACCACCAAGAGCGTTAGAAAATATTTAGCTGAATTTTTATCTGACCCACGCGTTGTCGAGCTGCCAAAGCTGATATGGTTACCAATCCTTCACGGCATTATTTTAAATACTCGCCCAAAAAAATCCGCTAAGCTTTATCAAAAAATTTGGACCGCTGAAGGCTCACCTTTAATGGTAAATACCAAAAAAATCGCCGAAAAGTTAAATCAGACCAGCAGCAGACACCGGCTTGATTTTGCGATGCGCTATGGCTCTTCATCAATTGCTAGTGTTTTAAAAAAACATCAAGGCGTCGAAGAAATTGTGGTCTTACCGCTTTACCCCCAATATGCAAGCTCAGCAACCGGCTCTTCTTTAGAGGCCGTTATGCAAGAAATCAAATCCTGGCGTCATATCCCAAACATCAAGCTTATCAGCAACTACCATGATCATCCGCTCTATATTGAAGCGTTAGCTAAATCGATTCTGACACACTGGCAACAGCATGGACAGGCACAAAAATTAGTTTTGTCCTATCACGGTATTCCTCAACGTTCTGTGGATTTGGGCGACCCTTATTTTGAACAATGCCAAAAAACGACTCAGTTGTTAACAGAAAAGTTAGGTTTAGCTGAAAATCAATATCAAATGGTTTTTCAATCACGTTTTGGAGCCGCAAAATGGCTACAGCCTTATTGCAGTGAAATGCTCACTCAGCTACCTAAACAAGGCATAAAAGATATTAATATTATTTGCCCAGGTTTTTCCAGCGACTGCTTAGAAACACTTGAAGAAATTGCCATCCAAAATCGCGAAATTTTTTTAGCGGCAGGCGGCGAAAATTACCGTTATATTCCTTGCTTAAATGATTCTCAAGAGCAAATTCATCTTTTACTGGATTTAATAAAATGCGCCAATTAACTTTTATCGATCGTGTGCTTGGCCAAGTTCATCAGGCTCTAGAACTTAGCTTACAAAAACCTGCGCATACTACGCGTGAAAACCCTGCGCTGCATTTAGCTGAGCCGATGCTCTCTCCTCACGAAATAAAGCACGCCGCTGCCTTAATGCGCATTAATCATGCCGGCGAAATTGCTGCGCAAGGTTTATATCAAGGCCAAGCTTTAACCGCTCGATTACCCAATATTCGCAAGCAAATGGAACAAGCCGCCCTAGAAGAAATTGATCATCTTGTTTGGTGTCGTGAACGCTTGGAAGAGCTAGGTAGCCATACCAGTTACTTAGATCCTATTTGGTACCTTGGTGCTGTGTTAATTGGCGCTGCAGCAGGCTTAGCCGGCGATCAATGGAGCTTGGGCTTTATTGCAGAAACTGAACATCAAGTTTCAGCCCACTTACAAAATCATTTAGAAAAATTGCCTGAAGAAGATAAAAAATCTGAACGCATTTTAACGCAAATGAAAATAGATGAAGAACAGCATGCTGAAAACGCATTAAAGGCTGGCGGTGTAAATCTACCAGCCCCTATTAAACTCATGATGCGCGTAGCTTCAAAAGTGATGGTCAAAACAGCGTATCATTTCTGAAGCCTAGGCAAAACTCGTTACCACGAAGTAATTTCTTAGCGATTTCAGTTTTTAGCATAATGAGCTTGATGCTTCGTAAAACTTGTTATCACTTTGCAACGAACAGCCCGTGAATCACAATAAGTTTTCTTTAACCGTGCCAGCTCCGCATTAGCCACGTTTTCTTTTGCCTGTGATGGTGGGACTAAAACCACTTGCTGCAACTGATCGACAGATGATGGAGTGTTATGACAAGAATAAGGATGAGCAAGATCGCCACACACAGTAGGATACGGAACAGAGTTATCTGGTTTCTTTAGCGTAGCTGTATACTTTAAAGTACAAATCTGCGTATTACAATCGGCGGGAAGGTTATTAGGATCAACGTCTATTCCTTTTTTCAGTACTTTACCGCTTGCATCATCTAGTTCTGCATTAATCATTAATACAGGGTTAATAGCATGTGGGCCATCAGGATCTGGGTCACGGACAGCAGGTCCCGGCACGCAAACTGGATGATCTGGCATTGACAGGAACGAAAATAAATAAGCTTCTTGATCTACCTCATTGGCAGATTTGGAAGCATTTGAGCCCCCCTGTTTTTTTCGGTGCTTAGAAAGGTTGCTATCAAACAACGGCCATGTGCAATCATCACCTTGTGCAATTTTAAAATCTATCAGTTTCGGAAAATTGAGCGAGACGGCTTCAAAGCCATCACTAGACCAAGGCGTTGGCATATTTTGCCACCAGCCCAAGCAATCCAACCCAAGCCACCACCAATCAGAAAAGCGTCACTTGTATTATTGAATACAAACATTTGCGCCGGAGGAGGAGGAAGAGCAATAGCATTAGCGACATTCGTTAATGCACTACTAATCACTGCTACCATCAAACACGCTCTAAAATATCGTATAAAGTATTTTTCCTATTTACGCCATTAGCTCGCAATTAAGTATTCCTAATAATATCTTTTGATTGATTGAATCATTTATAATAAAGCTTCTCATCATACTATAAGGTTTTGAGAGGTTATTCAAGCTATGAGCACCTTTGTGAATTATCACCACATCATTATCGGCAGCGGGCTAATCGGCACGATAGCGGCCATTGCATTAGCCCAGAAGTCTTATCACCCTATTGCTATTATTGATGCGAAATCGCTTGAGTACCTCGATGAGCAAGCCAGCCCGCTTGATACTCGCACTTTGGCTTTAAATGCAAGCAGCATTGCTTATCTCAAACAATTAGATTTGTGGCGCGAACTTGCATGGCAGACTTGCCCGATTAAGCAAGTGCATATTTCTGAAAAAGGCGCTTTTGGCGGCTGCCTATTTGATTGTGAAGACGTGCATGAAACAGCATTAGGTTATGTCATTGAAATTAAAAATTTGCAAAAAGTGTTATTACAAGCGTTGAAACAGTATCCCAACATTACGGTATTCAATCATACATCCGTAAAAGACCTTAAATACGCCAATAAGTTTTGGGCCATCACTACGCAAACCCAAACACTGCAGGCAGCAAACATTGTGCTTGCGGATGGAACACAATCGCAGCTGCGTGATAAGCTAGGTATTGAATGTGATATTTTTGATTATCAACAAACTGCTATTGTTGCAGTGGCGCACTGCGCGGCAGCTCATCGAAATATCGCTTATGAACGTTTTGCAGGGGATGATATTCTAGCGGTTTTACCTTTAACCGAAGATCGTATTGGAACAGTTTTAGTCACATCTCACGAAAACGCCAAAGAATATCTTAAATTAAATGATGCCGATTATTTATCGCATTTACAAAAATTAATAGGATACCGTTTAGGAAGGCTAACCAAGATCGGAAAAAAACAATCCTACCCATTAAAACAAGTGATTGCCAAACAGTTTTCTTTAAACCATTTAGTTTTATTAGGCAATACTGCGCACACAATCAATCCCATTGGGGCACAAGGATTAAATTTAGGTTTAGCTGGCGTAAAAAATTATGTAGAAAGCCGAGAAGAATTCGAAATGCAGCAGCGCACGCACTGCGAACGTTTAATAAAGTTTACGCGTCAAACTGATCGAATCTTTCGCAGTGAAGATTACTTTACTCAATTAGGTCGACGCTTTGCATTATTTGCTTTAGAGCATTCTCATAATTTAAAGCGTCGTTTTATGCGACAAATGATGGGACTATAGCAAGACGCCTAGCAGTTTAGATAAAAATCTAGCGTTTTTAAAATCCCGCTTTCAAAAGTTTCTTTTGGCTGCCAACCTAAGGCTTCCATTTTGGAAGGATTAATCGCATAGCGCCAATCATGACCCAAACGATCTTTCACAAAAGAAATTAAATCAGCATAAGAAGCGCCATTAGCACGAGGTTTAATTTTGTCTAACAACTGGCAAATCGTTTTTACTACCGTTAAATTATTTTTTTCTTGATTACCGCCAATGTTATAACATTCGCCTCGTACGCCTTTTTGCACGAGTTGATAAATCGCTCCACAATGATCCATTACATACAGCCAATCACGAATATTTGAGCCATCACCATAAACAGGGATAGGCTGTTCATTTAAGCAACTGCGAATAATGGTTGGAATAAGTTTTTCCCCATGCTGGCGCGGGCCATAATTATTTGAGCAATTACTAATTACCATTGGTAAACCATATGTCTCAAAATAAGCACGTACCAAATGATCTGAACCAGCCTTGCTCGCAGAATAGGGTGAATTCGGTGCATAAGGCGTTTGCTCAGTAAAAGCAGGATCATTTGGGCCTAAAGTTCCATAAACTTCATCGGTGGAAATATGATAAAACAAACAATCTTTTTGCGTTAATTTTTTCTCTTCCAACCACACTTGGCGCGCTGCTTCCAGTAAGGTATAGGTGCCCACGATATTACTATGCACAAAACTACCTGGATCAGTAATTGATCGATCAACATGGCTTTCTGCCGCAAAATGCACAATTGTCTCAATATTATTTTCATGAAGAATTTTTTTAATCAAAGCCTTATCCGTAATATCACCATGCACAAACTGATATTTTGCATTGGCAGGCAAAGACTTTAAATTGTCAGGATTTGCAGCAAAGCTTAAATTATCCAGATTGATAATTTCAATGTTTGGCGCATGCGCTGCTAAATAATGAATAAAATTACTACCAATAAATCCACAACCACCGGTAACCAACATTTTTTTAGGAGTGAAAATCATATCGTTATACCCTATCCATGAAATTAAAAACCAAAGCAGCCGTATAAAAAATTACGTATTCTGCGTCAAAATATTTCTAATTAATACTGACAAATCTGCTCGCCAGTCAAAGCGCTTAATTTGGAACGCATGCTCAATTTTACGGCAATCGAGCTCAGAGTTTTGAGGGCGCTTAGCAGGCGTAGGAAAATCCGCTGTTGTAATAGGCAAAATTTCTTTCACTTTAAAATAAGAAAGTTTTTTTGCTTCAGCAATGATTGCCTTGGCGAACTCATACCAGCTTACCATCGGCATATCGCAATAATGATAAATACCAAAACTTTGCTGATTATTTTTAAGCTGATTAATCATTTTAAAAATGACTGCAGCAATATGTGAGGCATTCGTTGGACAACCCCTTTGATCGTTAACGATCTTAAGGATTTCTTGACTATTTGCTAAACGCAACATGGTCTTAACAAAATTTTTCCCATGTTCTCCAAATACCCAGCTAACACGTAAAATAATATGCTTCTGACAAGCTTGCTGAACAAGTTGTTCGCCCAATAATTTTGTTTGTCCATAAACCCCAAGCGGCAGAGTACTATCGGTTTCTTGGTATGGCCTATCGAGCTGGCCATCAAATACATAATCCGTCGAAACATGAATCATGACACAATCAAAATCTTTACAGGCTTTTGCCAGATTCTCTGCAGCATAAGCATTGTTTAGCAAAGCACTTTCTCGCTCTGTTTCAGCTAAGTCAACGGCGGTATAAGCTGCAGCATTAATTAAAAATTGGGGGCGATGCAGCTCAAACATTTTCTTTATAGATTCAGGTTGCGCAGCATCTAATTCTTGCCTGGTACAAGCAATTATTTTTAATTCGTGTGCTTGTGCATAATCTTGGATAGCCCGACCAAGTTGGCCTGCCGCACCTATTAAAAGAATTGAGGTCATAACAATTCGTCTTTAGGGATATCTTTTAAGCAAGGATAAACTTTATCTTTAGCAGATAAAATAGGATCTTGAATTTGCCAAGAAATGTTAAGCGCAGGATCGGACCAAAGCACTCCTTTTTCAGAGGCAGGATCATAGTAATCGGTACAGGCATAGCAAAAGTCAGCTTCATCCGACAGAACGATAAAACCATGGGCGAAGCCTTTAGGAATATAAAGCTGCCAATGGTTTTCATCACTTAACTCATACGCATCCCACTGACCAAAAGTTGGCGAATCTGTACGAATATCAACGGCGACATCCCATACTTTACCGCGCGTTACCGTCACGAGCTTATCTTGCGGCTTAGCAAGTTGATAATGCAGACCTCTTAAAACATTTTTGGTTGAGCGTGAAAAATTTAACTGCACGATAGGATCAGTCATTCCTAATGCCTGATAGCGCTCTTCTTGAAATCCTTCAAAGAAAAATCCTCGCGCATCGCCAAAAGCTTTGGGCTTTATCAGTTTTAGTCCTGCTAATTTTGTATCAAAAACTTGCATATTTACTTCTTTTAAAATAATGAAATTAGATTGCGTGATTTAACAAATCGATTAAGTACTTGCCGTAACCACTTTTATTGTACTTCCCTGCAAGTTCTGTTAATGCCTTATCATCAATATAGCCTTTTCGCCAAGCAATCTCTTCTAAACAAGCAATTTTAAAACCTTGGCGCTTTTCTAATACTTGAACAAATAAAGAAGCATCCATCATGCCATCAAATGTTCCTGTATCAAGCCACGCCGACCCTCTAGGCAAATAAGAAATTTCTAAATCGCCACGATTTAAATAAAGACGATTTAAATCCGTAATTTCTAACTCACCTCTAGCAGAAGGTTCTAAAGTTTTAGCCAACTTAGAAACCTCACCATCATAAAAATAAAGCCCCGTAATCGCCCAGCGTGAAGGCGGATTGACAGGTTTTTCAATAATATCAATAACTCTACCATTCGCATCAAATGCTGCTACGCCATATTGCTCGGGATGACTTACATGATAACCAAAAATATGCCCACCTTTGGTTAGTTGGGAAGCTTTGCAAAATACGTCGTCAAAATGAGGAACATAAAAAATATTGTCCCCCAACACTAAGCAAACAGGCTCTTGATTAATAAAAGATTCACCAAGAATAAAAGCTTCTGCAAGTCCACGAGGTGCTTCTTGAACTTGATAGCTTAACGTTATCCCCCACTGTTCCCCTGTTCCCAGTAAGCGACGGAAATTCACCTGGTCTTCAGGCGTGGTAATAATCAATATTTCGCGAATCCCACATAACATTAAAACTGATAAGGGGTAATAAATCATTGGCTTGTCATAGATAGGAATCAATTGTTTGCTGACTGCCAACGTATTAGGATAAAGACGAGTTCCTGTTCCGCCTGCTAGAATAATACCTTTCATTATTTTGTACTTCCTTTTAATTGATCTAAGCGTGCTTTAGCAAGTTTAGCCACTTTAGTGCCTGGATATAACCGTATAACTTTTCTTAGTTGCGACTGCGCCTTGGTTATATTATTTTGGTCAGCAAAAGCAAAGCCCAGCTTTAACTGTGCCATAGATACTTTATCACTCTTTGGAAATGATAAAATCAAAGCTTGATATTCTGCGACCGCACTATCAGGTTGATTTTCTAAAAGGTATAAATCACCCAACCATAAATGTGCGTTAGCAGTATAAAAATTATGTGGATATTTTGTTAAAAAATCTTGCAGCATTTTTGTGGCACGCACATAATCTTTTTTCTTTAATACGCCAAGAATTTTTTGATAACTTTTTTCTTCGTCAGCACTTGGTGATGTTGCAACCGTTTGCTTCTGCGGTTGCTCCATAGCACGTTCATTTGCTTCTAACTTTTCCGTGCCTTTGTCTTGCTCAATCGCTGCTGCTGTTGCTGCTGCGGCAGGAGCTTTTGCAGCAGATAAATCTTGCAAACGCTTATCCAAATCCGCATATTGCGTTTTAATTTGATCAGTGAGCTGTTGATAATTATGCTCTACTGTATCAAGCCGCCCTTTTAAATCTGCAATTTGTGATTGCAAATCTTGAATTTGGGACGAAGTATTCTGCTGGTTAATGTAAGCAATTTGGCGCTGCAAAACGTTTAAACAGTCTGAGGTAGAAAGTCCATCACAAAGTTTAACAGCAGCAACCCTCGTATCGCCATAGACTTGCTCACTGGCATTATCATCAGCAAAAGCCATTGGCGCCAATAGCACTAAAGACAAAAAAGGAAATAGAATTTTTTTCATAGGTAGAATAGGCAAAATAAGTTGGGCTAAGACTTAAACTTAGCCCAATATAATATTTTTCTTTAAATATTATCTTTCAACGTATAACAAATGGACGCGTCGATCTAAAGCATAGTCTGCCTCAGTATGACCTTGAGAAGCAAGCTTTTCAGAACCATAGCTAACAACACGCACTTGCGCAGGATTAACACCATCAGCTTTTAATACATCAGCAACTGCATTACCACGTCGTTCACCCAAAGCAATGTTGTATTCACGGCTTCCACGAGGATCGGTATATCCTTCAAGCAAAAGTTTTGCATTAGGATTTTTAATCAAATAATTGGCTTGAACTTGAATAGAAGGTTTATCCGCCTCATGAACCGCGCTCTTATCAAAATCAAAATAATAAGTCTGTTCACCCACTTCCATATTGCTGCCTTTTAAACCACCGCCAGCGCTACCAAATTTGCTATCGCTATCACCAAAGCCACCGTTATCACCTAAACCTGAAACTTTTGCGCCAGCGCCACTATCCATGCCGCCATCAACAGGTGCTTGATTGCTTCCTGTCGAGGAGCAAGCAGCAAGAACCGTAACCGTTGCACCTAAGGAAAACCATTGAACATATTTTTTTAACGTTGCCATATTTTCTCCCTTATCATTTTAAATATCATTTTCTCTTCCAGCTAGGGAAAGAGCATTAATTAGTAAAAGGTCCCCAAGCAGGATCTTGAACTTTACCGCCTTTTCCAGGTACTCGTAATTTAACACGACCATCAACAGAAACCAAGCCTAACTCACCAAACTCATTACCATATAACACCATCATACCATTCGGTGAGAGTGTAGGAGAATCGTTACGGCCAGAATTTGTGAGCACGGTCACTGTACCTGTCGATAAGTTTTGCACAGCAATATCATATTGGCCACTATGGCGTGTTAGCATAACAATCAATTTACCATCGGCAGAAAATGATGCGCGAGCATTGTACTCACCTGAGTACGTAATACGATCGATTTTTCCAGAAGTCAGATTTAAGCGGTAAATTTGAGGATTACCACCACGATCAGAAGTAAAAATAATGGATTGACCATCTGGCGCAAAGTTTGGCTCGGTATTAATTGAATTCCCAGAAGTTAACTGTTGCAGTTTTCCACTCGCAAGATCTAAAAGATAAATTTGTACAAAACGATTTTTAGACAATACTAACGCTAGTTTTTTGCTATCGGGCGACCAAGCTGGCGCACCATTAATTCCTGGCATTTCGCTGACTAACTGTCGTTGTCCAGTCGCAATGGTCGTAATATAAATTTGAGCACGCTTATTTTCAAAACTGACATAAGCAATTTTTTTACCATCCGGTGACCAGGCTGGCGACATAATCGGTTCTTTAGAAATTAAAATAGGCCTTGGGTTGCTGCCATCGGCATCGGCAACGAGCAGTGAATACTGCGGCGGGTTAACTTGTACATATGCAATACGCGTAGAAAAAATGCCTTTAATACCCGTTAACTTCAAGAAAATGCTATCTGCAATATGATGCGCTAAGGCACGCTGTTGTGAATCAGGGACATTATAAGCTTGCTGAAGCAGCGTTTGAGGATTTTGGCTTTTAACTAAATCCACCAGGGCATAAGAAACCTGCTTACGACTATCACCACTCACGCCACCAACAACGACATCTTCCACTTTACTGCTATGCCAAACGTCTTTCGTCACTTGGCTTGCCTCATGCGGCGTCGCTGGAAGCGAAGAAAAGTCTGACACTTTGAATAAGCCGCTAAAGCGTAAATCAGCAGCAATAACACCAGCAATATTATTTGGCGCATTCAGGTCTGTTGCTTGCCCCGCGAATGGCACAACAGCAATTGGCGTTGCTTGATCAGAGCCATTTGTCAAAATTAAGTTAACCCCTGAATCTGCATAAGCAAATCCAGCAAGAAGCAAACCAGAAACTGTTAAGAATTTTTGCCAATTCATCATAAAGAAGCCCTAAACTCAATTGAAAACACATTCTAACGGATAAGGCCTTTAGCTTCAATCCCAAATGTGACAACTATTTCACTCTCTTCTTGGTCTTTTTTCCTAAGCTTTGTTCTAACCTTCGCCCCCTCATCCCCAGCCCTTCTCCCCGGGGGGGAGAAGGGAGCATGCCTTCTTTCTTTTCACGCTTTGTTCTAGCCTTCGCCCCTCATCCCCGGCCCTTCTCTCCCCGGAGGGGAGAAGGGAGAATGTCCTCCCTCTCCCCTCCGGGGAGAGGGACCGAGGGTGAGGGGGTGAAAGTGGCACAAAACAAGAGGGAAACCAAGAGCAAAGGAATGAAGCGTGGTACAGAGCAAGGTTAGAACAACGCTCGAGGAAAAAACCAAGAACTTAAGTACTATTTACATTAAGACAAAACCTAGCGTACTATTTAAGATCAAACTCAGCTAAAGCACTAATTTGGTCTATCGAAATGAGTGATTCCTCTAACCATTTGATTAATCGCGATACCATAACCCACGACTCACATGGTATTCTTAAACAAATCCGTGAAACTGCGCTTGCACAAGGCATTACTGTCCTTACGGAAACAGAACAAGAGGCCTTGCGCCAAAAATTATTAAGAGAGCTCGAACCCGGGCAAGATTTTTGGATATTTGCCTATGGTTCTTTAATCTGGAATCCCGCACTTTCTTTTGTAGAAACTCGCCCAGCAACTTTACAAGGCTGGCATCGAGATTTCTGCATTCATCTACCTTTTAGCCGAGGAACCCCAGAAAACCCGGGCTTGATGATGGGATTACAAAAAGGCGGTCAATGCTTAGGAAAAGTTTATCGCATTGCTAAAGAAGAACTCGACTATGAAACCCGACTTTACTTTCGTCGTGAGATGAACACCGATATTTATTCTCCAACTTGGCTAGAGGTGGAGACCCCAGAAGGCATGATTAAGGCGGTTGCCTTAATTGTCAATACACAAAGTTGCCGCTATAGAGTCGTGAATGACATGGATGAAAAAGCCCGTACAATCGCTCAAGCCAAAGGTCCTATTGGCAGTAACCGTGACTACCTCTTTAATACACTTGCTGCACTGAAAGAGCTAAATATTCAAGACCCATTACTTGAAGCGCTAGCAGAAAAAATCAATTTACTTCATTAAAAACACTTTTTCTTTTATTGTCTTAATGCATGACACTATGATTAAGCTTTAAATTTAAGCGGTAGCATTTGATGCGTAGTCCTTGGGCATACTTAAGCGTTTTATTTTTCTTAACAGCACAAGCAGAAATTTACCAAAGTTATGAGTCTAATGGTGGCTTACATTTTGCAGATACTTATAGCAAAGGAAGCCAAATTTTTGCGCCAAGCCCAGAACGTATTAATATATTACCCAGCGTCAACAATATCGCACCCAGCACAAATTTAGATAAAAGCCAAACGCTAGCGAATATTACGCTGAGTATTTCCCGGCCTAAAGATGGAACAAGTATTAACAACCAGGACATAATCCCCGTGTCTATTCGACTACAGCCAGGATTGAGTGAAGGGAATCAGTTACAGCTTTTACTCGATAGCAAATCAATTGGCATTCCACAAAAATCTTTAGAATTTATTTTGCCAGCTAACCTTGCTCGAGGTACCCATCAATTACAAGCGCAACTGATTGACGCTAACAACCATGTTTTACGCTCAAGCCAAGTAGTAACGTTTTATGCTCATCAAAATAGTCAATTATATAAGCAAGAAGCTTAAAGACTGAATGCCTCACACTGAAAAAAAGTCATCGTGGCGCCGCTTTGGTGGGCACATCGCTAACGCTTCTTTGCCCACCGTACACCTCTATGGTAATGTTGTCATGATTTTTTCTTGAACACCAAACCTTCATCTTTTACAACACTTACATCAATCGTATCACCAGGCATAAATTTGCCCTCTAATATATCTCTAGCAAGTGGATTCTCTAACAACTGTTGAATAGCACGTTTTAATGGTCGTGCACCATAAACCACATCGTAACCCTCGGCCGTTAAATAATCTAATGCAGCAGATGAGAGGCTAATTTTTAAATCACGTGCTGCCAAGCGCTGACGCAAGCGATCGATTTGAATATTAGCAATTTGATCTAACTGTTTTCGCTCCAAAGGATGGAACACCACAGCTTCATCTAAACGGTTAATAAATTCTGGTCTAAAATGTTTTGCGACAATTTCCATCACCGCTTTTTTCATCTCTTCATAATTTGCGGTACTCGCCATTTCCTGGATAAGGTGGGAACCTAAGTTTGACGTCATGACAATAACCGTATTTTTGAAATCCACAGTGCGCCCTTGCCCATCAGTTAAGCGTCCATCATCCAACACTTGCAATAAAATATTAAATACATCTGCATGTGCTTTCTCGATTTCATCAAACAACACTAAAGAATAAGGTCTGCGACGCACAGCCTCTGTTAGCACCCCACCTTCCTCATAGCCGACATAGCCTGGAGGCGCCCCAATTAAACGCGCAACAGAGTGCTTCTCCATAAACTCTGACATATCGATACGAATCATAGCTTCTTCAGTATCAAATAAAAATGAGGCTAGTGCTTTGCACAACTCGGTTTTACCCACCCCAGTAGGCCCTAAGAACATGAAAGAACCAATAGGCTTATTAGGATCTGACAAACCTGCACGTGAACGCAAAATAGCATCAGACACCACTTTGACAGCTTCTTCTTGGCCAATCACACGCTTATGTAAAGCATCTTCCATATGCAATAATTTTTCACGCTCCCCTTCTAACATTTTAGACACTGGGATACCGGTCCATTTTGATACCACTTCCGCAATTTCTTCTTCTGTGACGCGATTACGCAATAATTGAGGCTCTTCTTTTTTCTCAGCTGCGCTGACCATTTTTAACTGCTTTTCTAATTCAGGAATCCTGCCATATTGAATTTCAGACATTCTAGCCAAATCGCCTGCACGCCTTGCAGCTTCCAACTCAAGCTTTGCTTGTTCTAATTTTTCACGAATTTGTTGCTCGCCTTGTAACGCCACTTTTTCTGCTTTCCAAACTTCTTCTAAATCTGAAAATTCTTTCTCTAATTTTTGTATTTCTTTTTCAAGATTTTCTAGGCGTTTTTGTGAAGCAGGATCTGTTTCTTTTTTTAATGCTTCACGCTCAATTTTTAGCTGAATTAAGCGGCGCTCTAACTTATCCATTACTTCAGGTTTAGAGTCAATTTCCATGCGAATCCGACTTGCCGCTTCGTCGATCAAGTCAATAGCTTTATCTGGTAAGTTACGGTCAGTAATATAACGATTTGATAAAGTAGCAGCAGCCACTATTGCTGGATCTGTAATATCTACACCATGATGTACTTCATAACGGCGTTTTAAACCCCGTAAAATTGCAATCGTATCTTCCACACTAGGCTCGTTAACTAACACTTTTTGGAAGCGCCTTTCCAAAGCAGGATCTTTTTCAATATATTTACGATATTCATCCAATGTCGTTGCACCTACACAATGTAGCTCTCCACGCGATAAAGCAGGTTTTAGCATATTACCTGCATCCATTGCGCCATCTGCTTTTCCGGCCCCCACCATCGTGTGAATTTCATCAATAAATAAAATAATTTTGCCTTCTTGCTTCGCAATATCTTTCAAAACCGCCTTTAAACGCTCTTCAAATTCACCTCGATATTTTGCACCGGCAATGAGCATCCCCATGTCTAAGACCAGTAAGCGTTTACCCTTTAACGTTTCAGGCACTTCATGATTTACAATGCGCTGCGCTAAACCTTCGACAATCGCTGTTTTACCCACACCAGGCTCACCAATCAGCACGGGGTTATTTTTAGTACGACGCTGCAATACTTGAATCGTACGGCGGATTTCATCATCGCGACCAACCACAGGATCAAGCTTGCCTTGTTCTGCGCGCTCAGTTAAATCAATGCAATATTTTGATAACGCATTTCGTGTATCTTCCGCTTCTGCGCTATTTACTGATTCACCACCACGCATTTGCTGCACAGCTTTCTCTAAGGCATCTTTATGCACGCCACAGCTTTTCAGAACTTCGCCTAATTTCCCGCTTTCAGAAACTGCCGCTAAAACAAAAAGCTCACTTGAAATGAATTGATCTTTACGTTGCTGAGAAAGCTTGTCAGTTTGATTTAATAATTTGTTCAAATCATTAGAAATATGCACCTCACCACCAGCGCCTTCTACTTGCGGCAAAGCGTCAATCGTTCGATTTAAATCATCACGCAATTTATTAATATTGGCGCCAGCCTTGAGTAATAAAGGCTCTGTACTACCATTATCTTGATCTAACAAAGCCTGCATGACATGCACAGGTTCAATAAATTGATTATCGTGCCCAACCGCAAGCGATTGCGCATCAGCTAGGGCCATTTGAAATTTAGTTGTAAGTTTATCCATCCGCATAACTTTTCCCCTGTTATTTTAGCCGTTAAAAAATGCTTATAAATACCTTAAAAAACAAGTATTCCCTTACTCTTACTACTTGAAAATAAGTTTATTGGACTCGGATTTTTATTATTTCTAGTTTATAATGTTATAACATTTTTACCAAATGAAATACACCATGCCCAATCACGAAAATCAGCCGCAAAAAAATTCAGACCAGATTCTTGAAAAACTATTAATGGAAACCCTTATTGAGCAACGCCGTAAACGCCGTTGGGGTATATTTTTCAAGCTGTTCTTCTCCGCTGTGCTTATATGGCTAATATGGGGACTATTTCCTTGGGATTCAATGCATACACCGTTAAAAAAAGTAGAAAAAGGCGACAAGCAAATTGTTGAAATATCGCTTTACGGGGAAGTTGGACCCGATAGCGATGTGAATGCTTATGACAGCATCCAAGCTTTGGACCAAGCCGCTGAAGATAAAAAAACTCAAGCTATTATTCTTGATATTGATAGCCCTGGCGGTAGCCCAGTTCAAGCATCTTATGTCTATAATGAAATTCGCCGCTTACAAAAAATACATAAAAACCTTCCTATAGATTCCGTTTGTGAAGATTTATGCGCATCCGCCGCGTACTATATTGCTAGCGCAAGCAATAATATTTATGCTAACCCCACGAGCCTTGTAGGCTCTATCGGCGTTTTAATGGATGGCTTTGGCTTTGTCGACGGCATGAAAAAGCTAGGTGTTACCCGTAGACTTTACACTGCCGGTAAATACAAAGGTTTTATGGACCCCTTCTCACCTGTAAATCCTGATGCCACCAAATATCTACAAACCATGCTTGATTCTGACCACCAAGTATTTATTAATGATGTAAAACAAGGGCGTGGCTCACGTTTGAAAAACGATCCAAACTTATTTACAGGCCTTGTTTGGAATGGTTTACAAGCAAAAGATCTTGGTCTAATTGATGGTTTTGGCAGCGTTGAAGATATCGCCCGTGAAAAATATCACAACGAAAATGTTGTTGACTACACAATCAAACCAACTGATTTTGAAAGGCTATTAGGCAAGGTTGGCGCAACATTTGCTCATCAATTTAAAATGGAATTATTTAATACTGTTACACAAGCATAATTAAATTTCCTATAGCCTGACCGTTATAAAAACGTCCAGGCTTGTTTGACTGGTATTTCTTAAAAAATATAAGCAACGGACATCATAAAATATGGCAACAGATATTCACCTACCCGATACCGGCAGTACAAATCCGGTTGATATTATTGAACTTCATGTAAAAGTTGGCGATGAAGTTTCTGAAGGCCAGACGCTCATGACCTTGGAAAGCGACAAAGCAACTATTGATGTTCCTTCGCCAGCCGCAGGAAAAATTGAAAAACTATTAGTCAAAGTTGGTCAAAAAGTTAAAACAGGAGACGCTATACTCAGCTTAGCAGGCGGAGAGCAGAAAGCAGCGCAACCTGCAGCAAAACCAGTTGAAGCGGCTCAAACAGCGGCAGCTAAGCCCACAGAAACGCCTGTTGAAAAAGCGCCAGCACCACAAATATCAGAAGCAAAACCGATTACCCCTTCTCCCGAAGGAGTAACAACTTCTTCTGCAGATATCCTAGCGGGCCCCGCAGTAAGACGCTTAGCACGCCTATTAGGTGTTGATTTATCTAAAGTAAACGCAACAGGAGAACGCAATCGCATTAGCAAAGATGATGTGAAAGCTTATGTCAAAAATATTCTCACCTCAGGCGCAACGACAGCTTCTGGTGGTTTTTCTTTACCAAGCATGCCAGTTATCGATTTCGCACAATTTGGAGCTATTGAAAGCTCCCCATTGTCGCGTATCAAAAAACTGACTTCGCAAAATCTCTCACGCAATTGGCTTTTAGCTCCTCACGTAACCCAATTTGATGAAGCAGATATTACTGATCTTGAAGCCTTCCGTAAAAGGGAATCTGCACGCTTTGAAAAGCAAGGTGTTAAATTAACTCCTCTTGTATTTATCATGAAAGCTGTTGTGTCAGCATTAAAAGAGTTTCCCCAATTTAATGCGTCAATTGACCATACGGGGGATAATCTTATTTTGAAAAAGCATTATCATATTGGCATCGCAGTTGATACGCCAGATGGTTTGGTGGTGCCAGTAATTCGCAATGTGGACCAAAAATCGTTAACTGAATTAGCTAAAGAACTTGCTGAAGTTAGCGTTAAAGCGCGTGAGAAAAAACTCTCCGCGCAAGATATGCAAGGTTCTTCTTTTACTATTTCAAGTTTAGGTGGCATTGGCGGGAAGTTTTTCACCCCAATTATCAACTTACCAAATGTTGCAATTTTAGGGGTATCTAAATCCAGCATTAAGCCTATTTATGACGGTAGTCAGTTTCAACCGCGTTTAATACTCCCTTTATCGCTGTCTTATGATCACCGCGTGATCGATGGCGCTGAAGGCGCGCGTTTCTGCGTCAAATTAGCACAATTATTAGGCGACATCCGTAATCTATTACTTTGACATGAAGCCAAAAATTTTTTATGATGGAATTAGGGGCTAGCTAATAAGGAAAAATCCATGCCGCATCCTGATTCCATCGAAAATAAAAAATTATCTGTCGAGCAACTTAAGCGCCTAAATAGTCTCTTAGCACTATCGGCAACTGACGCTTATAACGCAATCACCGAACTTACTAATAGCGATATTATAGATTTTTCAACTGACTTTCCGAACGATTCTTCAGAAACGCGTGAGTTAAAAGCACGTTTTAGAAAATACTGCGAGGCTAAAGCGCTGCAACCCTATTGGCAAGAATGCCTCAGTAGGTTTGAATTTAAAACTTCAGCCAAAACACCATCCGCTTATCTTTTATTGGTTGGAATCCATATTTCTATTAATGCTTATAAATTCCTTACTCAAAAAGAATTTGAACTATTCCTCCAATGGTCGGAAATTGGGCTAAAGCAATACCATGCCCTTGATACTTATGCGAATCTTATTGGATTTCTTATTTCACAATGCTACGAATTTACTCTCACTGAGAAACAAAATTTTTGCGAAACCATAGAAAAGCTGCGCTTAGAAATGCTAGTGTATTACAGTGAGTTCGATAGGTGCCAAGCCATTAATTTAAGTGTCTTAGGGCACTTTGCAACCCTAAACCTTCTTAATCATCAACCGATAAAAGCTTATTTAAATGTTGTGGAAATACAAGAGTCTTTACAAAAAATTGAGGATGACTTTGTTTTAATCACTGACACTTCAACAAAGACAAACGATGCACAAAAATCACCGCACCCTATATTTTCTTTGCAAAAATTTAACACGGATATATCTATTTTTTGGAATAAACAAACAACAGAAGAAGTGAAAAAGGATTTGCAAGAAATAGCAGAAAGTGCGGCAAGAGAAGCCACCAGGGCCTCTCTTTGCCGTTCAGCTTAAAAGCCAAGCTTATAGTTTTGCGGCTGTTTCTGAGCGTTGTTCTACAACTTCATGTTTTTCCGCTTGGACAACTTCAGAAGCTTGAGTTGCAGCCATTGCTGCACCAGCTCGTCGAGCTGCCGCACCAAAAAAGCTGTCTTGTCCAGTCCGCATCGCTGCAAAAGCAGCAGCATCTGCAAGACGTCGCTGATCAACACTTATCACATCAACACCGATTTCTTCAGCGGCAGCTGTATGAAGTGCATTTCTTGATTCTGCAATGCTATCTGCTTGCGCCATGCTAGCTTTTCTTGCCAACATAAGCTGCTCTAGCTCTGCACGCTGAATTTCAGCTTGATCAGCAGCAACTGCAACCGTCGGATGGCCAGCATCAGCTTTAGCTGCGCCGACACTTGCTTTCGCCAAACCACCTGCCCGTTTAGAAACCTTAGCCATATCTTCTGCTAAGAAGTATTTCGCGTGTTTCGCCATAAAACTGCTCAGCCACTGGTAATGTACTGGGTTCACCAAACTTAGCGATGTAGATGCAGCCTTAGGATTCAAGAATTCATGAATTGCTGCCGCAATAGTTTTTGCAGCAACTTCATCAACCATGAACCTTTCTAAAAAGCTCTGAAGCTCATTGTTATTTTTAAACATCGCTTCCGTAAAAAACCCACTAGCTTCTTTCTGCGTAATAGGAAGAATTCCTACAAAATGCTGCGAATGTCTACCCATAAAGTTATAAAGCCATTGCTCGTTTGCTGTATGAGTTAATGCTATTGGTGCGTCGTCGACTGGTCTCACAATCGCCACCATCTCTCTTGCAATTATTCTTGCATCTTCTGGGCTAGCCATGAAGCGCTCTAAAATTCGGTGATATGGACTATCCTTTTGTAACACCGCATAGCCGACTAGCTCTCGTGCTTGCTCATGCGTAATATTTGTTTTTGGCATAATTTTCATCCTTTATTATTAAAATATTGATAATATTATAAAGCATCAAACCTTAAGGAATGGTGAAGTTTTTCATAATTTACAAAAAAATAAGTTCAACTTATTTTAGCGAAGCATCATACGATTTATTGGGAGGTCATGCACAATAAGTTGAATGCTAATTCAAGCTTATCACTTAGACCAGAATCTCTACTTCGCAAGGCTTTTCTGAGCCTACCAAGCCGCAAAGCCAAGCGGTACAAGTAGATTAGAAATGCCTAGCGAAACTCTTTAAAAATAGGTTGAGCTTCCGCGCAAGATCGATTATCATTGCTCTTTAACTTGTTAAATGGATTTCACCCCAATGAAGCGTCTTGCGGTTGTCAGTTTTATCTTAAGCTTCTTGCTCCTTTCCACCTCTTGTGAAACGACACATAGCCGTTACCGAACGCCTGCTGATCAAGCAAATGCCTTTCTGCAGTTAGGGATTAAGAAAAACGAAAAACTTTACCAAGAACAACAAAATCTTCAGCTTTCAGCACCTGTTAAGGCGGCACTTGTACCTGGCTTTACTGGCTCACAAAATTCACCTGCAACCAAAAGCTCTGTGTTAGCGAATTTGTATGAGAAGAAGTTTGATATTAATGTTAGCAATATTGATGCTCAGTTATTCCTCAGAAACCTTGCCAAAAACCTACCATATAGCCTTGTCGTTGACCCAAAAGTATCCGGCAATATCACAATCAAGCTTAAAGATGTCAGCATTACACAAGTATTAGAAGCTTTGCGTGATCTTTATGGTTTTGATTACAAACAAACCTCCTATGGCTTTGAAGTGCTGCCTGCTACGCTTCAGTCTCGCTCCTATCACGTAAATTACCTTGATATTATGCGAAACTCCTCCTCTTATACCCAAATTAGCGCTGACGAACTCATTAACGTATTGCCTAGCACAACGTCGGGAGATATCTCAAACAACTCAAACTCAGGGCTAGGCGGTTCGGGTAGCTCAGGATTAGGGGGTTCAGGCGGCAACGGCTTTGGTGGCGGTGGTAGCGGTGGTGGCAGCGGAAGTAGTACAGGCACCCCATCTCCATCAACCACACGCAGTCAAGTTAATACTAGCGCGCAGATTAATTTCTGGAATGAGTTAACAACTTCTCTCCAAACTCTTATTGGTACTGACAAAGGCCGCTCGGTTGTTGTTAACCCCGCATCAGGCACCGTGGTTGTTAAAGCATTCCCTAGCGAGTTACGTGAAGTTGGGGAGTTTCTTGACCAAGTACAATCAAACATGTCCCGCGAAGTCATCCTTGAAGTTAAGCTGCTTGAAGTTCAATTAAAAGATAGCTATTCTGGTGGTATTGACTGGACGGTTTTTGGCTTTAACCAAACCGTTAACCCATCCAATTTCTCAGATCCCACAGGTGGCGGTTCTCCCTTAACTTCTATTAATATTCATGCGAATAATTTTACAAGTATTATTAACCTATTAGAACAACAAGGCTCCGTACAAGGCATTGCTAATCCACGCGTTTTAACCGTTAATAATCAACAAGCTGTTATTCGAATTGGTACTGACCAATTTTTTGTTACAGGTATCACAACTAACGTCAGTAACAATGGCACTAACACTGGTAATGTTACCACGGCCAGCGTGAACTTAACGCCGTTTTTTTCTGGTGTTATTTTGGACATTACACCACAAATTAGCAGCAATGGCGAAATATTATTGCACCTTCACCCAGTCGTCAGCGACGTAGAGCAGCAAACACAAACCATCAATATTGGAAACCCCACGCCAATGCAGCTGCCGCTAGCCAAAAACACTATTCGAGAATATGACAGTATTGTCCGCGCGAATGACGGCCAGATTGTTTTAATTGGCGGTTTAACAGAAAACGTTCTTAAAGAAAATTTACAAGGAACACCTGGTTTAAGCGGCATGCCATTTGTTGGCAGCTTGTTCCGCGCTACTCAGCAATCATCTGTCAAAGGTGAACTTGTGATTCTCCTCAAACCAACCATTCTAGGTCGTGGACGCACATTAATGGCTGATGCGCTCCCTGTTGAATCTGAGCGATTAAACCAACTTGATCGAGGTTTCCATGCTGGTAGCATGCCACAATTATTTGGTAACGAAGCAGAAAAACCTCAGTATAACCAGCCTATTGATTGATAAATATGTACTTAGAACACTTTCATTTAAGCTGTCCGCCTTTTGGCTTAACGCCTGACACGCATTTCTTTTGTCAGTCATCGCAGCATATTGGCGCCTTAAATACCGCACGCGTTTGCTTAGATCAAGGCGAAGGCTTTATTAAAATTACGGGAGAAGTGGGCTCAGGAAAAACACTACTCTGCCGCCTATTATTAAACCAACTTAATAGCGCCAAATTTATTACCGCGTATCTTCCTAACCCAAGTGTGTCTGCCCAAGAGCTACCATTAATTATTGCGAAAGAAATTAGACTTGATTTAAGTAGCATAGGCAAAACCTCTCATGAAATACAAGAGGCGCTATTGAAGCACTTAATTGAGCTTAATCAGCAAGGAAAAACTGTTGTTTTATTAATAGATGAAGCTCAAGCAATGCCAGTAGAAACGTTAGAATCTCTAAGACTTCTCACTAATTTAGAAACTGAAACCCACAAACTTTTACAGGTGGTTTTACTTGGTCAACCTGAGTTAAACGATAAAATTAATCTTCCAGAGTTGCGCCAACTTAAGCAGCGCATTGCTTTCAGCTACCAAATAAAACCATTAACTAAGGCTGAGATGAGTGGTTATATCCGCCATCGACTTGCTATTTCTGGCCATACACAAGGTAATTTATTTACTGATAAGGCGCTACAACAGCTTTATAAATATAGCCGGGGCATTCCAAGAGTAATCAACATCCTCTGTCACAAAGCTTTATTAGCTGCCTATGGCTTTGGCTTGCCTGCAGCAACCGCTAAATGTGTAAAGCAAGCAAGACGAGACACAGAGTTTGCCGCCTGCTATTCAGCCCATAAAAAATGGCACCAGAAAGTTAGGCACCACCTATCCAAAATTTTACGCTTAGAAAGCAAGGACTAGCATGAGTTTAATTAATGATATGCTAAAAAACCTGGAAAGACGCTATGAGACAGCTCAAAAGTCATGGGCGACACCTGAGAGCACTGATCTGCAAGAAGAAGAGTCTATTTTTCTTAAAGCTTGCTTAATTACAATCATTGTTCTTATCTTGGTATTTTTAGCCTGGGAAGTACATCACTTTTATTTTAAAAAGCCAGAAAAGTCTAGCACAGCTGACGTAACTACGATAAAGCCTGATGCTAGTATAAGGAAGCAAGCTCCGATAGAGCAAAATAGTGCTGCGCCTGCGAATTCTTCTTTGCCTTTACCACCTCAAGTTGCCAATGACATTACAATTAATGATTTACCAAATCAAACAGAAATCAGCATTGCGCTAAACAACACGCCAACTTATTTTACCTCAGTAAACCAAAACCAACATTCTGTTGATTTAACAATAAAAAATACTTATTTAGATATGGATAAAATCTGTGCGCAGCTCAGTGATACAAAAAATTGCGCCAATAATACAGATATTCCCTTAACATTTTCAGGTACTGCTGTCCAAAAAATTCATATTGTCAAAAATGATGGGCAATCACTTATCCTGCATTTTGTCTTAACTCCACAAGCAAAATTAAACACTTCGCAATTAAGCATTGATCCACCATCATTAAAACTTATTTTTGATAAAGATGCCTCTAATAGTAGTCCAAGCATCCAAGCACCTTTACCGATTCAACCAACGAGTACAGCGGCGGCGGCACCAATGACAGCAACAGTTGCTCAACCGCCCAATTCGATTTCCCCACAGATAGCACCAAGCAATAGCGATACATCCAGCAATAGTGGTATTTCGCCTGCTAATTTGATTAATAATGGTCCAAGCGATGATGGAATTACTTTAGTCCCCACAAAAGCTCAGCTCATGGTCGAAGAGAAAAAGCAACCATTTGCGACTATTGATAATTTGTTAATGCAAAATCAATTTGAACAAGCTAAAGCAGCATGGCAAAAGCTCCCTAACCAATATAAGACTTCTATTGAAGGAGTTATGGAGCAAGCCAAAATCTATATTGGCACTGGGGATAATGCTTCAGCACTAAAGACTCTCCAGTCTGTTTCCTTTGATAGTCAATCAGCAGAATATTATGCTTTATATGCAGCAGTCCTAGAGTTTAATAATCAGCATACCGCTGCGGTTGCCGTTTATCAAAAGCTAGTAAGCTTTTGGCCAGACAACCCCGATTGGTGGCTTGGTTTAGGAATTTCTGCTTTTAATAATGGTCAAGATGCTTTAGCGGCTTCTGCCTTTCATCGCGTTTTGGCCTTTAATGACCTTAACCCAGAAGTCCAACAATTTGCTCAAAAGAAAATAGAAGAACTCTCTATGGAGCAAAGGGCATAAAAAAACCCCCAGCAAAGCTGGGGGTTTTTATTTATTCAACTGTTACTATACTTCTTATTTGCCACAAGCGTTATCGTTTTGGTCTTTGCAGCAGCAGCATCCGCTTTGGTGACCGCAAGCGATAAATTTTACTAAAGCACCAATACCCAAAATTGGGATCAGAACTTCAATAAAACGAGAAAGAGGAATAATTATTGCGCTTGCATCAAAGCTACGTTGGGTAACCAAGTAGCAAACCACGACAGCAACAACAAATACTACTGTTGCATAAACTTTATTACATTTTTTCACGAAAAAATCTCCTTATCAAATAAGTACCAGTTATTATCTTACCATAAATTTTAAAAATCAGCTAAAATGTAACGATTGGCGTTTGCCTCCAGATAATTCCTGATTACGTGGCGACAAGTGCGGCTTGCCCTACAATTTTATGATACTTTAAATCTATGTCTGACCCTAGTTTTATACATTTACGTCTCCATACAGAATACTCTTTAGTTGATAGCGTTATTCGTATTGAAGATCTTTTTGCGGAAGCAAAGAATCAGCGTATACCGGCACTTGGCCTCAGCGACCATCAAAACTTATTTGCTGCCGTCAAGTTTTACAAAGAGGCTCTTGCTAGTGGCATAAAACCCATTATAGGTGCTGATCTTTTAATTGCTGATAGCCCTAGCGCATCGCCCTTTATCATCACTTTATTTTGCAGAAACCTCGAAGGATTCCGTGCATTAAGTGAGTTAGTTTCTCATGCTTACTTAAATCGCCAACATGTAGCGTTTCCTCACCTTCTCACCACTTGGCTAACCCCTGAGAATTGCCAACATTTTATTGCCTTACAGAGCTATCAGAGTGAGTTACATAGTTTATTATTAAAAAAATCTACTAAGCTAGACACTTATTTAGACTGGCTAAACCAATGCTTCCCTAATCGTTGGTATCTAGAACTTTCTCGCACAGGAAAAAAAGAAGAACAGCAATTTGAAGTTTTAGCACTCTCTCTTTCTGAAAAAAATAATATCCCCTTAGTTGCTACCAATGATGTAAGATTTTTGTCGGTTGAAGATTATGAAGCTCACGAAGCACGGGTTGCCATTCATGAAGGCAGTGTTCTTACCGACCCAAAGCGCCTGCGAAAATATAATGAGCAACAGTATTTTCGTAGCTCAGAAGAAATGCAAACACTTTTTGCTGATATTCCTAGTGCGCTACAAAATAGTGTTGAAATTGCAAAACGCTGTAGTTTGAATTTACCACTAGGTGAAACTTTTCTACCCAAATATCCAACCGGTGATTTAAGCACGGAAGATTACCTAATTCAAAAGAGCCGTGAAGGGCTTGAAGCACGTTTAACAAAGATGCCAGCCAATAGCGCACGTCAAGAGGATTCCGCCTACCGGGAACGTCTTGAAATTGAGCTTAAAGTGATTACCCAAATGGGCTTTTCAGGCTACTTTTTGATTGTTGCCGATTTCATTGCCTGGTCCAAAGCAAATAATATTCCTGTTGGCCCAGGACGGGGTTCAGGAGCAGGCTCTTTGGTCGCTTATGCCTTAGGTATCACGGATTTAGACCCCCTACCCTATGACTTACTTTTTGAGCGTTTTCTTAACCCTGAACGTGTCTCGATGCCTGACTTTGATATTGACTTTTGCATGGATGGTCGCGATCGGGTAATTGAATATGTCTCTCTAAAGTATGGCCGTGACAGCGTTTCACAGATTATCACCTATGGCTCAATGGCAGCTAAGGCTGTGGTCCGTGACGTTGGCCGAGTGTTAGGTCACCCCTATGGCTTTGTCGATAAAATTGCCAAATTAATTCCTTTTGAATTAGGGATTACCTTAGATAAAGCTATTGAGCAAGAAGCTGAGTTAAAACGACGCTATCAAGAGGAAGAAGATGTGCAAGAGCTTCTCAACCTTGCCTTAAAACTCGAAGGGCTTGCTAGGAATGCCGGTAAACACGCCGGGGGTGTGGTGATTGCGCCGTCAAAATTAACCGATTTCACTCCGCTTTACTGTGAGGCGAATGGCGAAAACTTAGTAAGTCAGTTTGATAAAGATGACGTTGAGGCGGTTGGCTTAGTTAAGTTTGACTTCTTAGGCTTGCGTACGTTAACCATTATTGATTGGGCAGTGCAGAATGTGAATTTAGCTAGCAAACTCGCCCCCTCATCCCCAGCCCTTCTCCCCGATGGGGAGAAGGGAGCGCCTTCCCTCTCCCCAACAGGGATAGGGACCAAAAGTGAGGCTTCCTCCTTATCCCTAGCTCTTCTCCCCGATGGGGAGAAGGGAGCGCTTTCCCTCTCCCCAACGGGGAGAGGGATCGAGGGTGAGGGGGAGGAAATAACACCCAACCTAGACATTAGCCAAATCCCACTTGACGATCCCACAACCTATGATCTTTTAAAAAGAGGCCAAACCACTGCCGTCTTTCAGCTTGAATCCCGCGGCATGAAAGATTTGATTAAGCGTTTGCAACCCGACTGCTTTGAAGATATCGTTGCTTTAGTTGCCTTATTTCGCCCAGGCCCACTGCAATCCGGCATGGTGGATGATTTTATTCAACGTAAGCATGGTATCGCTGCAATTGAATACCCACATCCTGACCTGGAGCCTATTCTCAAACCAACGTACGGGGTAATTTTATATCAAGAGCAAGTAATGCAAATTGCTCAGGTACTCGCCGGCTATACTTTAGGCGGCGCGGATTTATTACGGCGTGCAATGGGTAAAAAGAAACCCGAAGAAATGGCAAAACAACGGGAAATTTTCACCGAAGGCGCAGCAGCACGAGGCGTTGACAAAGATGTTGCTGCGCATATCTTCGACTTGATGGAAAAATTTGCCGGCTACGGTTTCAATAAATCTCACTCTGCTGCTTATGCCTTACTCTCTTATCAAACCGCTTGGTTAAAGACGCATTATCCCGCTGAATTTATGGCAGCGGTATTGTCGTCCGATATGGACAATACAGATAAAGTCGTGAACTTCATTAACGAGTGTCATGACATGGGTTTAACCATCGTCCCACCAAGTATTAACCAGGATGAATTTAAATTTACCGTAAGCAAAACTGAAGAAACCAGCATCATCTATGGGCTTGGCGCTATTAAAGGCGCAGGTGAAGCAGCATTAAGCGGTATTTTAGAAGAACGCCAACAAAATGGCCCCTATAAAAGTTTATTTGATTTATGCGAACGCAATGATTTGCGCAAGCTGAATAAACGCGTTTTAGAAGCGCTGATTAAATCTGGCGCCTTAGATGAGTTTGGCATGAATCGAGCTACGCTCTGGGCAAGCTTGGAAAAGGCTTGCCAGCATGCTGATCAAAAATCTTCTAATACCAGCCAAATCGACTTATTTGGATTAAGTATCGACGATACCGAAAAAGACCATCATTATATTATTCGTCAAGAATGGCCGCTGATTCAAAAATTACAAGGTGAAAAAGAAACTCTAGGTTGGTACTTATCTGGCCATCCACTCTCTTCTTATAATGATGAAATCAAAGCTGTTCGCGCAGAAAAGATTCGCGCTTTATCCCCTAATCCAGATAAAACAACCCGTATCATTGCACAATTAGTTGATATTCGCATCTTACTAACTAAGCGCGGTGATCGCATGGCAATTCTTGGTTTAGAAGATGACACGGGCAGCATTAGCTGTGCCCTGTTTAGCGAAGAGTTAGAAAAAAATCGTTCGTTACTACAAGACGGCAATATTCTATTTATTGAAGGCATAGTCGACACCGATAACTTTACGCAAGGTTTGCGGATGAGTGCCAAAAAAATGATGTCTTTGGCAGATATTCGTGAAGCCCAAGCAAAAGCCTTAATACTTAAAGCTTCCAAAGATTGCCTGCATAACTTTGTGAATGATCCAATCAAGCAAGCACTACAAGAATTTCCGGGAAATTTCCCGGTGGTCCTTCGCTATCAAGAGCATAGCGCTAGCATTGATTGCCAGCTGGGCGCACGTTGGCGTATAACCCCAACTGATGCTTTATTACAGAATCTACGTGATTTATTATCCCCTGAACACGTCTTTATCGAGTTTAAAAAATAGTTTTGCAATTAGGCCTCATCTTTATCATGAGTGTTATATAATGATGAAAATTTTTTAAGGACATTTTCTGCATGAAAAATTTTAACTTCAACTTAGGAGAAACTTGCGATTTACTGCGCGAAACCGTGTATCAATTTTCTAGCGAAAGAATTGCACCACGCGCACATAGCATTGATGCAAGCAATGTATTCCCAAGAGATTTATGGCCAGAGCTTGGTGCTTTAGGCCTATTAGGCATTACAGTTTCTCCTGAGTTTGGCGGCACTGGCATGGGTTATTTAGAACATGTCATTGCGATGGAAGAAATATCTCGTGCTTCCGCTTCCGTTGGTTTGAGCTATGGCGCTCACTCTAATTTGTGTGTTAATCAAATTAGTCGTAACGGTACGCCTGTTCAAAAAGAAAAATACTTGCCTAAGCTCATCACTGGCGAACACCTAGGGGCCCTGGCGATGAGTGAACCCAATGCTGGGTCTGATGTTGTCAGTATGCAATTGCAAGCCGTGAAACAAGGTGACCGCTATATTTTGAATGGCACCAAGATGTGGATCACCAATGGCCCTGAAGCAGATACTTTGATCGTTTATGCTAAAACCGATAAAAACGCCGGTAGCCGCGGCATTACCGCATTTATTGTCGAAAAAGATTTTAAAGGTTTTAGCACTGCCCAAAAGCTTGATAAATTAGGCATGCGTGGCTCAGATACTTGCGAACTCGTGTTTGAAAATTGCGAAGTCCCTGAGGAAAATATTTTAGGGGAAGCGAATGAAGGCGTAAAAGTATTAATGAGTGGTCTTGACTATGAGCGCGTGGTATTAGCAGCAGGCCCTGTCGGGATTATGCAAGCATGTTTAGATGTAGTGGTTCCTTACGTTAAAGAGCGTAAACAATTTGGGCAAGCAATTGGCGAATTTGAATTTATCCAAGGAAAAATCTCGGATATGTATGTAGCGCTTAACGCTTCACGCGCTTATTTATATGCCGTTGCTGCGGCTTGTGATCGTGGCGAAACAACCCGTCAAGATGCTGCAGGTGTTATTCTTTACACAGCAGAAAAAGCTACGCAGATGGCCTTAAACGCTATCCAATGTTTAGGAGGCAATGGCTATATTAACGAGTATCCAACAGGCCGTTTATTGCGCGATGCAAAACTTTATGAAATTGGCGCAGGTACTTCAGAAATTCGCCGCATGTTAATTGCAAGAGAGATTTTGAAGTAATCAAAAAAATGCCTCTTTCCTACAGTAAGGAAAGAGGATCACCCTACTGAGGTAAATAATTTATGGCAAATCTTATTGCTGGTATCAACACTATTCAGACTTTGCTTGAACATCAGCCTGAGCGTATTACGCAACTTTTTTTAGTAAGCGATCGCCAAGACCAACGTGCGCAAAAAATTATTTCCCTTGCTAAAAATCATGGCATTAAAATTCAACCTGTTAATGCGCATAAACTAGATCAATTGCTACCGCACGTGCAGCATCAAGGTGTAGCCGCTGATTGTAAACCTTTGCCTAATTATGGCGAACATGACATTGAAAAATTTATTGTAAGCGCCGCTCAACCTTTCTTTCTTATTTTAGATGGCGTGCAAGATCCACATAATTTAGGCGCATGTATACGCAGTGCTGATGCAGCAGGCGTAACTGCTGTGATTATTCCCAAAGATCGCGCGGCCAGTGTTAATCCTACCGTCAAAAAAGTTGCTTCAGGCGCAGCAGAATTTGTGCCAGTTATTACGGTCACTAATCTTTCCCGTGCTTTAAAAAAGTTAAAAGATGAAGGCGTGTTTTTAGTTGGCTTAGCCGGTGAAGCCACGCAATCGCTTTATCAAACCAATTTAAAAGGCCCTATTGGCATCATTCTAGGCGCTGAAGAAGATGGCATGCGTCGCCTGACTCGCGAACACTGCGATGCTTTAGCTTCTTTACCGATGCATGGCGCAGTTTCTAGTCTTAATGTATCTGTTGCAGCTGGAATAAGTTTATTTGAGGTTGTGCGACAGCGGCAAAATCCCTAAGCGACTATAAAGGTGGTGCCGCCGTAAAGCCTTTTATCTCATCGTTCGCCTTTTCTTAACCGCGCGCTTACGCTTGCGGCTCTGATTTAAAACACCCAAGTATTTAATTCATACAACCATTTCTTTTTAGGATATTTGCATGCTGCAATCGGTTGATTACTTGGGCACGCTTTAGCAGGCGGTTGAAACGTATAGTTAATGACCGCTAATTGTGTCCCATTAACTAATGCTTCTTGATGGCCTATTGAACTATCGGCAGTATAAGCATCTGTTTGCGAATTTCCAGCCCAATTTAAACGTTCTAGCGTTGCACTCATGAAATTTGCTGTTAAGCCTTGCGTTAATAAGATTAAGCCCGTCGATGACATATGAATACGGCAAACTGCAGCTAACGGCGCATTTGGTGTTAAAGGATTGCGGCTTACGGTTGCTTGCCACTGCAACTGGTTCAAAATTTGGTAAGGCAGCTGTGTTTGAAATTGCGCTTTTAATTGACTACATGTTTGCTGAGCTAGTGCGGTATCAGGCATGACAGCTGGCGCTGTCAGTGCTACCGGCGTCAAAGACGCAGTGGCTTTAGCCGCAGACGCAACTGTTTGCTGTGGCTGTTGAGTAGTCGTGGTAGTACAAGCTGCCAGGAGAACCGATACCACTAATGTGAGTAGTCTGTTGCTAGATAAAATTCGCATAATAGAACCTTTTATGTTATGTGCCATCTTCGCCCCCTCATCCCCGACCCTTCTCCCCGATGGGGAGAAGGGAGTACTGCCCTCTCGTCACCGGGGCCGAGGGGGAGAGGGAGTCGGGTGTTCGCCCCCTCATCCCCAGCCCTTCTCCCCGATGGGGAGAAGGGAGTACTTCTCTCTCCCCAGCCCTTCTCCCCCGGGGGGGGAGAAGGGGGTGCTTCCCTCTCCCCATCGGGGAGAAGGGACCGAGGGTGAGGGGGCTGGAAGTGGCACAAAAATTAAAATATCTCCTGCTGCCCCTTAGGTTGTGCAATACCAAAATGCAAATACGCATTTTTAGTTGCTACCCGTCCTCGCGGCGTACGCATTAAAAAACCTTGTTGGATCAAAAATGGCTCAAGCACATCTTCAATCGTGTCCCGCTCTTCACCAATTGCTGCTGCAATAGAATCCAAACCGACTGGTCCACCATCAAACTTTTCAATAACAGCTAACAATAATCGGCGATCCATCATATCAAAGCCATGCTGATCAACATCAAGCATATCTAAAGCTTGATGTGCAACACTTTCACTAACTAAGCCTGAAGCCCGTACTTCAGCAAAATCTCGTACACGTCTTAATAAACGATTAGCAATCCGTGGTGTACCACGCGAGCGACGTGCAATTTCATGCGCTCCACCGGCCTCGATCTGCACATTTAAAATATGTGCTGAACGAGAAACAATATGCGTTAAATCTTCTGTGGAATAAAACTCTAAGCGTTGTACAATACCAAAACGATCACGTAATGGCGAAGTTAACAAGCCTGCGCGGGTTGTTGCTCCCACTAAAGTAAATGGCGGTAAATCTAATTTAATTGAGCGCGCCGCAGGGCCTTCGCCAATCAAAATATCCAATTGATAATCTTCAAGTGCTGGATATAAAATCTCTTCCACCACTGGACTTAATCGATGGATTTCATCGATGAATAAAACATCATGCGGTTCAAGATTCGTTAAAATTGCAGCTAAGTCACCCGCTTTTTCTAGCACTGGCCCCGAAGTTTGTTTAAGGTTAACGCCCATTTCATGTGCAATTACATGCGCAAGTGTTGTTTTACCTAAACCAGGTGGCCCAAAAATAAGCGTATGATCTAACGCTTCTTTACGTGACTTTGCCGCAGAAATAAAAATTTCCATCTGCTCACGCACTACCGGTTGCCCCGTATATTCCGCCAGCGATTTAGGGCGAATAGCACGGTCAATCACATCCTCTTTAGGGATGGCTTGTGCAGAAATTAAACGGTCTTCTTGTAGCATAAATTAAATTCTTTCAATGATTGCACCTACTGCACGCAGCTTTTCTTCAATGCGCTCGTAGCCTCTGTCAATATGATACACACGCTCAATTAAAGTTTCACCTTGAGCCGCAAGCCCTGCGATCACCAAGCTTGCAGAAGCACGTAAGTCAGTTGCCATGACTTGAGCACCTTGCAATTGTGGGACGCCTATACAAATAGCCGTATGTCCTTCAATTTGAATATTAGCACCTAAGCGTTGTAACTCTAAAACATGCATAAAACGATTTTCAAAAATGGTTTCGGTGATAATGCCTGTTCCTTCGGCAACTGTATTTAATGCCATAAATTGCGCTTGCATATCGGTTGGAAAACCAGGATAAGGCGCTGTACGGATATTCACTGCCTTAAGATTTTTATTTCTTGCATTTAAATGCACGGCATTTTTTTCTTCACGAATATCAACGCCGACCTCATGCAATTTTAAAAGAATATTTTCTAAAATCTCTGGTTGGATATTTGTCAAAGTAATTTCACCTTGCGTGGCAGCACCTGCAACCAAATAAGTACCCGCTTCAATACGGTCAGGAACAATTGCATATTCGCCGCCATGTAAAGCCTCAACGCCATCAATTACTAAAGTATCCGAACCAATTCCTGAAATTTTTGCACCCAATTTATTTAAGAAATGAGCTAAATCTTGAACCTCTGGCTCATAAGCCGCATTTCTCAAAACCGTTTGGCCCTTTGCCAATACCGCTGCCATCATTAAATTTTCTGTACCCGTAACACTTACAGTATCAAACAGGAATTGTGCACCATGCAAGCCATTTGGCGCCTTGGCATGCAGATATCCACCCTCGATGTTGATTTCTGCACCCATGGCTTGTAAACCTTCCACATGCAAATTGACTGGACGAGCGCCAATGGCACAACCACCTGGCAAAGACACCACGGCTTCATGATACTTTGTCACTAAGGGCCCAAGCACAAGGATTGAAGCACGCATTGTTTTAACCAATTCATAAGGAGCAACAAATTGATTAATGTTACTGCAATTAATATGCATATGATCGGCATCAACAGCAATATCTGCGCCCATGCCAATCATCAGTTTACGCATGGTATGAATATCGGCTAACGTTGGCACATTACTTAGATGAATCGGTTTCTCACTAAGTAGGCAAGCGGCCATGATTGGCAAAGCAGCATTCTTTGCGCCAGATACTTTGATCTCCCCGACTAATGGGCGACCACCTTGAATTCGAAGTTTATCCATTCCTTAACCCTTAGAAACTGTTTGCAAAGACAATGCGTGTACTTCGCCTGTTGAAATTAAATCGCCTAAAGCAGTATAAACTTTTTGTTGTTGCTGCACACGCGATAAACCTTGGAATTGCGACGCAACCACGCGCGCTTGAAAGTGAACTTGATCGCCAGAATTAACTTCCACCTCAGCGCCTGGCAGAGCTTCTTCAATTTTTTGTTTAATTTTTTCTGTTAATGTCATCATACTTTTCTCTATATAATTTGTAGAAACCGCTTGTCAGCTGCTCTTACATAAATAATTTACCAACAACTTGCCTTTGAATCATCCCCTTCATAAGAACGACGGCCATCCGTTGTTAATAACAAAGCGCCGCAGGCTTGATCTTTCTTTGCTTGATCACCAACGGGGGTTGCTTTTAGTGTGTACATTTGGCCATCTTGCTCTAAGGCAAAACTTAGATGATAAAACCCTTGTGGCGAATGATCAGGATAATCAATATTGCTAAAAGCGGCGCCTCGATAGGAGTTATGCTGGAGATAATAATTTTCCATTGCCGCAGAAAGTTTCACTAACGCTAACTGACCATCTGCACGACGCACAGAAACCAAATGCCATTCATACAATTTATAACTAAAGCCAGCAAGAATAGCAGCAATTGCTAAAGTAATGAGTAGTTCTATTAGAGTATAAGCTTTTGTCATAGTATTTTGCTTGTAGCAAATTAGTTATTAATTTCGCCCCCTCATCCTCAACCCTTCTCCCCGGTGGGGAGAAGGGGGTACTTCTCTCTTCCTATTGGGAGAAGAGCCAAGGGTGAGGGTTTGTTGGGCATTCGCCCCCTCATCCCCAACCCTTCTCCCCGGTGGGGAGAAGGGAGTACTTCTCTCTTCCTATTGGGAGAAGAGCCAAGGGTGAGGGTTTGTTGGGCATTCGCCCCCTCATCCCCGGCCCTTCTCTCCGGTGGGGAGAAGGGAGTGCTTTCCTCTTCCTATTGGGAGAAGGAAGTGCTTCCCTCTCCCCATTGGGGAGAGGGACCGAGGGTGAGGGGCGCAGCACAGTTCTCTAATCCCCTTCCAATCCGTGAATTGGCTTCATCGTACTCCAGCGCTTACAGCTTGGACACTGCCAAAAAAGCATACGCCCAGAAAATCCGCAATGACCACAACGGTAATAAGCTCGACGGTGTAATATCCCTTGCGCCAAATTATAAAATGTTTGCAATTCAGACCATTGCTTTTCATCAAAAAGCTTTTGCTGATTTTGTAATTCGATTAAAAATAATATTCCTCGCAAGGAAGGATGTTTTTTTAATTCAGTTTGCAAATATTGTAATGCTTCTGCTGACGAGCGTTTTAGTTTTAATTTTGTTAGCTCGATCGCTGTCATTGTGCGAGGCGCACGTTCTTGACAGTGCGCCAGGTAAGTCTCTAGTGACGCATCATCTTTTAATTCATCATAACACAGGACAACTTTAGGAATGGCTTCACTAAGATAATCCTCATCGTGATCGGCAATTAATTGATAAGTCTGCAAAGCTTTTTGTGTTTTCTTTTCTGCCAAGTACAAATCGCCTAGCAGCAAATCAATACGTGCTAAACGCCGTTGATATTTACGTGCTTTTTTTAACATTTCTTCTGCACGTGTTAAATCAGATCTTTTTAAAGCAATTTGGGCTAGTTCACAGTGGTGATGCGCTAGCGCTAAGCGTATTTCTGGATCTTTCCTTTGCAACTTTTCAGCCACATCAATTGCTTGCTGCCAGCGTTTCTCACGCTGATAAATATCCAGCAAACGCGTCCAAGCTTCTTCTTGAAATTCTTCATAATCGACAATTTCTAAAAAGCTTTGTTCAGCGCGATCTAACATACCTGCCGCTAAATAATCATAAGCTAATGCAAGCCTTGCTTGCGCACGCTCGCGCACTGTTAAAGTTGGTCGCGCTAAAAGATTTTGATGCACGCGAATCGCGCGAGTTAATTCACCACGACGACGGAATAAACCACCAAGCGCAAGGTGAGTCTCAATCGTATCGCCATCCACTGTCATGCTTTGAATAAAAGTATTCAACGCTTTATCATTTTCTTCGTTCAGCAAATAATTTAAACCTTTAAAATAATTTTTGCTGATTTGAATTTTCGCTAATTGATCTTGATTTCTAGGAATCGAACGCCGCCCCAACCAAAAGGCTAATGCGATAAAAAAGATAAAAATGAAAAATGTCATAGTTGAGCAACTAAGCTGGGCTAGTAAATATTAGCCAAATTAAGACAAATCTTTTAACGGCATAGAACGCAAATTTGCCAATTCTTTTTCGGATAAGGCTAATTTTTTTGCCAGCTTTCTTGCATCCCAGCGTGCCCGCCAATACCAAGAAACTGTAATCAATAAGCCTATCACGCACCCTATTGCAAAAGTAATCACCAAGAGTAAAGATAAAGGCAGTTTTGCTGTGCCAACATAGTAATTAATTTCTACTGGGTTAGCATTCAACAAAGCAAATGTTAAAGCAACGAGTAATAAAATAAAAATGAAAATATATTGTATAAAACGCATAGAAATCCCTGCCGTAATAATTTATTGGAACACCACTTTGCTTTTCAGCAATCTTAGCGATACTATCATAAAATAAATTTTCCAGAATTATACCATGATCGCGCGCTTTCCCACTAAGCATATTGATATCATTTTAGAAAAATTACGATTCATCTATAAGCTTAAAGGCATGCATTCTCTTATGATCACTGCCTATTATCACCATTGTCTTTAAGCAATTTTGCTAATAGTGCGCTTTTAATATCCTTGGAAAATTTTCCCTCAAGCGTCAAATACCAAAAATGCTCATTAGCAAACTCAGCGCATTTCACCGCATCTTTTTCAGTCATAATAATTTCTGCATCGGCAAATGGCTTAAAGTCATCAAGAGTAAATGCATAATGATCTTGAAACGTGTGTTTTTCAAAGCTCAATCCCAGCGCTGTTAAGTTATTAAAAAAACTTTCTGGATTAGCGATGGCTGTCAGCGCTACAACTCGCTTACCCTGAAAATTTCTTAAATCTTCCAAAGGTAAATTCTTTTTAACTGATAAAATTTTCCCAGGCTTCAATAATAAACCGACAGCAGTATCTGGCGCCATGCCTGGCACTTTAATAACATCGATGACAAAATCCACCGACTTTAAACGCGACAAAGGTTCACGCAAGGGGCCGGCAGGTAAAAGCTGTTGATTGCCAAATTGACGCTCATGATCAAACAATAATACTTCAACATGATGTTTAAAGCTAAAATTCTGTAAACCATCATCGCTTAAAATAATATCAAGATCTTCCCGTGCTTCGAGTGTTTTAATGGCTAATACGCGATCACGGCAGACACAAACGGGTACTTGCGTATTGCGATAAATTAATAAAGGTTCATCCCCTACTTTGTCAGCGCTTGATGAAAGATCAAGTAAAATAGGTTTTGCAGGGCTAATTGGATAACCTCGGCTAATCACACCTGGGCGTAAACCTTGCTGCTGTAGCAGTTTAATTAGCGCCAAGATAGTCGGCGTTTTTCCTGTTCCGCCGACGGTGATGTTGCCTACCACAATAATGGGTAAGCGGCTACGATAGGTTTTTTGATTAAGTATTTTTTTAACAATGAATCCAATACGATAGAGGCAAGAAAAAGGCCGCAAAGCAAGTCTAAGCGCTATGTGCTTATTTTTATACCACATTTCATTTAGGTGTTTTTGAAAATCCATTGTTTTGCCTTGAAAAAATTCCGTTAAAATGTTAGCATGTCCTTTGGGTTTTTGATACAGGGATTGTGAGCTTACAGGAGAAGAGATGCGAAAAATTTTTCGAGCAGATGTTTGCAGTTTTAGTCATGAAATACGTGACAGACAAATTCTTCGCGGCTTAGGGCTAACAGCCCTTGTCACTTTAGCCATCGCCGCTCATCTCGAGCAAATCGGCAAGCTTACTCCACTTTCCCTTCAGTTTTCCAGAGCACCCACTACTGAACAAATTGCCGCACCTATTGCAACAGTTCCTGCTGTCACTCAAGCTGCTACACCGGCTGCTGCACGAAAAACTTCTGCCCCTCGCCTTCCTGCCAATTGGTCAATTGAAAATGGCAACGTAAAAGGTTCATTTGTCCAAAGCGCTAAACATGCGGGTTTAACCCTAGTAGAAATCCATTCATTGAACCAAATTTTTAGCAATAAAATTGACTTCAAACATTTACCTGCTGGAACGCAATTTAAAGTTATTACCGAAAGGGTTCCTGCCAAAACTTCGCATGGCGTGACAATTGATAATGTTGTTGCAGCTGAATTTATTACTCGTGCACAAAAAACTTTAGCCATTCGCTATAGCTATAACAATGCGCCTGCGAGTTATTACCAAGCAGATGGCACAAGCTTAGCGCCTGGATTCTTACGCTATCCAACGCATTTCACTCGCATTGGCTCAGGCTTCATGCTGCACCGTTTAGACCCTGTCACAGGCCAATATCATTCCCATCCGGCGATTGACTTTGATGCACCCATGGGCTCACCAATTACGGCTACTTCTGACGGAAAAATTAATACTATGACTTTTGAACAAGGTTATGGTAATGTCGTCAAAATTAGCCACCCAGGCAATGTCATGACGCTCTATGCGCATATGCGTAATTTTGCCAAAGGTTTACATACTGGTAGTCTGGTTAAAAAAGGTCAAGTCATTGGCTATGTTGGCATGACGGGCTACGCCACTGGCCCACATGTGCATTACGAATTACACTTTGGTTCTAAACCCGTTAACCCTCTTACCACCAAACTTCCTGCCGCCGCTTCGATTCCTAGCGCTCAGCGCGCTGGCTTTAATCAAGAAGTGAAGCAGGTTTTAGGGTTGATTGGTTAATTCCTTCTATCGATTACCCCTTATCGTCAATGAAGGCTTGGAATTTGGCTGCGAAGCTGAATCATTTCTTCTAACCGAGCAACCCTTGCTGTCTCCCTAGCATTGCCTGAAAAAAATGCACAAAGCGTTGCGTGAGTAATACGTAGATCATCTTTCTTCCGAGCTTTCTGCAAAGACAGAACAACAGTTTCTTCAATTTCTTCAGGAGAGTGGCAATAAAATCTCGCCAAAGTCTCAGACCATGCGGCACTAAATTTTCTCATCAAGCTAGGATTATCTCGGACAAAAGCTCTGGTTTCTATTTCCGTATATAACATTTCGCCAGTTGTTACACCTGTTTCACTACAACTTGGCGGAATAAATTCACCTATTGTAAAAGTAGCTGTATATTTGGTTAACGTCTGCCTCACCTTTGCTAATACAGATGCTTCTAATGTATAACGAAACCTTTCAGCCAGGATCTTAGGAGGTACGCCCCCAAAAATCGCCACTCTTGGATATAAAATTGATGCGACAGCATAACAACTTTGGGCTTGCTCAGGAACAGATTCATCGATAATTAACTCCCGCTTAATTGTGTTCCCTCTCTGCAGGAATCTTTCAGCAAGCTCAAATAAAGTTACCCCAAATAAATTCTTCAACGTTTCGGGAAAATTATTTCCCCGCCCAAAGCAACTTAAAATTTCAAAAGCTTTTTCTAGCCATTGATCATTTGCGGTAGGAATTTTTCTTCTTAACTTTGATAAAAAAGAAGTCATTGCATCTTCATCAAAGCTTTGTTTTGGCGTCCCACGCATAAGCATTTGCAGCTCATCAAGGTCAATTTCGTCAAAAGGTTGTGCCAAAATTTCTGCCAGTGTCCTTTTTGGCTGATACTTACCAAGTTTGATTTCTAATTCATTACATTTTTTGGTTAATCCTGCAAGTTTATGTTTAATATTTTTTTCAAACCATTCAATATAAGTGATAACTTGCGCTTCATCTGCATTTTGCAAAGGCTTTTCTTCTGGCTTAACCAACAAATTAAATTCAGCAAACAAACTATCAAGTTGTCGATTTTTCTCTTGCATCTCAGCGTCAGACATCATCACACTTGCATCTTTTGTCGCCTCATCAATTTTAGCTAAGCATTTAAATACCGCTTGATATTTAGCACTGAAAGCTCGTGGATCTGTATAAACCAACCATTGATGAAGCCTTGGAAGTTCAAACATAGAAAAGCCCACCACACTAAGATTGAGTGTTTGCTTTAAATCTGCTATATGATGGAGGTTATCTTGTAATGTCATTAAACGAAAAATAATATCTTTTAACTCTAAGAGCTGCTGCTCAGGCACTAGCTCACTAAAACGTTTATGATTATGCCTCACATCTCGAATACGTCTTAACAGCTTTGTTTCAGGCGCATAGAAATATTCATTTTTGATTGGGGAAAATTTTTCTAAGAAACCGGCATAAGCTGCATAGTGATGTTTTTGAAAGGCTAAATGCCTGAGCTGCTGCTTCTTATGAGCGAGGGCATGTGGGCTTAAGACGCTTAAAAATTTCTTGGTATTCGCTGCAAGCTTCTCTAAGTCAATAGGCAAATCACTCGTTTGATAACCACCTTCTTTTTCTAAATCATCTACTTTTTTAAACCAGTCTTTTTTTAAGCGTGAGGATTCAAAAAGCTCAAGACGTTTAAAAAGCCTTCCCAGTAGTTCGCAAAAGTTTTCATAAGTTTTTTGCATTGCGTTCTGTATCTGCTCATTACGCACAGCAGCAACAATAAGCTTTATTTGCTGCAAAGCTTGGGTAATCTCACGCTGCTTTGCTTTCATACTCCGATTTGAATCAGTATATCGAGCCTGCATTTTTTTCTGCTGTTCATTCAGAACTGATTCTAACCTAGGAACTTGATCATTTTTTAGAACTTTCATTTTTGTTAAAAGCTCATCAAGGCTCGCCTGAAGATCACTCTTTGGCACTGAGATTAACGCGTTCATCTTTTCTAAAATAGCCGCATTTTCAGCAAGCAAATCATCAACACAAGTAACAAACTTTTTGCCACTTTCATCTGGCTGATATTGATCAAGCTTTTGCGCGATTTCTTTGAGCTGCAAGAGCTTATCTGACAGCTCCTCCCCCAAACCATGAATAGCTATTGCCGTTGGGTGGCCTAATAGTTCTTTTTGTTTATCGATGAGCAAAGCACGTTTTTGTTTTGCCAATAATTCATCATAAATAGCAGAAAGCCGCCGATGCGCTAAATTTTCATTAGCTTCTAAAGAAAGTTCCGCAATTGCTATTTTCTCTTGCTGCAATTCTTGACTGAAGCTTGTGTTGTTATACTGTGCTTCGAGCGGCGCTAAATCCTGCAGGATACGATCAATTTCTTTATCAAGAGTTAACGCTGTCTGGTGAATATTATCTGTTAACTTGATATTTTCTTGGCGGATAAGTTCTATATTGTCGCTAATATTTTGCCCAGTCGCCACTTCAAGCTGATGAATTTCCTTTAATGGCTCACAGCTAACGCGGGCGATCAAAGCCGCATCATGAAAACTTTCAACAGCAATCTCGCGTGCCACCAACTCATTGTCTTTGGCTAATGCTAAATACTCGCGTTTTATCGAGAGACGTTCTATTAACTCCCTATACTGTTGCGCAGTCATTTTCTCAGGTAAGCTTGCACGCTCTTGTAAAAGCATCGCCCGATGCGGATGTAATGTTCGAAAAACTTTTTCAAACTCTTGTTGCGTTTTTGGCAGTGCAAGCTTGGGATAGCGTAAAAGGAAAGCTTGAATTTTCTCTTGAATATTGGCGCTGCTTTCAGCAATTTGCTTTCGGTCACCCCCTGTTAAATCTTCAAAACTTTCTTCCGTCTTTTGCAAAAGCTTGGCATGCGCCAATTGAAGGTGATAAATTTCTGCAAGAGCAGCGAAGTCATCAGGAAGGTTAACCTCAATAATTTTTCTTTCTTCTTGATCCAGCAACTCTTCTGCTAACCAATAAATTGAGTTTGGCTTATCTCCAGGCTTAGTGCCACGTAGCCCCATACGTTTATCTGTCAATGTCCCTTCTAGACGATCGCTAAGCGTTACGCCACGCCGCGTAAAAACACCATCACCATGATATTGATAATCGTTTTGCAAAGCCTCAAGGAAAACGATGTATTCCCCAAAGTTCACAAACGAAATACATAAATTTAAGATGGCTTTTATACCTTCATCTAAAAGGCCCCCGCTAAAGAAATGAGAATAGCGCCCCACGCCTCCATGAGTTTCTGTTAAAGCGCAAAAAAGCCTCACAAAGAAAAGATGAATAGGCTCATTGTCACCATAATTTTCATAATTTTCTAACAATGCTTGATAGACCCGAACAATTTCTACCGCAATGCGCAAAAATTGCCCTTCAACTTCGTCTGAATCAAAATAATAAAAATAAACATTGCCTTCTTTATCTTCATGTAAATGATTGAAAGACTCGCCCTCTTCAGGCACAAACTTTTTCACATACTTTCGCGACATAACTTCTTTATGCTGCCTTAGCACTCGAACTTTTTCCGCGGCTGCACGCATTGACTCTAGTAATGCTACCGTTGTTTTTTGCTCAGTATTTGTGAATGCTGGACTTGCAAATGGACTACTTACATCGCCAGTTTGCTTTGAAGCCAGCGGGGGTGTTTGTGGAGGGACCGGGCTTTTGGTACCACTTGCCACTGTAGGCGATAATAAAGTCGTTTTTCTTGCTCTAAGCAGCTGATTAAGTTTGGTTTCAATTTTTCCCAGCTCTGTCTTTACATCTGCCAAACTTCGGCGCGGGATTTTTCCAATAATTAACGGCTGATCAAAAAATAAAATATGTGGCTTTTCAAATTCATTACTTGCAACAAAAGGTTGCGCCATTGCACCTTCGAACCCAAACCCTTTACTTTCCAGCTCATGCAAAAAAGCCGCAATCGGCGGGTATTGTTTTAAAAAATCCACCAACCACCGCGCATCTGGATCTGAGGGATCAACTTTAAATTTGCTAATAATCGTCCAGTTTAGCTTTAAACGGCTAACCATCCTCATCATGATAGCGGTAGTCCTATCTGTGACTGCTCTATCAAAGAAAGTATCTGCGCGGCAAAGTCGAGCTTCAGAAGCTTTCCTACTCACAAGGCTTAGCGGCTGAGACAATCTTTGTTTTAATGCAGAATAATAGCAATCATCCGGACTAAGCTGCATGCAAGTAAAACCAGGCTCTGTGATTAAGCGATGAAATAATACCTGTTCACCGGCTTTCAAACATTTTTCCTGCAAATATTCGTCTTGCTCTTCTACTGTGTGTATTTGTCCATTGTGAATCGGATTTTCAAGCATATTTAAATGCGCCAAACGCAATTGCGCTACGCCATCTGGCGCCGCTATTGATTGAATAAATGCCGCTGGCAAACAGTCGCTGAGATCAACCTTTGTTAGCGTTAATTCTTCTTGGCAAAATGGCGCTTGCATTTGCAAAGAAGCAAATAATTGTGCGGGGGGAAGTTTTGCAAAACTACGTAAAACTTCCACCAGTAATGGCCCGGAAGCGGCAAGATCAGCTGAATTTTGCAAAACATTGGTGGACAGGTAAATATTTTCTAGCCTGCAAGCCTTTTGAATTTTTTGTAACACTTGATAAAAAGCGGGGGTATTCACTAACCCTAGGGGATGAACGACTAATAACTGGCTCTGGTGTAAAACCAATAAGATATAGTGCGCATGCTGGCCTACATCAGGCATCTTAGCTATATACAAACCTGAGGCATTAAGCTGGTGCCGCAAAATTTGCAACTGAGCCATAGCGGTTAGCAATAAACTTTCGGAGGCTTCTCCTAGATAAATGCGCAACCAAGCAGGTAAAAATTCGTTAGACTGGACATGGCTTAGATAAATAATGGCTTTTTCATCATAAGACACTTCCGTCTGACGTAAATCCTGAGATTGCGGAGTTGTTTGCCCCATGAAGTACTGAACAGCATGATTATTTTTTGGCATGAACGATTAGTTTATTTTTATAGACTGATTACTCATAAAGAGGAGCTTTTACAAAGATAAAAGCTCCTCTTTGCATTAAAGAATTATCAAGGGATCTGCTGATAGCCAACCCGGTATTGCGCAGCTCTTCCCGCCACTGGAACACTTGGAGCTTCAGGCCAGGGTGCCACTACAGCTTTAGGTAAAGACAATAATTTCTCAGCCCCTACTTTTGGCCCTTCATGTATCAAGCGATCAATGCGGTCTTGCATTTCATCCCAGCTCTGCTGTCGTATCATCCAGACAGCCAAACGTGGATCAGTCAATGCTCGCAGCTGACGTATCTCATCAAATTGTTTTTTCTGTATTCTTAAAAATAAAAATGCAAGCAGCACTAAACAACCCGCATTTACCCCTTCTTGAATATGTAAACGATCATTTAATTCACTGCAATCAGTCGTTGAAAGTGCCGAAGAACACACTGTCTCAAAAATCCAATTTGGAGAGACCACCCAATGTTGAAGCCCAGCAATAGCACCAAAAACTAGAAGCGTGCTAATATTTTCGCTAATAAAAGTAAAGAAAAAACCTTTATCTGAAGCAATTCCCATAGCAACCGCTTTTTCTTTTAAGACAGATTGTTCAAGATTGTCTCCATAATACATTTGTAATGCATAGGATACTAAATCTAAAAACCCTTGCATTGCAGTCGCCATTTCTCGCTTACCAACAGTAGCTTCTCCTGCTGGCTGCAGTTTTTCTAGCGCTTTCATTATTTTGCCTACTTCTTGTGCAAGTGGTTTCATAAATGCAACAAAGACGCCATCCAATCGAGAAGGATCCGATAAAACTATCAGAAAAACTTTAGCAACCAAATAATTGAAACGAGCTAAATCTTTTTCAAATTCTTTGCGATCAAAAGTAACGATACGTGCGCCTAAAAGTGTTAAACGACCTGGTATACTCGTTACTATTGAAGCATTCAATCCATCTAACTTGCAAAATAAACCTTGGGTTAGCTTGTATAAATTATACAGACAGGTGAAAAGAGAGCGATCTCGGCCTGTATCAGCATCTAGTCCAACCGAAACTCTTCTTGGCAACAGCCAACGAATTGGCTTAGGCGCGGGTTCTTGTTCTTTCCTCTCAATCCTCGCAATGAGATTTTGAACTTGGCTTGTAATCTCTAGTAATTCTTGATGATGAGGCCCCATGGTATTTTCTTTTGGCCCCAGTGTTAAGTGCTGCGACACTTGAGACTTCAATTCGCCGAATATTGTTCGCAGCGTTTCTCTAAACCCCATCACTACTTCACAATCATGACCATACCATTCATCTAAAAGCTTCTTTTGTAAGCCGGCGATATTGGTTGCTCGAATCAACTCGGCGGCTTTCTTAATATCTTGGTCAAAATCTTGCACGCGCCTTCCCCCATTCATCGCTTTATCGAGGATATCAGCCTTTTTCAGGTAATCTTTTGAAAGCTCGCCTAATAGCATGCAATCTTGATTAGCAAGCAAAGAGGTCAATGCTTCTTGTCCGTCTAGCGAAAGCGCCTCAGTCCTTTGATAAGGAGTTCCTTTTATAGTAGCTATCCATGACTTTAACTTTTGACGTATTTCTACTAAAGAATTAAATTGAGTCGGCGCAGCTACTGTTTGGGGCGGTTGCTGTGGGAGGCCCTCTATATCTTGGTATGCTTTTTTAATAAATGCTAACAACTCAGGAACTTTCCCACCTCCACTTGTTAATTGCAGCCCCTGACTGGCTAGCTGTATCTCTTGCTGATATTTGGGAATCTCCAGAGTTAAGCTGGCGAGGCGAGCTTGCTCTTCTGGTGTTAGAGCCAATCCTACGCGGAGCAAATCTTGCTGTTCCGCTTGTAAATGTTGAAGCTTTGTATTTTTATCATTTATATAAACTTCTAACCATTGGCATAAGCGACCTTTTGCTCTGCTAACCCATGCAGGCACTTGAACTTGGGCTTGCTGAGCTTGTGTTTGAAACGCGTTAAAAAATTTAGCAAGCTCACTAAATTGATCAACAGATACACCTCGTAAATAAGTAGTAAAAGCTTCTTCACTATTTCTGATTCTCTCGCTTAATTTTTCATAAGCATAATATTCAAAAAGTCCTTGATAACAACCCATTTCGGCATGCATAATACCAAAATACAATTTAGCATTCTCGAACGCTTTTTTAGCCTGCTTAATTAATTGGGTCTTATCTTCAAGTTGAATTTCTAATTGACGTAACAAAATTAGTTTATGTAAATTCTCTTGTTGGTTTCCATCCAGCAAGCGCCAAATCTGTTGTATAGGCCCCCATACTGATAATTCAGTGATGGTAGGGTTCCAGGTTAAGCTCTGGAGAAAGCTCCGCCAGTTTGGGTTACCTAATTCCTGACCTTCAAACCGTTGTAAATCGCTATGCGAACTTGCCTGCAATTCATTACGGAATGTTACCTCTAAGCCTGGATTTGCCTCAATCCTTTGGTGTAATGTCATAATCTTAAGGAGCTGACGCTTTTCCTCGTTAGTCATACAGTCACGAATATCGTTGATATAATCCCAGCACTCTAGATCATCTAAATTAGGCGATGGACGATGCAAAGGTGGAGTACCCACACTAAGAAGCCCAGACAAATCATGCTGCTGAAGTCCCACGCTGCCTAAAAGCCTAGAGCGGTCAAAATGCTTTGTTTTTTGCGCATCATCCATTGTGCGGATAAAAGATAACTCTAGAGGGGTAAGTTTAGACCTCAATGCAGTTTTTAAATCTAATGCTTTTTTCACCCGTTTAAGCAGTTTTTCTTCTTGCTCTGCCAAGACATTTATGTCAAAGTTAAAGAAATCTAAAGCTTGATAAGGTTCACCAACCCTTTGTCGAAGCTGCACCGCTTTATCGCCTCGCTCAAATAGTCCAGCAAGTTCCCTAGCAGCTTCAGCAAATGGGCTAATAGGCGGTAACTTTTCCGATTTAGAATCGTTTAGCCTATCAGTAATAAACTTTTGCCTATCTTTATAATGTGAATAATTTGTTGATGGCGTACGAAGGTGAGTGCTATTAAATGCATAGCGTTCATTAGCTGCGTTAGACCATAAAACCTCAAGAATTTCATAAAGGTTTTTCCAAGTTGAAGGATCGTTTTCATTTAATCGAACAAAAAAATCTTTAGGCGTGTCAGACTTGCGTACTTCACTAATAAGCTCTTGCAACTTCTGGAGACGAGTAGAAATATCCTTCTCGTATTTCTTTGCTAACTCCAGATAACGCTTTTCTTCTTCAGAGTTCTTGTGCTTACTAGCAAGTTCAGCACGATAAAACGCATCTAAATACATCTGATAAAGATAACGAAGAGGATGTTGATACATAAACTGCTTTTCTATCCTTGGCGTAAAAGGATTATCCACAACCTCTTGCGGCAGCGCATTAACCGCGTCAATCGTAGCAACTATTTTTTGATATAAACTTGATTCTGAACTCATCCACCAGCTATAACTTAAGAATTTTGGCCACATAATTTTTACCTTATTAATTATTATCTTGACTTAAAGAACCATTTTACGGTCTTCAAGGACTGCGTCTAAACACTTAACTCGATCAGTTTCTGGTCGGCCACCGATGAAAAGCGAGTTAAAAACAGCTCGCGCTAAGCGTGGATCTGCAGAATTAAAAGTAGCCGCCATAGTCTTTTCTGCGTTATCTGACGAGTGTTTAAAAAAAGCTTGCACTGCACATGCCCATCGCGGCATATAGCGATGTATTGCCTCTCCAGAATCTCTGATAAAATCTCGATTAGTTGGGCTCACCGAAACCCCTAAGCAAACCTGAACTTCACTTGCACCAGTTGGTGTATAGGCACCCACTTGTAAAGCTGGCACCGTAAACATTCGACAAGTCACACGCATTTCGCTTGGAACTTTTTCCAACACAGATTCAAGTAATACATAACGGAAGCGTTCCATAAGAATAGCTCTGGGTACGCCCCCAAACCGTGCAACTCGCGGATATAAAATAGATGCATATGCATAAAATTCTTGCGCACTTTCCGGTACACAGTCATCCCCTAAACCCTCTCCTTTTTTCTTAGCATCTGCAACAGCTCTAATCTTTTCTGCTAAACAGAACAAAGTGATGCCTACCGCATTCTTAATATTGGCGGGGAAATTTTTACCCGTGCCAAGCGCACCCATTAGGCGATAAAACTGCCGAAGTTTATCATCATCTGCACTATTAATTTCCCTAATGACTTGTTGAAGAAATTTTAATAACTCATTTGCGTCGATATCTTTTTCTAACAAATTAGAAAGTGCATCACTTAAGGCATCAGGATTTACGCTAGTGCCTGTTTTTAACGCCTCTTTTAAGCTTGATGGGTCAGCTGCTGCTGGCATTCGCACAGCCGGCGTTACTGGCGTTGCAGGCCCCGCGGTTGGGCTTAAAGGAGGTAAGCTTCTAATGTGCTGTGAAGGTTTTGGTGTTGGTGTAACAGGAGACTTAACGCTAACAGGACTTGCCACAGGCGAAGGTGTAGGCGTTGAGGCAAGTTTGGCTGCTGCCTGAAGTTTATTCGGTGCACTCTCAAAAAACCATTTAATATAAGTACCAACTTTATTTATTTGCCCTTTTTGTAAAGGCGCACTAATATCAAAAGATTGATGCTCTTTCAGCTCCTGTAAATTTTGAATGAAAACCCGCTCCATTTGAGATAATGCCGGCTCATCAGCGGACATAATATCTTGACTAAGACTCGCTTGAACACGACGCATCAATTCATCAGCTTTTTTTAAATGCTCACCGACTACCTTAATAAACTCATCCGGATGAATAAAATTCAGCCATGAGCTTGATGCTGAAATTTTAAGACCCGAGGGAACTATGTGTAAATCAGAGCGTGGGGTAACATTGCTTGCGTTAGTGACTAACTTTTCGAGACTAGCCTTTAGTTTTGTGAGCGCATCTCTAACTTCCGAAAAGGGTCTTGGCGGAAGCTCTGCGACAGTCATACGTCGCATCAATTTTGCATCTCTGTGTAACTCGCTCTCATCCGTAAAGCCAAGTCCTTCAGGCCTATCTGGGCAATGGTAAACTTGCACAATAGGTGAGAAAAACGCTTTTAAGAAATTCAAATAAGCAGAAAAATCTCCATGGGTTGCTCTAGCCCTGCTGGTGAATTCTTTTAAAGATCCACTCAGCGCATCTTTTACTTTTCGCACCCTTTCACGTATTTCTTTTAATTCAACATCTCTTTTATATTTTTTCACCTCAGCAAGCGCTTGATTTACTTGAGCACTGATATTCCTTATGCGCGCCGGCAAGAAACCATCTTGCGTATGCCCCATATCTTTATTTTTGCCGCCTTGCGCTTCAATACCATCTAAATGTTGGGTAAACCAATTGTCTAAGCCATAAAGATTCTCAAATAATTTGGCTTTATCGGACTTGCACTCTTTAAGCGCTCGACTTAGCAACTCGAACTTTCTTGTATAATCACTGGCTTTACCAGGAAGCTTGTCTAATCCTTTCTCTTCTTGCTCTAATGTTTTTAACAAAAGCTCAATAGAACCGATGCCCGTATCCATCTTCTTAGAGGATTCCTTATATCGTGCCGGCATTTTTCCTTTTCTTGCCTCAACCTGCTGGCCAAGCACGCCCACATTGCCTGTTAGTTGCGCTACTTGTTCTTTTAACAACAATAATTGACCTTGATTAGATAAATTATTGTTAACTTGCATCAAGACACTTTCAGATGTTCTTAGGTACTCCTGAAGCTGTGCAAAAAAGTTTGTGCCTTCGTATTGATCTACCCGTCTTGCGGTTTCCGCTATTTTCGCAATTAATGCTCTTAAAGAAGCAACTTCTTTTCTAATATCAAGAATAATCTGCTTATTAATTTTCATACCACCCATGCAGGCTTTAAGCTCAGCTAAGGCTTCTCGAGGGATTTGGCGATCTAACGCCACAAGTTGGTTATAGCTTAAAGTAGGCTTCGCTTGTTGATGGATACCCGCCAATTGAGCCCCTAGTCTTTCTATACTTTTTGTTAAAAGCTTAGGTTCGGCAATTTCAATTTCTGCAACGTCTTTAAGATATGCCGTCAACACTTTTTGCAACCCAGAAATTTCTGTTTGAATTTGGCTTGCAAATGCAGCATTTTTTTTTGCTATTTCACTTAAGTAATTTTGAATGCCCCCAGCAACGAGACCTCCTTCACGGACAAACTCGCCAATTGTTGTTTTATCCGCAGCGCCAAGCAAGCCTATCTGCGCTTGATAAGCACGTAAAAAGACGTCTGCTACTTCCGCAGCACTTCTTTGCATTAAATCGCTTTTTACATCCGCAACGCGCTTAATTAATGCATCGTAGTCTTTAACACCGGGTAGAGGTATTAGGTGCTCACGTAAATCTTCAACAGCGATTCGAAGTGGGTTCGCTTGCTTATAGATTCTAGCAAATTGCGTTTGATCTTTAGGCAAATGCATGCGAGAAAACTGGCGCCCAATTTCTTGCATTCGTGCAATGATCGTTTGAACCCGGTGGTTAATATCCCCTTGCCCCGCGGCATCTAAATCTGCTTCCTCGTTATGAGCCCGCTCTTGTAGCTTTCTTAACTCACGTTGAAGAGCATATAACTCATCACTTAAAGTAATAAACTCCGTTCTATCACCTTGCGTTTCAACGCGTTCTTCGAGTGCTTCATCTAATACCCCTTGCATAAGCCAATGGATCGCATTTGGATTACTATCTGGTTTACATGTATGGAGCTTAGCGAGCTGGCCAGAAAGTAAGGCACCTTCACGTACAAAAACACCACAACCTGCATAGTGGAATTTATCTTCCCCAACTGTCTGAAAGAGCTTAAATACTTCAGGATAATTTAGAAAACTTACTATAAGGTTTAGCATAGCTTTTGCCGACGATTCACTTATTCCCGGATACAAATAAGTGTACAAACCTAAAGAACCATCGAGTTCAACAATCGCAGCTAATAAATTTAAAAAGAATTGATAAAATGGATCGCTATTGTCAGAAGAGATGCGCTTCCCCATCAAACGCTCAATTGTTAGTACAATTTCTAATGCATGAAGCTCAAGCTCGTATAATTTTTTTTCATCTTTTGGATAATCAATAAGATAAAAATGAGTTCCTTCTGAGTCTGTAGAAAAATGAGCAAAAGTATTCTCATATCCTTTCTCAAATTCAATATAATTTTTGCTACCGCATGCCGCAATCTTAACTGGTCGACGAAAACCTTCCATAAGATCTAAAATATGGGTAAGCGATGGAATACTTGCGGTCTCTGAATTTACTAAGGAATCAGCATACTGTGCTGTATACAACCGTTCTTTATTAGTATGTATCTGTATTAAATTTTCGCTGATTATTTTTTTAGTTGAGACATCCTCTGATTGTCTCTCAAATTCTGCCAAGGCTTTTTCCAACCCTATTTTTAAAGTTTCCCTGTGAGCTGCAAAAGTTGGCGCCATACTCTTAATTTTCGCTCTTAATCCGCCACGCAAAGCGAGTTTTAGGTGATTGAGTTGCTTGTTCCAATCAACAAACTTTGCCACTTTACTGTCAATTTTCAAAGTGTCTTGATCAAAAAAAATAATATCTGGATGTACTCCGCCCGAACCATGAAATGCCGTAGAAATACCTTGAATTAAACCACGTATTTTGTCACGGTACACCCCTAGAAAGCGCGGTAAGAACTGCGAACCCTTCTGTTTTATTTTTTCACGAAAAATATCTAAAGCATCTGTTTGTAAACTCTGGGAGCTGATTCTGGCGATAGGAGTTTTTGGCATAACGTAGTTACCTCATAGTTAATTTTTTTAGAATAATAATGATGTAGGATTTTTCTTGTCTTGCGAGCTTGATTGTTGGCGACTAGACTCACAAACCTCCATCGCAATAGCTTGCGCTCTCTGCCCCCAGTAACTTGGCAAGCCCGTCGCCGCTTGAACCTGATGAATATAAGCAGAAACAGAAGCCCCTGGAGAGGTCACTGGGTTTGCAGGCGTGTTTCCCTGCAAACCATAAACTTCAGCAAGTGCAATAACACCACTGTATGATGTTCCGCCGGTTTGATCGTAAGCCTGGTTCGTTACACCAGATAGCATAAAATAAACTTTTTGGATTGTTCCCGCTTGGCAGCGATTTACCAAAGGGATTGAGACAGGTGCGCCACTAGCATCACCTCGAAATGGGTAGATTTTCATAAGCGTTTGCCCCTGACTTGGCTGCTGCGGCAAAACTAATGCCGTCACCCGCGCTGTAACCACAGCACCACTTACAGATGCATTCGGTAACCGCGTGGCAACCATTTGTGCGATTTGTGTCGCGTTTGCTTGATTACTGGGAATCGTAACGCTTACACCAAAGCTTGCCGTCGATGTTTGAGGAACAAAACTATAACAAGTCGCTGTGCTATAAGACCAAGGGCAATTGTTTAAAACGCCAGGTCCAAGATAAGGGTCTAAGGCAGCATTATCACTTGGCCACGCAGAATAATTCGCATTATAGTTTTGCGCTGCTTCTAAAATTGCCTGCATCTGCAGCGCAGTTTTTTCAACCTTGAAATTAACGATACGTTGTTGATATGTCGCAAGGCCAGCAACAGCCATTAATGCCACCAGCGCAAGGACAAGTAGCGTTTCGAGTAAGGTAAATCCCTTCATGGCTTGATTCATGCTAAAAATGATATCTCTACTTTAAAAGTTAAGCCTTCGGGCAATTATAATTCGCTTTCCTTAAGGAAACCTTAAGGAAACAATAACTCCAATGTTGCCGCCACTATGGGGCATGAAATCGATGGGCACGCACTGTGGGGTGGGCACAGTCGCGCTAGCGATATACCCACCAAAAGCTACCAAAACAACATTTTACCTAGCGCTTTGCCTTGCACTTTTTTTCAGGGCAGAGTATTACCAGAGCCGCAACGCTGAATGATTATTCTTTTACGCGTGAAACATACTCGCCGGTACGAGTGTCTACTTTAACCAGCTCATCCGTTTGAACGAATAAAGGAACACGCACAACAGCGCCGGTTTCTAACGTTGCAGGCTTACCACCACCGCCAGACGTATCGCCACGTATACCTGGATCGGTTTCTATGATTTTTAAAATCACGTGGTTAGGTGGCGTTACTGCCAATGGAATACCGTTCCACAAAGTTAAAATACAAATATCTTGTTCTTTAAGCCAAAGCTTAGCGTCGCCTAAGGTAGCTTCATTAATACCATATTGCTCAAAGCTTTCAGGTTGCATGAAGTGCCAGGTTTCACCATCGTTGTAAAGGTATTGTGCTTCCATATCGGCAACATCGGCAGCTTCTAAAGTATCACCTGATTTCATGGTTTTTTCAAGCACACGACCAGTTTTAAGATTACGCATTTTTACACGATTGAACGCTTGGCCTTTACCTGGTTTCACATACTCATTTTCAAGGATATTGTATGGGTCACCATCTAAAATCACTTTTAAACCAGACTTAAATTCATTAGTAGACACGATTGCCATAAAAGTACACTCTATAAAAAAAGAATGGGGAATTATAACATGAGAATATACCTCTCGCATCTGAAAATGCTGGCTTAAAGACAAAACTAAAAGTCAATGTTTTCAGGCACAAAAACATATGTAATACCCTAATAATCCTGAACTTGTTAAAATAGCGCCATGAACTATCTTATTGCTTTTAGCGGTGGCTTAGACTCTACTGTCCTGCTACATTACTTCCATCAGCACTATGCGCAAAATAATCGCATCCGCGCTGTACATATTCATCACGGACTCAATCCACAAGCTGATGAATGGACATTACATTGCCAAAAAATCTGTGAAAATTTAAATATTCCGTTTGAAGCTATTCATGTGGAAATCCCTCGCAATGCCCAAAAAGGCATAGAGGCAGCAGCAAGGCAAGCGCGCTATGCGGCTTTTTTATCCGTAATGTCTGAAGATGAGATACTTGTTACCGCACATCACCAAAACGATCAAGCCGAAACCTTTTTATACCATGCACTGCGAGGCAGCGGGCCTAAAGGCTTAGCCGCCATGCCTGAATGGAAAAAATTTGGGCCAGGCTGGCATTGGCGCCCTTTTTTACAAAAAAACCGCCACGAGTTAGAAATCTTTGCCTCTGAGTACAAGCTCAACTGGATTGAAGACGATAGCAATCACAACCTTCATTTTGATCGGAACTATTTACGCCATGAAATTCTTCCGCGCCTACAAAGCCGTTGGCCCAGCGTTACCGAAAACTTTGCCCGAAATGCAGAAATCCAAGCTGAACTCAGTGAGTTTTTAGATTCTTTTTTAAAGGATCTCTGGCAACAGCTTCCGCAAGAAATCGATTCACTTAACTTAAAGCCTCACGTCTATCGTAATGGGGAAAAAATTCTTCCCCTAAGTCTTTTGGGTAAGCTTGCTAAGCCGCTTCAGCATTGGTTCTTACGCGATTGGATTAAAGCGAACACTGGCATGACGCTTAGCAAAAAACAATTAAAGCAAATTTTTTCTGAAGTTATTGAGGCTAAACAAGATAAGCAACCACAATTAAAATTAGCATGTTTCACCTTAAGAAGATTTATTCATGCACTGTGGCTAGTCCCCAAAACTTGCGACATTTCGCATGAGAAAGTCTTAGAAAATGTTAGCAAACAATTATCTTTACCTTTGAATACATTAGAAATTCGTCCTCGCGGTGGTAGCGAAAGATTCCACCCTCAAGGACGCGCTCACTCACAGTACTTGAAAAAACTTTTCAATGAGTGGAAAATACCCCCATGGCAACGATCGCAGTTGCCCTTGGTCTACTACAAAGAAAAATTAATCGCAATTGGAGACCTTGCCTTTACTCAACTCTAACTAAATAAGAAAAAGGAGCTTTCATGCTTTCTTTAATTAAATACCGTATTTTGTCTATTATTAATAGTAGAGAGTTAAGTCGCAAAATAAAACAGGTCGAGTATGAGCTTGAACCAAAGAACAATCTTTATCTAGCATATTTAATTGAAGGAAATGTCAAGATGCTAGAAATGTGGATTAAAAGCGTTTCTGAAGAATGCTTGCATTTAATACGAGAACAAAGAACAGATCCTTACGCAGAGATCAAAATAAAAAAGTTTACTACTTCTCAAATGGCGCTAGATGTCTTATCTAACCTTATTAAAAGTGATCGTAGCACAAGTAATGACATAAAGCTGCCTTCAATAGATCTTGACACTCTTCAAAGAGTTTGGCTTGAAGCTTTTAAGCAGCTACAACATTTCCAAACAAGCCATCAGATCCCTGAGAAAACGCCAGAGATAGTGGCAATAGAGCTTATTGCGGAAAAACTGATATCATCTCCAACTGAAAGTTTAATGAATGAACTTGAAGATGAGGGGAGACTAATAAAAGAGATTAAACGCCTTCTAAACAAACAAGAATTAAATCCTCAAAAACAACTTAACAACATCTTTAATTATTTTTTTATCGCCAAGCAAGATGAGCGTGTCACCCCCCCCCTTTTTCAAGAGATAAAGAAGAATCTTCAAGAAATAGCTTTCTTCTTCTACAACTCTAGCCCCCTAAGCAAAGGAATTGACGAGAAGTGGATAGAGAAAAAATTTAAACCTATTTCATTTACTTTTTCCTATCCTAAATCTACTATCGACCTCCACCTTATAGCTGACACAGATTTGCCTTTTGTTAATGAAAAACAATTTAATCGAGAGTTTTTATCAAACTTAGGCCTACACGCTTTTTGTGGTTTTCCACCGTTTCCACTTGATGAAAACTCCTCTACTACTACGCCTATCAAAAACCAGCAGCCGCTTAATACGCTTGGAATGTTTATGAATGGGCTAGAAAAAATCGGTGTGCCACTCAGAGTCAGCCAAGCATTGGCTCAACTGCTTTTACAAACAGGACACAAAGATAGCCATATTCAAATTCATACCGTTGCGCTTTATAATATTCTGAAAGTTTTTAATGCAGCATTATTTGGCACTGAAGCCAGCCAAGCAAGTTTGATATATGATAATTTTTTGTTTCAACCTATACACACTTCACGGAAAACCAAGCATAGTATTGATGTGACTATTCCCTGCTATACAGAAATAAGCAGCTTAGAGCGTACAAATCAAGGAAGGGTTGGTTATCCCAAACTTCCTGCTATAGCAAGCATAAATTTTGGAGCAGTGATTACTTTTGATTCGCATAACGCTCAACAATTAGAGATTTCCTGCTTTGCTAATGTTTTACTGCACACAGAGCAGTATCCTAGTTTACGCTCCGAATTAGAAACTGCAAGTAAAAGCAGACAAACTCCACCAGACTGCGTAAAATTAAATATTATTCAGCATTTCTCACCTAGGCCAGCTACTAATCAGGTAAGTACTAGTGATAGCGATAGCTTAACCGACTCCCCTATAACCCCTTCTAAGCAACTAGAAATCAGCCCACAACAAGAGACCATGACCATGTATAAAACAGCAAGTGTTAGCAGTTTGTATCGAGAAACACCATCGCATGGCAGTGAAAACTCGCCAGCTGCTGGTACAGTAACTTCCCCCGTCCCTTTGAGGCAGGAGCAACAACCTAAGTCGCCCCCCTATACTCCCAGCACAATAGACAGCCTGACAGGGCTTGCCGAAAGATTAGGTATGAGAACACCCGTACAAACACCAAGGTCAGAAGCGCTGCCGCCTACACCACAAAGCGACGCAGGGCTAAGACGCCCCCCTTTAAATCTTGCTCGTCCTTCTCCTTATGGCGATGAAGAATCAGGACCTAATCCTTTTGGACTTAGAGAATCATTTCGACCCATCCCCTTCTCCCTTAGTAGGCAGATGACACCACCGAGCCTGGGGGGGGCTGCTGCTGCAGAAGGAACCCCTAAGCCTTCTGTTGCCATAAGGTCACCCTTCTATACGACAGCACTTGCTGTAAAAAAACATGCAGAAGACGATTTCATGACTGCGGAAGCAGCAGATTTCATGACTGCGGAAGCAGCACCCAAGCCGCCGCTATAACAGCGTCAGATCTAGCAAGAACATACCGATAAAAATATGCCGCGGTATCCGCGGCATATGAGCTTCACACAAACTTCGAATCCTGATACTTAATCACTATAGTACATCTCAAATTCAACAGGATGCGTCTGCAAACGCAAGCGTTGAACTTCTTTCATTTTCATGCTGATATAGTTTTTAATAAAGTCTTCACTGAAAACACCACCTTCCACTAAGAACTGGTGGTCTGCAGACAACGCATCCAGAGCTTGCTCCAGCGAATGACAAACGCGTGGAATATGTTGCGCTTCTGCATCAGTCATTTCATACAAATCATGATCTTCTGGATTACCCGGATGAATTTTATTTTTAATCCCATCCAATCCTGCTAACAACATGGCAGAAAATGCTAAGTAAGGGTTTGCTGTTGGGTCCGGAAAACGTACTTCAATACGACGTCCTTTGGCAGAAGTAAAAGGAATGCGAATAGAAGCAGATCGGTTGCATGCAGAATAAGCAAGCATGACAGGCGCTTCAAACCCAGGGACTAAGCGACGATAACTATTGGTTGTGGGATTGGTAAAAGCATTTAATGCTTTAGCATGCTTAATAATTCCGCCGATATAATATAACGCTGTTTCCGACAAGCCAGCATAAGCATCGCCCTCAAAAAGATTTTTACCATCTTTATACAATGACTGATGGCAATGCATACCACTACCATTATCACCGACTAATGGTTTTGGCATAAATGTCGCTGTCTTACCATAAGCAAATGCAACATTTTTAACCACGTACTTATAGATTTGCAGCTCGTCTGCTTTAGTTAAAAGATTATTAAACTTGACGCAAATTTCATTTTGGTTTGCGGTCGCAACTTCATGATGATGCGCTTCTACCACTAACCCCATTGCTTCCATTTGTTTGCACATCTCCGCACGTAAATCTTGGGAAGAATCAACCGGCGATACAGGGAAGTAACCACCCTTAATAGGTGGTCTATGCGCAAGGTTACCTTGTGGTAAAACTTTACCCGTATTCCAAGCAGCTTCTTGAGAATCAATGGCATAAAAAGCTCCTTGCATGTCAACGCTGAACCGAACGTCGTCAAAAACAAAAAACTCTGGCTCCGGACCAAAATATGCTTCATCTGCAATACCACTGGATTTCAAGTAAGCCTGCGCTTTTCTTGCAATTGAACGTGGGCAACGATCATAAGGCAAGTTTGCACGAGGATCATAGACATCACAACGAAGGATTAAAGTGGGATCTAATGCAAAAGGATCTAACACAGCCGTTTCAGGCTGAGGCTTTAACACCATATCAGAACGATCGATCGGACACCAACCTGCAATAGAGGATCCATCAAAATATTTACCTTCTTGTAAAAAGTCATCGTCGACAACATCGCTTTTTACAGTAATATGTTGCTCCTTTCCGGCAATATCCGTAAATCGCAAATCAACAAATTGCACTTGCTTCTCTTTAAGCAAATTCTCTAATGCTCCCATATGCGCTCCATCGATGTAAAAATTTTCCATTATAAGGTAAAATGGCCAGAAATCAACCTGACTACAGCGATATTAAAAATCTAATTCACTCTCAGCGAACAAAAAACCTATGGAACTTACTGTTATCCAAAAAATTACTATTGCCATTATTCCTATTCTTTTCGCTATTACGCTACATGAAGCAGCCCATGGCTTTGTTGCTTCACTTTGCGGTGATCAAACAGCCAAGCTTTCTGGGCGTCTAAGCTTAAATCCCATACAACATATGGATTTAATGGGAACAGTTATTGTCCCTCTTCTAACTTTAGCCGCTGGCGGTATTTTATTTGGCTGGGCAAAACCCGTTCCTATTGATGAAAGGAATTTAAAACATGGAAGACGCGATATTATTTTCGTAAGTTTAGCAGGCCCTGCAGCAAATTTGCTTATGGCATTTGCATGGGCAGCTATTGCAAAGCTAGCTACTTATTTAGGTGCTGCTCAAGGTGGCGCGCCGTTAGCACTTCTACTCATGGGACATTTTGGTATTTCTATTAACTTGTTCATCATGCTATTTAATTTGCTCCCTATTCCGCCTTTGGATGGTAGTCGCATCTTAGCCGTATTTTTGAAAGGGCGATGGGCCTATCAATATTATCGAATTGCCCCTTACAGTTTCTTTATACTTCTTGCATTAATACTCTTTAATGGATTAAATTTTCTCATTATTCCTTATCAGTTTTTGTTTACCATGATTAGTTTTATTTTTGGACTTTAACACATGAGCTGGCTAAAAAAACTTTTTCCTTCGCGAATTAAAACAGCCCCTGAGGCGCGGCGCAAAACAGTTCCAGAAGGTATATGGGCAAAATGTCACGCTTGCCAAGTTGCGCTCTATCATACCGAACTAACCCAAAATCTGGGGGTATGCCCAAAATGCCACCATCATCACCGCATGGGTGCACGCGGGCGCTTAGAACAGTGCTTTGATAACCAGCAATTCCAAGAACTTGCAACTCAGGTTAAAGCACGTGACCCGCTAAAATTCCGAGATAGTAAAAAATACAAAGATCGTTTACAAGAAGCTATCGAAAACACTAACGAAGATGAAGCACTCATCGTCGGCCGTGGTACATTAGCAGGCAAAGCTGTTGTCATTGCTGCTTTTGAATTTAACTTCATGGGCGGCTCAATGGGATCTGCGCTTGGTGAAAGATTTGTCCAAGGCGTTAAAGCTGCCATTGCTGCAAAAGCGCCTTATATTTGCTTTTGCGCTAGTGGCGGAGCTCGTATGCAAGAAGGATTACTTTCCCTAATGCAAATGGCAAAAACCGCAGCAGCTTTAAATGAGCTTTCTGATGCAAAGTTACCTTTTATTTCTATCCTAACTGATCCAACCATGGGGGGCGTATCTGCAAGCCTTGCTATGCTAGGCGATATTATTTTAGCTGAACCAAACTCCTTAATTGGCTTTGCTGGCCCTCGCGTCATTGAACAAACCGTACGCCAAAAATTACCAGAAGGCTTTCAACGCAGTGAGTTTTTATTAGCCCATGGTGCAATTGATGCTGTGATTGACCGACGCGATATGAAAAATTATTTAGCCCGAATGCTTTTAAAATTTTCTTAATTGGACTTAAGCTAAGCTAAATATTGCTCATCGTTAGCCGCCTGTGATTGGACAAACAACTCCAATAGCCCCTGCACCAGATAAAAGCTAGTGATAGCCTCTCGAGGGTATTGCGAAAATATATTTTCTTTCCTTAACTTGTCAGCAAAACGGTTAAATTGAATTAATGCGTTTGCTAACTTTTTATTTGCAGCAACTAACGCAGCTTTGGAGGATTTGCCTACAAGCAATGCTTCACCTAAATTCATTAGCGATTGCGCCTGTTCCAAAAAATCTTGTAGCTCTTTTTGAAATAAAATAAACAAGCTATGATTCTTAAAATTTTTTATTGCAAAAGAAATTGTTTGCAAGCTAATCATCAATTCATCTTGCCGCTTTAACCACTGCTGAAAGACTAAATAATTTTCTTTAGCAATATCTTGTTTTTCATAGCTGGCTTCTAACAAAATCGTATTAAGTTGCATTGACAGCTCATGCGACTGCACAAAATAACTATGATCATCATTTTGAGTTGGTCCACTTGAAAGCATGCTAATTTGAGAAAAAACATTTTTTAAACATTGATTGTTGAGCCTGGAAAGTGCTTGTAGTTTTTTTACCGCAAGGTCAAATGAATAATTTATTCCAACACTCGAAGAAACTAAAAATACTAAAAAAATCCCTAAGGCATTATTTGCTGTACGTTCAAAAGCAATTTTCCAAATGGGTAAAATGTTCCCTGGAAATTTGGACATAATTAATACGACAGCTGCATTCATGCAGATCAATTTTAAAGCTGGCTTCGTAAAACTTAAATAACCACCAATAATCCCTATTGCGATTAAACCCAACGTCAGCATTAGCCAATTTTGTTGATAAAAAATAGCAGCACAAAAATAACCTACTACGGTTCCTAGCATAGCGCTTAAGAGACGATTAATACCTGCGCGCAGTGTCATTCCATGCCGAAAATCCATAACCATGTAAATCGTAATGGCTGACCATATCCAACTTATAGCAGATAATTGTATAAGGTTAGCAATTAACGCTAGCAAAGCGCCAACAATACCCATACGAAAAATATAGCGAGTGGTTGCATTCCATTCCATCATTGTTCAGAAATTTCCATCATAACAATAAATAATAGCTCTAAAAGAGATAAGTAACGATAAACTAATTGCACATCTAAAATTTGCATAGCAGGAATAATTTGTTGGGCTCGCAATACCTCAAGCTCAGTATTCAGTTGATTCATGCTAACTTGTAACTTTGAAAGATTTTCAGCAACAATCACTAAATGCTCACCGCTAAACAAAAGTTGAAAATCAGCGCATACATTTAATAATAACGGTCGTAAAGCATCCCATAGTAGATTATGCTCAGCTGGAATTTTTAACTGCAATAAATTACTAATAATATTTCCTAGCCTTAGCAAGCTTAATTGTTGTGCAACACAAGCGGAAGACACTGCATTTAGTTTGTCTTCCCAGAAGCGATCCTGAGTAAGTGTTTGTAATTTTTGGCAACCTATTTGAATAAGCTTATGTATTTCCTCTGAAGTAGCCCCCCCTTCTTTGCCATGAGTAAATTTTTGCTGCATCTGCGTTAATGCTTTTGCAAATAATTCTATTAACTGCTGAACTTGCTTTTCCCATTGCTCAGTTGCCGTAGAAGGAAAAATCAACAATGTCACTAAAACCATGATACAAATTCCCACCGTATTATCCCAGGCGCGGTTTAAACCTATCTGCCAAGGAAAATATGGAGAGTTTTGTGTTGTTATTATCATTAAATATACAATAGCTGCCGTCATTGCCGTAAGGCGCAACGTCTTAATATAGTTATAAATAACTGCACTTACTACGCCAATAATTGCAAACACCAGCATTACCAGCAGTAAACTTCGAAAATCAAAAGTAGATGCCAGTATAGTGCCTAATAGTGCCCCTGAAACTGTGCCACCAATACGGTGAAACCCTTGCCTAATCGTAATACCGACCCGACTATCCGCCACCATAAAAGCAGCAATAACCATCCAAAGAAAGCCAGGCAAAGAAAAATTTAAGGCATATGCAACGGCTGGAAGCACAGCGCCGGCAACACCGAGCCTTAGGCTATACTTCCATTGTGCGGTTAATTTCATAACATGAATTAGTAAATGATAAGAGTACGCACTTCACTGTTAGCCGATAAATAAGCCTCATGCGGCTTATCTATTTTAATGCGTACTGGGAAATAATAATCATTGGTAAGCCACCCCATTACCGGTTCTCGATAAGGCAGTGCACTGCTATTGGAGGGCTCAAGCGCAACACCTCGCCCAACACTTTCAATGCGACCAGCATAAATATGCCATGGATCACTCGCAAAGTTAAGCAAAACTCTTTGGCCTGGGCGCATATGGCGCAATTCATTTTGAAAGTAAAAGCCTGTCACATACCAACTAGAAGCACCGATGAGTCCAAATAAGCTCTGCTGTGGCTCCACATATTCACCTGCATAAATTAATAAGTGGCTAGTATAACCGTCTTCTGGCGCATAAATCTTAGTTAAGCTTAGTTGATATTGCGCAGCTTGATTATCAGCTATCTTTTCTTGTAACACTTTTTTACTTAAATCAACTGAATGCAAAGCCGCACCTAGCTGCAATTGCGTGGCCTCAAAAGAATTTTTTGCAAGTTGCTGCTTTAATTGTACTTCATCGAAATTTTCTTTACTGAAGAAATCTTTTCTTTCTAATCGTTGAAACCGGTCCATTTGCCTTGTGGTTTGACGAGCGGTTTCGTTAGCCCCCTCTAAAGTCCAAGCAATTTTTTTAGCATTCGTTTCTGCGATTTGCAATTGAACTTGCGCTTGATCAACGGCTGCATTGGTTGCCTCAACTTTTAGTTTATAGGGAGTAGGGTCAATTTCTAATAATAAATCCCCTTTATGAACAAATTGGTTATCTTGCACATACACTTTCTGAATATAGCCGCCAACCCCTGTTACAACATTATAAATATTGCTGCTGACTTCCCCATGGATACTAAACCCCATAAAGAAACTACTAAAAAAATAAATAACACCTACAGCAATGATGCTATAAACTATTTTTAACAAACGAGTTCGCTGAAATTGTTGCACGCAACGTATCCTTTCTTATGCCAAAACCATTTAAACTAAATGGCGGCTCCGTTTTAAAAACACAAGGCTAGAAATCAAATTTTATCATGAAATCACTAAGTTTTTAAAACCACATAATTATCATTTTGCGGTAGGATTTATTAGCGCTCAATAAGTAACTTCAATCGGCTATTTATGAAATACCAAAATTCGATTATTATTCATCTATAGAAATTATATTTACAGGAAAATTTATGCCGCTTGACGTTAATAGCATTAAAACTTTTTTCACCGCTATTCCATTTAGTTATATGGCGTTATTTCCCGTTTTGAATCCCCTTGGTGGCGCATTTATTATTTTAGCCATGACCGTTAATACGCCAGAACCTTTGTATCTGCAGCTATGTAAAAAAATTGCTATTAATACATTTATTCTTTTATTTATCGTCTTAAGCGCAGGGACTTATATTTTAGAATTTTTTGGTATCAACATTCCCATTGTACAAGTTGGTGGTGGATTAGTTGTGGCTTATATCGGTTGGTGTTTATTGAATCAGACACCCGATACCACGTCTGGCAGCACGACATCAGCAACGACAGAACATTCTAAAGACATAATGAACTTGGCTTTTTATCCTTTAACGATGCCCATTACCGCAGGCCCAGGTTGTATGGCGGTAACGCTAACAATTAGCGCGCATGAAACCGCTCGTCACAGTTTTCATTCGACTCTGCTTGGGGAAGCTGGCGTCATCGTTGGCTTAATTCTCTCAGCATTAACGGTTTATTTTTGCTACCGTTATGCAGAAAATATTAAACAACGTTTAGGCGAAAATGGTACGCATGTGATTGTACGATTATCAGCCTTCATTAACTTTTGTATTGGTTTGCAAATTACGTGGCATGGGATTACCGCATTAATTGCCAATATGAATGGGAGTTAGTGGACACTGTCATTGCGAAGAAGTTGCCTATACTTCGCAATGACGTTAACCGCTTATAAAAATAATCTCTAAAAAATTTCTCTGAGGGATTTTTCAGCGCAATCTAAAGTTTTGACAATATCTTCTTGTGTATGGGCAATTGAGACAAAACCTGCTTCAAAAGCAGAAGGCGCAAGATAAACACCCTTCTTTAACATCGCATGAAAAAATTTCTTAAAGCGTTCAACATCGCCAGTTTGCACTGATTGGTAATCTTTTACTTCTGTATTATCCGAAAAATAAAATCCAAACATGCCGCCAACGCTTTGAGCAAAAAATGGAATTGATAATTTTTTACCCAAGGCATTTAACCCATCGGCAAGCTGCTGGGTACGCGCAGATAGCTTGTCATAAAAATCTTTTTCTTCATCAATTATTTTTAATGTTTCTAAACCTGAAACCATCGCTACTGGATTGCCTGACAATGTACCAGCTTGATAAACATTTCCTAATGGAGAAAGTTTTTCCATGATGGCTTTTTTACCACCAAATGCACCAACAGGCATTCCTCCGCCAATAACTTTACCTAAAGTCGTTAAATCAGGCACGATATTATAAAATGCTTGCGCCCCACCTTTGGCAACACGAAAGCCAGTCATCACTTCATCAAAGATTAATACCACATTATGACGGTCGCATAGCTTCCGTAACAAGCTTAAAAACTCAGGTTCAGGTAAAACTAAATTCATATTACCCGCAACCGGCTCAATGATAACTGCTGCAATTTCATGGCCATGATGGCTGAAAATCATTTGCAATTTATTAATATCATTAAAGCTGCTATTCATTGTAAACTGAATAAATTCTTCTGGGACACCTGCAGAAGTTGGTGTTCCATGCGTTAACAAACCTGAACCACCTTTAACCAACAAACTTTCGGAATGCCCGTGATAGCAACCTTCAAATTTTAAAATCTTTTTTCTATTTGTATAACCTCGCGCGAGGCGAATAGCGCTCATGGTCGCTTCTGTGCCAGAACTCACCATCCGTATCATTTCAATGCCTGGGACCATCTTCATGACTTGTTGAGCTAGCTGAGTTTCAATGGCTGTCGGAGCACCAAAGCTTAAGCCATTCTCTAATTGTTTTTTAATAGCCGAAATCACTTGAGGGTTCGCATGCCCTAAAATAGCGGGGCCCCAGGAGCCAACATAATCAATATATTGGTTACCATCTACATCCCATAAATAAGCCCCCTGAGCTTTTTCAAAAAAAACCGGCGTACCGCCAACACCTTTAAAGGCACGAACAGGCGAATTTACGCCGCCAGGAATAACTTGGCAAGCTTGTTGGTAGAGCTTTTCTGAAACATCATATCCCATAGCTAATATTCTCAAAAAAATTTTTAAAATAGACCTCTTTTGAGGTTTCATCTTTTACTTAAGCGCAAGGCGCATATAAGAAGAAGCACAAGATGAAATCTTAAAAAAGATTAAGGTTTATATAAAACCATCTGCAAAAAATATACCAGCAGAATAACAGCTTTAGCGCAATGAGAATAGCTTAATTCCCATACGCGTTTTAAGCAAGTAACTAAAAATAATAAGAAAGCTTATCTCAAGCAGTACCGTTGCTGCTGCCGCGCCAATAAGCCCCCAGAAATAACAAAGCACTGCGCTAATACAAAGCACAACAGTAAAGCCCAGCAGCGTAATTTTTACTAAGAGCGCTGTATTTGCAGCATATTCCAAAAGCCACATCGGCGTACACATCACCAGCCCAATTAGGTTTCCTAAAGATAATACTAACAAAGCATGATAGCCTGAACGATACGCCTCACCAAAATGCCCCAAAATAGGCTTACCCCATAACACAAAAACAAAATATAAAAGTAGTCCCGGAACAATGGTTACCAATAACCCTGTATTTGCTAACCTTTGTAGCGTTTTCATATCATTGCTTTTTGCCGCAGGTGCTATTGAAGGGCCAATTATGCTGCCATTTGCAGTACTAAACAGCCAAAGTGAAGAAGCAACAAGATAGACCACATTGTAACAAGCAATTGTCTGTGAATTATGATGTGTGAGTTTTAACAATAAACTTAATATCGATTGCTGCATGAAGAAAAGCGTTATTGTTAGCAGTAACTGCACCCCAACAGTAAACCAATTTTTTACTTCAAAAGCTAACGCCGCTATTGGAACCAGCTTATGCTGTAAACTTTTAAATAGGGCCACCGCTTGAATGATGATCACTATTGAACAAGCAAAAACAAAAGCCTCTATCGCATTTTCCAAGCTTAGCAAATGATGAGACTTATAATTTGACAATACCAATATAACCAGTGTAAACAAAGGAAATAAAAAATAATAAGTCACAACAGACATATAGACCCGCTGCAAACCTCTTAACACTGTCGTAAGCAATTCAAAGAGCGCATAGGCAGGAATAATCCATAAATAGCGTAAAATTAGTTGGTTTTCTGACGGCAAAACTTCTACTTGCAACAAATAATAATCAACAAAGCCGACCATTAAAGAAATGATTATTGCAATAGCAGCAATAAAAGCTAAATAGTAAACAATTGCGCCAAATAATTTACTCATTTGTTTTTGCTTAAGGTATTGCGGCAAAAAACGCACACTCGCCTCATCGCTTCCACACAGGGCAATAAAACTCGCCGTCATAATCGCTGCTATTAAGGTACTATACAAACCATAATCACTTACGCTTAAATGATGCGTTAAAAAGCTGTTCAATAAAAATTGTAAAATATAACCTAGCAGTACAATGGAAAAATCAACACTAATCGCTTTAACTAAAGAAAAATTAACACTATCATCACTCGTTTGGCTCAATATTGCTTTATGCATCCGTAACTTTAGAAACATGTTTTATCCTTAGGTATTTCAAAAATAAAAAGTTAGGCCTCCCTTAGAACCCTTTCTATTTCTAAAATAGCAGGATTTAAAACTTGCTCGATTTGCCATGGCGGATTAATAATCAACATGCCACTGCCTGATAAACGCATATTTACATCATCTGGCCAAGGACAGCATTTAAAGTTTATCACCGGCAATTGCGTTTTCTTTTCAATCATAGTCAAAAAGCGCTCAACTGCATGCTTATGCTTAATGGGATACCAAATCGCATATACGCCTTGAGGCCAGCGCTGCAGCGCAGACTCGATAGACCTAGTGAGCAAATCAAATTCATTAATCACTTCAAAAGCTGGGTCAATTAATACTAAACCTCGCCTTTCTTTAAGGGGTAATAATGCTTTCATCAATTGGTAGGCATCTTGATGATGACAATGCACACTAGAATCTTTTTTGAAAAAAGCTTTTAGCGCTTGATACGGCTCATCTTCAATGTCATTTAAAATCAAGCTATCTTGTGATCGTCTCATTAACCAAGCAAAAGCTGCACTGCCTGGATAATAAACTCTCTTAGCATTTAGCTTTTCATTAAAAGCATCAATAAGATTAAGATACTGCCGCAAAGTTGGCGAAAGGTTTTTAGCTTGCCACAATTTGCGAATCCCCGTATCTGCTTCAGACTTTGCTTGAAGCTGATAATAAGGATAAGCACTGTGCGTATCGAGATAACCAAAACCCTTTTCTTTAAGTTGTAATTTTTGAATAAGGCACATTAAGGTGATATGTTTAAACACATCGGTAAAACTGCCAGCATGGAATGAGTGGTCGTAATTCATGAGAAAAATATAAAATAGGTAGGCACGGGATCTTGCCAAAAGCAAAACCCAATGCCAATGTTTTTTAGATTAAAAGATTAATCTGGTTGAATAATATCTTCTGGCCGGTATCCCAATGCACCAAAAGTTTGCTCGAGCCGCAATACAGATTCTTCTGTTGGTTTATAATCAAATACAGCCATTCCCAAAGCAAGCGCGCGTGTCCAAGCAAAAAGCTTGGCAGGTTCAATGCATTGCTTGCCAAAAGCAATTTCTTTAGCGCCTCGTTCAGCCAAAAGATGCATCATTCTATCCGTCGTACGTAGCAATCTTGCGGTACTAAGCGGACCATAATCATCGCCAGCAGAAGTTGCCAGATAATCACCAAAATCATACACTTTAAAGCATTTTTCAATTTCGATAATCCTGACACCACCATCTCCCTCACCGCCGCCTTCTGATTCTTCCTGTAAAGCAAAATAAGGAGGGACATAAGGGCTTAAATGATAAACTTCAAACCATTGCCAGACACGCATGAGGTGATCAAGTCCAAGCTTACGCATGAACCTTTCTTTTTCCGTGGGATCCACGGGTACTTTCGTTGGATAATCTCTGTAGCCCATAATGATATTTAACCCCAGTAATCTTTGGTTTGCATCTCATGCAGGCGGCTTAACGTCCGCTGAAATTCAAACCTGAGTTTTTCGCCTTGATACAGATCTTGCGGCGGCGCCTCTGCGCGTAATACCACGCGACACTTTGCATCATATAACACATCGACTAAACTAATCAAATACCAAATCGCATTATCATTTTCAGCAGTGATTAGCTTAATATTATCTAAAATAAAAACCTTAAATTGCTGGGACAAGCTCACATAATCTTGGACAGACCTCGGCACTTGGCAAAGCTGATCAAAATTGCACCATAAAACGTCAGAAGCGTGAGCAACACAAGCAATTTGCCGAGTATTCACAGTAACAGGCTGATGGTTTATTGGCTCTTGCAAAATTAAGGTTTGAAATAAATGCTCTATTTTTTCAGCTGTCTCTTCGTTTAATGGCGAAAAATAAACGCCTTCGCTTAACGCCTGACGCCAGCGGTAATCTTTTAAAGATTTTACTTGCACCATTTGCATTTCTTCATTCAATAGCTGAATAGCGGGCAAGAATCGGCTGCGCTGTAATCCGTTACGGTATAACAAATCAGGCGTAACATTCGAGGTCATTACAAAGTAAATGCCTTGGGCAAACAGATTTTTGAACAATTCCCCAAGTAGCATTGCATCGCCAATATCGTTCACAAAAAGTTCATCAAAGCAAATAACCCTGGCTTGATTTTTGAGATTTTTAGCAATTAAGGCTAGCGGATTCTTATGGCCTTGCAACGTTTTTAATTCTTCATGAATTTCACGCATAAATTGATGAAAGTGAAAGCGCAGCTTTTTTACCGTAAGGCAATTGAAAAACATATCCATCATCCAAGTTTTTCCAGCGCCAACCTCGCCATACAGATAAACGCCTTGCTTCTCTTGTGGCTTACGCAACATTTTTAACGGCCACAAAGCCTTTTCACGACGTTGAATTTCATGGTAAAGCGCATCTAAGGCTTGCATTGCTAGAGCTTGGGCAGGATCTTTTTCATAATTTCCTGTTTCTAGCGCATTTTGATAGACTTGGTAAGGTGTTAACATAAGCAAATTTTAAATTAAATAGTCTTGGTGCTCATAGGCAGCAATAAAAATATTCGATATTATGACAACTCCCCTTACTACAAAGCAACTGCTATTTTTAAGTTTCCTCATTGTGCTTGGGGCAGTTAATAGTTGTGCTTACACACCTGCGCTACCCGACATGGCACATTTTTTTCAGCGTAGCCTACAAAAAACTCAGTTGTTAATTGTCACAAGTTTATTAGCACATTGCCTTGCCCCATTAATATTTGCAGCCCTTGCTAATTATTTTTCTCGCTTTAAATCCGTCTACATTGGTTTAGCCATTTGCCTACTCGGCGACAGTTTCTGCTTACTTGCGAAACCTTTGCATAATTTTTATTTCATGATATTAGGCATTTTTTTAATAAGCTTTGGCGGCAATATGGGTATGACGATGTCGCTCACTTTAATTAAAGATCAAGCAATCCAATTCATTGAAAAACCCTTAAAACTTACCGCCTTAAGCTTTGCCATTTTACCAGGCCTTATGATTACGCTTTGCGCTGCTCTTTTAAACCTCAGTCAATGGCCTATCGTCTTTATTGCTTTAGGTCTTTATCATTTATTATTACTTTTAAGCACAATTCAGTTTGCCCACCTATTTGAAAATATCAAACCTCAAATTAAATTACTTTCTTTTAAACCATTAACACAAAGAAAATTCCTTTTACCTGTCATGACTGCCGGCTGCTTAAGCGGAATGACTTACACATTTAGTGCACTCTCGCCAAATATTGCCATGCATATGCTTGGTATCTCCAGCTTTGCTTTTGGGCTTTGGAGCAATACCCCCTCGTTAGGTATGCTAGCTGGCAGCTTACTAGCCTTAAACTTTTCATTAAAAGCACTGTCAAAAATTAAACTAATTTTTATTACCTGCATTAGCTTTGCGCTTGCTTGTATGACGATCACATTTCTACTCGGTACATTCTCGCCTGTTATTTTTTTCTTTAGCATCGCCCTAATTTTTTTTGGCATTCAATTACTTTTTCCCTTTATTGCAACACTATCGCTAAGTGTTAAAGGTAATGAGGCGGCTAGCAGCTCCGCTTGGATGACCAGCATTCATTTTTTAACAGCTTCTCAATTTGTCAATCTAGCTAATCACTTACCTTTCACCGCTGTCACAAGCTTTCTCTTAGTAAATACGCTGTGCGCAGCTTTAGCCATTTTTATGATATATTGAATATGATTATTAAAAAGGATATTTTTATGAAAACTTATAAAACACTTAGCGCTATTGCGGTTACCTTAGGCATAATAGCTGGTAATGCTTCAGCAGATTTGCCAAGCTCAACTGTAAACTTCAAATGGGATGAGCTTCCTAATGATTTTTATTGCACATTTAATGGTAGTGGTAGTGGACAAGTAGCAATAAACACCCAAAATGTTGATAGTGTAGGCTTTTGTAGCAGCGGGGATCCTAATATAATTATTACCAGACCTGGGCATCTACAAGGAGATGCTAATGCCATCACTAAGTACTACTTCCACGTTGTAAGGGATCCTAAACATATAACCGGCGGCGATGTATTAGTTTCAGCGCTTAATTCAAGTATAACCAGTATTAACTGCCAAAAAGGCACAGGCGGCAGAGCAGAATTTATGCCTGGCAGCCGACCTTGTGCAGCATATAATCCAACTCCGGAAAAACCAAAAGCAAAAAAAGAGCGTTAAAATCTGCATATTATACTTCATGGCTTCAAGTATTATCATAGCTTTATTAAAGATATTGATAACTACAATATCAAGTGGTGGTTAGCTTTGTCCTAACCACCGCTGTTCTCTTTGTTTATATCCTGATTTTTCAAATTCTTAAAGAACCTATCTATGCATTTGCCGGCGTCACCCCTCTACCTGGCATAAAGCTTGCTTGTTAATAAGTAACTTAATTATTAAAGAGGAAATACTTATGAAAAAATTTATTTCAGCTATTTCATTAGCAATAAGTCTTATTGTCGCTAATACTGCCGCTACAGCTGCTGAGTCCACCGTAAACTTTCCTGCTGGCCAAAAGGCAGGGACATTTAGCTGCACCTTTGATGGTAGCGGCAAAGTCAGAATAGATACACACAACGTTGATGCCAAAGGCTTTTGCCCAGGCGATCCCGGCGTCACTCGAGCAGGACACTTAGAAGGCCAATCTGATGACCTGGGGAAATATTATTTTGAAATCCAAAAAGAACTTCAACAGTCAGGCAGTGTGACTGTCAGCTCTGTCGATACGAGTGTAACGCGCATTAATTGTAGTGCAGGCCATAGTGGTAAACCCGTTTATCCTTATGGTGATAAATACTGTGCGTTTCTTCGACGCTAAATTGCTTTAAAATAAGGCCACATCTCGTGGCCTTATTTTAAACTGAAAGGTTTAGCCTGGAATACTAGCAAGATTCAACTAACGCCTCTTTTGGTAGCGCAGATCCACCGATAGCTGAACGCGCGAAGGAGTGCTGCAAAAAAATCCTCCCTTACCCCATTAAGCTTGGGATAATCTTCTGCAAAATTTTTGATATAAATGGTCGACTCTAGCACTTGCATTAAGTCTGAGAAGTCGGCTTGTAAACATGCTATAATATTTTAATAAGCCAAATATTTAAAAATAGGAAAACATATGAAAAATTATCAAAAATTAGCTGTCTTTATGGCATTAGGCATTGCTACCTTAAACTTCTCTTCTGCTAATGCAGCAACAAGTGAAACATTGAATTTTACTTATTATGAACTCCATAGCGGCGCTAAATTTAATTGTGACTTTTCAGGGCCAGGACAAGTTTCGATTGAAACACAAAATTCTTTAATCAAAGGCTTCTGTTCGGGGTATCCTAATGTCACACGTCCGGGGCATATCGCAGCCGATAGCCAAACACTGCAACCTCACTATTTTGATGTTGAACTGGATCCTAAACATGTACCCCATCATTATATTGGAACAGAAGGCAGCGTAGTTATAACCGCAGTCAATGGCACTGATACTATCTCTTGCCATAAAGACTCCGGTGGAAAAACCCCTTATGCGCCTTCTAGCACTCCTGCTTGCGCACTTCCTCCTAGGTAGAAACCCTCGTGGTGGTAGCTTACTTAGCTACCACCACTACTCCCTTACTGTTTTGTCAGTAACCGCAGTAAGCGGTATACCAAAAATTTTACGGCATAAAGCTTGCTCTCCAATAAAAGTTGGTCATTAACTCAAACTCATCAGCGTAAACTTTCCTGTTGGCCAAAAGGCAGGGACATCTAGTTGCACCTTTGATGCTAGCAGCAAAGTTAGAACAGATACACACAATACTGATACCAAAGGCTTTCACCCAGGCGATTCTGGCTTAACTAGACCAGGCCACTTAGTTTGAGAGATACAACACTCTGGTAACGTCACCATTAGCTCCGTAGACCAGAGCGTGATACACATTAATTGCCGTGAAGGCCATAGTGATAAACCTGTTTATCCTTATGGTGATAAATACTGTGCTTTTCTGTCCAAGTAAATAGTTTTTTTGCCAGGTAAAATAGGACTGCAGCGTGCGACCCTATTTTTTTACACATAAGTAGTTTGCAATATACAAAAAATTTAATTAAACTTAAGCCTAACCGCATTAGCCATAAATAAAAAAAATTAGGCAAATTTTATGAAAATCATCGAAGTTCATTATGCAGAAGAAAAACCCAAATTTGTTATTCATCCACCTGATAATTTCTATTGTCCAATTACACTTCAGATTTTTTGTTGCCCAGTAAAAGTTTCGCCAGATGATCGTAAGGTTTATGAAGCGCTAGCAATAGCAAGATCAATAAAATACGAAATGGATAACCAGAGCCTAAAAGGTTCAGGTCCAAAGAGCCCATGTAGTCGAACCCCCATTGAGGCAAAATTAATTTTTGATCTTGAACTCCGGCAAGAGATGCAGCAATTCTTTGTAAAAGCAAAAAAAAGGTTTGAGCAAGAACATGAAGCAATTCTTGAGGATCCACAACATAAAGATTATCAAGATTTTAATGAATTTTATAAACAATTAAACGAGCTTGCTGATAAAGCGTTTTGGCAAAAGCAAACAGAAAAAGTAGTGGGTAAATTACAAGAAGAATTTCCCATGATTGAGCTAATAGGATTTGACAACTTTACCAGTAACAAGATTGCACTTCCTGCCGACCTAGAACAAAAAAGGAAGAATGTTAAGCCTAAGAATTGTTTGCCACGCTTGTTAATCTATAATACTGCTCACTGTGCAACTAGCTTTAGCTTGAGTCTTGCCGCTACTATCATAAGTACAAGAGCAGTAGAATCAGCCACCTCTTATACCAGCGACACAACATTCTACAGATTTGGAAGCTACCCTTCGCTAATGTTACAAGCCATGACGACAATCGGCATCGATTTTCCAGCCAGCCTGATTTTCTTCTTCTGCAATTCAAGAAGCTCCCTTTTAAATCATATTATGCTCGGCGCAGCTAATCTGATACCTGCAATTTCTTATGGCATCTTGGCTTATTTTGCTTATTGGGAACATATCATTGCTCAAGCTAGCACAAATATTTCTCCAGAATTTGCGCTTACTGCCCTTATACTCTATACATCAACAGCCGCTTTAAATATCGCTCGGACAATTTTTCATTTCGCAAGAGGCGCTCAAGCATACCACCAAAGCACAATGCCCTCACCACGCCCTACCCTGCAAATAAAAGAGCTTGAAAACACTACGCTTTCTAACCTAACTATAGAATTTAATGGGGATCAAGTTGAAGACGAGGCAGGGGCAGCTCCTCCCACAGAAACAACCAGGCTATTACCAAGCTAATTGATTTAGCTAAGGAAGGACAAGGCTCAATGGCTAATTGCTAGTACACATGATTTAAGATAGCATTAGCCGTTTCTCAATATAATAACCTGCTAAATATAAAATAAATTTTGGAGGTAACAGACCATGCTTATAACAGAAGAGTCGCCTCTTATCCAAGAAACTATTGCTTATGTTAAATCTTGCATTCCATTAAAAAGTGGTAACTTAGCAAATGATAATCAAGCACTTTCAAAAGAAATATTAACACGGAAAATTTTAGTCAGTGTTCAGCAAGGTCTAGAGCTTTTATCTCTTGAACCTATTATTAAGAAAGCTGGATGGTATCAATACCTTCAAAGCAGTATCGAGGTATACAAGCGACATGGCTTTGCCAATTGTCAAGGACAGGCAATGCTAGCCTTTGATTATCTGCTTTCAAAAGGCTTTACTAATATCCATATTATCAAAATCAATGGCCCAGCACATCACTTCGTCGTACTAAATATGTCCCCTAAATCCCAATTAGATAAACCTCATACTTGGGGCGCAGGATGTATCATTATTGACCCATGGATTAGTGATACCTGTAAAGCTTCAGAGTTTGAAAAATTTCGTGACAAACATCGCGAAGTTAAGTATGCTCCATCCGTCTATATGCTTACGCCAAACATTCCCCACTTCCTTGAGGGCAATATGGAATTTTTTGCTTCTGCATCAACGCTCTATATGGGCAAAGAGCTAGGCTGTCAACTTACCCAAATAGCAAAAAAATATTCTTTATCTAGTGGTTTAATGCATAATAGAGATGAGCTTAACCAAGCCTTACGCCGAGCAGCGGCAAGTGGGGACGCTAGAAGCATTGTAGCGCTTACACAGATTAAAGCGCTAAACATTAACGCACAAGATACCGGCGCCTCAAAAAGGACAGCGTTGCATTGGGCGGTTATAAAAGACAAGGCGGAATGCTGTGAAGTGCTTATGCATTTTGATGCTAAAACAGACATTCCTGATAGCTCAGGAAAAAGCGCTAAAGATTATGCGCTTGAGAGTCAAAATAAAAAAATTTGTGCGATACTTAACCTCTGTGAAACTAAGGTTAGCGATAATCAAGTTCCTGCACTTGCACCAACTTAAAAAGATAGATTTTTTGCAATCAAGGGTGCCTGTATCGCGGGCACTTAGCCAGGAATAAGCGCGATAGCATCTACTTCTACTAATGCGTCTTTAGGCAAAGCAGCTACGCCAACAGCTGAGCGAGCAGGAAAAGGCGCTTGGAAAAAATTTTCCATTACACCATTCAGTTTGGGATAGTCTTCTGCAAAATTTTTGATATAAACCGTCAGTTTTAACACTTGCGTTAAATCAGAACTGCCCGCTTGTAAAACAGAAGAAATATTGGTGAGCACTTGAATGAGCTGTGCTTCAAAAGTTTCACCAATTAATTGTCCAGAAACAGGATCTAAAGCAATCTGCCCAGAAAGATATAACGTTTTACCTTCTGACACTGCTTGGGAATAACAACCAATCGCTTTTGGTGCAAGTTCTGTTTGGACAAAATCTGGCATAGTTCTCGATCTCACTTAACGCTCGGGGCAAGCGGCAACTTGCCCCGAGGATTTTTTTATTTAGGGCCTGCGTCTTTAACCGCCTGACTTACCTCAAAGCGTTTAAAGTTCTCTTGGAATTTTTCGATTAATTCTTTTGCATTTGCTTCATAATCGGCTTGAGATTTCCAAGTTCTACGAGGATCTAAAAGCTGTGCATCTACGCCAGGCACTTCAGCAGGGATTTCAAAATTAAAACCTGGCAAAGTTTCAAATTTTGCATTGGCTAATTGGCCTTCAACAATTGCTGTCACAATATTTCGGGTAGTTGGGATACTAAAGCGCTCACCACCTTTACCATAGCCACCACCAGACCAACCCGTATTTACTAAATAAACTTTAGCACCGGTCTGATCTAATTTTTTCATTAATAGATCCGCATAAGCTTTAGGTGGGCGCGGGAAGAATGGCGCACCAAAGCAAGTACTAAATGTTGTTTTAATGCCACTGCCATGACCCATTTCCGTACTACCTACTAAAGCTGTATAACCACTTAAAAAGTAATAAGCCGCTTGTTCACGGGTTAAACGCGCGACTGGCGGCAATACACCATATAAATCACAGGTTAAAAATACCACGCTATTTGGCAAGCCGGCATGATTTGCTTGAATCCGTTTTTCAATAAATTTTAATGGATAAGCCGCACGAGTATTTTGGGTTAAACGTGTATCATGATAATCAGGTTCAAGCGTTTCAGGATTTAAAATCACGTTTTCCATAATCGAACCAAACTGAATTGCATCCCAGATTAAAGGCTCACGCTCTTTAGAAAGATCAATACATTTTGCATAGCAGCCACCTTCAAAATTGAAAGAGCCTTTAGGCGCCCATCCATGTTCATCATCACCTAATAAATAACGGTTAGGATCAGATGACAGTGTGGTTTTGCCTGTGCCAGACAAACCAAAGAAAAGCGCAACGTTGCCGCTTTCGCCAACATTAGCACCACAGTGCATTGGTAATACATCTTCTTCTGGCATGATGAAGTTCATCACTGAGAACATCGCTTTTTTCATCTCACCTGCATAACGCATACCGCAAAGTAAAACGATCTTGCGTGTAAAGTTTAAAATAACGCAGCCAGTAGAATTTGTGCCATGACTTGCTGGATCTGGATGAAAGCCAGGAACATTTAAAATTTTCCAGTGTGGACGGTTTGCTGCAACTGAGTTTTCGCTGCGCTCAATGAATAAGCAACGACCAAATAAATGCTGCCATGCTGTTTCCGTCTGCATTTCAACACTAATCGCATAGGAAGGATCAGCACCAACTTGTACATCAGAGATATAATGATTACGCTGAGCGATATAGGCGCAAGCTTCATCATACAGCTTATCGAATTTAGCAGGTTCAAATGCTTGGTTGACCGTGCCCCAATCTACCGTATGTTCTGTAATCGCATCTTTAACAATAAAGCGATCTTTAGGTGAACGCCCTGTTCTTTCGCCGGTTTCAACGGTTAATGCACCATTAGCAGCTAAATGGCCTTCTTGATTTTTCAAAGCATGTGCAATTAAAGCTGCGGGAGTAAGGTTACGGAAGATTTGTATTTGGTCCATGAGAAAGTTATTCTTAAATTAACAGGAGGCAATATTTTACCACAGCCCGTTAAATGATTCATCTAAGGTTAAACTGCTCCCGCCTAGTAATTTAAACAGGCCCAGCTAGTGTCAAATTTTAAATAACGATTGAAAAAAAATACTGGCGCCAACTAATGAATTTTTTATAATTTTTTTGTATAATACGTGTAACTTTTTTCTATTAAGAGAGAATTTATGAAATTAAAACTATTAATAACAACCGCATTTTGCTGTTTAACTCTAGCTGCATGTGAACCTATGATGTTTGGCATGCCACAAAGTCAATTTAAAAGCTTAACTCCTGCACAGCAAAATCAAGTAATTCAAGCCTATAATCAACGACAACAAACTTATGCACAAAATGCGCCTTACGAAAATTTAATTAACAATATCGTGCCTGCGATAAGCGCATCAAAACAACAGCAATCAGCCGTTAACAACAATCCGTTCCCGCCACCGCAAGCACCACCATCACCTACAATGATGCCCTCGCCAACTCCGCCCAGTTTCCCTGCGCCTCCTAGATTTAACCCAATGCCTTAATTAATAACAGGAAGCTTGCCAGTTTAACGAAGCAAAGAATAAAACCAAGACCAGCATTTTGCCGGTCTTGGTTTCGATAACAGATTAAAAAACGCAGCAGCGCAATTTTTACCCAACCAAATTTACGAGTTTTTTAGGTACAACAATAACTTTCTTAAGCTCAGCCGGCAAATGTTTACTTATATGTTCATCTGCCTTAATCATGGCTAATAAGTCATCTTGAGCCGCATCAACTGGCGCTGAAATCTTACCACGCATTTTGCCATTAATTTGCACGACATAATCCACACTATCGCTCACTAAAGCAGCAGCATCAACTTTGGGCCAAGCTGCTTCTAAAATATTTTCACTAAAACCACACTGCTGCCACAAAGCCTGAGTGATGTGCGGCACAATAGGATTTAAAACTTGCAAGAGAATTTTTACAGATTCTACAAGAGCAGCGCTGTTTATTACTGCTGGTTCGGCATTCACTGCGTCTTGCAAGGCATTCAACATTTTCATTGCACCAGAAACCACAGTATTAAACTGTTGACGTTCATAATCAAAGGTAATTTGCTGCAGAATGCTATGAATTGTGGCACGAAGTTTTTTATCTTTATCGCTTGAAGCCTGACTTGCTTCGTCCTTTGGGCTTGCAATGATAGTTTGTATGAAATTCCATAATTTACGTAAGAAACGATAGGAGCCGTCAACACCCGCATCTGACCATTCCAAAGACTGTTCAGGTGGCGCAGCAAACATGGAGAATAAGCGCACAGTGTCCGCACCATAACGATCAATTAAGGCATTAGGATCAACCACATTGCCTTTGGACTTTGACATTTTGGCGCCATCTTTCAGCACCATACCCTGCGTTAATAAGCGCTTAAATGGCTCATCAGCCTTAACCAAACCCACATCGCGTAACAATTTGAAATAAAATCTTGCATATAACAAGTGCAAAATCGCATGCTCGATACCACCAATATATTGATCCACTGGCAACCAATAGTTGGCTTGATCATCCAGCATTTTTTCATTTTGCTTAGGACAAGCAAAACGTGCAAAATACCAAGAAGATTCCATAAAAGTATCAAACGTATCTGTCTCCCGTGTTGCTTTTTTACCGCATGTTGGACAAATCGTCTCATAAAAAGTCGGGTCTTGCTTTAGTGGCGAGCGAGGATCTTTTAACGCAACGTCTTCAGGCAAGCGTACAGGAAGATCTTTTTCAGGAACTGGCACGGTACCGCAATGATCACAGTAAATCATTGGAATTGGCGCGCCCCAATAACGCTGGCGAGAAACACCCCAATCACGCAAACGATATTGGACCTTTTTCTTGCCTGCAGTTTTTTCTTCTAAAGCCTTAATGATAGCGTCGCAAGCTTGATCAAAAGTTAATCCATCAAAAACCCTAGAATTAATCAGCGTGCCTTTTTCGGTAACGGCTGAGGATAGATTTTCCACCCCTTCGCCCTTGGCTCCATCTTCCCCTTGGAGAGAAGAGTTGGGGGTGAGGGGTTGAACGACCAACTTAATCGGCAAATGATATTTCTGGGCAAATTCAAAATCGCGCTGATCATGGGCAGGCACTGCCATGACCGCACCTGTGCCATAATCCATCACAACAAAATTGGCAATCCAAATGGGCAGCTCTTCACCTGTCAAAGGATGGATAGCCTTTAAGCCAGTGTCGACGCCTTTTTTCTCAAGCGTTGCTAAGGCTGCTTCTGCCGTTTCAATATGCTTACATTCGTCAATAAAACTTTTTAACTCCGGTTTCTGCGCTAATGCTTGGGCAACAATCGGATGATTATAAGCAACCGCAAGATAAGTGACGCCAAAGAGAGTATCTGGACGTGTTGTAAAGACAGTAATGGTCTGCCCCTCTCGCTTACTGGAGGAGGAAATGACAATATCCGCTCCTGCATCCGCAGCTCTTCTGCCCTTGATAGCAAAAGGAGCCACCGCAAAATCTACTTCTGCGCCAATCGATTTACCAATCCAATTACGCTGCATCGTGATAACAGCCTCAGGCCAGCCCGTCAGCTTATCAAGATCTTCTAAAAGCTCTTCAGCATAAGCAGTAATTTTAATAAACCATTGCGAGATTTCTTTTTTCTCGACTAGTGCCCCTGATCGCCAGCCACGGCCATCAATGACTTGTTCATTTGCTAGTACCGTTTGATCGACTGGGTCCCAATTAACAACTGACATTTTTTTATAAGCAAGACCTTTCTCATACAGCTTAGTAAAAAGCCATTGTTCCCAGCGATAGTATTCCGGGCGACAAGTCGCTATCTCGCGTGACCAATCAAAAGCGAAACCTAATGACTCAAATTGTTTTTTCATGACTTCAATATTTTCGTAAGTCCAAGCCGCAGGTGACGCATCATGTTTTAGAGCGGCGTTTTCTGCTGGCAAGCCAAAGGCGTCCCAGCCAATAGGCTGCATAACATTTTTGCCTAACATGCGTTGATAGCGGCTAATCACATCACCCAGCATATAGTTACGCACATGCCCCATATGGAGCTTGCCGCTAGGATAAGGGAACATACTTAAGCAATAAAATTTTTCTTTATTAGCATCGTCTACAGCTTTGAAGCTTTGATGCTCCTGCCAGTAATGTTGAATTTGGGATTCAATTTCTTTTGGATTGTAATCTGTCATTTTATTTCTCCTGAGCTTTCAAACATGCTTCAATAAAGCGATCTAAGTCACCATCTAATACAGCCTGGGTATTTCCTGTTTCAACACCTGTGCGAAGATCTTTAATTCGCGCATCATCTAAAACATAGGAACGAATCTGTGAACCCCAAGTAATATCTGATTTAGAAGCTTCTAAGGCATTTTTTTCAGCATTCTTTTTTTGCAATTCTAATTCATACAGTTTAGATTTTAACTGACTCATCGCCTGAGCACGGTTTTTGTGCTGCGAGCGATCATTCTGGCATTGCACGACAGTATTCGTGGGAATATGCGTAATTCGCACGGCAGAATCTGTTCGGTTAACGTGCTGACCGCCAGCGCCACTAGCTCGATAAGTATCGACCCTTAAATCTGCCGGATTAATTTCAATGTCAATATCATCGTCGACTTCTGGTGAAACAAAGACGGATGCAAAAGATGTATGGCGTTTGTTATTGGCATCAAAAGGGGATTTCCGTACTAAACGATGCACGCCTGTTTCAGTACGTAACCAACCATAAGCATAGTCGCCGGTAAATTTGATGGTACAACCTTTAATGCCAGCAACCTCACCATCTGAACAATCCGTCACCTCTGTTTGAAAACCATGTTGATCACCAAAACGTAAATACATCCGCATCAACATTTGCGCCCAGTCTTGCGCCTCTGTACCACCTGAGCCTGCTTGAATATCCAGATAAGCATTATTCGCATCATGCTGTCCTGAAAACATACGCTCAAACTCTAAGCGCTCTAATTTTTGGATAAGCTGGTCTACGTCTACTAGGATTTGGTTAAGACTTGCCTCATCATCTTCTTGTGCTGTCATTTTGATCAGCTCTTCACAGTCTTGCAAACCATGCCAAAGCTCATCTAAACCATGAGTTAATTTTTCTAGCTTAACACGCTCTTTACTAAGTGTTTGCGCGCGCTCAGGGTTATCCCAAATGGTAGGTTGCTCTAGCTCAAGCTGGATTTCTTCTAAGCGTTCTTTATTGTGGTCATAGTCAAAGATACCTCCGAAGTTCGTTGGTTCTTTGCAATGCGTCTTTGATTTTCTCGATGTGTGTGTTTATTTCTAACATATTTGGTTACCTTTGTATCATTCGCCTCCAGCTCTTCTTTCTGGGCGAGTTACCACTCCCACCCCCTCATCCCCAGCCCTTCTCCCCGCTGGGGAGAAGGGAGTTACTGCCCCTTCTCATTTCCCTCAAGGGGGGATGGAATACTTCCCTCTCCCCATCGGGGAGAGGGATCGAGGGTGAGGGGGCTGGCGTACCTCCTACATCCCTAAAACTTCTTTCTGCTTACCAACCAAAGCCTGCACACCAACTCTCCCTAAACTAAGCATTTCCTCAAGATGATCACTACTAAACGTACCATTCTCTGCCGTACCTTGCAGCTCAATAAATCCGCCATGTTCTGTCATAACGACATTCATATCCGTTTCTGCAGAAGAATCTTCTTGATAATCTAAATCTAAAACAGACACATCTTTGTATACACCTACCGAAACTGCAGCGACCAGCTGCACGAATGGGTGTCTCTTTAATTGTTTCTTTTGGTGGATAGCATTTAATGCATCAACAAGCGCAACCGCGCCACCTGTAATACTTGCGGTTCGCGTGCCACCATCGGCTTGGATAACATCGCAGTCAACTGTAATCGTATGTTCTCCTAAAGCTTTCAAATCAACCATGGCACGTAAGGATCGACCAATCAAACGTTGGATTTCTACCGTACGGCCGCTTTGCTTACCTTTTGCCGCTTCACGATCAACGCGATCGGAGGTTGCGCGTGGCAACATGCCATATTCTGCGGTGATCCAGCCTTGGCCGGTCCCTTTTAAAAACTTTGGTACGCCATTAATAATACTAGCTGTACAAATAACTTTTGTATCACCAAACTCAACCAATACTGAGCCTTCAGCATGCTTAGTATACTGACGGGTAAGTTTAATCTGGCGGAGCTGATTGGATTGACGTTTACTTGGACGCTGCATAATAAAAACTTCCTCTAATTTTTATAATATTATTTCAGACAAATGAAATCTAACCTAGCGTTAAGCATAGACTTCAACAATGCTGAAACATGAATTAATGTTTAAAATTTCATCTCAGGACAACCGTCTGACGCAACCAATTTGCCTGCTGTATGCGCCCGGATATAGTCAACACTAACGTCTGGTGCACGCTCAATAAGATAAAAGGCACCGTCTTTGATTTCAAAATAACCAAGATCGGTTACGACACGTTTAATGCAGCCCACTCCCGTTAATGGCAAAGTACATTGAGGTAAAAGCTTCGATTCACCCGTTTTACTGGTATGGGCCATCGCAACAATAATCTTTCGTGCGCCCGCAACAAGGTCCATCGCGCCGCCCATGCCTTTAATCATTTTACCCGGCACCATCCAAGAAGCAATATCACCCTGCTCACTTACTTCAAACGCGCCCAAGACCGTAAGATCAACATGACCACCGCGAATCATAGCAAAGCTTTCTGCAGAAGAAAAAAATGCAGCGCCCTTTACTACTGTCACCGTTTCTTTCCCAGCATTAATTAAATCGGGATTAATTTCGCTTTCTAGCGGATAAGGCCCCATACCAAGCAAGCCATTTTCTGATTGCATCATGACTTGCACCCCCTGAGGCACATAATTTGCAACTAAGGTTGGGATCCCGATACCTAAGTTGATATAGTCTCCATCTTTTAATTCTTGCGCAATGCGCATAGCGATTTGTTCACGCGATAAAGCCATAACAATCCATTATTTAATAAAAACTAACGATTTTCATCATTAAAAATTTGAGTTAATATTATCATATATGCCAAAAACTTACATTATACTCAAGCAGGATGATATTCTTCTTCAGGAAACCGCCAGCCAACTTGTTTTGCCAGAAAGTAGTGACATTGAAAATTTTCATTTAGAGCATACTTTTTTCTTGCATGAGCTGAATGGCACCGAATATCATGTTGCCAAACTTGCGACAGAAAACTTTTCTGGAAAATTAATAAACCTTCGTGATGCTTATCTACATCTAGGCAAAAATTTATCGCGCTTGGTTGCAAGGGGACGCCAACTACTTGATTGGCGGATAGATCATCAATACTGTGGACGCTGCGGCGCTTTGATGGAATATTTTGATCATGATCGTGCTAAAAAATGTTCTGCATGTGGTTTAATTAATTACCCTCGCATTTCGCCCTGCATCTTAGTCGCTATTACCCGAGGAAATGAAATTTTACTAGCACGCTCAATTCATTTTAGACCAGGCTTATATAGTGTATTAGCAGGTTTTGTAGAGCCTGCAGAGACGCTAGAAGAATGTGTACATCGAGAAGTGATGGAAGAAGTAGGAATAAAGATCAAGAATCTACGTTATATTGACTCACAAGCATGGCCTTTTCCCAACCAATTAATGTGTGGATTTATTGCAGACTATGATAGCGGAGAAATTAAAATTGATTCAACGGAATTAAGCGATGCGCAGTGGTTTAGCAGGGAGAAGTTACCTTCTACCCTGCCTCTGCCATTTAGTTTATCTTTTGAACTTATTCAAACATGGCTAAATCATTAGAAGCCATACATACGAGGGTTAAATGCCATTAAGCTTTGCTCCATACCATTAGCTAATGCTTTAAGTTTCATCGCAACCCCTTGCATAACAGCTACTGAGCTATCAAAGTATGCTGGATGCTGAGCCCGAGCATTGAGCAGTAAAGGATGCTGAATGGTTTGCCTAAAGACTGGCAATGCGGCATCTAATGCAATACTCATTGAAAATGCGGTGTGAGATGATAAATGTGAACGCACTGATAATGCGCTTTCACCATGATGCAAACTATAAAAATGTTTCATCACTCTTAACAAACGATCATCCGCTATTGCAGAAACTGGCTCGCGGCTCCAGGCACGTACATCAAACACTTCACCGTGTCGAGCACGTGGAAGAGGACGGTGAGCTGGCACAGCCACTTCTGAATTTGTCGCAGGAAGCGCTGGATGCTGATCATAAGCATTTAATATTTCTTCTACGGCATCTGCTTTTGCAATCATCGTTTCTGTATCACTCAAACGCACAACCGTTAATGCAGGCGCTGATGCGGGTAAATTCTGCAAGGCAGTTTGCTGAACTAATTGAGCTAAATTTAAATGAGCGCCAGGAATGGTTTGTGTCATTGCTTGGGCAGCAGCGCCAGTAAGGGTAATTTGTGCTTGCCCCGTCTGTTGATTAAGCTGCACATTGATTCCCTTAAGAATCTCTTCAAATAGAATTTTGTCGTGTTGAGCTTCACGCGCTTGATTAGGGGTTTCGCTTTTATGAGTCAATACTTGGGCACGAACAGCTTCTGCATGGGCATTGCCAGCAGCCGTCGTAATAGCAATCGCTTCTTCATTGCGAAGTTTTTGTTCATCTTCATCAAGAGAGGATCTTTTCGCTTGGCTAGCCGCTTGTTTTGCTGCTGCAAGCGCGGTTGAAGAAACTTCTTGGAGTTTTTCCACTTCAGATTTTAATAAAGCCGTTTGACTGCTAGGAGCATTGGCCATAATAATTCCTTAAAAATTTGTTATTTTCCAGCTCATTATATCTTAGAATGCTTAAAAGAATATTAAGCGTTCTTCGCTAAGCTGTCAAACAATTTTTCTGCAATTTGCAGAGCATTATAAGCAGCGCCCTTATATAAATTATCGCAAGTCAACCAGAAACTTAAATAATGTGCAGAATCTTGTGGGTGACGACGCAATCGGCCAAGCCACACGATAGGGTTATTTGCTGCGTGGGTAAAAGGCATTGGAATTTCAGCTTCGCAGAATTGAATTCCAGGGAAATCTTTTAACGCTTGTGTGGCCGCCGCTAATTCAAGCGGTTTGACTGTCCGTAAATGAACTGCTTCAGAATGCCCTTGCCAGACTGACACACGAACAGCCGTTGCATTAACGAGTATCTCTGGCGATAAGATTTTCTTTGTCTCATCAGTCATCTTCATTTCTTCTTTGGTATAGCCTGAAGGCAAAAAATCATCAATCTTTGGGATAATATTAAAAGCAATAGGAAAGCCAAGCTTTGGCACCTTATTATCATATTCGGTTATATCAGAATTTTTAAAGCTTTTAATTTCGTCCTCTAATGCTTGCACACCTTTTATACCGGCACCAGAAACTGCTTGATAAGTTGCAACTTCTACACGCTCTACAATAGCTAAATCGTGTAAAGGCTTTAATGCCATTACTAAAGGGATGGTCGAGCAATTTGGTACAGCAAAAATTTTACTAGGAGAGTTTTTTAAGAGATAACCATTCACTTCTGGTACAACCAACGGTACCGCAGGATCCATGCGAAAATAAGAGCTCTTATCTATCACGATACAACCCGCATTGGCAGCAATTGGCGCGTAATGCTTTGCCACTTCACTACCTGCAGCAAAAAACGCTAAATCAACTTTAGAAAAATCAAAGCTTGCAATATCTTCAACCGTTAAAGCCTGATTTTGATAATGGATTTGTTTCCCAGCAGAACGCTCACTAGCAACAAACCTTAATTGCGAAGCAGGAAAGTTTTTGGCAGCAAGGATTTTAAGAAGAACTTGACCAACTTGGCCAGTAACACCAACGATAGCAATATTTTTAGATATAAGCATAAGAAAAAATGTAGGGTGAGCTAAGGAGCGGCAGCGATGTGTCCATCTTTTAAAGGGGTGGGCACGCTGCGCTTTGCCCACCCTACACCCCCTTTCCTTTTCCCCTCTCAAAGAGAGGAGCTAAGAATTGAGGACGAATTTACAACTTTATTCTTCAATCTTTTCTTTTAAAAGATCACCGAATGTACCACCAACTTTTTCAGATTGACGGTTAAGGTCTTTTAACACTTCTTTTTCATCGCCAAGTTCTTTAGCTTTGATAGAAAGGTTAATGCGCTGTGTTTTCTTATCGTGACTTAACACTTTTGCTTCAACTTCATCGCCTACTTTGAGCAAGTCATGAATATTAGTGTCTTTATCACGGGAAACGTCGCTAGGCTTAATAAAGCCTTCAACGCCATCGCCTAAATCAACAAGCACGCCTTCTTCATCAATCGAAGTTACTTTACCAGAAGCAATATCACCTTTTTTCAATGATGTTGCTGGTGGTTTATCTTCAAGTTGTTTAATACCTAAAGAAATACGTTCACGTTCAGCATCAATTGCAAGCACGATGGTTTTAACTTCATCGCCTTTTTTGTACTTACGGATAGCTTCTTCTGGTGCCACTGTCCAAGAAATATCAGACATATGCACTAAGCCGTCGATACCATCTGGCAAGCCAATAAAGATACCAAAGTCAGTAATAGATTTAATTTTACCAACAATGATGTCGCCTTTTTGATATTTATCAGCAAACGCTAACCATGGATTTTCTTTACATTGTTTTACACCTAAAGAAATACGGCGACGCTCTGGATCAATATCCAATACCATAACTTCAACTTCATCACCTAAGGAAACGACTTTAGATGGATGAATATTTTTGTTGGTCCAATCCATTTCAGAAACGTGAACAAGGCCTTCGATGCCTTCTTCAATTTCGACGAAGCAACCGTAGTCAGCCATATTGGTGACTTTACCTTTAACTCTTGTACCTACTGGGAAGCGAGCCGCTAAATCACCCCATGGATCATCACCCATTTGTTTCAAGCCTAAGGAAACACGAGTTTTATCACGGTCGAACTTCAATACTTTTAAGCTTAATTCTTGACCAACTTGTAATACTTCGCTTGGGTGACGAACACGACGCCATGCGATATCAGTAATATGCAACAAGCCATCTAAACCGCCTAAGTCGATAAATGCACCGTAATCAGTAATACCTTTAACGGTACCACGAACCACAGAACCTTCGCTCAAGCCATCAAGTAATGCTTGACGTTCAGCGGCAGATTCAGCATTCATCACGTTACGACGTGAAACAACCACATTATTACGTTTGTTATCAATTTTAACCACGCGGAACTCTAAAGTTTTGCCTTCAAGTTCGCTAGGATCTTTCATTGCTTTAGCATCAATCAATGAGCCAGGCAAGAATGCTTTAACAGGGCCAATATCAACAGTAAAGCCGCCTTTAACGCGACCTGTAACGGTACCAAATACGGACTCACCGCTATCATGCGCCAGAGTTAACTTGGTCCACATTTCATTACGTTTTGCTTTCTCACGGGAGAAGCGTGTTTCGCCATAACCATCTTCAAATGCTTCTAGAACAACTTCAACGCTATCACCGACATTAACTTCGAGTTCACCACGTTCATTTTTGAACTGGTTAATAGGAACTGGGCATTCGGATTTTAAACCAGCATCGACGATTACGAAATCGCGATTGATGGCAACAACGTGTGCATGTAAATTAGCGCCAACGCGTGGAGCTACACGTACTAAACTTTCTTCAAATAACTGCTGAAAACTTTCTGTCATGTTAATATTAACGGCTAAAGCCGCACCTAAGGTTTTTGGTTAAGTTAATAGAATGAAATGATGGTGTACTCTTCCCTCTCTCACAAGTGGGAGATGAGGACCAACTATTTCCCCATAATTTCTTTTGGCAAAAGCGCTATAACTTTTTCCATCACTTGGCTAATACTTAGGCCACTTGAATCAATTAAAATAGCATCAGGCGCAGGAATTAAGGGGGAAATAGCCCTTGAGCGATCCCTTTCATCTCGTGCCCGAAGTTCTGCCAAAATAGCATCAATGTTAGCATTAATACCCATTTTTTTCAACTGTTGGAAGCGGCGCTCAGCCCTTACTTCTGCACTTGCATCTAAAAAAATCTTTACAATTGCATCTGGAAAAACAATCGTCCCCATATCACGACCATCCGTCACTAAGCCTGGTGCTTTGCGAAAAATTCTTTGGCGCTCTAATAACGCTGCACGAACACAACCGAAAGCAGATACGATGGACGCAGCACGCGAGCACTCTTCTGAACGGATTTTCAGGGTTACATCCTCATCTTTTAAAAATAAACGAAAAGACTCTTGATCATCCTGAAACGACAAAGGAAGCTCAAGCGCAATTTGGCTCAGCGCTTGTTCGTCTTGCAAATCAACCTCTGCGCGTAAGGCTGCCAATCCTAGCACGCGATAAATGGCGCCACTATCTAAATAGTGCCAACCAAGTTTCCTCGCCAGCTGTTGACTAATCGTACCCTTGCCTGTACCGCTTGGACCGTCGATCGTAATTACCGGAATACAACTCATTCTAACTCCAATAAATGTTGCTTTGTACAAAAATAAACCGTAATCATTGTTAAATATCCTATTCCCGCACCTATAATAACATCGCTTAAAAAATGATAATACTGAATAACCATAATAAACATCACAAATAATGCATAAGCTAGAACCACCCAGCGTAAGCGTGGAAAATAATACCAACAAAATGTTGCTAAAAGCGCAGCAGTTAATGAGTGGCATGAAGGGAAAGAGCAAAATAAAGGGTTATTGATACCTAAGTGAAAGCCATAAACACCATTTCCTAAAAAAGAAAGGTTATCGTGTGTCCATGTCGCGGGCCAAGCTCTACCTAGAAAAGACCGAATGTAGTTAGAACAAATACCAAAAAATGCGATAAGTAATGCAATAAAACCAATTAAGCATTTTTTTTCAACAGTGCTAAGGCAACCAAAAACGATACGAATAAAAAAATATATTAATAACGGCGCTGAAGCATACTCCGGAAACTTCGTTAAAATGTTCGCAGCGCCTCTAACATGGATTGCCCAGTCCCATTGCCGTGAATGATGTTGACTTAACCACAAAACAATTGCCCTGTCCCAGAAAGAATATGAAATTATTCCTAATACAGAAGCCAAAATGGTGCAGATAACCACACGTTTTAATAACCACTCCTTAGTTAGCATACTCAAACTCCTTCATAAAATTAATTAAGGATCTAATCCCGGTCACTGGCATTGCGTTATAGATACTAGCCCGAACGCCACCACGCACCTTGTGCCCTTTTAAACCCATTAGCCCATGCTGGCGCGCTTGCTCTAAAAACCTAGGTAACAAAGTACTATCCTGCAAATCAAAAACAACATTCATGGTTGAACGGCAACTAGGGTCGATTGGGCAGTGATATAAACTACTGTGATCAATCGCCTGGTAAAGTAAGCTTGCTTTTTCTTCATTTATCTTTTCAATGGCAGATAAACCGCCTTGCTTTAACAGCCATTTAAAGACTAAACCTGCCAAATACCAACTAAATGTCGGCGGCGTATTCGGTGAGGAAAACGCTTGTGATATAGCGGCATAATCAAAAACCTTTGGCGCCCTACCCGTTAAATGCTTTAAATAATCTCGGCGCACAATTACAAGCGTTAAACCCGCAGGACCGATATTCTTTTGCGCACCGGCATAGATTAAACCAAAACGCTCAAAATCTAGCGGCTTTGATAAAAAGTCTGAAGACATATCAGCAATCAATGGCTTATCAACATGAGGAATAGTTTTAAATTGAATTCCATGCACGGTTTCATTGGAGACATAATGAAAATAGCGCGCCTGTGGGTTTAACTGCCATTGGCTAGGATCAGGAATTTTTCTAAAATTGAAATCAGCAGAATCAGCAACGACATTGACTTTGGCAAAACGCGATGCCTCACGCACCGCAAGCTGTGACCACCATCCTGTCACTAAATAATCAGCCACTTCATTTTCAGTTAATAAATTCATTGGTGCTAAAGCAAACTGCGCTTGCGCACCACCGGTTGTAAAAATAATTTCAAAATCTTCTGGCAGCGCAAGCAAAGTACGTAAATTACGCATAGTTTCTTGTGTTAATGCTTCAAATTCTGAGCTGCGATGGCTGATCTCCATCACGGAGACACCAAGCCCATGCCAGTCTAAAAGCTCTGCCTGAGCTTGTTCAAGCACTTCTCTCGGAAGCATTGCTGGACCTGCACTAAAGTTCCAAGCGGTATTCATTTATTACCCCACAAATTCATAGAGCAAGTCATAATCTATCTCGGTTAACTTCTTAAGGCTTATTACTTACTAGCAAATCATCATCATGCGTACCAATCACATACATAGGATATTTTTTTGAAACATTTTGGAAGTCATTTTGATCCATAATGGCAAATACGCGCTGCGATTGTTGCCAAATTTTCCAAAAATCATCTTGATCAATCAGGCGCTCTTTTGCATCTGGCTGATGTGCATAACCAAAACTTAATTCATTTTTCCAACTTACAATTAAAACTAAACGCTTGGTATATACTGGCAAATCTTGATAGTACAAGCCATAGCTCGCCACAATATCATTGGGCTTTGCTAATTGTTTAATTTGTAAAGCCAAAGATTTAATGGGGCGAAGATCAAAAGCCGGAATTGCAGCAATTAGACTCCATAAGAGCAAAACTTGCGCCAAAAAAACAGCCAGTATTTTGCGCGTTAAATCCCATTTAAACCAAGGCAAAACCAGCATAAGCAAAAATGGAACCATCATAAAATACAAATACATTGCCTGAGCAGAAGTAAATACATGTTTCCAAAAAGGCGTGCTTAAAACACCTACAATCACAAGCAATGAAAAAACACTCAGCATCTTCAAAGAGATATTCATACTTCTCTGATGTGGAGACAGGCTGGCGCCAGCATCAACTTGAAAACCCGCTTGCAAGAATTTTGCTAATAACAACGCTAGTGGTGGAAGCACTGGCAAAATATAGGGAATAAGTTTTGAATCGGATAAAGAGAAAAAAATAAAAATTTCAATTGCCCATAACATGAAAAAAATTTCACGCTGATATTGGGCGCGCTCAGACCATTTAAAACGCAAGGCTTGCGGCAAAAAGAATACCCACGGAAATATCCCCACAAAAAGAATAGGAATAAACCACCAGATAGGCTTATAGCGCCCCATTGCTTTCGTTAAAAAGCGCGTAAAATGCTGTTCAATAAAATAAAAATTAAAAAATTCAGGATTTTTTAATTGTACTAAAATATGCCAAGGCAAAGCGATTGCTAAAAAAAGTAATATTCCAGAAACTAAATGCAGTTGCTTTAACTCGCGCCAACGATTAAAAATTAATAGCCAAGAAAATGCAACCACACCAGGCAACACAACACCAATTAAGCCTTTGGTTAATACAGCTAATGCAGCTGCCACATACATCAGCCAGCAAACGTTTCTTCTTGCTTTAGAATGCCAAGGCAAATCAACCGCAACAATAAAAGAAAATAAAGTTAGGGTTAGCCAAAAAGTCACCGCCATATCTAGCGTGATTGAGTGCGCCATCCCAAAATATAATGGACTTGTTGCTAAAATAACAGCAGAAATAATACCTGTCGCACGATTAAAAAAATAATGACCAACCGTATAAGTCGCTAAACAACCCAATAGCCCCATGAATGCCGTAGGCAAACGAAGCGCCCACTCGTTAATACCAAAAAGCGCAATCATACCGCTTTGTACCCAATAGAGAAAAGGCGGTTTTTCAAAGTACTTTACGCCATCTAAATGTGGGGTAATAAAATCGTGGAACAATAACATCTCACGTGGAATTTCACTATAGCGTGCTTCATCTGGCACGCTTAAAGCGCGGCAACCCAGCATAAAACCAAAGAAAATTGCAATCGCAACAAATAACCAAAAATAGTCGATCAAATAAGAGTTTTTATTTAACATAAGGAAGTAGAAAGTCTCTCAATATAATGCTTATTACAATGTTCGCAAATAAACCTGCCAATGTCGCCAATCTGCCGCTGAGTAGAACCAACGGCATAACACCAAAGAAAACCTTCGTTGAAAAAACTTTAAATCAGCGTTTAAAAGTCGGCCTTTAATAAAAATAAAATATGTCCCTAAGAAAATACTATCGCTATCAAGTTGGGCAATATAATTTTTATGCTTCTGGTCTGTTAAGTAGCCTACTGAAGAATCCGATATTTTATTAAAACGATAAAATTTTATCGAAGGGCAACAGATAGCCAGAAGCATAACACTCAATAAAATAACCGTTATCAACATCACTTTAAAAATCAGCGGGCACGCGGAAATTAAAATGCACAATAACGCAAAAACCACACTCAAAACCAAGAATACGGAGCGCAAAAAAGGATCATTCAATGGCATGGTAACGTCGAATTTCTGTTAAAAGCGGATGAAATTTTTCAATAGGGCAATCTCTAAAGCCCAAAATCCAAGCATAGAGATCTTGGTCATTTTCAGCTAAAAATAATTCAAACAACTGTTGCTGGTCTGCTTTTAAATGGCCAAAGGCATTTTCTAAAAATGGGGACAACAGCAGATCTAGCTCAAGCATACCGCGACGGCAAGCCCAGCGAAGTCTTATTTTATCCATGGCAAGTTAATCTCCGCACTTCAAGAAGCCGCCACGATTAACATAAATATTTTGGCAATCCCCGACGGTCATGACTGTCGGGAAATAAGATGTCATGCCGTTAATGTCTTGAGAATAGCAACTTAACTTATTCATATCATAAAGGCAACCATCGCTAACTTGACGGAATACGCCTGAAGGAAAAGAAAAATCTGTTTGATCTGTTTGTGGATTATAATATTGCTGCTGTAGCGCCTGTTGGCTGTTGTCATCACTGGTTAAAGGCCCCAAATGAAAATCTGCAGAAGCAATAGAGACACTTAGGAATGCACTGAAGCCAATCAAAAACCTGTTTAGTAAATTCGACATAATATTATTCCTTTTCCACCTCAGACAGTTACAATAAATGTATAGGAAATTGGCTTAGATAGCAACTTTGCCGGGAAGAAGAAAACCTCCCTCCCACAGCATAGCCAAAAACGGCATGAACGCCTATTTTTGCTCATCCTATAAATCAATCGCCACCTGTTTCAACGGCTGCCATCAATGTTGCATTCCCACCAGCCGCCGTCGTGTTAATCGTCAGCATTCTTTCCAAGCATAAACGCAATAAGTAATGCGGCCCACCTGCTTTAGGGCCAGTACCTGACAAGCCTTCGCCGCCAAATGCTTGAACACCTACAACAGCGCCAATCATATTGCGGTTAACATAAATATTGCCAGCATTAATTTTTGTAGCAATATGCTTGACCACTTGATCAATTCGGCTATGAATTCCCATCGTTAAACCATACTCAGTAGAATTAATTTGATCAATGATGCTATCCAAATCTTCTGCCGCATAGCGAATAACATGTAACACTGGGCCAAATACCTCTTGTTTTAACACGTGGATATTTGGTATTTCATACGCACAAGGCGCAAAAAATGAGCCCTGCGGATTCGCATCGCCTAAAGAAACTTCCGCAATGAGTTTTGCTCCAGGCAGACTATTTAAATAGTCTCGGTGCGCCAATAAGCCTTTTTTAGCCGCTTCATCAATTGCAGGACCAATATCTGTCGCGAGTAAGGCAGGGTTACCCATGCTTAACTCTGCCATTGCCCCTTTCAACATAGTAATCGTTTTATCAGCAATATCTTCTTGAATAAATAAAACTCGTAAAGCAGAGCAGCGCTGCCCCGTGCTTCCAAATGCGGAGGTAATAACATCTTGCACAACTTGCTCAGGCAATGCAGAAGAGTCCACGATCATCGCATTTTGGCCGCCTGTTTCTGCAATTAAAGGAACAATCGCGCCTTTTCTTGCGGCTAAAGTCTGATTAATATTTTGCGCGGTATCGGTGGAACCTGTAAAAATTACCCCTTTTATGCGTTCGTCCGCAATTAATTTTTCCCCTACTAAACGGCCACTAGCTAATACTAATTGCAGAACCTCTTGCGGCACGCCCGCTTCATGTAGCAGCGCTACCGCTTTGGCAGCAATTAAAGGCGTTTGTCCAGCAGGTTTTGCCATCACCACATTTCCAGCGACTAATGCAGCTGTTACTTGACCTAAGAAAATTGCCAACGGGAAGTTCCATGGACTGACACAAGCAATTACACCACGCCCATGCATAGTTAATACATTGCTTTCACCTGTAGGACCTGGCATTGGCAATGGCTTTAAAGTTTCTCTTGCCATTTGTGCGTAATAACGGCAAAAATCTACCGCTTCCCGCACTTCGGCATTTGCGTCAAATAAAGTTTTACCCGCTTCATTTGTTGCTAACCACATTAACTCATAGCGGTTTTGTTCAAGTAAGTCGGCTGCCTTTTCCAGAATAGCCGCACGATCTTCAATCGTGCGCTCAGCCCAAGGCATAAACGCTTGTGTTGCTCGCGCTAATGCTGGTTCAAAATAATCTACAGTGGCTTCAAAATATTCACCAACTTTTTCTCCATTAGCTGGGTTGGTGCTAGCTTTTGCTGTAGCCATTTGCGCTTCCGTCGCTAAAGTTGGTTTAGCCTGCCAAGTTTTTTTGGCAGCTGCTTGGTAGCCTTGTTGTACCTCAGAAAATTCTGTTGAATTTGAAAAATCAATACCTAATGAATTCAAGCGATGCTCTCCATACAGTAAACGTGGTAAAGGAATATAAGGATTTGCTTTAGGTTTTGTTGCCGCTAGACGTATAACAGGATTCTGTGCCATAACATGCGCTGAAATGTTTTCATCTAAAATTTGATTTACAAAAGAACTATTCGCACCGTTTTCTAATAAACGGCGAACCAAATAAGCCAATAAGTCTTCGTGCCCTCCGACTGGCGCGTAAACACGGCAAGGCACGCCATTAGCCATCTGCTTTAATACTTCATCGTATAAGGTATAGCCCATACCATGCAAACATTGAAATTCAAAATCTTTACGCTCGCCGGCCAATTCCATGACTGCCGCAACACTAAAAGCATTATGCGTTGCAAACTGGCCATAGAAACTTTCAGGATGGGCTAACATTTTACGGGCACAAGCAATAAAAGAAACATCAGTAGCCGCTTTACGTGTGAATACAGGGTAACCTTCAAATCCACCTACCTGACTAAATTTAATTTCCGAATCCCAGTATGCGCCTTTAATTAAGCGCACAAACATGCGTTTATTTTGCTGCTGTGTTAATGCAATTAGCCAGTCAAGCAAGTAGTAAGCACGTTTTTGATAAGATTGCACAGCCAAACCAAAACCTTCCCAATCGGCAAATTGTGGATCACAAAAAACTTGACTAATAATATCCAAAGAAAGTTCTAAACGATCTGCTTCTTCAGCATCAACAGTTAAATTAATATTATATTGTTTTGCCTTTTGCGTTAATAAAGTTAACTTAGGGATTAACGCCGCTACCGCATCAGCATGATGAGCAAATTCATAACGTGGATAAAGTGCTGAAAGCTTAATAGAGATGCCCGAAGAGTTAGTTGGGCGTCCTTTTGATTTTGCTCCAATGGCATCAATGGCTTTTAAATAAGATTGCATATAACGCTCAGCATCAGCTGTTGTGCGCGCCGCTTCACCCAGCATGTCATAAGAAAATAGATAGCCTTGAGACTCCAGCGCTTCTGCACGCTTCTGTGCTTCTTCAATGGTTTCACCCATCACAAATTGGCTACCCAGCATTTTCATTGCTCGCCCAACCGCAACACGAACCATAGGGCCACTAATCTTTTGCACCATGGATTTAAAAGCTTTCATTAAGCCATTGGAAGAATCTTGGCTTAAAATTTTTCCTGTTAAAACTAAGCCCCAGGTCGCTGCATTTACAAAAAGCGAATCGCTTTTACCAGAGTGCTCACTCCAATTGGCCATTGCAATTTTATCGGCGATCAATTTATCTTGGGTTGCCTTGTCGGGGATACGCAACATTGCTTCTGCCAAGCACATAAGCGCAATACCCTCTTCGCCGGATAAATCATATTCTTTCAAAAAAGCATCCACACCACCTTGCTTTAAACGCTTCGCGCGAATAGCACTAATCATTTTTTCCGCGCGTTCTTGTATTTTTTGCGCCGTCTGCTCTGGCAGCCGAGCAGCATCAAGCAAAGTTTCAACGCAGACAGCTTCATCAGCGCGATAAAATTTATTCATTGTCTCACGAAGTGTTTGAAGTTCTAGTGTTGTCATCTTTTTCTCTCGTATCTAATATTTATGTAGAGCCAGCAAAGCGTGGCATGCTTATTAAACCATTACCATAAAGGTGGACACGCTGCACTTTGCCCACCCTAGCATTTTTATAACCCCAAGCTTGCCTCAATTTCCTTTAAACGTTCACGCCATTTTTGCGCGACGGCTTCAGGAACTTTATCCGCATTTTGTAAGCGCGTTTCAAGGTTAGCCTTCTCAGCTTCTAACTTAGTCTTTTCTTTTAATGCTTTTTCTTTTTTAGCTTTTTCTTCAGCTTCAAAGTCAACTAAGCCTTGCAAGGAAACAAAAGCTCTCAGAGAACCAATCGCTGTTGAAGCCCCAAAAGTTTCATCAAATGTTTGATCATTTGCGGCTAATTTAAGTTCATCGACTTTTGCCAATTGCTGGATTAACATTAACAAATCAGCATGTTTAAAAACTTCAGCCGTTGCACTAAGAGGGTCTTGCACATAAACCAGTGGTAAAGCTTTTTTAGGTTCAATTTTATAAAAATTGCGCACCTGACGAATACCAAGAATAATATCTTTAACTTGATCAATAATAGCAACAGCTGTAGGAATAATTTGCGAACCTTCCCCACAAGTACGAGGATAGGCTTCAAGCATCAGCGTTTTACCTTGCAGATTTAACACTGGTTTAATCGCATGCTGCCAAAGATCTTCTGTAATAAAAGGGATAATAGGATGTAATAAACGTAAAATAGTTTCAAGCGTATTAACTAAAACTTGCAATATTGCTTGATCAACTTTTTCATTTAAGCGAATTTTGGCGAATTCAATATACCAATCACAAAATTCATACCAAGCGAATTCATATAAAGTTTGCGCCAATAAATCAAAACGAAACTCAGTGAAGTATTTATGCGCAACTTCAATTACATTATTTAATTTACTCACAATCCACTGTTCTGGCAACTCTAAGGAATCCAGGGTTGGGAAACCTTGTGGCAATTGAGTAACATCACATTTTTCAAGCTGCATTTGGATAAAGCGAGTGGCATTCCAAAGTTTATTACAGAAATTTCTTGCACCTTCAACACGTTCGAGATCAAAGCGCACATCACGACCATGAGTCGCTAAAGCACAGTAAGTAAAGCGCAGCGCGTCTTCACCAAAGGCAGGAATACCCTCAGGAAATTGTTTGCGCGTTGCTTTTTCCACGGTTTTAGCTTGTGATTCCATCATCAAACCAAAGGTACGTTTTTGCAATAGATCGTCTAAGCTAATGCCTTCAATCAAATCAATAGGATCTAAAACATTTCCTTTTGATTTTGACATTTTTTGGCCATCTTGGTCACGAATTAACCCCGTAAATAACACTTGTTTGAAAGGAATTTTTCCTGTGAAATACAGGCCAAACATGATCATTCTGGCAACCCAGAAAAAGATGATGTCAAAACCTGTCACTAAAACATTCGTTGGATAAAATTTTTCAAACTCAGGTGTTTTTTCAGGCCAGCCCAAGGTTGAAAATGGCCAAAGTGCTGAAGAAAACCAGGTATCTAACACATCGTCATCTTGATGGAGTTTTTTTCCACCGGCTTTTTCAATGGCTTCTTGTTCAGTATGCGCAACATAAATATTACCGGCTTCGTCATACCAAGCAGGTACACGATGCCCCCACCATAATTGACGGCTAATGCACCAATCTTGAATATTAGTTAGCCATTGACGATAAGTGTTACGCCAAGTTTCAGGAATAAATTCAATTTCATTTTTTTCGACAACATCTAGCGCTGGCTTTGCTAAAGATTCCATGCGCACGTACCATTGTTCGGTTAAATAAGGTTCAACAATGGCACCACTTCTTTCACTACGTGGCACTTGTAATTTATGCGGTTCAATCTTTTCAACTAAACCTAATTCTGTTAAGTCTTGGACGATTCTCTTACGCGCGACTTCACGGGTTAATCCACGGTAAGCTTCAGGCACAACGTCATTTAACTTAGCTTCTTTGGTAAAAATATTAATACCCGCAATCTCATGACGCTTACAGACTTCAAAATCATTAAAATCATGCGCTGGCGTCATCTTCACACAACCCGTCCCAAAGGCGGGATCCACATACTCGTCTGCAATAATTGGAATTTCGCGATTGACTAAAGGAAGAAGAATCTTTTGACCGATAAGATGTTTATAGCGCTCATCCTCTGGATTAACAGCAACAGCTACGTCACCTAACATTGTTTCAGGACGGGTTGTTGCGACGATGAGGCACAGGGGTACTGTCGCCCCCTCATCCCCAACCCTTCCCCCCAAGGGGGGAAGGGAGTTGTCATCCCTCTCCCCTGCGGGGATAGGGACCGAGGGTGAGGGGGTAGCATCGCCACTCCAACCAGAGGCAAGCGGATATTTCAGATGCCACATACTTCCCTGCTCTTCCTCAGATAAAACTTCCAAATCGGATAAAGCCGTTTGAAGCACAGGATCCCAATTGACTAAGCGCGTGCCACGATAAATCAAGCCATCTTCATATAATTTTACAAAAGCTGTTGTTACCGCTTTAGATAAACCTTCATCCATGGTAAAACGTAAGCGCGACCAATCACACGTCGTGCCAAGTTTTTTCATTTGGTTAACAATGGTATTACCTGAGGTTTCTTTCCAAGCCCAAACGCGTTGTTCAAACGCTTCACGCCCCATCGTTTTACGGTCTAAACCATCGCGAGCTAATTGTTTTTCCACCACCATTTGTGTGGCAATACCGGCATGGTCTGTCCCGGGTTGCCAAAGCGTATCATCACCCAGCATGCGGTGATAACGAATTAGCGCATCCATTAAAGTATGTTGAAAGCCATGCCCCATGTGGAGCGTACCCGTGACATTGGGCGGCGGCAGCATAATGCAGTAAGGGGTTCCCTGACCACTTGGGGCAAAATTTTGTTCTGGCCAATATTGGCGGGCATCGTGTTCTGTTTGTTTGGAATCAAATTTGGAAGCAAGCATAAATCAAGCGTTCAAGAAGAAAACGCTTATTGTAACCGAGATGAGCCCCTATTGCGAGGGCAATAAAGCAAGAATAGAAGCTTGCCTTATAATGCCATCACAACTTCAGGACATTTTGAAAGTTCTTGATATAAATCGTCTAATTGCTTTTTACTTTCAGCATGTACCGTAATAGTCAAAGCTAAATAGTTTCCTTGCTGGCTAGGGCGTTGTTTTAAGCTACCTTCCGCTAAATTTGGGAAATGTTTTTTAAAAATCGCTAGCACAGCTTGTTCGAACTGATCATCTTTCTTACCAACAACTTTAATAGGAAAGTCACAAGGAAAAGGAATAGCGCTTTCTGGTGTAGGAGTTTCAGACATGCTTTAATATCCTTAAATAGAATTATAAAGTAGTGACAGGATAGAAACCTGTCACTACGAAGCAAAAATTACACACCTGGAGGCGGTGTTCCACCATCAGATTTTTTATTTAAGCCTAATTTTTCCATTGTATAAGGAATAGCGCACCAGCCAAGATAGCCTTCCACAACTAAAAGAATCCCGAATAAGATCGCAAAAAAACGCGGAAATCCTAAGATTGCACCTACAATTAAAATCGCCCCGATTACCATACGTGTGGTACGTTCATTTTTTTCAATGTTCGTCACAATATTCATAGAAACACTCCCTTTACTTAATTGAAGAAAACTTCTTATTTCGATTCTAAACAAGCCTTGTTTAAATAGCAAGTCTGTGGAGATAAAATATTGCCTGGATATGCAATATATTCAGAAAAATTTGCATGATAAAAGTTAAAAGCATGAGTGAGTTTGCCTGCTACAACGCATCACTGCAAAACAATTTATTAACAAGAAAATTTCAGATTTACCACATCAATAGAATTGCAAAAATTAACGCTTACATAGTGAAATATTTTTTTGAATCCACTATAAAAGTGGACGCTTTACTACCCTCCCATAGTCAGCTTCTGAATATTTTCGGTGGTTTCGTCTGTACTTTGACAAGATCGTTTCCTCTTAAAAAGCTCAGCAAGGTTTGTTGGCGCATCAGTTAATTCTGCAAAAAGATCTTCTGCAGTTTTTCCTTGTAGATTGGTTATTGTTAAATCAGCATTAGCTTTTAACAAGACTTCAATTACCGCATATTTTGTACGATCTGTTTTGGCTTGCTGACATGCAAGATGCAATGCTGTATTGCCTTGGTGGTCTTGTCTATTCACCTCAGCGCCAGAGGCAAGTAATAATTGACACACGCTAGAACTGTCTTTTTTTGAAACTGCCGCGAAATGAAGAGCTGTGCGCTTCACTTCTGGAGAAACAGCATAAATACTGCCAGGGCATTGCCGTATAACTTTTTTTAGCGGAGCAATTAAAGCATTTGCTGCACAATGCCGCGCAGCCCATTCTTGTAATGGTTGATGTCCCGCCATGCAAGCATCAAGTTTAGATCGGCCAGTAAATGTTTTTGTTTGCTCAATTAAGCTTGCTAGTCCTTCAGCATCTAACGCCTTGAATTCATATCTCTCAGATAAAGCTTTGGAGTCAAAAAAAGGCGTGGTCTCAATAAGCTTTCTAAACTGAGCAACATTGGCCTGGTTCGCAACCAACAAGGGTACTTCATATAAACGCTCCTTTCGGTAGGCGTTTCTTAAATTCAAGCCATATGCGTCATAAAAATGGTTTTTCTCTGCATTTTCATCTCGACTCGGATCTATTCCCATGCTCTTTAAATGTGTTGCCACTCCTCGCAAGCCAGCTGTGCAAAGTTCAACAGGGGTTTTTCCTTGGTTATCTGTGACTGTTAAGTTAGCGCCTAAAGAAACAAGTTTTTTTGCGACCTCTACCATGCCAAGTAAACATGCATAATGTAAAGCCGTTCGGCCATCTTTATCTTGCACATTAATAGCAATATTTTTTCCTTTGCTTTTCAGATCAAGCAAGTAAAGTGCGGCCGTGTTAGAACCTAACTTACAAGCTAATATTAAGACGGTTTTGCCCTCATTATCGACTACATTAAAATCAATTTCTTTTTTATGCTCTTCCGCGGAGTCTATAATCTGCTTAGCAAGTGGAAAATTTTCATTGGCAAAAGCAAAATGTAGAATGGTATCAAGGTATCCCCCTCCTTCCATGACAAAGTTAACATCTTTAACATATGGCATGAAAATTTTAACCAACTCTTGTTTATCCGCTAATCCCGCGAGCCCAGCAAAAAATAATCCATTACAAGGAGAATCAATCTGCATTTCAGCTGCAATATCAATCCCGATTTTTTTCACTACATAAGCAATTTGGCTGGTAGTAAACCATAAATTATCTTTCTTGCTAGGGTTTGGTATTCCCAACGAACGAGTTGGTATCCCATAAAACTTTGTCCAATAAAACTGTATGAAAGTACTTACATCTAAACTTGGATACGGGATATAAGGAGGAAGGATTGTCCAACCAGGTAATACTGCGCTTAAGTCAGCAGTAATATCAGGATAAGGGCCTGTAGATTTTTTTAATGAGTCACTGAATTTTAAAAGTATGGCTCGAAAAGGCTCTAATCTAATTTTAGTTTCGAGATCTAAGGATTTTGGAGGGGTTATGTTAAAATCTTTCAGGCATTCGGTTAAACCGCTTATTAAGTTGGACGCCGTTGTTTCATCACCTTGAAGTTGTTTAGGAAACATATATATTTCTCCTTTTGTTATTTAGTAGAAATTTTAGAAGACCCTCTAAATTCAGCATATCTCGAATCAGCTCTTATAGCAAGACCCTTTTTTATTAAAACACATGCCTTTAGCTGTTTAAATTAATAATATTCTTGGTAAGAAATAAGACAAAAGCATCTCACATAGCATCACGCTACAATATCAGCCAGCAAACAAGGTAAAATAGCAGCGTGAATAGCCGCAGAGAAACTTATGCCATCAGTGACACGAATAGAAAAAATATTTAAAATTCTTAAGAAAGCTAACCCAAATCCAACAACTGAACTTCAATACCAAAGTCCTTTTGAATTATTAATCGCCGTCATCCTCTCAGCACAAGCAACAGATAAAGGCGTGAATCTTGCGACCGCAAAGCTTTTTCCTGTTGCAAATACTGCAGAAGAAATTTTTGACTTAGGGGAAGCGGGTTTAAAGGAATATATTAAAACAATTGGTTTATATAATGCCAAAGCAAAAAACATTATTAAAACCTGTGAAATCTTACTAAAAAAACATTGCGGTGAAGTGCCGAATAATCGTCAAGCACTTGAAGCATTACCTGGCGTAGGCAGAAAAACCGCTAACGTTTTATTAAATACTTTATTTGGCGAAAATACTGTCGCAGTAGATACCCATATATTCCGAGTCGCGCATCGTTTAGGATTAAGTAAAGGAAAAACGCCCGAAAAAGTTGAACAAGATTTAATGCACATCATTCCTATGAAATATTTAAAAGATGCACATCATTGGCTAGTATTGCATGGCCGTTATATTTGTCAGGCAAAAAAACCAAAGTGCGAGATTTGCCCCTTAACGCAACTGTGTGAATATTACCAATCTTATTTTTTAAGTGAGACTAAAGCAAAAGCTTAAGTCTCACGACAATTCATAAAACGGATTTATTTGTGAAGCTCTCTGAAGCAAACTGGTCGTCCGGTGTAAGCAGTTGCTGTGCATCAGCTTGTAAAGCAGCTTGACGCTGTCTCTTATAAGCAATCAGTGTTTCAGCAATCTTAACCGAAGCAGTAGCCGAAGCTCCCACGAGCATGCCAGCAGCGGCACCTAACGCAGAACCCGTTTGCGTGTTCAATTCTCTTACTTCAGCAGTCATGTGCTCATCTTGAAAAGCTTTCGCTATTACACAACCTATAACGGTGCCAACAAGACCGACAGTAGCCGCGTTAAAGACGTAATCGAATGCAAATTTTTTAACTGAGTTTAAAGTTTCACGTTTCATTAAAGGATCCTTATTAAAATTTTTTTTAGGAAAAGCGCCTGTTATTAACAATAAGCACAATTAATAAAGTATACAATACGTTACCAAAAAAACAAACCTTACGATCAGCACTTTATAGACTAACCTCATTTTGTGGGCGTTTTTTTTCAAGCAAAGAAGCTAAAGTCTCTTAAGAACGTTATGTCCATCAGCGGCCTTCTAAGGCATTTGCCCAACCTGCAATACCAGAAAGCATTGGACTAAGCGCAGCACCAAGAGGTGAATGATGCATTGCAGCCCCAACGCCATGATCCATCACTTCTGCCATAGTATCTACGCCTTCAATGATGTCATGAACTTTTTCAGCACACCCTTCAATCTGCTGACGAGCTTCATTTTTCTGCTGAGCATGTTCACGATATTCTTCAACGGCACGGCTTTGCGGCAACTGTGCAATTAAAGCATAAGCAGGGTTTTGCATCAGTGTTTGCTGTAAACTGGGGTTACGTTGAATTAACAGATCTAGCTCTTTTTGGGTTGGTGTTCGGGTTGCACCAGGGCTTGGCTTAGTTGATAGTGGTGAAGTTTGAGCTACGCGGACACGATCTCGCAAGGCAGGCGTTGCCTCAATGGCCGCAACGCCTAAACGCCAGCGACCTTGAAAATCTTCAAGTTTCATAACACCCTTAGCAACTTGTTCCGCCGCTTGAAACATACCTGCCCAAGTTGCTGCTTCATCTTTTTTTTCCAAAAGCTCCATGGCGCGTTTTGCAAGGCGTATATCATCCGCTGTGTTTTTGGCCTTGTCAGCAGGAGATACACGCCAATTAGCTGCATCTTCTTGAGCGACTTGCGCTAATTCAGCATCCAATTCAGCGTTGTAATCAACAATAGCATTATTAAGCTCTTTTAGCTCTTCTTTATGCATGCCAGCAACTTTTAATTCGGCTAGTTTTCCATAATTATGCTTTTTGATTAGTTCTAATATTTCTTCATGGCTTGGCATAATTTTACCTCAAGATTTAGATAACTAATTGCACCATAATTCACACTAGCCGACAAGCCTTATTGAATGAATAATCAATAAGGCATTAAACGTTGCGATAACCTTTTATACCGGCTTCAATTTCAGCATGAGCAGCTTCCACGCCTAACCATTGATCAACTTTCACCCATTTGTTAGGTTCTAAATCTTTATAATGCTCAAAGAAATGCGCAATTTGGTCTAGAATATTTGTTGGAATATCTTTAAAAGATTTCACGTCTGCATAAAGTGTTGTTAAGCTAGTCAATGGCACAGCCAATACTTTCGTATCCACGCCTTTTTCATCTGTCATTTGCAACATACCAATAGGACGGCAAGGAATCACAGAACCACTAATTAACGGACAAGGGGTAAGGACTAGTACATCAACTGGATCACCATCGTCCGCTAAAGTACCAGGCACATAACCATAGTTACAAGGATAAAACATTGCGGTATTTAAAAAACGGTCAACAAACATTGCGCCCGTCCTTTTATCTACTTCATATTTCACCGGTAAGCTTTGCATGGGAATTTCAATAACCACATTTACCTCATGAGGAGGATTCTTACCGACAGTAACATCATCAAGTTTCATAAATTTTCACCTTATTTTAAAATTTTACTATTGTTTACACTGCGCTGCTAATATTATTTGTCGTTGAATGATCACGCTTACTTTGGCTTTTTACAGATGCACAATAAGGGCACTGCTTCTCATAAATATATAGCGGAGATGCTTGTTCTTCAGGCGTTAACGGGTTTAAGCAAGCATAGCACATGACAGCGCTGGTAGGATTTAAATCTTTATCGACAGCAACACGCTTATCGAATACAAAACAATCACCATCATAATGTGCACCATGACAGTCTTCAAAATATTTTAAGATTCCACCATCGAGTTGATAGACTTCTTCAAAACCAACTTTATCCATATACAAGGCAGCTTTTTCGCAGCGAATGCCCCCTGTACAGAATGACACAACCCGTTTATGTTTAAGTGTGGGTAAAAGTTCTTTAACTTTCTCAGGAAACTCTCTAAAATGGTCAAGATCCATGCGAATAGCGTTTTGAAAGCTGCCTAGTTTGTATTCGTAATCATTACGCGTGTCCAACATAACAACCTCTTCGCCCGCATCTAACCAAGCTTTAAGCTGTTCCGGAGTCACTGATTTTGCCCGTTGATTTTCTTGGCAAATCATTGGCGCATCCATGCTAATAATTTCTTTTTTAAGTTTGACGAGCATACGATTAAAAGGCGCTTTTTCTGACCAGCTATCTTTCCAAGGAAGATCTAAAAAACGTCCGTCCTGCTCGAGCCATGCACGAAACGCATTTAAGTCATCCGCTAAGCCAGCTAAAAAGACATTTACGCCTTCAGGGCTTAACAAAATTGTTCCTTTCAAATTACAAGCAATTGCTTTTTCTTTAAGTTTTGTGCGCAATTCATCAAGCTGATCAAGTGCAACAAATTTATACGCAGAGGTATTTAAAATATGAAAATTTTGAGGCTGCATAATAGTTAAATTATGGTAGAATGACCGGCTATTATACCATGCTTCTTGAAATTGTAGAGAGATATCAATTTATCTTACACAAGTGATATGAGACGTTAACATGAATTGTTTATTTTGCAGCATTATTGAAAAAAAAATTCCAGCAGACATCGTATATGAGGATGAAGATGTTATTGCCTTTAAGGATATTGCGCCACGCGCTCCGTTACATCTTTTAATCATTCCCAAATTACATGTCTCCACGTTGAACGATCTAGAAGAACATCATGCAAACCTTGCGGGGAAGCTTTTATTAATTGCTCAGAAGCTTGCAAAGCAACTTGGCCACGCAGAAGAAGGTTATCGCGTGGTAATGAACTGCAATCAAGGCGCAGGCCAAACGGTTTTCCACATTCATTTACATTTACTGGCTGGAAGATTATTTCAATGGCCTCCCGGCTAATTAAACTTATCTCTCGATTTAAAGAGGAATAATAAAGGGTCCTTATTAGACCACCATAAAGGATTTCAAGGTTTTATATGAACAATACTAGCTTTACTGATATTTTTATTCGTCGTCCCGTATTAGCAACCGTTGTTAGCTTGATTATTTTTCTCACCGGGCTTTTCTCCTTTAGCAAACTCCCCCTGCGCCAATTTCCAGTGATCGCGAGCAATGTCATTAACATTGAAATCAAGTATCCTGGGGCCGATCCTAACTTAGTAGAAAACTTTATCACGACACCTGTAGAAAACGCCATGATGGGTATCGATGGCGTTGATTACATGACATCACAAAGCTCACAAAGCGAAAGTAATATTACAATTAACTTCAAACTCGGCAGTGATATGGACAAGGCAAACAGCGATGTTTCTAACGCCGTTTCCTCGGTAAAATATCGCTTACCTCAAGGGATTTTAGACCCTGTCATTACCGCCGTAGACCCTAATGCCAACCCAGTTCAATACATTGCCTTTAGAAGCACAGCACTACCTGAAACAGCCGTAGGTGATTATTTAAATCGTAGTGTAAAACCAATCTTAGCCAACCTTCCTGACGTCGGCTCAGTTTCTATTTGGTCTAATACTTACGCAATGCGTTTATGGCTCGACCCACAAAAAATGGCTGCTAAAGATATCTCCCCCCTTGATGTTCAAAGCACAATTAGCAGCAATAATGTTCAAGGTGCTTTTGGTCAACTTCAACCCAAGTATCAGCTCTTTAATATTGTCGGTAATACGGACTTAAGAAATGCAGAGCAATTTAATAACCTTCCCGTTAAATTAATTAATGGTCAATTAGTTCGCGTAAAAGATGTTGGACACGCTGAATTAGGCTCAGAGAGCTATAACGTAACTGCTTATGTTAATGGTCAACGCGCATCTGTTGTTCCCGTAACACCCACCGCAACTGGCAACCCCTTAACTGTCTCTACCGCACTCACTAAAGCCTTAGTGGAGATCCAAGGTCATTTACCAAGTGGCATTACAGTTAAAACCATTTGGGATACCTCAAAGTTCATTAGAGCTTCCTTAGATGAAGTTGTTTCAACACTGCTTATCGCCGCCGCTTGCGTGCTTGCCGTCATTTTCTTTTTCTTAGGTTCTTGGCGTTCAGTAATCATCCCAATTGTCACTATCCCGCTGGCTCTTTTTGGTGTTGCCACCATTATGTTGGCTCTCAACTACACCTTAAACACCCTTACTTTTTTAGCCTGGGTACTTGCCATTGGCTTAGTCGTGGATGATGCTATTGTCGTCGTTGAGAATATTAGCCGTCACATTGAAGAAGGCAAAGCACCTTTTGAAGCGGCATTAGTTGGTGCGCGTGAAATTTCATTTGCTGTTATTGCCATGACATTAACGCTTGCCGCGGTTTATGCGCCTATTGGTTTTACGACAGGCTTAACAGGTATCTTATTCCGAGAGTTTGCTTTTACACTTGCTTCTGCCGTTATCGTTTCAGGGGTTATCGCATTGACCCTATCGCCAATGCTATGCTCGAGATTGCTAGTTCCGATCCAAAAAGAATCTTTTGCCACTAAAATTGATGCGTTCTTTGATAAAGTAAAAACCAAATATCATAATGCGCTTATCTTTGTGCTACACCATCCAAAATATATCGTAGCAACGGCAATAATTATTTATTCATCTGCGGTTGTCTTATACAAAACGCTGCCTTCAGAATTAGCACCAACAGAAGATCAAGGCGCCATATTAACCGCATTTCAGGGTCCTACCTCAGCCAACAGCGATTATATGCGTCAGATCTCACCGCTGCTTGGAAAAATCTATGATTCCGTACCTGAGCGCGAAGATTACGGAACAGTTGTCGGTGTTCACGGCGGCGTGAATACCGGCCTTTCATTCTTAACCCTAAAACCTTGGCACGAAAGAAAGCGTAATTCAACCGAGATTATTAGCGAGCTCATGCCAAAAATGTGGGCAATCCCTGGCTTTCTTGCCTTCCCCTTTAATATGCCGTCCTTACCCGGATCAACCGGTAATAACCCGATTAGTTTCGTTCTAAAAACGACAGGCTCATGGGAATCCCTAGAATCCAGCATGCAAACCTTATTAGCGGCTGCCCGTAAAAACCCTAACCTCACCAACTTAAATACAGATTTAAAAACAGACCAACTTTCTTTGGTGATTAATATTGACCGAGACAAAGCAAATACGCTTGGCATTAATATGGCTGATCTCTCAAGCAGTCTAAGTGTGCTGCTAGGTGACCCCATTTCAGGTTATTTCAACTTAAATGGTAGAAGTTATCAAGTCATACCACAGATTTATGATGAGCTACGTCAAAACCCATCACAGCTTGAGCAAGTTCCTATCCGTACGATGTCTGGCCAGTTAGTGCCACTAGGCAGCTTTGCCAGCTTTACCCAAACGACAATGCCTCAAAGCTTGCCACACTTTCAACAATTACGAGCAATTACATTAAGTGGAGACGTTGCACCTGGTTATACACTTGGGCAAGCATTAAATTTCTTGAAAGGCTTTGTTGATCAAAACTTGTCAAAAAGCATCACCGTTGACTATTCTGATCAGTCTCGTCAGTTTATGGACGCTCAAGGCGCTATGGGCCAAGTCTTTGGCTTTGCTGTCATCTTCATTTTCCTAGTGTTATCAGCTCAATTTGAAAGCTTTAGGAATCCTCTCATTGTTATGCTATCCGTGCCTCTTTCTTTATTTGGCGCATTACTTGCCATGCACCTTACGAAGTGCACAATGAATATTTTTACTGAAATCGGCTTAGTAACATTGATTGGTTTGATTAGTAAACACGGGATTCTAATCGTTGAATTTGCCGAACAGATTCAAGAAACCGGCAAATCCGTGTTTGATGCTGTGCTTGAATCAGCCACACTTCGTTTGCGAGCAATTTTAATGACAACAGGCGCGATGATATTAGGCGCTGTACCTCTCGTCCTTGCAGACGGCGCTGGTAGTGAAGCACGCCGACAACTTGGATGGGTAATTATTGCGGGTATGGGAATTGGGACATGCTTTACGCTCTTTGTTATTCCAACCATGTATACCTTAATTGCAAAAAATGGCACTGGCACTAAAGAACCTTCTTAATTTATGAACCCTGGTGAAATATTAAGTATTTCTGAATTAAACCAAACCGCACGTATCTTATTAGAAGAAGGTTTAGGCACGGTTTGGGTGCAAGGTGAAATTTCTAACTTTAGCGTCCCTGCTTCAGGTCATTGGTATTTTTCTTTGAAAGATGCTGGTGCGCAAGTACGTTGCGCGATGTTTGCCGGCCGCAACCGTCAAGTTAACTTTGAGCCACGTCATGGCATGCAAGTGATGGCTTATGTGCAAGTGAGTTTGTATGAAAATCGCGGTGACTTTCAGCTGATTGTGGAAAAATTAGAGCCCATTGGCGATGGCGCTTTGCAGTTTGAATTAGAACGCCTTATGCGCAAGCTAGCGGCTGAGGGCTTGTTTGATGCCACACACAAGAAACCTTTACCTTCCCATCCACAAACCATTGGCATCATCACTTCCTCAACCGGCGCGGCTTTACGCGATATTTTGCATGTTTTAAAACGGCGCGCGCCTAATATCTCTGTCATTATTTATCCAACAGCTGTGCAAGGCATACAAGCAGCACCACAAATCGTCGCCGCTATTCAAACCGCGAATTATCGCAACGAATGCGACGTAGTCATTATTGCTCGTGGCGGTGGCTCACTAGAAGACCTATGGCCCTTCAATGAAGAAATCGTTGCTAGAGCAATTTTTCAAAGCAAAATCCCTATTATTAGCGGCGTTGGCCACGAAGTAGACTTCACGATTTGTGACTCTGTGGCAGATGTGCGCGCACCAACTCCTTCGGCTGCCGCCGAGCTTGTTAGCCCTAATCGCTTAAACCTCGTACAAGATTTACAAAAATATGAACAATGGCTAACTCAATTTATGCAGCAAAAATTAAATCTTTTTGCCCATCAATTAAACGCGCTACAAAGGCAATTAAAGCATCCCAAAGAATACTGGCAACAAGTGAGCCAATTCCTCGATTTTCAAGAGACTCACTTAAATCAATTAATACAATCATCTTTAGAAAGAAAACGCCAACAATTTGAATTGACCACTCAAGCACTAAATAATTTAAATCCTCTTGCCGTGCTCAAGCGTGGTTATGCCGTTGCCCTAGATGAGCAACAAAAAGTGCTTTCTTCTGTAGAACAATTTACGCCAGGAAAAACTTTTAATTTGAAGTTGAAAGATGGCGTTGTTGCTGCAATAACTAAAGAAACTTAGGCGCAGCTCATCAGAACCACGCCTAAGAGATATTAATTATTCTTCTTTTGGTCTCATGTGTGGGAACAAAATCACATCACGGATTGAAGGCGAATTCGTAAATAACATCGCAACCCGGTCAATACCAATCCCCTCACCTGCTGTAGGCGGCATGCCGTACTCTAATGCTGTAATATAATCTGCATCATAATGCATCGCTTCGTGATCGCCCGCATCTTTTTGCTCTACTTGTTTCTTAAAACGCGCCGCTTGATCATCCGCATCATTTAACTCTGAAAAACCATTAGCAACTTCACGGCCGCCAATAAATAATTCAAAGCGGTCGGTAATTTGATGATGAACATCATTACAACGCGCCAAAGGCGAAACCTCGACAGGATATTCTGTAATAAAAGTTGGTTGAATTAATAAGTGCTCAGCTGTCTGTTCAAATAATTCAACTTGTAATTTTCCAAGGCCCGCTTTTTCAGGAATTGCTAATTTTTTAGCTTTAAAAATTTGTTTGATGCTTTCAACATCATTCAACTGCTCAGCCTTTAACTCAGGATTATAGTGCAAGATGACTTCAGGAATCGTAAAGCGCGCAAAAGGTTTACCAAAATCAATTTTATGACCTTGATATTCAATTTCTGTTGTTCCCATGACAGCTAAAGATAGCTCACGAAATAATGCTTCAGAAAGATCCATTAAATCTTTATAGTCAGCATAAGCTTGATAGAATTCAATCATGGTAAATTCAGGATTATGCCGCGTTGATAAACCCTCATTTCTAAAGTTACGATTGATTTCAAATACTTTTTCAAAACCACCCACCACTAAGCGTTTTAAATATAATTCTGGCGCCACACGTAAAAACAAAGGCATATCTAAAGCATGATGATGTGTGGTAAACGGACGCGCCGTTGCCCCACCTGGAATAACATGCATCATGGGTGTTTCAACTTCTAAAAATGCACGATTTTCTAAAAACTGCCGAATAAAAGAAACAATTTTGCTGCGGATAATGAAAGTTTTACGGGTTTCTTCGTTAACCATTAAATCTAAATAACGTTGGCGGTATCGAGTTTCTTGATCGCTTAGTCCATGAAACTTATCAGGCAATGGCCGCAAAGACTTAGTCAGTAACACAACCTCTGCTGCTTTAACGGTTAATTCTCCGGTTTTCGTTTTAAAGAGCGCGCCTGAAACACCCACGATATCTCCCACATCCCAGTGTTTAAAATCTTCATAAACTTCTTCGCCTAATTGATCTTTAGCCAAATAAACCTGCATGCGGCCCGACATATCTTGGATATGAATAAAGCTTGCTTTACCCATCACACGTTTTAACATAATACGGCCAGCAATTTTGACCGTTTTGTGGGCTTCAGCTAATTGCGCATCATCGAGCGCTTGGTAGGCTTCAAAAAAATCACTAATCAACTGCTCACGCTTGAAATGATTAGGATAAGCCAGCCCTTTTTGGCGCAAAACTTCTAGCTTTTCACGACGTGCAGCTAATAATTCAGAAAGATTTTCAACCGGCGTTTCTTGGGTAGTCATGGAACAAACTCGTTCATAAAAAAGTACACATTATACAGCAAGTAGACCAAGCTGCGTGAGAGGCAAAGCGCGTTTTCATTGAATGGGCATGGTTTTTGCTTTTTCTGTTAGTAGAGGTGAAGATTATGCCAGATAACTTACGACAAAATCACCTAGAAGAAAAAGAAAAATATAAAACATTATCAGCAGGACAAAAATTTAGCCTCATCATTCATACAATTAATGCCTTCAACCTAGGACTGATTTTTGAAGCGCTAGCCGCAAACCTTCTTAGCCCTTCTCTAACAACTTTGGCGCTAGGTGCTAAGGCAGGTATATTTCTGCCCATAGGTTTGATACCTGCCATACTCTGCGCCGTTGATCGCTATAAGCAAAAAAAGAAATCTTTAGAAGAAGAAAATAACAAAATCATCGAAACCTTAATAGAAATTGAAATATTATGCCAGCGAAGAGACCAACTTTTTAGACGTTTGCAAGCTTGGCAGCTTACAAGGAAACTTCCTACACCACCCCAACAGTGGACTATTGATAACCTTGAACTAGTTCGCGATGAGCAAGATGCCCTTAATAAAAAAATTGAAGCCGAAATTAACATTGCTGCTGGGTTTTGTGAACGCAGTGGGATTCCGATTGATACTCGTTACCGATCAATTATTAGCAACCCAAGCAGAAATATTAGACCGGTTTTTGAAAAAACATCTTTACCAGAAAAACCTTCTTACTCGATGCGAGAAACCGCAAGGAATTTTCTTGCCGGATTTGGCTCAGGTTTTGGTTTTATAACAGGCGCCCTTGGAATTGCCGCCATTTTCTTTGCAGTATTAGCGCCCTGGATTATTGGTGTTGTAGGGATAGGTTTTGGCATTATGCTAGGAGTGACTACAGTACTTGCTAACAAGGCTGAGCAGAAACGTCAAAGATATCGGGAACAATTAGATCAAGAAAAATATAAACTCACTAAAGAAATTTCTAATATTGCTGCCTTATCAAAAATGCAATCCAACATTGAATCCACAATTGGCATTGGACGCTCAATTGTCGCCAAAGCTGTACGGCACCAAGCAAATCTTCCTTTAGAATTTTATACTGCCCCTTCAGCAACCACTAAAACCATGATCAAAGCTCAAAATCAGCAAAGAGGAACCGTACTGCAACGTTTTTTAGATAGCACTACCACCTCAGAAAGACTGGCTAATTCTATTCATTTAAAACCCAGCGTGTTTCTTAGCGCCTCAAATACTACCCAACTATCACTTACCACAGAACGACGCGGTCAAACCATAACTAAACAAAAACCAGGTTCAGAGCAAGCAGAAAAGCCAACGCCACCTCCTCGATTACTTCTCGATGCTTACGCTATCGAGTCTGGCACTTACAGCAAATCCAGCGCCCCATCTTCTCCTGAAAAAACACAAAGACAAAAGGTATTGCAATGCTTTTTGGATAGCCACGCACCAAGAATCAAAACCAAATTATTTTCCCACCCTCCAAACGGCCCAAAACCTCAAAGAAGCGATAAGAAAAATCAAAGCTCTACAAGCTGCGACAACTTAACCTCCTCGCCTATCACATACAGACAACGCTGATGCCTTTGATACCAATATAAACTCATGAGGACATCATATATGAAAGTCATTGAAGATTTTATACCTGAGCTCTATAACACTATTGTTCAATATAGAACGTATCTTATCTCTTGCGATATTCAGCACGAACACCCAACAACAGAAGAAAAAGAAGTCATGCATGATATTGCAACAGAAATTATCTTTACCGAAGATTATATTAAAGCCGCACCAAGTTTGTTACTAACTTTAAGCAAAAATATATATTACCAACATGGCTACCAATCAAATAACGCAGCAAAATTAATTTTAGAAAGTTCCGAATCCGTAGCAAGCAATGCCTCTCTTCCTTACAATGAAGTTAAAATAGTTCTTAAGGTTTTGCTGGAAACTCAGCTGCCTCGGCTACCTCTTCCTCCAGCCACATTATCCCTTGAGGATAAAAAGACTTTTCTATCTTTTTGGCTAGCTGAGTTTTGTCAAAACACCCAAGCCCAATTGAAACAAGAAGCTTCTGTGCAAGTAGCAGCACAACAAGCGAGCCAAGTGCAGGTCACCGCTCAGCCATCCGACCCTGCCACCCCAGATTCCCCTCCTCTAACAGCAGACTTGCTTTTAGCTTATAGCCTTCTTTGTGCTTTACAGGATAATCATGAGCAGAGCGAGCAATGTAAAAACATAAGAAGAGCTCATCTTAAAGATCGTGAAAATTTAAAGGCATTACAGGAAGAACTAGCAAAGAAAGACAATATCATTGCTACCTTACTAGCTTCCATGAGGCAACTTATACAATCCGATAAAGATGAAACTATTAGAGGATTACAAAACCAAGTGGCAGAACTCTCAAAAACTACAGAAGAACTAACAAAAAGGAACGATGAACTATTAAAGCAAAAAAACATTTGGGAAGAACGTGCGGACCGCGCCAACTCATACCTATTCGCATTAAGAAAGCAACGCTCACGCAGGAGCCTAGCGCCAAGCGAACTCTTTTCATCCGCAAGAGTTACTGCCGCGCCTAATTCTCTTGCAACCCCTCTAGCAGCACAAACGCTTTTAGTAACCCTTCCAACAGGCACCACCGACCTCAACACCACCGCTCAAGCAATAGCTTCACTCGCCGCAGGACGCTCAGGAACACCAGAAGCCTCGGCCCTCGTTGGCGAAGTTAGTGAATTATTAGCGCCTTCAGCGCCAGCAGCGGTTGTTGTTACGGCTACGGCTGAAACCGTAACAACAACCGTAGCGCAAGCGCAGATTATGCAGCAGCCATCTTCTGACAATCAAGCAAGCAATGAGGAATTTGCAATACCCTCAACATCACCAACTCCTTCACACCATAGTTAGGTGGTTTTTTTTATTTCATCATAAGCGCTATAGAGCCCTGCTTCAAATTGTGGCTCAAGCCATGTTAGCGGCAAGCGAATACCCTTGGGGATTTTGCCTAGATGATGCAGTAAAGCTTTTAATGGAATGGGATTCGACTGACAAAAAAGTTGAGAAAGAAGTGACTGCAATTTAGTATTAATATTTTGTGCTTTTTGTTTATCACCATTTAAGGCAACCGAGACAAGCGCTTGCATTTCTTTGGGCAGTGCATTAGCTGCAACTGAAATAACACCATCACCACCTGCCTCAATACAGGATAAAGTAAAATCATCATCACCTGAAAGCAAGGAAAATTCTGGCCCACAAGAAGCTCGCAATAAGCGAATACGTTCTGCTGTGCCACCAGAATCTTTAAGACCAACAATGTTAGGCAATGTTGCTAAACGCGCGACAGTTTCATTCTCAATGCGCACAATACAACGACCTGGAATACTATAAAGAATATGCTTCATGTTAGGTGTGGCTTCGGCTATTGCTTTATAGTGCAGATAAATCCCTTCTTGTGTTGGCTTATTATAGTAAGGACAAATCATTAGCGCATACTCGATTCCAAGCGCTTGCGTTGCTTTGGCAAGCTCTATAGATTCGCGTGTGTTATTAGTGCCAGGATAAGCAATTAACGGCACCCTACCGGCAATAATTTTTTGTGCTAAAGCAAATAAAGCTAATCTTTCTTCCGCGCTTAAGGTTGCCCCTTCACCAGTAGAGCCTGCCACCACAATACCATCGCAACCTTGCGAAATTTGCCATTCAATTAATTTTTCAAATGCAGCAAAATCAATATCACCATTTTCTTGCATCGGCGTAACGATAGCAATGATAGAACCTGTTAGCCTCATAAATTCTCCATTATTAAATTTGCATCAATTAAAGGTAATAAAGTGCAGCGTGCCTGCCCTATGGGATTTTTTCTAATTGAATAAATTGAACATTAAGATTTTTTGCTTCTGCATATTTTAAAACAAAATAATCGCCATCTACAGGGTAAAATCTTGCTTCACCTGCCGGCACTTGATGCTTATCCAGCCCAATCTTGCGCCGCTTTACATCCGTTAAAACCAAGCGGTCGATATTACCCTTATCATCAAAAAAGTAATCTTCTAAAATGCCCACATATAAATAGACATCATTTCCTAACTGCAGCGTTGCAGCAATCATCACAAAATCTGGCGTACCACTTTTCCAATCATAACCACTAAATAAATAATACCAAGGGTTATCTAGGCGAAAAAAACCGATATGCTCCAAATCAAATCTTTTAATCAACCAACGAAAAACGATTGCCGTGATATAAGCAAATAAAGAAAGCAGAACGAAATAAATTAATAAAATAGAAAAATCATCGCCTAAGGTATGAAGCGCTGTTTCATAAGGGCCACTCGGGATAGCGGAGAGCACCGTAAATAATAAAGAGGTGTTTAGCGCGCCATGGGAAAAATAAACCAAAAAAGGAAAACCAAAAAGATTTAATAACATCGCTGCGAAAACGCTTGAAACCGTCTTACGCGTTAAAGGCGCATAACTTAACTGCGTATTTTCGATATTATAAAAATAAAGATTAAAAATAAATCCTGGAAGGATCAAAAAGAAGATAAGAATCGTGGGAAAGGCTATGCTCACGAGGGATAAGACTCCTGCAAGTCACGACGCATTAAGCTGACACGATATTTCTGCTTACCCACTGTAATTACTTCGCTTTTGCCGTCGGAACCGCCGCCAATCACTTTTAATACACCAGCTTGTAGTGCTCTACGCCATTCTGGATTGCGGCTAATTTTTTTGAATTCTTCGCTCATTAATGCTTTCATAAAAACATCTCGCTTATTCTTTATTGTTACTGCCTCATGAAGCAGCAGGCATTTAGTTTTCCACGAATTCAACTATCCTATAAAAATTATATCATTGTTATGCTACACTTCAAGTATTTACTGCTCTATGGTTTTTGCCAGGCATGGCCGCAATACCTTCTAATCTATCAAGGCTGTTATCTAAGCCATGAAAGAGTTTGCCTACTACTGCAAGCAGCGTGCCAGTAAAAAGCAAAAGAACCCTTAGTTTAACTTCTCTTGCACCGCCTGAACCGCAGTCATCGCAATCGTGTAAACAATATCTTCTACTGTTGCCCCACGGGATAAATCATTGACTGGTTTACGTAAACCTTGCAGCATAGGGCCAACCGCCAAGACATCAGCACTTCTTTGCACTGCTTTATAAGTTGTGTTACCAGTATTTAAATCTGGAAAAATAAATACTGTTGCTTTTCCTGCCACAGGGCTACCCGGCGCTTTCTGCCTAGCTACTTCAGGAATTAATGCCGCATCGTATTGTAATGGCCCATCAATGATTAAGTCTGGGCGCAATTTTTTCACTAATTCTGTTGCTTGACGGACCTTATCAACATCTTGCCCCATCCCCGATGAACCTGTGCTATAACTAATCATGGCAACACGTGGCATAATATTAAATATCTTAGCCGTATCTGCGCTTTGGATCGCAATTTGCGCAAGCTCTTCGACATTAGGATCAGGATTGACAGCACAATCCGCAAATACCAATACTTCACTAGGCATACACATAAAAAATACGGAGGAAACTAAAGTCGCATTTGGCGCGGTTTTTATTATTTGCAAAGCGGGCCGAATAGTATTTGCTGTGGTATGTATCGCACCTGAAACCAAACCATCTACTTCCCCTGCTTCTAGCATCATCGTGCCAACAACAACAGGATCATGCAGATATTCTTCCGCAAGCACTTCTGTCATACCTTTATCTTTGCGCAGCTCCACTAAGCGCTCGATATAACGCGGCGCAAGTATTTTAGGATCGAGAATAACAATGTTGGCTCCCAAGGTCACACCATTATTTTCTGCAACACGGTGAATTTCTTCTGCATCGCCTAGAAGGATACAGCGTGCAAGCCCTTGCTGGGCACAACTTGCCGCCGCCATCACAGTTCGTGGCTCTGCGCCTTCAGGTAAAACAATTTTGCGATTTGCCCGTTTAGCCAACTCGCTTAATTGATAGCGAAATGCGGCGGGCGACAAATGTGGATCTTCTTTCGTTGCAATAAAATTTTGGACCCAATCTTTGCTAATATGGGCCGCAACAAAATCTTTCACCATATCAATACGCTTTTTATCATCTTCAGGAACTGCGTTATTAAGATAATGAATCCTCACTGCTGATCGAAAACTATTCTCGTCCACGCTTAACACCGGTAAGCCCGTCAACAACGCCTGGCGGCAAAGTTTCATAATATTAACATCGGGCTCATAGCCACCTGTTAATAATAAGCCCGCAATATTAACGCCGCTTAATGCCGCCATACAAGTCGCAAGAATCACATCGGAACGATCTCCTGGCGTAACAATTAACGCCTCAGCCTGTAACGAGTCAGTAATATGATTAACGCCTCGGGCGCAAAGCGTCACAAAGCTCACACGACGAGTTTCAATTTCACCTGCATGAATGATTTCCGCCCCAAGGAATACCGCAATATCTTTCATCCGAGGAGCAATAATTTTATCATTCCAAGGGATGCAACCCAGTAAATTCATATGATCTTTTTTAAAGACTGCACAAGCCTCTTGTAATGAAATAGAAGGCATTGATGCTTCAGCAGCTTGATATAAATAACCTAAATCTAAACGCGCATCGCCAGCCTTTAACTCAGGCCCGCCAATTTTATTAGCAATACAACCTAGAATGCGGCTGCCATCTAAGCCACTAAAATTACGTGCAGTAATTTCAATTTGGTTGCTTAACTCTTCAGAAGTGCAAGATCCTGGCGTGGTAACGATAATAACTTTGGCATCCAAGCTCATCGCAAGCCCTGCATTTAAAGCTGTTGTGTATGGCTGCTCCTGCAAGACAATTAAACCCTGCACCAATATCACATCAGCTTCTTTTGCAACAGACTGAAAATTTTCCAATACCTCTTGCAACACAATATCTTGCGAGCCTTCTCCCAGTAATTTTTCCACGTGAGAAATACTTAGGGTGGTTGGCATTACGGGAGAATTTTTAGCTTGTTCAATTGGCTTAAAACGCTTAACACGAACACCTAATTCTTCAAAAGCGCGTTCTAAACCAAGCACCACCGTGCTTAACCCAACCCCAACACCTGTAGGGGCAAGCAATATAACATGAGCCATATATTTTCCTTTTTTAATTCAAGCGACAAGCTTAAATGCTTCTATCGCAATCATTCTTTCTTCTTGCGTTTTAATCACTAGCGCTGGCTTACTATCTTTCTCCGTAATAATTCCCCGCGTTTCCGCGCCCTGAAGTTTATTTTGCTCAACCGCTAACTTAAATCCTAAAAAACTTAGTCTGTTTAGAACTTTTTCTCTAACCATACTAGAGTTTTCTCCTATGCCACCACTAAAAATTAAGCCGTCTAAACGTCCTAAGGGAACAATATAGGCTGCAATATATTTGGCTAAGCGATAGCAAAAAATTTCAATCGTTAATTGAGCTTGCTGATTACCTTCTGCGGCGGCAGCTTCTAACTGACGCATATCGTTACTTAAACCCGAAACACCTAACATTCCACTTTGCTTATTTAAAATGCTTGTTAACTCCTGCGCGGAAATTTTTAAACAACGGGTTAAATACTCAAATAGCCCAGGATCAAGATCACCACAGCGCGTCCCCATCAACAATCCTTCTAAAGGCGTTAATCCCATGCTCGTATCGACACTTTTTCCATTTAATGCTGCACAAACACTAGCGCCGTTGCCCAAATGCGCCGCAATAAACGCAGAGTTTTCTAGAGGAATTTGTAATATTCTTGCAGCTTCTGGAAATAAATATTGATAGCTAATGCCATGAAATCCATAGCGCCTTACTTGGTACTTATCTTCATAAACTTTAGGTAAGCCATAGGTATAAGCATAGTCTGGAAGGGTTTGATGAAAGGCCGTGTCAAAAACCGCCACTTGAGGAACTTGAGGAAAAGCCTGTTGCGCACACTCTATTCCTAAAATATTGGCTGGATTATGCAAAGGTGCAAGTTCAGTGCAGTTTTTAATTTGGTTTAAAATCTGCTCGTTAATAATAACTGGTTGAGTAAAATTTCCGCCGTGTACAACACGATGACCAATGGCAATTAAAGATGCTGACCCCAGTACTTCCTGAAGCACAGGAACAAGTTGCGCAAATACTTCCGCATAACTGAGCGCACCAAGATTTTTTTTATAATTACTTTGTTCCGTTTGATATTTAAAACCAACATCTCCCCCAATATTTTCGGCCAGACCAACCAATAAGGTACGTTCAAGCTTATGATCAAATAATTGAAATTTAATTGAAGAACTGCCACAGTTTAAAATTAAAATAGCTTGAAACATAGATTGATAGTCATTAAGAGTATTACCATCAAGTATACACCTTAATTTTATCAGGTAAAATCTTCGCAAAGAGACCAAATTGTCTCATTGAAAATTAGGGAAAACCAGATGCAAGCCAGATAAACAAAAGATTATCTGGTAGCAATAGAAATATTTAAACGTTGGGACCACCCGGCACAAGCGGATTCCGCTCTGCTCGCTGACCTTCATCAGCCGCTACTGCTGATGCACTTTTACAAAGTCCAACAAACTCAACCAGTCTCAGAGTAGCTGCAAACGTATTAAATGCAATAGAAGCCGTTCCTACTGGAGTAAATTCTTGTTTTACCAAGGTACCACCTACCGTCGCTGCTTTAGCGAAAATATCAGACAAGTCAAAAAAATTTTACAATCCTTTTTTAGAATTTTCCCCAGGAATTTCTTGGACAAATTTGGGCACAAGGTAGCCTGCTAATAATCCTTGCAGCTCTTGTTGAAGCTGCAATGCTTGAGACTTTTCTACTTCAAAATGCGCCGCTCCTTTGACCTTATCCAAAGCATGAATATAATAAGGCAAAATATCACAATCAAAGAATAATTTTTCACTCAAAGTTTTTAAAGTCTGCGCATCATCATTAATGCCTTTCAATAAGACACTTTGATTTAACAAGCTTATCCCGCGTTTCTTTAAACTGCGCATTTTTTTAGCCAGCTTGGTATCAATTTCATTGGGGTGATTGATATGCAAAACCATGACTGGTTTCAAACGTGTTCCAGTAAACCACTGAAAAAAATCTTTATCACAGCGCTCAGGAATAAAAACTGGTAAGCGCGTATGGATGCGCAAGGTTTTTACATGGTGAATCTCAGCAATTTTCTGCGCTAATTTTGCCAGGATATTGTCAGGCGCTAATAATGGATCGCCACCGCTAAATACAACTTCATTAATTTCTGGATGTTCAGCAATGTATTCAAGAGCTTTTTGCCACTGCTGCTGACCGGTTCGATGCTCCTCATAAGGAAAATTACGCCGAAAACAATAACGACAATTAATACCACATATGCCTGTCATAATTAACAACACGCGCGATTGGTATTTATGCAATAATCCAGGAATAGGTGAAGCTTCGCGTTCTTTGAGTGGATCTAATTCAAAACCAGGAATATTGGTCACTTCTTCGGCCACTGGTAAAATCTGGCGTAACAAAGGATCTTGCGCATTACCTTTTTCAATTTTTTTGATCCAAGCCTTAGGGATTTTTAGCGGAAAACTTTGGTGAGCAAGCTCATGTGGCTGAACTTGAAGCAGCTTTGCCAATGTTTCAAGATCGTTAATTGTTTCAGCAAGGATTTTTTGCCAAGGTTTTTTTGACATAGAAATAATTAAATTTTTATATAATTTTTTTACTTTTGGATGCTTAGCCCAAGGTTGGCAAAACGTAGCGCATGCTCCACAGAGGGCACGCCTACTATAAACCCTTTATCTTAATAGTTCATTAATACTCGTTTTGGCACGGGTTTTTTCGTCAACTTGTTTAATGATGACAGCGCAATATAAACTATGTGATCCATCTTTTGCAGGTAAAGCGCCTGGCACCACCACTGAGCCTTCCGGCACGCGCCCATAAAAAATCTCGCCAGTTTCGCGATGGTAAATTTTAGTCGATTGACCAATATAGACCCCCATGCTGATCACTGAGTTTTTTTCAACAATAACTCCTTCAACAATTTCAGAGCGTGCACCAATAAAAACATTATCTTCAATGATGGTTGGGTTTGCTTGTAAGGGTTCTAGCACACCACCAATACCAACGCCGCCTGATAGATGCACATGCTTACCAATTTGCGCACAAGAACCTACCGTTGCCCAAGTATCAATCATGCAACCTTCATCAATATAAGCGCCCATGTTAACAAAGCACGGCATCAGCACTGTATTTTTTGCAATAAAACTTCCATAGCGAACAGTCGTCGGCGGCACAACACGAGCCCCTGTTGATGCAAACTGCTCTGCGCTCATATGAGCGAATTTTAAAGGTGCTTTATCGTAGAAATGGGTATAACATGAATCCATCAACTGGTTTTCATTCAGTTTAAAAGAAAGCAAAATGGCTTTTTTTATCCATTGATGCGTCGTCCATTCACCCGCAATTTTTTCAGCAACTCTTAATTCGCCAGAGTCTAGTTTAATAAAAACTTCTGCCACTGCTGCGCGCAGCTCTTCTGGCGCACTTTGTGGCGTCAACGTTTGACGAGCTTCAAAATGAGCTTCAATGATTTCTTTCATAACTTTTTATTAACCGCTCTCACGATTCTGGGGTTGTTGCTGGACAATTATTTTATTAGCCACTCCCTCACGGTCGTGGCACTGATACAGACCTTGATTATTGAATAACTGTCATTGGCGTACCAAGTTTTTCGCGCTCTAATGCTGAGAACAGACTATCAGATTTATCTACAGACGCTAATGGGCCAATTTGTACTTTATAAATTGGCGCTCCCGCCAATTGAACCGTCTTAATTTGGATTTGATCTGAAGTGATTTTCTGAATACGCGCCACCAAACCTTCCGCATTTGAGCGTACTCGGAAAGCACCAATCTGCATATAGATTTGTGGCTTACCTTTAACGGGTACAGTTGTCACTGTTTGACCATGCCAAGTACGTGCATCAATACCTTGCACGCGCACAAGTCCGGTTCCTTTTGGCCATATACCTAATTTGCGTGCCGCCACATAAGATAAATCAATAATACGGTTTTCATGGAACGGCCCACGGTCATTAACTTTTACAATAGCCTGCTTACCATTTTTTAAGTTGGTTACTTTTACATAGCATGGCAAGGGTAATTCTTTGCTGGCTGCAGTCATTTTACTCACATCATACATTTCACCGGTTGATGTTTTATGCGCATGAAATTTCATACCATACCATGAAGCAATACCTGTTTCATCATAACCTACAGCGGTTTTTCGAACATAATAGGTATGGCCTAGCACACGATATTTGGAGGGATTTGCTCTTTTACTATATGGCTCATCCTTTGGTTCTGCGTCTTGAACCTTACTCATGTCGACTTTAAAGTTTGGCGCACAATCTTGATCCATCGAATATCGACGTTTTGTTGTTGTTCCGCACCCCACAAGAAGGGAAATCAAAAAGCTTATGATCAATAACTTTCCATATTTCACGTTATGGTTTCCTTAACTTATTTTTCGCCATGCGAACCGCATCAGTAAATATCATCATTAATAAATTACAATATAAGAACCAGCATTATTTGATGGCCTAAAGATATTGAGTAATAACTGCTGGTTATTTAGCTTCACGCCTTTTTTCAAATCCGTAATATTTTTAACAGGCTGTTGATTTGCAGAGAGAATCACATCGCCGTCTCTTAAACCTGCGCGCCAACCTGGGCTATCAGGCTGGATACGCGCCACTTGCACGCCTTGAATATAACCTGCCATCGTAGTTTGAGCTTCGAAATTCTGCATATCAATTCCAAACAAGAAAGGATTTTGCAGTTCAGATTGGCGTTGAAAAATATCTGGATCAATAGTAACTAAATGCACGGTGAGCTTTTCACCATTACGTAGATAAACAACATTTAGCGTCGCACCAACTTGCTGCAAGCCAATATAATTTTTTACAGCTGCTGCGTTTTTAATAGCTTTACCATTAATAGAAATAATAATATCACCAACTTTCATCCCTGCTTTAGCAGCTGGAGAATTTGGCGTTACCATGGCAACTAAGGCGCCAGAATCTTCCGGCACATTTAAGCTTTGGGCAATATCAGGCGCAATATCATTAACCACTACCCCCATAAAACCGCGGTGAATAGCGCCATATTTGATCAACTGCATCATCACGCTTCTCGCCATATTGGTAGGAATTGCGAAGCCAATTCCAATATTACCACCAGCAGGCGAAAGAATTGCCGTATTAACACCAATCATTTTGCCATTCGTATTAATTAAGGGACCGCCAGAGTTACCAGGATTAATTGATGCATCGGTTTGGATAAAATCTTCAAGATTTTCGATATGCAAATCGCTTCTTCCCAAACCACTCACAATACCTGAAGTCACCGTTTGGCCAATACCAAAGGGATTGCCGATGGCAAATACAGGCTCGCCTACTTTTACATCATCTGAATCTGCAAATTGGATCGACGTCAAACGATCAGGTTTAATTTGCAACACAGCTAAATCTGATTGAGGATCAGCACCAATTAGTTTAGCTAAGAATTTTCGGCCATCACTCAAAGTCACTGTAATGGTTTTGCTATCTTTCACCACATGAGCATTGGTAATAATATATCCTGAAGCAGCATCTGCGATAAAGCCTGAACCAACACTAGTGAATTTACGCTTAATGGGTAACAGCCCACCCGCTTGCTCTGGCGTTGTATCTGGATCAATGGTTACTCCCTCTGGCAATACATTCTTAAATGAATTAGGATCAACCATGACAGACACTTCACCTGTCACCATAATATTCACAACAGAAGGCATTACCTTTTTTAGCATTCCCGGTAAATTGCTGTTATCAATAGAGGCAGCTAGCAGCGCATTATCAGCAAAAGCTGCTGGCGCTACTAATATACACAGAGAAAAAAATACTTGAGAAATAAATTTTATTTTCATTGCTATTTAACCTTATTTAAAAAGTTTACCCTTTGACCTTAAGGAGTATCATTGCGCATTTCAAAATTAGAACGTTGCTCTTTTGGCAGAAAGTCTTGTAGCCAAACCTCAACAGGAGCAAATAAAGGTACAAGTCTAGACTGATGCCACCATGGTTCTTTGACGACTGGCGTTAATCGCATGACTAAGAGCATCACAGCGATGATCAGAATACCACGTAACAAACCGAATAATAAACCCAAGGTACGGTCAGTTGCGCCCAAACCTGATTTATCCACTAGCTGTGAAAAAAGATAGTTAACAAGACCGCCAATGATCATGGTTAAAACAAACAAACCACCATAAGCTAAAAGATAGCGGCCGACTTTACTTTGTATATAAGGTTCAAGTATTAAACAAAGCTCAGAGCCAAAATGCCAGGCTACCCAAACAGCAATCGCCCAAGTCACCAGCGCTAAAATCTCGCGAACAAACCCACGAAAAATGCTAACAATACCTGAAAAGGCAATAAGCCCTAAAATAACAAAATCTAACATAGTAAGCATAATATAAAACCAATAAAATCCTATTCTTAACAACTTTACCCTATCGCTTACGCGCCAGGTTTTGACTGTTCGAAGTTCATTATTTTAACGGAAGTCCCGGCAATTTGGCCAATTTTGTTTAAATCTACCTGCGACTTAAATGATTGCAAGTATGGCCCAACCATAATGGCTTTTTCATTAAGCGCCCCTGGGAAGCCAGCAGCTTGCAACCTCGCCAATACATCTTTTGAGTTGCTTGACACTACCACCACAAAAGCTTCAGGCGCCGACCATTGAGCTTCATTTCTAATAACCTCTGGCGCATCGGGCAGAATAAAGCGCACACCCCGCCAAAAATCACTCACTTTTTGAGTTTCTAAAAAAGGCAAAAGCAAAAGGAAAATACCTGCGAGAATCACATAAGTTAGAATCCGCTGCCAACGTCGAAAATGCCGTGTTTTCATTCAAAAGACTTAGATTAATTCATTAAATAAATCAAAGGGGTAAATAGCCAAAGGCGTTCAGCAATCACTTTTGCGGCAGCTTACCACTTGTCGCTACAACAAATCATCCTAACATGGTAAAATACAAAATTCTATACTTACCCCCTAAAGGAACCGTCTCACATGACTGATTTAGCCGATAACTCGCACTACGATTCCTCGTCGATTAAAGTCTTAAAAGGATTAGATGCTGTACGTAAACGCCCAGGTATGTACATTGGCGATACCGATGATGGCACCGGTTTACACCACATGGTGTTTGAAGTTGTCGATAACTCTATTGACGAATCTTTAGCGGGCCACTGCGACTCGATTGAAGTCATTATTCATGTCGATAATTCAGTATCAGTCAGAGATAATGGTCGCGGCATTCCAGTTGATATTCACCCTGAAGAAGGCCGTTCCGCTGCAGAAGTTATCCTTACCGTGCTGCACGCCGGTGGTAAATTTGATCAAAACTCTTACAAAGTTTCAGGCGGTCTCCACGGTGTAGGTGTCTCCGTGGTTAACGCTTTATCAGAAGAATTGAATTTAACCATTCGTCGTAATGGCAAGGTTTATCAGCAAACTTATCGCCATGGCGAGCCTGAAGCGCCACTCAAAGAAACCGGTGAAACTAATGCGCGCGGAACAGAAATTCGCTTCAAACCAAGCAAAGAAACCTTTACTAACACTATTTTTCAATATGATATTCTTCGTAAACGTTTACGCGAGCTTTCATTCTTAAACTCCGGCGTTAAAATTACCCTCATTGATGAGCGCACCAATCAACAAGAAACGTTTCAATACGAAGGTGGGATTGCAGCGTTTGTCACACACTTAAACCAGAACAAAACGCCAGTTCACCAAAAGCTATTTTATTTTATGACATCAAATCAAGAACAAGGCATTACGGTTGAAGTCGCAATGCAATGGAATGATGGCTTTCAAGAATCCATTTTTTGTTATACCAACAATATCCCTCAACGTGATGGTGGAACTCACTTGGCAGGGTTTCGTGCTGCTTTAACAAGAACTTTAAACAATTACTTAGAAGCTGAAGGCTATACCAAAAAATTCAAAATCGAAACAACAGGTGATGATGCTCGCGAAGGTTTAACAGCTGTGCTTTCCGTTAAAGTTCCTGACCCTAAGTTTTCATCTCAAACCAAAGATAAACTCGTTTCTTCTGAAGTGAAATCCGTGGTTGAGAATGCTATGAGTGAAAAACTCCAAGCATTTCTACTTGAGAATCCTAATGACGCCAAAACAGTTGTAGGCAAAATGCTCGATGCTGCAAGAGCACGTGAAGCCGCAAGAAAAGCCCGTGAAATGACACGTCGTAAAGGTGCATTGGATATTGCAGGTTTACCAGGCAAACTCGCAGACTGCCAAGAACGCGACCCAGCTCTCTCAGAAATTTTCATCGTCGAAGGAGACTCAGCGGGCGGTTCTGCAAAGCAAGGACGCAATCGTAAATCCCAAGCGATTCTTCCTTTACGGGGAAAAATTTTAAACGTTGAAAAAGCACGTTTTGATAAAATGCTATCTTCACAAGAAGTTGGCACATTGATTACCGCCCTTGGCTGCGGGATTGGCCGTGAAGACTATCACCCTGAGAAAGTTCGCTATCATCGTATTATTATCATGACCGACGCCGACGTCGACGGTTCGCACATCCGCACCCTATTATTAACTTTCTTCTATCGTCAAATGCGGGAGTTGATTGAACAAGGCTATGTGTATATTGCGCAACCACCTTTATATAAAATCAAAAAAGGTAAGCTTGAGCAATACATCAAAGATGGTAATGAGTTAAACCAAATGCTATTGCAAATTGCCTTAGATGGTGCCCGCCTGCAGCTTTCTTCCGACACACCGCCAATTGTTGGCGTTGCGTTAGAAGGTCTCATCCAAGATTATCTAAGTACACAGCAAATTATTAAACGTTTATCTCGCCGTTTCCCTGCAGAGACACTATTTGCGCTAACCCATGTTGCAAGCAGTCTTTCCGCAAACGATTTAGCCAATAAAGACACGGTAGAAACTTATGTTACTGCATGGCAAAAGGAATTAAATACGTATAACGATCATAGCGTTCGTTATCAACTTGAAACTGGCCATGACACTGAAACTCATACCTATTTTGCGCTATTAAATTACACCATTAATGGTGAAAACTTCAGTAGCCGTTTTGACCACGATTGGTTTAAATCCCCTGATTATCAACACATCGTCCGTTTATCACAAAAAACACAAGGTTTATTGCATAGTGCTAGCTTTATTCACCGCGGTGAGAAGTTTGCTGCTGTAACTGAGTTTAAAGATGTCGTTGAATTCTTGTTTGAAGAGGCGCGCAAAGGCTTAAGCATTCAGCGCTATAAAGGTTTGGGTGAAATGAACCCAGAGCAACTTTGGGAAACCACAATGAACCCTGAAACACGCCGTTTACTTCAAGTAAAAGTTGAAGATGCCATTGCTGCGGATCAAATATTTACCACGCTCATGGGCGACCAGGTTGAGCCTCGTAAACAATTTATTGAACAAAATGCGCTACTCGTAGAAAACCTCGACGTCTAAAGCGAAAAAAACAGCGTTTTTGCAGCATTATGCTCAAAATTTGAGCATAATGCCTTTGCAAACTACTTCATGCCAGGAAAAAGTTTATAAGCATCATGTATCAAAATAAACCCCTTAAAAAGTTTAAGCTTTCCTGGCGTTATATGTTTACTGTCATTACCAGTCTTGGCATGTTTTCTTCTGGGCATGCGGATACACCTGTCCAAAACTATTCGCCTCTAGAAACCGCTGATACTTTAGGCTGGTTAAACAGGCCAGGCATCAATATTTGCAATGGCTATTACGTTGATCCAGACTTACATGGCACCGACACCTCAATTAACATGCGCGATGTTAGTACGAGCACCACTGACATTACGGCGGATAGTGGTGATTTGCATAACACTGGCATTTCAACCTTAACAGGAAATGTGAATATTGCGCAGGCAGGACGCCTCATTCAAAGCCAGCAAGCACAAATCGATCGTGATGCCAATAATCAAAAAATTAATAGCATTGAATTAAAAGACCGCGTGATTATTAGAGAACCAAGCCGCGTTGTGGCTGGGGATCATGCAAAAATCTATCCTAATTCGCAGCAAGGCGTTTATGATGATGCCATTTATCGCATGGCCCTAGGCTTTCAACCTATTCAGCTTAAAAAGATGCTTGATGGTAGCTACAAAGTTAATGGCTTAGTTGCGCAAGGAAAGGCTGCTCAAATTCGCCAAACGAAAAAAGGGTATGTGATACTTAAAGATGCCAATTACTCTACTTGCTCGCCGCTCAACGTCAGTTGGCACATACGAGCTAAACAAATTGATTTAAACCATGATACCGGAAGAGGTCATGCTAAAAATGCAGTAATATTTTTTAAATCTATTCCTGTATTTTACACACCTTATTTAAGCTTCCCTATTGATAAACGCCGTGAAAGCGGCTTTTTAATTCCCACTTATAGCAGTAGTAAATTAGGCGGCATCGGCGTCGGCATTCCCTATTATTGGAATATAGCCCCTAACTATGACATGACCATTACGCCTACTTGGTATTCAAAACGTGATCTTTATTTGACAACCAAAAATCGTCTTCTTACCGAACACGGCAATAGCGAGCTAGACCTTGGTGCACTACCCAATGATCTTGCATTCGCCAAGTTTCAACAGAATGCGTTAAGCGATTACAGCGCTAACCCTGCCAATACGCCAGAGCTCGCACGGCTTGAGAACGCCAGTGATACACGCTGGTATTATCGCCTTAGAGACATCACTAACTTTACGCCACAGCTTCAAGGCAAAGTAGATGTTACTAAAGTAACGGATGATTATTTCCAGCAGGATTTTAATCTCCCCTCGCAAGTGACAGGCCAGTTATTGCAACAAGGCTCTTTGCTCTATTCTTCTCAATATTGGGATGCGCAGTTATTAGCACAAAAATATCAAACCTTGCATCCGGTTACGATGCTAGCTAATGCAAACCAGTATTCACGTTTGCCTGATTTAAGCTTTAACCTGAATTACCCTACTTCACCTTATATCAATTATTTATTTAACGGTGAAACTGTTGACTTTAACCGTGATCTCAATCCTGGTGAGGTATTTAACTCAGCATCAGGGCAACCAACTAGTGGCTTACGTACCAATGCAGAACCAGGAGTCAGCACGCACTGGGGTAATAGCTATTCGTTCATTAAGCCTACATTGCAATGGGATATGACAGAATACAATCTTTCTAACCCTATTATTGGCAATGAGAACTCGATTACTCGTAGTTTACCTATATTCGATATTGATTCTGGCTTGTTCTTTGACCGAGATGTCAGCTGGTTTGGCAAAGAGTATGACCAAACATTAGAACCACGTATTTATTATCTCTACGTACCTAATCGCACGCAAAACCAAATCCCATTATTTGATACTGCGTTACAGACCTTTACCTTCAATCAGTTATTTCAAACCAACCGCTTTACGAGTATTGACCGTATTGGCGATGCGAATCAGGTTAGTGTTGCTTTAAGCACAAAATTTATGAATGCTGATACAGGCGCCCAACAAAGTGAATTTGGTATTGGCAGAATCTATTATCGCCGAAATAGAGATGTTGCCTTATGCTCAGAATATGGCTGCCAAGATTCTCAATACACTGTTGGCGCACTTTCACCAACGGAATCAGCCTCCCCGCTTGTTGGTTTTGCCAAATATGCTTTAAGCAAGAATTGGACAACAACGGCCAATTTAGCTTGGGACCCTGCAATCCATCAAACAAATAATGGTAATTTTAATTTTCAGTACAAGCCTGCCACAAATCATATTATTAATCTTGGCTATAACTATGTACAATTTGGCGACCCTTATACGCCACCCACAATTAATCCTTTAGATGCACGAAATAATTTAAGCCAGTTGACTGCCTCTACCGCTTGGCCCTTAACACAAAAAATTGATGGCTTGGCATCTTGGAACTACAACATAAGCCACAAGCACTTTCAAACTTACCTATATGGCTTCGGTTATAACACTTGTTGTTATGCGGCCGAGCTTGCGCTAAGCCGAACTTTTTACGCGTTAAGTGGCTCTGGTGAACCACTATTTAACCGAGAAATTGTTTTTGAATTTGTTCTAAAAGGCTTAGGTGGGGTGAATCAAACAAGCAGCTTCAGCACAATAGCTGCAAACATTCCAGGTTACCAAGACACATCTAATCAAAACGTTTACTAATAAAAACAGCTATCCCTTTAAGCCCTTACTGTAACAAACTATTTTTTAATGGATTTAAAACCTTCTACAAAAAATTAATTGCTATGTATACTGAACCACCCCTTTGTCCCAGATTAAAAGCAATCCTTTTAGGAATAGGCTTTAGCTTAGTTTTTAATCTTAATCACATTGCTATCTTTGGGCTGTTATTTTTCTTACCTGCATTATGGCTAACATTTCAAGATCGAATCAGTGCATCGCTTTTTATTTTCTTTGTTTATTTGGGCTTTAGTTGGGCAATTATCCCTGCGATTTTAAATTATTATGGTTGGGAATGGGGTTTTGTTCCCTTAGCCTTTTTTTCATGGTTTATTGCAGGAATACTGCCAAGTATTCCGTGGCTCTTTTGCTATCCTACAAGGAATGCCTCTGTATTCAAAGTTGCCATACTCATCACAATTCTTATTATTATTTTATCCATTCCCCCTTTTGGGGTACTAATTTGGGGAGATCCTATTAGCGCCAGTGGGTTATTCTTTCCAGGTTTAAAGTATACCGGCATAGTTCTAGGCTATATTTTAATTTTAGCTCTTGGATTATGGACGAGGTTTCCGATATACCAAAAAAAAATCTCCTGGATGATTTTAATTCTTGTTTTATTATCAATAGCTAATAATATAATTTTTACATGTCGCCATAAAATTATACCTCCTCGCGATTGGATAGCATTAAATACTAACCCTTGGCACACAGGACCACGAGATTTATCTAAGTTAATCCTTGAGAATGTGCAACAAGGCAAATCCGTTATAATTTTACCCGAGAATATAACGGATGTAATGACGATACTAAAAAACACCCGCTGGCAGCATACTCGTATCATTCTTGCACAACATCAAGCAGTCGTTATAATGGGCGCGGTAAAATTTAATGTTCAAGCACCTGAAGATAAACATCAAGAAGGCATAGCAATACTTAAAGATAATACTGTTCAGTTTTTTGATGATCGCCAACCGCTACCAATTATTTCTTGGCGCCCTTTTGTCGCCAATGACGTTAGTGCTTTTTGGGCTAAATCGGGAGTTTATAGAATTGATAATCAGCAACTAGGTGTTTTTGTTTGTTTTGAGGACTTTTTGCCTTGGTTATATTTAACCACTCTGGCCGCCCACCCTAGCTTAATGATTTCTATTGCAAATCACTGGTGGGATATACCAATAGCCATACATAAACAAACATTTTCTTTTTTGATTTGGGCAAGGCTAGCTGGCATTCCTACTTTAATTTCAGATAACAGCCAGCCAAATGCAAATGTTTAAAAATTAATCACGAGGAACACTGTCAAATAAAAAAGATGCATTTCCTATTAAGTGTTGGTCTCTTCCACTCTCTGTGCTAGCAGCTATCTTATTAGTAGCTATGTTTCTAATTAAAATATCATATGAAGCCGACAAGGGTGCCTTTTGTTTCACGCTATTACGATAATTCTTATTCTCAAGAGTTGCCATTCCCTGCAAACTAAATACACGAGAGTCACTTGGATATGAGCAGCGTCCATTCAGAACAACTTCATAACTGGGGTTTCTCTTATTGGTTACCGCAGCAAGTTTAGGATAGCCATATTTAGCAATACAAACCTTACCATCTAAAAGAGCAAATCTAAGCTTTTGCCCTGCCAAAAAATGAATCTTTTGCAGCGGTGGTGTTTCTGTTTCAGCCTGGGCATTATTAATCCCATACATAAATAAAGTAAAAAAGATCATCATTTGTTTATTGATTTTAAACATATGGTTACCCCTAAAAAGTATTAAAGAAACATTTTATTTAGTCAACACTGCTTAAGCTTGCACCTGAAGGAAGCTGCGCTCTGCAGTATAGCGCTGGATTTGTCATTCCCTCGGAGTCCAGCACATTCGCGCCACAACCAAGGTCATCAACATCATTAAGCGCAGGCTCAGGGAGGGCGGGATCGTTAGGGTCAGGATATGCAAGACAAGATGGAACATAATAACAAACGTCTTGGGTTTGGTCCGGATCACTATTTGGCATAGATTGGTCAAGCCATATACCTGTACAACAGTAATGCCCACCACCAGCATATGTACATTGAATTAATAACGCTAAAGTAAGTATCAAATATCGAGATAAAAATAACTTCATATTTTTTCCTTGTCAAAGACAGTTTTCAGACTCTACAGCTCTTAACAGAATATATTACAAACTATACTTTCTTGGCAAGAAACATTGTGTATTGTCGTATACTATGCGCTTAAAGGAAAGGGTTTGTTTACTCTCCAATCCTTTTAGAAAAATAAAAAATAAAGATCTTAAATAACTGTTGAGACTTGGCTAATAAACCTTTTATTCGACAAAAAATTTCCAGCAACTCTAAAGTGAAAACAACCTAATTATGCAAATTATGCAAGTCGTAGAGAAATTTAGTGGTTAGGTTAGCGTTAAAGGGATGGTGATAATGCTGATACTCAGGTAAAATACATATTTTTAATGCGCTTTTATAACTAACTTTTATGGCTAATAAATTACCCAAATACTTGATTGCTTGTGCTATTTTAACTTTTAGCACTGTAAGCTTTGCTACAAACACACCAACTGATTCCAATAAAATTGCTGCCGTTGTTAATGATCAAGTGATCACCCAATCAGAACTTAATCAAATGATCAACGCTATTAATGATCAGCAAAAAGCAAGCAATACTAAGCCATCAAGCGCCAGCAATGTTTGCAAAGACGCCATGGATCAACTCATTGCCCGCGACATCCAACTGCAACTTGCTAAGAATGCCAATATTACTGTTAGCGATGAAGAATTAAAAGCAGCATTGGCACAAATTGCTTCAGAGCATCAGCTTGCCCCTAATCAACTGGAAAGCACGTTAACTCAGCAAGGAATTAACTATAAACAATACCTCAAACAAATCACTGATCAGCTGACTATTCAAAAACTTCAGCAAAGGCAGCTTGCTTCTACTATTGTTATTACCCCTCAAGAAATCGATAAACTCGCTAAGAAACTTAAAGCTGAGAAAAAAGATACCACTCAAGTGTTTTATCATTTCATGGGTATTTTAATCCCTTTACCAGCAGCTCCTACGCCTGCTGATTTAACAAAAGCAAAACAAACTTTTGACACTATTGCTGCCGACCTAAACAAAAACCAAGATTTCTCAAGCATCTCGCAAGAAGCGGTTGACACAGCACCACAAGATCTAGGCTGGCGCAGCGCTGATCAACTACCCCCGGGCTTTTTACCTATTGCTAGCAAATTAACTGTAGGCCAAGTTGCTCAACCAGTTCGTACAGCTAATGGCATTTTTATCCTTAAACTAATCGATAAAAAAACCGCGCCTGCACCAAGCAGTATTAATACGGCAATTACTGAAACCCATGTGGAACATATCTTAATTAAAAATGACCCTCTAGCACCTGAAGCCACTTTAAAAAGGCGCATACTCTCTATCCGTGACGCAATTGTGAAGGGAGGCGAAGATTTTGCCAAAGCAGCCGAAGAAAACTCTCAAGATCCTGGCTCAGCACCTAAAGGTGGTGATTTAGGTTGGGCAAAACCCGAAACGTTAGATTCAAGCTTTGAGGGCGCCATGAATAAGCTCAAAATTGGCGAAATTAGCGAACCTGTTAAATCGCAGTATGGCTGGCACTTAATTAAAGTATTAGGCCGTCGTCAAGCAAATGATGCAGATACTGCGTGGAAACTCAAAGCACAACAGATTTTATTTCAGCAAAAGATGGATAGCGCTGTCAAACAAATGATTAGCCAGCTACGCGCTCAAGCTTATATCAAGATTTTTGACCAAGCTTGCCATTAACATTTGCAATAAATATGTTAAGCTTATTGCTCACGCTACTGATTAAACCGATTACATTGTGATAAGATCTCTTTATGAAAAATCGAAAACAAAAATCCAATGGTTATCGCTTCTTGTGGTTTTTCACAGGAATGTTAGTCATGTTATTTATTTGTGGTTTACTCTTTTTGAAAAAGCGTGTAACCATCGTCACAAACGGCTCACAATCAGAATCCATTGTCGTCACTAACGATAGTAAAAATGATAATAAAAAGCCTAGTAAACCTCATCATGCGGACCCTGCTCATAATAAAACTCATAACACAGATTCCACGACAAATGATCAATATGATTTTTACACGATGCTGCCAAAGATGCAGGTAAAGCAGCCTGCTCCACCACCAGCACCTCAAGCGCCAGCGCCAGCCCCCAAGCCTACTAAACCTTTAGCAAATGCTGAACAAGCCATGCTAGCCCCCCAACAGCAAGCACCAGCGGCCACGACTCAAGCAGCATCAAACCAAACAGCAGCAGCACCAGCAACTTCAACACTTTCTTCTAATGCAGCTCTGCAAGCTCAAACAACGCCTGCTAGCCCAGCACAAACTACAGCTCAGCCAGCAGAAGCACCTTCTCCCGCTCCTGCGGCAACACCTCCAGCAGCAGCCCCCAAATATGCAGTAGTCGCAGGTGAAACTGACAATCCAACCGATGCTGATTCTTTGCGCGCCCAGCTGATTTTAACTGGCGCTAAAAATATTAAGATACAAAAATATATGGCTAATGGCACAGCTAAATACCGCGTCATTATTGGCCGCTTTTATACCAGTCAAGCTGAAGCTACTGCAGCCTCAAAGCAGCTTGCCAATGATTCTATCCAAACAAAAGTTATTACCCTCTCTTGAATCTGATAAATTCATCCCCATTTTATTTTTAACAGAGCGCCTAACCTGTGACACATCTAGGCTTTACTTATTATTTGCGCTCCTAAAACAGGTCCTTTTGAAGCATAGTATTTTACCTTGAACGCAAGGACGAAAACCTAGTCCAAACACCATATAGCGGTCAAGCAAGAAACAGAGCTTCAAGAGCGGTCTAATAATTATTTATAACGAGAATTCCCATGGAACAATACCACGGCACTACAATTCTTTCTGTTCGCCGAAATGGCAAAGTTGTCATTGGCGGTGATGGGCAGGTTTCCCTTGGCCAAACCATCATGAAAGGTAATGCACGAAAAGTTCGACGCCTTTATCAAAATAAAGTGATTGCAGGTTTTGCCGGCGGCACAGCTGACGCCTTTACGCTTTTTGAACGTTTTGAAAAAAAACTTGAGCAACATCAGGGACGCTTAATGCGCGCAGCCGTTGAGCTTGCAAAGGATTGGCGTACAGATAAAATTTTGCGCCGTTTAGAAGCCATACTTTCTGTCGCAGATGCTGAAGCCTCTTTAATTATTACAGGTAATGGCGATGTCATCGAACCTGAATATAATTTGATTGCTATTGGCTCAGGTGGTTTTTATGCTCAATCCGCAGCTCGCGCCTTAATGGAAAACACAGAGCTTTCTGCTAGAGAAATTGTTGAAAAATCTCTCAATATTGCAGCAGATATTTGCGTCTACACTAACCGTCATTTAACTATCGAAGAAATCGATTCAAATACCTAATCCTTATGCCTCAAACAACAACTTACGACTTATTGTCACAAAAATTTTTGCCTAGCAACGAAAAAGTGCTCACCCCACAAGAAATTGTTCAGGAATTAGATAAACATATTGTTGGCCAAGCAGAAGCTAAGCGTGCACTCGCTATTGCATTACGCAACCGTTGGCGCCGCCAGCAACTACCAACTAATTTATGCCAAGAAGTTAAACCTAAAAATATCTTAATGATCGGACCGACTGGCGTCGGTAAAACAGAATTAGCGCGCCGCATAGCAAAATTAGTTAGCGCACCTTTCATTAAAGTTGAGGCTACAAAATTTACCGAAGTAGGTTATGTTGGGCGTGATGTTGATTCTATCATTCGTGATTTAGTTGATACGGCATTTAAACAGATCCGTGAGCACGCAATTAACATTGTACGCGACAAGGCTAAAACTAGTGCAGAAGAGCGCATTTTAGACGCCCTACTTCCCCCCGTAAAGCATGAGATTAAAGTTGACTTTGATAATGATTCTTTAGACCAAAAAGAGCATTCTGCCGCGCGCGATTTATTTCGGAAAAAACTCTTAAAAGGAGAGCTGGATGAGAAGGAAATTGAAATTGAAGTCAATCTAGCACCTGTTGGTGTAGAAATTATGGCACCTCCAGGCATGGAAGACATGACCTCTCAATTACAAAATATGTTCCAGCAGTTAGGTGGGGATAGACGCCGTAAACGTCGCATGAAGGTTAAAGACGCTTTAAAACAATTAGTGGATGATGAAGCAGCAAAATTAGTTAACGATGAAGAAATCAAAACGTTAACTGTGAATGCTGTTGAACAAAATGGCATCGTTTTCATTGATGAAATCGATAAAGTTGCACACCGCGAAGGCAGCCATGGCGCTGATGTTTCGCGTGAAGGCGTACAGCGTGACCTACTACCACTTATTGAAGGTTCAACGATCACCACAAAATATGGCATGATCAAAACAGATCATATCTTGTTCATTGCTTCTGGTGCTTTTCATATCAGCAAACCTTCTGATCTAATTCCGGAGCTTCAAGGCCGCTTACCAATTCGTGTTGAACTATCAGCTTTATCAGCAGATGATTTCATGCGTATTTTGAAAGAGCCTGAAGCTTCTTTAACTGAGCAGTATGTTGCATTACTCGCGACAGAAAAAGTACATTTAGCCTTTGAAGATTCTGCCATTAGACGCCTAGCAGAAATTGCCTTTAATATTAACGAGCACATAGAAAACATCGGTGCACGACGGTTACACACTGTGTTAGAACGTTTACTAGAGAAAATCTCATTTGATGCAAGCTTATTAGCTGATCAACACATAAAAATTGACGCGAAGTACGTGGATGAGCAGCTTGATAAACTTGCCAAAGATGAAGATTTAAGTAAATATATTTTATAAGCCATTATTAATAGGGCTCGTGAGCTTTCTACGCGAGCCATAAGAAGCTATTTATGCCTTTGCACGCTTACCAACACCAGCTTCTTAAAGCGCAAGTACGCCACCTAAAGCAGTACCAAAATGCCGCCCCCATTATTCAAGAAATTGGGGAGCGCTTGGTCTCACGGCTTGCTTATTTTCGGTACCCTCCCCAAACGATTTGTGATTTAGGGGCAGGCCAAGGTATCGACACCAAACTATTAAACCATGTTTATCCGAGCGCTGAAGTTGCTGCTGTTGATTTTTCTTTAGATCAGCTTAAACAAATCCCTAAAAACCATCAATGCTACGTAGCAGAAGCTACTCAGCTACCTTTCCCTGCGGCAAAATTTGACCTCGTCTTTGCTAACCTTTTAATGCCTGCCATTATGGATTATCCAAGCTTTTGGCAAGAGGTTATTCGCATTTTAAAACCCGGCGGCATTTTTCTCTTTAGCAGCCTTGGACCAAGCAGCTTACATGAATTACGCAGCAGCCTTGAACAAGCAAAGGCTCCAGATAGCCTTAATACTTTTATCGATATGCACGATATTGGCGATGGCTTAGTAAAAGCCGGCTTCAAAGATCCCGCTATTGATGCTGACATCCTAGAACTGCATTATTCAAGCTTAAAAACTTTGCTAGCTGAATTAAAAAGCTTGGGCTCGATTAAAATTTGGCAAGATTATCCCCATCTTTATTCTGGAAAAACCTTTTGGCAGCAAGTCGAAAATTTTTACCGTCACCAGTTTACTTCCGAAAAGCAAAAACTCATTGCAACTCTCGAAATATATTTTGGCATTGCTTTTGCACCTAATCAAACAGAGGATGCGATGAAAAACATTAGTATTCCTATCGCAAGTATTAAGCGTCGCTAAACTGTATTTTAAAATCTTTTAAATAAATATCTTATGATTGATCCTGAACTTGCTGTCCTTTTACCCCAGAGAGAGAAACAATCGATCCTATTGTCTGCTGAAAATATCAAACATGCGGGGGAAGATCTTATCACAGAAATAATAAGCAACTTTCCTTATTCTGATGAAGAAGAGAATATTCAAGCAAACCTTTTGATTAATTATTACCTAGATCCTTCGAAAAGAATGATCCATATCAACACAGCTATTGAAGCCTTAAACCGCCTTGAAAGCTCACAACAAAAAAAAACTTGCTGTTGCTTTTGGCGCCCGCGCTCTTCACTTACATTAATTCAAGCTTGGATCAAGCATTTCTATGAAAGTATTGAAAAGCGCGCCGTTCAGTTAACTGAGAAGCCAGGGTTAAAAATGCGATCACTACACGCCTTAGCAAAAAGCTATCAGATGCAATTGGTGGATGTAGAGCATGATGGTAATTGTTTTTATTCTGCCATTGCTAAAGGCCTTCATGTTACAGGCGGCCAGCATGCCGTGCGAGAAGCCACCGCCAACGATATGCTTAAAAATCGAGAAGCTCGTGAGCAGTTTTTAAACACTTACCATATTAGCTTTACAGAAACGCTAAGCTCAATTAACGCCGAAGGACAATGGGCTAGTCAAGCAGAAATTATGATGACAGCCTATGCGCTCAACATCAATTTAGTAATCGTATCACCTAGTTTTAAACAACCACACATTATTGCTCAAAACAGCCAAAGTGAAACAGTCGTGCTGGCTTATTATGAAGATTTTCATTACGCTTTGCTCGCAGGAAATATCCCAGATGCTATTCAAAAACTTTTACAAGCTGAGTGTCCGCAGAATACTAATTCGTTAAGCGTTTAACTTTTCTTTTAATTTGTCAAATAACTCTGGCGTTAGCGTAGCAGGCATACTAAAGTTTGGTGGGCCACCAGAATTTGGATCAGATAAATAGCGTGGAATTATATGCCAGTGCAAATGCTCTACCACATTGCCTAAAGAAGCCAAGTTTAACTTATGTGGCTGAAATTTAGCTTGAATTGTAGCAGCAATCGACCTTAAGTTTTGATTTAATTCTGCTACGATTTCTTCCGGCACTTCATGCCATTCACGAAAATGTTGCTTGCTAATTAATATGCTATAACCTTCGTAGAATTGGTTTTCAGCTAATATCCAATAAGCGCGATCAAATTCTTTAATCATGCGAGAAGCAAAGTTTTCAGGTGTACAAAAAGGGCAATTTTTCATTTTCGATAAATCACTTTTGAGTTAGGCGTTTCTGCAATTTCAACTTCGAGCAGCTTGATATGCGGATATTCTTTCGCAAATAGAGCAGAGAATTCCTCAAATAAATGCTCAGCTAATACTTCTACTGTGGAGTTTTTGTTACCCGGAATTAAATAATATTTTTGCTTTTGCTCAATAACAAAATCTAGTAAGATCTGATCTTCAGCAGAGACTAAAGTCGCATGATCAAAGTAAGTTTCAATCCAATCATCGCAAATACGTTTTACATCATTAAAATCAATGACAAAATCGTAAGGGTCTAATACTTCTGCCCCAATTAATACCGTACTCACATAGTTATGACCATGCAAATGCTGACACTTCCCTTGATAACCCTTTAATACACGATGAGCTGAAGAGAAATCCTTTAATTTCTTTTTGACTAAATACATAAACACGCCAAAGTCTTAATGAAGTAGCCTATTATACCACTCAATAAGCTCATGCTTGCCTATTAGGCTTCCTTCAAAGCATAACATAAGCAGCCACACACAAGCAGATTTTGGCGCACGCAGTAAGCTCTTATGAGCAAAGCACAAGCATGCGCGAAACAAAAGACACAGACAGCTATGACATTAGCAAAAGAACTTGGAACTCACTTTGAAAATCAAGCTTTGACTTACCTAAACAGCCAAGGCTTAAAGCTTGTTTGCCAAAACTTTCATTGCAAGCTTGGCGAGTTGGATTTAATTATGCTTGAACATGATGCCTTAATTTTTATTGAAGTACGTTATCGCGCACAAATTAGCTATGGCAGCGCAACTGAATCCATCACTCCTTCTAAGCAGAAAAAAATTAAGCGCACGGCACAATATTTTTTACTGACACACCCAGAATTTCAGCGACATTGCTGCAGAATAGATGTCATTGCTATTGATAGAAACCAAATTAATTGGGTAAAAAATGCTTTTTCTTAAAAAAATCAGGTATAATCTCGCGCTAATCCGATAACGACAAAAACATTTGGACGACTTATGACACTAAGTGCAATAAAAGAAATTATCACCGCATTTGATTTAAAACTTACTTCACTTTTATCACAGCTACATAGTTCAGTTTTAGCGCTTGATACTTTACAAGCAAAAGCTATCATCGCAAGAGAAGATTTTTCTTTAGGCGAGAAATGGGCCCGTTTACTCAAGATAGCGGAAAAAGCTCAAGAAAGCCATGCTAACATCTATCGAGAAGCAAAAGATTTAAATGAAATATTTATTATAATTTCGCAGCAACGTAATGAATTATTCATCCAATCCTTACAATATAAAGATGAACCTATCGCTAGCAAAGCAGCAGAAACAAGCCAGACTGTTTTTAATATTAAAGACCTTCCCCCACCTCCTCCGCGTCGCCAATCGCAAACAACACAAAGCTCACTATACGCAAGAAACGCAGGTCAAGAAGATTTTTGCCCAGCTTTTCCTATGCCGCCAAGCACACCTCCACAGCAACCAGGTCAATCACCTAAAATGAGTAGAGCGTGTTCTGAAGTAGCGGCAGAAGAAGTAGATAGTTCGCGAACTTTGTTTAGGAACATATAAAGCAGATGCTTCATAACAAACGAGCAGTTGTTATGAAGCTTTTTGTAAGATATCCAACATGTCTTGCACCGCTTGCTCAAGGCCAACAAATATAGCACGAGCAATAATAGCGTGCCCAATATTTAACTCCGTAATCTCAGGAATTGCTGCAATATCAAAGGTATTAGCATAATTTAATCCATGCCCCGCGTTAACCTGCATCCCTTTACTAGCAGCAATGCTCGTGGCTGTTGTGATACGGTTTAACTGAGCCTGTCGCTCTTCAAGGCTTTCTGCTTCAGCATAGTCTCCCGTATGCAGCTCAATAACCTTTACGCCTAAGCTCTCAGCCCCATCAATCTGCGCCAACTCAGGATCTATGAATAGCGAAACAACAATCCCGGCTTGCGATAAAGCAGCGATATGTGGTGCTAAAGTATGACGATTAGCAAGCACATCTAAACCACCTTCTGTAGTTAGTTCTTGACGTTTTTCAGGTACGATACAACAATAAGCCGGCCTAACTTGGCAAGCAAAAGCTACCATTTCAGGATTAGCTGCCAACTCTAGATTTAAAGGAATCTTTAGCTGCTGCTTTAGCTGCAAGACATCAGAATCTTGTATATGGCGGCGATCTTCGCGCAAATGCACGGTAACAGAGTCAGCCCCAACTTTCTCAACAGCCAAGCCTGCCTCTATCACGCTAGGATAAACCGTGCCCCTTGCCTGCCTTACAGTGGCAACATGGTCGATATTTACCCCAAGTAACTTTCTCATCACATTAATTCTCTGCATGAGCTGCGACACGATAAATCCATATCACGATGCTAAGTGTAATAATTGCGCTTAAGATTGCAGCAATGGGCAAAAACTTTTCTGACACAATCGCTAAAACGCTTGTTGATTGCGCAATAACAAAGGGAATTGCCAGTATCACACCCATCAGTGCTGATCCTGCTACCATGCCACAAGCTAACATAAGGCTTTTTTGACGACGTTGATGATCCTTATCTTTACAGATAGGAGCCCCAAGCGTTTCAAGTTTTCGGTTACGGCGATTTACAAGATAAGAAGCAAAACCACCCAAAATGAGAGGTACGGTCGTATCAGGCGGTAGATAAATGCCTAAACCAACAGCAAGCACAATAACATGCATGTTGCGACGTTGTAAAAAGATATTTGCTAGCATGCAAATAATGGCAATTGTGCCGCCGGTTAAAATGAAATTCCAAGGCAAATTATGAGCAAATACGGCTTTAACAACTAAACCCATCATCGCACTTTGTGGTGCGCTTAAAGATTGCGCTGGGTCCATACCTGGTCGAGGGAACACACCTGCCATTCCATAAGCATTAAAGAGTAATTTCATTACACCAGGAATAACAAAAGCAGCAACACCCACCCCTAAGAAAAGCATTACCTGTTGCTTCCATGGTGTAGCACCAACCATGCTTCCTGCTTTTAAGTCTTGAATGGTTTCTGTATTTAAAGTTAAAGCACAGGCAACAACGGCAGCAACCATGATTGCCAAACCTGTTGCAGAGGCTTTTGCCGCAGGGTCCGCTGCCAAATCATGCTTCAAACATAATAAAATTAGGAAAGACACTAAAATAACCACGCCTAAAATCATTGCAGAAACAGGGTTATTGGTCGCACCCACTAAGCCCGAGAAATAACTGCACAGGCAAGAAAACACAAACGCCATGCTAAGTGCAAAAACCATCAATGCAGTTAGTATCAAACTAGATTGCCATAACGGCAAGTTAAAATTTATTAACAGCTCATGTCGATAAAGAAAGAAAATAGTTAATAAGCAAACAACAAAAACACCTGCAATTTGTTTAATCGATAAATCTCGCTCAGTTCTTGGCACTTGTGCGCAGTCACCTTTAGCGGCTAATTTATCTAAGATGATAATACGCAAACCATCAACAATTGGTTTAAATAGCTTAATAATCATCGCAATGCCACCAACCAACATAGCACCTAAACCAACGTAGCGAAGATCCGTATGAGCGATTGCACTTACAAAATCTGCTGGTGCTAAATTTGTAGGGTGCAGATAACTTAAAACTGACACGCCAGCCACCCATGAAATAAGTACGCCGATTAGCATACTTGCCCCCACACCAAAGCCAACAATATATCCTGCCGCAAGTAGCGCTGGAGAAAAACCAATACCGCAACCAACGACAATATTGTTAACTGAAAACCATTTGGTATAACTACCTGCTAAAACTTGCAAACCATCTTGAGCAAACCCAACAACAGCGCCAACTAGGCCACCACTTAATAAATATTTAATCCCAAAGCCCTTATCTTCACTCGCTTTTAGCACATGACCTATAGCCATACCTTCTGGAAATGGTAGCTGAGGATTCGCTAATAATACGCGGCGAATTGGCACAGAAAGAATAACGCCTAATACCCCACCTGAAATGGAGATCAGCACACAATCCCAATATTTAAAATCATGCCAATACCCTACAAATAAAAATGCAGGGATGATAAAAGCTACGCCAGCCACTAACGCTTCACCAGCAGAAGCAGCTGTTTGCACAATATTGCTTTCAAGGATATTTGAGTTTTTAAACATGCGCAAAATAACCATTGAAATCACAGCGGCAGGAATAGAAGCAGAAATTGTTGTTCCAGCTTTTAACCCTAAATAAGCATTAGATGCCGCCAGGACAATTGCTAGAACAATCCCGAGTATTAAGGCTTTAATCGTTAATTCAGGGAGATCTTGGTCTGGTGCTGCCGTTGCTTGGTCAGCCAAGTGTGAGGAGTGAGTCATAAGCTTAATCGCCTTATTTTTAACTTCGTAAAACCCTACAAATTACCTGGTTTTAAAGAAAAATTCAAGTAAGTCTTGCATTTCTTAGCAACAATTGGCATAATTCGCCTAGTTAACTTTGCTGGCAATGGCTTCTATAGCATTTAAAGCAAAAACTATACTCTTCTCAATAAAGAAAACTATCCGCTTTATTATTAAGCAGGTAATGGATTTTTCGAGCTGCGTATGGTTCAGTATTTAAATTTAATTAAATTTAATTGAGGAATTTTTACATGTCTAAGAAATTGTTACTCGCTGCTGCTGCAGCTTCTTTAGTGTTAGCTGGTTGTGCAACTCAAGGTACCGACAACGGTAGCGTGACCACAACTCCAGTAGCAACAGCTACAACAACAAAGAACATGGCTTCCTGCAAAGGCCAAGCTACCTGCAAAGGTATGGCTGCATGCAAAGGCAAAAAAGCTGCAGTTCACGCTAAAAAGCATCACGCTAAAAAGCATCACAAAGCTGCTAAAGCTGCTGCTAAGAAAGCTGACGCTGCTGCTCCAGCTGCTAACACCGATGCTGCTGCTCCAGCTGCTAGCACCGATGCTGCAAAATAATTTGAGTGTTTGCTTGAATGTTCTTCGAGCAAGCGTCAAATTTGATATAATAAGGGCACTTGAAAAGGTGCCCTTTTTTTATGCAAAAAATAACAACCCCACCACTTGGCTTTGGACTAGGCTTACGTGCCGAATACTATGGCATTATTGAAAACGAAAAGCCTCCCGTTGATTGGTTCGAAATTATTACTGAAGACTACTTGATTCCCGGCGGTCGCCCGTTATTTCATGTCGAGAAAGTTCGCCAGGATTACCCCCTGGTTATGCATGGCGTTGGCTTATCCATTGGCAGCCTCGACGCGCTTGATGAAAGTTACCTCAAAAGTATCAAGCAGCTAGCTGAAAGATTAGAAGTCAGCTGGATTTCTGATCATTTATGCTGGACAGGCATTCATGGTAAAACCACCCATGATTTATTGCCCCTCCCCTATAATAACGAGACCTTACAACATATTGTTAGCCGTATTAAGCAAGCGCAAGACTTCCTTGGCCGGCAAATTTTATTGGAAAACCCCTCAAGCTACTTAACCTTTCAAGATTCAGACATGAGCGAATGGGATTTCATGCGGGAAATGGCGCTACAAGCGGATTGCAAAATCTTACTTGACGTTAATAATGTTTACGTTAGCGCGTTTAATCACAACTTTGATGCGGTGGAATATTTAAATGCTATTCCCGTGGACCGCGTACAACAATTTCATATCGCAGGCCATTCCAACTTAGGTGATATCATTGTAGATACTCATGATCATAAAGTCATCTCTGACGTCTGGAACCTTTATGAAACCGCGCTAAAGCGCTTTGGAAATGTTAGCACCATGATCGAGCGCGATGATCGCCTTCCCCCATTCGATCAGCTTTTAAATGAATTAAAAAAAGCACGCAATATAGCGCAAAAAACTTTATGAGCAAAATTATCGTTGGCCTCTCAGGAGGCGTAGATTCTTCCGTTTCTGCCTTGTTGTTGCAACAGCAAGGCTACGATGTGGAAGGCCTTTTTATGAAAAACTGGGAAGAAGATGATACGGATGACTATTGCTCTGCTGCTGTTGATGTAGAAGATGCAGAAAAAATTTGCCAAAAACTAAACATTCCTTTTCATCGAATTAATTTTGCCGCAGAATATTGGGATCGCGTATTTGAATATTTTTTAGCCGAATATAAAAGCGGCCGCACACCCAACCCTGATATTCTCTGCAACAAAGAAATTAAATTTAAAGCCTTCTTAGACTATGCCCTATCACAAGGTGCAGATCGTATTGCCACAGGCCATTACGCCCGCGTGCGCTTTTATGAAGATAGCTATCAACTCTTAAAAGGTTTAGATCCCAATAAAGATCAAAGTTATTTCTTATATACTTTATCACAAGCTCAGCTGAGTAAAAGTTTATTTCCTGTTGGCGAATTACTTAAACCTGACGTGCGAAAAATTGCTGAAACGTTTGGTTTACAAACATATAATAAAAAAGATAGCACAGGGATTTGTTTTATTGGCGAGCGAAAATTTAAGGATTTCCTTAAACGCTATTTGCCTGCACAGCCTGGCAAAATCCAAACCCCAGAAGGCAAAGTCATCGGTCAGCATGAGGGCTTAATGTATTACACCATTGGCCAACGACAAGGCTTAGGCATTGGTGGCCAAAAAGGCGCTGCAGAGTTACCTTGGTATGTGATTGAAAAAGATATAGAGAAAAATATCTTACTCGTAGCACAAGACCACCAGCACCCAAAACTTTACGCTAACCAGCTAATCTGCTCTCAGTTACACTGGGTTAATGGCAACTCACCAGGTGAAATATTCCAAGTCAGTGCCAAAATTCGTTATCGCACTCCTGACCAAACTTGCCAAGCAAAACAAATTGCCAGCAACCGTTTTCTTGTGCAATTTGAAAAACCACAATGGGCGATTACATCTGGGCAATCTATTGTATTTTACCAAGGCGACGTTTGCTTAGGCGGCGGCATTATCGAGGAGGCAGTAAGATGAGGCAGCTGTTAAAAACCACAGCGCTTTTCTCAGCCAGCTTAATTCTTCTAAGTACCTTTACATTTGCCGATAACTTACCCATCCCTCCTAAACCCCAAAAACTTACCTTGCAAGATGCGGTATTGCTTTCATTGCGCTATAACCCACAAGTACAGAGTGCACAAATTGGCCGCGTTGTGCAAAAATATGGCCTCGTTGTTGCTAAAAACCAATATGAATTACAGTATGCTTTAACGGGTGGCGCAAATTTTAACTATTCAAAATCTTTAGGGGTGCCTTCACATAGCAGTACCTACACACTCACACCCTCAACATCGTTGAACCTTGCCTCCGGCGCTACGGTAAAAGCCAATTTAACAAACACGTTAAATGGCCCAAGCTCTGGCGGAACTTATAATCCGGCTTTAACGTTATCCGTAACTCAACCTTTGCTTCGTGGTTTTGGCTCACAGATTGCCTTAGTGCCTTTAGCTAATGCTTATGACAGTGAACGGATTAATCGGTTAAGCCTACGCAATACAATTATTACGAATATCGTTAATGTCGTAACCGCTTATTACCAAGTTATCCAAGCTCAGCAAAGCTTAGAAGCAGAAAAGATGACACTTGATGATGTTAAAAATCGCCTTGCTCAAAATAATCTCATGATTAAGGCGGGCAAAATGGCACCAGCAGATAATATCCAAGCACAAGCTGATCTCACCCAGGCTGAACTGGGTTATACTTCCGCACAAAATACTTTATTACAAGAAAAATTAACTTTGCTTAATACAATTGGTTTAGCGCCTGATGCAAATATCATCATTGACCCCGAGCTTAATGCTGGAGATGATAGCGTTCCTGCCATTGAAGATGCCAAACAAAAAGTACTCGCTAATGATGTCGGCTATCAAACCCTTCTCATTAACCGCCGTATTGATAATCGGGCGCTAATCGTAGCAAAAGATAACCAGCGCATTCAATTAGATTTAACAGCTTCAGGCACCACGGGAACTAATAGCGGCGATGGCCCCTCTTCAGGCCCTGGCGCCTTGCTTAATGGCGCCAATCAAGGCGGCACAGTCGGTTTAAACTTAACTGTACCCATCGATGACGTCCGCGCCAGACAAAACACCCTACAAGCAAAAGCTAGCCTTGAAAATGACGATCTTAATATTAGAAGCCAAGCATGGTCACTAGAAACTAATACTATCAACACCATTAATAGTTTAAAAACCCTGAAAGCGCAGCTCGATATTGCAGAACAAGGTGTTGAGGCACAGCAAAGGCTATTGACTTTAACGGAGCTAAAACGCAAATATGGTTTAAGCTCGGCGCTAGATGTCAGCACACAGCAGCTTCGGTTAAAAACCGTACAATTAAATTATATCCAAACAAAAATTAACTACCTAAGCACCGTGTTACAATTCAGACAACTCTTAGGTGAAACATTAGAGGATTGGCATGTACAAGTCCGTTACTAAATTTTTATTATTACGACAGGCCTCGATCAAAGCCTTAGCTTTACTTAGCACATCTCTTCTACTTTGCAGTTGCGGGAAATCAAATACCAGCAATATTTTTACAGTAACACCGCAAAAAATTTCTCATACTCTCGCTTTCAAAAGCACCATCACACCCGCGCAAATCATTAATGTACAAAGCCCTGCGGAAGGCACTATTCAACAAGTCTCCTTTTCCCCTGGCAGTTTTGTTGAAAAAGACAAACCCCTTGTCACGTTGTACTCACCCAAGTTTATTGCCGATTATCAAAATGCTATGCTAAGTTATTTAAAAGCAAAAGATGACTACAGCAATGGCGAAACGACCTTTATCGGCACGGAAGATCTCTGGAAACATGGCTTAATTTCGCGCGGAGAATATATTTCGCAAAAATCTAGCTTAGCAAACAGTTATGCCATGCTGGTAGAACAGCAAAACGCTTTGCAAAAGTTCTTACCTCCAAATACACCACTAGATCAATCGCTTTCGCTAGAAAATAAAGCAGCTATCAATAAGCTATTTGATAACCAAAGCAATCTCGTCAACGTTTATGCCCCAACCAATGGCATCGCATTAAGCCCAGTAAAATCTGATAGCAGCAACAACCCTAATAGCAATACGGCAACATTAAAATTATCACCTGGAACAATCGTTCATCAAGGTGATAGTTTGTTAACCATTGGTGATTTAAGTGGATTTAACTTAATTGTTTCGGTAAGTGAAATGGATATCAACCGCATTAAACTTAATATGCCTGCCACCATTACGAGCGACGCTTTCCCAGAAACACTAAATGGTACCGTGCAAGAAATCAGCATTGAAGCAAAAGCCTCTCAAAGCGATGTGACGCTACCTGAATTTCCGGTGCGCATTTTTGTTCCCAATGTACCTAAAGCTGATTTAAAAGATATTCGACTGGGTATGACTGCTAAAGTTAATGTTGAAATAGGTAGTAGCCAGCAAATTTTAGTACCTCTTGACGCAGTTGGCAGTTTAAATGGTCAAAATGTTGTTAAAAAGATTTCTGGCCATCAAAGCAAAATCGTACCTGTAACGACAGGCGACACAACTTTGAATCAAGTAACGATTCTTTCCGGTTTAAACCCAGGAGATCAGATCCTTGTCCCTTATCAAGCTTGACCATATCGTAAAAACTTATCAAGTCGGCCACGAAAAACGTGATGTCCTGAAAGATCTTTGCCTCACAATTAAAGAAGGGTCATTAGTGGCCATTATTGGCGCATCTGGTTCAGGCAAAACCACTTTGATGAATATTATTGGTTTACTTGATCAACCAACGCTCGGGGAATATCAGCTCAGAGGCCAAAGCTTCCATAACTTAAATGCCGACGATCTTGCACGCATTCGCAATCAAGAAATTGGTTTTGTATTTCAATTTTTTTACTTATTGCCTCGGTTAAATGCTCTGGAAAATGTGATGCTACCTTTGCAATATCAAAATATTGATCCAAAACTTGCTCAAGAAAAAGCCCTGCACTGGTTAGAAAAAATGGGGCTTACCCATGTTGCCCAACAAAAACCACAGCAATTATCTGGCGGCCAGCAGCAGCGTGTTGCCATTGCCAGAGCTTTAGTGACCAACCCAAGTTTAATCCTTGCAGACGAACCCACCGGCGCACTGGATAGCAAAACTAGCGACGATATTCTTAATTTATTTATTTCTCTACACGCCCATACCCAAAAAACCATCATTATTATTACGCATAACCCTCAAATTGCCGAGCAATGTCATCGTATCATTCAATTGCAAGACGGCGAAATTATTCGTGATGAGGAACGCCAAAAATGAAATGGAAATTCTATTGGCGTGAAGCATTAAACAATCTTTGGTTAAGCAAACTTCGCTCAATACTTGCGATTATTGGCATCCTTGTGGGTAGTGCTGCCGTGGTCACTCTTGTTTCCATTGGGGAAATGGCAAAATACAAAGCGCTCTCAGAATTTAAAACACTTGGCATGAACTTAGCGAGCTTGGTTGTCAATCAAAATATGGATTTTAACGCAGGAATTGATTTAACACGCACGCTAATCCCAGATTACAACTATGCGCAATCTATGCTTACCTTAGCGACCAAGGTGGCAAATATTCAAGAAGTCGCACCAGTAGCAACCTTATCCTTGCCAGCTTATTATGCTGGAAAGAAACTTGAGGCGCCTATTATTGCTACAACGTATTCTTATCAAACTTTAGCCAACCTTCAAATTCAAGAAGGAAGATTTTTACACCGCTTAGATCGCAACAATTATTTTTGCGTTGTCGGTAGCGATATTGCCAATCAACTTAAAAATAATGGCAGCAATTCTATCATCGGTAAAGAGCTTCAATTAGGCAATGCTTACTTTACTGTCATTGGCAGCATAAAACCTTGGATCGGTAATGCCTTTATTAGCAATAATGTCAACGGTAGTGTTTTCATTTCACTTGCTGCTGCGCATAATTTTGCACCTAATCTATATATTGATACAACATTGCTGCAACTCAAACCTGATAGCGACCCAGATCAAATTGAAACTGATGTAAAAAACTTTTTAGCCGCAAAATTCCCTGGATTAGAAGTCACCGTAAAAACAGGTAAACAACTTATTGTTAGCATGACTCATCAAAAAAATGTTTTCACCTGGATGCTGGGCTTAATTGGCGGTATTGCTTTACTTGTTGGCGGCATTGGCATTATGAATGTCATGCTGGTTTCAGTAACAGAACGCCGGCGCGAAATTGGCATCCGCTTAGCGATTGGGGCAAGGCGTGCTGATATTCAAATTATGTTTTTATGTGAAGCGATCATCTTAGCAACTATCGGCGGTGTAACTGGTATTATCATTTCTTTATTTATTACTCGTATCGTTGCTGAGTTTTTAACCTGGGAATTTATGTTTTCTGGCAGCGCCGTTTTAATCGGCTTTTTTGTTTCTCTTTTTACCGGTATTTTCTTTGGCATTTACCCTGCTTATCAAGCATCTAAGTTAAACCCCATCGATGTCTTAAGAGCAGAGTAATACCATTTCCTATCGCTAGTCTTCTTTATTTTTCTCAAGCTATTTATTATGCAAAACCTTACGCAGGCAAGCATCTTGCCAAGCTTAACTGCGCAAAGTACAAAGCGAATAATACTGCATTGTTGCGACAGGATCTTCATCTACTTGATATTCTTTAGCCAGCTCTGCAGAAGTTCTATCATCGATGATGACTAAACCAAATTTTTCTGCAACCTCTATTAAGCTTTTTACGCCGGTTATCCAGTTTAAGCCTGCTTTCTTAAACCGCTCGAAAGCAGCCTCCACCTCAGCATTTTTGGTTGTATTTTCTAAAAAAGCCATATGGACATAATCAAATGAAATTGTGAACTGCTTAAAATTTTCCTTAAGTAAGCTCAAAATTTTTTCTACATCTTCTGCCTCTAAATACATAATATTCCCTTCCCAAATAATATGGACTGGGCTTGTTGACCCCAATATTAATCGCCTTTAAAATGCCAAGCACTATCTAACATATTTTATTTATGCTTCCAAAATTTTCCTCTAACGTCGCCATTAACTTTGTCATCTTGTTTGGCATCATCAGTATGTTTTCAGATATGACTTATGAAGGCGCAAGAAGTATCATTGGCCCTTACCTTGCAATATTAGGCTCAAGCGCTGCTACCGTGGGGTTTATCTCCGGCCTTGGGGAACTACTTGGTTACTGCTTACGCATAGTTTCAGGTTATTTTGCTGACCGCAGTGGTAAATATTGGTTACTGACAATCATTGGCTATTTAACGAATCTCATTGCCGTACCTTTACTTGCTTTTGCAAAACATTGGTGGATAGCTGCTACATTAATCATTATTGAGCGCATTGGCAAAGCCATTCGCACACCAGCCCGAGATGCAATGCTCTCTCATGCTGGGCGCATTACGGGTGAAGGCTGGGGCTTTGGCTTACATGATGCCTTTAATCAACTTGGGGCAATGTTAGGGCCTTTGCTTGTTGCAGCTATGCTTTACGCTAATCCTTCCAACTACCAAAAGAGTTTTGCCGTTCTCTTCTTTCCTGCTTTGTTTGCCATTATTGTATTAGTTTTTGCGCGAAAACTTTATCCTAAGCCAGAAAGCCTTGAAAGCAAAGCGGAGAAGCTTGCCCCCGTAGGAACAAACCACACTTTCTGGCTGTATTTAGTTGGCGCGACACTCATTGCAGCAGGCAGCAGTGAATTTCCTTTGATCGCCTACCATTTTGAAAAAATGACTGACTTTGCCCCCGCTTGGACGCCGATGCTGTATGCCTTTGCTATGGGCGCTGCAGCGCTTTCATCACCAGTCTTAGGTCAACTTTATGACAAAAAAGGCTTTATTATCTTAATTGTTGCTTCAATTTTAAGCTGTTGTTATGCCCCTTTTGTTTTTATGGGTAATGTTCATTTTATTATTTTTGGTATCGTACTTTGGAGCGTTGGCGCAGGTGTTCATGGCGCCTTAATGCGCGCCGTGGTCGCTAACATGGTGCCCTCTAATAAACGAGCTTCCGCTTATGGAATTTTCAATATGGGCTATGGGATATTTTGCTTTCTTGGAAATACTCTCATGGGCATATTTTATGACCACTCAATTATCGCAGTTGTTATTTTCTCCGTTACCATCCAAATCATTGCACTACCAATTCTTTGGATGGTAACTCAACAAATGAAACAAAAGGTTACCAAAACTCTTCACTCTCCGGTATAATTTGGTACCTCTATTTTTTTGAAGGAACTTTAATGAAAGTTACCCATCAAAGTAATTTATGCCATAGCTGCCATTTAGCAACTAGCTGCTTTAATATCAGCTTTGAGTCACCACATTTCTCGCATCTTTCTCAAATCATTCAAAAGAGTATTATTGTCAAAAAAAATGAAGCTGTTTATTATCAGCAAGAGAAATTTAGAGGCTTATTTACCGTTAAACAAGGAGGAGTAAAAACTTACCTTGTGAGCGAAACAGGCCAACAAGTCGTAACGGGATTTTACTTGCCCGGTGAGATTCTAGGCTTTGATGCGGTTTACTCTGAGCATTATATTGCTAATGCCGTTTCACTCACCTCCTCTGAGATATGCTGGATTTCATTTGCGGATTTATTAAAACTTGCTAGCGAAAACCAAACGATTCAACGTGAGTTATTTAAATTATTTAGCTATCGACTCCAATCAAATCATCAAAAATTCCATTTAAACTCTGAGCAAAAAGTTGCCGCCTTTTTGCTAGATTACGCCTCTCGCATACTTAAGCAAACTACAAGTGAAAATGACTTTTATCTTTTACCGACTCAACAAGATATTGCATCTTATTTAAACTTAACCCCTGAAACAGTTTCACGCACTTTGCACCGCTTTATAGATCAAGAAATTTTTCAATCCAGCCAAGCTAAACGGATTGAAAATTTAAACTGCCAAAAACTGCGTGAAATTCTTGAACGTTAAAAACAGATTCAAACCTACACATCAAAGCTCCGCGCGTAGATCAGCGATTATCAGAATTAACTTGCTGCGTAGCAGAAAAATTAATTGCTAACTTGCACATGCTCAGGGCTTTGAGCATCCAACTAAAAAAATGATTTAGATCATAATTTCTCTTTTAGAAAGTTTTATCATTAGCAAAGTTCTTAATTACTTAAGGTGAACATTATGATGATAAAAAAACTTGCTGCAGCAGTTATTGCAGCTTCAACGCTTTTTAGTTTACAAGCTTTTGCTGATGATACTTCAACGCAAACGCAAAGCCCTTGGTTAATCCGTTTACGTGCCATTGATGTTGTACCTGACGCCTCGAGCTCAACCATTACAGGCTTAGGCGGTCATGTTAACAAAGTTAGCAATGATGCTGTACCAGAATTAGATATTAGCTATTTCTTAACCAAAAACATTGCCACTGAGTTAATTCTTGGCACAACAAAGCACGATATAAAAGCAACAGGCACCGCATTAGGTCAAGTAGACTTAGGTAGCGTGCGTTTATTACCACCCACCCTTACCCTGCAATATCATTTCTTACCAAACAGCACATTTGATCCCTATGTTGGCGCAGGCGTAAACTACACTTATTTCTATGGCGTAAATAAAGGACCTGTTGCTTCCTCAATCAATTATAGCAATAGCTTTGGCCCTGCATTACAAGCTGGCGCTGACATTGCTATTAACAAAAATTGGTTGATCAACTTTGACGTTAAAAAACTATTTATTCAAACGAACGCAACTGTCAATGTAGGTTCAGCAAGCTACACAACGACAGCCAAACTTAATCCTGTCGTTTACGGCATGGGTGTTGGCTACCGCTTCTCATAACGTAGCTAAAGTCATTTGGCTGACAACAGCCAAATGACTTTCCATTTACTCTTATCTAAAATCGCTTAAAGGTCCTCATTATGTGCCCTTCTAATCTTCATGAAAGCTTAGGATTTGGCTTGGGTTTACGCGCAGAATATTACCATCTGATTGAAACTGAAAAACCCACTGTCGATTGGTTTGAAATTATTACCGAAGATTATTTAGTTCCTGGTGGACGCCCTACGTATCATCTAGAAAAAATTCGGCAAGACTACCCTATTGTCATGCATGGCGTCTCATTATCTTTGGGAAGCCTAGATCCTCTTGATATGGATTATCTACATCAAGTAAAAGAATTAGCAAAAAAAATTAATGCTTGCTGGGTTTCAGACCATTTGTGTTGGACAGGAATTAATCGAATTTACACGCATGATCTGCTGCCATTACCTTACATCCCTGAAACTTTAGCGCACCTTATACCGCGCATCCATCAAGTGCAAGACTATCTGGGGCAATCTCTTGTTATTGAAAATCCTTCCACCTATTTAAGCTATAGAATTTCTGAAATCAGTGAGTGGGATTTTATTACTGAATTAGTCAAAGCTACAGGGTGCCGAGTATTACTAGATATCAATAATATTTATGTCAGCGCTTATAATAATGGCTTTGACCCTTTAGTCTACCTCAACGCCATTCCTGAAAATTGTGTCCAACAATTCCACTTAGCGGGGCACTCAAACCTAGGAGACTTGATTGTGGACACCCATGATCATCGTGTAATTCCAAATGTATGGGGGCTTTATGAAGTTGCTCTTAAGCGATTTGGTATGGTTAGCACCATGATTGAGCGTGACGACCGCCTCCCGCCTTTCAATCACTTACTAAATGAATTAAACAAAGCAAGAAAAATTGCTAACAAGTGTCATCTAAATTAAAAAAAGGCATTAAAGAAGTTTTCTTTAATGCCTTTGCCTTAAAGAGCCAGCATTTAGTGCTGACTGCCTTCATCCAACTCCAACCACATGGCATTTAAAATAGAAAAGCCACAAGCCAAACAGACACCTAACACCCAAGAAAAATACCACATAATATTACCCCCAAATTAGTAAGAAGCTTTGTCATTATCAATCCACGCTTTAACCACATGACCTCGCATGATGCGATACACCCAAGCTGTGTAGCCAATCACAATAGGAAAAAACACTAGCCCAACAAGCAACATCAACCATAAAGTCGTTTGACTTGAAGAAGCATCCCATACCAATAAGCTTTGTGATGGATTTTCTGAGGAAGGTAGCAAAACAGGGAACATACTAACACCCACCGTTGAAATAACACCAAAAATGCTTGTTGCACTTGCAATAAATGCCCACCTAAAGCATCTAGCAAATACGAGCAAGATCGTTAATATTGCTCCCACAAATCCCAATAAAGGTGCTGCAATAAAGAAAGGATACTGTTGGTAATTTGCCAACCAGTGGTGAGCCATGACAACCATTTCTTTATGTAGCGGGTTGGATGGCCCATCAGTTGCCATCGCATGCACTAATACATAACTGCCAAGATGCTGAATCCAAATGCCACCAATAGCAAATAAAATAATAACAAGGATGGCACAAATGATTGCTGCTTTTCTTGCTCTAGCTTGCACAATATCAAGTGTTTTATTGCAAAGGTAGACAGCGCCATGCATGGACAACATAAATACACTTAATAACCCACAAAGAAGTGCAAAAGGATTTAGCAGTGCAAAGAAAGATCCTGTGTAGAAGAAACGCAACATTTCATCAAAATGGAATGACACGCCTTGTAAAACGTTACCAATTGCAACACCAAAAATTAATGATGGCACAAGACCACTAATCATCAACAGTACATCCCAAGTCTTACGCCAGGTAGGATTTGGCAATTTACTACGATATTTAAAACTTACCGGACGTAAAATAAACCCGCTAAGCACGATAAACATCGCAAGATAAAAACCGGAAAAGGAAGCTGCATAAATAAACGGCCAGGCAGCGAAAATAGCTCCCCCGCCAAGAATAATCCAAACTTGGTTGCCTTCCCAAACAGGGCCAACTGTATTGATGACGATACGCTTTTCTAAATCGTCTTTTGCAACCCACGGTAGCAAAGTAACCACCCCTAGATCAAAGCCATCCATAATGGCAAAACCAATCAGTAAAAAACCTAGCAGAAACCACCAAATAAGCCGTAGTATCGTGTAGTCAAGCATATTATCCTCTCTTCTATATAGCGATTATGTTTAACTCTTTTTAAAAGGAGTTGCAAAAATTACTAAATTTCACTCTGTTTTTTGTTGCTCAAATAAAGCAACTTAAAACGGTACACAAGGAGCGTGAATAATGTAACGTTTCATTTTTGCAACTCCAACTCTCTACTCTTGATCTTTTAAATTTTGTGATAGAAGCGGATGAAATTTTAACCTTATCTTTTTATCCATCGATCACAAATAACAAGAGCATCCTATTTTTAAGTATTTTCAGGTCCTAACCTGATGTATTTAATCATCAGGTATACTTCAACAATAGCTAGCAGTGTATAAAACACCACAAAACCGCTGACACTAATCCATAAATCTGTTGTTGCTAGAGATGAAGTGCCTAAAAATGTTGGTAACACACCATCGATTGCCCAAGGTTGACGGCCATTTTCCGCAACAAACCAGCCCATTTCAGAAGCAACCCACGGAAGTGGCAAGCTGCAGAATGCAACAACTAAAAACCATTTTTTCTCTAAAGTACGTTTGCAAGAAAGGTAAAATGCCACTGCAAATAATGCCAAGAAGAAAAATGCACAAGCAACCATGATGCGGAAAGTCCAGAATAATGGCGCAACATGTGGAACGGTATCCTCAGCTGCTTTTTGAATTTGTGCTGGTGTTGCATCAATAATATTGTTGGTATAAGGCTTTAACAGCAAACTATATCCAAGGTTACTTTCATGCGCAGATAATTGCTGCTGCGCGACTTTGTCGTTTGGATCTTTCAACAAAACTCGCAGTGCGCTGTAAGCTTGAATGCCATCTTGGATTCGAAAAGCATTCTCTTTCACTAAGTCATCAATACCCATCACTGGCTTATCTAAAGATCGTGTTGCAATCAAACCAAGAACATAAGGAATTTTAATCGCGCCTTCAGTTTCATGCGTATCTTGATTAGGAAAACCAATTAAATTAAAGCTTGCGGGGGCGGCCTCTGTATGCCAAGCTCCTTCAACGGCTGCTAATTTCATTTTTTGATTTTCGCCTGCCAAGTAACCACTTTCATCGCCAAGCACAATGGCAGATAAAGCAGCAGCCAAACCAAAAGAAGCAGCAACAGTTATTGAGCGAATCGCAAATTCACTGTTACGCTTACGCAGCAAAAAATAAGCACTGACTGCAAGCACAAAAGTCGCCCCTGTCACATAGCCAGCGCTGACGGTATGAACAAATTTTGCTTGACCCACTGGGTTAAAAAGCACATCACCAAAGTTGCTAACTTCCATACGTAAAGTTTGAAAGTTAAAGTGTGCGCCAACAGGATGCTGCATCCAACCATTTGCAATCAAAATCCATAATGCTGAAAGATTCGAACCCAATGCTACCATCCACGTGGTAGTTAAGTGAGCAACTTTGCTCATACGATTCCAGCCAAATACGAACATACCAACAAAGGTCGCTTCCAAAAAGAATGCCATGAAGCCTTCAATCGCTAATGGTGTACCAAACACATCACCTACATAGTGTGCGTAGTACGCCCAGTTAGTCCCGAACTGAAATTCCATGGTAATTCCAGTAGCAACCCCCATCACAAAGTTAATACCAAAAAGGATTCCCCAGTATTGAGTCATCTTTTTCCAGATTTCTCGCCCTGTCATAACATAAATCGTTTCCATGATTCCAAGAATCACCGACAGGCCAAGAGTTAAAGGCACAAAGATGAAGTGGTACATGGCGGTTAACCCAAATTGAATACGCGAGAGCGTAACAACATCAAGATTTTCAAGCATAGCGCATTACCTATTAATTTGAAAAATTTTTTAAGTTTTCTTAAACAACATTACCGTCAAAAGCATGTTCTTATTTAGTGATTAAAAGCCCTCAGTACTAAACTTGAGAAATTGTATTACAATCACCAAGAGTTTATTTGATATAAATCAATATCTATTTAAAACCACCCATTTTGAAAATTAGAAGAGCAGATACTTTACTAGCTGCAAGCCAACTTCTTGATGAACAGCTCCCTCGCCAGGGGTAATTGGCTGCTTACGAGAGAAAAATCCAGTACCTAAATGGGCAAAGCACATCAAATTAAATTTTGAATCTTTAACATCATCAGTAGCTTTTCCAGGTAAACTATCATTAGCGGACTCTTCCACTTCTGTATCATCAAGAATTTCTTGTATATCTGGCAAAACTTCAACTTCGCTATATGAACTTTGTGTATCAGTTTCTTTGATATTGTCGCTGTTTTCAAAATTAGCAAAGTCAACATGAACCCAAGTATCATCATCGTCATCATCAACTTTAGCAGCCACTTCCTGAAAAGAAGGCTTTTCTTGATAATCTATAACAGTAGCAAAACTTTTTTTCATATATCTTTACTCCAAATTTCTTAAGTTTTTAAACCGTAGAAATTTTACCTTACCTGCCAACCAGCGTTATCATCAATTAAAGAAAAAGACTATTAAGATTTTTTAAATATTCCATTGATTTTTTATCCTAAGCTTGCCAAGCCTATAAGCCAAAGAAAGATTATTACGCATAAATTAAAAGTATTTTTATAAAAATGCCGATGATCTTATAAACGATCCGCACTAAAATATGCCTATTCAAAAAAACAAAAAAAGGGGCACTATATGTATATTGAACTTTTAGGCATTACCAAACGAAATTATGATAAAGGAATTGAGTTATCAATAAATACGAAAAATGCAAAAAAGCTATTTACTACTGGAGAATTCCTTACTAAGCTAGCGATTGTTCCTGTTACTGTAGCTACTGCATTAGCACCACTACAAAATTTCGCTGACAACTTACTACTTTCAAAAAATGCATCAACAAATCTTATAAAACCCAAAGGGATTTATAGTTGCTTTGAAGGCTTAAAATATATGATTGATGCTTCCTATAAACGCAATTTAACAACCATTGCAACAAAAGAAATTGATAGCGCAATTTTGGGAAAACCAGCAAGCACAACAGGAAAAGCTGAAACAATGGAAGCAAAAATTAATGCATTAGCACCAGAAGAAGCGATAACTTTAAAATCGAAGCTAATTCACTATAGTATTGTTGGTCTCATCACCCCCCTAGCTGAAACCATTGCCACCAATAAATCAAACTCCATGCGTCTATACGAAAAAGCAAATCCTACTATCAATATAGCAGAATTACCACGAGCACAAACCACGTCACTATCTAAGGCAGGATTTGGTTTACGCCTAAGCAGCCGGCAACTGAATGCAGCATGCTTCTTTATACTACCTGAAGAAATTAAAAAATATTTGCTTAATCAACACATGACCGAAACACTTGCAAGCTCATTAAGTATGATTTTAAGTGGCACCATCTCAGGCGCTTTTACTACGCCTCTAGATTCTTTAGCAAAACTTAAAATTTATCAAGCGCAGCATACTACGGCAGGACTTAAAATTCCTAGCACTAGAGAAATTCTTAATCGTTCAATAAAAGAAAGCTGCCTTGAGCTCTTTAAATGCGCCCCCTCTAATACCCTTAAAACCATTGCGGCTTTTGTTATCATCATGAACAGTACGACAGCACTCACCCACTGCTTTAGTACCGCACGCCGCTTATCCTTAGGTGAAGAGACACCCCCTACTAACTTGCCAGCGAAAACCCCATCAACAAGCTTCTGGAAAAAAATAAATATCATGCCATCTAGCGACGCTGAAATAACGCAAAAATTAGAACACCTAGCACTGCTAAGTTAACACGCTGGGTACTATGCTGCGCCAAGGATGGCACAAAAATATTTTGCAACAAAAGCCCTTTCAGCTCGACTATCTTGTAATGCCCAGCGATTCAAAAAACTCCATAAACACTTTAGTTTTCTGGTTCAAGTATTGCTTACTTGGATACACCATATACATGCCAATCGGCGGTAATTGATAATCAACTAATATAGGACACAAAAAATTTTGGTTAATCGCATCTTCAACAATGAAGCTGGGCAAATTTGTTATTCCAAGGCCTTTAATAGCTAGCTGCTTTAAATCCAAGCTGCTATTAGCTCGTACGTTTCCAGATATACTGATTTGCTTAATTCCATCCGAAAATTTATAAGACCATACCTGACCTGCATTATCAAGATGGTCTAAACAATTGTAACCACTAAGCTCATAAGGCGTCGCCGGCAAACCAAACTCCCTTAAAAACTCAGGCGCTGCACAGGTAATCCTTGACCAGGTTCCTATTTTTTTACTATAGAAATTATTATCGGCAATCTCTCCGCAGTGGACAATTAAGTCAAAACCGCTGCTTAGCAAATCAATAAGATGATTGCCAATAACAATCTCAATAGACAAAAAAGGATAAGTCAACAAGAACGCTTTCAAAGCTGAAGCCACAAATAAATGACTAATAGAACTTGGTATGCCTATTTTTAGTTTGCCATTAATTTTGTTATCAAGGCTTTTAATCTGATTAATAGCACCTTGATAATCATGCATTAGCTTAAAACAATTTTCATAAAAGATATGACCAGCTTCTGTTAACACAACCTGACGTGTATTGCGCTGAAAAAGGCGCACAGCTAATTCTTTCTCTAACTTTGCAATATGGCGCGTAATTGCTGGCGGCGTTAAATTTAATTTTCTTGCTGCTTTAGAAAAACTTTGGTACTCTGCAACACGAATAAAAATTTCTACATCATGGAACATAAGCCCCCCTATATTTTTTTATTTTTATATTTTCCGTGTAAGACACAGCTGCCCCACAGGCTATTTTAATACGACTTAGTTAAATTTTTAATTAATAATTTTTTAAATGGCACCAGCCGGTTGCCAACATGTAAACCTACTTTGCGTAAAATTTTTGCAGGCGCAGAATCATTGGTATAAAGCTTTACAATTGCATTAGTTGCCACATAAAGGGGCCGTGTCGTTCGCTTATATTCTTTTTCATATTCTTTTAACACCGCTAAATCATAAAATTTTTTATGATGTGCCAATGCTGTATTAATTTTACCGCTCAGACTATCCACTCCTCGCAAACCAAAATTAAAACCATGGGCTGTAACAGGATGCATCCCCACTGCCGCATCGCCAAGCAGAGCAAAACGCTCTAGCACAAAACGATTAGCATAAACAGCAACGAGCGGGCAAGCATAGCGCTTTGTGACAAGCTGCATTTTTCCAAAACGTTTATTAAGCCTATTTTCAATATTTTCTGTAAATTCCTCTGTTGATAAACGCAGCAATTTTTCTGCTTGCAGCGAAGGTAAAGTAACTACAACAGAAGCGCAGTGATTGGTAAGCGGCAAAGTGGCAATTGTCTGACCGTAACCGAACCATTCACAAGCAATACTATTATGAGATTGCTCAAGCGCCATACGACAAGTAATCATCGTTTTACCAAAATCTTGCATACTAGCTGATATACCTATCTGCCTGCGTGCTTCAGAAAATCGGCTATCAGCAGCAACGACAAGAGACGCCGTCACCGCCTGAGCGTTAGAAAAATTAATTGTCATTCCATCAGCATAAGACGAGATATTCACCACTTGTTTCTCAGTAAACCAGTGAATATGTGGTAAAAGTTTTGCAGTGGCAAAAGCAGCTTTACGTATTAAATGATTAGGAACCAAGTAACCTAAACCATGAGCATTAGAAGAAGGCGCTTCAAACCGCATAAAATAGCTAGAGCCCCCATCCATTACCTGGGCTTCTTTTAATAAAGAGACTTCTGATTCAGGGATTCTTGGCCAAATATCCAAAGCATGTAATATTCCCACTGAGAAATGTGTTAAAGCAATATCACGCCCATCAAATGCTGGTTCAGCAAGCTGCGCTTCTGATTGCCTTTCTATTAATGCAACTCGTAGGCCAGAATTAGCTAACGAACATGCAAAGCATATTCCTACAGGTCCTGCTCCAATGATAGCAATATCATAATGCTGCGAAGCAGATATACTACTCATAAAAGTCTCCAGTTAGCTAACACTTGCATGTTTATTTTTTTCCGCCGGATCAAAATACTGGTCAAACGCCGCACAAACTAAACGCACAACCTGCCTTGCCTCAGGATTAATAATAATTTTTTTACCATCAATTTTAATTAAATTATCTTCAGCAAGAGATTCTAGATTTTTTAAGCAAGGAATAAATTGCGCTTGATCAATAAAATATTTTTTACCAATTGCTTCAAGATCTACTTCCAGATAACACATTAAGCGCTCAATAATCGCTCGCCTAATTGGATCATCTCGATTAAATTCAACACCTTTGATAATGGGCAACTGATGCGTTGTAATACTTTTTTTATACGCCAGCATGTCTAAGCAATTTTGTGTATATCCTTGGGGCAAGGTACTAATACTAGAAACCCCCAAACCAATTAATGTCCCAAGGTCGCCATTTGCTTCATATCCTTGAAAACTACGACCCAAGGTGCCTTGCTGCAAAGCAATCGCCATAGGGTCTGTTGGCTTAACAAAGTGGTCTAATCCCACAGCAACATACCCTGCTTTCTCCAAAGCTTGGGATGCCATATAAAACATTTCTAAACGCATTGAGCTATCAGGCAAATGGTGATTAGCAATCATTTGCATATGTTTCTTTTTCCATGGCACATGTGCGTAACCAAATAAAGCAATGCGGCTAGGATTTAAAGAAATAGCTTGCTGGATATTACGTTGGATACCCTCAAACGTTTGGGCAGGCAGCCCATAAAGCAAATCCATATTAATGTTGTTAATCTCATGTTTTCTCAATAGATGAAAAAGCTTTTCGACTAGCTCAAACGGTTGAACACGATGAATTGCTTCTTGCACTTCTGGATTAAAATCTTGAACCCCTAAGGAAACTCGATTAATACCTGCTTTTTTATAAGCTTCTACTTTTGGTTCATTTACATCACGTGGGTCAAGCTCAATAGCAATACTTGCATCAGATTGAACGTTAAAAGAGGCTTTAAACTTTTCCACTAGTGCCATAAAGTCTGCAGGCGCCAGAATCGATGGCGAGCCGCCGCCAAAATGAAGTTGTGCTAAAGAAAATTTAGTGCCTAACGCTTCGCAGATTAAATCTGTTTCTTTAACCAATAGCGCTAGATAGTTTTTAATGGCTTCATAATTCTGGCGAATACTTGTATGGCAACCGCAATACCAACATAGCTGTTTGCAAAACGGGATATGGCAATAGACCGAGAGCGAGGTTTCTGGGGCGAGCTCGTTTAACCAGTTACGATAAAGCTGCTCGTTGATTTTTGTCGAAAAATGAGGCGCTGTTGGATAACTCGTGTAACGAGGAACAGGCCTATCATATTTGCTTAAGCGCTGCAGCAAGGCTGGCGACATAATACTTTCTCTTATCATCATGATTCTCAAGGATTTATTTATTAATTCGCAAAAAGTTTTCAGCTAAAACAATACGCTTCCCAGGAAAACTTTTCTTGATATAGATCAATTTTTATTCCTCTACGATTCTTACAATACACGCATGTTCTAAAATAAAGAGAGGCTTATATGTCAATGTTTTGCTACCAATGTGAACAAACCACGCGTACCCCGATGGGTTTAGGCTGCACAATTAAAGGTATTTGTGGGAAAGACGATACAACAGCAGGTTTACAAGATCTATTAGTCTATGCATTGCAAGGCCTAGGAATATTCGCTAATGAAGCACGTGCATTTAATATTATTGACCGAGAAGTGGATGCCTTTGTTGTAGAAGCATTATTTTCAACGTTAACTAATGTGAACTTTGACCCAGAGAGGATTAAAAGTCTTATTCTTCTTGCAGTAGATTTACGTGAAAGAATGAAAGCACGCTATGAACAAGCTTGTAATGACAACCAACAACTTCCAAAAACGTTTACTGATGGACCTGCTGCTTTTCAGCCAGCTGGCAATATGGCAGATCTTACCAAACAAGCTGATGCTATTGGCTTTATTAAGCGTCGCGCTACTAAAGGTCCAGATATTACCGGCTTATATGGTTTAGTTCTTTTTGGCTTAAAAGGTGTCGCTGCTTATACCGACCACGCGCATGTTTTAGGCTATGACAATAATGATGTCTATGCCAATATTCACGCTTGCCTAGCATTTTTAGCAACAGAATCCAGCAATCTTGAGGATTATTTAACTTGGGCATTGCGTGTTGGTGAAACTAACTTTAAAGCTCTAGAGCTACTCGATGCGGCTAACACTGGCAACTATGGCATGCCAGAACCAACCAACGTAAGAATCACAGCAGTTAAAGGTAAAGCCATTTTAGTCAGTGGACATGACTTAAAAGATTTAGAAGCAATCTTACAACAAACAGAAGGCACAGGCATTCATGTCTATACCCATGGCGAATTGCTACCCGCTCATGCCTATCCAAAATTAAAAGCTTATACACACTTAGTTGGCAATTATGGTGGTGCATGGCAAGATCAGCAAAAAGAATTTGCTGAATTTCCTGGGGCAATTTTAGTTACGACTAACTGTTTAATTGAACCTCAAGCTAGTTATTCCAACCGCATCTTTACTTGTGGCGCGGTAGGCTGGCCAGGCACGCTTCATATTAAAAACCGTGAATTTAAACCTGTGATTGAAGCTGCGCTCAAAGCACCAGGATTTGCTGAAACCTCTGAAGGAAAATTCATTACCATTGGATTTGCTCGTAACACAGTCTTAGGTGTTGCCGATCAAGTTATTGATGCAGTGAAAGCTGGCGAAATTCGCCATTTCTTTTTAATTGGTGGTTGCGACGGCGCAAAACCTGGCCGCAATTACTACACCGATTTTGCCCAAAAAGTTCCTGAAGACTGCATGATCTTAACCTTAGGCTGCGGCAAATACCGTTTTAATAAGTTAGACTTTGGCAACATCGGTGGTATTCCACGTTTATTAGACATGGGTCAGTGCAACGATAGTTATTCAGCTATCCAAGTTGCGCTTGCTTTAGCTAATGCGTTCAACTGTGGTGTTAATGAGCTGCCTCTTTCTTTAATTGTTTCATGGTTTGAACAAAAAGCAGCTGCCGTATTACTAACTTTACTTTACTTAGGAATTAAGAATATTTATTTAGGGCCAACCTTGCCTGCATTCTTAACACCAAATGTCTTGAAAGTTTTAGTTGAAAAATTTGACCTACATCCAATCAGCACACCTGAAGCGGATTTAGCAAAAATTTTATCAAAATAAAAATGGACTACCTCAAGCACTTAAACAATGCTTGAGGTAGTAAAATTTATGCAATATTTCTTACCACATACAAGCATAACTGATTTACTTATAAAACTTCATGCACAAGGTTATCGGTGTATTGGACCACAAGTACAAGATAGCTGCATCATGTATGACACGATTACAGAAGCAAAGCAATTACCCTGGGGAACTGCCGATCAACAATCTGCCGGATTTTATCAATTAACAGAAAGCAACTCTCAGCGTGCATTCAACTGGGCAAACAGCCCTTCGTCTATTAAACCATTTTTATTTAAACAACAGGATACGGTTTGGCGCGTACAGCGCAATACCGAAGGTAAAATAAGTTTTCAGCCAGTCGTCGAGTATGAGTCATTGGCTTTATTTGGCATTCGTCCTTGCGATCTAGCTGCCATGATTATTCAAGATAAAGTATTTTTAGAAAGTGGCGCTGTTGATCCTCGCTATGAAGCAAGAAGGAAAGCACTATTTTTAATTGTGGTTAATTGCAATGCGCCATCCGCTAACTGCTTTTGTATTTCCGCAGGACAAGATGTTGAAGCAAAAGCCCATTTTGATTTAGCGATGACAGAAATTGACAGCGGCTTTGTTGTAACAGGCGGCAGTGAAAAAGCAGCTAAACTTATTCAAGAGCTGAAACTTGAGTCAGCCAGCGAGACGCATAAAAGCCAAGCTCATAATCAACTCACTCAAGCAAGAAATCTACAAAGCAAAAAACTACCTGAAAAAAAATTAGCGCAGCAAGAAGATTTACTTAATCATCCACATTGGCAGGAAGTCGCCCAACGCTGCTTTGGCTGTGGAACTTGCACCCAAGTATGCCCCACTTGCTTTTGCCATAAACAATCCGTACAAACCACTTCTGATGGTTATGAACAGGTCCGCGAATGGGATTCTTGTTTTTCTGAAAAGCACAGTTATGTTAATGGCGCACCTCTCAGAAAAGATGTAAAAAGCCGCTATCAGCAATGGTTATGTCATAAGATGCTTTATTGGGAACAGCAATTTTCTTGCGAAGGCTGCGTTGGCTGTGGCCGCTGCATTACTTGGTGTCCAGCGCAAATCGATGTTACTGAAGAATTAAGCAAGCTCGTTGAGAAATAACTATGAACTACCAAGATGCTTATTTACCTAGCGAAGCAACCATCGTCAAAATGACGCGAGAAAATAATGATATTTTTACGCTATATTTAAAATTCACCGATCCCAAAATCCATCAAAGCTATCATGCAGAACCCGGTCAGTTCATCATGGTTTACTGCTATGGTGTAGGTGAAATACCGATTTCAATTGTTGATGGAATACCTAATGATAAATACTCATGCCGCATAACGGTTCATCCACGTGGCACAGTGACTAAAAGCTTAAACCAATTAAATGTAGGCGATAGCGTAGGCCTTCGCGGGCCTTATGGAAATAGTTGGCCGCTCAAGCAGAACATTGGCAAAGATGTCATTATCATTAGCGGCGGCATTGGCTGCGCTCCAACCATTGGCGCGATTGAATATATTATGCAGAACCGTCAAGATTATGGAACTTTACACATCTTGCATGGCATGCGTCATGGTAATGACTTACTTTTTCAAGAGCAATACCAACGTTGCTGCGGCCCTGACCATACCCATGTACATTTTGCTGCTGAAAAAGAGGCGCCGCAAGATTGGCATACAGGCTATGTAACCGACTTAATTGATAATTTAACCCTGTCCAATCCAGATAATACCATCTGCTTTTTATGTGGCCCAGAAGTGATGATGATGCAAGCTGCAAAAAAATTATCGCCACAGCTTAAAGCAGAAAATATTTTTTTAAGTTTAGAGCGCAATATGCAGTGTGGCATTGGTCAATGTGGCCACTGCCAATGTGGTGCAAAATTTGTTTGTAAAGATGGCCCCATCTTCACTTATACACAAGTTAAACACCTTTTAAAATCACCTTAATATTTGTAATATAACTTCTGATACCGCTTGCACCATATGGAGTTTCATGTAGAATAGGAATAAGCTTATTTTAAGCATTCATTAACTATTGATTGTTTCATTAAGGAAATTTTTATGTTTAAGAAAACGTTACTTGTTACGATTATTGCTGTTGCAGCTGCTGGCTCCGCATTCGCCGACGGATTTTATGTAGGCGCTGGTATTGGCGGAAGCAACTTAAATGAAAAACTTACCGCTGCAGATGTCGATAACATTTATAACGACGGCGCTAGCGATATGGGAAAGCTTGGATTCCTAGGCAGCATTTTTGGTGGTTATACGTTTAATTTTTCTAACCAAATGAATCTTGGTTTAGAAGTGTTTGGCAATGCAACTAATGCAAAAGCTTCCGATAGCGATTACCAAGGCACAATGTCAATGAAACAGCGCTATCAATATGGCATTCGTGCATTACCTGGCTATCAAATCACTCAAGATTCTGATCTTCATGCAATTGTTGGCTTTATCCGTGGCAACTTCAGGTTAACAGATTCAGGCCTAGTTCAATCAGGCGTTGACTCAACATTTAATGCTAGTGGCTATGAATTAGGTTTTGGCGCAGGTACAAATGTTGCTAAAAATATTAATGTTCGCGCAGATGTGATATATAATGACTATCAAACGAAAACTGTTAACACAACAGCTGGTGATAGCTATAAAAACCAATTGCATAGCTGGGATGGTTTATTGTCCGTTGCTTATAAATTTGGTTAATCTATTTATTATAGCTATACCAAGAGCCCAAATCATTGGGCTCTTTTTTTATATCCTTCCTAGCTTTCAAACACTACCGATAATAAATAATCCATTACGCCAAAAAAGGTTGAATAAATTTTTCTATACCTTCAGCCGTCATAGGTTTTGCCAAATAGAACCCCTGAACATAATCGCAACCTGCAGCACGTAAAATATTCAGCTGCCCTTCTCTTTCAACACCTTCAACCAACACTTTAATATTAAGCACTTTAGAAAGCTCGACAATTGCCTGTATGATACTCTCTTGACGCTTGTCTTGTTCAATATCAGATATTAATGATTTATCAATTTTAATAAGCGAGATAGGCAAGGATCTTAAATAGTTAATTGAGGCATACCCAGTTCCAAAATCATCAATGGCAATCTTAACTTGCCGCTGGTTAAACTGGTTTAAAATAGCAACACACCTATCGATAGAAGGAATTAATGCTGTCTCAGTAATTTCCAACATAATATCTTGTGGTTGCAGTTGCTTTTCATCCAATTGTTTCTTAACAAATTCAACAAAACTAACTTGCAGCATTTGTAAGGCTGAACAGTTAATCGACATATAGAAATTTAGTTCACCCCACATTTTTCGCCAGGCTATTAGCTGGTCACTTGCGTTTTGGAAAACCCACTCACCAATATCGAACATTAACCCATAGTTTTCCGCAAGGACAATAAAACTTTGTGGATTTATGTTGCCCAGTCGAGAGTGCTCCCACCTAAGCAAAGCCTCAACTCCAACCACTCGGTTAGTTTTCACCTCGAAGATTGGCTGATACATCAGGTGAAACTCTTGATTATCAATGGCTTTACTTAAAGCCTGCTCCAACTCTCTCACATGTTCATCATTGAACTTTAAACTTTGAGTAAATAGCTCAGTACTATTATGACCATTCTTCCTCGCCTCTCTCAGCGCTAAATGCGCATAATGCATCAACTGCATTGCAGAATTTGCTACTGAGGATTCAGCAATACCAACATTAAAAAATAGATCAGCTTGATAAACGTCCAGTTGTTTTGTCTGATGAAATAAATTGATTAATTTTTCAGCTTGAGATAGGGCCATTTCTTCAGTTTCAGCACTATTCAAAATAATTGCAAAAGTTCCAGCCTCTAAACGCGCAATAATATCTTTTTCACTTAACTGTTGTTTAAATATTCTTGCCAATTGAACCAATAAATTATCTCCAAACTCCATGCCTAACGTATAGTTAATAATGACATAAGATGGAACATCTAAGAGCAGAATAAAGAATCTATTCTGGTTCAAGCTAGCTTCTTGCAACCGCTGCTGAAGAAATTCATAGAAAAGATGACGGTTAGGTAAGCCAGTTACATTGTCAAAATTAGCAATTTTCTTTAATCTTTGTTCTACCATTTCTCTTAGTTGAATTTCTCGCAAGCGTGCCTCTGCTACCTTTTTGCCTTTACGCCACTGAGAAAATAGAAAACTTGCAAAAATCACGAAAAGCGCAAAAGAAATATAAAATAATCGTCGTATCCAAGTTAAACTCTCAAAAGACAGATGGATGTTAACCTGCCACCAAAAACATAAGAATACAACTACACCTAAGAAAATTACGATGATTGGTAAACGATAATAATAGAGTTGGCTAGATAGCAGCCTGAGACGACATCTTGTCATAGCAATAGAAAAGTCAATTTAAGTTAAAGTCCAATATTAGCATGTATTCTGCTGACACGCACAACACAAATTCCACTAAAAACCCTCAGTATTTTGCTATAATATAATTATCATTAAAATAATACTTTTATGCGGCACGAAATACATTAAAATGCAAAGCAAAATATCCAAGTCGCTCGCCATTCGTTTTTTTGCTAATACATTAAATAAATCATAATAAAACAAGGTCATGCATGCGTTTGTGGAATACACTGTCTAGCCCCATAAAAACTGCGCTAGCAAAATTAAAATCCTCCTATCAAAGCTTTACCTCACGATTTGGTGGAACGAAAAAGCTTGCCTGGACCAGCCTAGAGTCTTTTACTCGCGGGCTAGCACGCTTTAGCAGCTTAAAAACATTAGTTCGTAATCTTCTCTCCCTTTTCGGCGAGGGGTTAAATTTTTTAGGTGCGCTATCCACACTACCAGCGTTTTTTATTATTACGGGGCTTGTCACTTTAAGTACTTTTTACGCGCTGCATAAAGATAAGACCCAGCAATCTACAGGTTTATGGCAGCATACAAAAAATTTCTTCAGTTTACTGGATATTCCATTGCGCAGTTTAGCACGCGTTTCAAATACAACTAGCCTTTTGATGATTATAGGTACCAGCGGCAGCGCCGTAGTGTCTTTAATATTGATAACGACATTTCTTCTTACTACGTGGAGCTCTTATAAAACGATAATGAGAAACCGCGCTATTGAGCCCAATCAAGACAACAACTATCTTTCTAGAGCTATTGATGCGCTCTTTCGAGGTATTTCTCGGGGATTTTCTTGCCTGAATCTAGTAGAGTTTTTCACAATGCGAGTGGATACTACCGCCCAAATTCTTTCTTTGACGCTACCAAGTTTCGTTGGCATATCAAGCTCTTATCTTATTACGATTAAACCCAGCGCCATTACTGAGTCTCCAAAACTTCAAAGCCAGGAAGAAAGCCGCGTTTTAAATAAAGCTCTCTCTATAGAGCAAGCCGGTAGCGAATCTACCGCCTTACTTCCGGTAAAAGAAAAAGCTTCTCATCAAGGAATAACAAATACCTGTAAAAACCATCAATGGCTCATAAGTCTCTATATAATCGATGGATTATTAAGGGGAGGATTAGCAAGAACAACCAACCAAATGCAACTTTTAAGTGAAATCAGTTATTTTAATAATGGAATACTATTCTCTTTACCTTATATGCTTATTGCTGGCACAAGTAACAGCTATTGCTCCACTCAACTCGTAAAACAACCACCTCCAGTAAAAACAACAACACAAAGTTATCTCTTTGCTAACCGAGAACCAGAATGTATTGTACCAACACCAGAAATCGTCGTGGAAAACAGCGCTCACCCTGCTTAACGTCAGTAGCAATTGCCGTTTATTAATTTAATTACTCTTAACTTATCTTGCATTGGCAATTGCATGCTGGTCAATTTGGTAGCTAGGTGTTTGTGGCACTTCAGTGGTAATACCTAGATCCGCATCTGAAATAGGGATACCAAACTGAAAGTAATTATTGATTTTTTGACATAACGACTGATGGCTTTTAAAAAAATTCTCTTGAACACACTGCTCTTGTAATTGAGCAATACGCTGGTCTCTACGCTTTAGCTGCGCCATTGCAAATTTTTCTCTATCTAGTGAATCACGCTCCTTTTGCTGCTGCAAGCGTTGCTCTTGCTGAAGCAGATAGTGATATTTCCAGAAGTCATCACAACCATCGTGACACTCTGCGCCTGATGGATTGCCTTGAGTTACCGCATTACTTTCATCAGCAAAGCATAACGTAGGAAAAAACAGTATCATCACTAAAAATAAAAAATATAGAGGTTTTCGAAAAACAAGCATATAAAGTTTGACTAAAATATTGACCTAAAAATATCTTTGCAAACTTTATACCAAAACATAAATCTCACCGCACTATATTAAATTTTCTGCACCTAAACAGATCTATTACAAAGAAAAGAACTTCACGTACACCTAGAAGGCATGCTAACAACCTCTTTGGTAAAGCGCGTTGCCATGCAAAATAATGTTGGCGTTAATACAAGCATTTTCTCTTCAGACTTTACCTCGTTTACCTGGAAAGATTTTGCTGCGCAGCAATATTTTGGCTTCTCCAGGCAAAACCTTTTGGCCTCTACCAAACAAGAAATTAAGGCTTGTTTTATGGATCAACACACTAAAAACTGTTTATTGCAACAATTAAACCGTTTCGCAGACAAAATATAAATGGATTTCTGCCTGCATAGAAATGACAGCCTAACTTTCATACATAGACCTTGTCTATAACATAAACTTTTCTTGCAAATGTCTTTACGTTTCATTACACTACCCCTATCTTTAGGATATCTGTCATTTATGACTAACATACAGCACGAAGCTGAGCAAAAAAAAATTCAGCCCCCCTCAGAGAATTCCGCTAAAAAAATATATTTCCCCCCACAATTCATATATTTCACCATGAAAGACATTGCTGGAGGAGTAGTTGATTTGAACGAATCTCAATCTGGAGTTATCGCTAGTTAAAAAGGAAGTTCGTATGAGAAAGTTATTAAGCTCTTTAACCATTTTTTGTTGGATTTTTTCTGCAACAGCTAATTCCTCCAATATCGACTCCATTGAAACATTGTTTTCTCCAACTGAGGGCTTAAACAGTGGCAATGGGGGTCAATTCACCATGACAGCTTCTGGAACATTACATTTTTTAGAAATATATTTTTACAGTGGCCTTGGTTGCTCAACGCTGATGAGCCATGGCATTGCTTCTTTTGCAGATAACGGCTCAGGAATGCCATTAAATGTGGGGCAAACCTATACATTGGATGGTAGCTCTGTTTATCAATTGGCCTCTAATCGGGGACTGACAGCCAACGATATTACATGTATACGATTATACATGGATGGCGGCAATAACTCTCCCTCAGGCGCAAGCTGCATAAACTTCACGGAAAATTGTGCCGGAAGCAGTTGCAGCTCTCCTGAATTTGACCCCACCAATACTAACTGGGTCGCGTCGCCTACTGCTTGTGTTCAGAGATATGCTTATATTACGAGTAATGCTGCTGACAAAGCTATAGTGAAATGCACAGTAGACACAGTAGAAAATGGTGGAACACTGAGTAATTGCATTACAACAGGGCCTTCCTTGAAAGCAGGTTCTTTAGGTAATGCATTTAACAATGGTTATAGTTATTTTTCTAACAACAAGAGTACTTCCCCTACTTCTTTCAATGTAAGCAGTTGCTCCATGGACCCAAGTAGTAGTGGCACTTTAAACACTTCCTGTACGAACAACAGCTTTAGCCTGAGTTCAGGCTATACGCTAAAAGGAATTGCCATAAGTGGCATTTATGCTTATATTATAAATGGCTCTTCGACTACGGACTCAGGACAATTAGAAGTATGCAATATCAGTAGCACTGATGGTTCATTATCTAACTGCACGACAGCGGTAAGTTCTGGTTTTAACGATCCACGCAGCATCACCATTAACAACGGTTATGCCTATATTACCAATAACGCCGACAATACCATTAGCACTTGTACAGTTTCTGGCAGTACAGTCAGCAACTGCAGCTCCAGCAATCCTTCTTCAAAAGCTAACGCGCCAAGAGGCATCACTACTTATGATGGCTATTTATATTTTATCAACAGCTCTTCAAATGCTAGTGGTCAAGTGGCATCATGCCCCATTAATAATGATGGGACATTGGGAAGCTGTAGCCTAAGCGGCCCAACAAGCACTGCGGGTTACCAGGGAATTACCATTTATAACCGCTTTGCATACTTAGTCAACAGCAACACCAACCGTATAACGAAATGCGATGTAGACTCCACAACTGGAACTTTGTCCAATTGCTCTTCTACTGCTACTGATTTTAGTTTTACTGGATACACTACTGTAGGAATCAGCATTTATTAAATGAAGCATCACTAATCACAAAGCCGGCACAAAAATTGCTCTCAATGCTCAAAACCTTCATTGAGCATTGAACATATGTGTAAAAACATTTTTTTCAAAAGCATTATTAAACTTATTATTTTCTGAAGCATTTTTTTTTGCGCTGCCCACGTCTGTGCTAGCACAGTGCCTAATCCTCAAAAAATAATTTCCTATATAGATTCAGGAAAAGGTCAAACTTTAGTTTTAATCCATCCCTTTCCGACAGACAAAACTCTCTGGACACCACAGCAAGCTGAATTGCAAAAGAAGTTTCGCGTCATATCAATTGATTTATGGGGATTTGGCCAGTCAACACTGCCAGAAAAAAATGTAGCCACAATGACCGACTATGCGAATGAAGTCAAACAATTATTAGATTCCCTGCATATCCAACAAGCTATTATTGGTGGAGAATCTATGGGCGGATACGTTGCTCTAGCGCTTTTAGCCAAATATCCTAACACCGTAAAAGGTTTAATTTTATCTGGAACGCAAGCCATTGCCAGCGATCAAAAAACCAAACAAGAAGATGAAGATGAGGCTAATTATGTACAGGCACATGGCACAGAAAAACTAATTAAAGATTTTCTGCCAAAAGCATTATCACCACATGCATCTATACAAGCAAAAAGAACACTTTTAACCATTGTAGAAAGACAGCATCAAAATGCAGTCGCTGCTGCACTACGTGGAATAGCTACTCGGCAAGATACATCTAATGTACTTGCTGCCACAAATTTACCGGTATTAATTTTAACTGGCAATCAAGATGCTGTTATTCCAGCAGATCAAAGTGAAGCAATACATAAACTTGCTAAAAATAGCAAGTTAGTCGTTTTCAAAAATGTTGGGCATTTAGCTAGTCTTGAACAACCCAAGGCCTGGAATAAAGCTGTTATTGATTACTTCGCACCTTAAACTCTGCAGACAGAAAAACTGGCTTTCTACTTGATCAAGTAGCTACTTTAATATTAGAGCCGCGGCTTAATCTTTATACTAGCGATGAAATCTAAAAAAACAAATTCCACCAATCCATCTAAAACCAAACACTGGTCAAAGACAGTTACAGAACATAGCCACGCGCTACAATTAGAAAAAAATGTCTTTACTTGGAATAGCCCAGAAAAAATCGCACATTCTTTATGGAGTTCAGCACTACAAAGCACACAGCGCAAAGGCACACCCTTACAATCTGCAATGTCGATGTTAAACTTTTATATTAATCGGGCAGGAAAGAATTTAAATCCATCTCAAAAAAACACCTTACTCCAAACTAAAATTGTATTACGAAAAATTGCTAATAGTCATAAAACCAACAAAGAACGTAGCGAAAAAAACATTCCCAATAAAAACAAGCGTAATTAATTTTAATAACCAAGTTACTTTGCACGGCGCACACATAATGACAGTCATATCTCATTTTCATATCCCAAACACAGTCCGCATACATCATGAAAATAAAGCTAGCAAGTTAAAAAATTCAGCTTGCATAGATATATCTAAGAAGTAAACTTTCCTCTAGAAGGATTAATGATTACATTTAAATTCTTAGGCTTAATCATTTACGCAAAAAAGTTGACAATATGCCACAAAAACAATTTCAATAATGATAAAAAAACAAATGCCGCAGAACGTATTTCAGAGTCAGCGATATGCTTCGGCACAATATTTCTTAATGTAGAATATCCTGTAAGCTCACCATCAATGCATCAGATCGGATACCAGCCTGTCGCTTGCTCAAGCGGTGTGGACAAAGTATCTGGTAAAAATTTCCCCCAGTCTTTGCGTGCCCACATTTTGTTTTTCTCAACACCTGCAATCCTTAATTCTTTCTCGGTTTTGCTGAACCAATAATGAATAATGTGGGGAATATCGTCTTGTTGTAAAGGGCAGATAGTTAAAATAGATTTCATTATGTGGTTTTGGGATTAAGTAGAAGTTTTTGTTGAATCCGTTACAAGGTTATTAAAAAATCCCCAAGAGAGTGTATTTGGAACAGCATATTGATTATGTAAAACTTCATAACCAGTTAATTTATTCTGCCTGAAGTGAAGAATATAAACGCTATCATAATCATACTTACCCCATGGGGCAAGCGCTTCTTTGATACCAAGAGCTTTTAGCAAAAATGGAATGGCATAGTGATCCCAGCAAATTAATACTAGCTTATCGTTAAACTTTTTATCAGAAAGCACATATTTTGCTAGCTTTTTATATTCTATGGCAGGATAGGGATGATCAATTTCATAATACGCTGTAGGATATTTTTCTTCTATTAAACTTTCTAATGGTGCTACAGTTTGTAGCTCACGAATAGAACGCGAATATTGGATGGAATTATCAGGATTGGTGGCAATGATTGCATCAGGTTTGCCAAATTTATCAAGAAAATAAAAGGCAAATTTAATCGCGCGCATATAACCTGTAGGGGATAAAGCAGATCCATGATTTTGTTGAACCATTTTATCTGCATGTCGGATAACAACAATTTCCTTGGGTGTTGGATAAGCAACGTTGACCAAAGTGCATATCAATAAAGTTATTACTAATTTATTCATTTTCATTTTATTGCTCCATAAATAATAAAGAATCTACACGTACTATTGTAGCGCCAGCTTTAATCGCCACTTCATAATCTTGACTCATATATGGACTCACCCATATTATCAAAAGAACGTTAAAGCTTTTGCTCGATCAAATAACTCTGGCAACATTGTTCTTAGCTTACTCAATCCTTGTGAAATGGCAATACCATACCCTGCTAATAATCCGCGAATCTGATTGCTGATCTTAACTCGTGTTTCAACAGAACTTTCTCGTACTCTTAACAAGCTTTGTAAATCTTGTTGTTCTATTGTTTTGACTGATATAAACTGCATGCCAGGGGTTTTCGCTGCAATTACGATCGCTTCCGCATCTTGACTGTTATTTTTACTTCTTTTGACAAACGGTTTGACATACTGAGGCGCAATCAATTTCACTATGTGACCAAAACCTTGAAATACGCGTGCCTGGTAATTAGCGCCTCCACACGACTTCATTACAATTTCACAAGCAGGTAGCTTTGCAATCGTTTCAGAGAGCATCTCCCTTTTCACCTGCTTTCTTAATTCAATTTTACCTTCTGCATTAATGCCGCATAATTGAAGCACATTTTTTGCAAGATCAATACATAATGTTGCAATATTCACAAGGACTCTCCTTTCAAGACTTCTGCACAACTCAAAGATTTTAATTGTGCATTAAATTTTTTACTTTTTAAAAAAATTTATCATAAATTTGTCAGGATTTACTCGTTTTTGTTCTAACAAGCACCTCTTTTATCGCATGCGCCTCCTATTATGGTTTCCGACCTATTGTGAGATAGTCTAAAAATCTTGAGCACCTAAATAAAGTTTAAATCAAATAAGCAGAAGTGAACAAGCTAAAAGAAATTATACAAAAACATTCACGGTGTCTTTAAAACATATTATAGTAAATATTGTTTTAACCGTTTAGCCTGGTCATCATATGCTTATCTTTCACTTAAAAGCCTTTAAGTAAAACCCCATGCTCAAGCAGCGTAATAGCTGAAGGCATAAGTCACGAGTGATTTTGCGATCAGGTGGCTGGCTCAGATAAGGATAGGTATCAAACAACCCCATGATTTTCTCACGATCGTAGCTTTGCCATAATATCGTTTGTGCTTCTGGTGTTAGTGTAAGTAGTTCATCACGCCAGCGTTGGCAATAGTGATTGTAATGCAAATACCAATCAGCACCTTGCTCGCCACGATAAGGATTTTGTGCAATAGCTTCTGGCAGTAGGTTACGCAGCCCTTCCCTTGTTAATAAACGCTGTTGTAGTGTTTGTTTGCCTTTACGATACACCCACTGTGGCACGTTGTAACAAAAAACAGATAAATCCAATTCTTGTGTTGGATCCAGTCGACGCACGCCATACCATAACTGCAATGCGTATACACTGGCACGCAGTGGTGCGGTTAAGCGTCCAGATAACATAGCCTCATGTGAGTTACGGATCCAGCGATGACGACGCAGTAAGACTTTTGCTTTTAGTGCAACACAAAAAGCTTTTAAGTCTTCTACTATTGAATTTCCCGCCCAAGAAATCGTACCATTGCCACCAGCACCTATTAATAACACTCGCCCTTGCTGTGCTAAGACTTGCTCATAACACGCCAAAGTCCAATCCAAATTATTTATATTGCGCAATGGCTGATCAAAACAACGCTGCAGCGGCTTTAATTTTTCAAAGATATCAGTGTTTGGCGCTGCTGTATAAATGATATGTTGGATATTAGGATGTTGCGCTAACAATGTTTTTATTCTAGGCAACTCATGATAATACCAACCCGCGCGATAACTTTCTCCTATCAGTTGATTTGGAATACTTGTGAATGCAGATAAGGTTTGCTGCTGTCTAGCCAATAACAATGCAGCTTGCGCAGTTATGGCAGAGGAATCCAAGCCGCCACTGATTTGTGTGGTTAATGGCCCAATCCGACGCAAACATCTTTGTACTGCTTGTTCAAAGCGCTGTTGTAGTGCTACGTAATATTGTTCACGCGTTTGATAAGCTAAGGTTTGGCGATGGCTTTTCCAGCACCAATAACGGGTTTGATGTAGCGCTTGCGCAGTGACAATTAATTGATGCCCTGCAGGTAGTTTGCGTATTTCTTGATAGGCTGTTTCAGACGCCGAATGCACATCCTTGGCAAATTCCACAAAACGTCGTGAATTCACAGTTAATTGTGGACAAAGGGTATAAAACGGAGAATATTCATTAGTCATTATGAAAAGTTGCCCCGGCAGATGAGCATAAAAAAGAGGGCACTGAGCAAATGGATCTACTGCTGCAAAGAGATGCTGATGGCGCGGGTCCCAAATCATAAAACCAAAATGCCCAGCGAGGTAACGCGTGCATTTTTCACCCCATTTTAAATAGGCTCGTAAAAGTAATATGACATCAGCGGTTTGAAAATCACTGGCTAATAATTCACATAAAGCCTCGCGATTTGTTAAATAGACATCAGCATTGATCACACAACCACTACTAACATCTTGATAAGGCATCAGCCCAGCAGCGCATTGTGGCGTGATAAAGCGCTGAGTTGCAGACATGGCAAGCCCGCCTTCGACACAAATGGCTTGATAATCTGGCTGCCAATGTGGCGTATTAAACGGACAGGCTTCTACTATTTCATGCTTGGCCATCGAACCATCAAGCGCCAACCAAGCCACCATTCGATTCATAACGATTAGATTGCAGTGATGCTAGTTTGATCACCAACTGCAACAGCAGCGATCACACCTTCCCAATCGTTCCCGCTGGCATAGGGGTTAGTATCTGTAACAAAATTAGAGCATGTGCCTCCTACAGTACACACCGCTAACATATTACCGCCACTGACTGGGGTTGCGCCGCCGATGGTGGTGAAGCGGCCGCCAACATATAAATCACCTCCAGAATAAGCAAGACCTTCAATGTAACCATTGGCATCGTTTGTGCCACTAAGCGCATTACTGCATGAGGTGGTAGTTCCCGGTGTGCAACTCACCAGGGGATAACCACCGCTACTGTCGGTATAGCCCCCAATTTGAGTAAACACCCCTCCCATATAAAGACTTGTTCCATCATTTGTCATGCCTAAAATTGAATTATTAGGATTGTTGGAGCCCATCCCTTGAGTGCAAGTGCTGGTAGAGCAGCTGGCAAAAGTCGTACCACTTGAGGGCGCTGAACTAGGATATCCCGCAATTTGTGTAAACAATCCACCGACACTCACCATACTATTGAGATAATCTACCGCGCTGATGGCATTATTCGCATATTTAATACTTGCGCCCGTTAAATAAAGATTACAGGTTTGGTTAGGAGAAGTGTTACTATATCCACATTTTGCTAACATTTTTTGACCAGAGGTCACTGAGAATCCCCTGATATTGGCAAAATCCCCCCCTAGCGCCACAAAGCTGCTAGTAGAAATCGAAAACACAGATGTTATTGCATCAATATAGGCATTATTAAACGCGTAAGCATTGGTAATAGCACCTGTCTGTATTTGATTAATACACGCATCACCCGTCACGCTCCCACCTGGAGTACACTGTGCTAATAAAGCAGCAGTGCCGCTAGTAGCTCCTGAAGTTGCACCACCAATAGCGCCAAATACACCACCCACCAATAAATTACCCGCGGGGGTAACGCTCAATGCGTTAATCCACTGTCCAACACTGAAATTGGTTGAGGCATAATTATTTCCGGTTGTACCTTGTAATGCATTGGAACAAGTGCCTGCGGTACATTGGGCGAGCAAATCACCCCCAGATACACTGGCATCTCCCAAAGCATTGAACCCTCCGGCGGCATACACATAGGTAGTGTTAGTTAATTTGAACGTTGCCACGTCATTGTTATTACCTTGAATAGTAAGCGTTGCTGTTTGTGGCGCTTGACTTGGGTCTCCGACTTTTCCTTTCACAATGACCAAACAAGATTCCCCAGAAGCGAGATTGTTCTTGGTGGCACAATTTTGATTCACCCCATAATCAGAGGTCTTATCATCAATACTAAAACTACTCGCTCCTGGCCCGGTAATTGTAACCGCTAAAGGTTGCATAACATCATGATTTGTCAAAGTAACAATTTGATAAGCAGGCCCATTGGTGGCAGCAGTAAAATCATTGTTTGTTGCTTTCGACACAGCCAGTAACCCTGGGTGAGATTCTGCAATCCCATAAAATAATGAGTTACCTGAACGCTGTAAGGGGGCTGGTGGATGTTTTACGTTAGATGCAACTTCTGACGAAATCTGATTCTGCGAGATCTTTGGATCATCCTTCTGGTTAGCAAGCAGGAGGGACGGTGAGTCAGCTTCTGATACGTTCGTATTAGGTGAAAATTCTCTAGGACTAATCACCGATAACGCAAAAACTGGCGTATTGGTCGCTGCAGATTCACTTACCGTTACCGGTACTTCTGTGTAGTTTTTGCTTGTAGATGCTGCTGTTATTAATAGTGTACAACCACCGTTGGATAAATGACATCCTGGGCCTGCAGTAAATGTAACATCACCAGGCTGAAATGCACCTCTTGCCGTTAAATCTCCCGCAATCGGTAGAGTACTGGTCAATGGAATTTCAACCGTTTGCCCTGCCATTAAAACAACCGCAGGGTTTCCCACTTGCAAGGTCGCGGCAAATAAAGTACCAGCAGCTACTATTGCAACACACCCACTGAGTATTGCTATTATTTTAATACGCATCATATTTATAACGTCTCCCTTAAGAATGCGCTAAAGCAGCATCTCCGTCACCGTCGCCACTTAAATTATTCAATGTATTATTTGGTAGGGAAAGAATTATTATTTCGGGAGGGATCCAGGGCATCCTTGTTACAGCGCGCTTAACTAGAGACATAAGCTTTGTCCTTTAATTTTAATATGGGTCATATAATAGTACAGAATTAACTTTGTTGCTATATAAACCTCTTGTATTTCCAAAACATTGGTTTCTAACTTTGCTTTTTTCGCAAGATAAGATTTTAAAAAATGTTGTGTACGCGAAGTTAGGCGGCGTCTTCTAATAGCTCATGTGGTTTTACTTCAGCATGTTAGATTCCATTCGTGAATCTGACACCTTTTACAACTTCTGCCAAGCTGGCAAAGTCGTGGATTCTTCGCCAACGCGTTAGTATCAACCGCATATACACCAATTTTTCCATCAAAATTTTCTTAAGCTGATTAAGCTGAGTTTGAACTTGTGTATCAGCAAAGCCAGAAAAACTGATAAAGCAAATCGCACCAACAAGTAAAGGAAGGTATTTCGTAAATATTCTCTTTTAACTTTAATTAATATTATTTTTTCCTAAATACAGAAACAATTGCTGGAAACTCTACCAACTTATCTTCTCGCAATATTTGGTAAAAAGCCAACTGCTCTTCTTCAAATGAAAAACCCTGACAACAAAGCTGCCGCAGCGCTTCTTTAGATAATGCAGGTGGAGCTTTAACACCAGTAAGTTCTGCTACTTGATGAGCATCAGGGCTTAAACAAGAAACATTTACCCATATGCCTTGAGGCTTTAAATAAGATGCAACTTTCTGAGCAAATTTCATTCTAACATTTTCATTTTCTATTGTATGAAGCACAGCAATATCAAACGCCACATCAAATAAATTAAACTGGGATGGATCATGTAGCAAGTCATGCGCTTGAAAGTGTATATTTACATTTTCCTTGAGCGCATTTGCTTTAGCTTTCTCAATCGCAGCTTCGGCCAAATCAATTGTCGTAACAGCATAACCTAACTTTGCTAGCGCAATGGCCTCTTGCCCATAGCCACAACCAATTTCCAAAACAGATGCGTTAATAATAGAATATTTTTGAATGACTTTTAACGCTTGAGTAAGCAGTTTATGAGCAACCCAGGGAGTATCCCCCATCAAGTACCTCTCATTCCAATTGCGACTAGCAAGATATTGGCTCATAAAGAATAAAAACCATAAACATCTAGAATTTTGAAAGTACATTTCAACACAATCTATTATCTTTTACAAATAGCTAATCAAGCCGCCATATTAACAACAAGCTATTTAACATAAATTTTATGATGACTAAAATCAAAATACACTAGATTTCTTACATAAGAAATTTGAGCCAATTAAGCCATCAAATGGTGCTTAAGGCAAAATATCTTCTACGCTATAGTAAGCGGCTCTATTTTATTTACATGAGAAAGCTTACTTTTCATACCTCTTTAAATACGCCGCCACTTGATCGATCTGCGTTTCATTAAATATTTTAACACCATGCTGCCTAAGTAATGCAGCTGTAACACCTTCCCCGCTAATTTTTTGCCCTGTAAAATTGCTAGCATAAATTTCTCTGCCGCCACAAGATGGGCTACGTTCTTTTAAAATAGCCACTTTAATATGATGCTGTTTTATAAGCTCTAAAGCTTTCTGAGCACCTTGAATATAAGCTTCTGTAACGTCATGACCTTTTATCGTTTCCACTCGCGCTAACTTTTTTAGGACAGCATGTCCACCACCCCCGCCTATAATTGCCGCTGGATCTCTTGGCGTTGTTAATCCACCAGCCATCTCTGGGCAAAGAGTAATAAGCCTACCCTCCTGCTGCCATTGCTGGATCAAAGGATGCTGACATAGATTATCTTTGCTATCATAACGAACTTTGGCACCAAGTAAACACTTGCTAAGTAAAATTTTTTCCATTGATGGCTTTCAACCTTACTGAAAACTGTCATCATCCGATGAAAATCTCCAACAGCATGCTTATGGATTTCGAAACTTTAAAAATGACACGCCACCTAAAGTTTTATGCCCTTAGATCGGCGCTCCCTTTAAAATGAGGAAGCCCCATAAAATATGCTAGTTATTAAGAACCCTATTTAAGCAGTAAGTCGCGTTACGACTTTAGCCTCTAAAAGCTGTAACCGAATAAATTCCCTCAAACTTTCTGCTGCGCTTTTATAATCGCCTAAAGCATTTAAATTGAAGCTAGTATTAACGTGAGATTCTACTAAAGTAGATAAAGTCTGGCTATACTGCTCTAATTTATTGTTGACAAATTCTACTGCCATCGCTAACTTCTTTTCTCGATCAGGATCAAGGTGGATATTTTCGCACACCGTTTCAAAAAACCTTTTTAATTGCGCAGGAATATGCTGCGTAAAATTTTCAGGGCTCCGCTGCCCACAAATGGAAGTAGAACGCCTTAAATATTGGATGGGTTTCTTTTCCGGAGGTAAGGCCGTTATTTTATTCACGAATAGAAGCGTTGCCATCATAACAAAATCTTCAAAAGGACAATCGACCGCCTCTGGAATATTGACAGTTGGCGCATAACATTTTATCCAACCTAAAGAGGTAAGTTTCAATATATCAACCTCGAGGGGAGATACTGCTTCTCCTGGAGACAAATATATGGATTCAACAATTCTTTGGCTATTTGCTTGATCACGTAGCAATCCCGCTGCATTTATCCTCTGCCTTTCGTCTTCATAGATAATCGCAAAATTAAATACACAAATATCAGCACGGGTTTTTTTCATTTGCTTAATGGTTAAGTAAATAAAATCTTTTTCGATGTATTGGTCATCAGCATCTAACCAAAAAATGTAAGCATTTGGATTTAAGGCTTTCGATATTTGCAATAGTTTTTTGCGCGCTCGTGCAACACCTTGATTTTCAGGCAGCTGCTGCAAATACAGCTTGTCTTGCATCTTAGGGTGCTGCTCGAGATATTGCTTAACCATAAGCAGGGTTTTATCTGTTGAGCCGTCATCAAGAATGATAATTTTTATCGTTGGATAGACTTGTTGGCTAACAGAAGCTAGCGCTGACTTAATAAAAGATGCGGCATTATAAGCAGGCATTAAAACGTGCACAGGCGGCAAAGTTTGGTCAAAAAATTTTAACATAATTACGTTTTTTCCTTTTTAAATATCTGACCTACAGGAGAGCATTTGTTGTTTCAACATGCAATTCCCTTGCCGATTTCCTGAGGAGTACCAGACAATGAGCACGCAAAATTTAATAAAGCCTCTGAGTAGGTTATTGCAAATTTCATATCAACTTTAGAACAAACGCTCATTAATTTCATAGGTTTTGAGAAAAAAGCTTTACATAACCACTTGCTTTCCACAACAGCTATGAGCCACGGACACTGGAAAACCAACAAGAGTCTCCACTGCAGTAATGCGAGAATTAGCGGCTTATTTGGGATTCTTCCCAGGAAACAAACGCACGCGCATCATTTGAATTGATTTAAGTAGCTATGACTACTGCCATTGGATGTTCTCCCATCACAAGATGAAGCTTATTCAACCGAGTGCTTACGAATTTTGGGATTTTAAAAACTACAGGTTGCGTGTTAAAGTTTTGTGTTCTTAGGTGAGTGCCCCCTAATGTGGGATAGACCCAATTATTTTAGACAATTATGGTTTTTTTAGACAGATTAAAATTTAGATGGCTTGAAAGCCTTGATATTGGTGGGCCCACTAGGACTTGAACCTAGGACCAAGGGATTATGAGTCCCCTGCTCTAACCAACTGAGCTATGGGCCCCCAGAAGGGAACAAACTACAAGATTAGTATTTTACATAGTCATGAGCTGTTTAGCAATCACTTTCTAGATACTTGGCTTAGGCAGAGTAATAGGCCAAGTAGCTTGATCTTTTTCCAGCATGCTCCAAGCATCCGTATATATTTTACTAAAAGCCGTATCGCCTAGTACTTGGCGGATATAAGCCTCAGCCTCTGTTGTTTGGATCACACGCTTCCTTGCCGATTCTTCTCCAGCTGCATAAGTTTTTGCCATAACATCTTTATAATAAGGCAATGCCTTTAAGGAATCGAATTTGCTTGCGGTTTTTAACTGCAAATGCGCCTCTTGGCCTTCTTGCCTTACTGATTCTATTAAAAATATTGCCCCTGGAAGCGCAGGATGGGTAAAAGTTTTTTTTCGGGCTAAGCCAGCATCAGTGGGAATTTTTATGGAAAAATAAATAAAATCACAATCTGCTAATACTTCCTGCATTGATTGCCGAATTTCCTTTTCCTCTAATGAAAGGATCTTGCCTTTTTCAACTTTAGATTTTATCACCTCATAGCGCTGAGTAAGTGCCAGCAGCCTTTTGTCCCCCGCTGCTAAAGCTTGCGCATATTTCTCAACCAGCGCAAGCTCAGTTAGACAAATAGGTACAATAGAAGATTTATATTTACATCTTGAAAGATACTTTTGCGATTCATACGCCGCATGAATAAATTCATGCCGTAGAATGCTACCAACCTGTTGCTTCTCATACTCAGAAGTAACATCAGAGAATAAAGATAAATTAATTCTACGATCTGCTGGATTATAAGTTGCAACGCGCGCAGTATAGTCAGATAAGCTAGATTTTTTTGGTAAACATTTTATCTTTACACCGCTGCCTAGGGCAATATCGACGATTTTTTGTGCACCATTGAGCTGATGGACGCTGGTCGCAAAAGACTCAATCATCTTAAAGCAAGTTTGTTGCTCGGCTAGGCTTATCGATGGGCTAATTATTAATGCTTTTTCTAACTGAGTTTTTGTCGCGGCAGCTTGACTCGTTACTGAATGTAACGAGTCACTTTCATGGGGTGTTAGCGTTTCAGCAGGAACGCCTTGAGACACCTGAGCGCTCTTTGCTGTCCCCACTGTGCTGACTATCATTAAAGTAAACAAAAAGAATACAGCCGGCTCTCTTAGATCAAACGTTTGTACGAAAGGCGCTATCAAACCACGATAGTCCTCTGACGCTAAAGATCTTTCTAGTGATTTAGAATGATAGCGTCCTGTCACTTGTCTATGATGCACCCCAGCAGGTTCAAATATATTTTTTTTCATGACCCCTTCTCTTTATTTTGTAAAAATTTTAACACAAAGCGCGCAAAAAAAACTCTCTCTACCCTATGAATTTTTTAATAAACCTACCCTCTAGAAATAAAATGCTTGACAAAAGATTAAGTATTCACTAAACTATAGTTAAGTATTCACTTAACAACTCGGGAGAGAACAATGAAAAATTTAAAAAACAAAGTCCAAGAAATTTTTACAGATATTTTTTGCACAGAAAAAGTTGATATGGCTACCATTGCCCGCCATTTCGATGCCAGTTACACGCAATACGTTGACAGTGAAACCTTAAATTATGATAAATTTATTCAACATGTGCAGGCTTTAAAAGATGCCGTTAAGTCCATTAAGATTACCTTTGAGCATTTAATTGAAGAAGATGATAAAGTTTGCAGTATTCATATTGCAGAAGCTGTAAAAACCAATGGCGAAAAGATAAAAGCAAAAGTTATTGCCCTATTTCAATTTAAAAATGACAAGTTAATTCTTTGTAACGAATTAACCCATCTTATTGAAGGTAGCGCAGAAGATAGAGATTTAGGATCAAGGCACTAATGACCAATAAAATTGAACAACGTCGTATCGCAGATAATACTCGCGAAAAAATCCTCAAGGCTGCAGAAAAACTTTTTGCAGCCAAAGGGTTTTCTGGCACAAGCACTGCAGCAATTGCTAAAGCCGCTAAAGTTAATGAAGCCTTACTCTTTCATCATTTTGGCAACAAGGCAAAACTTTGGCAGCAAGTCAAAGCCAATATTATTGAGCATTTGCCTAACTTAAACATTAATCCAGCGCCTAATACTTTAGAGGATTTTTTGAAAGAAGCTATTGAGCAACGTATTCTTTCCTACCAGTCTCAACCTAATTTGCTTAGAATTATGCGCTGGCAATCATTAGAAGAAGACAAAACGTATTTGGCCGGCGGAAATAAGCTGGCGCCGCTGCAATGGCTCCCAGCTATTGAATATTTACAACAGCAGGAAAAAATAAATGCCAATACACCAGCAGAAATGATTATGCTCTGGTTAACCTATAGCATTAATGCGCTCATTTATGATGATTTAGCGCTCTTGCAAGATCAACAAAAGCAAGAGCGTTTTATTCAAATGCTGATGGTTGGTTTTAAAAAAGCCTTAAGCTAAACCTGTTGCTTTTTTGGCAAAACCACATACACACCATACCAAGAAACCACGATTGATAATATGGCCATCAATATCATAGAAACTTCTGGAGAAAGAATATTCTGGGCTCGATGGTGGTTTTGTCCTAAAAAAGAAATCAACGTAATTCCCACCAAGTAAAAAATTAACCAAGAAGCACAGCGTAATTGTGCTAAAAATCCTTCTAACTTATGCAGGCGTAATTCGTAGTAAAAATAAAAACATAACCCAGGCACAACCAATAAAATCATTTCACCTGTAAATGGCCATGCTGCATAAAACAATAGCAAAGAAAGGATAAATAATAATGCCGGTGATAAGAACTTCGCAAAAGGTAAAATAAATTGCTTTTGACGGGCTTGCGGATTTAGCTGACGATTTGCCAAAGCAACAATGGGAGCTGGGATATAAGAAAACACATGCAGAATGGAGATTACTGCTACCAAGTCATACCAACCTTTAAAGATAAATAAAATAACACATCCTACTATCGTACAAGCCACAACAGCATTACGCGGGCTTTGATGCTCTGGGTTTAGAAAACTTAAAAACTTGGGCAAATGATTATGCCGCGCCAAAGAATACATAACACGCGCACTAGAAGCCAGAAATCCACTACCACAAGCACCTGGCGAGATAACAGCACCAACGTAAATACTTAAAACGACCAAGTGAAAATTTACCATTAACAACAAATCAACATAAGGTGAGCGAAAATTAATCGTTTGCCAGCCTTTAGCAAGCATAGCAGGCGAAAGACTTCCGACAAAGACAATTTGCAGCAACACGTACAAAACAAAAGCAATCCCAATACAACCTAAAACCGCAATAGGCAACATACGTTGCGGATTGCTAATTTCTTCAGAAAAAGTCAATGGCGACTGAAACCCGTTAAATGCCATCACCACACCACAAGTAATTACACTCCCAAATACAGCATGCCAACCAAAAGGAAGAAAACCACCCTGACCATGGGTAAAATTTTCCCAATGCAAGCCTTGGTAAGTAAGCGCAGCAATCGTCAACAGAGGAACGACCATTTTAATAATAGTAAACACATTATTAAAGCGAATGAAAAATTGCACGCTCCAATAATTGATAAACATAAACACTGCCATCAAAGCAATAGCGCAGATAATGCCAGGCAAAGTTAATGCATGTAAAGCTGGCGTATAAAGAAAAGTCAGCCCCGGCAAATTACTTAAATATTGAATAATTGCCTGAGCTTCAATGGGCGGCACAGCAACAACGCTAAGCCAGTTAATCCATGAAGTGAGAAAGCCACAAAAACGGCCATGAGTAATACTTGAGTAATAGCCAATCCCACCAGCAGAAGGATAAGCTGTACCAATTTCTAAATAAAATAAAGCGACAAGCATTGCAACAACAGCACCGATCAACCAAGAAATCAAACCCGCAGGGCCTGCAATTTCAGCAATCTTTTGCGTTCCTAACAGCCAACCTGAACCAACAATTGCGGTTACACCAGTCATCAACAAAGAAAAAGTTGAGATACTCTTTTTAAAAGAAATATTTAATTTATCACGCATATATAATGCTTTACCTTTTATGCATTAAAGTGTAGCTTGCCATCTCCTTATATCGCTTACACTATGTTTATGTTAAAACGCCAACAAAATCCGCTCCTGCTCCTTTGTACTGTTGTATATTCGTACACCGCTAGCTAAGCAATGGAGTAATACAACAAAAAGCGTTTTAACAAAAATTACGACTCATCTATTTACGCTTGAACCTTTAGCCATTCGCAATAAGCTTTTACACCTTCCGCAACAGTTTTAAATGGTTTGTCATAACCAACCGACCGTAATTGGCTAATATCTGCCTGGGTAAAACTTTGATAACGCCCTTTTAAATGTTCTGGAAAAGGAATGTATTCTATGCGACCTGTGCCATGATGTGCAATAACAGCGTTGGCAATTTCATTAAAAGCTTCTGATGCTCCCGTGCCACAATTAAAAATACCGCTTATTTTCGGGTGCTTTAAGAAGAATAAATTGACATCCACCACATCATCAACAAAGACAAAATCCCTTTGCTGTTCGCCATTACCATAGCCATCACAGCCTTCAAATAACTTTACGACACCATTTTGCTGGATTTGATTGTAATGATGAAAAGCGACACTTGCCATAGTCCCCTTATGACTTTCCCGAGGGCCATAAACATTAAAGTATCTTAATCCAACAATTTGCGAAAGCGCTCGAGGCAAAACCTTACGCACATATTCATCAAACTGCCATTTAGAGTAACCATAAACATTTAAAGGCGCTTCATATTCTTCAGATTCTTTAAATATTTTCCCTCCGCCATACACTGCCGCGCTTGAAGCATAAATGAATTGGATTTCGTTCTCTAACGCGTAATTTAACAAAGTTTTTGAATATTCATAATTATTTTCCATCATATATTTGCCATTCCACTCTGTTGTCACAGAACAAGCACCTTCATGGAAAATAGCCTTCACCTGCGGCAAATTATCATTTTGTAAATAATTTAAAAAAAGATCTTTGTCTATGTAGTCTGCAATTTTCAAACCAACCAAATTTTTGAACTTGGTACCATCAGTGAGGTCATCCACTACAATAATATCCGTTTCACCAAGCTGATTAAGCTTTGCCACGATATTACTACCAATAAACCCCGCGCCGCCAGTAACAATAATCATAAACTATAATCCTCGCTTCATCTGTTTAAAGAGTAGCTTACTTATTAACACTTTTTTTATCTGAAACATTTGCAAGTTCCGGTATATATTCTGTTTGAACTTGGCTTAATAAATCCAAAATATTTTTTTCATAGTCAAACTTCGCACCAACACCACGCACCATTACCCCGGGTTGCTGACCTACCACTTCGGCATTGGTCGTTAATAACTTTTTATCGGAGAAAATGCTAACATCGCTTGTATCAATCTGCATCAGAGAATGGCCTTGAAAAGCTTCTCTTTGCATATGAACTTTTCCTAAAGCATCAACTCTTTCACCCCGCCCATAGGCAATCGCCGATGGTGCATGAACAATCCACGGCGGCGTGCCCTGATGGTTAAAAATATTTAATACAGCCTCCGTAAATACCGTTGCTTTAGTATCAGGATAATGGATAGCTTTTTGAGCAATGATCTGATTTGACAAAAAGCCATCCTCATCATACCGACTTAAGATCAATTGATAACCTACACTATCGGGATAATGACCATACCCCTTAGCACTTTTCCTGCCTTGCGTATTTAGCAGATACACTTCAACGCTGCTCACAATGACTAACAAGAAAAGGAAGAAGACTGTCATTCGGTTTTCAAAAAACATTTAACAATTATTTCCAATCACATGCATTAGGTTGTTTTTGGCAATAATCGTCAAATACTTTAAAAATACCATCGAACATATTTGGTAAGGCAGCAGAATATCCTTGCACAGCTTTATGATTGTCTTTCTCAGTAATTTTTAACAAGGCATTTTTAATTTCATCGACTTGAGCCTCAGGCAAAGTATGCGTCATCACAATAGACGGATTAGGAATTTGAGGAAATGCCTTTAGAATATGGACTTGATGAGCTTTATTCTGTTTAATGCTCCAATCCCAAGTAGAAATTGCATCTACTTCACCATCTTGTAACGCCTTAAACAAAGCACGATAACTACTGTATTGCTTAAAACGAGCAGAAATGTTTTCTTTATTTAAAGCATACCAGGAAACAAGATAACCACTTGTCGAGGAGCGCTCTAAAACACCAATTTTTTTTCCTTGCAAATCTTTTAACGAATTTAGAGAGGTATCAGAGGCGCGTGATAATAAATAAGTTGAATAAAATGCACTTGGCTTATCATTTTCCAAGCTATTACTAAGTGCAACCACGATAGGCTTAACGTCGGATTGTTTTTTTTGCGCCAAATAAAAAGGAAAATCTTTAAGGTATGCGAGATCAATTTGTTTATTAATAACAGCATGATACAACTCTTCTTGAGTCGCATAGTTTTTAATTTTAAATTCACATCCAGTTGCATTTTCTATTGCTGGCTTCAGGGAGCTATAGGCTGCAAAGAAACCATCTTTTTCAGCTGTGCGAACATCTCCTAACGTCAAGGTACAAGTACTTGCATTAGCTGAAGTTACTGCAAACAAGGCAAGCGTTAAAAAAATCTTTTTCATCTTCATTTCTCCTTTGAATAAATAAAATTTGCTAACGCAGATTCGTAAAGATTCTTTGCTCGCAAAATATGCATAACAACCTCCCGAACCGCACCAGCACCTCCCACGCAATCCGTTGTGTATAATGCTCGTGCCTTTACTTCTGGCACAGCATTTGCGACAGCAATCGGCAAACCTACTTGGCAAAGCACGGGCAAATCAGGCCAATCATCTCCAATATAAGCAACTTCATGTGCTTCAATTTTTAAATCATTAAGTAATGACTTAAAAACGGGAAGTTTATCTTTAGCCCCTTGGAAAACATGTTTCACACCAAGGTATTTCATACGCAAATCAACTGCCTGACAAGAACGACTTGTAATAACTGCAAAATCAATTTTATTTACTAACAACAAACGGATTCCAAAGCCATCTTGCACATTAAAAGTTTTAATTTCTTTACCTTCATCGGTAATACAAATATCGCCAGAGGTCATAACCCCATCAACATCGGCAATTAATAACTTTATCTTAGCAAATAAATCTTCTGAAGGATGCATCAAGCCACTCCTGCTTGTAACAAATCATGCATATGGATAAGCCCAGATGGTTTTTGCGCTTTATCCAAGACCACAAGCGTAGTAATCTTATGCTTTTCCATAATCATTAACGCTTCTGTTGCCAGCATATCTGCTGAAGCGGTTTTACCCCCTCTGGTCATCACATCCCGCATGCTAACCTGATGTAAATCCAGCCTTTTATCAATTGCACGACGTAAATCACCATCGGTAAATATGCCACAAGCTCTGCCACTTTCATCCACAACGATGGTAACACCAAAACCTTTACGCGTTACCTCCATTAATGCATCAACAATATTAGTTTGCAGCGTAACAATTGGCAGGCGACCGCCTACATGCATTAAATCCCGTACGCATAGTAACAAGCGTTTTCCTAGGTTGCCACCTGGGTGCGTACGAGCAAAATCCGCTGGCGTAAAGCCGCGTGCTTTTAATAAAGTGACCGCTAATGCATCACCCAATACTAATGCTGCAGTTGTACTGGCAGTTGGTGCTAGACCTAAATGACACGCCTCTTCTGCAACATGCGCATCCAAAAATACATCTGAAGCAAGCGCAAGACTTGAAGTTGCACGTCCACAAATTGAGATGAGCTTTACCCCAAGATGTTTAATAAGCGGAAGAATATTCATGAGCTCAGGAGTTTCACCTGAATTTGAAATAGCAATAACAAGGTCATCTGGCGTAATCATGCCTAAATCACCATGGCTTGCTTCAGCAGCATGAACAAAGAACGCTGGCGTGCCAGTACTTGCAAAGGAAGCCGCTATTTTTGCTCCAATATAACTTGATTTGCCTATTCCAAGCACAACCGTACGCCCTTTACAAGCTAAAATCAATTCGCAGGCTTTTGAAAAATCACCATTAAGACGTGGCTTCAGCGCCAAAATCGCATTAGCTTCAATATCTATAACACGATACGCTTCTGCTAAAAAATCAACTGTCATCGCAAAACCCCAAAAATAATCGCTTGAAGGACAACCCAAGCATAAATAGCCGCAATGACATCGTCGACCATAATGCCTAAACCACCTGGCACTTTACTGTCGACCCATCGAATAGGCCAAGGTTTCCAAATGTCAAAAATGCGGAATAAAATAAATCCAATCAGAATCCAAAGCCAATTCCACTTGATTGGCACTAAAAACATCGTCATCCAAAAACCAACAATCTCATCCCAGACAATAGCCGCATGATCAGGAACACCAAAATCTTTTTCAGTAATATCACACCACCAAACACCAAGAATAAAAGCAACAACTAAGAGCAGTAAATACCAAGGTGCAGATAAATGTCGTAAGAAGAGGTAGAACACTACAGCAAGAAGGGTACCAAAAGTCCCAGGTGCAAATCGACTCGTGCCAAGCCCAAAACCACAAGCGATAAAATGAACAGGGTTCGTCCAGACCGTGCGCGGCGCAAAATTTTTTCTCATAAATCGCTGGCTAAAAAATAATTTGGCAATTATATACTCCCTTGCCCTACTCTGTCAGCCTCAGTTTAATTGACTGATACTAATAGTAGCTTCACTTTATTGTAAAAAGCCATTAAGATAGCCCCTCTTTAAATAGAATCTAAAAGGTTAAGAATGCTGACAAGTCCCATATTCCATGAACCTTCCGTTCAAGACAGCCATAGAATATATCAAAAACACCTCCCTGAAGGAATTTTTGCTTGGGCCAAAGAACATGGGATATTAGATGAAGAGCTTCATAGTGAGCATAATAAACAGGAAAGCCCACCCGAAAATATAAGTGTATACCTAAAGGCACGTGAGAATGGCACGTCAGGCAAGCCCGAATCTGTCGTATTAGTCGTTTTTTTAGACAGCGAGCAATATTATTACTGGTTTAACAATAAAATCATCACGTTAAATGGCAGAATTGACAGTGAAGGTGCTAATATACCTAATGCTGTATGCACAATAACACCGGAGCAAATACTTTCTTATTTAAAAGGTTTACAGCTTGATAGACCTTCTATTACACCAAAAATATAATCCCCGATCAAGTAATCATTACTGCCTTAGCGCTTGTCTGCCTATTTTGATGCCTTGCAGTTACTGAATAAGTTAGCGATAATACCGCTAATTTTTTTCTTGTGGACGACGTATATTTTTATGGCAAACCTTACCCGTTTATCTGTTATTTTCGCTAGCTTAACCCTTAGCGCTATTGCTCAAGCTGACAATGCACCGGCTGTTCCGGTTAATACTCCTCATATTGCAGCATTAGCCAACAACCCAAACCCCAGTGCTATCGCAACCCCTGATGCCAAAGTCGCAGCACCTAAAATTGCAATGCCTGTTGTAACCGTTCCGCCACCTCCTGCATTAGATGTCAAAAGCTATGTCATTATGGATGCCGCAACCGGCAAGATCCTTGCAGCTTACAACCCAGATCTTCAGCTACCGCCCGCTAGTCTAACCAAGATGATGACATCTTATGTCATTTCGATGGCCATTAAAGATGGCAAAATTCATATGACAGATCTTGTGCCTATCAGTGAGAAAGCTTGGCGCACAGGCGGCTCAAAAATGTTTGTCAAAGTTGGCACGCAAGTCCCTGTAAAAGATTTAATGCAAGGCATTATCGTTGACTCGGGTAATGACGCCTGCGTCGCAATGGCAGAATATGTTGCTGGCAGTGAAGATGCTTTTGCAAATTTAATGAACCAAGCAGGTGCTGCACTTGGTATGAAAAATACTCATTTTGTTGACAGTACAGGCTTGCCAGACCCAGCACACCATAGTACGGCCCATGATTTAGCGCAATTAGCACGCGGATTGGTTTATAGTTTTCCTGAAGATTACCAATGGTATTCACAAAAATGGTTTACTTATAATGGTATTCGTCAACCAAATCGTAATCGCCTTTTATGGCGCGACCCAAGCGTTGATGGTATAAAAACTGGCCATACTGATGAAGCAGGTTTTTGTTTAGTTAGCTCCGCAAAGCGTAATAATCTCCGCTTAATTGCTGTTGTCATGGGCGCACCAACAGATGCAGCTCGTGCCGATGATAGCCAAAAGTTATTAGATTATGGCTTTAGATTCTTTGATACTCATGTCGTTTATCAGGCTAATACTAAATTAACGCAAATTCGCGTTTGGCATGGCCAAGATAAAATGCTTGACGTTGGTGTTAGCGAGCCATTTATTGTTAGCGTGATTCCTGGCCAATTTAATCAAGTGCAATATCAATTTGCTAATATGCCAAAAGATCTACAAGCACCTATTCAAAAAGGTACCACCGTTGGCGAAGTTCAAGCTTTACTAAATGGTAAAGTAATTGAAACAGCACCTTTAGTTGCCCTGAGTGATGACCCTGTCGGCAACCTCTTTTCACGCCTGTGGGATCACGTGCTACATTGGTTCCATCGCAGCTAAACTTTTCTTTCTCATCCATTTGGAGCTCAATCAACATGAGCTCCATCTTGCAAATATTTACTGGCGCAATCTTTGCATAAATTCAAAGAGTAACACACTCCTTTAATAAACATAAAAAAATTCTTTCTTTTTAGAAATGATTTTTTATATCGTTAAACAACCTGATGAGGACCCTCGCCATGAAAAATATTATTGCTTTTATTGGCCTTAACCTTCTTGCTGCACTTGCTTTTGCTAACCCAACACCTCCTGCTTGCCCAGCAGCATCCCAACTGGTTTCTCACCTTGTTTCATCAGCAAAGCATGAGCCAGAAAACAATACCTGGTTTACGGCCTCTCCTACTTTTGATCCTTATTGGATAAGTGGAACTGTTGTGATAATTGCGGATATTCAAAAAAAAATCCCTGATGCTAAAACTGCCATTCAGCAAGCAAATCAAATTTTAACTACCGCCCACCTTTCAAGCGACCCTCTGGTTCAGCATGTAGGCGGTGATCTTATCGCTTGTATTTATAACGCAGACTATAACCATTTTGTACTTGTTAGTAATAAACCAGCTTTTTCGCCTCAATTAAAAAGCTTAATAGAAGCGAAAAGCTTTTCTCGTCAAAGTTTAGCAGGCTAAAAAGTATTATTAAAATCCTTGTGGCGACAGCCCAAACAGAGCTGTCCCTCTTTTAATTCTTAGCTTTGGCTGCCAAATTGCCTATCGCTGTTCCCTCTATCTTAGAAAATTTATTGATGGTAAAATTTTGATGGAAGCCTTTTAGCCAGCACTTTCCCACCTATTTTATTTTTGTTTATATGGATATATATGGAAGGATCCACTCTAAAGATAACCAACATTATTGCCAAGAAATGCCAAGAACACAGAAAGCTTCGCGGTTACACGGATCCATACGCCATCGCGCATCTTTTAGTCGGCGGTGACCACAGCCCTTATTATAAAAAAATTGTTAAAACAATTTTAAACTTACCGACACAGAATTTTTTATATCCTCATGTTTATAGCGTCTTAGAAAATTTATACCAGTTAGGCGATTACATCACTATCTGGTCACAAGGCAGTCGAAACATGCAAATTTGGCGCTTTGCTCGCTCAGGTTTAGCAAATATACGTAAAAGCAAAGACCCAGAAGCAAAAAAAAGATTTTCTATTTTAGCAACACGCAATAAAACCTTATTAATAGAAGGTTTCCTAGAAACGTTCGCTGCAACAGGTATAAAAAAAATATTTTTCGTTGATAATAAGCTAACTCATCTATTAACAGCTTCAGAAAAAATTCAACAATTAAAAGAGCAAGGGAAAATTCCTTTTGAGGCAGAAGCTTTTTTTATTAACATTCAGCATGACACATCCCCTCGTTTAAAAAAAACCTTACAAAAATCTATTCCTAATCTAAGTGTCATTTCTAACATAACCGAATTACTTTTTCTGCGAAAAAAGTTTTCAGACGATAAGGTTTATTGGTTTATTGATTTAGGCAATACCCTACTAGATTCAAATAAGCTATATCAAGCAACTTATCAAAAACTTGCTAATATTATTGAATCCATGCCGTTTACCATTTCACCTTTAATTGATTGTGAGCTCGGCCTGCACGGCAAGATAACTGATTACCAAGCACTTGAAACAGGTGATACCATGCGCGAAGCTTTTGCCATTACCTTATTGGATAATCAGAAAAAAGTTATCAAGCATAACAGTAAAGAACGCGTCTTAAGAGAAAGCCAAGGGTATGATTTACTATCGCCAACGCCTTTAGGTCCACACATGCCCTACCCAGAGTTTATTGATATTCAAGAAGGGATTATTATTTTGCCATTTGTTGACGGGATTCCTTTAAGGCTTGGCGCCAAAAAAGCTAGCATACCTTTAAACACTGGTCTTAAAGCCTTTAATGAATTATTAACGCTAAAAAAGGCTTGGTGGTCAACGCAAATAAAACGCCACCATGAATTTGAAGCTATTTCAGTGCAAAGACTTGACTGGCCAAATACCCTGGAAAAAATTCCTGAGGCTCTTACCTGCCTAAGTAAAGAATATGGTTTAACACCTGCGGAACTCATGGCCTACCCGATTGTTACGCCTGAGAGCAAAATGCGCAGTTCGCTGAATGAAATGATTAAAACAGTTAATACCTTATTAACCACACGTCCAGACTACACCATACTCACCCATGGCGATATTATTGGCGCTAACTTTTTAATTAACCCAACTTCGGGCACTTGGTCTGTTATTGACCCCGAATTTGCAGGCTATGGCGATCCTGCTGAATCTTTAGTAAAGATCATCAAATATGAAACCACTACTACTGTACAAAGCGTATTAAAAAACTCCTTACAAGTCGTTAATCAATGCTTAGAAATTCAAGTTGAAGTTCAATTTTCAGAATTAGCCCGATGTCTTCACGCAACAGGTCTAGCAATAGCTAAAGAATTTTCTCTCAGCTTAAAAGATGCGACGTTTTTGGAAAGATTTAGAGTGTATTTAGCAGGAAGCTACCTGAGGGAAATTGCACTTACTCTCAGACGAAACCGCCCCGACCTTGTGTTATTTGCTATCAGTAAAGCGGCTCAAGCCTATCATCTAATTTTCTAAAGAGATTAACTCCATGGAATGGTTTTCAAGCAAATTAAAGTCTTTTTTAGCAAGGTTTATGCTTAAAACAAGCTCAGCTTTATCCCCGTCCACCAGCAAAAAACCTATCATTCCTAGCGCAGAAAATTATCAGTCTTGTGATGCAAGCGTTAATAAACCTTGTATTGTGCAGGATACTACCCTAGATAATCCCATGATGAATTATCGCTACTTAAAATCATCTTTTGGATTAAACTTATCTGGCAGCGGTCAACCCAGGATCACTGACTGGGCAAAAATTGGCCAAGGACATGCTCAAAAATTTGACATCGACTTACGCCAAGAGAGTCATGGTTATTTAGATGGCGAAGCTTTTACATTATATAGTGAAAATGATTGGTTAAATTATGGCGACAATGTCGCGCAAGCAGAAACAGCAGAAAGCGCCTGGCTTGCCTCATTAAAAACAATGGTTAATATCCCAAATGTTTTAATGTTTGAACAAGTAGCCCAGAAACAATTTAAAGCAGGAAAAACCATTGAAGCCCATTTAGTTCAAAGTGAAAAGGAAATTGCAGAAAATGCTGGCTTTAAGTATCTACGCTTAGCTGTACCAGATCACTCACATCCAAGCAATGTCGATGTTGATAGCTTTGTCGATGCTGTTACACAAAATCCAGATGCCTTATTTCACATCCATTGCCGCCAAGGAATTGGTCGCACGACAGAGTTTATGGCAATGTTTGACATGCTAAAAAACGCAGACAAGCTTTCATTTGAAACAATTATCGACCGTCAAGATAAAGCGTCTTATCATGATAAGGAATTACTCAAAAACAATAAAGATTATTACATTAAACGATATCAGTTTTTACAAGCATTTTATTTATATGCAAAAGCACGTAAATTAAATCAGACAACAACCCCTTGGTCAACAAGTTATAGAAAGTATTATTAAAACATCTAAATAAAAGGTTTTTCCTTAGGAAAACAAGGGCAGCTTTGTTAAGTCATCCGCCATTGACTCATTCCTCCTATAATCCATAGCAGCCCAAATTGCTTTTAAAAGAACAAGCGCGTTAAATTATAGAGCGAATTAGCCTGTTCTATGCTATAATTTTATGGTTTTTTATAAACCGGCCGATCTTCATGCCTATAAGCAATACTGATTGTATCGTTACTATTGAAAACTTAAGTTTTGCACGAAATCGTCATATCATTTTTGATGATATTTCTTTTACGATTCCAAGAGGCAAAATTACGGCTGTTATGGGCCCAAGCGGCACCGGAAAAACAACTTTATTAAATCTGATTGGCGCTCAACTGACGCCACAAAAAGGTCGTATTTTAGTTAATGGCCAAAACCTTGCGAAGCTCTCCAAAAAAGAATTGTACATTGCTCGTCGTCAGATGGGTTTGTTATTTCAATCAGGCGCATTATTTACTGGCTTAAACGCTTTTGAAAACGTTGCTTTCCCCTTACGCGAACATACAAAACTACCTGAAAGCATGATTCAAGATATTGTTTTGATGAAACTTGAGGCCGTTGGCTTGCGTGGCGCCAAAGATCTTATGCCTTCCGAGCTTTCTGGAGGTATGGCACGCCGGGTTGCTCTTGCCCGTGCAATTGCGCTTGACCCTGAACTCATGATGTACGATGAACCATTAACCGGCCTAGACCCTATCGCCAAAGGCGTAATTTTGCAATTGATTCAAAAGTTAAATCAAGCCTTAGGCATTACCAGTATCATGGTTTCCCATGATATTCCAGAATGCTTCTCAATAGCAGATAAAATTGTTATTCTTGCCGATGGCAAAATTGTTGGTGAAGGTACACCAGAAGAAATCAAGCAAAGCCAAGATCCATCTGTCAAGCAGTTTATCTTAGGCTTACCAGATGGTAAAATTCCGTTCCAATATCCAGCGGAAAACTTTTCCGAGGAACTTTTGTGATGCATTTAATTCAACGCCTAGGGCAGCTGGGGCTCAAGCTTTGCGGAGATTTTGGCCGCGCAACTTTATTTTTATTTGCTACATTATTCCGTTTACCCAGACCAGTTAAAAGCTTTCCGCTTTTAATTCAAGAACTATATTCAGTTGGCGTTTTATCCCTTATCATCATTATTGTTTCTGGTTTATTTATTGGTATGGTTGTTGGCCTGCAAGGCTATAATACGCTAAATAAATTTAGCGCCGCTGCACAGCTTGGCCAGTTAGTTGCCTTAAGTGTCACGCGAGAATTAGGCCCCGTTGTAACAGGATTATTATTTGCTGGCCGTGCAGGTTCAGCGCTTACGGCCGAAATTGGCTTAATGAAAGCCACTGACCAGCTATCTGCCATGGAAATGATGGGTGTTGATCCTTTATGGCGTGTCATTTCACCACGCTTTTGGGCGGGGTTTATTTCCATGCCAATTTTAAGCGCAATCTTTTCAGCTGTGGCCATTTATGGTGGCTACTTAGTCGGCGTTAAATGGCTAGGCTTAGACAATGGCGCATTTTGGGGCAACATGCAATCCTCGGTAGATTTTTATAATGATGTTGTTAATGGTTTAATCAAAAGTGTTGTATTTGGTTTTGTCGTTACTTGGATTTCTGTTTTTCAAGGTTATGATACTGTGCCTACTGCCGAAGGCATTAGCCGTGCAACAACACGCACGGTTGTTTATAGCTCTTTAGCCATTTTAGGTTTAGATTTTGTTTTAACTGCCACCATGTTAGGTGGATGGTAAAAATTTCTCTCTTTCACAAGTACAGGTGGAAGAAAAACAGTTGGCTGGGCAACATACGTAAGCCCAGCAAGTATTTATGAGGACAAAAAAATGAATAGCCGCTTCGTTGAAACATTCGTTGGATTTTTCATGCTACTTGGCGTATTGGCACTGCTTGTGCTTGCACTTCAAGTTAGCGGTTTATCAACTGAGTTAACAGGACAAAATGGCTATAAAGTCACGGCAGCATTTGACAATATCGGCGATCTTAAAGTCCGCGCACCGGTTACCATTGGTGGTGTACGTGTTGGCCAAGTAAGCAGTATTTCACTTGATCCTATAAGCTTTAAAGCAAATGTCACCATACTGCTTGATTCTAATCAAAACAAAATTCCTAGCGACAGCTCAGCAAGTATTTACACAGCCGGCTTATTAGGCGCCAACTATATTAGCTTAACCCCTGGATTTGATAATGATTTTTTACATAATGGCAGCGTTATTTCACAAACCCATCCTGCCATCGTCTTAGAAAACTTAATTGGCCAGTTAATGTTTAAACTTGGTGGCGGTGATAATAAAAAAGCAGATACCACGGAAGCAAGTAAACAATAAATTTGCCTATTTAATGCTAGGTTAAGGGCTTTACGCTTCTTAATAACCTGAAGATGAATTTGTTAATTTAAAACTAAGCCTGGGTTGTCGCGGCGCTTCGCAATAACCTGAGGAAGAGAGTTGTTATGATAGAAATTGAAATTGATGGTAAACCTTTACAAGCACCACAAGGTGCAATGATTATTGAAGTTGCTGATGCAAATAATATTCGCATCCCCCGCTTCTGCTATCATAAAAAATTATCCGTGGCTGCAAACTGCCGCATGTGCCTAGTTGAAGTTGAGAAAATGCCCAAAACTGTTCCTGCCTGCGCAACTCCCGTAACGCCTGGCATGAAAATCTTTACCGAATCACAAAAAGCCAGGGACTCTCAACGTGCTGTCATGGAGTTTTTATTAATTAATCACCCGCTGGATTGTCCTATTTGCGATCAAGGCGGCGAATGTGAATTACAAGATAATGCCTTGAGCTATGGCAATGATAACTCGCCCTATCGTGAGACAAAGCGGGTTGTTAAAGATGAAGACATTGGCTCACTCGTTGCGACAGAATTAACCCGCTGCATTCAATGTACCCGTTGCGTACGATTTGGCCAGGAAATTGCTGGCTTACGTGAACTTGGCATGGTTCAACGTGGCGAACATAGTGAAATTCGTACTTTCATGAAACAAGCGTTAAAGTCCGAAGTTTCTGCAAACGTTATTGATCTTTGTCCAGTAGGCGCGCTGACTTCCAAGCCATTTCGCTTTACAGCGCGCGCTTGGGAGTTAAACCAACATCCTGGTATCGCAGCTCACGACGCATTTGGCTCGCATATTTATCTTCATACCCGTCGTGATGAATTAATGCGTGTTATTCCAAAAGATAATGAAAACATTAATGAATGCTGGTTGTCAGATCGTGACCGCTTTAGCTACCTTGGTGTCAATAGCGCTGAGCGCTTGCTATCGCCAATGATTAAACGTAATGGACAGTGGCACGCAACTGACTGGGAAACAGCCTTATTATTTGCCAGCAAAAGCCTTAACCAAGTTAAGCAAAAATACGGTAATAACGCTATCTTAGGTTTAAGCTCCCCTAATACAACACTTGAAGAATACTACTTATTTGCCAAACTTATGCAAGTGTTAGATTCTCAAGATTTAACTTATCATGTACGCGATACTGACCTTCGCGATGCGGCTCTTTTACCAGAACCACATTTTGGTATTTCAATTGCCGATATCGAAGAACAAAAAGCTATTTTTGTTTTAGGGTCTTTACTGGCCGCAGAATTGCCTTTGATGAGCCTACGTATGCGAAAAGCCATTTTAGGCGGCGCATGTATTGATGTGATTAATCCCTTTAATTATGATTTTAATTTCAGCCTTACAAGTGAGACTGTTTGCACACCACAGCAATTTGCCCAAGAGCTCGCATCCATCATCAAAGTTTTATTAAAAGATACGCCAAATCAAGCATTAGCAGATTTAGCAATCGTAAAAAATGCACAGCCTAAGGCTTACCACGAAGCAATTGCAAATCGCCTCAAACAAGAAGAGAAGAGCTTTATCTACCTTGGTGCGCTTGCTTATCATGCGCAAGATGCAGCTTTGTTAAGAATGCTTGCGCTAGCGATTGCTAACTTAACCAATAGCCAATTTGGTATGTATACCGATGGCGCTAATAGTTTTGGACTTGCTAAGATCCACCGTGCGCTTTCTATCCCTGTACAAGCGTCCACGACGCTTGCTGCTAACTCAAACCATAAAGCTATTATGCTTCACCAATTAGAGCCAAGCTTAGACTGCGCGAACCCTTATCAAATGGATAAGTTATTAGATCAAGCTGAAATGGTTATTGCTTTAACTTCTTTCAAAGAACCTAATCTGCTGCAGCACGCAGATGTCCTGTTCCCAATCTCGACTTTAGGTGAAACATCAGGAACCCTGGTTAACTTAGAAAATAAAGTACAGAACTTTGCAGGCTGCATTCCACCAAAAGGCGAAGCACGTCCAGCTTGGAAAGTTTTCCGCGTATTAGGTAATTTGTTAAATGCAGAAGGCTTTGATGAAAATAGTACACACGAAGTGTTGAATAAAGTTTTTGAAAATTTCCCAGACGATGCCACACTTCCATCTCTAGCAGAAATTGCACAACAATTAGCTGATGCGAAATTCCAGCCAGTAGATAATAGCAACACTGCTCATGATGAATGCTATCGTTTAACAACCTGGCCTATCTATCGCGTTGATAATTTAGTACGCCGTTCCGATGCTTTGCAAACCTCAGGAGCAGCGAAACCTGCCGCCGTTTGGATGAATGAAGCTACGATGAAGAAATTTCAGCTACAAGAGGGCGATAAAGTAAGTATCCAGCAATCAGGCAATACCCAATTGAACGTGTATCTTGAAGCTGGTTTGCCAGACCAAGTGGTATGGGTCCCTGCAGGCTTCAATGAAACCAGCAGTTTAGGCGAAAATTTTGGTAAAATAGTTATTAATAAAATTTAACTTGTTCCTCTTCCCGTAAAAGGAAGAAGACCGAGGATGAGGTGGTAAAGCCACCTCGTTTTTTACAGATGTCAAGTTAACATTCACACCATCGTTCGGTGTTTTGCGCCACCTTGCCCCAATGGGAAAGGGAAGGATTAAAAAATTATGACAAACTTAGAAACACAAATTATTGCCCTGATTTGGACCGTCGTTAAAATTGTTTGCATTGTGCTACCTTTAATGATTTGTGTCGCATACTTAACTTATGCCGAGCGCAAGGTCATTGGCTATATGCAATTGCGAATAGGCCCTAATCGTGTCGGCTGGTTTGGTTTGCTGCAACCGATTGCAGATGCAGTTAAACTTCTGCATAAAGAAATCATTCAACCAACACTGTCTAACCATTACCTTTTTGCTGTTGCGCCTATTTTGAGTATCGCGCCTGCACTTGCAGCTTGGGCAGTTATTCCTTTCATGCCTAATGTTGTACTGGCAGATATCAATGCTGGCGTTTTATATCTTTTTGCAATGAGCTCCATTGGGGTTTATGGCATTTTGATCGCGGGTTGGGCATCGAACTCAAAATACCCTATGTTTAGTGCTATGCGTTCAGCTGCACAAACGATTTCTTATGAAATTGCGATGGGTTTTGCCTTTGTCGGCGTGCTATTAGCAGCAGGCTCAATGAATCTTCAAACGATTGTACTCGCGCAACAAGGTGGCATTTGGCATTGGTATGCTTTACCACTTTTCCCTTTATTTATTGTTTATTGGATTTCTGGCGTTGCAGAAACCAATCGCGCTCCTTTTGACGTCGCTGAAGGGGAATCAGAAATTGTTGCGGGTTTCCATGTGGAATATTCGGGCATGCCTTTTGGTATCTTTTTCTTAGCAGAATATGCCAATATGATTTTAATTTCGACGATTACCTCCCTACTCTTTTTGGGCGGATGGTTGTCACCTTTTGAACATATTCCATTATTAGGTAAATTAACCAGCTTCATTCCTGGCATTGTTTGGCTTTTAGCAAAAATTGCTTTTTTATTATTTGTTTATCTATGGATGCGTGCAACTTTCCCACGTTTCCGTTATGACCAAATTATGCGCTTAGGCTGGAAATTTTTGATCCCGGTTGCGTTAGTGTGGCTTTGCTTAGTTGCTGTTGCAGTTGTCGTTAAATTTCCCCCTTGGTTTAATTAAGGAGCAAGTATGGCACAAACTTTAGTTAGTTTTTGGCAAGTACACGGCGTATTTTTTATTTTATTTATGTTCTTTTTTCCAAGGTTGACGCTGTTATTTTCTAGCGTCCCCTTTGGCGGCCTACTATGGTGGTTAGGCTGGATCTTCGCCCCTCGCTTGCTTGTGGCGATTCTAGCAACCTTTAGTTATTGGCAAACCAACCCAATCTTAGTAGTTCTCAGCTGGTGCTGGGCACTTGCAGGTGAAAGTGTTGAGAAAGGCGGCGTTAAATATTATTACGTGAGATTAAGGTAGGGGATCTTATAAGATTAGGTGCTAGGTTCGCCCCCTTGCCCCCGCCCCCTCTCCTAGAATGGGTGGGGGAAGGAATTAGCCCTCTTCCCCTGGGAGGGGGCGACTTTTCTCCCTTCTCCTCCCCGGGGAGAAGGGCTGGGGATGAGGGGGCGGAAATACAAGATATTTTTTAAAAACAACTTATGAAATTTATTAAAAAACTTTTTAACATTTTTTTCCTCACTGAACTTTTGAAAGGCTTAAAAGTTACTGGTAAAAAATTCTTTGCGCCTAAATTTACCGTTCAATTCCCTGAGGAAAAAACGCCAACTTCTTCACGTTTTCGTGGGCTTCATGCGTTACGTCGTTATCCTAATGGCGAAGAACGTTGTATTGCCTGCAAACTTTGCGAAGCTGTCTGCCCTGCTTTAGCCATTACGATTGAAGCAGAACCTCGTGAAGATGGATCACGCCGCACAACTAAATATGAAATCGACTTATTTAAATGCATTTATTGTGGCTTTTGTGAAGAAGCATGCCCTGTTGATGCTATTGTTGAAACGCGAATCATGCACTATCATTTTGAGCACCGTTCTGAGCAAATTATGACTAAAGATAAATTGCTTGCGATTGGCGACAAGTATGAACCCATGATTGCTAAAGATAAAGCAGCAGATTCAATTTATAGATAGAATTACGGTTGGGATAAGCGAAAGCTTATTTCCACAGAAGTTAGGATAAATAAAAAATGTTAAATGCTTTTCCAACAACGCTTGTGGTTTTTTATGCCTTTGCGGCTCTTCTTATTGCATCCGCTTTTATGGTGATCTTGTCCCGCCATCCAGTACAAAGCGCGTTATATTTAGTCTTAGCATTTTTTGCTAGCGCCGCGCTATGGATCATGATGCAAGCTGAGTTTCTTGGCTTAATTTTGATATTAGTTTATGTCGGTGCAGTCATGACATTATTTTTGTTCGTAGTCATGACAATTCCCATGCATACTATTCCCATCGATAAAACTCGTTTACTTTATATTGGCTATGGTTCACTTGTGTTGGTTTTATTTTTAGGCGTCATGGCAAAAATTATTCACCCTTTAAATCATATTGTATTTCAGCTTAATAATTTCCAAGCACCTGGCATTAGCGGCGCAACCGCAATTGGCGAGAGTTTGTATACCACTTATGTTTTCCCCTTTGAAATTGCTGGCTTTCTTTTGCTCGTTGCGATTATCGCTGCCATTAGCTTGAGCTGGAAAACTGACCGCCGTAAGATCATTAACGATGTCAGCGCTCAGGTTAATGTTAAAGCAAAAGACCGTTTAAAAATCGTCAAAATGAAAGCCGAAAAACCTCAACAAGATTCTACGGAGCCAGTACAACATGATTAGCCTCAGTGCATTTTTATGGATCAGCTCCCTCCTCTTTGCTATTGGCATTGCAGGGATGATCATTAACCGACATAACCTCGTGGTATTGTTAATGTGTATCGAACTATTGCTCTTATCCGTTAACACTAACTTTGTCGCATTCTCCCATTATTTAAACAATATTGATGGCAAAATTTTTGTATTCTTCATTTTGGCGGTTGCTGCTGCAGAAACCGCTGTTGGTTTAGCGATTTTAATGGTGCTTTATCGTCAGCGTGGCACCATTGAAATTGATAAGATGGATGTTCTTAACGGATAAATGATTCCCCTTTCCTACCAGTGGAAAAGGGGGCGGGGGATGAGGATGTGAATATGGCATCAGGCCATTTTCGCGCCCTCATCTAATCTTCTTCCCATCGGGAAGAAGAAGATTTTGAGACGTGCCTAACAGCGCGTGGAGTTTTTATAATGACTTACGCTTTATACATTTTATTATTTCCACTTTTTGCTGGAAGTCTTGTTGGTATTTTTGGCAAACCATTGCGCGCGCTACCAAGCCAATTGCTTACCACGCTCGGCGTTGCAATCTCTTTTATTTTAAGCGCAATATTGTTTTATCAATTCATTTTCCTCAATCATGCGCCAATTAACCAAGTACTCTACTCATGGGCGGTGGCTGATCAGCTGCATTTGAATATTGGCTTTATGATTGATCGTTTAAGCGTTATGATGGCGTTGGTAGTCACCTTCGTTTCTTTACTCGTACATATTTATAGTTTTGGCTATATGTATGACGACCCAAGCAAACAGCGTTTTTTTAGTTATATTTCGTTGTTTACTTTCATGATGCTAGCGCTTATTTTTGCGAATAACTTCCTATTACTTTTCTTTGGTTGGGAAGGCGTGGGTTTAATGTCTTATTTGTTAATTGGTTTTTGGTTTCAAAAAGACAGCGCAAATGCAGCAAGCATGAAGGCTTTCTTAGTCAATCGTATTGCTGACTTCCTTTTCTTAGTGGGTATTGCCGGCGTTTTTGCTTACACCCATTCTTTAGAGTTTTCTCAAGCTTTTATTGCAGCTCCTAGTTTGGCTCAAACATCCATTACCCTATTTGGTCACCCAGCATCAGTACTGACCGTACTTTGCTTGTTAATTTTCTGCGGCGCGATGGGTAAGTCCGCACAAATGCCATTACATGTATGGCTACCTGAATCAATGGAAGGCCCAACGCCAATTTCAGCATTAATCCACGCAGCAACCATGGTTACCGCCGGTATCTATTTAGTTGCACGCTTATCACCCATGTATCAACTTTCGCCAACGGCCTTATCGGTTGTCATGATTATTGGCGCTACTTCTGCCCTCTTTATGGGTATCTTAGGTTTAGTGCAAACGGATATTAAACGCGTTGTTGCTTACTCAACACTTTCGCAATTAGGCTATATGATGGCAGGTGCTGGTGCATCAGCTTATGCCGCAAGTATTTTCCACTTATTTACCCATGCTTGCTTTAAAGCCTTACTTTTCTTAGCCGCAGGTTCCGTGATTATTGCTTTGCATCATGAGCAAGATATGCGCAAGATGGGTGGATTAGCAAGAAAATTGCCTATTACCTATATTACTTTCTTGTGTGGTGCTTTAGCCTTAATTGCTTTGCCACCGACTTCGGGTTTTTATTCAAAAGACAGCATCATCGATGCAGTGCAACAATTAAATGCTGTAGGCAGCTCTTATACTTATTGGTGTTTAACGTTAGGGGTATTTATCACTGCCCTTTATACTTTCCGTTGCTTCTTCCTCGTATTTCATACACCAACCCGAGTAGATGATCCAGCCCATGTGCATGAAACTTCCAGTACGATGTGGATTCCGCTAATTATTCTTGCAATCCCAAGCTTGGCGTTAGGTTATCTCTTGTTTAAACCTTTGATAATTGACTCACCTTCTTGGTTTGGCAATAGCATCGTCGCCAATCATGCGGCTTTACAAACTGCAGCCGCCATGGCTCTAGATTCCTTAAGTCATTTACCGTTTTGGTTAATGCTTGCAGGCGTGTTTACGGCGTGGTTATGCTATGTACGTTTCCCCAAGTTGCCCACTTGGTTTGCAACTCGTTTATCTTTAATTTATATCGTTTTAGTCGATAAATATGGCTTTGATCGCTTGAATGATTTTGTTTTCGTTAAAGGAACTCGAAAACTATCTCAGTTTTTCTTTGCCATCGTCGATGTTAAAGTCATTGATGAAGGTGCTGTCCATGGCTCAGGTAAATTGATCGCTTATTTATCCCAATGGGCGCGCAAATTACAGTCAGGTTACTTGTACCAATATGTTCTTGTAATGATTTTAGGCTTACTAGTTTTATTGTTTTGGCAAATTTAACCCCCTCACTCGGGGCTTTGTACCGCCCCCTCCTTTGTGGAGCGAGGAAATAGTGAATTGGAATATTAATATTTATGATGAGTCATTTACTTTCTTGTATGATTTGGCTGCCTGTTTTAGGCGCCATTATGTGTTTAATCGCCAGCACAGCAGATAATCCTTTATATCCTCGAGCGATTGCTGTCATTACTGCTATTCTTGGCGTTTTGCTTTGCATACCTTTATACACGCATTTTGATTTCCATTCAGGAAATATGCAGTTTTTGGAAAACGCACATTGGATTCCCGCTTACAATATTAACTATAACTTAGGCGTCGATGGCCTTTCAGCGCCACTTATCATGCTCACTTCACTAACAACGCTGATCGTTGTTTTAGCGGCTTGTAGCAGCATCCATAAAAAAGTTGGCCAATATATGGCCGCTTTCTTAGTGATGCAAACGATGGTTATTGGTGTATTTAGCTCTCTAGATGCAATTTTATTCTATGTCTTTTGGGAAGGCATGCTCATTCCAATGTATTTGTCCATTGGTATCTGGGGTGGGGAAAAACGTGGTTATGCTTCTATTAAGTTTTTTTTATATACCTTTTTTGGTTCTGCATTAATGTTAGCTGTCTTGTTATATCTTGGGCTTGCAAGCAACAGCTTTATGATCAAAGATTTTTATGCGCTGCATATGACGATGCCCGTGCAGATCTGGGTTTTTATTGGTTTCTTATTAGCATTCATGGTAAAAGTGCCAATGTGGCCAACTCACACTTGGTTACCTGATGCGCATACGGAAGCGCCTGCAGGCGGTTCTGTCGTATTAGCGGCATTAATGTTGAAATTAGGCACCTATGGTTTCTTACGTTTTAGCTTACCTATCGTGCCCGATGCGTCTAACAAACTTGCAAGCTTCATGATTGCGCTCTCTATCATTTCCATCATCTATATTGCTTTAGTTGCTATCGTACAAAAAGATATGAAACGTTTGATTGCATATTCGTCTATTGCCCATATGGCTTTCGTGACCTTAGCAAGCTTTGCGATTTACTTTATTATGCGTAACGCGAACGACTTTAGCTTAGCGATGCTCGCGCTTCAAGGTGCAATGGTTCAAATGATTGCGCATGCCTTTAGCTCAGGCGCAATGTTCGTAGGCTCAGGTATTTTATTTGATCGCTTACATACCCACGCCATGAAAAAATTTGGCGGTGTTGCATTTAAAATGCCTATCTTTTCCGCATTCTTTATGTTGTTTGCTTTATCCAACGTTGGTTTACCTGGCACATCCGGGTTTGTTGGTGAGTTTATGATTTTATTAAGCCTGTTTAAAGCAAATTTAGGCGTTTTAATGTTAGCCGCCCTTGCTGTTATTTTATCTGCGGCTTATACACTCTGGATGTACCGTCAAGTGTTCTTTGGCAAAATGAACCCTGATCTAGAAACGGTGAAAGATGTTAACTTAATTGAAGGTATTAACCTTTGCATTTTAGGCCTGATGGTCATTGGCATTGGTGTTTACCCTCAATTTTTATTAAAAATGTTTGATGCAACCGCAGCCAATTTGCTGCACTTAAGCTTAGCAACTAAATTGTAAGAATATCTTTTTAGAACCGTAACCTCTAGGAAGCGGTTAATAAAATAAATTTGTCGTAGGTCGAAAAACGCCGCATAACTACTCGGTGCCTATGACGAATAATATGAGAAAAAACTATGAATATTGTTGATTTCCACATCCTTCTTCCTGAAATCCTTGTGTTAGCAATGGCAGCACTTGTTTTAGTAATTGGCCTTTTTAGCGGACGTAAACAAAGCAGTATTAGCTATACACTGAGCCAAATATCATTACTGATTTCTGTTGTATTCGTTTGGAATCAAATTGGCATGCCAACGCTTTATGCCTTGCATAATATGTTTATCTTAGATGCCGCCACGACGCTTTCTAAACTCATGATTTTAATTTGTGCGATTTTCTCTTTAGCCTATGCGAAACCCTTCTTCAATGAGAATCCAGAAAAAACTCACGATTACTGCTTGTTATTTTTATTTTCTGTTTCAGGCATGATGATGCTGGTTTCTAGCAACCATCTCATTCCCATGTATTTAAGTTTAGAACTTTTATCTTTACCACTTTATGCATTAGTCACCATTCAGCGCACTGGCATGAACGCCGAAGCCGGCATGAAATATTTTGCCATGGGGGCTTTTGCTTCTGCGTTATTACTTTATGGTATTTCTCTTGTTTATGGCGCAACCGCAAGCTTATCTTTAAGCACTATTGCAAATTCTCTACAATTATTACAAACCCAATATAGCACCATGGCATTAATTGGCCTTGTGTTTATTGTGGCTGGCTTAGCCTTTAAATTTGGCGCTGCCCCTTTCCATCAATGGTCACCCGATATTTATCAAGGTGCGCCAACCCCGGTGATTACTTTATTGGGTAGCGCACCAAAAATTGCTGTATTAATTATGGCAATTCGTTTATTCTCCCAAAGCTTTGTGACATTTGCAGCGCATTGGCAAATGATTTGGATTGCTGTTGCCATTGCCTCAATGGCTTTAGGTAATATTGCAGCTATTATTCAAAACAATTTGCGCCGTATGTTAGCTTATTCCTCTATCGCTCACATGGGCTATATGCTACTAGGTTTTGTTACACAAACACCTGGGGGAAATGCTGCTGCATTATTTTACGTCTTTGCTTATGCCTTAATGACTTTAGCAGGGTTCGGTGCCTTAATTGTTGCTAGCAACCAAGGATTCGAAGTTGAAAATATTGAAGACTTACGCGGCTTAAACTCCCGTAGCCCATGGATAGCATTTATGATTTTAATTGTCATGTTCTCGCTAGCCGGTATTCCACCTAGCGTTGGTTTCTTTGCTAAAGTCGGGGTATTAGAAGCCGTCATGAGCGTGCATATGACATGGCTAGCAGTCCTTGCGTTAATCTTTGCCATCATTGGTTGCTATTATTACATCCGCGTAGTAAAAGCAATGTACTTTGAACCTGTTGAAGATGCTTCGCCGCTTTATTCTAGCTGGGGTGGCAAAGTCATTTTATCGTTAAATAGCTTAATCATTTTACTGCTTGGAATTTTCCCAAGCAGCTTGATTGATTTATGCAGAGCGGTATATTTTTCTTAAGGGAACCTTTTTTATCTAGGCGAAACTCTGGCGGCCTCTGGAGTTGGACAAATATTTTCTTTTTCATGAATAACATGCCCTCTTAGTCCACGCCAAGTTTTTATTGCTTGGCGTAATAAAGCTTCTCGCTCTTTAGGCTTGACCCTATCTTCTCTTGCGAATTTGGTGCACAAAGCAAAAGCTTCTTTCTGGGTAGCTGCCATTGCGTGTGACTCACAATCGAAAAAAGCTTTCTGAAAATGTCCTGAGATATAAAGCAGTTGAGAAAATAACCCTTGAAAAAGCACATACCTGCTTTTTATATCTAAACATTCATGAAATTTTTTAAAGATAGGTGTATAAGCCCATCGCAAGTACGCTTGCAATTTTTCTTGCCCCTTAAGCTCCGTAAGGTCAACAGTAATCGCGGCCTTTAAAGCACTAAAAACTTGACTATCTTTTAAATAGCTTTCAATTAAACCTAAAGTGCTGCTATATTCTTTATTAATCTCAGCAAAATTTGCCATGTATTAAACCTCATTATTTTTATTATTAGATTAGATAACGCAAACACTCTTGTCCTACAGTTTTGCGGAAGGTATTTGTTTTAATGTTTTCGCTAAGAGCTCTTCTGGTACAGCTTCTGGAAAATGCTTAATCGCCAAGTCTATTACCTTTTCAGATTTTACAAATTGGCTTCGTAGATCCACCACTTTCGTTATTGCCGCTCTTACCAAGCAACTCTCTGCTGAAAAAATCTTTTCAAGATCCGTCGCACGTAAACAGCTTAAAAAAGATGTGTAAAAAGCCAATAACTGCTGATCCAAAATGCGCAAAGGCCTTAAAACCGCCTTCAGAATTCCTTGATACCATACAAGCTGAGAAACCGTAGAAACACCTAAAGTTTTAAGCGAAAATAAAAATTTAGCCATCGTCAAGAAAACATCTTCAGAATTTATAAGCTGCTTTGGCCAATCGAGCTTAACCCAGATTGATAAATCAGCTTGCTTAGGGAAAAGCTGCTCAACCTCAGCAATGAAAGCTTTCTTTTGGGTAATTTTTTTCTTCATAATTTAAAGATTAATATAACTATAAGCTTTTATTGTTTTTTATTTTGCAATATTCTACTCGATTTAAGCTTAAGGGAACATTAATATGCTTTATTAAAACTTAAATATTCTAGTGTGTCGGTGGACACGTCGCTTGCGCTCCTTTGCTCACCCTACGCAGATGTCCACCATTTTATTCAATGCAAAATCAAGCCTTCTCTACAGAGGGGTATTTTCAGAATAGAAAAAGAACTTGGCATCTTAGATTTTTTTTGAAAAAAGAAGAAGCTATATAGGATGCAAATTAACAAAATAAAAACGATTTTTTTAGCCAAATATTTTCGCTAACATAAAAGTAGAGGTTTTAAAAAACTACTATTCAAAGTCAATCATAAACTTAGAAAACTAATAGTTTTCTCTTTGAAATTCGCTTGCAAATGCTTTTGGAAATCTTAATGTTTCTGCTGCTCACATTTGTCATAAATCTCTAACGGTGCTTCGTATTGTGAAACATACATCACTTTTCTTCGAGCCCACTTTTTACTTTATACACAATTTTTAATCATCAATTACAAATCTATCAACTTAATAATTCATTAAGCTTGCTTGGATTATAATTTTCCTAATTCTAATATAAACAATGGAGTATTAATATGTATTCTCTTCTGAGTCATTTTTTTGCAAAAGCAGAGCCTCAAAAAACAGAGCGCCAATCAATATCACCAGATGAGGCTCTCGCGAATTTACTTGTGCATTTAAAAAGCGCATGTAGCTATAGTGATAACTTACTAAAAAAATTGAACACTCCTGATGTTTTAGGGAGGCTTTATCAGAGTAATAGGGATTTTATCTTTAAGACAATAGAGGAACAAGGCCCTAAAGCCCCCTTAAATGTATTAAAGAGTATATATGCTTCTGTAGACGTAGTGTTTGAATTATGCCGAAATGCGTTAGAAAAATATAAACAACTTCCTCGCGATATAGAGGAACCAACCGCTGTTGTTATTGAGGTACTCCAAAAATCTTTGAAAAATATAGCGGCGGCAACAAAGCTTACAGACATTGAACCTGCACTCTTACAGGAGGCTACAGAACTAACTTCTATAGCTTCTGCAAAATTGGAAACGGTTTTACAGTATATGGAAAAACAAGCTAGTACTCCGACAAGCCAAACTGCGACTGACTCCGACCTAACCGGCGCTGCCGCAGCGGCTCCTAGGCTGAATCGCTAATTTTCACCCTTCGGGTTGAGGTTCGATAATCTCAACCCGCTTTATACACTATAATAATAAAAAACAAATCCAGATAAAACATGTCTAAAGCGGATATCCATTTAATAAGATTAGTTTTCTGAATGAAGCAGTAGCCTGAGAGAATAAAAAAGAACAATCAACTCTATTGTTGTGGGTTATTTTATTAAAGATCATAACGCAACATATTCTTTAAGTACTTTGTCAAAGCATTCTCATCGACGCCCCTGTTCTCATATAAAAACATTCTCATCAAAACCTAGCCTCTGAATGGACGCTTAAGACCTTTCCTACATGTCATAAATCCCCTGCCATATGCTAAAATCAAAAAAAGCATAAGGGAAAAATATGAATCTAAAATTAATTGGTGGGGTTTTACTTGTCACAGGAACCTGCATTGGCGCAGGCATGTTAGCTTTACCTGTTGCAACTGCACAAAATGATTTAATTAGCAGTAGCTTAATCATGCTGATCTGCTGGTTTATCATGACGGTTGGCGCTTTATACCTTCTAGAAACCAATTTACGCTTCCCTCCTGGCATTAATATGGTTAACCTTGCCAAGCAAACTTTAGGGAAATTTGGCGCTGCTATTGCTTGGCTGACAACCCTACTGCTCTTTTATGCCTTGCTCTCGGCTTATATCACAGGCGGTATGCAAATTACACAAGCCTGGTTAAGCAGCTTATTTGGCTTAAATGTTTCGGCAAAGCTTTCCACGATAATTTTCACCATCATTATGGCAACTATTGTTTTAAGAGGTATTCGCTTTGTGGATTACAGCAATCGCGCCTTGATGACATTAAAAGCCAGCGCAATGGTTTTATTAATTTTTGCTATTTTACCTCATGCTCAGTGGCCAAGCATAAGCTTTGGTACTCCCCATAAGATATTATCAGCAGCGACTGTCATGATTACTTCCTTTGGCTTTGCCAGCATTATTCCTAGCTTATACCCTTATTTTAAAGATGAAATTCCTGCCTTAAAAAAAACGATCATTATGGGCAGCATTATCCCTTTAATTATTTATTTACTTTGGGTTTTTGCAGTTCATGCCACGTTGCCACCGAGCGGATCTTTAAGCTTAACCGCCATGCAAGAAAGCGGCAATGCAAGCAGCCAACTGGCAAGCTCGCTTATTGCCGTAACCCACTCTGAAATCATTTCTTTATTAGCGCATATCTTTACATCAATTTGCGTCCTAACGTCTTTCTTAGGCGTGGGTTTGATTTTGTCAGACTTTTTAGAAGATGGCACTGGCATTAGCAAAAAAACTGCCAAAGGCTTATCCATCAATGCGGCATTGGTTTTTATTTTACCTATGTTAATTGCTATGTTTTACCCCAAAGCCTTTATTACTGCTTTAAGCTATGCGGGGATTTTTTGTGTCGTCTTATTAATGCTCTTACCTATTCTGATGGCTTATGCTGCCCGAAAAAAATTTACGCAAAAATCATCCTATGAAGTTCCAGGCGGAAATCATTTAATTTTTGGCTCTTTAGCTTTAGCAATAGTGGCTTTAATTTTAAGTCTCCTATTTTTATAATTTATCAACCGAGCTAACCGTCTTAGCTCGGTTTGTCTTGATGAGAAATTTTCGTTAAAATTTCATTATTGATTTTAAGGAATTGTTATGCCTGCTTTAAACGGAACCGGCTGGATTGTGCTTGCTGCAGCATTTATCTTATGTGCTTTGCTTATTTTATTTGTCTGCTATCATCGCTATAAACGTCCCCGTCATTACAATCAGCTCTCTTTTCAGCTCGAAAAGCAAAATAAAGATTTTATTTTTTCAGATGCAATTGATGATGGCATTATTGCCGTGCGTGTCATACAACCAATTAATGCCGGCGAAGAATCTCAAGAAGAAATTTTTGCTCCTGCTAGCCAAACACAGAATACTTGGCCTAAAACTATTTCATTATTTATTAAAGCTAAATCTCATGAATGTTTCTATGGCTATGACTTAATGCAGGTCATTTTAAATCAAGGGTTTGTGCATGGCACGATGAATTTTTTCCATTTTATTAATGGCTCAAAAACCTTGTTTTCCATTGCCCCCACAGAAGGCGAATTTAACCTTGAAAAAATGGGCGCCTTTAAAACCTCTGGTTTATGTATCTTTATGCAACCACAGCGTTTTCAACAACCTATATTAATTTTTGATCAAATGTTGGATACTGCTCAGCATATTGCAGAAGAATTAGGCGGAACATTAGAAGATGAACAGCACCATTTGATCACCTCAGAGCGTTTAAACTATTGGCGCTCTACTATCAGTGATAACCCTAATGAATGATCATACTCCTCTTCACAACATAAGAGGATGACAAAAAGTGAGGAGGAATGCTAATGCTACCTAAAAAAACGTTATGCCTTGGTCTCATGAGCGGCACATCCATGGACGGCATTGATGCGGCATTAGTTGAAACGGACGGTAATGAATATGTGCGCTCCATTGCAAGCAGCTTTTATGCTTACCCACCAGAATTACGCACGCTATTAAAATTATCCGAAAAAATTATTCGTGATTGCCAAGGTGATTTAACTAAAGCTGAGCAAATAATTGTTTACCCAAGTGATCATGGTATTGACGCACTTCTTAAAAAATTTCAATTACCTCAATTAACCCTTTCAAATTTAATTTTATTATCCACTTTTTTGCATGCAGAAGCAGTAAATTCTCTTATCCAGCAACAAAATTTAAACCATGAAGAAATTGAGTATGTCGGCTATCACGGCCAAACCATGTATCATGCCCCGCATGAAGGCAAAACATTACAAGTTGGCAATTGTCAAAAATTAGCAGAGTTTTTGCAAATTCCCGTCATTGGCGATTTTCGCTTAAATGATGTGGCTCATGGTGGCCAAGGTGCGCCATTAGCGCCTATTTACCACTGGGTATTAGCAAAACAAGAAGGCTTAATTCCACTGGCGGTATTAAACTGTGGCGGAATTGCTAATGTCACCTTTATTTTGCGTGATGAGCCTAGCCACTTAACGGCATTTGATACCGGCCCCGGCAATGCTTTATTGGATCGCTTAGTTCGCGAGCGCACTGACAATCAAATGTTTTATGATGAAAATGGCAAGCTGGCGCTTGCGGGGAAAGTAAATCCAGCGGCATTAGAAACGCTGATGCAATCCGGCTTACCCCAAGAATTTCTTAACAAAAAGCCACCTAAATCATTAGATACTCATGACTGCCATTTTTCAAAAGCACTAGAAGAGCTTTCGTTAGAAGACGCTTGTGCAACGCTAGCCGCATTTTCCGCAGAATGTATGGTAAAAAGCTTAGATTGGTGTGATATTGTTCCTAGCCGCTGGGTACTCGCTGGGGGAGGATGGTATAATCCAGCCATTTTAAGAGAGTTTACACAACGCTTAGAAAAACACTGTCAAAAAACACCACAAATTTTAACGGCAAAACAAGTGGGCTGGCAGCACGATGCATTAGAAGCCGAAGCTTTTGCTTATTTAGCCAAACGCGTTGCTAATGGCCTACCCTTAAGCTTTCCTGGCACAACTGGCGTCGCCAAACCTTTAACTGGCGGAAAGATTTACGGTGCTAGAATCTAAAAAACTAACTGCGGTGCTAGGCACCGCATTGAGGCTCCATTATGAAAGATTATCTACAATCATTTATTATTAACCACGAAGAATATCGTGGTATTTTCGTTAAGCTAGATGACAGCTACCAAAAAATCATCACACTACATGCTTATCCTGAACCCATTGCTCAATTGTTAGGTGAGGCTTTAGCCGCTATTGCGCTGCTGGGACATAATTTAAAACAAGCTGGCAGGATGGCGTTACAAATTGAAACAGAAGGCAGCTTAAAGTTTCTTGTTGCCGAAATGAATAATCGTCTTGGAATCCGCGGACTTTCTCAATGGCGGGATAATATCCCATTTGGTTCTCAACTACTAGAAAGCGGCAAATTCGTCATCACGATGATGCCTGAGAGGGGTGAGCGCTATCAAGGCATTGTGCCTTTAATTCGTCACAGCCTTGCTAAATCATTAGAAAGTTATTTCACGCAATCCGAGCAAGTCTTCACTAAAATTCTATTAGCTTGCGATGGAAAATCAGCGGCAGGATTATTAATTCAGAAACTCCCCTCCCAGCTTGAACCAAGCTTAGATAAAACAACCTTAAGTTTAATTTTAGATACGGTTACTCAAGAAGAACTATTATTTGACGCAAGCAAAAAACTCTTACATAAACTTTTCCATGAACAAACAGTCGAACTTTTTCAGGAAGAACCCATTCATTTTGAATGTACTTGCAGTCATGAAAAAATGGAAAATGCAGTGAGAATGCTTGGCCCCAAAGAAGCAGAAGAGGTTTTATCAACCCATAAAGTTATCGAAGTAACTTGCGAATTCTGTAATCACCGCTATGCGTTTGATAAAAACGAAGTTAATAAAATATTTGATTAAATCTTACCTGAGCGCACTTAAAATTTAAAACCGATATACATATCACTAGAATCTTGAAGCTCAACGAAAAAATTCAGCAAGGAAAATTTGCCCCAACATTTTGAAAAAGTCGGGGCAAATTTTCATTAATTTTATGGATTCCGAGGCCGAGGCAGAGGTCTTGCGACTTTGATTCCAGATGAAGTGTGATCAATTACGTAGCGCTCATCAGCAGTTTCCTCGATAAATATTCCAGAAAATTGAAGAGACTTCTCTACGCAGCAATGTTGCGTAGCGCGAAATATTCCTAAACTAGTTAAGGCAGTAAGAGGACCTTTTATTGCAGCGGCAGCCCATTCCAAGGAAGGAGACAACTGCGTGAGTCCCAAAGCAAAGTGTTGGAGCGATTCAAGACCAACTTCCACAGCTGCGCCCATGGCAGGAGCAACAGTACTCCCTACAGCTATGCGGGTACAAGAACTTTCTCTTGGATCTATTCTCGAAAAATTACGGCGTTTATAACAATCCAGTAGCTTATTAAGCCCTTCAGCTAAGCCTATTGCTACACCGCCAGTTACGAACCCTTTTGCTAAAGAAGTAAGTAGTTTCCACTGCACGGCATCCATTTGATATTGAGCATTTAACCAGTCCTCTAAAACATCAGCCCCATATTGCGCAAAGAAACCACTAACAATTGCAACAGCAGCACTTGAGGCATTCTTGATCTTGCTCCAACGAATATATTCCTCTTCACTGATAGCGCCTTGCGGAAAACTTTTTAAAGGGGTTTTTTCATGTTGCGTATTTTTTATCATACTCGCCTTGATAGTTATTTAATTAAGAATGTTTTTATCAAAAAAAATTTATTATAACGAACCTTTATCGCTTCAAAAAAACTGACAACAAATGATTTTTTAACCATGGTTAGTTGCATAACAAGCGCATAAAATAGGCATCAATCTTGTTTGCTCACTTTTATCATTACCTCTTTAACAAGAATACAGGGTGCAAAGTTGGTGCTATTTTTGCTGCTTGGTTAATCTTATCCAAGATCTCTTGCCCCCCCCTATTGCAGAATAGCCAACCACAATTTCAGCTAAGCAATCAGCGCCTCGCGCTTGAACAACCTCTAAAATAGCTTGAAAACCTGAAGCACTTATCTGAGTCATTGTTAAATCAAGTTTATTCACATAATTACTTGATAAAAACTTAGCAATCGTCATTGCAGAATCGTCGCCCAAAGCATTGGCATTTAAATCCAGCTCTTTAAGCGAAACGCCTGTTAAAGGAGACAAAAGTTCATTTAGTACTTGACCGCTTAAGCGGTTGAAGCCTAAATGAACTTCTTGAATATGCGGGCAGGTTTGTAATATTTCAGCTAGTTCTTTTGCGCAGCTTACATCCATATGGTTATCAAGAAAATCTAACCGGTTAACTTGATCATTACCAACAAGTGCAGTTTTTAACTCGTGTAAAAAATAGCGATAAACTTCTGGCGCTAATTTCTTTTACCTAATATCTGCTGAAGTTAGTTGAGATTGATTTTGCCGTATCGCACAAAGTAACGCCTGCAAACTATCTCCCATACTTTACATGCCTGACATTAAGCCTTTACATCCGTTTTTATATGTAATTCTTTTAATTGCTTTGGATCAATCGCAGAAGGCGCATCTGTCATTAAGCAACTAGCAGACTGGGTTTTTGGGAAGGCAATCACTTCACGGATGCTGTGCGCACCACACATTAACATCACTAAACGATCAATTCCCATCGCTAATCCACCATGCGGCGGACAACCCATTTTTAACGCATCTAGCAAGAAACCAAATTTTGCTTGGGCTTGTTCTTCGCTAATACCGAGCATTTCAAATACTGCTGACTGCATTGCTGGTGTGTAAATACGTACTGAGCCGCCCCCTAATTCAATACCGTTCAATACGATATCATAAGCTTTTGCCACTGCCGCACGAGGGTTTTGTTTAATTGCCTCAATATCGTCGCTTTTTGGCGCAGTGAATGGGTGGTGTACCGCCATCCAACGGCCATCTTTTTCATCATATTCAAACATGGGGAAATCCACGACCCACAAGGCTTTCCAATCCCCTTCTAATAAATTCAAATCATGGCCCAGTTTGATGCGCAATGCTCCCATTGCATCATTTACCACTTTTTCTTTATCTGCACCAAAGAAAATTAAATCACCCGTTTTTCCACCTACTCGTTCAATAACCGCCATTACGACATTTTCAGGCAAGAATTTTAAAATTGGCGATTGCAAGCCTTCAATGCCCTTGGCAAGATCATTGATTTTAAGATACGCCAAACCTTTCGCGCCATATTGCGCGACAAAAGGTGCATAATCATCAATCTGTTTACGGGTTAATTTTTCATTACCATTAGGCACTTTTAATGCCACCACACGTGAATATTCTGCATTCGCAGCAGCAGAGAAAACTTTAAACTCTACATCTTTCATTAAATCCGCAATATCTACTAATTCAAGTGGAATACGTAAATCTGGTTTATCACTGCCATAGCGACGCATTGCTTCAGCATAAGTCATACGTGGCAAAGGATTGGGCAACTCTACATTTAAGACTTTTTTAAATAATTGCAGCAGCATACCTTCAACGATATCCTGAATTTGCGCTTCATTTAAAAAGGAAGTTTCCAAGTCAAGCTGGGTAAATTCTGGCTGGCGGTCCGCTCGCAAGTCTTCATCACGAAAACATTTCACAATTTGGTAATAACGGTCAAAACCTGCCATCATTAACAATTGTTTAAATAATTGGGGCGATTGCGGCAAAGCATAAAACTCACCAGGATGCACGCGGCTTGGAACAAGATAATCACGCGCACCTTCTGGCGTCGCTTTAGTCAACATTGGGGTTTCTACATCAACAAAACCTAAGTCATCAAAATAATGCCGAATAAATTGAATCACTTTATGACGCAGAGAAAATCGTACAAAATTTTCTGGACGACGTAAGTCTAAGTAGCGATATTTTAAACGGGTTTCTTCACTGGCTAATTGCGCATGTTCATCCAATTGAAATGGCAAAGGTTCAGAAGCATTTAAAATCGTTAAACTATTCGCAATCAATTCCACTTTACCCGTTGGCAAATTAGCGTTTATCGTCCCTTCAGGACGAGGCTCCACTTTACCAATCACTTGAACGACGAATTCATTACGCAAGCCTTCTGCTTGTTTAAACATGTCTGCTTGGTCAGGATGAAATACGACCTGTAGCAAACCCGTACGGTCGCGAAGGTCAATAAAAATTAAGCCGCCATGATCACGGCGTCGGTGGACCCAGCCACAGACATAGACTGTTTGGTTTAAAAAAGTTTCATTAACATGGCCGCAGTATTGCGTGCGTAAAGGAGGAGTCGTCATAAATTCAGTATTTTTTAGAGAAAACTGCTAGTGTACGAAGTTAAACTAATAAGATCAAGTATGAAAAAGGCTAGATTTATCTATCTAGCCTATTTTATATATTATTCACTAAAGCCAAGCTTAATTGTTACTTGAAAATACTGGATTTTACCATCTTTCACATGGCCACGCGTTTCAACTACTTCAAACCAACGAATATGTTTAATTTTTTTATAGGCGTCAGTAACCGCACCTTGGATAGCCGCTTCAATACTTTCTTTAGAAGTACCTACGACTTCCGTTATCAAATATGACTTTTCTGCACTCATATTTACTCCTTGTGAAATAATTTTAATAACTACCATAGCGATTATAAACTAATCAGGGTAAAATAGTTATTATTATGACAAAACGTACTGCATCCAGCCGAGCTTGGCTCAAAGAACATTTTACCGATCCCTATGTGCAACAAGCACAAAAACTAGGTTATCGCTCTCGTGCTAGCTTTAAGCTACTTGAAATTCAAGAAAAAGACCTCATTATTAAACCAGGGATGACAATTGTTGATTTAGGCGCAGCCCCGGGTGGCTGGTCCCAGATCGCAATGCATCTTCTGAAAGATAAAGGCAAAGTGATTGCATTAGACATTTTGCCTATGCAGCCCTTGGCTGGTGTGGATTTTATCCAAGGTGATTTTCGCGAAGAAAGCGTCTTAAAGCAATTAGAGAAGCTTGTTGAGAATGAAAAAATTGATTTGGTTATTTCTGACATGGCGCCTAATACCTCGGGGATGGATGCGGTAGACCAACCTCGGGCGATGTACTTAACAGAATTGGCGCTTGATTTTGCTTTGAACCATCTTAAAGTGGGTGGCGATTTTCTGACTAAGATGTTTCAAGGTGCTGGTTCAGATGACTTTATTAAACTTGTTCGTCAACATTTTCAACAAGTTTTCATCCGAAAACCAAAGGCTTCAAGAGCCCGCTCCTCAGAGGTATACATACTGGCGCGAGGCAAGAAAATCAGGTAATCTATTAATTTACTAGGGTGGGCAAAGCGCAGCGTGCTCACCTTTTTGATATGGTGGGCACGCTGCGCTTTGCCCACCCTGCAGTATAAAACATTAAGTCTCGCTTATATGAACGATACATTTAAAAATTTAATCATCTGGACGATTGCTGTTATTGTCCTTTTTTCCATCTTTAACAATTTCAACATGAAAGATTCGAATGAGCAAAAAATAAGCTATTCGGACTTCATTCAAAGCGTACAAAAAGGTGATATTACCAGCGTTAAAATTACCGATATGAATGTTAGCGGTACGCAAAAAGATGGCAAAGCTTTTACCACTTACATGCCTATGCCTGACCCTTATTTAGTACCGGCATTAGTGAAAAAGAATGTCGATGTTACAGGCGTTCCTCCACAGCAAGAAAGCCTTTTTATTCGCTTCCTACTTAGCTGGGGCCCTGTGTTATTAATCGTGGGCGTGATGATCTATAGCATCCGCGCTATGCAAGGTGGTGGTAAAGGTGGCGCATTTGGTTTTGGCCGTAGCCGCGCAAAATTATTAAGCGAAAATCAAATTAAAGTCACTTTTGCAGACGTTGCAGGCTGCGATGAAGCTAAACACGAAGTAGCTGAATTAGTAGAATTTTTAAAAGATCCACAAAAATTTCAAAACCTCGGTGGCCGCATTCCACGTGGCGTATTACTGGTTGGTTCTCCAGGAACGGGTAAAACTTTATTAGCCAAAGCCGTTGCCGGTGAAGCTAAAGTCCCTTTCTTTACCATTTCTGGTTCAGACTTTGTAGAGATGTTTGTGGGTGTAGGTGCATCACGTGTCCGTGATATGTTTGAACAAGCTAAAAAGCAAGCGCCTTGCATTATTTTTATCGATGAAATCGACGCAGTTGGCCGTCACCGTGGTGCTGGCCTTGGCGGCGGTCATGACGAACGCGAGCAAACATTAAACCAATTATTAGTTGAAATGGATGGCTTTGAAGGCAATGAAGGCGTCATTGTTATGGCAGCTACCAACCGCCCTGATGTATTAGATCCTGCTCTTTTGCGCCCCGGCCGTTTTGACCGTCAAGTTGTTGTCGGCTTGCCTGATATTCGTGGCCGCGAACAAATTCTTAAAGTGCATATGCGTAAGGTTCCTTTGGGTAATGATGTAGATCCAATGATTATTGCTCGCGGCACGCCTGGTTTTTCGGGGGCAGACCTAGCCAACCTTGTTAACGAAGCTGCTTTATTTGCAGCAAGAGCTAATAAGCGCACCGTTGAAATGCGTGAATTTGAAAAAGCAAAAGATAAAATCATGATGGGAGCAGAACGTAGCTCCATGGTGATGAATGAGAAAGAAAAACGTTTAACCGCTTATCATGAAGCAGGGCATGCGATTGTAGGCCGTTCTGTACCTAGCCATGATCCTGTCTATAAAGTAACAATTATTCCTCGTGGCCGTGCACTTGGTGTCACCATGTTCCTGCCTGAAGAAGATCGTTATAGCTATACCAAAGAACGTCTTGAAAGCCAAATTTCTAGTATGTTTGGCGGTCGTATTGCTGAAGAAATTATTTTTGGCTCTAACAACGTCACCACAGGCGCCTCTAACGATATCCAACGCGCTACAGAGATTGCTCGCAACATGGTAACAAAATGGGGCTTATCTGAACGCCTAGGGCCATTAATGTACGGCGAAGATGAAGGCGAGGTGTTTTTAGGCCATAGCGTGACCAAGCGTAAAGAAGTTTCTGAAGAAACCGCTAATGCGATTGATGAAGAAATTCGCGCAATTGTTGACCGCAACTATCAACGCGCCTATAAAATTCTTACCGATGATATTGAAAAACTTCACCTCATGGCAGAAGCCTTGATGAAGTATGAAACGATTGATACGGAACAAATTGACGACATCATGCATGGTCACCCTGCTCGTCCGCCTAAAGGCTGGGAAGAAACGGTAAAAGCTGACATCAATTACGGCGCAAAAGAGCAAGCTGCTGCGGACTCAGCAACTTCGTCCCATTAATCCTTTTGAGTGAGCAAACATGCGTTCGCATGCTTGCTCACCCCTCATAACTAAAACATCTACAGTTTCACAATCCCTATCCTTAAATAACTCGAAGCATTTTTTGCTGAGGAAAGTTTACTTGCGCCTCAGTAATATTTTCGGTTTAGTTTTAAGCCCGAAAGCTATGATCAATCACAACTTTCCATCCTTTCGAGGTTTTTTTATAAAAAGTGCTAAAAACACCTTGATGAATTTCTGGTGCTTTGCCTCGAACATCATGCTCAAACTGCCAGTGACCATAAAACATAACATAATTAGCATCCAGCACATTCACAGTGTAATCTTCAAGCGTCAAATGCCCCATACTTGCTGCAGAAGGAAAATCGGTATGGTATCTCTGCGCGATGCTCTTGTAACCTTCATACAAATGAGCGTTAACAAATAGCAGCGTTCCGGGAGAATTTTCATAGCTTTGGATAAATCCCTCAAGATCACCCTTATTCCATGTAGCAATGGCTTGCCGAAGCTGAGCGGTCGCCGCTTGAGCTTCTTGAGCAGAGTCTGCATAAGCAACAGTAAATGATAGCGTCATTAAAGCAGCTAAAAGAATTTTTTTCATCGTTTAATCCTCCAAAATTAAGATAAGCTTGATAAAGTTAGTGGCAGCCATTTCAATTACTCATGCCCCACCCTTGTGCATCATTTTAAGCTTTTAAATTAAGTTCTTAAACATCTCCCTCTAAAGCGTTTGAAACCACGCTTGAACAGGCAAGATTCTGGCAATTCGTGACAGCGACGCTAAAGACGCTTGATGGATCTCGCTTGACGCAGCGCCGCAAGCATCCGTTAAGATGATCACTTCATAATCTCTGTCGTGAAGTTCCCGCACAGCAGTCTCAATTGCCATATTCGTTGATACCCCACACAGTACGATTTGGGTAATATTATTGGCGCGGAGTATTGCTTCTAATGGTGTCGCGTATAAAGCACTGACTCGATGCTTTATGATAATCGTGTCTTCTGGTTCAACGTTTAAGCGCTCATGAAATTCGCAACCCCAGCTATTCAGTTGTAATGCCCCGAGTTCTAAAGCTTTGCCGAATAAAGAGGAATGCTTCGGACACTCACGATAATCCTTACTAAATCCGACCTTTACTTGCACAATAGGAATATGCTTTTTTCTAGCTGCTGCTATGGCTTCATTAGCATGTTCGATTACCTGATGTTCAGTGATGTACTGCGCAGATGCGGCAATTTTTCCTTCTGGATGAACGATATCATTAATAAAATCAATGCAAAGTAATAATGTATTCATATTGACCTTTTATTTAAAATAAATTTTTATCTCGTTTTTCTTGCTCAGCAAAACTAAACTTCTTTGAAGTCCTCATGCTCAGTATAACCCTCATCGCTAAATATACTAAAACTATAACGATTATCTTGCAAACGCTGAAACTTTCTTAACCAGAAGATTGTCAAGCGGTCTTTAAAAACCCATGATTTAAAGCGGTGCTAGCGCAAGACTGGGGCTATATAGGCCGGGTTCGCGGGAGTGTCTTTTATCAGGATAGTGGGGTATGGAAATACTACAAAATCTTGTGGAGCAAAGCAAGCAAAGTAATAACGAGTTTAAGGGAAATTCTAGGGAAATTCTGCTTTTGATTATGACGTTTGCAGCATATACTTATTGATTATCTAAATGAAAGAAATTGCTAAGAATAGCAGATGACCACCTCCACAAGGACAAATCGAGCAGGTAGAGCAATTTGATAAGGAAGTTTCTACGATTTATATTGATAGCAGAACACGTAATGAAACCCCTACAAAAAACGAGCTCCAGCTTGTTCGGTGGCTAACAGGGGTACTTGAAAGGATAGAGGGAGCAATAAAAAAGGTGAAAGTGTTAGTGAATTTACCTTTACACATTATGCTTTCCCAGCAGAACATATTGAACTTTACTTCTGCTGATTGTAGTCATTATGCCTTGTTGAGTTAGTTTTATCGTTCGAGTGTACATACTTCATCTTGAGCCGCGAGGTAAAGTGCAGATGATAAAAGCTAAAGTCAACAAACGGGGTCAGGCCCCGTTTGTTGACTTATAAGATTAGAGTGGTTTTGGTAAAGTTGGCGCAGCCGCTTCAGATACCTGCAGCTCTCCCCCCAGACGCAATTTTAATCTTTCAAGATAATTTTCCAAAGGCATTTCCTCAAACTTGTTTTCAAATAAAAGATGATGGAATCTTGTATCTTTAGGCGCGTAAGGAGGTGCAAGTCGGTTTTCTAAGCCAATAGGGTGATCAAATTTCACCATGATATCACCTTGCGCTGGCGATAAAGGCTGACAATTAAAATTTAGGTCAAATTCTTTATCACGTTTAGGTGGCGCAATGACCATTAAATGCGGGTAGTCAGCAAAAATCGTTTCTAGCGCTTTAGAATATAAATAAGCTGTTCCTGCTTGGCGCCCCCCGCCAAAAAATTTATTTTTATTCACAAAAGTGTTACCAAAGTAACCATATTCTCCATGGCCATCTATGCATACATAAGCAACTAACTCTCTTGTTTCTTTCGACTCAATTGCAATTGCATTTGGCGTTTGGAAGCCCCGCGCTCCCGCAGCCAAACAACGCTCAATAAGTGCTGGAGCAAAATTACTTTCTTTGGCAAGCAAAGCAATATCCTGTGCTCGACTTGCAACATCCTGCCCTCTTAACACCTTGAACTTTTCATCAAACGCGCCAAAAGAATCTGTCATTTTTTCCCCAATCAAAGAGGTATTAATAGTTTCATCATCTCCACCAAAGCCTTCGGTAATAACAGCCTGCTGAATTCCTTCTTGCATAACCTTAATATCAGTTCTACGCAGATTACCTGCCATACCCTTTGATTCACAAACAAAACCTTCATCTGCCAACACCTGTTTTACCCAAGCAGGCGGATTCAAAATACAAATTTTGCCACCAAATTCTTGATAAAGTTTTTGCATAAATGTTTTAATCGCTTCTTTTGCCTCAGTCGATTCAGCCTGAGAAAAGTTGCTAACCATAATACGGTTATCGCCTGCGATGATTTTTGCAGTAGCATAAACACTATCAGCTTGTTTAACGCTTAATTCAATTTCGTCTTGAAGGTTTTGTATCGTGATAATAGAAGCAGGCATAATTTAGCTCCTTAAAAGTATTTTAGATTTATTACTTTAATACTACTCCCGTGTTCCACCAAAATCAATAATACCAAGTCAACAAACGGGGCCTGACCCCGTTTGTTGACTTAGGGTTAATGCTCGCGTGTTTCGCGGAATTTGATTTGCGGCCAGCGCTCCATGGTAAGCGCCAGGTTTACACGGGTTGGGGCTAAATAAGTTAAATTTTCCGCGCCATCTAAAGCCAAGTTATCGGCGCATTTCGCTTTGAAATCTTCAAGCATCTTAGGGTCATCGCATTCCACCCAGCGCGCAGTAGCAATAGTAGATTGCTCATAACTGCATTGCACGTTGTACTCCGCTTTTAAGCGATAAGCTACTACATCAAACTGCAACACACCCACCGCACCCAAAATTAAATCATTCGATAACAATGGACGAAACAACTGCGTTGCTCCTTCTTCAGAAAGCTGCGTTAAACCTTTTAATAGTGCCTTTGATTTGAGCGGGTCTTTTAAGCGCACAACGCGAAATAGTTCTGGCGCAAAATAAGGAATCCCTACAAATTTTAATTCTTCCCCTTGGGTAAAAGTATCACCAATTTGAATTGTGCCATGATTATGGATACCAATAATATCGCCCGCATAAGCTTCTTCCGCATGCTCACGCTCACCAGCCATAAACGTCAACGCATGCGCCATTTGTACTTCTTTTTGTGTGCGACACTGGAATACTTTCATGCCTTGTTGATATCTGCCAGAGCAAATTCTTAAGAATGCGATACGGTCACGATGTTGTGGGTCCATATTCGCTTGAATTTTAAATACGAAGCCAGTAAATTTTGGCTCATCAGGCTTAACTTCTCGTTGCTTAGTTTCACGTGGTAATGGACTTGGTGCGTAAGCAGCAAAAGCATTGAGCAATTCACGTACGCCAAAGTTATTCATCGCAGAACCAAAAAAGACCGGCGTTAACTTACCCGCCAAATAATCTTCAATGTTAAATTCATGGCTAGCACCTTTCACCAACTCAAGTTCAGAGCGAAATTCTGCTGCAAGATCAGCACCAATCGTCGCATCAAGTTCAGCATTCATTAAACCATCGATAACTTTACCTTCTTGTACACGATCATTTTTACCACTCTCATACAAGTACACCCGATCTTCCAACAAATGGTAAATACCTTTAAAAAATTTACCCATGCCAATTGGCCAAGTAACAGGCGCGCATTGAATTTTTAAGACGCTTTCAATTTCATCCAATAACTCAATCGGTGGACGACTATCACGATCCATCTTATTGATGAAAGTCATAATCGGCGTATGTCGCATACGGCAAACTTCTAATAACTTAATGGTTCGCGCCTCCACCCCTTTAACCGCATCGATCACCATTAATGCAGAGTCAACAGCAGTTAATGTTCGGTAAGTATCTTCCGAAAAGTCTTCGTGACCAGGTGTATCTAAAAGATTTACCACGCGCTTTTGGTAATGAAATTGCATCACCGAGGTTGAAACAGAAATTCCTCTTTCTTTCTCAATTTTCTGCCAGTCACTCGTTGCATGGCGTGACGCCTTACGGCCTTTTACCGTACCCGCTAACTGAATCGCGCCACCAAATAAAAGAAATTTTTCTGTAAGCGTCGTTTTACCCGCATCAGGGTGAGAAATAATAGCAAAAGTAAGGCGTTTTTGTATTTCTGTTAAAAAAGTTTCTGACATAATAAAAATTCTGCTTCAAACTACGCTCAGCGCAGTCTATTAAAAAAATAAATCCCCAGCGGTGAGGCTGGGGATAGTTAAATAAACGAAAACTTATAAACCTAAAGATTTTTTACCTTGCGTTGCAAAATAAGCTTTCACTTGATCAACGCTGATTTCCGCAATATTTGAAGGCTGCCACTTAGGGCTCATGTCTTTATCAACAAGCACCGCACGCACACCCTCGCAAAAATCATGGTGGCCAAGCATTGTTTGCACCACCGTGTAATCTTGTTCTAAGCAAAATTTAAGATCTTGACCTTCTGCGCGCTTTAGTAATTCTAAATTGACTAATAAACTTGTGGGGGATTTCTGTGCAAGATGAGCTAACACTGCTTGCGACCACTCACCATCATCATGAGATAAATAATCCAAAATAGCTTCAACGGTTTCTCCACAGAAAATGCCATCAATAAAAATTTGCTGCTCTTCATAAAAAGACTTATCGGCTTTAATTGCATAATCCTCTAATACTCGATTAACCATTTCATGCGCAGAACCTTCCGAAAATTCAGCTTTAGCTAAACTTTGAATAACATCATCAAAATGCTGTGATGAAATACAATAATCTACAACACCAGCATAAATCGCATCAGCCACATTGATACGGGCACCACTTAAAGCAAGATAGCGGCCTAAACAACCTGGCATACGAGCAAAAAAATAACTCGAGCCAATGTCGGTAAATAAACCAATCGCGGTCTCAGGCATAGCAAATATTAATGATTGACATGCCACGCGATGACTACCATGAATTGAAATGCCAACCCCACCGCCCATAACAATACCATTAAGTAAGCAGATATAAGGCTTAGGGTAATTACCGATTAAATAATTCAGTTTATACTCATGCGCAAAAAAATCTATGTCTTCAGGCCCCTTACCTGCCTGCAAATCTTGGTACAATGCCCGAATATCGCCACCCGCACAAAAAGCTTTTTCATTGCTACTACGAATAATGACAGCAGAAATATCACTGCATTCTGCCCAATCTTGTAACTGCTGATACATGGCGATAAGCATCGCTTCATTGGTAGCATTTAAAGCTTGTGGTCGATTTAAAGTAATGATGCCTAACTTGCCTGACTTAGCCGGTAATTCATTAAAGAGAATGGTATCCATAGAACACGCGCTCAATTAAAAGTGCATCTATTTTAACAGAGTTTTTTAAGTTAATTCGCAAAAGGATGAAAAAAGCTTGAACCAAAACCATAACCCATGTAAAATAGTCGACTCTTGGCTGGGTGGCAGAGTGGTTATGTAGCGGCCTGCAAAGCCGTGTACCCCGGTTCGATTCCGGGCTCAGCCTCCAAGAAAAACATGAGTATAGTGAGAGGACTTGCAAACCACTTCGCTATACCGCATAATTAGCAGCTCATAAAACTGCCTGGGTGGCGAAATAGGTAGACGCAAGGGACTTAAAATCCCTCGGGACTAAACACCCCATGCCGGTTCGATTCCGGCTCCAGGCACCACTTTTTGATGACAGCCTCATCCATGAAACACTTCCTGCTTTTTATTCTTTTGAGTTTTTGCAGTAGTGCATTTGCCGACTTCAATCAAACTGATACCCAACGCTATCAAACCCTCACTTCTGAACTGCGCTGCTTAGTTTGTCAAAATGAAAATCTTTCTGATTCAACCGCCCCACTTGCCATGGATTTAAAACACCAAGTGCAAACCATGATTGCAGAAGGAAAAAGTAATGAAGCTATCCTTGATTACCTTACCACGCGTTATGGTGAATTTGTTTTATTTAAACCCAGCGTGAGCCCTAAGAATTATTTATTATGGTTTGGACCTTTTATTCTTTTAGTTTTCGCAGTAGCCATTTTAATTATTGTGCTTGTTTTGCGTCGACGAGAAACCAAAAATGTCATTAAACTAACAGAAGAAGAAAAGCAAAAACTACAGGAGCTTTTAAAATGATTAATTTATGGCTACTGGTTTCACTTTTTTGCTTAATCGCTTGCAGCTTTATTTATAAAGCTTTAACAAAATCAAATTCGCCTGAAGATAATGCTCAGCTATTAACGAATAAAGCTTGGTATGAAGATCGCTTACAAGCTTTAGAAAAGCTTTATACAGAAAAACAACTTAGTTTAGAAGAATTTGAAATTGAAAAAATAAAATTACAAAAAGATTTTGTTAGTATGGCTTCAAAGCCTCCTCAACATGCTCATTCACCACACCGTCTTGCTGCTTTTATCATTTCTGCTTGCCTCATTTTAGCAGCACTAATTAGTTACCAAAAACTTGGCGCGAGCCAAACTTTAGCGAAATATTATGCTGACAAAACCGCTCAAGAAAAAACTGAAAACGAAATCCAGTCCATGGGTGGAGAAGCTGGCGTCATTCATAAACTTGAAGCTAAACTTAAAGCACAACCGGATGCACAAGGATATTACTTATTGGGCAAAATTTATTTCAAACAAAATCGCTATCATGATGCTGTATTAACTTTTGAAAAAGCCCTTACATTAGCACCAACTCGAAGCGATATTGCCAGTGAATTAGCCGAAGCCTGCTATTTCTCCCCTAATCCTGCAGACCGTTTGCAATATCAAGCCAGACTACAACATGCTTTAACATTAAACCCACAAGACCCTACCGCATTAAATCTTCAAGCTTTACTTTATTATCATCAAAAAAAATATACTCAAGCGATTGATATTTGGCAAAAGTTATTAGCAGAAATACCAGAGGGAAGCGACACAGGTCAAGCTTTAGCGGCGGCAATCCAAGATGCACAAAGCAAGTTGGGCAATAGCGCGCCTGCTGCAGAAAACCAAACACATTTATCCATTACGGTAGCAATAGACCCTGCACTACAAAATCAAATCAAACCAAATGATGTTTTATTTGTTTACGCTAAAAACGCTACTGGTTCACCTATGCCACTAGCAATTACTCGATTGCCAATTAAGAATTTCCCTGTGCAGGTGGAATTAGATGACAGCATGACCATGTCACCTAGCGTGCATCTTCATGATGCCAATCAAATTATTGTTGAAGCAAGAATTTCCCATAGCGGACAAGCAATGCCGCAAGCGGGAGATTTGAGCGGGCAGTCAAACATAATTACTTTAAAAAACCCAACCAAAAATATTTTGATCACCATTCAGCATATCGTTACCTAGTATTTATTCATTCCTCTGTAACTGTTCACTGTTGGAACCTAATCATTGCCCAGCACCATTACGAGTGCGTCGCGCGATAGCAGGATGACCTTAGGCGCTTGATTCAGCTGAACATACATGCCGTGGTAGCTGCGCAAGCTCAGAGAACAATACTTTGCCAACGAATCAACGTAATTGATTAAATATTCAATAATTTTTTCTTTTTGCACTTATTAAAAAACATCTGCTACAATCAAATCAACCCCAAAAATAATAGCAAGGAGAAGAAAGATAATGAAAAGCACTTCACTTACCACGAATGATGTTCAAATCATTGACTTACCTGATGACGCCCTACACGAGGTATTAAACCATTGCGATGGTAAAACTCAATCGAATCTTGCACTTAGTTGTAGACTTTTTAAGCGCATAAAGGATGATTTTGATAGATCCTTGATTGGAGCCTATCAAACTCGCTTTGATCAAGGCGCCATAAAAACCTTTTCTATAACACTTACCGACCGTTTCCGCCATATCATTGAGCTGCTCCGCCACGTTTTCGAACCCTCACTTTACGGCGAGTTATTGAAATTTGAGAATTTAAATCCACAAGTTCAAGAATCAATAGAAGACAAAGACACCCCTTGGGAGCGTGAAGAAAAAATAAAAAAATCGATCAATGAAGAACTTCAGAGCATTTTTTCACCGCCTTTCGATCAAGTAAAGCAACTATTAGAAAAATTAGTTAATAAAACTATCGAAAAAAATCCGCATCCGCGAGAAATCATATTACACCCAGAAAGGCGATATCAGTTAGACTGCCCCCTGTTTTTAGAATGCGCAAAAGCTTATGAGCAAGGATTTAAAGAAGCTATTAGGCGCACTTATTACAAATTAGCATACTCACCCAATGAAACTCAGCTCACAAAATATTTCCAGTCGTGTGACAGCAAATTAGCCCATTGGCGGCAAAATATGCCTGTTGCCTTAGAGGGCAATTTTGGTGAATTTTTACTTAAAGCAGCTAAAACTACCATCAGTCGCGAATATCAACAATTGATTACGCACGCTATTACTAATTGCCATACAGGAGTATTATTACACTTCATAAAAGAAATTCCACCTGAATATGATTTATTGCTGCCCGCCGATGAATTTTTCCAAATAATGGCTTATGCAATGCTGAAAAAAGCTCGTCCCCTGTGGCAAGCTTGCTTCGCTCACCTACAAGGCCTAATCGAGCGGCAAGCCGAGTTTTCAGCAGATAGACCCTATGACGTCAACGACTATGATAGGGAGGATTTTAATCAAATGCTTAAAGTCTATAATCGCTTTTGGCATCCCTTCCAACAAATGTTTTACCCTAATCTTGATGATGGCGTTTACAAGGAGGAGGTAGAGTATGACGAGCTATCCAGCCCCAACCCCATGCAAGCTTGCAACTATTACTCTAGTCAACACTTGGTTAATATTGATCAACGCTACCAACAGTACTTTTATATGAGTCACCAATCTATGGGAGCAAGATTAGTCGCGCGTGAGATCAGTATTAAAATGGCATTGATCGCAGCTAATGAAGGCCGATTAACTGACATGGCGGAATATTTCACTATTTTAAGTCAATTAATTCGAGCTATTGGTGTTTATAAAGGTGCTGAAACAGCACTTTCCGTGTTAGGAACAGAACTTTTGAAGAGCACTATCCTTAGTATATTGCTTGGTAAGCTAGAGATAAGCACATTAGATGTCATTCTGCCATTTTTATCAAGCCTCCCTATTAATGAAGGTGTAGACATCGCTGATGCAACTTTTTCCTATACCGGTTTACTACAGGAATTAGGTGAATCCAACGTTGCCGTTAATGAACGTTTACTGCAACGCATTATTGCTAAATTACCTCGCTTATCCGCTCATCAGCATTGCAGCTGCTGCTCTACCGCTAGCAAGCAACCTGAGCCAGGCAGTGATGTAGAGGATGACGATCTGCCAACCTACGCCAGCGGGCAGCAGTATCGTTTATTCTAAAGACTATCCAATTTCTTAAAAAGCAGCGCATAGAAATTGTCAAAACAAATAGCTGAGCATCAAGAAATAAAGGCGCTAGCAAGCCTAGCGTCTTTTCATAGAGATAATCACAAACTATGCCTTTGAAGCCAGCCTAAAGAAATAAGAGAGATCTTATATTATCCTCGCGCAGGAAAACTCGGTGCAACTAGTTTAATTTTGCCCAATCCGTTTGAAACTGAGCTAATAAAGCTTTTGCTAAGCTTGTGTTTTCAAGCGTAATCCCTAACTCTCGATTAGCCTCAAAAGAATTTTGGGTAAAATTAATTGAACCCAGATAAAAAGCATTACCATCAACTATTATCGCTTTAGCATGATTTTTAAAATTATTATTGGTGTAACGAAATTGAATATTATGCTGTCTAAAATATTTTTCTGCTTTTGGCTTTAGCTTGGTATCAATAATCAGCATTGTCTTCACACCATGAGACGAGGCTTTTGCCAAGGCGCCCATAAAATCATAATCACTAATCTGCTCAGCATAAATTTTAATATCCGACCGCGCGGCAAGAACCATCTTCGTTAGGCGTTCGCGGGAGTTAATGGGACTGATCACTAAATTTGTATCAGCAACAACCGAAAACTTTTGATCAGCCCAGTCTGCATCAAATAATTGTTGCACTTCCTTTGTATCTTTTGCATTTTGATCTTGCAAAACAAAATTACGCTCTACACTATTTTGACTAAAGCTAGAATAAGTAAAATTAGACGTCATGATCCAAGTTTGCTTGTGATCGATTAACAGCATCTTTTCATGATAAAAATTAAGCGCCGAACGGTTGGTTGGCACCAAACGGTAATCCACATGATTGTGTTCAAAGTACTGACGCAACTCGCTAATATCATATGTGCTTTTATACGGTGCTTTGTCTAAGAGTACTTTAACTTTCACGCCACGATGTGCCGCCTCTGCCAGCGCTTTTGAAATGGGTCGATAAGAAAATAAATACATGACAACATCAACTTCTTGTTTAGCTTCACCAATCGCTTGCAAGATTGGCTTAACACCTGCATCTGGTTCAACATATAAAACATAAGAACCTGAAGAAGAATAATTTGAAGCGACTGCAAGCTGTGCAAAAAGCATTAAACTTGCTGCAAAAATAATTTTTAAAACACGCATTTTTTTCCTTGTTTTGCTTTTAATCATCATATTTTATTAAGCCCTTGGCGCGCTATGCTTTGCTCACCACATCAACAATAATTAGCACATTGTAGTAGAATATAACAATCCATTGATATTTTGAAATACTTATGCGCCGCCCTAAAAATCGTATTATTGGTTATTTTTATTATTTCACCAGCTTTATTCTTTGCGGCTTAGGCCTTTTAATTTATCACCCCTTTGTTTCTGGGGTAGTTGCAGCCTCATTTTTCATCTTTATTTTTTATGCTATTGCAACAAGTCGCCTACCTTTTACCTCGCCTGGCAAAGATCTTATCTTAAAAAACCATAACCTCCTCCCCCACGCCGTAAGTCTGCTTTGGGGGACGCAAGCGTTAAGCTATTTACTATGGCTAATTTTTGGCGCGCTTTGGTTTGGGCATTTTCCTCAGTATGGCAATTTGAAACCTCTTTTTTCTTCACATCTTTCATTGAGCATTTTATTAAGCGCATTTATTTTAGCCAATGAAATCAACGCCATCTCCTACCTCATGAAACGCTGGCAACAACCCGCCTCGGTACTATTATTTTTCCCTAAACAAAAAATGGATTTGCGTATTGCTATTTATGGCAATATCTGGTGGCGTAAAGCAACAGTATTCATAAGTTTTGTATTTTTATTATTTTCTGCAACCTTGCTATTTCCCATATTTAAAATTAACTTTGTAATTCTTTTCTTTACTACTGCCTTCATGGTTTACTTCATTAAATCACCCATTTTTTATGGCTGGCTCCCCAAAATACTTAAACATTGGAAAATAAGCTTTGTTAATTTATTATTAGCAGTCATTGCAATAACACTCTTGCTTTATTGCCTTTTCGCTTGGCTTTTCCAACCTTTTCTAGCTGATTACTCGTTTGAGTTCAGCCATTATTTTACGGATACCCCCTTAATTGTTTTTTGGGGATTTGCGATCTGCTTGACTGTGCCGCTAGCTTTTTTATTGCCATCAAAGCTGCTTGCGCTTTCACCAACATCTATTTTATTGCTAACTCTGACCAATCCTTTGCTTTGGTTGATTGTGATACTAGATTTTACCGGTATGCTTTTGCCTCTTTTGCAACACATTCCTCATATCGTGCTCGTTACATTAGCAATTATCATGCTTATTTTAAGCTATCTCTGGTTAGCACACCCAATGTTTACTGCTTTAAATAAAAAGTTTTTCATGAATGAAGCAGAAAAACAGCCTGGACCAATGCCACGCATCTTAGTACAAAACAATTTACCCGCTGCATTGTTGATATTATTAGCCCTAAGCATTGGCTTCCCTACCTTTTTTCAAATTGATCTTATGGCTACAGGTGCGTATGTATTAATTGCCTATGGTGTATCTACTGGCATACTATTATTTAAATTACGCAAAAGTGAAGACTATTAGACTAAAAACTTGGTAAAATAACAGAAAATCACACAGTAAAATCTTATGAGTATTAGCACTTTTGAAATTTTTAAAATTGGTATTGGTCCTTCTAGCTCGCATACTGTTGGCCCTATGCGTGCTGCGAAAGAATTTTTGCAACACGTTCCCTTATTTCGTTGCGAAAAAATTATTATCGAATTATTTGGCTCTTTAGCTTTAACCGGTGTTGGCCATGGCACCGATGGCGCTATCTTGGCAGGCCTTGCTGGCTATGATCCTGAAAACGTGCCACCCGAAGAAATTCCTAAACTCTTACATGCCGCAAAAAAAAATGAAGGCTTAACTTTATTACAACAAAAGCATATTGCTTTCGATTATTTATTAGACTTGCAATGGCGCAAAAAAGAAACACTACCACACCATTCTAATGCCATGCGTTTTTCTGCATTTGATGCGCATGGTGAGCTGCTCACGCAAGAAATTTATTATTCGATTGGCGGTGGTTTTATTGCAACAGAAGCCAACATTCATGAATCTACTGCGAACCAACAACAACCGCCTTATCCTTTTCAAACAGCAGCAGAGTTATTTGAATTATGCCGCATACATAAATTAACCATTGCAGAGTTAATGCTTGCGAACGAAAACACATGGCGCCCAGAAGTAGAAACACGTGCAGGTTTGCTGAAAATTGCGCAAGTGATGTTTGAATGTATCGAGCGTGGCTTCCACTCTACTGAACCCACTTTACCAGGTGGCTTAAACGTTAAACGCCGTGCACCTGGTCTGTATCAAAAATTGATGCGCAGCAAAGATGCTTCGCTTTGGCCGACGGCATATGCCATGGCTGTCAATGAAGAAAATGCAGCAGGTGGCCGTGTTGTGACTGCACCAACCAATGGTGCAGCAGGTATTATTCCAGCTGTACTAAAATATTTTCAGCAATTTCATGCGGGTAAAGACGCTCAAATAATAGACTTTTTATTAACTGCCGCAGCTATTGGTATGTTATATAAATTCGGCGCTTCAATTTCTGGCGCAGAAGTTGGTTGCCAAGGCGAAGTTGGCGTTGCTTGCTCTATGGCAGCAGGCGCATTAACTGCTGTATTAGGCGGAACACTAGCGCAAATTGAGAATGCCGCAGAAATGGCCATGGAACACCACCTTGGCATGACCTGCGACCCAATTGCAGGCTTAGTACAAATTCCCTGCATTGAACGCAATGGCGTTGGCGCAGAGAAGGCGATTAAATTAACGCAATTAGCTTTGATGGAAGATGGCTTACATAAAAAAGTTTCTCTTGATAAAGTGATCAAGACCATGTTAAAAACTGGCAAAGATATGATGACAATTTACAAAGAAACTTCATTAGGCGGCTTAGCCGCGAATGTACCAGAGTGTTAAAAATGAAATCTACACGTTGGCAACAGCAATTTAAAAATTTTGAAAAGGCATTTCTTTTACTTAAGCGCACATTCTGAATTTCGGCAAAAACGTTAGTGGGTGAACGACTGGTGGGCGCGCAACGAAGCCCACTCTATTTCTGCTAAAATAAAAACCGCTAAACATCTTGTCTTATGAAGTAATAAATAGCACCGCAAACTTCATTGATTACCAAGGCCGCTATTTCGGTAGAGTTTATTAAATAAATTTTAAATCATCTCTTCCGGATGTTCTTCTACTCCACCGGTTCCACCAACCGTTAATGAAGAAATTTTTAAAGTAGGCTGGCCAACACCAACAGGTACAGATTGGCCTTCTTTACCACAAACACCTACCCCTTGATCTAACGCCAAATCATTACCGACCATACAAACTTTTTGCATCACTTCTGGACCATTACCAATTAACATCACACCTTTCACAGGATGTTTCACTTTACCATTTTCAATTAAATAAGCTTCGCTGGCAGAAAAGACAAATTGACCTGAAGTAATATCCACTTGACCACCACTGAAATTCACGGCATAAATTCCTTTATCAACCGATGCGATAATATCATTGGGGTCATCTTTGCCTGGCAGCATATAAGTGTTGGTCATACGTGGAATCGGTAGCGCGGAAAAACTTTCGCGTCGACCATTCCCGGTTGGCTTCATGCCCATCAAGCGTGCGTTTAATTTATCTTGCATGTAATTCACTAAGCGACCATTTTCAATTAAGGTCGTACACTGCGTTGGTGTACCTTCATCATCAATATTTAAAGAGCCACGACGATTAACTAATGTGCCATCATCAACAATTGTACACAAAGAGGATGCTACCATTTCCCCCATGCGGCCGCTATAAGCCGAGACTTTTTTGCGATTAAAATCACCTTCTAAGCCATGCCCTACCGCTTCATGCAGTAACACACCTGGCCAGCCAGGACCAAGCACAACAGGCATCATACCAACTGGCGCCGCTTGCGCTTCAAGCATTAATACCGCTTGACGTACAGCATCTTTTGCATAACGTTTAGGCATTTCGTGCTGATTCGCAAAAAATTCTTCATAAGAATGTCGGCCGCCCCCACCAACACTAGCACTTTCGCGCTTGCCATTTTCTTCGACAATAACGGTAATATTAAAACGCACGAGCGGTCGAACATCTGCCGCTAATGTACCATCTGTTGCAGCAACTAACACAACTTCATAAGATGCCGCCAAACTTGCAATCACTTGCTTAACGCGAGGGTCTAAGGCATGCGTATATTGATCCATCTCTTGCAATAAAGAAATTTTTACTGCCGTGAGGTGTGCTGTTAAAGGATTACTGTCCGTATAAAGCGGCGTCATTATTTGTGCGGAATTCTGCAAGCGCGGTAGTTGAAAAGCACTTCCCCCTTGCAAGGCAATGCCTCGCGCTGCTTCGGCAGCTTTTTCTAATTGAAGAAAGTTAATATCATCGCTATAAGCAAAGCCGGTTTTTTCACCAGAAACGGCTCGTACGCCCACACCTCGACTGCTGTTAAAGGTGCCATTTTTAATAATATGGTCTTCTAGCACCCAGGACTCCGATTGCGACATCTCCATATAAATATCAGCGTAGTCAATTTTATTTCCAACAAAATGATTAAATACTTTTTCCAAATCATGAATACCTAAATGACTAGGAATTAAAAGCTGCTGAGTTGCTAAAGAAAGCGTATCGGACATAGGAATATTTTGTGAGGGTTAAATATTAATTTTAGCATGAATCTTCAACGCTTGACGCAAGCTAGCCACTAGCTATAACCATGGGGCTTTAAAAGTATGTTAGAAAAATAATAGCGCATCCTTGCGCAGCTTTTTCTAACGCGAAAAGCGCAGAAAAGGCGCTTGTTCATTTAAACTTTCTGCTGCCTCATCTATGATTACTTGGATATCGTCATTTTCTACCGCAGGAACTGTTTCAATGGCTAAACTTGGCTGAGGCGGGTTTAAATCAAAGAGATATTTATTTAAGATAATTTGACATAAGGGAATAAAATTCTTTTGCAAAGGGATACTAGGGCTATCTGTCTCTGCAAAAAAGATAAGCGGTGCGGTATAAATACAGTTGCCTTTTTGGAAAAGCATTATTTTTACTTCATTGGCGTCTATTACTGAACAGTGAAACTTTAAATCAGGCTGCTTTAAATCAATTGCTTTTCTTTCCAGCTCAGTAAAGAACCCCTCTAGCTTCAACGCAAGGACATTTAAAAATTTTAAATCAATGACATCACCAACCCCAGAAGCTTTTATTTGCTCAATACTATTAGATTCATTAATTTCTTGTGCCAACTGTGTCAAAGGCTCGTACGAAAGGCAAAGGCGTGACCGATTCGGCTTAAGAAGGTGAATAGTTGTCACTAAGATGATTATGAAGGAAATTAAGCCTGTTACTATTCCTGTACTGCCTAAAATCATACCCATAACGTCATCTTGATGGACCTCTGTTCTAGGAAATGCAAATATAGGAGGAACGATTATCGCCAACAACGAGGCTGCTAGCCCAAGGCTCCTTGCTGCAGTCTCAAGGCGAGAAAATCTATAGGGCAGTAAGGATTGGGTTTTTTTTAACGTACGGCAGATCGGGTGAAAATTATTATGCAAGAGCCACTGGCAGCGTGTCCCTTGGTCTCCGAACATATATTTGAGCAAATTTAATTGGTAATCCTCAGGGTTTGTTATTGAGGGGAGCGCCTGAGCTGTTTTATCTTTAGCCAATGTCAGTAAGTAAAGAAGCAAGCCAACGTTGTCGGTGGCAAAAGCTCTTTGGCTTAAGCCTTTAAAGGCTCTAAAAAACTTTACTTCCTGTGCATGATATTGGTGTAAACTGTCACCAGGTGCATGCTGCAACTTTTCCAATGGTGCTTTTGCTTGCACGTATTGAAAATATATTTTAGAAATATCGCCTTGAGAAATTAAATCTTCTTGAAACTCTGCTGATAATGATAGCGCTGAGAATATTTTTTTTAACCCTCGACGTGGGACTATTTGTTTATGGTCTTGCCAAAATGCGCTAAATCTTTTACAAGTATTGCCAAAATTCATCCCATCATCCAATGGAAGCTGAAACAAAATCAAAGATATAAGTTCATACGGGAGCGCTAGAATCATAGATTTTTCAACTTTAGTCATTGGTTTATATCCTATTATTTTTAACTAATTTCACTAAATTATAATTTTTATCTTTTTTGGCAATGAAGGTAAATTTTTTTGAAGCAAATTATATCGTTTCTGCTTTTACGATTATACCCCAACATATCCACCTGCATTATAGCTTCACTGGTCTATAACAGAACCCACCCCCGCTTTATTTTCATCATGGCGATTAGCCACTGGCTTAGGCAGCTAACGAGCCAGTTTTGCCAAACGCTTGACATTCAGCACAGATATTGTATATTTGTGGTGAAAAATGGTGTAAAGTAGTTGCAAAGTGGAATAAAGTGGTAAAACAGTAAGGAATGGATATGATGTTTCGTGGTATAAACCACATCAATCTGGACCCCAAAGGCCGTGTCGCCATTCCGATGCGCTATCGCGATCGTCTGCAATTAGATTGTAAAAACCAATTAATTGCCACCATCGATCCTGAAGCATCTTGTTTACTTATTTATCCCCTACCTGAATGGGAAATCATCGAACAAAAAATTCAAGCGTTACCCAGCTTCAACAAAGCAACTCGACGCATTCAGCGTCTTTTGATTGGGCACGCCACTGAATTGGAAATTGATAACCAAGGCCGCATCCTACTTCCGCAGTCCCTGAGGGAATATGCCAAGCTCAGTAAAACTTTAGTCCTCGTTGGGCAAGGCAAAAAATTTGAACTCTGGGATGAAACCACGTGGCACAAGCAGCGTGACACGTGGCTCGCAGAAGAAAATAGCAAAGGCGATGAGATTCCAGAAGCACTACAAGATTTAGCTTTATAGCAGTTTAAACCGGCTCAACAGAGTCGTGACCGTAAGAGAGTAATTAACAAAATTGTAGGGTGGGCAAAGCGTAGCGTGTCCACCAACGTTAGGTGGGCGCAGCACTAAGCTTCTTTGCCCACCCTACGTCACCAGCCTGCGCAGGCAAAGCGAGGTTATGGAACATAAGTCCGTACTATTAACAGAAGCCATTGAAGGGCTTGCCATCAACACAGATGGTATTTATATCGATGGGACCTTCGGGCGCGGTGGCCATAGTAGCGCCATTTTGAGCAGACTAGGCCCTAATGGAAAATTGCTTGCAATCGATAAAGATCATGCAGCAATGAAAATTGCGCAAGAGAAGTTTGGCGCAGATAAACGATTTATTTTTAAGCAAGGCTCGTTTGCCGAAATGCACGAGTTTGCACAAGCGCTCTTTAAAAAACCGGTTGATGGAGTATTGCTTGATTTAGGTGTTTCTTCACCACAGCTTGATGATCCACTGCGTGGTTTTAGCTTTCAGAAAGATGGGCCACTTGATATGCGCATGGACCAACAACATGGTCAAAGCGCTGCAGATTGGCTTAATCAGGCGAAAGAAGAAGATATCGCTAAAGTGTTATGGGAATATGGTGAAGAAAGGTTTTCAAGGCGGATTGCGAAAGCAATCACAACAGCACGCGCCTCGACGCCCTTTCTTCGCACCCACCAATTGGTGGAATGTATTGTAAATGCTGTTCCTAGGGATCCTCATAAGCATCCTGCGACCAGAAGCTTTCAAGCTATTCGTATATTCATTAATCGAGAGTTAGAAGATTTAGAACTAGGTTTAAAAGCAGCGATTGAAAGTTTAGCCATTGGCGGCCGCTTAGCCGTCATCAGCTTTCATTCGCTAGAAGACAGAATCGTGAAGCAATTCATGAACACCCTGGCCAAAGGGGATGAGCGTTTAAGGAAGCTACCGCTTACTGATGAACAGCTCGGTATTCGACTACGGTTGGTTGGCAAAGCGATAAAACCGTCGTCAAAGGAACTTGCACAAAATGTTCGTGCAAGAAGTGCTATTTTGAGAATTGGAGAAAAATGCCGATGAACGCTACCGCTCGTGCTCTTGCCGCTGGCACATTTAATAGCGTCAACTTACGCCACATGTTATTCTCAGGTAAATCTTTACTGATAGCGTTGTGGTTGTGTAGTTTACTTGTCACCGCCTTTGCTGTGATCTATAGCAAAGATATGGTTCGCCAAGAAACCGCGCAACTCCATAGTTTGCAATATAAGCACGATCAAATGATGATCGAGCAAAGCAAATTATTGCTTGAGCAAAACACCTGGTCATCACCTATCCGCATTCAAAGCATTGCGCAAAATCAGCTTAATATGACCCTACCTGCCAAAAACACCATTGTTTTCGTTGGATAAAAGTCGCAGTCAGAGGCCAGCAAATGTTACTTATTCATTTGCTGGCCTCTTCAAATTTTATCTTGCTCTTCTTTCAGATTCTGGATTTAAACTATAAATAATAACCTCACCTTTTGCAGGCTCAGTCTTAACAACATTATGTTTCGAATCAAAAATCAAACGAAAATCATCATTCTTAACTCTTAACGCCCCAGGAATATTACCTAGATCCACGCTTTGTGACACGCAATCATCATCTTTAATATCTGGATTCATGAGATAATCATGAATACCAGACGCCATAAGCTGCGTCTCCACAGAAGGCGACCTGCGTGATAGAGACACAGTCGGATCGTTTGGCACAGTATAATTTACCTCGCATCTTGCATTCTGCCATTTACCAAAACTCATTGAGGGCGGTATGTCATAATAACCCCCAGGAACACCACGATTTGGCGGAACATTTTTATCTAAGCGAATAGTTGACGTGTGAACCAGAACATCTTGAGCATATACAACTAAAGGTAAAACCAATATCAATGAAGCAAGCTTTACGAATGTTTTACAATACATATTTATCTCCTTATGAAAAAATTATCAGGTCCCATCTTTTCAAATCAACTTAACCTTGCCATCAAAGTCTAGCATAGAAGAAATTTTTTTTAAAATATCTTAACATTTGCACCAACGTTATTAACGGTAAGCCATTAACACCGCCGAATGGTCGTTTTGAATCTTTTGCAGCAAACCGATCCCTAACGCTTTTGCACGTAAGCTACCCGCTCAATGAATTGCTTGCGAACCTTTGCTGAAGTAATTTTCGCTACCGAGCCAAGCACTGTTAAAATCACGAATGCTGCTTTAACGACGCCGCGCGCTGCAGAAAAACTTTGCCAAGTGCAAAATTATTTAATTGATAAATACCACTATGGTTTACTGATTTATGATGCATACCACCCCAAACGTGCAGTAAGAGATTTCGTTAACTGGTCAGAACAACCACCTAGCGGTGAAGCTGAACTAATTCGGAAAGCCAAACATTATCCCAGTCTAAACCTCAGCTTTTTGAATTAGGTTATGTTGCGGAAGATTCTGGCCATTGTTACGGCAATCCGGTTAATCTTGTCTTAATTGACCTTTCAACCGGCAAGAAATTAGAGATGCGCGCCCGTTTTGATTTTATGAATGAAAAATCTCATACAACAGCGGATACCTACCAAATCAACCAACAAGCCTACAACAACAGAAAAATCTTAGCTTAAGCTATGCAAAAGCTTGGTTTTGAATCTTACAAAGCCAACGGCGGTTGCTTATAGCGCCGTCGTTGAATTTAACATCTCAGTTAGCGTAATTAACGGCAAACCAATTAACGCCGTAGGATCATCGCTTTCAATTTTTTTAAGCAAAATAATCCCTAGTGCTTCAACGCGTAAACTGCCTGCGCAATAAATGGCTTGTGGATCCTTTGCCAGATAATCGTCGATCATGGCTTGTGTTAGCTCTCGAAATAACACGCGTGTTTTTACACAAGCGTATTGATATTCATTCGTCTTAGCATTTAATAAGCCTAAGCCTGTTAAAGATTCCACCCACTCACCACTTTCTTCTTGTAGTTGAACCACCGCTGCTTCTTTGGTTTCAGGCTTACTAATCACCTGCCCTTTTACGATAATAACTTGATCAGAGCTAATGATCAAAGCTTCAGGGAATTTTTTTGCTACCGCCCTGCCTTTTTCTTGCGTTAAACGTGTCACTAACTGCTCAGGGGTTTCTCCCAGTAATGGCGTTTCATCAATATTGGGCGCATGCGTCTCAAATGGGATTTGCAAACGTTCTAATAACATTTTGCGCGCAGGAGAACTAGAAGCAAGAACAATTTTAGGAAGCATAAAAATTTTTCATATTTTGTGAGAAGAATAAACCACAGCGTACATTTGACCTATTTTTCCACCACAATTTTAGGAATTTTGCGTGTCTTGTAAACAGGTAATTTTTCTAAGGCATTTAAAACATTTTGCGCCACTGTTTTAAATGCAAGACTAGCGACATCCCCTGGAGAGTGAGCAACTGTAGGTTCGCCTTGATCACAATCCTGACGAATATTTAATGCTAAAGGTAGTTTTCCTAGCAACGGCAAGCCATAAGCATCATGCATTTTTTGCGCAGCCCCTTCGCCAAAAATATGCTCTGCATGACCACAGCTTGAGCAAATATGTACACTCATATTTTCAATAACGCCTAACACAGGCACGCTAACTTTTTCAAACATACGAAAGGCTTTTTGCGCATCAATCAACGCCAAATCTTGAGGCGTCGTCACAATTACTGCAGCTGTTAAGGGAAACTTTTGCGCTAGCGTTAACTGAATATCACCAGTACCTGGCGGCAAATCGATAATTAAAACATCTAAATCTTTCCACTGACAGTCATTGAATAACTGCTGTAAAGCGGTGCTTGCCATTGGACCACGCCAAATCATGGCTGTATCTTTTTCTTGCAATAAAAAACCGATTGACATCGCTTGCAAACCCAAGCGCATCACCGGATGCAAAGTTTTTCCATCAGGAGAGTCCGGCGCTTCGAGAATATTTAATAAGGTCGGTAAACTTGGACCATAAATATCTGCATCTAAAATTCCTACTTGCGCGCCTAATGCTTGAAGGGCTAGCGCAAGGTTTACAGACACTGTTGATTTACCTACACCGCCTTTACCTGAAGCAACGGCAATAATATTTTTAACACCTGCACGAGGCTCAACTCCCGTCGCGACAGCATGCATTTGAATGTTATTTTTCATCATAATTCTTGTGGAACATTTAAGTGAGCAAAAAGCGCTGATAATTCTGGAATTGGTTGGGTTGCATTAACAATTAAACTAAATTCATTATTAGGGCTTGAAGCAGTAAAATCATTGCTACCATCGTTACGCTGCCAACGCAGATGGGCAAAAAGCTTCACCCATGACCAAGTTCCTTGAAAAACTTGCATCTTAGGCAAAGACTGCGCATATTCTATCGCATAGCCTGAATCTTGTGTTGGCATTTGGTTAGGCCAGGTGAAGGTGCCTGCTAAAACTACATTAGGTCTTAAACTCATCTTTGTTCCAACCACCATTAAATCCACCGTACGCACGCCTTCCGCCAAATTATTAAGATAGGCACTAAAACTCCAGCTTGGCGCAACATTGTTTTGATAAAGCGCTTGCTGCAGGCGCTTGAGATTTGCATACAAGTTAATCAAAGCTGTATCTTGCACAAATAATGCCTGGATTGCTGGCGACTGCAAATAACGGCGATCAAAACTTTCTAATGTTCCTTGTGGGCCATAAAACGCATTAAAAGTCGCGAGTGGTAAATCCACCGAGGATTGCATAGCAATAGGATATTTGTCTGCAATATTTTTCTGATACTCACGGTAAACTTCTTTTTGCCATTGTTCGTTTAAATAAGCTTTTGCATTACTTCCTACCCAAGCATGTAAGCGGTCACTCTGCGCCACTTTGACCTGTAGTGGTTGCGGCAAGAAAAATAACTCATAACTAATAAATTGATTAAGATTTTGCGCAATATCGTGGCCTGACAAAATAGAATAAGCAAGACTCTTTTGGCTAGACAAAGCATGACTGACGCGCCACCAAGCATAGCCCCAAACACTTGCGGCCGCCAGCGCCATTACCGCAATTACGCTCAAAAAGTATTTATAAATATCCGAAGAAATTTTTAATCTTTCCTGAGGGGCAGAAAAAACATTAGCGTCTTCTCGCATAACGCCAGAAGTTTGTAAGTGAGGAAAAAATCCTCGCACAAAATATTCTCGATGCTGTAACAACATCGGTAGCGTAGAAGCTTCACGCTGCGTAGCTAGCAAAGAAGCTTGATCATCAACCAGAATATCTAATGGCTGCCCTTCTTGTTTGGTGCTCGTAAAAAAACAGCCTTTAATCTGAACTTGAAGATTTTGCTTCATCAAATTCATTAAGGGCTTTAAATACCTTACTAAATGGTCTGTTAGGCAAGCAAACTGTTTAGGAAATTCTGCCACCAACACTCTTTTAGAAACTAACATTTCGCTCTGCGCTCGCCACCACATACGGCGCTGCAAACGCTGCGTTAAAGTCGCAAGCTGATGTTGCATTTGCGCCTGAAAATTACTGTTAGAATCAAGCATGAAACCAAAAGCATGCTGCCGCTCTTCAACGCTTAAATCGCTAAAAAACTCTACAAAACCTTGAAGCAAATCTAATTTCGTCACAACGACATATAACTGCACAGATTTTGGCAAGCGCTCTAGCATGACCGATGTACTCGTCCAGAATTCCTCTAACTTTTCTAAGTCTTGATTCAAAAGATCTGCCGCATTAATGGTCAAAATAACATGGCGGATTTTTTGTAAAGTAGCAGAACTTGCTAAGAAACGCATTAATTGGTCAAGATAAGGAACTTGTTTAAGCGATTCATTAACAAATAAATACTGGGGCAGCTCAAGGTATAAACGCTGAGGGCTAGCTAAAAAACGGGGCATCGAACGCAGCGCCATCGGCTGATAATCAGAATTCAGATAATTTGCTTGCGGCAAAATATGACGGCTAGCATTCAGCAAATGGGTTTTTCCAGACTTTGCTTCTCCTAACACCAAACTGATTGGCAAATCTGCTGCAACACGATGGGGTGAAACATAAAGCTGCTTTGCAGAAAAATACATTTGCCAAAGCTGCTCAAAAAAAAGTTTGGCTAATTGCGGATGCGCATAGCGGCTACAGTTTTGTTTAAGAAAACGTGTCTTAGAAAAATTTAAGCAAAATTTTTGCAAAAAGGAAAGCTTTTTTAATTTCATGATCGATGCTTATTCTGAAGGTTATCCCTAATTAGCGGTCTTTATGCGCACTACCTGCTGGCAAGAATAGACTTTTACGAAAATCGCCATAATGCCATTGCAAAACCAAATAAAGCTCATTCATTTTTTCTAGCAAGCGAAAATATCCTTGGGCTTCACGGCGATAACGGCCTTGATAGCCATAAATTAAAATCATATAAGCAAATTCAATGAGCGCAATATTAGTGCTTGGCTCTTGCTGTAAACGACTCATAACCGTAAATATTTTTTCATCTACTGCACTTTCTTGAAAAAAATAAAATGTTAAAGCATAAGCACGCCAGAAACCTTCGCCTCCAAGCCAGTCATGCTCAATCAAATCATCTAAAAGTGCACAAATAAAATACTTTGCAATTAGGATTTGTTCGGTGCGGATATTTTTTTGCTGCAATTGAAACTCAAATTGCTGGATTTGTTGAATGAGCTGCTGTTGCAATTGTATTGGATCAATTTCTTGACTGAGATTTTTCAGACGTGCGGCTGTAATAAATAATGATGAAGCCGCCGTTAAAAATACTTCGCCTTGCGATGTTTGCACAGCATCCGCATAAACAGCATCTCTTTGTTTTAATGGCGTTAAGACAATATGTTGAGTCATTAAACTAAAATCCAGTCAGAATCTTTAGCAAAACTCATTGTATTGTATTTTCACCTAAAGCAAAAGTAGGACGCTTAGTTTTTATCCATTCCCCTTGACTTCGCGTTATGCCAAGGCTTAGAAAAAAGTTATCAACCATTATCCACAGAGTTATCCACAGAAACTGTGGGTAATGCTTTAAGGATTGTTGCTGCAGCAAGCTTTTAGTAGAATAGACACGCGTACTGCAAAAATAAAAGATAAAAATAATTTTCCCTCAACAATAACTTTTAACTGGATTAATCTTATGAATCATGAAGAAAGAGTTCCTTTATCACCTCGTCCCCCCCGCCGCGTTCTCACGCCGGAGCAAGATACTCGTTGGAATGCCTTAAGGCATACCGCAAGCATTGGCGGCGCCGTCATTGCTGGCTTTTTTGCTCAATATGGCGTTGATACTTTAGAGGAATGGTTAAGAAGCAGCTACCCAATAGAGCCTTATTTAGCCTATGACCTCTTGATTTTTGGAGCAAAAGGACTCCTTGTTGAGAGCAGCGCATTGGGACTTTCCGAAGGGCTGCACAAACTCATTAGTTATTGTAAGCGCCGCAATACAGGTGCCTTAGGAGCACCAGAACTCCCTATTACTCGCAAACTTGCAGGGGCAGCCACTGTTCTTACGACTGGTCCAGCCTTAGGAATAGCAACAGATTCTATCCAGAACTTTGCTTTAGGCTTGGTTCCCACACAATTATCAACACCTACGAAGTGGGCAGTTGCTGCGGTAAAAGGTACTATCACTAGTCTAGCAAGCCTTGGCCTTTTTCGCGCTACCCAGCATTGTTGTCCGCCTCAAAAGCAACTCTTATTTTCTGCCGTTTCCACCACCACGCCTTCTGGTAAAACTCCTATAAGTGCCGAGTTTTCTGATGCTGGCACCCCTGTCATAAGACGAATCTTGCCTTAAACAGCTAAGCCCGGTAGTTTTATCGGGCTTATTTTCATTTACGACAGGAAACGTTAAAATGCGCGCATGCAACGGATTCTCTTTTATCTTAAACTCATGCGTTTCCACCGTCCGGTGGGTATTTTGCTATTGTTATGGCCCACGCTTTGGGCGCTTTGGCTAGCCAACCAAGGCTTCCCTCCCATTAAGTTATTAATAATTTTCATTTTAGGCACAGTCGTTACTCGTGCCGCTGGGTGTATTATCAATGATCTTTGTGATCAAGATTTTGATCGACATGTTCAACGCACACAAGACCGCCCATTAACCAGCGGCAAAATTAGCCGCCTAGAAGCTTTCAGCTTACTACTCTTATTAAGTCTTTTAGCCTTAGCCCTCGCTTTGCAATTAAATTTATTGAGTATTTTTATTAGCATCCTTGCTGCTATTGTCGCAAGCATTTATCCTTTGATGAAACGCATTACTCACTTCCCGCAAGTCGTGCTAGGCGTGGCTTTTTCCATGGGCGTTCCCATGGCTTATGCGGCAAGCTTAAATCATATTCCCACACAAGCTTGGGAGCTTTTTGCCATCTGTATTCTTTGGCCATTAATGTATGATACAGCTTATGCCATGACGGATGCAGAAGATGATAAAAAAATTGGCATAAAGTCTACGGCATTATTTTTTGGGTCGTACAATGTCCTATTTATTGGTATACTACAAGGGCTTTTTTGGCTAGGCTTAGGCTTTATTGGTTTACAAGCAAAATTGCCCAAAGCTTTTTTCTTAAGCTTAGGCATTAGCGGCATATTGTTAATTTATCAACAATACTTACTCCGCAGAGGACAGCCCTTTAAAGCTTTTCTAAATAACCAATGGCTAGGTTTAATCATTTGGATTGGATGTGTGCTGAGTTTTCTATGAATAAACTAACAACATTGAACCTTTCTTCCAGCAACATGAAATTTGCTGCTGCCCATTTTACAATTTTTTCTGCCACAGAAAGGGAAAATTTACACGGGCACAATTTTGTGGTGAGTGCGCGTATCACTAGCTTTTTGCAAGATACTGGCTTAATGTTTGACTATCAAGTTTTTAAAAAAACCTTAGCTGACATGTGCGCTTTACTAGACGAAAAATTATTAATTCCAGCCAGTTCACCTTATTTGAATATTATCAATAGCGAAGAAGAAATTATCATTAAATTTGCAAATGAAACTTTGCGTTTTTTACCACGAGATGTTTTATTATTACCTATTGCCAATATTAGCGTTGAAAATCTTGCCTATTATTTTTTATCATTAATGTTAGAAAAAAAAGATTTATTAGAAAAAAATCAAGTTGAAAGCCTTATGATTAATGTTGCAAGCAGCCCTTCGCAAAGTGGTGAAGCTTATTGGAACCTTTAAGCAATATGAAAAACTTATTAATCATTACCGGCGCAAGCCGCGGCATTGGCGCTGCTATTGCAGAATATTTTTTAAATCAGCAATGGCAAGTCATTAATCTTTCTCGCTCTACATCCCCCAATGCACAAGTTCAATCTATTGAAGTAGACTTTTCGGATCTCACGCTGCTTGAAGAAAAACTTTCTGCCCTAAAAGAGCAACTGCAGCAAGCTGATAAAATTTGTTTAGTTCATAATGCTGCGCGGTTAACCAGCGATACGATTCAAGACATTCCCACAAGCTCTTTTGAAGAAACCTTAACAGTTAATTTATTAGCCCCTAATTTGCTAAATCAAAAAATTATTCCCCATATGAAAAAGGGTTCAAGCATTGTTTACATTGGTTCAACCGTATCAGAAATGGCTGTACCCAATATTGCGAGCTATGTGATCTCAAAACATGCACTGGTTGGAATGATGCGCGCCACATGTCAAGACTTACATGCAAAAGAAATTCATACGGCTTGTATTTGCCCTGGCTTTACGGATACCGAAATGTTACGCCAATATATTGGCGACGATCGCGCTAAACGCGCCACGCTAGAGAAAAGGAATATTGGCCAGCGTTTAATTCACCCAACAGAAATTGCTTCTGTTGCTTGGTTTTGTGCCAACAACCCAGTAATCAATGGTACTGTTATTCATGCTAATTTAGGACAAACTCAAGAATGATGACTAAAAACGAATTACGCAGCACCTTCTCTCTTGGTGGCATTTTTGGCCTGCGCATGCTTGGCTTGTTTATGATTTTTCCGGTTTTTAGTGTGTTTGCCAGCCAGCTACCTTCCGTTACACCTCTTTCTATTGGTATGGCATTAGGTATTTATGGCTTAACGCAAGCCTTGTTCCAATTACCTTTTGGCGTATGGTCAGATTACACATCACGTCGCCAAGTGATTTTTATTGGTTTAGTTATTTTTGCCTTTGGCAGCATCATTGCTGCTTTAAGCCAGTCTATTAATGGCATTATTTTAGGCCGCGCCTTGCAAGGTGCAGGCGCGATCGGTAGCACAACCATTGCACTCGTGGGCGATTTAACTTTAGCTGAAAACCGCTCTAAAGCAATGGGTATTATTGGCATAACTATTGGTTTTTCTTTTATATTAGGTATTGCCATTGGCCCACTTTTAGCGCATTACCTTGGCGTGCGTGGGTTGTTCTGGTTAACGGCTGTGTTAGCCGTAGCGGGAATGCTCGTGCTTTGGCGCTGCGTTCCTAGCCCAGAACACCAATCGCGTGAGTTTAATGTAGCCATTTTTCAAAAACAATTGAAAACGATTTTATTTGACCCAATACTCATGCGTTTAAATGTAAGTATCTTCTTTGCCCATGCCATTTTAATGTCATTTTTTGTGGTTGGGCCAGGTTGGATGCTATCGACCTTTGGCCTTCCTGTGAGCACACAAGGGAAAGTTTATTTACCTATCTTATTGTTAGTGATCGTTTTAATTGGTGGCTTGATGCGGCAAAAACATTTTGCACTACAAGAAAAAAGATGGGTTAAGCTATGTATCGCCTTTATTATCATCAGCCAAGCTGTATTATATAATTTGACCGATCTCTTAGCCTATAACAGCATCTTATATTTTGCATTATTCTTTTTCTTCTTCGGCTTTACCTTTCTCGAAGCGTTACTTCCATCGCTCGTTTCTCAAGCAACTTCCATAGACTTTCGCGGCAGCGCAACGGGCATTTTTTCGACCTGCCAATTCTTGGGAATCTTCGTTGGAGGCTTGTTGGGTGGGCTTTTGCTGAAACATTGCACTGCTCTAGGTGTCTTTGCCACCAATGTACTGATCGGATTGATTTGGTATGGAATTATGATACCATTAAGGTCACATGAAAACTTAGTCAAGGAATAATATTTATGGCACGAGGTATTAACAAAGTTATTTTAATTGGTAATTTAGGGAATGACCCAGAAGTCCGCTATATGCCTAGCGGCGGCGCCGTCACAACGATTAGCTTAGCGACTAGCGAAGCATGGAAAGATAAATCAACTGGCGAAAACCAAGAGCGTACCGAATGGCACCGCGTTGTGTTTTTCAATCGTTTAGCTGAAATTGCTGGCGAATATTTACGTAAAGGCTCAAAAGTTTATGTCGAAGGCAGTTTACGCACCCGTAAATGGCAAGATAAAAGCGGCGTTGATCGCTACACCACCGAAATCGTTGGCAGTGAAATGCAAATGCTCGATGGTAAAGGCATGGGTGGCGGTGAAACTCGTCAAGCGCCTCCTTCACATGACCACCATGATCACTCAAGCCCAAGCAATGCGCCTGCGGCACCTGCATTTGATGATGATATTCCATTTTAAAATCCCTTAAGCCCCGATTGATAGGAATATGTGTAGCGGCAGGCCTTGGCCTGTCGCACAAAATTTCTCCTAGAAAACTAATAGATTATGACTGACATTTCTCTTAAAACTATTTTAGAAGCGGCTATTTTTGCTGCTGGTGAGCCACTTAGTATTGACCGGCTATTATCTTTATTTGAACAAGAAACAGATAAACCTGCCAAGCATGAAATCAAAGACGCTCTTGAGCAACTGATTGCTGATTATGCAGAACGCCCTGTACAGCTAAAAGAAATTGCTTCTGGCTATACCTTCCAAGTAAAAGAAGAGTTTAGCCCTTGGGTTAGTAGGCTCTGGCAAGAAAAAGCTCCACGCCACTCTCGTGCCTTATTAGAAACATTAGCGATTATTGCTTATCGCCAACCGATTACCCGGGGAGAGATTGAAGAAATCCGTGGTGTTTCCGTGAGCACACAAATCGTTAAAACCTTAATGGATCAAGACTGGATTCGTGTGGTTGGTCAACGCGAAGTGCCCGGCCGTCCAAGCCTTTATGCCACTACCCCTTTCTTTTTAGATTATTTTAATTTAAAAAGCTTAAGTGAGTTACCGAGCTTAATTGAATTACAAGCACTTCAAGACCAGCAAGATGAAGAAATTAAAGAAGCTGCTCTAGGTCATATGGCTGCTATGGCTGGAAAACAACAAGGGATTGCCTTAGAAGAGCAAGTGCCTGCAGAAGATATAACTGAAGACGAAACAGCTCCACTGGCAGAAGACAAAGTAGAAGTTGTTGGAACTGAAGTTGAATCTATGGCACAAGAAAATGAAGAAACTTCTGAGCCCTTAAGCTTACTTGAAGAAGATGCTATAGAAATCATTTTTGAAGAAAAACCTGTTAACACCTAATTCAGTGACGCAACTTGCCCTAGCATACTTCTGAACGCACCCGGAAGAATAAAATCTATGTAAGGGCAAGGTTATCCTCAATTGGGCTGGGTTATTCTTCAGCGGCTTTCTGCTACTGCCTTAGGCTGCTTGTTCTTACTAGCTTTGCAAATACGCTTGCCAGACATTTTCCATTAGCATAGCAACCGTCATTGGCCCTACACCACCTGGCACCGGTGTGATCCAACTGGCAACTTGAGATGCGGTGTCATAATACAGATCCCCCACTAAGTGCTTATCCGCAACACGGTGCACGCCTACATCAACGGCAACTACACCTTTGCGCAACCACTCGCTTGGAATCACATGCGGTTTACCAGTGGCGCTAACTAAAATATCGGCGCGCTGAACTTGGGATTGCAGATTTCGCGTTTTAGAATTACATAATGTCACGGTCGCCCCTTCCGCTAAAAGTAACATAGCCAAAGGTCGGCCCACTAAAGCAGACGCATTTAAAATAACCACTTCTTGGCCTAGCAATGGGATTGCATAATACTTTAGTAAACGAATAATACCAGCAGGTGTACAAGGCAATAATCTTGGCTGTTTTTGCATCAAGCAACCTTGATTAAAAGGCGTAAGACCATCTACATCTTTAGCAGGATTAATAACACTTAGTAAACTTTCAGCTTGAAGCTGAATTGGCAATGGGAGCTGAAGCAAAATTCCATGTACAGCAGCGTCTTGATTTAACTTATCGATAGCTTCATGCAAAGCTTTTTGAGAAATATCATTCGGGAAAGTCAGATGCTGAGCTTCTATACCCACATCCTGAGCCGCTTTAAGCTTATGCTTAACGTAGATAGAACTAGCTTCATCACCCAAAACTTGTACAATAACAAGCTTTGGACGTGAAGCAGAAGCAGGCAGTTGTTCAATTTTTTGCTTCAACTGCCCCAAAATAGCTTGAGAAAGGGCTTTACCATCCAGAATATTGGCGGTCACAATAAAATTCTCTGCGGCTTATTCTTCCCTTGCAGAAAGGCCAGCACCCGCAGCTGACACAGCAGCTTGTTGTGAAAGTTGTGCCAACATTTCGAATTTTGCTTTGAGTGTTACGCTTGGAAGATAGCTAACGACGGTACGTGCTGTTACCCATGCTGATTCGCCAGTCTTAGGGTTACGCGCTAAACGCGCACGCTTTTTATGTAATACAAAACGGCCAAAACCAGACAATTTAACTTCTTCACCTTGAGCTAAACGCTGGCTGATAATATCAAAAAAGTCTTCGACTAAAGATTGTGATTCTTCTTTGGAAAAATCATGTAAGGTAGAAAGTGTGGAAGTGATATCGGCTTTTGTCAAAGTATGCATATTTTTTGATCCAAAAAAAAAAATTAAACATGAAGAATGAAGATAAGATACACGAATTCTCCATAAAATTCAATAGCTTTCAAAAAGAGCCCATGCCAGAAAGCCTTGCAACGCAAAGGCTGGGCAACAAAAGATACCTTTAACAACCGAGGCTTACATAGGTTAATCAAAAAGCAATTTTTTACCCAATGTTTAGCTGGCGCATTAATAGCCTTGCTTTTTCAGATAACACTTTTAAATTTTCCCATGCATCACGAACCTCCCTATCCTGTAAACTTAATGTTTGTACAGGTGCGTTAGAAGGCTCATCAACTTTCTTAAACAAACTATCACTCGGACGTAGTGCCGCTACAGGCGGTAATGACTGCAGCTGAAGCGGCGGCAATCTATCCCTTTCTATTGGGCGGCGAGAGAAAAAAGTTGTCGTTGGTGAACCCACAGGGCTCAAACCCGGCGGCAGACTTCTTGGTGAGCTGTCTGATGAAGGCAAACTGTTTCTTAAACCTAGCAAAGATGGACTATGCCCTGGCTGGGACTGGACAGGAGGCGCAACACCAGCAGCTTCTTCAAACGGCACATACAAGCCTTGCAACAAATCCTCTTCCTCATTTTGAAATAACGTTGGCGTATGAGAAGTATCAGCTGCACCGGGCGTTACGGAGAATAGTTGCTCTGGCGGCAATAATCTAGATTCTAATTTTCTTAAAAGCGGCAATGCTCTTCGTTGCGCTCTTGAACTTACCCTCGAACTTAACCTCGAGCTCTTTCCATGCAGGAGCATTAACTCTTCGGTTTTATCCATTTCTTGTCGAGAATGTTCTTGAAACCTTGGGGAAAGCCCAGGCAGCGGAATTCTATCCCCAAAAGCTCCTTCATACTCTCTACGCAGTTCAACTGCTTCCGTCATATAAGGGCTATCATTAAATGCCGGATACTCCATTTGTGTTGCCACATGTGGATGCATTGGACGGCTTATTTGTAATCCATACTCCACCACTGTACTAGCATTACCATTTCTAGCTTCAATTTGTATAATAAATTTTTCATGAGTAGCATGCGGTAAAAGCTTAATTTGGCCAGTCTTTCGATCAAACTCAAACCAATCAGGCTGGACCTCTATTCTAGTAGAGGCAAGCAAAAGTTTAATCTCATAACGTAACTCTTTTTGTCGCCCATCGCTTACAAAAAATCTGGGGATAGTAAGCATTTTTTCTTTACCATGCACAACAACCTCTTGCGACAAAAGTGCATGTTTATCTTCTAGTTCTGGTTTCGCATAAGGCGGTTTTTGCACTAAGACTGTTATATTTTGGATCGTTTCAACCCCTTCATTTATTGCCATCACATAAATCGCATACCGTCCTGCTTGTTGTTTAATGGCTTTAGTATTAACGTGAATAAATTCGTCATCTTTCACAATACTCAGTTTTTTAGCTGCTGCAGAAAAATCAATCATCAGAGAAGGTTTTCTACCATCTCGCGTTTGAAAAATGGTTGCAGGTAAATGGATATCAAGATTTTCACCTGCCACAATCTCGTAAAAACTTGTTCCTATAAATACAGGTTTTTCTGGCGGCGGCACAATGACGGCAAAACTAACCTCATACACCACAACCTCTGGCCCATTTTTAGCAATAATTTTCACCCTATACTCGCCTGCTTCCTCAACCGTTTTAGCCGGAGAAATTACTAAACGCTTCATGGTTCTTTCATAAGAAACACAAGGGCCTGGTAAGAATTGGCAATCTACTTCGACCTCGCGGCCACAAGCTGCAACAAAATATCGCAAATCAAATACGCTAGCATTAGATTCTATTTTGTGATTTTTAGCAGGTAATAACGCATCCGCATCTGCCTGCCACTCTGGCCTTGCAAATGCAGGCTCAGTAACAACTAATGGAAAACTTTTTGGCTCCCACACATCTCCATTAATAGCGTATACTGTTACTTCATAGTTAGCTTGCTGATCAATCGTGCCTTTTGCGCTGATGCCTATTTCCCCTGTATCCGCGTTATACTCCGTAATAAAAGTTCCTTCTTTAAGTGATGGGTTAGTCACAATTTTATATTTCAGTGGCCGCTCATCACTGGCACTGGCTTTGCCAACATAAAGCGTACACCGATTTCCTGCTTGAAGCACTTGAGCCGCAAGTGCTTCTGTTGTCCAAACAGGACGTGAGAAAATAGCTGGGCGCACTAAAATAAATATTTTTCTTTCTGCATAAAATCTATCATTTTGCGCATTTACTGCACGCACAGTGATTTCATACTCTCCTTCATAGCCACGTTTTTCAGGCACAGCAAGCATAAAATCACCAGACAGCGGATCAAAGTTTATTGCAGCTTGCTTTTCTGCAGTAGAAGCAACATGGTAGTCATAGGTAAGACCACGATCATCTGCACAACTTGCGATGCCAATATTTGCTGACCAAGTCTCGCCTGCTCTAATCACAAGATCTCTGAGCTGGCATTGCACATCCGACCAAACAGGCTGTGCAAAATCTGGCTCTGTTACTGTAATAGGCAAAGGATAACTAAAGCGATACTCACCCGAAGGAGAATATTCCGTAAGATTAATCGCATAATCTCCAATCGCCTGGATAGAGCCTTTGGTATCAATATGAATAATATTTCCATTAAAGGTGATTTTAACTTTATCAGGCAAATGGCTTGGCGTATCAAGCATAAAGACACTTTTTCTATCCTCTGCTTTGCCAGTTTCTAAAATATTTTTTTCAACCAAAAGCACTTTATCTAAAGCAATAAACCGCTCTTCACCCGCTTTTAATTTAACACCCCACTCATCAATTGGCTTTAATTTTTTCTTACGACACAGCAAATAAAAAATACCCGTTAAGCAACCACCCGCTGTTGCAAAAGCAGCAAGCCCTGCTAAAAAATAACTCAAGTTAAAGACAAAGCTACCTCTTGAGCACTCGCTTTGTTTACTTCTATTTCTAGCAATCGTCCGAATACTCAGTGATCCAGATAAACCCGCATCTGGCGCAAAGTGGATTAAACCTTGAGCATAATCTACAGAAAACCAAGCCGGGTTAATAACAACACCATCTTTTAACAAAGTTACTTCATAAGTAATTGGCCGACCATCCGCCACGGTAAAACTCGGAATTGGTACCGTAATCGCCTTACCTGCTTGAATGACAAGTGTTGATAAATCTGTATTAGTAACCAGCTGAGGCGTCGCATCTGGAAAAGCTTGTATCTGCGCTGTCAAATTTCCTTGCAAGGGATAATTAATCCCATCATCCACAAACAGAGCAACATTCAGCGGACCTTCATAGTCAATGTCATCTATGCGCACTTTGAGTTGTGAAAGATATTCTGAAACGACTTCAGGACTTCCTTCAAGATGATAAGTTAAGCGTGTTGATCGCGAAGCATGTAATTCTAAGCTTGCGCTGCTCGTATTAGCACTTAATTGCAAAGTGACATTTACTAATGATGCTGGCGATGAGATTACTAAAGGTTGCGGACTTAGAAGAATACCAGCCGTTCCATTTAAATTTTGCACTATAGGCATGACAAGTAAACTTGGCGCTACACTTAGAGGAACCACAGTCGCTGTATCAAAACTTTCTAAATCGCCAGTCTCTGGATTCTCTCGGCTAAGCTTTGCCACAATCTGGGGTTGAGGGACTTTATGCAACATTTCCTTGCCAGGCTTTCCTCTTAAACGAAGTTGCTGAGCATCAAATACCCAATCGGATGGCAAATTTTCTATACTATAACTAATACTTGCACCAGGCGAATGATAATTGAAGCCAGCAAGCTGAATCTCAAAAGATTCACCAACATTTATCTCTTGTACTTCCAAAGCCGGTGCTTCAGCAGGTATTAGATTTGGCCAAACAGTTAAACTTGTTAACGTTTTACTTTCCACTTGCGCATTATGAGCCGTTACTTCAATTAAGTAGTCACCTTCAGGAATATCCGTCGTAAAACTCACATCACCCGTTTGACTATCAATAGTACACCAAGCCACATTCATTAATGCTTGTGTTTGCCTCCTATATACACGCAGTGAATAACTTGGCTGACGCCCATCGATCAAGGTAGCATTGCCAAGTGATAACACTTCACTATTTCCTTCAATTTTAGTTTTTGTTGTAATGGTATTTAGCCATTGAGGTGTAGCGCGGGGGTATTCTGTTAATGTGAGCGCTGTCGTTGTGCTCACAGCTTCTTTGTTGAGCGTATCTCTTACGGTTACCGTTATTGAGATATCACCTTCATAGTCGATGTTGCTTGCTTTAAGCTGATACCCTTGCTCAAGTATTGCGTTTACTTCTTCTAAACTGCCTGTAATGATTAAGCTCGTTCCATGTATAGTTTCTTGTTTACTGACATTCGCGTTACCAACAGCAGTACAATTAAAATCATGAAGGTGCAGGCGTTTGAATACTGAAACTTTGTGGACAGCTTGCGATCGTTCCTGACACGCCTGTAAAAGATTTTTGACTTGAACCAAGAGACAAGCTTGGCGTTACCTGAACACTCATGGATGCCTGACTTGTGAGACTTTCAATCTGATTTGTTTCGGGGTTAATACGATTTACTGTAGCCGTCATTTCTAGCGAAAGTGCTGACATATCACTAATCGGTGTACCCGTTAATTCGCGCGTATCAGGATTAAACTCCCAGCCTTGAGGCAAATTTGGCATGCTGTATACAACTGTTGCTCCAGCAGTAATATCCATAAATTCAGGTATCGTAAAAGAATAAGGAATACCAACGGAGGCTTGTTGCTGCGATATACTGGGTGCCACTGCAGCAGTTAAGATAGGCACAACAGTTAAATCCAAAGTTGCTTCAGCAACTTGATCACCGTTGTGTGCTGTTGCAACTAAGCGATAACTGCCTTTAGGTAAAGCTAACGTTAAGCTTATTACTCCTGTTACGCTATTGATACTATACCAATTGCCTGGCACCGATTGACTGCTTTGATCCAACACAGCCAAACTGTAAGTAGATTCGCGGCCATCACTGCTTGTTACCGTGCCTAAACTAAAACTTTCTGCGCTACCAGCCACTTTGGTTTTTGTGGTTAAGCTTGTATTTGACCAGACAGGCGTTACATAAGGTAAAGGTTGAAACTGTGCCGTGATCGTTTGGGTAATATCAGTATTTAATTCATCTTGAACCGTTGCACTAATGGCAACATCGCCTGCAAAGTCAACATCGCTGACTTGTGCCTTTAAGGTTTTCAAGGTAGCAACTACATCAGCTTTAGAACCTGTTACTTGATATATACCCACACTTGGTTGGCTAATAACTGCAGCACCTGAAGCTATTAATTGCAAACTTGCGGTTGAAGTGCTGACTTGTAAAATTACCGTGAGATTAGAAGCTGGTGTGGTAATTGCTAAGGTATTATTTACCACACTTAAAGCTTGCGTTGAAACACCACCACTCACCATTTGTGCTAAATTATTAACCGCTAAGCTGGGCTGAACTTGAACATTTAACGTTAAATTGGTGGTGGAACTTTCTAACTGATTGCTTTCAGGATTGACGCGACTGACAGTGAAAGCTTCTGTCAACGCAAGCGTGGACATGACTTTTGTTGGCATGCCTGTTAACACTCGCGTGCTGGCATCATAACTCCAACCTGCAGGTAAATTAGCAAAGCTATCATTAACTGTTGCGCCAGAAACAATATTGGTAAAACTGGGTACAGCGAATGAAAAGACCTCACCAACAGAAGCCTGTTGCGCTAACACACTTGGCGCAACTGCTGCAGTTAGCGCAGGCACCACGGTTAAATTTAAATCACTCGTCGCAAAAGCATTACCATTTTTTGCCGTAACTCTTAAAGTGTAATTTCCTGCCGGTAAAGCTGAGGTTAAACTTATGACACCTGTTGTGCTATTGATGCTATACCAGGTGCCCGATACTGGTTGACTGCCTTGATCTAGAACAACCAAACTA